>CAWGRE010000006.1:0-261955 GCA_963824925.1 uncultured Acidobacteriota bacterium
CGTTGGCCCGTTAGTCTAGCTTGGACCTTTAATTCGATGGATTCCCCCTCGCCGGATTATACAATCTCGAAGCCAAAGCGCGGCTAGTGTTTTCGATCGCGTCTAGCCTGCGGTGGGTTGTCCCCCGTCCCCCAGGTGGGTCGGCTGTGGGCGGACCGTAGCCAAGTGAGCGGAGACAAAAAAGAGCAGGGCGTTCGCAGGTATATGCAGATTGAAGTCTACCAGACTATGGACCAGGATCCCAGAACACGCCAGCAATCCGGTGAGGTTCAGGACTGAGCCGAATGAACTCCCTAACTCGGCCATCCCTTTCAAGGAGTTCCATATGACGGCACCGAGAAACCACGCGCAGCACAACCCCCCTAGGAGACCAGTTTCTGCTAAAACCTCGAGGTAGTCGTTGTGGGCGTGGTTCGCAATTTTTCCGTCGTATAGGGAATCATAGGGAGGGAATACCATCTCAAAGGTCCCAAGTCCCGTTCCCAGCAATGGGTGGTCAAGGAACAGCCGCCAGGTATCTCGGCGCATAGCCGTCCTTTTCCCGGTTGACACCTCAAGCGATTGGATTCCTGCGAAACGCTCCAACACCTGTTTGACACCAATCCAGGAGACGGCCATCACCGCACACAGCACTACAAGTCCGCCCAGCATCATGTGCTTGCTATGGACCCGGCGGACCAAAAGCAACAAAAGCAGGATAAGCAACTCCACTGCAAAGCTGACAATTCCTCCGCGCGAAGCACACAAGAAAAGTGCCACGATCGGAACTAAGGTGAACAGACCCACCAAAAAAATCCTTTCCCGGCGCACCTTGCCCAGAACCAGAGGCACCAGAGCCATCGGAATCACCATCTCGGCAAATCCAGCGAAGTGATTCCGATTCACGTAGGGGCCAAATGGGATACCTCCGTAGCGCATCACGCGAAGCCAATAGAGCTTCCCGTTGAAGGTCAGATACTGAAGAATTCCAAAGATCGAGACGAAAAAACCAAGACTCATCAGAAACCAAACGTACCCGCGCCAGTGATGAGTTCGGGTGTAAGCCTGAGAGATCAGAAACAGTATGATCAGGTAGGCCAACAATATCTGAAATTCGACGCGCGTGTCGTAGGTTGAAGCTGTCAGATGAAAGGCCAGTTGCGCGAGGACTACGAGAGCGAATACACAGAGCGGCAGAAACTCCGGCGAGATAAACAGATGGTCCACTCTTTGCCTGTACTGGCGAAGGGCCCATAGCACAAGCAGAACAGCGGCACCAATCTCAAGGACTGCCTGTGACCATTCTTCGACCGCGCCGAAGGCAAAGACGGCGAAGGCCAGCAGGCAGCAGATGGCGATTCGAAAAGGTCTCATGGCGTGCGGGGCTCGGTGGGTTGAGGCACAAGGTTCACGTCGTCCACCCAGGCAGTTCCGGAGATCCGCACTTCAGGATTGTCGCTCGGTTCGCGAACCACACAGATCATGACGCGCCGGATGTCAGCTCCCGAAGTCCAGGCTTGATCGATCCGCGTGAACGGATGGCTTCCGAAAATCTGTTGTGTGGAGACGAAAACGCCACCGGAGGCACCCAGGGTTTGGAGGCGAAAGCCGACTCCGAATGCTGTGGTGATTTCCTTTGTCTTGATCCAGCCCGAAAAGTGATACGCCGTGTTAGGTCGCACCAGTACGAGAGTGCAGGCTGCCGCTATGGATGGATTGTGTTTGCCATCAAACGAGAGCCTTAGCGCCTGGCTACCGGAATGTTTATCCCCCTTGTCCAAACCAATGCTCACACCTTGCTCGATCGGTTTGTATTGCCAACCAAATACGGAATCGTTGATGCCGGACTCAAAACTAGGGTCCCACACTACCGAATCTTGAAGCTGCAAAAGTGGCGGAAGACTCAGGGTAGCCATGCCCTGATCCCAGACGCGGCGAGCTTCCTTATCATCTCTCGCCGCCAAAAGGCCAGAAACCAGTGGTTCGAAGTCCCTGACTTCCAAACGCGGATGTAGCGCCAGCATTCGAGTCCAAAGGATTTGAGCCACCGCAACTTGGCTCTCACTAACTGCCTCATTGATCATGCCTAAATACGCGCTTTGTTTCGCTGGTAAAAGGCGATTCAAAATCTCACCGATATCGGGGTTGGTCCGGTAGGCCAGCGAAAACGCCAAAGCCGCACGCTGAGGATCCGCGTCTATGGCGCGCCGCAATTCTGCGTAGGCTTCGGGCTTGTTGCCCTGCCGCAAAAGAAAGTTTCCATATCGCCAGGACACATCCGCCGAGGAGGGGTAACTCTTCCTGGCTAGGAGATAAGCATCGTGGGCTTCTGCGTTTTTGCCTTCCAATTCATAGTCCGTGGCCAAGTCCAGCAAGGCATCTGTATCGAGAGGATTCAGCGCAATCGTCTTCCGATAGAATTGCTGTGCTAGAGCAGAGTTTGGTGCTTCCAGGTTGTTCTGCTGGTACCGACCCAAGCGATACCAATAATTCGGATTGCTCGGCTCCAAACGCACAGCCAATTGCAGTCGTGCTGCGGTGTCCCCTTCGTAGCCGTATCGCGCGATTGCAGTACGCAATCCAAAAAACGAGAGCCAGAACCCGATTAGCAAGGCTGAGACGACAATCAGTCCACGGGAGAGGGAATCGGAAAGGTGCAGGATCATCAATTGTAACTCTGCCTAGCCCGCTTCGGCGATGCAAGAATAAATTGACGGGATGAGAGGATAGCAAGGCTGCGACGACAACCAACCCACGTGAGAGGGAATCGGAAAGGTGCAGGATCATCAGTTGTAACTCTGCCTAGCCCGCTTCGGCGATGCAAGAATAAATTGAAGGGATGAGAGTGGGAGACTGGCCGCAAACTGGAATACTTCCGCAGACGCAGGACCTGGGATGAGTGCAAGACAGACCAAAACCCAGCTTCGTGGGTCTGGCAGTGACAATTTTCATCTCTCCTGGTTTTGAAAATGCTATCTTTGTAGCTGTCCTTGAGGAGCTGGAATGAAGTTTTCTTTCTCCGATCGTGTTGAAGTGCCGGGGCATGTGCTGGTGCGCTATCTTGAAAAGGAGTCCGTCTTCCTCAATCTGGAGACGGAACAGTATTACGGCCTCGATGAGACTGGCACGCGGATGTGGCAGGTGGTCACAACGGCGCCGAGCATCGAAAGTGCTTATGCCCAGTTGTTGTGTGAATTCGACGTCGAGGCAGAGCCGCTTCGTCAGCACCTTTCGGATCTCCTTGGGAAGTTAGCAGATCTCGGTTTGTTCCAAGTCCATCATGCGAATCTGGAAGTGGATCCGACTATTTAGTTCGCTGGAGAGGCCGACGAGGGGACTCTTCCTGCGCGCGTCAGTTGTGTTGCCTCTGATTTCTATCAGCTTGCGATGGCGCGGATTTCGCAATACCAAGGCCTTCCTCGAACACTTCCTTTCTGCTCCTCACGGATCGCAAAATACTGACGCCCAAGTGCGCGCCTTTTTAACCGCACAAATGGTACACGCCTCGGCACGCAATGGAATCGGCGATCCTACCTGCCTAGAGATATCACTGGCCCTCTGGTGGCTACTGGCGCGACAAGGCGTTGCGTCAGAATTGCGTGTGGGAGTCCGCAAGGACAAAGGAGCCTTTGAAGCACACGCCTGGGTCGAGTGCGGAGGTCAAACCTTAAGCGATCCGGAAATACATCATCACCACTTCGCAGCATTCGATGCAGCACTCGCAGCCCTGCCACCTGACCCACGATAATAGGGATTTACGGGGATGGTCTGAGTGGGCGATGCACTTCGGGACCGGACAGGCTTGTATGAATTGCTGCGGTCCGGACCGCCGCTGCCAGACGCCAACCAAATTGTGCGGCAATCGGGCCCACGTTTTTGGTGCAAGGTTTTTCAAAGCCATGCGGAGCCCCTATTCTCGGAACAACGGTGCCCACTCAACGGACGCAGGCGGCAGCCATATTACGTCGTCACGAAAAGCGCAGAGGATCGTAGAATTCTTTCCGTCCGTCATCCGCCTAGTAAGCATTGGAGTTGCGGGCTATCCGGTTGACCATTTCGAAGACTGGAATGGCTTCGCCGGCTTCGCGAGAGCGCGTATCGAAAGATTCTCCTGAGCGGCCACGATTGCTGGGGGAAGAGCCTTGGAGATAGAATAAATCTCCCGCTCGGTAGCAAATGGAATTTCAACTCTAGTCGCATGACAACATGTTTCGGGAATTCAAATCCTGACCCATTGCTTAAAAGGTGCTGATTGAGCGGAATTGTCGGCATTTTTAACAGGGACGGCGCGCCGATTGAGCCGGCCTTGTTGCAGTCGCTCGTGGATTTTCTCGCCTATCGTGGACCGGATGCCCGCGACAGTTGGATAGAAACTTCGATCGGCCTGGGCCATACCATGCTGCGGACGACGCGCGAGTCGCACGGCGAGTCGCAGCCCGCCGTTTTTGAGGGCCGGTATTGGATCGCTGCGGACGCGAGGCTCGACGGACGCGCAGAGCTGCTGGCTGCACTTGATCTTTCGGAGAGCGAAATCGGTCGCTCGATTCCCGACTCCGAACTAATCCTTCGAGGTTATGCGAAATGGGGCTCGGCGTGTGTTGAACATTTGCGCGGTGATTTTTCCTTCGCGATTTGGGACGCGCCCGACCAGCGCTTATTTTGTGCCCGCGATCAGTTCGGCATCAAACCTTTCTACTATGCTAGCGTCGGTTCGGTCCTGGTCTTCAGCAACACCCTCGACTGTGTTCGTCGGCATCCCGCCGTCTCAGGACGTTTGAATGATCTCGCGATTGCCGATTTCCTTCTCTTTGACATGATCCAGGAACCTGGGGCAACTTCGTTCGTAGACATCCAAAGGCTGCTGCCCGCCCATACCCTCGTCTGTAGGAAAGACGACATATCAATTCGGCGTTACTGGGAACTGCCTGTGACCGGTCCAATTGTTCAAAAACGGCCGCAGGAGTACGTCGAGCAATTCCGGGAACTACTCGATCAGGCAGTCGCAGACAGGATAAGAACGAACAACGTTGGCGTTTTGATGAGCGGTGGACTCGACTCTCCGACCGTGGCGGCGAGCGCGCAGCGGACGCTAGCGCGCAGCGGGTCCGCTTCCGGGCTGCGCGCCTATACGGAAGTCTTTGACAGTTTGATTCCGCATGAAGAGCGACGTTATGCGGGACTTGTTGCAGAAGCGCTGAAAATTCCGATCGAATTTCAAGCGGAAGAGATGGGACTATCGAAGGATCGGAATCACGATGACCATCGTTGGCCCGAGCCATTGCATTCACCCGGGTCGGATGGGGATCTGGCACAATTGCGCAACCTTGCGCTTCGCAACCGGGTGGCCTTGACCGGCTTTGGGGCCGATCCTGCGCTTTCCTGCCTGCTCTCAGTTCATTTCTTGCACTTACTCAAGGAGCGGCAGATTGGCCAGTTGCCTCGCTGAAGCGGTGCGTTATCTTACAACCGAAGGTCGCTTTTCGCGGCTGTACCTTCGCACGCGTTGGCAAAGATGGTTTGCCTCCAAGAGCCAGATATCCCACTATCCAGGATGGCTGAACCGGGACCTGGAAAGGCGCTTTGGTCTGCGCGAGCGTTGGGAAGCGTCACCCCGGGCCACCGCTCCAAATGCAGCTGTTCGCCCAACCGCCTACGAAGCGATGGTTGACCCAGTTTGGCCATCTTTGTTCGAAGGAGGTGATTCCGGGGTCACGCGGGTCCCGGTGGAAGTTTGCCACCCCTTTTTTGATCTGCGTCTGGTGAATTTCTTGCTGAGTTTGCCTGCGCTACCTTGGTGTTCTGACAAACAGTTGCTGCGCGAGGCCGCTCGCGGTATCTTACCTGAAGCGGTCCGTTTACGACGCAAGTCGCCCCTCCTAGCGGACCCTCTCATCGCGCTTCTTCAACGCCCGGAGTCGGCTTGGGTCGATTCCTTTGAGGCTGTCCCGGAATTGGGCCGATACGTAGAGCGAGGGCTGATTCCGAAAGTCTTCGGAGAGAACAATGCGTGGAGAGCTTGGATTCATCTGCGGCCGCTCAGTTTGAACACTTGGTTGCGGTCGAAGGAATTATAGGGTATAAAAATGAAGGGATAAGTGTCGTGAAATCTGATACTCACGGTTCGGCAAAAAAACTCTACCAGAAACCTACACTGCGCGTGTACGGCAATATCGGGACACTGACCCAGTCGGTCGCTTCTACTAATATGCACCGCGACGGCGGCATGATTTTAGCAATGAATCTCAAGACCCACTGAAGATCCCCTCCCGAGGAACCTTTGCTCGTATCGCAAATGGTTTATGGGCTGCGACTTAGGGCCAACATGGCTCTTCCCGGCCTATCCTTTCGACATGATTCAGATGAGTTTGACGTGCAGATAAGGTTGAAGGATTGGCCTACATTCCCAACACATTTACCTGAGTCGAGCGAAGTCCTCTACGCCAGTTCACAAGGCGATACGCCGGACGAACCGAGCTTGCGTGTCGGCGTTCTAGGTAGCGGGGAATATATTGGGTTCTTTTACAGCGATGGGGTGCGATTTGCGGTCGAACGCCAGGGCCACGAGGTGTGGGGCGATTGGCCAGAGAACTACACGCTGGAAGATGCCTGTACTTATTTGCTCGGACCTGTGATCGGATTCGTGTTACGGCGGCGAGGAGTTACCTGCTTGCACGCGAGTGCCGTCGCCTTCGGCGAGCATGCAATTGCACTGGCTGGGTTCCCGGGGTCCGGCAAGTCCACCACGGCGGCGGCGTTTGCGCAACGCGGCTATTCCGTGATCGCCGATGATGTGGTGGCATTGGTGGAAGACGGTGAGAACTTTCTAGTTACTCCGGGTTATCCTCGAGTCAACTTATGGCCTGACTCAGTTCGTGCTTTATTTGGCTCGGAAGAAGCTTTGCCGCGGATCACAGCAACTTGGGACAAGCGGTACCTGGCTCTTGGAGAAAATGCTTTTGGTTTCGCAACAAATCCGTTACCCCTCGCGGCAATCTACCTCCTCGACGAACGCGAGACGGGGTTGGCCGCTCCGGTCGTAGAAGAAGTTGTCGGAAGTGACGCCCTGGCAGGGCTGGTCGCCAACACATACGTCAACTATCTCCTCGATCGCGATATGCGTTCTCAGGAATTTGACTTACTCAGCCGAGTTGTCACTGGCGTCCCCATCCGCCGAGTACGCCCCCCGGACGACCCCTCATCGGTATTTACCATATGTGAGGCTATTGCCTCGATGCCAAGAAGGTAATGCTACCTATCTCGCCGAACTCGCTCGCGAATCACGACCAATTCTATGTATAGCTTGGGCGGATATGGCTCCATGGTCGCGGATCGTGTTCGCGTGGATGCGTATGCCCAAGCCTTGCGCAAAACCGTTCGCCCGGGGGCCGTCGTTCTAGAAATCGGCACGGGACCAGGTATTTTCGCAGTGCTCGCGTGCCAGCTTGGAGCGAGCCGCGTCTATGCCATCGAGCCAAATGAGATCATTCAGGTGGCACGTGAGGTTGCCGCCGCCAACGGCTGCGCGGACAAAATCGACTTTTTCGAGGAGTTCTCCGACCGCGTGACGCTTCCCCTTCGGGCAGACGTAATCGTGTCGGATCTCCGTGGAGTGGTACCACTCTTTCAACGCCATATCCCGTCGATCGTCGATGTACGGCGCCGTTTTCTTGCACCGGGCGGCACTCCTGATCCCTCGCACGGATACGATGTGGGCTGCGATCGTGAAGGCTCCAGAACAGTACAGCGAATTAGTGGACCCATGGGACAACAATCCGCTAGCCCTGAACCTACAAGCGGCTAAGCAGCTCGCGGTGAACAACGCTCAGAGGGTACGTGTCAGTCCCGACCAGCTTTTAAGCGCGCCTCAACTCTGGGCCACGCTGGACTATACCAGCATAGAAAATCAGGTCGTCCGAGGCCTCTTGGATTGGAAGATCGAGCGAGGCGGGCGCGCCCACGGGATTCTGGTCTGGTTTGACACGGAATTGGCCGAGGGTGTTGGGTTCTCCAATGCTCCATCTGCGCCCGAAACGATTTACGGTTCACTGCTCTTCCCATGGCCGCAGCCAGTGACCTTGGCGCCCAGTCAAGTCGTGGCCATAAGCCTCGAGGCGAAATTGGTGCAAGATGATTACGTTTGGCGATGGACGTCAAATATCGAACCGCTGGAAGGATCGGGCGATCCCGCCATCAAATTTGATCAATCACAGTTGGCTGGCGAGGTGCTTTCCGCCGAACAACTCCGCAGAAGGGCGGCAGATTATGTCCCGCATCTCTCCGAAGAGGGGCGCTTACATCGAAGAAGTTTCGAACTGATGGACGGGAACGTTTCGCTTGAGGAGATCGCGCACCAATTGGCAATGGAATTCCCGCAGCGCTTCGGAAATTGGCAGCAGGCCTTGTCATACGCTGGTGTTATCTCGCAGGAGTACTGTCGGTAGATAGAACCAGCGACTGATTTTCACGCACTTAGACGTACAACCGTTTGCGTATAGCAGCGCTTATCAGCAAGGCAATGAACCCCATGCCCAGAAGCGAAATCGATGCCGGTTCCGGCGTTTTAACGGCTTCTGAGACCAATTCACCGCCTGTTACAGACCTCATGGTAAAACCGGAGCAGTCTGAGTTGGTGCAGAGGCCCTCGACGCTGTTATTGTCAGGAGGTATGAGTGAAAGTTGAACGATGCCCCCGGAATTTGTCAGAGCGGCATCGAAAAGCAGAAACAGCACCGAAGTATTGGTAACATCACCACTACTCACCCCAAACAGTAAACCGGTGTCAGAGGAACTACCCAAGGAACTTAGACTTGTATAGGTGGTGCCAGACAAAGTTGATCCTAAAGTGGTGGTGACATTTATGGCGCTATACGTATTCGACAGCGCGTCATAGACGAACGATCCCGTTGCCTTCCCGCCGTCGTCAAAGGTCACACCACTCAGATCCCAGGTAATCCCATCCGCCGACGCGACGGATGGCATACCAAACACCACCACGAGCATAAAAGCTGTTATTAAGCTACGGAGTATCAATCGATTCATTTTTCCACCTAGAGGCACCGAGGGACAGCTGGGTTTTAGTGCAAGAGAATTGCCACTCAGTCTCGTTGAAAATAAAGCAGTTAGACGTAGCTTTCTATCCACTTATGCAGCCGATTGGACAATATTCGGAAGGATTTTGCCGCTTTTGTGGCGTGGACCGCAAACAGAATGGACAGAGTTGAATTTTTTACACACTTACCACCAAATCGAAAATTCAACTATCTCGGCGCCTAATCCACCCACCGTGTTTGAGCGCTAGGCGGTACGGGCGCCGCAACGCCTCGAGCAGGCGGTTGTGGCTAATTTCACCGCCCGTCTGCCAGTCTTCTTCAGTCGGAGAAAGAGATAACCTCAAAAGGTAGGCCGGGGCCGCGGATTTGCTGCCACGCATTCGTAGACGGAAGACTGCACGTTCGAAGAGAGTGGGAGAAGTTCTACGGCCCCCGCTCAGCCAGGCGCGAGCGCACTCTGCCAGCTTGGCGGCCCCGACGTCGCTGCGGACGATAGAGAGCACTTTATCTGGCAGACGGGCATGCAGCAGATCCGTGGCGAGGCGAAGGCCGGTGTAAAACATGCGTTCCGCTCCCACGACATTAGCGAACTTCGTGGCGCTGTCCCAATTGATATCCGATTTGCGGGTGACAAGCGCGGCGACGTCGGCAATCCAGCCCAAGCGGTCCCAGAAATGTGTGGCGCCGTGGACGCAAATGTAGACCAATTCATCCTCCACTGCCAAAGCCGGCGCTTCGTGACCGTCTAATTGCACCTGTATGTGTCGGTCAAAAAGCCTGTCAATAGGCAGCCGACGAGGAAAATAGCGCAAAGTGAAATCATTGTGCAGTTCGACGAGCAGATCTGCGCCCGGCTTCGAGAAAAGATACTGTCCGGGTATCTTGCCGGCGTCGATAGCACTGAGAGGAACGGTCGCTTCGAAGCCAGAGGCAATCATGGCTTCCGTGGCGCGGCGGATATCGCGATGGCGCACAAGCAAGTCCAGATCGCCAAAGTAACGCATCGCAGGATCTCCGTAAGCCTGCATGGCCAGGACCGGACCTTTGACGACGAGCGCGGGAATTTCTTTGGCCGCGAAACATCCCAAGAGGCGGAACAGCTCTGCCGTTATCTTCAGCGTAGAGAATACCTGTGCGCGGTGGCGCTCCAACAGCATTCGCTTTACATCTGCGGGCACGAAATTTGGGTCGAGCTCCCGTAGATGGTATGCGAGATGTCCTAGGACTCCGTGCTCTTCCGCAAGCAACAACAATCGAGACCAATCCCCTGTTCGAGCTAATTCCGTGAACCGCTGGGCGTCGAACGCGGGAGAGGTGCACTCAAGAAGCGCACGCCATTCATCTTGAAATGAGGCGATCTCAAATGGATCGGTCAGCGCCAAAAGTCTTCTTCCTGATAATCCAGCCGTAATCGGCAATTCGATTTTTCGGTGAGCTTTCTGTTCGAAGGATTAGGTCTCGGAGTTAATTATTTCCATAAAACCACTTGTGGCAAGGCATTTTGGGCTTATTTGCCCTGCAATGCCACCTGACCTTCATCCACGCGCCCGCGCCGGCGCACATCAATTCCCAGGCGTTTGATTTTCTGGTTCAACGTGGAAAGCGGAATCAAAAATCGCTCTGCCGCATCGGTTTGATTCCAACCCGTGCGCTCCAGCATGTCCACGATGATGCGTCGCTCCACTTCGTCAATAATTTGAAACAGCGACGGATTCGGATTGTCGGCGGCGGTTCGCGCGCCGGGTTCGCCGGGCAGTGGTGGCAAAAATTCAGAGAGTTGCAGGCGAACGCCGCGCACAATTTCCTTACTGCGCAGCGATTCCGGCAGCAGATCCACGTCCACGCGTTCCTGCGTGGAAAGCACCACTGCGCGCTCCACAACATTTTCCAGTTCGCGAACGTTTCCCGGCCAGTCGTAATCCATCAGCAGTTTCATCGCCGACGCGGTGAATTGATGCAGGGGCTTGTTGTTTTCCTGGCAGAAGCGCTCCATGAAATGCGCCAGCAGCATGGGGATATCTTCGCGGCGCTCACGCAGCGCGGGCAAGTGCAGGTGGATAACGTTCAGGCGGTGATAGAGATCTTCGCGAAATCGCCCTTCCTTCACCAGGGAGAGAAGATCGATATTGGAGGCGGCGACGATGCGCACATCCACCTTGAGTTGCTCGGTGCCGCCCAGGCGCATGAACTCGCGCTCCTGAATCACGCGCAGAAGTTTGGCTTGCGTTTCCGGGCTGACAGTAGCGATTTCGTCGAAGAAAATCGTTCCCTGGTCGGCAACTTCAAACAAGCCTTTTTTAGAAGAGACCGCGCTGGTGAACGCGCCCTTCACGTGCCCGAACAGCTGTGATTCCAGCAGGTCCACCGGTATGGAGCCCGTATTCACCGGAACAAAGGCGCGGTCTGCGCGCGGCGAAGCCGAATGAATCGCCTTGGCGATCAATTCTTTTCCCGTTCCGCTCTCTCCGCTGATCAGCACCGTGGACCGCGATGGTCCCACTTGCGCCACCAGATCGAACAGCGTCAACATTTTGTCGCTCTTGCCGATGATGTTTGGGAAATTGAAGCGCTGCTTCAGCGCGCGCTTTAACTGCAGGTTCTCTTCCCGCAACCGGTGGGATTCCACGGCCTGGGCCACCTGCGAAAGCAATTCATCGTTGGACCAGGGCTTGGTGATGTAGTCCATCGCCCCGCTTTTGAATGCCGCGCGCGCCATCTCGATGGAGCCGTAAGCGGTGATCAACAGGATCGGCAAGTGGGGATCCTGCCGCCTTATTTCTTTCAACATTTCGATGCCATTGCGGTCCGGCAGGCTCACGTCCAGCAGCAGCAGGTCAAAGGGCTCCTCGCCCAGGCGCGCCAATCCGGATTGCCCAGTCTCCGCCATGGACACCTTATAGCCTTCGGTTTTCAGGAGGAGTTCAAGTCCCTCGCGAATTTCCGCTTCGTCGTCAACTACTAAAATCGAGCCTTTAGGCATGCACCACATTCCTTACTGCTGGGAATTCCACGTGAAACGATGTGCCGCGGCCCGGCGCAGACCGCACGTCAATTTTTCCGGCATGTTCCTTGATGATCCCGTAACTCACAGACAAGCCCAGCCCGGTACCGCGGCCACCCGGCTTGGTGGTGAAAAAGGGGTCGAATATCTTGTGGATGTGGTCGCGGGGTATTCCGTTGCCCGTATCGGCCACTTCAATTTCCACGCTGCCGTTGTGCGCCGCCGTGCGTACTTCAAGAATTCCGCCGCTGGGCATGGCGTCGCGCGCGTTCAAAAAGAGATTCAGAAAAACCTGCTGCAGCTTGTTGGCGGAGCCGCGCACCGCCGGAATCCCATTCGTCAGATGCTTTACAACCTGGATTTGCGACGTTTTCAAGGGATGCGCCACCAGCGAAAGCGTCTCCTCCACCACTCGGTTCACGTCCACATCCGCCAGGGCACTGGGCCCGGTGCGCGAAAAATTCAGCAGGTTGTTCACAATTTCGCTGGCGCGAAACGTCTGCTTCACAATTTTCTCAATGATCGCCTGCTTCGGATCGCCTTCGGGCATTTCTCGCGCCAACATCTGGATATAGTTGGAAATCACCGCCAGCGGCGTATTCACTTCATGCGCCACGCCCGCCGCCAGCAACCCCAGAGACGTGAGTTTCTCCGTCTGCGACATCTGCTCTTCCATGCGCTCGCGCTGCGTCACATCGTCAAACAGCAGCAGTCGCCCGATGCGTTCGCCGGATTTGCTGACCAGCGGCGTGATGGAAACGTTCAGCACCATGGCGCGCCCCTGATGCTGCAGGCGCTGCTTATAGATACCGGTAACCTGTTCGGTTTCTCCACGATTCGAGATCTCGTTCACCAAATCCGCCGGCAGCAGGCTTGCCAGCGGCTGCCCCACGGCATCTCCTCGAGTTACCTGAAAGAGTTGCTCCATCCGCGAATTCCAGGCTTCCACGGTTCCATACAAATCCACCGCGAGAACTCCGACGTTCAGCGACTCGACGATGTTTTCGCTGAAATCCTTCAGCCGCGCCACTTCGAAAGCCTTCTGTTCCAGCGAGGTATATAACTGTGAGTTGTCCAGCGCGATGGCCAGGTATCCGGCGATGGTTTGCACCAGTTCCACGTCGTCGCTGGAGAGGAAATCTCCATCCACGGTCTTGCCAAGCCCCAGAAATGCAACCGTGTGTTCGCGAATCCGGCAGGGGATAAAGTAATTCAGATCCAGTTGCTCGATGGCGCGGCGCACGGATTCGGAAACATCCGGCACGTTGCGCGAGGACTCGAAGAAGATGGTGTTGTACGCAAATTCCGGTTTTGCCGATTTCAGGAAGCTCAAGTCCAGCCGCTCGCTGAGCCGCACGCCCATCGAACGCGCCAGCCGCATTTCTCCGGGATTCTGCGCGTCTTCCACAAAAATCGCCAGGCGATCCACAAGCAAAGTTTGCGAAACGCGATCCATCACCGAGCCGAGCATCGGCTCCAACCGCACTTCATTCGTCAGCGTGCGGCCGAATTCAATCAGCGTACGGCGATAATCCAGCCGGTCGCGATAAAAGAAACGGTCCAGGCGTCCCTGAATGCCTTCGCGAAACGGCTGGAACAGGAATGCCGCCACCACGATCGCGATCATGCCCCCAACAGAGCCGGTGGTCTGCTGGTGAAAGATTTCCGCGATCAGTGCAACCAGTCCGAAATAGACGCCCGCCACGGCCGCGGTGGCCGCCGTATACGCCAGGCCGCGCTTGAAAATAATGTCCACGTCCATCAAGCGATAACGAATGATGGCGTAACCGAAGCACAAGGGGATCAGCACCAGGCTGAGCGCGGAAAATTGCATCCAGGAAAGCGTCGCCGCATCGAAAAGAAACGGCAGAATGTAGAGCACCGTAAACGGCACGCTTCCCGCCAGCGTCCCTCCGGTGAGCCATTTCAATTGCTGCCGCAAAATGCCGGAGCGCGTGCGCCGGAAGCTGATGTAGAAAATTAAACCGGCGGCAAGAAAATAGAGACCGAGGAAGCCAAGTTCCAGCTGATCCAAAGCTACGCGCGAGCGCGTAGTAGGAACAAAGCCCATGGCGTTTTCCGCCGCCAGGATATGCACCACCAGCAGCGCCAAGGGCGGCGCATAGACCGCGGCGAATTTCAGCAGGGATTTCCGCGATGATTCCGGGCGTTCGGGGAAGACCAGCGCAAAATGCAGCAGCAGCGCGGGGGCCAGCAACCGCGCCGCAACGCTCGCCCAGTACACTTCCAGATCGAACGCGTCGAGCTTGCCGCTGTATTGAAACGAGTACAAAACAAACGACACCAGGCAGAAAACATAAAAATGCACCGCCCGGGGCGCATTCCAGCGGCGCGCAAAAATGAACAGCCCAATGAAGAGGTAAAGCAGGCCAACAACGCGCAGGTAATTTTCGACACTGATGGGTTTGTGTGGCGGAGTGGTGATCAGGCGGGTTTCAAACTCTTCGCCGTTGCGTTCCAGTTTGTAGCGGAGTTGCGTCCATTGCCCCGCGCGATAGAGCCGCCGCGCCACATGCGCCGCTTTCGGCACCGGCACATCATTAATGGCCAGCAGTACGTCGCCGGAACGAATGCCTGCCGCGGATGCGGGGGAATCAGGCGCTACCTTCCAGGCTTCCACGCCGGAAGGTCCATCGGACCACGCCACGCCGTCGTCCACCAGGTCATACCGGGCGCGTTGCAGAAAGTTGTACCAGGAAAAGACGATGGCGGCCAACGTCGCCAACGCCAGGACCACTGCACCGACACGCACGCGGAGTTTTTGTCGCATCGCAGGCCTAGACTACAAACACCCTATCGAATTGGAAATTGCTGCAACTCATCTTCCAATCTTCTGTAGATTCTGATACCGATATCTGGATGCAAACGCAGTACTTATGGATGTATGACTTCTGCGGGGCGGGGAGAATCCAATTTCTAATAGGGTGGCTACGGCTTTTAAGAGGTTCTTTCGGGTCTAAAATTGCAAACTCAATCCCCCTCGGAAACTCCGGAATGCAGGCACCAACAGGATTTGGCCATCCCGCGTATTCACTGAGACGTATCCCTGGGCGAGAAGGTTATCGCATTCCGCGTTGGCTTCCCAACGCCCGAATAAAATCCTTGGCAACTGCTGACGGACGCCGACGTTCAGAAACGGGCTAACCTGATATTCCGCCTCGCCGTAAGGATCCACGCGTGTCAACGCAGGCGCGTTGATCCATTTGTAGCCAACCGTCAGGTGCGTCCCGCTCTGCGGAATGCGCGAGGAGATGCTGGCGGCCACCGATTGACGCTGCGCAGTGCGCAACCCGTCACGCAGGCCTCCATCTATTTCGGCCACCGGAACCAGCGCACCGGAGAGCGCGTAAATCGCGGTCACTTCCAGGTCGTCGTTAATTCTCTCCCGCAAAGCCACTCGTCCGCCCCAGTCGCTGGAGGATCCGCCATCGTAGGCAAATCCCTTCGAATAGAAATCCTGGAAATATTCCTCCGCCGGCAAACCGTTCCCTTTGCCGAACAGGGCGATGTGGCTGTAATCATCGTGGAACGCGGCAACCTGGAAACTTCCGCGCGCGCCCATTTTTCTTCCGACGGCCATTTCTTCGTGGCGGCCGCTTTCCAGCACGGGGTGCCCGGCACGCATCAGCAGCGCTGGGAAAGTATCCAGTTGATTCAAAGCATCGGCAAGAACGCTGGGAGCGTCCACGCCTTCCAGCTCGGAGGTCATCAAATCATTCGGCGCGGTGCCGTTCGGCAACGCTGCGTAAATCGTGTCCATGGACCAATTGGTGGTCAGCCGGGTCTGCAGCCGGACACTGGCGCGCAGATCATGCGCCGCCATTCCCAGGCCCACCAGCACGTATTCTCCGCTCGCCCGCACCAGAAAGCGGTCGCCAAAGGCCAGGCTTTCGCTCTGATCCATGCGCACGCCGCGGAAGGTCAATCCACTTGCGCCCAGTTTTGCTTCGCGCAGCACCAGCGTGCTCGACGGCCCATTTTCCGCGGACCCCGTGGGCAGCCAGACCGTGGCGATTCCGCCGGCGGGAGATTCGTCGTCCGGAGTGAACTGCCCCGCAAAAACAATGTGATCGTTCCCATTTATCTTTTGATCGTAGGCGAACGCTGTGCTCGGCGCCGCCGCGACATTCGAAACCGATCCCGGCCGCCGTGCCCCATCCGTCAGTGCCACGATTCCCAGTGGCCGCTGGATATGCTGCTCGACGACAACGGAGGACATGATCGTGCCCGGCGGGTCGCTCTCATTCCATTGCAGGACCGGCCGCAATCCCGGCGCGGACCGCAACGCCCACTTCCAATCGTCGGGTTCCGCTCCGCTATCGGTTGGAGGCCGGCGCAGTTGTTCGATCGAAGCGAACATCGATTCCAGTTGAATGCGGACCGTGGTGGTGAGGCTGGGAGAAATCTGAATGTGCTTTTGCAAATACGGAAGGTAACCCGCCAGTGTGACCCGCACCGTATACGCGCCGGGCAGCAACTTCTCTCCGTTAAAGATCCCTTGGGTGTTGGTGAAGAATTCGTAGGTGGGGGAAATTCCCGGCGTTTCCGGGATAATCGCTACCGATGCGCCCAGTTGCGGAATGCCGCCGGAATCCCGCACCAGTCCGGAAAGAGTTCCTGGTTTTGGAGAGAGCTTGCTGGAACCTTGGGCCGCCGCTTGTTCCGCGCCGCCAGTCACACCCAGAGTGAAGGTCAATAGCACTCCCAAACACAGGAGCGGACTGTGCTTCACCCTTTTACCTCCCTGGTGTAACGTTCGCCGCGGTCTTCTGGTCTACCGGATTCTTCACGCTGAAGTCGGCCGATCGGGAGATCGTGACGTTCGCTATCAGGTCTGTCGCGTTAACGTCGAGAGTATACTTCCCAGGAGCCACGCTGGCTAGTGGCAATAATCTCTCGATGGTCACCTGATCGCCCGTTTCTTTCAGGTCCGCCGAGTTCAGCTTGAACTGCATTCCCGGCACCGGCTCATTGCCCTTCTTGATGGTGAAGACGAACGACGCGCTGTTCTTGTGCGTCTTTTCATCGGTCTTCAAATTGTAAATCTGCAAATAAATACCAAGCTTGTCCGCGGTCGTGAAATCCCCGTCCAGCCGTGGCCGCACTTTCGTGGAGCCCAGCACAAATTGTCCGGTGCCGATCTGCTTGGCCGGAACGTGCTCGATCTGGTCGGCCAGAATCAGCGAACTCGCCTCCAGCTTTTCGTCCTCATATCGAGGAACCGCCAGCCGGGTGTTCACCGCGCCGACGTTTCCGCTGTTCACGTCCTTGATGACGATGTCCAGGCGGTAAAGACCCGGCCGCAGCGGCAGCGCCTTCTGGTATACCGAGGATTGCCTCTGCGACAGCTTGTAGAGCGATTCGGGATAATCGCGCGTCAGGGGATCTTCAAAGGTCTGCACCACGCGGCCGGTCAACGTGCTCACGCGCCCAAAAATGTTGAGTTCCGCGGTGTAGACGCCGTCCTTGTCCTTGAATTGCAGTTGCGTGTTCGGAATCTGCACGCTCACGGGCACCAGCACCGTGTCGTTGGTGATCTTCAGAAAATCGGTCCGGTAATTGAACTTCAGATCGTCGCGCACCATGCGCGACGTCACCAACGCTTCCAGGTCCTTATATTTGACTTCCGGCGGGCGCTGCACCTTGGCATAAAGTTCCAGGCGCGTGAATTCGTTCAAGCTGGCGGGCTGTCCGCCAAGCGCGGTCGGCAAGTGCGTGCCGTCAGAGCGTGTGAACCTGTCTGTCTTGGAGGCCATGCCCATGGATTCCATCAAGCTCAAGCCTGCGCCGGGCACATAAAGCAGCGCGTCTTTTTCCGACGGGTCCATCGTCAGGTGATACTCGCCGGAACCCGAAGGATCCACAAATTCCAATTCCACGTTCTCCTGAATGCCCTCGAGGTACCGGTATCTCCAGCGTTCCCAGGGATAAGTGGTCGTCGAACCGCCGCCCTCATCCATCGGACGATCGTAGGTTCCGCCCGTGGGATGCGATTCAATTTCATCCGGCGCGCCCCAGATGATGTAAATCCGCCCGCGGTCTGTCTTCCAACCCGGGATACCGGAAGCATAATGTTCATTGGCGTAGGCAATCCGGCGATAGTGCTCTTCCTTGAAGTCGTTGTCCGGCATATCCGGATTGCTGCTGCGGCGAAGCCAGAACTGCTCGATAAACTGCTCGCGTTCTTCGTTCGTTTGCAACTGCAGGAAAGCAGACCGCTCTTCCGGGGAAATAATGTAGATTACGTCTTCGTTGAGCCAGGTCTTGAAGGAGTTGTCCAGCTCCTTGTACGTCTTCTTCATCTTGTCTTTTTGATCTTTGGTCAGCTTCTGGGCCTGCGGAGCCGCTGGCGGATTCGGATCGGGAGCCTGTGGTTGTTGTGCGGCGAGAGGGAGGGTGAGCAGGGCGTAGGCGGTCAGACCGGCGGTAAGTCTTCGAAACATCATAGGCATGGAGACACCCTCACAGCTTATGGATTCTAAACCCCTGGACTGGCCCCGTCAAATCGGGAATCTTGTTCATTTAAAGACAGTTATGCCCCGATGCTCGTTAGACGAATAAAGGGTCAGTCTGCGTTGCCTGAAAATGAGTGTTCCGGAAAGAAAAAGCAGGTTTACTGGACGCGGTGGTTTTGAACTTCGGAGACTACCAGGGCATCGAAGATGGCCAACACATGCCGCCGGTACTCCAACATGCGGGAAAAAACACTGCGGAGTTGCGGCTCACGCTCGGCTTCGCGGTGCCATTTGGCCAGAACCGTGGGGGGCACCTCAATATCCTGGCGCAGTTTCTCCGCGGAATGCCCCCGGAGGAACAATCCGTAGAAAAACGCCGCTTCCCGCTGCGGATACTCCAGATCCACAGTGATCTCGGCCGGCAGGTATGTGGTCATCGTCGCCATAGGAAAAATGCAGTTTACTCAAAATCGCTTTCGCGTCAAGTAGGACTCCCGGATTTGTGCATCCGGCTGGTCAACACCCCCATCCCAGCCGCTTGCAACCCCGCCACCCTTGACCGCTTCCAAACGGCATAGGATGCTTAAGGCCATGGGGAAGTTACCAAAATCGTTCGCCGGCCGCACTGTGGGACGTATGCTTCGCTTTGGGGTTCTGCGCGGCCTGCGTTCCGTGGAGATTGACCCGGAAGAGTTTCGCCAGCATCTGGCGGATAAGCACAATCTTTGGATTCCGCACTTTGGCCGCATGCGCGATGTTCCCATCGAACAAATTGATGCCATTGCCAAGCGCCTGATTATGGATGCACAACGCATCGCGCTGGCTCAGGGCGCGGGCTTTGGGTTGGGCGGCATGATTACCATTCTCCCCGATGCCAGCCTGCTCACCATCATCACCTTGCGGTTGATCCAGCGGCTCTGCCTGCTCTATGGGTTCGTGGAAGACGATACGGAGCGCCGCGCGCAAATGTGGATTGCCGCCGCAGGCGCCGCGGGAATTGATCTGGGCAAGGATCTTGCGGAGAAGCAGCTTGCGGAAAGGCTGGCGCCACGTATTGCGGGGAGCCTGGCCGTACGCATCGGGGAAGAGAGCGCGGAAAAGTGGGTTGGTCGCATGGTGCCGCTGGCCAGTTCCGCCATCGGCGGCGCGCTGAATTACACCTTCGTTCGCACCTGGGGCCGCCGCGTCCAGCGCCATCTGCGGGATAAGCATCTGGCGGATCGCGCTTCCGCCGCACTGCCGTTGGCTTTTGTCAAACCGCTTCCGATTCGTTAGCCGCGATCTTTTTGCGGAAAGACCATGAACCATCAGCCCTTCCTGTTAGGCGTCAACTATCCCTGGGTTCATTACGCGCAAGACTTCGGCATAACTCCTCTGGGTCATCGTGGAATATCTCTCCCTGAAAATCACTCCGCGGTTGCCGGCGAATTTGCGCGCATTCGGGATTGCGGTGCAAAAGTGGTGCGCTGGTTCCTGTTTGGCGACGGCCGCGGCGGCTTCACTTCCGTAAACGGCATTCCCCAACACCCCGACGAATTTTTGTTTACGGATGTTGGCGCCGTTCTGGAAATTGCCCGCCAATTTGATTTGCAGCTCTGTCTTTCGCTGATCGATTATCTCTGGTTACAGGATCGCACGGGCATGCAGCTGCCCCACGCTAATCAGCAGACAATGCAATTCGCCGCTGGGCGCGAGGCGTTTCTTCACCGCGTGCTAATTCCACTGTTCCGCGAATTTCAGCGGCACCCCGCTCTTTTTGCCTGGGAAATCGCCAACGAACCGGAGTGGGCGATCCGCGAATTCCAACGCGCGCCCGCCGCGAAAATGCGGTTCGCGGATTTTCGCGCCTTCGCCGCGGAGACCGCGGAGGCCGTCCGCGAATTCGCCGGTGTGCCCGTAACGCTGGGCTCCGCGCGCCTGGATTGGGTGCGCGCGTGGACCGAGCTTGGGCTGGATTTCTACCAGGCGCATTACTATCCGGCGCAGGGTCTGGACCCAAGCGCAGATTTGGCGCGGCAACTCCATTCACTCGGCCCGCTCGACAAGCCGCTCTGGCTCGGTGAACTTCCCGCGCGGGATCCCCGCGCCTCGGACTACACGCTGGAATCCGCGCTCACCCGCTGCCAGGAAAGCGGCCTGATGGGAGCTGCCGTCTGGCGTTGGTCGCTTCCCGAAGAAACCGGAACGGATGCGCAAATCGGCGCCCTGAACCCGGAGATTCTCACCACCTGGAATACTTCTTCTCGAGCGAAGTCCGCCGTCGTTTAATAGACGCCAGGATATTTCATGCCCTCTCGTTCCATTCCCGCTTCCACGCGCTGCCTGAGTGCCGTGGTTTTGCTGCTGCTCCTGGCCATCACGCCAATTCTTTTTTCCCAGGAAGCCACCGATGATGCGGACCTTCGCAAGCAACTTGCGTTGGGTGAGGGTCTGCTGGGCAAGACTCCCGATCGCGCCGCGGTCCAATATTTCCTCGCCGGCACGCACGCGCTTCTGCACGAACCTCACGAAGCCATCGGCCACCTGAAAGACTGCATCCTGGCAAAAGAGGGCTTCGATCCCACCCATGATCCCTTGTTCGTTGGCTTGAAATACTCCACGGAATTTCAGCACCTGACCGATCTGGCCCACAAGGATTTTCCGGAAGTGACCCGCGCGCAGCTTGCCTTCGTTGCGCCGGAGAAAAACCTGATCCCCGAAGGCCTGGCCTACGACCCTACGCAAGACGTTTTCTATTTGAGCAGTCTGCACCTGAAAAAAATCCTGCGCATACCCCGGCAATACCCGGACGGCATCGACGATTTTGTGCCTGCGGATCGCTACCATCTCCTGCCTGTCCTGGGCATACGCGTGGATCCCAATGACGACTCGGTCTGGAGCGCCTCCTGGCTCGACAATGGCCCCACCGAGCTTCTTCATTTCGATAAAACCGGCGCGCTGCTCGGCCGCTTTTCCCTGCAGGACGACGCCAAGCACGGTTTCAACGATCTGGTGGTGCTTCGCGATGGCTCCGTTTATGTGACGGACACCGCCGGCAACCGCGTCTATCATTTCGATCCAAAATCCAAAACCTTTCAGGCATTGTCGTTGAACCGTGTGATGTTCCAGCCCAACGGCATCGCCCTCTCGGACGACCAGCAATCCCTTTTTATCGCCGACCAGTTTGGCATCCTTCGCTTCGATCTCAGTTCCGGCCATTCCGCGGAAATCGTCCCCGGCCCAATTGGCACACTCGCTGGCGCCGACGGCCTTTACTGGCACAAAGGCTCTCTGATCGCCGTTCAGAACGGAATCGGTTCGCCCCGCATCGCCGCTTTCCAGCTTTCTTCCGACGGCCTCCATGTTTCCAAGGCGACCATCCTCGAATATCGTTCCATGTTCACCACACTTCCAACCACCGGCGCGATTCGCGGCGACAATTTCTATTTCATCGTCAACAGCCAGATCGACAATTTGAACGGGGACCGCATCCTGGATACCACCACGCTGGCGCCCGTGCGCATTGGTGTTCTCACCTTGCCTTGATACTCGCCCCGCTATTTCTTGTGGCAACTCTCTGGAATTTCGCGGTCCGCCGCCGTAAAGTGGAAGGAGCTGTGGATTGAGGTGGAAAGAGGTTTCTACATGAAAGCGTTCCGCAAACTTTGTTTCGGTGGTTTTCTTCTGACCGCGGCTGCCAGCTTGCTGGTTCTTCCGCAATTCGCCGCGTCACCGGCGCAACAGATGCCGGCCATGGATCACTCCGCGCAGGCCGCCGACGAGGCCACACCCGCTTTCCACGCCAAGCCGCCGCAGGATGCGCTGCCGCCGACGATGGAGCCTTCTCTCTTTACGGACATTCAGACCTTCAACGCCTATGTCCTCGCAGGCCGCATCAAGAAAGTCCTCTACCAGCAGCCCTGCTATTGCCATTGCGACCGCAGCCAGGGCCACGGCAGCCTGCTCGATTGCTACGTCAGCCGCCACGCCACAGGCTGCGATGTCTGCCAGAAGGAAGATTTTTACGCCTACGAACAGACGCACCTGGGCAAGACCCCGGCACAAATCCGCGAGGGAATCATGCGCGGGGATTGGCAGAAGGTAGACACCGCGAAATACGCCAAGAGTTATTTGCCCACGCAGCACGCTCCGGCGAATTAGCCGCGGACTCCGCTATCCCGTCATGGCGCACAGGGAGCACGCCCCGGAAACACCTGCGACTTCTTTTCTTCGCCAGCACGGCGTCGCCTTTACCGAACACCTTTACGATTATGTGGATCACGGCGGCAGCGCCGAATCCGCCCGGCAGCTTGGCGTGGACGAACATGCCGTCGTCAAAACTCTGGTGATGCAGGATCAGGACGCGAGGCCGCTGCTTGATCCTGATGCACGGCGATCGCGAAGTAAGCCTGAAAAATTTCGCACGGCAAATTGGCGCCAAGAAAGTCGTTCCTTGCAAACCGGAGGTGGCCCAGCGCCACACCGGCTATCAGGTCGGCGGCACTTCGCCGTTCGGTACGCGCAAAACGCTCCCCGTTTACGTTGAGCGCTCCATCCTGGCGCTGCCGGCGATCTATATCAACGGCGGAAACCGCGGCTTCCTGGTCGAACTCTCCCCACAGGTGCTGCTCGATTTGCTCCACGCCCAATCGGTGGATTGCGCCGCCGCGCCGTAGTCGTAAAGCTCGCCAGATCGGGCAATGGAACTCTGATAACAATCCACAGTTTACGAACCCTTGAAATAAAAAAAGGCGAGCCGCTGGTTGGCTCGCCCTTTTCCCGAGTACCCGAAAACTACCAGATAATCTTCAACCCCAACTGAATGTGCCGTGAGCCGCCCGAACCGATCACCGGGTTCGATGCCCACACGTCGGGAGTCCCGCGAACTTCCCCGAATCCGCTGGAATAGAGATTCTTCACGGATCGAACTGGTGGACATCAAAGGATGATTCAGCACGTTAAACGCTTCGCCGCGGAACTGCAACCGGAAGCGCTCGTTCAAGCTGCCATACTTTCGCGACGGAAGCGTCCCAATCGTAGAATGCAAAGCCGCGGAAAATGTTCCGGCCCATGTTTCCATAAGTTCCGGGAGCGTTCGGATAGAGAATCGTTCCGTTGACGCTGAAGCATCCTCCGTTGGCCTCCAGCGCTTCCTCCAGGCCAGGATTTCCATTCACGGCTCGTTGACATTGAGGATCGGTGGGATCCAGCAGCGGAAACGGATTCCCATCCTTCGTAAACTTCACCACGGAAGGAGGACCCAGAATGTTCCAGCGGTCATTCCCGTTATTGAATTCGCCCTCTCCGGTCGCCGTGAAATCGTTCCCGCCATCATAGAACTCCACGGGATAGCCTCCCTGAAGTGTCACCAGGCTGGTGACCTGCCATCCTTCCAGCATCTGCGCCCAGGACTTGCGTCCGGGAATTTCATAGGTCGCCGAGAAAGTGAAGCGGTGGCGAATATCATAATCACCGCTCGCTTTCTCCGCCACGTAGTCCAGGCTGTTTTGCGGCACATCGGCAAGATTGCTGGTCGCGCCCGCGGTATCGATGGCGTGAGCAAACGTATAGCCCGCCAGCAGGTACAACCCCTTCGAATACCGCTTGGTCAGCGTGACCTGAAGGCTGTTGTAGCTGGATGTGGATTGGTTGGCCAGATAGTTGAAGAATCCAAGGTACGGGTAGCAAGGGCCCGCCGGTGCCGAGCCCTCCTTGCACCGACGTTGGACAGTTCGTGGTATAGGGCCGTGCCAACTGTTCCGGCAGCGAGTATTCGAACCGTCGAAATCTCCCGGTTCATAGTCCGGATTTTGCACCACCAGGCTCGGATCGGCCTGGTTGGGATCCGTGATGCTATAGAGCTTCACGCCGCGATTCGCAACGTAAGCAACTTGCAGCACCGTATTCGGAGTCAATTGCTGCTGCACGTTTAAATTCCAATTCAAGCACATACGGTGTATTCAGTTTTGGATTGACCGCAAACACGTTGCACGGCACGTCTGTGCTGCATGTGTTGAGTCCCGGTGCTAGTTCACATCCGGAAAAATCGGTGGCCCCGTGCTGTTCCAGTTGAGCTGGCTGGGATCCCCTCCAGACACATAGAAGGAAGTCAGATTCCCCGTTCCCGGAGTAATGGTTTGCGAACCGTCCGTGTTATTCGTAACCTTCGTCAAACCGCTGGGATTCAAATTCAGTCCACCACCGCTGAACATGAACGTGCGAATCGAAGGCTCAACGTAGATCATGCTGAAGCCCGCACGAACCACGGTCTTTCCGCTCCCCGTCACATCCCAGGCTACTCCCAGGCGGGGCGAAACGTTGTTGTAGTTGGTTTGGTATGGCTGGCTGATGCCTTGCCCCACCTGGACGAGCCCCTGGCTTGGCGTGAAATTCGCCAGCAGGTTGTTTGAATCCTTAATCGGGTAGGTCACGTCGTAGCGCAAGCCAAGATTCAAGGTCACTCGCCTGCGTGATTCGGTAGTCGTCCTGCGCAAACAGTCCGAAGCGTTTTCATGGATACGTTTCTGGACGGGTTCCCATACTGCAAATACCAAGCCTCGGGATCGCCGGCGACGTAGTCCTGTAGATGATGGAAGTCCACTTCTCCGCGGCCTTCCGTGGCGCGCAAATAATCCACCCCGCCCCAGGTATAAATGCCGCCGAACTTGAACGAGTGCTTCCCTTTCGTATACGTCACGGTATCCGAGATGTTTTGCGTGTGGCTCGGCGTCGTCCACAGCGGCCAGCTGTAATTTCCGCCGAGCGGATCCATGATCGCTGTGCTCTCGTAAATGCTGGGAAAACCGAACAGGTTCGGGTCAGTGACTCCGGTATTTAGCCCATAGCTTGTGGGACTGACGTTCGCATCGACCGGCTGGATTTTTTCGTAAAAACTGTTGTAACTGAATCGCAAGTCATTCGTGATCTGCGAATTCGGCACATACGCCCAGTCCCCTCCAATTACCATCGTGATGGGTTGCGCCTGGCTGAGCCACTGGCTGGCAACGGGCTTGGTGTCCTCTTCAATCTGGTTGCTGTTGGCGTAGATGAAGCGCCCGGAGATTACGTTTTTATCGTTCGGATGGTAATCCATTTTGAACACCAGGTTGTCCGCCCGGTTGATGTTGTTGAAATCCGTCCTAAGTGTGGAAGGATCGGCTGCACTGACAGTAAGCCCTGGATTGGTCGGAAAATATTTCACTAAGGACATACTAAGCGCGTTACATGTAGAGGGAAGCGGGGTGATTCCGCAACCTGCGGCGTTAGCCGCGTCCACGATACTGTAAGAGGTTGGATCGAGATCCAGGGAGGGGTCCAATCGCCCTACCAGGGAACTTGTGACCGGAGTGTCCACCGTGAGCGGATTCCCCACCTTGCTCCGCACGCCCTCATAGTTGGCAAAGTAAAAGAGCTTGCCCTTCACAATCGGCCCGCCAATCGAGGCGCCAAACTGGTTCAGGTTCAACGCGGATATTGTGTCCGGGCTGGGATTGAAGTAGTTGCGCGCATCGTATGCGTTGTTGCGGTTGAAATAATAGGCGGTGCCATGAATTTTGTCCGTCCCGGACTTGATGCCGATATTCACCACCACGCCGGGCTTCTGCCCGTAATCCGCTTGCGGCTGTTCCTGGGTATTGAATTCCTGAATCGCGTCGAGCGGCAGCGTGCTGGCGGGCGTGCCGGAGATGCCCGCATCATTGACCACCGTCTCGCCATAATAAATGTCGTTGTCGTTGGCGCCGTCGATGATGAAATTATTGGCATCGGGCCGCATTCCGTTGGAAGTGAGGGTATGAAATCCTCCGCCCGGGTCGCGTTGCACGCCCGGGTGCAGCGGCAAAAGGTTCTGGAAATCGCGTCCCTGTAACGGCAGTTCGTTGATCGCTTTGTTCGAAAGCACGCCATTGAGCACCGCGTTGGACGTTTCCGTCAACGGCACAACGTCCGTCACTTCGACCACTTCACTGATCGCCCCCGGCTGCAATTGAAAATCAATCTTGAGTTCGTTGGCTACTTCCACCTGGACGTTCTCGCGGACCACGGACTTGAAATTACCGGCTTCCGCCTTCACCGAATAAATTCCTGGCTCAATGTCGGTCGCCACATAATCGCCTTGCGTGTTCGTCTGCAGGGTCCGCACAACGTGCGTCCCGGTATTCTCAATCGTCACCTTCGCTCCGGCAATCGCGCCGCCAGACGAATCCGTCACCTGCCCGCTGATGCGCCCGCGGTTCGATTGCGCAAAAACTCCCAATGCCAGGCAGCAGGACAACCCTGTTGCCAGAATCCAAGCGAAATAACGTTTCATAAGCCCCCCATGAAAGATTTAGACGGACCGGGAACGCGCAGTGATTCGAATGCGCGGACCTGGAGAATCTGAATATCTTGAAAATTACAGACCGGATTGCCGCGAGCCTGTGGATACCTGCTCAGTGATTTGTGTGCGGCGTCTGAGGAATAAACAAATTCCGAATGATCGCATTACGAGTATCCCCGGTACTTCTCCTCTATCGTTGCGACGCAGTATGTTGGGCGGGGTCCGGGAAGTCAACGAAGAACATGGATTTTTTGTGAGGAACGGTTAATCCCATACGATTCCGCAAGTGCGATGGATATAAACGCGAAAATTTTCTTCGCCCCCTCGCGGCGCACCGTATACTCGAAAAATGATTTTAAACTCGCGCAATCTTTATTTCATCCGTCAGGCGTCGCTTGTTCTTATCTTGCTTTCTCCACTGGCCCTTTCCGCGCAGGCAAAATGGAAATATTTCCGCACCGGCAATTCCGCGGACAGCACCGCGCAGCCTCGCGGCGGCATCGCCCTGATGGGCGGCGGCTCCAAACAAGACGCCGCTTTCCAATTCCTTTGTGAACGCGCCAACGGCGGAGATTTCCTGATTCTCCGCGCGGACACGGAAGACGACTACGCCCAAAAGGTCAATCAAGAGATCAAGGCCATGTGCCCGCTGAACTCCGTCGCCACAATCATCTTCGCGAGCCGCGAGGATTCCGACGACCCAAAACTTCTGCCAATCCTGGATCAGGCGGAGACCATCTACTTTGCCGGCGGCGATCAGTCCAATTACGTCCGCTTCTGGCAGGACACTCCCGTCGAGGAAGCATTGAATCGCCACATCGCCGCGGGAAAACCAATTGGCGGCTCCAGCGCGGGCCTGGCGATCCTCGGCCAATTTTCCTTCGCTTCGATCATTGACACCATCCACTCTCCCGAAGCCCTCGCCGATCCATACGGCAATAAAGTCACCATCTCCCGGGATTTCCTGAATATCCCGTTGCTCGCCGGCACCATCACGGACACGCACTTCGTGAAGCGCGACCGCCTCGGCCGTTTGCTCGTTTTCATGGCCAGGATTTTGCAAGATGGCTGGGCGGACCGTGTCCGCGCCATCGCCGTGGACGAAGACGCCGCGGTCCTCGTGGAGCCGGACGGCTCCTCAAAAGTGGTCGGCGGTGCGGCCTATTTTCTGGAGTCCACCAAACCTCCGGAAGTCTGCCGTAGAAAGACTCCGCTGGAGTTCAAAAATATCCAGGTGCACAAAAATGTGGCGGGACAAACTTTCAACCTGAAATCGTGGAGCGGCCAGGGTGGCGAAAACTACGCTCTCTCCGTCGTCGGCGGCAATGTGCAGACCACCGGCTCCACTCACGCTACTTATTGAGATTGAACCTCAGCGCCCGTGGCGAAGATACGCGTCCGTCTTGTTCAGCCAGTCTTCGCGCGGCGGATCGAATACGTCCAGGTCCAGCGTATCTTCCAGCGCCCAGGCTTCATGCGGCATGTTGGAAGGAATGCACAGCACTTCCCCGGCGTGCACCACGATCTCTTTGCCGTCGATCGCAAACTTCAGCGCGCCTTCCAGGATGTAGGTGACCTGCTCGTTATGGTGCTGGTGCTTCGGCACGTGCGCGCCCTTTTTCATGAACACGCGCGCCAGCATCAGCTTGTCGCCCACCACCATTTCGCGGTCAATCAGGTCGTTCAGCTTTTCCCGTTCCACTTTGTTCCACGGGATGTATTTGCATTCTGTCTTTTCGCTCATAGAGTCTTGTCTCCGTAAAGCCGCGCGGCATTGTCGTGCAGATAGTTTCGTGCCAGTTCCATCGCTTTCGCCTCGCTGATCGCGCCTTCGTCCACCAACTCCGCAAGCGCGGCCGCCAACCCGGTGCGCGTGGTGCGCGCCGCCAGCCACATGCTCTCCTCCGCGCCCAGCGCGTCATTAAAGGGAAACGCGTCGGAGCCATACATCATCTTGTCCGGATAGAGCGTCAACAATTGCTTCAGCACCATCTTGAATTGCGACGGGTAGAGCATCTCCGACTGGAACGAAGTATCCAGGTAAACGTTTTTCACCGCCGTCAGCAGCGCCGCCTCGCGTTCATAAGGCCACCCGCCGTGAATCAGCACAAACTTCACGTTTTTGTAGCGCGCATCGCGCACCACGTTTTCCAGATTCAGCACGTTGCCATTGCGCAGGCTGAAGTAGTCGCCGATTCCCACGCAGGTGTGAAAGTGCATCGGCAGGTGCAGCTTTCCGGATTGGTCCACGATCCGCCGGAAAATATAATCTTGAAACGTCCGGTATTCCTCGGCCGTCGGCACGCCGCCCGCGCGATATTTGTTGTAGATGGCTTCCGCCGTCTCGCGGGAGGGATCGGTGAAATACAGGGTGCGGAAATAGGCCGCTTCAAATTTGATGGCCACGCCGCCGCGCTTCTGATTCTCCACCATCGTTTTCTGAACGAAATCCACATAGCCGCTCAAATCCGCCGGCAATCCTTCCACGCCTTCCTGTTTTTTCCAGCGCGCGAGCATTTTTTCCTGCAGCGGCACGTAGACGCCCATGTCCGGCGTGCTGGCCGCCTGCGCGCTATTGTCGAAGGGATAGAAAAACGAGTCGCCGAAAAATACCCAGTGAAACCGCTTGGTATCAAGATACGCGGGCATCATCGCGCGGTTCGCCAGGCAGATTTCCACGTTCAATTTGTCCAACAGAGTGTCGAAATACTGCGTGCCGCCGGCCTTTTCCGCCGCGGCTTTCTTGTCGGCCAGCCACTTGGCGTGCGCGGGCTGGAAATCGTCGTAAGGGTAGCCGAAGAGCGCCTTCGCGCCGGCGACGAATTCGGGATTATCGTCCCGCAAGCGGAGTGTGGCGCTTTCATCCGGCGGCGAAGCCATCGCGTCCACGTCGCTGTCGTCCGCGAATCCTGGATGCGCGTGGTTGTCGTACATCGGAATCTTCTCAATTTCCTTCAGCAGCCGCTCGTACGTCTTCTGCACGTCGCCCGATGGATAAGGCGTCGCCTGCGCCGCCGCCATTTGCGCCATTCCCACTCCGATGACCACTGCAATCGCCCCACGCAACCAGGCCAGTCCCCTCAAATTTCACCTTCCTCCGCCAAAGTGGCATCATCCAAAATTCCAAAACTGTCACCTTTGTAGGGGCTGGGCTTGCCCAGCCCTCTTCCAGCGCAAAACGCACTTCACGAAAAGCACTATCGAGCCGCCGCCACCTTCCCCCACCGTTTCGCAACCCGCTCAATCCGCTCCAGCGCCTCTTCCAGCAAATGCGTCGCGCTCACCAGCGAAAACCGCAAATACTTTTCTCCTTCCGCTCCAAACGCCGCCCCGGCAATTCCCGCCACGCCCGCTTCTTCCAGCAGCACGCGCTGCACTTCCGCCGCGGGCACTCCGGTTTCTTCAATATTCACCCACGCGTAAAACGCGCCGTCTGGCCGCTGGCAGCGAAATCCCGGGATGCGGTTCAACCTCTCCACAAAAAGGTCGCGGCGCTTGCGGTACTCTTCCACCATCGCCGGTACCGCGTTCGTGGAATCCTTCAGCGCTTCGATCGCCGCCACCTGCGAAAATTCCGCCGTGCACGTGAACGTGTTCAGCACCAGCATGTCCAGCGCGTCAATCACGTGCTTCTGCGCCACGGCATAGCCCAGCCGCCACCCGGTCATCGCGAACGATTTCGAAAATCCGTCAATGATCACCGTGCGCTCCGCCATTCCCGGCAGCGCCCAAATGGATTGGTACTCGCCGTTGAAAAGAATGCGCGCGTAGATTTCGTCGGCAATCACCCAAAGGTCGTGCTTCTTCGCAAGCTCCGCGATCCCGGCAATCGTCGCTTCGGTAAAAACGGTTCCCGTGGGATTATTCGGCGAATTGAAAATCAGCACTCGCGATTTGGAAGTAATTTTCGCGGCGATTTCCTTCAGGTCCGGCTGGAATTTATTTTCCTCGCGCAGGGCGTAAGAAACCGCTTTCGCTCCCAGCCCGCGCGTGAAGGAGGGATAAATCGGAAAACTGGGATCCGGGTAGATCACTTCATCGCCCGGCTCGATCAGCGCCATCATCGCCAGCGCCAGCGCCATTTTGCAGCCCGGCGCCACCAGCACTTGCTCTGGTGCCACATCCAGCTTTCGCGTGCGCTTCAGATACTCCGCGATTGCCGATCGCAGCGGCGGGATGCCGCGCGTGGCCACGTAACGGTCGCGCCCGTCGGCCACTGCCGCGCGCAGCGCATCCACCACCGGCGCCGCTGGATGAAAATCCGGCTCGCCCAACTCCAGATGGATGATCGAGCGGCCCTCTTTTTCGAGTTCTTTCGCCCGCGTGAAAACGGCGAGTGCGCCCTCGCCCGTCAATTGAGAAATTCTGGATGCAATTTTAGCCATGGCCGGAAAATCATACCACTTTGCGAAATCTCAGCCCGAATTTCCAACAACGCGTCGCAGGCCGATCGTCCCATCGTCCAAAACGACCGCAACTTGTCATCCTGAGGCTATCCGACGAGGATAGCCGAAGGATCTCAACTGAAAATCTTGCGCAAATTTTAAGTTGAGATCCTTCGGTCAGCAAAAATCGCGCCCGCAGGATGACGCCCCGATGACGGTCTCCCGACGAGGCCAGTGATTGCGCATTTCAGGCTACACTCGAGAGATTCTCGCTCTCCAAAAATTGAGGGGCGCGAATTTCCGCGCCCCAATGTTGTTTGCGATCGGTGATCCGCCTAGAACGAGTACCGCAGCGAGAACTGAATCAGTCTGGGCACGCCCTTGGTGCTGGTGATCACGCCAAAGTTCCCCGGGCTTTCCACGTCCGTGGAAACCGGATTCGCAAAGTTGGCGTGATTCCAGATGTTGAAGAAGTCCGTCGCGAACCGCAATTGCTGGCGTTCCGTCAACCGAATGTTCTTGATGATGGAGAAATCCCAGTTCTGCTGGAAGGGTCCGCGATAGATATTGCGCCCCAGGTTGCCGAAACCGCTGACGCAATAATTCGTGTCACCCGCTCCGCCGTCGCAGGCCGCCTGGTTCGCGGCCAGCACCGGCACGGTGGTGAAATTGTTGATGTTGACGTAGCCGTTGAGGCGATCTTTCACGCTTCCCGGCGTATATCCCGCTCCAATGCTTCCTCCATCCGCAAGTTCGCCCGGCAAGAGAGGTGTGCTGCCCGCGCCGAGAAATGCCGTTGCGGAACCCGAATCGTAAATGGAGAAAGGCGTTCCGGACTGGAATATCGTGACGCCGCTAACTTCCCAGCCATCAAGAACCGCCTTCTTCCAGCCTTCGGCGCTACGGAAGAACGGCAGATCGTAGACGTAGCTGATCGCGAGCCGGTGTGGGCGATCGAAGTCGGAAAGCCCGCGGGACGCGTTGATGTTGCTCTGGTCGCCGTAGGCGGTGTTGAACGCCGTGTTCCCCGTGGAAGTGGCATCGGTGGATTTGGAGTAGGTATACGCCACCTGCACATATCCGTCCTGCCAGCGGCGCGAAAGAGTGGTCAGCAAGCCGTTGTAGTGCGAATACGCGTTGTTGGCGAAAATCTGGTAGCCGGAATACCCGTTCAAGCCGGGCGTCGGAGTCCGCGCGATGGCATTCGAAAGGGTGTTGGCCTCGATTTGATAGCTGACCCCGTTGACGTCAGTTACGGTGTAAGGATTCGTGGGAGTCGCATTCAAGAGATTGGATGCCGTCGCTGGTCTGGCGAAGGTGAATCGCGTGTGTGCCCACGTAGCCCACTTCCAGCACCCACTGCTTACCCAGATCGTGCTGGATTGTCAGGTTCCACTGCTGCGTGCTTGGCACTTTGAAGTTGCGCGGAACTTCCAGCGCGAAATCTCCGATGGACGGAATGCCGTTGCAGCCGGCCTGGTTTGCGTACGTAGGAGTTTGCGTCGGGTCTGCGGTTGGCGTGGACGTCCCGTTGGTAACAAATCCTTGCAGCACAGAGAGGCAAGGCAGGAACGCATTGCTCAGCACACCGGCGGCCGGCAACGCGTTCGGATTCGGTCCACCCGGTCCATTTAGTCCGGTAACTGGGTCGCAATATGGGCTGTAGGGCTTGGGATTTGCCGCTGCGCAAGGCGCAAAGAAGTTCGTCAGGCCGCCCGGGGCGCTGCCGGCAAATACGATTGGCAGAAACGGCGTCTGGAACGAAAGTTGGTCCACCGCGCCGACGTCTTCCCGCACGTAGTAGATGCCATATCCTCCGCGCACCGTGGTGCTGTGTTTCCCAAACAGATCGTAGGCAAAACCCACGCGCGGGGCGATACCGGGAGCATAGTTACGCGTGAAGGTGGTGGCATTGGCATCGCCGGTAAGTCCGGGGACGCCTAGATTGTTCACGCAACCGGGATACACGAACGGGTTTTGGCCCTCCAGTGTAAGGCTGGACTGCACGTTGCCGATGTGGCACGCGCCGTCAAGAAAAGCCCCCATGATTTCGGTGCGAATGCCCAGGTTCAACGTGAGGTTCTTGGTTATTTTCCAGTCGTCCTGCGCAAAGACCGCAAAGTCATTCTGTTTGTATTGGTGGTTATAAACGCCGCCGCCGCCGAAACTAAATTCGGGAGCGCCCACCAGGAAGTTCTGCCAGTCCGTGCTGCCCAGCGTGCTGCTGAGTGGTCCGTTCGTGGCTGTATTGGCAAAGAAGATCTGACCGTTGAAGGTCTGCGGGAAGAGCTTGTCGAGGTTGACGAAAGTCATTTCTCCGCCAAACCGGAAAATATGCGCGCCGTGAACCCAAGAAAGAGTATCCAGTGCTTCATAGTTGTTCTGAATGTTGGATGTGTCTGCCTGAGGCGTCGGCCCGATCTGGAATCCGGAACTGGCGAATGTGAACTTATACATGCTGTCCGTGATGTTGCTCATCGGACGATTGATACCCAGGGTGTCTACGTTGAACGGTGCGCCATCAATCGTGGCTCCCGCTGGCTGCGAATTGATCGCGGCGTTATTGATGTGCACGATGCCAAAACGCGCTTCGTTCACCACCGTCGGACTGAACAAGTGCGTTTCCGACAAGCCAAAGAAGCGGTCTCTCACCGGCAGCGTATAGGGGAAATTCAGGTCCGAAGCCGCGATGCTGCCGCCCAGGGATGCCTGCAATCCACCCGCTCCAAACGGTTCGAAGGTTGAGTTATTCGAATAGAAGAAGCGCGCACTTAGCTTGTCCGAGCCGTTATTGAATTCCTTATCCCAGTTGGTAGTGAACTGATCGTCGGTGTACTGGCCGGGCTTGCTGACGGCGAGCGAAGCAAGATTTACGGTCGGCTGGCAAGTTCCTGGCGCGTACGAGATCCCAGGGTTCGTCCCCACGCTCGGAATCAAATGGCCACCAGCGTCTCCACCAAATTGCGTCCCCTGCGCGTTCAAGAGGTTCAGAACCACGGGGTCGATCTGGCTGGGACTGATCGTCAGCGCCGGGCAAGCTCCCTGCGCCGGACTGCTGAACGTCGAAGCCAGCGTCGCGGCATCGCGCGCTTCGGGCAGCGAGGGAATCTCGGTACTGATGAACGTCCCCGGCGACAATCCGCTGCGCTGCCTGGTTCCCTGATAGTTAATGAAGAAATAACCGAGCTTTTCCTTGACCACCGGTCCGCCCAGGCTGCCGCCGAAAATGTTTTGCTTCAGCACCGGACGCGGCGATCCTTGCCGGTTCAGAAAGAAGTCGTTCGCATTCAGCGCGTCATTGCGGAAAAATTCGTAGGCATCGCCGTGATATTGCCGGGTCCCGGATTTCAGAATGGCGTTAATGTTGCCGCCGCCGTTGCGCCCCTGCGTCGCGTCGTAGAGCGAAGTCTGCACCTTGAATTCCTGGATCACGTCCGCGTTCGGCAGCGGCGTGTTGGTGAGTTCCGCCACGTTGTAATCCGTCGCGCTGATTCCTTCGATCAGGTAGTTGTTGTTGTCTTCGCGCTGTCCGTTGACGATGATGCGCACATCGCCGCGGCCCAGTTGCGTTGAGCTGTTCAGGTCGCTCTGCGCGCCGGCGGAAAGCGTCAATAATTGCTGAAAGTTCTGGGTGGCCAGGGGCAGGGCGCGAATCGTGGTTGCTCCGATCGATTCCCCGGTGGTCGCATTCGTGGTATCCACCGTTGCGACATCGGCCGTGATTACCACTTTTTCCGTTACCGTTCCGGGCTTCAGGGTAATGCTCAAGCGCGTGGTTTCCGTAACCCGCACATCGATACCGGTGGCCTTCGCTTCCGCGAAACCAGACTTGTTAACCACCACGTAGTAGCTGGCGGGTGGCAACAGCAGGGCCTCAAAGTTTCCATCCGCGACCCGTGGTCAATCGCCGAGCCAGCGCGTCCGTGGCCGTGCTGATGATCTGGATATCCGCGGCCGCAATGGCTCCGCCGTTGGTATCCTGAACGGTTCCACTGATCGCCCCGGTAGCGCCGCCTTGACCAAATGCGCCGTTGTCAAAGCAAAACAGGCTCAAAAGGAATGAAACCAAAATAAGTGCGCGTACAGACTTCATTCTTCACCCCCAGAATTTGTACCATTTACCATGCACCGGAATTCAGCCGGAAACCACTTGCGCCTAGCCCTCAGGCACGGCCAACCGGTGGCCGCGAAGCTGTGATCCGCATGGTCGAATCAACCGCACCCATGAAATTATCTGTGCCTGCCAAGGTAACTGGTTAACCTTCCTGTTGTCAATGACTTGGCAATCGTATTTTCTTATACACCTGAAAAGGCTTTCTAATTCATGGTTCGTGGCGCCAACCGCTCCCTCGGTTCAGGGGACGGCAACTGTCCTTTTCGGTAACGCAACCCCGCAAACTGCGCTATCGTCTAATCCTATAGACTTACGCCCTTCACCGAGGTTTGCCATGAACCGTCGATTATTTCTCCTGCTCTGCGCGCTCTCGCTTGCCTTCCTGGGGCTTTCTTCCGTTGCCTCGGCTGAAAACAGCCATGCCCGCATCGTGCGCCTTAGCCTGGTTCAGGGTGACGTCCGCTTCGCCAGCGCCTTTCACGAGGATCCACTTACCGACGCCAAAGCCGACTGGCAAACCGCACCCTTAAATCTGCCCATTCGCCAGGGTTTTGTTCTGGCCACGGACAATGGCCGCGCGGAAGTGGAATTCGAAAATGGCGCGATGCTCTTCCTTGGAGCCAACACCGTCGTAGAGTTTTACGACCTTTCACTGGAGGATGGCGCCCGCATCACGCGGCTGGTGCTTCGCCAGGGTTCGGCAACTTCTTACGTCAATCCCGCCAACGGCGATTATTTCAGCCTCACCGGCGGCGACTTCACCGTGGAAGCCGCCGGCCGCACCACGTTTCGCCTGGATAATTTCGACGACGGCAGCACCGTGAACGTCGAGCAGGGCCACGCCAATGTTTTGCGCGACAAAAAGAGCACCCCGCTTTCCAAGGGCCAGTCGCTTTCCGTTCACGCTGGTGATTCCGCCGATGTAGTCGTAGCGCGCGCCGCGGATCCTGATGACTTTGATCACTGGGTTTCCGGCCGCGTGGATAGCGTAGTTACGGCCACGAACTATTCCTCGCAGTATGTGAATTCCCCCGGATATTCCGCTGGATTCGCCGACCTCTACACCTATGGCTCGTGGTATCCCATGGCCGGGTATGGAAATTGCTGGCGGCCGTTTGGAGTGGGCCTGGGCTGGTCACCCTTCGATTACGGCTGCGTGGTATCAGGATGCCTCCTTCGGCAGCACGTTCGTGGGTTTCGCGCCGTGGGGTTGGCTGCCGTATCACTATGGCGGTTGGCTGTTTTCGCCGATTTATGGCTGGGTCTGGGCGCCGGTTGGGTTCGGCGGCTATGGTGGCCCGGGCTACTATCGCCCGGTTACCGCCGTCTGGGTTCGCAACGGAACCGCAATGGGCATCGTGCCGCTGCACCCGGGGGACAAATACGGCAAGACGGCACAGAACCTGAACCGGGGAATTTACCCGGTCCAGAATTCACATATCGCCGCTTCTTCCATCGCAGCGACTTCGGGCAACTGGTCCGTCTTACATAAAGCGCCGACGGAAGTGGTAGCTTCCAATGCTGCCTCCACCAGCGCGCCTGTTCGCGTTTCCCGCACGATTGCCGCGGGTCCAACCGGAAGCAACCGCATGGTGGGCTTCGGCCGCAATTCTTCGATCACGTACGATCCAGTCGAACATCGCTACGTGAATAGCGGCAATCCTGCTGCCGTGCAACAGACACAAACGCACGGAGAAATCCAACGCACCAACGGCGTGCAACCCGGCGTCACCAATCCCACCCTGCACGGAAACACGGCAGTGCAGCCTCCAAATCGCGCTGCTACTCCGCAAACTCCGGCTTCCGCACACATCGGTACGCCACCGCGTGCGCCCGCGGTTCCCGCTCCTCCGCGTACAAACAGCGGCGGCGGCTTTGGCAGAAGTTCAGCTCCCAGTGGCGCGGCAGGCGGGGCGGTGTGGGGAGGAGGAGGCGGTTCTTCTTCTGGTGCTGCCCATCCTTCGATGGGCGGTTCCGGATCGCATCCCGGTTCCGGCGGAGGCAGTCACCCGCACTGATCGCATTGCTTGCGCATTAAATCGAAACGGCTCGTGAACTTTTACGAGCCGTTTTTTTTGCGGAAACATTTCTAATCTGCGAAGAAAAAGTTCACTCAATAAAAAATCATCCCCGCATAACCAACCACGGAGTCTCGATCGCCGCTCACATCGCCCGAAGTGGCATATCGCACCAGTTCGCCGCGCTCCGCTCCCAGCTCTTTCATTGCCGTCAGCATCGCCACCGCCGGACCCAGGCCGCACATCGAAATCCGCTCTTCGCGGCACACGTCGTATAAACCCGGCGCATCCAGCGCCACCAGCTTCTCGATGGCCTTCGCGTCTTTCACTCGCGTCACATCGTCTTCTTCGTAGTGATTCATGTCCGAGGAAGTGACGATCAGGATTTCGTCTCCGCTCTCCTGGATCACCCGCGCCAGCGCCATTCCCAATTCGCGCAAATCCGCGTACCGCAGCGTGCCCGACCGCCACCGGAACAAATTCAAATCCCGGGTCCAGCACCTGCAAAAAGGGAAGTTCCACTTCCAGCGAGTGTTCGCGGCTGTGCGCTTCGCTGTCTTCGTGCAGCCGCTGGCAGGCGTCTTTCACACACCACGCAAGCCCCGCATCCACCGGCGCGTCTCCGAGTGGCGTGCGCCATGCCCCTTCGGAAAGAATCGCCAGATCCGCGCCCGGCGGAGAATGCCGTACTCCGAGCACCACAATTTTCTTGGGCAGCCGAATGCGCGAAAACACCGCTCCCGCCACTCCGCCGGAGTAGATGTACCCCGCATGGGGCACAAGGCAAGCCCCCACGCGCACTTTTTCCGCGGCCGGGTCTGTTGCGGTGAATTTCCGAATCAGGTGAGTCAGTTCTTGCGGATTCGCCGGATAAAACTGGCCGGCAACGGCGGGCAGGCGCAACATCGGTACCCTCCGGTCAGAGGGGTTTCGAGGGCTTCCCTTTGAACTTCACAACTTGCTTCGATTGCGGGTCGTATTCCAGCATGATCTTGTCGCCGTACTGGTAGCCGCCCTTATCAATAACCTGTTGCATTTTCGTGGAGGCCACATTGCTAAGCGGAAACGTTTGGATAGCCATGTCGTTTCCCTTAGCTTTTACGGTGACCTGGATCGTGTTCGCTTGCAGCACGGTGCCTTCAAACTTTGCCAGCCCGGTAACTTTGGGTTTCGGCGTAACCGCGTTGATAATGATCGGCGCCGCTTCGCTCACGATGATGTTCGTCAAAATGGGATCCTGCGCCGCAGCCCGCGAAACGCCCAGCGTTCCCAGGAACACGATGCTCACACCCGCGAGTTGGAACAGCCTCTTCATTCGCTCTCTTCGGTCGCGATCCGCAGCGACTTCAAAAATCTCACGTCCTGGGGTGTCATCGCCAGTTTTGCCACCGTCCGTTTATCCGAGTCCTGCTCCATGGATTCCTGATCCACCTGGATGCGCAGGGATTCCAGAAAGCGGCGGTCTTGCGTGGTGATGCGCGGCCCATCGTCGCTCTGCCCGTCGCGCTTCGCCAGTCCGATCGTCGCGTCCAGCTTCAGCACGATGTCGTAGCCGTGCGCGCGCACCCCCGCAATCGCTCCGGTGATGCGCTCGGATTCCGATACCGTGTCATTGATTGCATGGCCAAGTTCACGCAACAAGTTTTTCAGGTGATCGTCGAGTTGCAAGGCTGGCACCCCAGTACTACTTTCCTGATTCTAGGCCTTCGCGAAACACGATACAAGTTTCGTTGCAAGTCGTGTCTTCAATCTATTCATAGCCCCTACCTGTCCTTTTGGACGGGCTCCCAAACCACCCGCGGCGCTTCCTGGGTTAAGATTCCATGATGCCTGCTCCGGCGCAATCCGCATTATTACCTAGTGAGCCCCAGGGGTTTCGGCGACTCTGGCGTACCATCAAACAGGTTTTCCACGAGGTTATGGGCGCAATGTTTGCGGTCCTCGCGTTCGGCTGGCTCAATATGGCTTTTCGCGCCTGGACGCGCGACGTCACCCACTGGCTGATTCTTGTCACCATCGCCGTTGCCGCCCTCTTCGTTTTCCTTGCGATCAGTTCCTTTCGCCGCTCTCGCCGGATATAGTCGTAAAGTAGCAGCGGGCTTAGCCTGCTGAGCCTGAGCTCTTCAAAAGCCAAAGTTCATGTCCGACGTTAAATCCAAATCCGGCGCCACATCTGAACGCAAACCGAAATTCACCACCCTTTCCGGCCTGCCCGTGGATCGCCTCTACACCGAGGAATCTCTCCCCGGCTGGAATCCCGGCGAAGCCCTCAGCTATCCCGGCGAATTTCCTTTCACGCGCGGCATTTATCCCACGATGTATCGCGGCCGCTTCTGGACCATGCGCCAGTATGCCGGCTTCGGTTCCGCCGCCGAATCCAACAAACGCTATCGCTATCTACTCGGCAAAGGTCAGATGGGCCTCTCCGTCGCATTCGATCTCCCCACGCAAATCGGAATGGATTCCGATCACCCGCTCGCGCTTGGCGAAGTCGGCAAAGTTGGCGTGGCCATCGATTCCCTGGAAGACATGGAAACGCTCTTCGATCAGATTCCCCTCGAAAAAGTTTCTACCTCCATGACCATCAACGCGACGGCCGCGATTCTGCTTTCCCTTTACGTCGCGGTCGCCAAAAAACAGGGCGCCAGTTTGCAGAAACTTTCCGGCACCATTCAGAACGACATCCTGAAGGAATACATCGCCCGTGGCACCTACATTTATCCCGTACCGCACGCCATGCGCATCGTTACCGATATTTTTGCCTGGTGCCGCGACTCCCTGCCCAAGTGGAACACCATCTCCATCTCCGGCTATCACATTCGCGAAGCCGGCTCCACCGCCGTCCAGGAAGTGGCCTTCACTCTCGGCGATGGCATCGCCTATATCGAAGCCGCTCTTCGCGCCGGCCTGGCCATTGACGAATTTGCGCCGCAACTCTCTTTCTTTTTCAACGCGCATAACGATCTGCTGGAAGAAGTCGCCAAGTTCCGCGCGGCCCGCCGCCTGTGGGCGAAAATCATGCGCGAGCGTTTTAAGGCCCAGGATCCGCGCTCGCTGTTGCTCCGCTTTCACGCGCAGACGGCCGGCTCCTCGCTCACCGCGCAGCAACCCGAAAACAATATCGTTCGCGTGGCTATTCAGGCGTTGGCCGCGGTGCTCGGCGGCTGCCAGTCGCTGCACACCAATTCCATGGACGAAGCCCTTGCTCTTCCCACCGAAGAGGCTGCGCTGATCGCGCTACGCACGCAGCAGATTGTGGCCAATGAAACAGGTGTGGCCAACACCATCGATCCCGTCGCCGGCTCCTACGCCATCGAAGCCCTTACCAATCAGATCGAAGAGCGCGCCCAGGAATATCTGGCGAAAATTGACGCCATGGGGGGCATGATCAAGGCCATCGAAGCGGGATTCGTGCAATCCGAAATCCAGCGCGCCGCTTACGATTTTCAGCGCGCCGTGGAAACCAAGGATCAGATCGTGGTGGGCGTGAACGACTTCGTCACCAGCGATGATCGCACCATTCCCACCCTGCGCATGGACACTGAAATCGAGCGCAATCAGGTCCAGCGCCTGCAGGCCCTGCGCGCCCGGCGCTATGCTTCCAAAACCGCCGCCGCCCTCGCCGAAGCTCGATCGACGCGCTCGCACCACGGAAAATCTTCTTCCCGCCATCCTCGCCGCCGTCGAAGCCCACGCCACCGTCGGCGAAATTTCTGATACACTCCGCCGCGTTTACGGCGAGTACCACGAATCCGTCGTCATCTGATCGAAACGCCTGCCCACTCGTGTGTGAGGCTTTCCAATTAGAAGCTGTCCGCTCGACGTGCTCCATGTTCTGAACCATCGCACAGCTATCTTCCGTTCGCCTTGTAGTATTCTTTTCCCGTGACCCCGATGAAACTGATTCTTGGCTCTTCTTCCACGCGCCGCGCGGAAATCTTGACCAACGCCGGCGTGCCATTTTCCGTTCTATCTTCCGCGGTGGATGAAACTCCCCTCCCGAACGAAGAACCATCCGCGCTTGTCTTGCGCCTCGCTAACGCCAAGGCCGAGCTCGCTGCCGCGCGCAGCCGTGGGACCCGCGATTGTGATCGGCGCGGATACTACCGTGGTGTGCGATCGCAATTTCCTGAACAAGCCGCAATCCATCGAAGAAGCCCGCGAAATGCTCCAGTTACTTTCCGGCCGCACCCACTCCGTTCTCACCGGCGTCGCGCTTATCCGTCTTCCCGATAACCAGCGCCGCCAGTTCACCGAATCCACTCTCGTGCAATTTCGCCAGATCTCCGAAGAGGAACTCACTCAGTATCTCGCCACCAACGAATCTTTCGATAAAGCCGGCGCCTACGCCATCCAGGGCCACGCCGGCCGCTTCATTCCCCGCATCGAAGGCTGCTACTTCAACGTGGTCGGCCTCCCCCTCTCCCGCCTCCTCTCCGAACTCCACTCCCTGGGCTGGCGGGGCGATCTCCCGTAGGGCCTGCCTTCCGAGGCGGGCCGCTCCGAGCAATGTGTCCCTGTCAGCGCTTCTCAAAAAACAAAACGCCCCGGCCAAGACCGGGGCGTTGGCTTGCTTCTTTTTTCCGTACCGCTTACTTCTTCGGGTGCTGCGTATTCTCGTTGTGCTTCTTGTTATAAATATTCTTCGAAGCCGCGTTCTGTTCTTTGTTCACCTGCTGCTTCTCACCCGGCGTTAATTTCCCGCCGTTCGCCTGGCGATCCGCCTTCGTCTGCTGGTTGATGGCCTTCTGTTGATTCTCCAGCTTGGCCGTTTCGCCGGCGGTCAATTGACCGCTCTTGACGCCCTGCGCGATGCGGTCCTGCTGGTTTTCCTTGCGCTGCCCCACCTGATTATTGCCGTAGTGCGCGGTGTTGGCGTTGTGCTTGTCGTTATAAATCTGCTTCGAAACCTGGTTCTGCTGCTGGTTGATCTGCGTTTTCTCCGCGGAGGTCAGCTTTCCGCCATTGGCTGCGCGATCCGCGCGCGTTTCGCCATTGATGGCCGCTTCCTTCGTTTCCAGCTTGGAGGTTTCCCCCGCCGTCAACTGGCCGCTCTGCACGCCGTTGGCAATGCGATCCTGCTGGTTTTCCTTGCGCTGGCCAACTGTCGGCTGCTGCGCCGGAGTTGTGGTGGTGGTCGTACTGGCATCCTGCGCCATCGCCACCGTGCCCAGCAGAAGCACCGCTGCGGGCACAATCGTCCACTTCGAGAATGAACCGCTCATAACCGTTTCTCCTTTTAGTCCTCAACTGACTTCCTGGGTACTCGGTTATACCCAAGTCTGGAGAAAAAGTTGCGCGCCTACCACTGGTCGCAAGTACAGGAATTTCTTCCCATAAAACGCTGTATTTTCGGTTGATTTCGGCACATTTACGCAAACGCCGTCCAACTCGCCGCTGACACCGAGGATCATCTAATCCATTTCGTAGATTTTTATCTCGCTTGCGATCTCAGGAAGGCGTGCCGGTCACTTCCACCGAATTGGTGCTCTCGCCGCTTGAACTGACCGAGGAAACCACGTAGTAATACGTTCCGCTGGCCAATCCTTCATCCGTGTAACTCGTCGAACCCGTCGAAACGATCAGGGCGTAGGGTCCGCCGCTGGTGCCGGAGCGCTTCACGTTGTAGCTGCTCGCTCCCACGCTCGAGTTCCAGCTCAGCGCCACCTGCCCGCTGCCCGGGCTTCGCGGTAATTCCTGTCGGTGCCGTCACCGTGGCTGAAGCTGAGCCGGAGATTTGCGCGGCCGCGCCAGACATGCCGTCCTTGAAACTGCGGATGCCTTCGCCAAGCCCCTTCATCACTTCGGGAATCCGGCGGCCACCAAAGAAAATCAGCACCACGGCCAGCACGATCAGCCAATGAAAAATACTGAACTCACCCATGAATTACCTCCACACCGTCGTTGGCGTCCCGGCTTTCACAACTTCGCATGACTTGGATTCGATTCCGGCCGCAACCCTGTTCGAGCAATCCCCTAGAGAATAACACGCTCGTCCCCCGCGCGGCGCGTCAACCTCTGCCGGTCCAGGTGCTCCAGCAGCGGAATCGCATATTTCCGCGTGATTCCTGTCAGCTCCTTGAAGGCGGGGACACTGATCTTTTCGCCTTTTGTTTTCTTATACTGCGCCAGCAAGCTGCTGAGCCCCGCGAGCGCGTCCTGGTGAAAAATCAGCTCCGCGGAAACGCGCACCAGCACCTTTTCCCGCAGCAGTATCTGCAACAGCCGTTCCGCGCGCGCCGGTTCAATCTTCAATTGCCCCAGCACCTCTTTCACGGCGGGCACGGCAAGTCCTGCTTTCGCAAACGCCTGCGCGATTTGCTCCTTCGCGCGCACTTCTTCCGGCGCCAGCGTAATCTCCGCGCCCGCTTTTTTCACAAACTCGCCCTGCACCGCCAGCTTTTTCTGCTCCGTCAGCAGTTGCAGCGCGGCCGCAAAAGACTCCTGTCGCACGCGCCGCCCCAGGCTGGCCTTTAATTCCTCGCGCGAAATCCCCTGCAACAATGGATTCTCTTTGTGAAAGCGTTCCACCTTGGCCAGCAGTTGTTTCCCGATTTCGGTGAATCGTGCCTCGCTCAGCAAAAGCAGCGGCTCATTCGAAATCACGCGGATTCCTTGTTTACCCGCCAGGGTTTTCGCGGCGGCTTGTAACTCCGCCTCCAGCCAGCCGGTCCGCGCGATGATTTCCTCAGCCGTAATTCCCAGCACGTTCCGCTCAGCCATCACGCGCAGAATATCCTCGCGTGTCCCGCGCTCCAGGACTTCCAGAAATTGCGCGCGACCCATGTCTTTCGCAGTAAACCGCCGCGCGTGTGGATCCAGCACCGCGCCGCCGCCAATCGTCACCACGGGAGAAAATTGCCGCGCGATGAACCGGTCGCCGCGCACCAGCACGGCTTCATCCTGCATGCGAATCTGCGCCAGCGCCGTTCCGCCGGGCGCCAGTTCCCGGCTTCCCAAAAGATGGACTTCGCCCACCGTCTCCAGCGTCCCTGCATGAAAATGCACACGCGCGCGATGCTTCAGCGCCGGGGCGCCCGGCAACAGTTCCAGCCGCACATCCGCGCGCCGCGTGGTCTTCAAACGGCCCGGCGCAGAGAGCACCATTCCCCGCTGCATCGCCGTGTGCTCAATCCCCGCCAGATTCACCGCCGTGCGCTGTCCCGCTTCGGCGTGCTCCACGCTCTTCCCGCCGGTCTGCAGCCCGCGCACGCGCAGCAGCCTGCCCTCCGGCAGCAGTTCCACTTCGTCGCCAACGCTCACGCGCCCCGAAAAAAGAGTGCCCGTCACCACGCTTCCGAATCCCTTCACCGCAAACGACCGGTCAATCGGCAGGCGGAAATAACGCGCCGTATCTTTCGCGCTCACTTCCCGAGCGGCATCGCCCAGCGCCGATTTCAATTCCGCCAGCCCCTGCTGCGTTTTCGCGCTCACGTCCAGAATGGGCGCGCCGGCCAGAAATGTGCCCTTCACAAAATCTTCCACTTCCAGCCGCGCCAGTTCGCGTGTATCGCCGTCCGCCAGATCGCTTTTCGTCAAGGCGATCACTCCCCGCCGCACGCCAAGCAAACGGCAAATATCAAAATGTTCGCGCGTCTGCGGTTTGATTGCTTCATCCGCCGCAATCACCAGCAACACCAGATCGATCCCCGAAGCCCCCGCCAGCATGTTTTTCACGAACCGCTCGTGCCCCGGCACATCCACAAATCCGTAACGCACGCCGCCTTCTTCCAGAAACGCAAAACCCAGATCAATCGTGATGCCGCGGCGTTTTTCTTCCTCCAGCCGGTCGGGATGCGTCCCGGTCAGCGCCTCGATCAACGTGGACTTCCCGTGATCAATGTGACCCGCCGTCCCAACAATCACGCTTTTTGGGGATTCACTCATGGAAGGAACTAACCGTGTCGGCCGCTTTCAACAACCCAAGCCCAAAAACCGCACCGCGTCACGACTTGGCAGCCGCAATCTCGTCCACAATTTCCTGCGCCGCGGCGCGTGGATCCGTCGCCGTAAGAATCGGCCGCCCCACGACGATAAAATCCGCTCCCGCGCGAATCGCTTCGCGTGGCGTCGCAGTCCGCGCCTGATCGTCTTTTTTCGACTCCGCCGTTTTGGGCCGCACTCCCGGCGTCACAATCAGAAATTCTCGCCCGCACGCCTTGCGGATCGCCTTGGCTTCCTGCACCGAAGCCACCACGCCGTCCACGCCCGCTTTTTGCGAAAGCTTCGCCAGCTTCACCACGCGCGAATTCGGCGGCCCGCCGATGCCCACTTCGCGAATCGTTTTTGCGTCCATGCTCGTCAGCAGCGTCACTGCCAGCAGCCGGGGACGGTCCGCCCCCATCGGGACTCCCGCGCTCACCGCTTGCGCGGCCGCGTGCAGCATCTGGCTGCCGCCCAGCGCGTGCACGTTCACCAGTTGCACGCCCGGCAGCGCGGCGGAGGCCAGCACTGCTCCCGCAACGGTATTTGGAATGTCGTGGAATTTCAGATCCAGAAAGACGTCCGCGCCAAGTTTCGCAACCTGCCGCACCGCCTCCGGTCCAGCAGTGGTGAAGAGCTGGCTACCGACCTTGAACATGCCTACAAGGTCGACGACCTTTTCGGCGAACTTCAGAGCGGTGGAAAGGGAATCAAAGTCCAGCGCGACGATCAGGCTGCTTCGTGGATGGGCGTCAAAGGTCAAGGTCGGGGACGCGCCCGAGCAGTGCTTAATTCTGGCTTTCGTCGCCCCGGGTCCGCTTCGGCGGCAGCTGCATCAATTCCAGCCGCACCTGGCTGACTCCCGAGTGGATCAGGCCAATCTTCCGGGCTACGCGATAGGATACATCAATTTCGCGTCCTTCTTGATAGGGACCCCGGTCATTAATGCGCACAACTTCAAATTTTCCGTTTCGGGGGTTCACAACCCTCACCCACGAACCAAAGGGGAGGTTCGGGTGCGCGGCGGTCAAAGCCTCCGCGCTGAAGTGTTCGCCGTTGGCGGTCTTCCGGCCGTCAAACTCCGGTCCATACCAGCTGGCGTTCCCGGTCCACACCTTGATTGGCTTCACTGGCTCGCTCTTCAAAGCCACAAGGGGTGCTTCCATCGCCGGTGCGATCAGAAACATCAGTGGCACCCAGCGAATCGCGGCCCATGCTACAAAGAGTGGTCGTCTCATAGTGTGTTTAATCCGCTACAAATACTTAAAAAGTGTATCCAAATTACCGCATTATGTCAACTGTTTTCTGCTTTAAATTTACCCATTAACTCACTGACAGTAAACATCTTAGCGTCAGAAAGTGCCCTCTCGCAGACCGTCCACAATTGCCTCACTGGCCTTCGGGTCAGAGAAGCTGGCCGTCCCCACCTGTACCGCTGTCGCCCCTACGCTGATGTATTCCAGCACGTCCGCGGCAGTTTCCACTCCGCCCAGCCCAAGAATTGGGATCTTGACGTTCTTACTTACCTCCCAGACGAGCCGGAGGGTAATCGGCTTGATCGCTGGCCCGGATAAACCTCCCGTCGGATTCCCCAAACGTGACCTTTGGGTTCTGAAATCGACCGCCATTCCCGGAAAGGTATTGGCTACCGTCAGCGCGTCGGCCCCCGCTTCCTCTGCCCTCCGCCCGATAAGTCCAATGTCTGTAACAAGCGGCATCAGTTTCACCCAGAGCGGCCTCTTCTCTGCTGCCTTCCGCGCGACTTGGACCACCTCACCTACAAGAGCAGGGTCGCTGCCGAACTGCATCCCGCCTTTTTTGACGTTGGGGCAGGAGATATTCAGCTCGTAGGCTGAAATCCCCTCGGCATCCTCAAGCCTCCGGATCACCTCAACGTAGTCATCCTGGCAATATCCAAAAATGTTGACGATCAGGTGAGTGTTGTATTTTCGCAACAGTGGAAGTTTAGATCTGACGAATTCTTCTACCCCGACGTTCTGCAATCCAACCGCGTTCAGCATCCCCGAAGCCGTCTCGCAGAGCCGCGGGGCCGGTGCGCCTTCGATCGGCTCCCGGGAAATGCCCTTGGTGACGAAGCCCCCAAGGCGATTCAGGTCCACCAGATGAGCGAACTCCAACCCGTAGCCAAACGTTCCACTGGCGGCAATGATGGGATTAGCGAGGCGCAGGGCGCCAACCCGCACACTGAGGTCAACGCGTTCCGTAGGATTCACCGCTCGGGAGGATATCACGAAGCCGGCGGGCCCGTTCCGCGATCCCCAAGTCCCCATCCATTCAAAACCTGTGGATTTCCAAGCGGCCGGCAAAGGACGACACGGCCGCAATGCTTCCGAATAATCGGGTAGAGTCGACCGACCCGGAGTGCGGGAATCACATGCGGCTCCAGATGTTTCTTTACTTCCTTACTTCTTTACCTCGTTACCTCGCTCTTTCCGCAGCGCCTCGGCCAGCACTCTCCCATCCCGCGTCGCCAGCGTCACCCCCGTCAGCGCCGCAAATGTCGGCGCAATGTCCGCTGGCGTAGCGGGCTCAAAATACTCGCCCGGCTGAATGCCAAATCCCATCAAAATCACCGGCACATGCTGATCATAGTAATAAGGTGTCCCGTGCCCTGTGCCCGTTTGCGCTTTCTTCCCGTTCGGCGAGCCGTCCGTCAACCAGTACGGCTTCTGCAGCACAAACAGATCGCCGCTGCGGCCGGCAAAATAGCTCAGCACGGCCGCCCTTCGCAGCGGCGAAATGGGCGTGGTTCCATTGCTTAAATCTTCCGCGCGGTAGACGGCCGCAACGCCCGGCGTACCGGAGATCGCCGCCAGCACAGCTTTCATCGCCGCGGGATCCGCCTGCAATCGTCCATACACTCCATCTGAAAAATAAATCTCTTCGCCGGACATGCGTGCCACCGCCGGCCGGCTGTAATGAAACGGCTCCAGCGCATTTTCGATGCGTTCCTGCAGCTCCGGCAGGCTGAGCACACCCGCGTCCACGCCGGTTCTCTGCATGTCCACGGGAATCGGAGCCACGCCGTGATCCGCGCTCAATGCCACCACATAATTCCCCGCGCCCACTTTCTTGTCCAGGAACGCAAACAGCTCGCCCAGGTCCTTGTCCAGCCGCACCAGAATGTCCTGGATTTCCCAGCTCCGCGGCCCGAATGCGTGGCCCACATAGTCCACCGACGAATAGCTGATCCCCAGAAAATCCGTGCCGCCGCTTTTCCCAAGTCCCAGCGCATCCACTTCCGCTTCCGCCAACCGAGTCAAATAAGTATCCGCGAACGGGCTGCTGGCCCATTGTTCAACAAAAACCTCATCCGCCGCAGTGCTTCCTTCTTTTCCACGCAGCGCATGCGGAAAAGTGGCCGTCCAGCCGTCTGGAATATTCGCGCCGAGCGCAGTTTCGTCGAAGAGATACGTGGTCTTCGGAAGAGTCAGCGCCCAGGTTTTCCCGTAGTCCTGCGCCACCGGATGTTTTTCCGCAAACTCCTCCACAAACGGCATCGTGCCGTACGCCGAGGAGGTCACCAGCGCCCCGGACGAATCCATCCACGTCACGGAATCCCCTTTATGACCCGCCATGGTGATCGCCGCGCGCGCTTTCACGGAAACGGTCACCACCCGCGTCGCTGCACCAGTCTGAAATTTCAGTTCCTCGGCGAACGAAGGAATCTGCATTCTCCACGCCGAATCCCCTCCGCTCGCGCTCGCCCCCGCATACGCCGAGTTCCTCACCTTTGGATCGGCCGTGCAGGTGGTCATCTTTTGCTGATCTCGTTCCCACCACGCGTTGGCCACCATTCCGTGGCTCGCAGGAAACGCGCCCGTCGAAATTGTCGAATGCCCCACGCACGTTTCCGTCGCCGAATAGGGATAGGCCGCGGCCCGGAACCACGCGCCCTCCGTTACCAGCCGCTTCAACCCGCCGCTCCACTGCCCGCGAAACTTGTCCACATAATCCCCGCGCATCTGGTCCACCACCAGCAGCACCACCAATTTCGGCCGCGTGGCCCGCTCCGCCTTCTTCACGACGGCGATTTTCGTGCTCTGCGCAAACATTCCAGTCGAAAACAGCAAGATTCCCGCCGCGAACCCAAGGGCTCTACGCATCCGCAAATTTCGCATCCCCAACACCCTCATGACACTCTCCCAGTCATTTCCGCCGAAAGTCTAGCACGCGCTCCCACCCTCGGCGTGAATCCCTTTTCAGATTCATCTCCACACTTCAGCTTCTCCAGACTTGTGCTAGCATTACGCGAACATGCGCATCGTTGAAAAATCGCAACTGATGTCCGCGGCTGAAATCGACCGCACCCTGCAACGCCTCGCTCACCAGATCGTCGAAAAAAGCGGCGGCACGCGCAGCCTGGCGTTGATTGGTATCCGCCGTCGCGGGGTCCCGCTGGCCCAGCGCATTGCCCGCGCCATGCGTGGTATCGATGGCGTGGACGTCCCCGTCGGCACTCTGGACATTACTCTCTACCGCGACGACCTCTCCAAGGTCGCCCCGCAAGCCGTCCTGCAATCCTCCGACATTACCTTCGGCGTGGACAGCATGGACCTGGTCCTGGTGGACGACGTCCTCTACACCGGCCGCACCATCCGCGCCGCCATGAACGGCCTGTTCGACCTCGGCCGCCCCAAGCGCGTCTCTCTCTGCGTTCTGATTGATCGCGGCCACCGCGAAATGCCCATCGAAGCCCAATATGTGGGCCGCACCGTGCAAACCAGCGAATCCGAAATCATCGAAGTTCGCCTCACCGAAATCGACACCGAAGAACGCGTAGTCCTAGTCGACCGCGTCGAATAACTCCCCCACGCCACCACAACCTGTCATCCCGAACCCGCTTGCCCAGAGTGAATTTCACGAAGGGCGTTTTCTGCGGGTGACGGATCTGCTTTATTCCCCGCCTCCTGCTAGCTGCTCGCTGTTCTCTGATATCCACTCTTTGCGTCCCCCCGCGCATCGCGTAGAATTGAACCCCAGACGAGGCGCGCGCTTCCTCGCGTGCAATCGAGTGCAAATTTGACCTATCGCTTTCGCGACCTCCTGGCCCTTGAGCCGCTCTCCGCGGACGAACTCACCTTTTTTCTCGATCAAGCCAAACCCTTCCAGGAAATCCAGCGTCACCCATTGAAAAAACTGGCCACCCTGCGCGGCAAAACCGTGGCTCTGGCCTTCTTCGAAAATTCCACGCGCACCCGCCTCAGCTTCGCCACCGCCGCCTCTCGTCTCGGCGCGGACACCATGAATCTGCAGGCCGAAGCCTCCAGCCTCAAAAAGGGCGAAACCCTCTTGGACACCGCGAACAATCTCAACGCTATGCGCCCGGACTGCTTCGTGATGCGCCACGCCTCCTCCGGCGCCGCCGATTTCGTCGCCCGCCACCTGGAAATTCCCGTGGTGAACGCCGGCGACGGTACCCATGAACATCCCTCGCAGGGCCTGCTCGACGCGCTTACCATTCGCGACCGCGTTGGCCACCTGAACAATTTAAACGTCACCATCCTTGGCGATATCGCGCACTCTCGCGTCGCCCGCTCCAACATCCACCTGCTCGGCAAATTCGGCTGCCGCTTCACGCTCTGCGGCCCCGCGATGTGGGTGCCCCGCGAACTCGAAAAGATCGGTCCTCCGGGCACGCCCATCCGCTGCGTCTATCGCGTCGAAGAAGCCCTCGCGGACGCCGACGTGATCATCGTCCTCCGCGTGCAGACCGAGCGCCTGCACGAGCCCTCGCTCTCGCAAAATGATTACATCCTGCTGTACCAGCTCCACGCCGAACGCATGAAACTCGCCAAGCCAGAAGCCGTCATCCTCCATCCCGGCCCGATCAATCGCGGCATCGAAATCACTCCCGAAGTTGCCGACGGCCCGCAATCCGCCGTGCTCGAGCAGGTCACCAACGGCGTCGCCACGCGCATGGCAATTCTCTATCTGCTGATGGCCGGCGCCACGGAAGGCACGCATCCCGCTCTGCAGGAAAAACCCGAATCAACCTCCAAGGAATCCGCGCATGCTTCTGATTAAAAACGGCCGCGTCCTCGATCCCGCTTCCAATTCCGACGCTGTCCGCGACATTCTTCTCGATGGCGAAACCATCGCCGAAATTGCCGCTCCAGGAAAAATCGGCTCCGTCAACGGCACGGAAGTCTTCGACGCCTCCGGCCTGATCGTCGCCCCGGGTTTCATTGACATGCACGTGCACCTGCGCGAGCCCGGCCAGGAAAATTCCGAAACCATCGAAACCGGCACCAAAGCGGCCGCGCGCGGCGGATTCACCGCCGTCTGCTGCATGCCCAACACGAAACCTGTAAACGACAATGCCTCCATCACCCGCTTCATTGTGGATCGCGCCAAGGCCCACGGCCACGTGCGCGTCTGGCCCATCGGCGCCGCCAGCGTCGGCAGCAAGGGCGAAGCCATCGCCGAAATCGCCGCAATGCGCGAAGCAGGCATCGTGGCCGTTTCCGACGACGGCAAACCCATCGCCACCGCAAAACTCGCGCGCCAGATCATGGACTATTGCCGCAGCCTCGACCTGCTGGTGATCGAACACGCCGAGGATGTTTCGCTCGCCGCCGGAGCCGTCATGCGCGAAGGCATTGCTTCCACGCGCCTCGGACTTCCCGGCATGCCCGCCGCCGCGGAATCCGTCTGCGTTGCCCGCGACGTGCAAATCGCCGAGCTCACCGGCGCGCGCCTGCACATCGCGCATCTTTCCGCGAAGGCCTCGCTCGAACAGGTTCGCTTCGCCAAGAAAAACGGACTGCGCGTCACCTGCGAGGTGACGCCGCACCACTTCACTCTGATTGATGAAGACGTCACCTACGATTCCCGCTTCAAAATGAACCCGCCGCTTTCCGCGCGCGAAGATCGCGACGCCCTTCTTGCCGGGCTCGCCGACGGCACCGTGGACGCCATCGCCACCGATCACGCTCCCCACGAACCGGCCATCAAAGACGTGGAGTTCGACAAAGCACCCTTCGGCATCCTCGGCTTCGACACCGCCATCGGCCTCGCCCTCGAGCAACTCGTCCATACCAATCGCATTCCGCTGATGCGCATGGTCGAGCTCTTCACCACCGGTCCGGCCCGCGTCCTCGGCAAAGAACGCAAACTCGCCGCAGGCGAGCCCGCCGACCTCACAATTTTTTCCCTGGATCGTCCCTGGACCTACAACGTAAAACAAACCGCCAGCAAATCCCGCAACTCCCCATTCGACGGCCACACCTTCAAAGGCGGCCCCATCGCCACCGTAGTAGCGGGCAAATTCGCCCACCGTCCCTAATCCGGCAATCCAGTAGGGCCCGCCTTCTGAGGCGGGCCGCTCTATGCAAACCCGCGTTTTTATTCTTACTCACCCCAACTCAACCCGCCGCAATCCCAATCGGCTGCCTCTTCTGCAACATCCGCAAAATCCAGTAGCTCCCCACCGCCGCCGCAATATGCTTGATCGTGTGCCCGCTCACCACATGCCCCATCGAAAATATCTGTTTATCGAACGTCTCCGTGATCTTCGCCAAAATATAAAATCCCGCCAGCATCGCCAGATCGCTGCCCCGCGTGTACCGCGGCTTCAAAAACATCGCCGCAACCACCGCCAAAGCCGCATAGAGTTGCACGGCGGCGTAAAATCGTAAATCGCCCCGCTCGTGCGTCTCGCTCCACTGCCACTGAAAAACGCTCGCGGCCCCAATCACCAGCAAAACAGGCAACAGTGCAATTCCCGCGCGCACGCTGATGCGTTCCGCAATCATCGCCGCCACCAACCCCATGAACACAATCGTCATCGGCAATCGGTCCCACACCAGACGCGCGTTATCCGGCGCGAGGTGGTAATACGAAGATCCCGCCGACGTAAGCAGCAATCCCAGAAACACGAAAAAATACGGCCATCTCTCGCGCGAATCCTGGAAACGAATTCCTCTTCGTTCCCGGAACAACTCCCACAGCCCCCAGATCCCTACAATCGCGAATCCAAGATTCGACGCCACATCGCCAAAATTCGCGATTCCCAGCCATCCGCGCTTGTCGGCAAAGTCGTGGTAAGAAAGCGGCTGCGCGACCGGCGGCACAAACGTCGCGACGGTTCCCAGCAGCACCGCCAGCGAAACCAACAAAATGGCGCCAGTTCGCTTGGATTCCAATCCTGTCTCCTGTCTCTCACTTCACAGCAAAGCCACTCCGAATGCCTCACAGTCTAGCCCAGCCCCTGCCCCGCGAAAGTCACCTATCAGCAATTAGCGAACTCGCCCCGCGCCCCCCAATTCCGATTCGCCACCCGTTAAACTGAATGCAGGAACAGCGATGCGGCTTCCGCACACAATTCGCCTCTCCCTGCTCGTCCTTGCCTCTTTGCTCGGCGGCATCTCCTTGCCGGCACAATCCGAGCGCATCCTCGATTTTCACAGCGACGTCACGCTCCAGGATGATGCCTCTCTCCGCGTCACCGAAACCATCACCGTGTTTTCCGCCGGCAACCGTATTCGCCACGGCATCTATCGCGATTTCCCCACCACCTATAAGGACCCTTACAACACAAAATACGTCGTCGGCTTCCAGATGCTTTCCGCCACCCGCGATTCCGCACCCGAGCCCTTCCGCGTGCAGGACCAGTTCAACGGCAAGCGCATCTACCTGGGCAGCCAAAACGCCATGGCCCCGCGTGGCCGTCACGTTTATGCCATCACCTACACAACCAATCGCCAGCTCGGTTTCTATAAGGACCACGACGAACTTTTCTGGAACGTCACCGGCAACGGTTGGGACTTCGCCATCGATCACGCCAGCGCCACCCTGCATCTGCCTCCCAATATCCCACCCGATCTCGTGAAGCTCTCGGGTTTCACCGGCCCACAAGGCTCTCGTGAGGCGCAGCTCACCTCTTCGACAGAAGGCGCCGCCTTCGAATTCGTCGCCGAGCGGCTGCTGCCTCCCCACCACGGGCTCAGCGTCCGGCTGATGTGGCCCAAAGGCTATATCGCGGAACCTACTACCTCACAAAAATGGGAATATTTCTTTCGCGATAACAAAGACGCCCTGCTGCTGATCTCCGGCTTTCTCGTCACGCTTCTCTATTATCTGATCGCCTGGTCCGCCGTCGGCCGCGATCCCTCGCGCGGCGTGGTGATGGCGCTTTATGAGCCGCCCGCGAATCTCTCGCCCGCCGCGATGCGCTACCTGATGCGTATGGGCTACGACAACAAAGTCTTCGCCGCCGCGATCCTGGATATGGCCGTGCGCGGCTACCTGAAAATCTCCGAAAGCGCGGGAAACTACACGCTGACCGTGACCGGAGCCAGCGAAAACGTCCTGAGCGCCGACGAAAAACAGATTGCCGGAGAATTCTTCGATGGCCGCACGCAAATTATCCTTCACCAGGAAAATCACACCTTGATCCACGCCGCCATCGTATCGCTGAAAAAATGGCTGAAAACCGCCGAGCAACGCATCTATTTCGTCACCAACTCCCGCTACCTGATCCCCGCCGCCATTCTGTCCGTCTTCGTTGCTCTCGCTTATTTTCTAAGTTTGGGCGGCCCGCAAACTGCTGGCGGCATTTTCGTCTGTGTCTGGCTCACGCTCTGGACCGTGGGCGTCTCCTCCATGCTCTTGAACCTGCTGGCCGCTTGGCACGATGTTCTCCGCCACGGTAGCGCCTCCCTGATCGGCTGGGGCAAAGCAATTTTTCTCAGTCTTTTCGCGATTCCATTTCTCGCCGGGGAAGCCTTCGGCCTTTTCCTGCTTGCCAAGTTCACTTCCATTTCCTTCGGTATCTTCCTGATCGCCACCGGCATTCTTCACGGCGTTTTTGTCCATCTGATGAAAGCTCCCACCTTCGCGGGGCGCCGCCTGATGGATCAAGTGGAAGGCTTCAAACTGTTTCTCGGCGCCGTGGATGGCGATCGCCTGAACCGCGCCGCGCCCCCGCAGCAGACGCCCCAGACCTTTGAAAAATTCCTGCCGTACGCCCTGGCCTTGGACGTGGAACAGGACTGGGCGGAAAAATTCTCCGGCGTACTCTCGCAGGCAGGCAACTCGCCGAACTCCACTGGCGCCGGTTACGTTCCCTCGTTTTATTCCGGCGCTTCCCTGGGATCCTTCAGCGGAGCAGGCCTTCGCCTCTTCCTTCGGCAATTCGCTCGCCAGCGCGATTTCCTCTTCGTCCTCCGCGCCGGGTTCCAGCGGTGGGGGTGGCGGAGGAGGCTCAGGAGGCGGCGGGGGTGGCGGAGGCGGAGGGGGCTGGTGAGCAGCGTGTGTGCGGCAAGTGCAGCATTTATCGGGAGCCGACGCGCTGCACGTTAAACGTGTCGCCGCGCGGCCACTTCACCTTATTTTTTCTCTTACAATACGGGCAGGAAACCGCGCGCTCGATCTCTTTCCCCAACCCCGTCGAACCCACAACTCTCATCCCGCGCTGGCATTTCGCACACCGGAAGATCTTTTGCACGTCGCCTCCTTGCCCTCTTCGGCTGGTGAGAGGTTTTGTCCGTTCTACCGCTTAGTGGGCGGCGGGTTCCGCTGCTGGGTGCAATCCGTGTTGCGGCACTTCATGCGTGCCACGCGCCATTGGCTCAATCTTCATGCGGTAAAAATGATCCAGCGGGATTCTGCCCTTGCCCACCGGATATGCCTTTTCGATCGCCTTCATCACATACGCCTTGGCCAGCGTTGTCGCCTCCAGCAGCGATCTTCCCGCCGCAAGCTGCGCGGTTATCGCCGACGCGAACGTGCATCCCGTTCCGTGCGTGTTCTCTATCTTCACGCGGTCGCCGCCCAGTTGGTGCATGTCTTTTCCATCGAAAAGCACATCCACGGCCTTTTCCATGTGGCCGCCCTTCACAATCACGGCTTGCGCTCCCATCTCCACCAGTTTACGCGCCGCCGCTTCCATGTCCGCCACATCTTTAATCGTCAGCCCGGTCAAAACTTCCGCCTCTGGCACGTTCGGCGTGATCACGCTCGACTTCTTCAGCAGTTCGCCCACTATATATTTGATGCCGCCGGCGTCCAGCAGTTCCGTCCCGCTGGATGATTTCATCACCGGGTCGTGCACCACATGCGCGAACTTGTGCGCGTCCAGAAATTCCCCCACCGCCACGGCGTTGCCGCGATTGCCCAGCATCCCGATCTTCACCGCCGCAATGTCGCAATCGCGCGCCAGAATATCCAGTTGCTCGCGCAATTCCGCGCTCGGCGTGTTGTGCACCGCCTCCACGCCCTGCGTGCTCTGCACCGTCAGCGAAGTGATTGCCGCCATGCCGTAACAACCGTAGGCCGCAAACGTCTTCAGATCCGCTCCCACACCCGCGCCGCAGCTCGGGTCAAATCCCGCGATCGTCAGCAGAACAGGCGGTGCCGAGATTCCTTGTCCGTGGAGATTGCTCATGTTTTTCTGTCTCTTGCCTCGTTCCGTGAAGAAAATAGCCGGTCACGTTTCCCCGGCGGTGAGGAATTGCAATCTCGCGCCAGAAAACGCCCGGCATCTGCGAATGTACGCGCACTAAATTTTCTCTGCAAGGATTTTTTCTCCCTAACTCTGTAAGGGGCGGCCTGTATGTCACCAGATTGAGCGCTTTTCGCCCGAACATCCCCAGATAGTTGATCGGCTGCTTTTCGACCAACTTCTGCGGTAGTATTCTGTTCAAGTCAGAAGCGGATCGCGGCGGTCTGCCGAATGACAAAGTCGACCATTGGAGCATCGCCATGCAAATTGCGCCGCGGCCCTTTTTTCTGTTAATTGCTTGTCATTTTTTCCTGCCTGCCGTAATCGGCCAAGAAATTCGGTCCATTAACGTCATCTCTGGAAAGCTCCAGAAAATAGTCCTGAACGAGGATGACCTGCCATACGACGTGCCGCCGGAGGCAAGAGTACTACTTCCGGATTGGAAGCTCGGAATTCGACAGGTCGCACAGGGGGTTCTATCCGACTCTAAGAAGGCTTCCTACTCCGCGGCGCAGATTAGGAGCTCCATCGTGGACGCGCTGGCGAAGGAAGGCGTTTCACTCTCCACAGATAGCCACCCATACTATGGCCAACTGCTTCGATTGGAAGTGTCGTCTGACAAACTACTCCCCGACCTGATGACAGTAACCAGCACAATAAACCTCGAATGCGGTGGCGACTCGTCGGTTCAAGTCTTTCAAAAAGGTTCTGGGATTTGGAAATTGGTTATGAGCCTGACCGCGGGGAATTACGCGCAAATTGATGGGGCGCGCGAGGCTCTCGCTTTCCGTTTTTCGACCACGGGAAACTCGAATTCTTGGTTTATGGTATTGGCCTACTCGCATCCATGGTGCACATCGTGTTGGAGCGGTCTCCATTATCAGGTACTTCGGCCCTCTGCAAACCCTGACAAGCCAGAGATCTTATACGAAGCAGACCGTGGCTTTTATAGGTGTGCCGCAATGCCTTTCTTATTGAGTGTATCCCCATATGAATTCTCAATCGTATATCCAAGTGCGTTCGCCTTCGATCCGAATTTGAGTGCAAAAATTTCTGTGGATCGTTTTTTTGTCCGCCAGGCAGGAGTACTGAGAGCGCCGCCTCTTAGACAAAATGCCGTGGCATTTGTGGATGAATGGATTGGTATGCCGGATAAGGAAGCGGTGGGGCTGGTCGCGCCCCAGGCCGCAGAGTCGGCACAACTCTGGCACTCAAAACTGTCAGGTCTTGCAAACATGAAACCTGAATACTCTTTCGAAAGCAGTTATGAATTTGAGCAAGAGTGCAACGACGATCATTCGCGCTGGCAGGTAAAACTCAAACTCGACTCTAAACAGGGCCGAACAGACCCGGAAATTCCCCCGGCCATTTTCTTTGTTCTAAATGTTGGAAATCAAGGAACCATTCTTCAGCGGGTTGGGATCCAGGAGGACATCACCTGCAAGGGTAAGTCCGCCCACCCCGAAGCCGAAGACATCAACAACCTTGATAGGCCTTGATTCTTAGGGGAACAAACCGCGCACCAACGTCGCCTCTGCCACGCGCCCAACCGCGACGCTCATCGCCGACGCACGGGGCGGCACATGGTGCTTGCGCATCGCTTCCAGCATGTCGTGGAACGCGCGCACCATGATTTTTTGCAGGCGCACGTTCACTTCCTCGGAGTCCCACAGCAGGCCTTCCTGGTTCTGCACCCACTCGAAGTAACTCACCGTCACTCCGCCCGCATTCGCCAGGATGTCCGGCAGCACGGTGATGCCGCGCCGCGCCAGAATTTCGTCCGCATGCGGCGTGGTCGGCCCGTTCGCAGCCTCGGCCACGATCCGCGCCTTCACGGACTCCGCATTCTGCAGCGTAATCACGTTCTCCAGCGCCGCCGGCACCAGAATGTCGCATTTCATGGTCAGCAAATCGTCGTTGGAAATCCGCGAAGCCCCCGGCATGCCCACCACCGTCCCGGAGCGCTCCTTGTAGCGGATCGCTTTGATCGGATCGATGCCGCGCGAGTTCGTCACGCCGCCCCGCGTATCGCTCAACGCGATAATTTTCGCTTTTTTATCCGCCAGCAGCCGCGCTGCAGTGGCCCCGGCATTCCCAAATCCCTGAATCGCCACGGTGGCCCCGCGCAGCGAAATCTTCTTCACCTTGCAGGCTTCTTCCACCACATAAACCAGCCCCTGTGCGGTCGCTTCCCCGCGACCAAGCGACCCACCAATCGAAATCGGCTTCCCGGTCACCACGCCCGGCACGGTGTGCCCCACCATCATGGAATAGGTATCCATGATCCAGGCCATCGTCTGCGAATCGGTATAAACGTCCGGCGCCGGAATATCCTGATCCGGCCCGATCAACGGCAAAATTTCGCTGGCGTACCGCCGCGTCATCCGCTCCAGTTCGCTCTTCGACATGCGCTTCGGGTCGCAAATGATCCCGCCCTTGGCGCCACCAAACGGCACGTTCACGAGCGCCGTCTTCCACGTCATCCACGCCGCCAGCGCCTTCACTTCATCCAGCGTCACGCCGGGGTGATAGCGAACACCGCCCTTGCCCGGGCCGCGCGAAACGTTGTGCTGCACGCGGAATCCCGTCATCACCTTCAACTGCCCGTTATCCATCTTCGTGGGCAGAGACACTTCCAGTATCCGTTTGGGTGTGCGCAATACCTGGCGCAAGCCTGGGTCCAGCTTCAGCACTTCCGCGGCGATATCAAACTGAATCTGCGCGATGCGAAAGGGATTCAATTCCTCACGCGGAGCAATCCGCGGCACCATCGGTGGAGCGCCCGTTGGTCGGGTTGGAACGGGTGGTTTTGCGACCGTGGCCATCAGCTTCGGTCCTTTCCTCTGCTCTTGTCTAAATTCACCTGCGCACTGCCGGGCCGAACTGCATTTTGTTCATTTCCACTCAGGCGTTCGCCGCATACTTCTTCGGCTCGCCCATAAACTTGTTGCGGCATTCCTCGGAGCAGAAAAACACCGGCTCTCCGGCATTTCGCTCCACCAGCGCAAGGCCCTCCGCCAGATGCATCCCGCAGACCGGATCCCGCACCAAGCTTGCGCGACACCTCGCCATTCGGCACATCCAGCGGCGTATTCCGGCTGGGAGCGGCCACGCCGGCGCTCCTCAGCAACTTGCGCAGCAGGGAGAGGCTCCAGGAAACGATCACCACCCAGAACAGAAACCTTAGGATGCGAGCAATAAATGTCATCGAGATTGTGACGCGGTCTCAGGCCTGAGCGTCATTCTGCCCTAAATTCGCGTGAGCCGAGTGTATGCAGGGTTAAACGGTGCGTCAAACGAAAATGTGTAGTTTCAAGAGCTTGCGTGGGCTAAAAGAACGTCAGAATCGTCACAAAAAATCCTCAGAATGTACATAAGTCTTTTATTACTATGCATTTATGGGATACCAAACCTAAAAAGCACAGGCGCTACGATTTTGGCCCCGGAATGCGATCTATTCCCATGTACGGCCTCAGTACTTCCGGTATCACGATCGAACCGTCTGCCTGCTGGTAATTCTCCACGATCGCAATCCAGGTGCGCCCCACGGCCAATCCGGACCCATTCAGTGTGTGCACAAACTCGCTTTTTCCTCCGGCCTTCGGCTTGAAGCGGATCCCCGCGCGCCGCGCCTGAAACGCTTCGCAATTGGAACACGAAGAAATCTCGCGGAATTCATTGCTCGATGGCAGCCAAACTTCCAGGTCATACGTTTTTGCCGAGGCAAATCCCATATCGCCCGAGGAAAGCAGCATGGTCCGGTAGTGCAGCCCCAGCTTCTGCAGAATTGTCTCCGCATTCCGCACCAACGCTTCGTGCTCTTCGTAACTTTTATCGGGATGCGTGAACTTGAACAGTTCCACTTTCTGGAACTGATGCTGGCGCAGGATGCCGCGGGTATCTTTTCCCGCCGCCCCGGCTTCCGAACGAAAACAAGCCGTCCAGGCGGTCACGCAAATGGGCAACTGATCTTCCGCCAGCGTCGCGTCGCGGTATAGATTGTGCAATTCCACTTCGGAGGTCGGCGTAAGCCAGAAATCCGTGCCTTCCACCTTGAAAAGGTCCGCGGCAAATTTCGGCAGTTGTCCCGAACCCATCAACGAAGTCGTATTCACCAGAAACGGCGGCAAAATTTCCGTGTAGCCGTGTTCTCGCGTGTGCACATCCAGAAAGAAATTCGCCAGCGCTCGTTCCAGCCGCGCGCCCCAGCCTTTATAGACCGCAAACCGCGCGCCCGTGATGCGTGCCGCCGCTTCCAAATCCAAAATCCCCGCGCGTTCGCCCACTTCCCAGTGAGGCTTTGCCTGAAAATCAAGCTTCGGCGCCGCGCCCCACCGGCGCACTTCTTGATTGTCTTCCGCGCCCTTTCCATAAGGCACGCTGGAGTGGGGAATATTCGGCAGCGTCAGCAGCAGTTCCTTTTGCCGGAGATCCAGTTCATCCACTTTCACGTCGGTCTGCTTGATTAGCTCGGAGACCTGCTTCATCTCCGCAATCAGCGCGTCCGCGCTTTGCTTTTCTTTTTTCAGGCGCGCAATTTCGTCGCTGGCTTTGTTGCGCTGGGATTTGCGCTGCTCGTTGGCGGTGATCAGCTCGCGCCGTTCTTTATCGAGGGCCCGAAACCCGTCCAGGTCCAGCGTCATATTGCGCCGCTTCGCCATCTCGGCAAATAAATCCAGGTGATCCCGAAAATAACTCAAATCATGCATGGTCCGAACAGGATACCGTAGCCCGCCTCCCACCGTCGACAAGTAGCCTCACGAGGGTTTCGCACGTGCCCATTTTCGGGCGCAATTTTTCCCCGCCGTTGCGTTCCGAAAAGTACCAAATCACCAGTACCAGAAGTCCCCCAGCCGAGTACTCCCCCAAATGAACCCCCAGTTCTACTGACGCCTGCATGCCCTCCCGGCACAATCGCTGTGTGGTTGGGAGGTAGGTTGGACCCGGGAGAGCGGATGATCATAACGATCTTGCTCCTGTGCGTTGTTCTACTGCTGGCGAGCGCAGTCGAACAACCGGCTCCCCGTAAGTCTTCAGACCGATCTTCCAGCTAAGTACCCTCCATCCCCCACGCCAGAGCGGCCGGCACCCCCACCGGCCGCTCACTATTTTGGGCCTCTAAAAAATTCGATAGCCTCGGCTTCCAGCTCGATCGGAACGGTGTGCGTCCCGCAGGCGTTCGGTGAACAGCCTTCCTGTTTGATCAAAAGCTTGAGATTCAGTGTGGCGTTTTTCAGCAGGAACTAATCTTCAGTTAGGCAGGAAGAACAACTGATCGCACAAAATAAAAAAGGGGGCCGGTGCAAGCCCCCTTATATTGATTCGACCCCCCAATTAACCGGACTCTCAGTCGAGGTTGAGGTCCAGCCACCCCGGGAAGCCAATCTCATGAATTGCCAATAACAGATGCAAGCCTCTTGCCACCAATCGCTCGAATCAAATAACTTATTCAAGTAATTGATAAAACGACGCTTACAAAAATCCGCTGCGATTGACTAGCCTTTCTAGCACTCGAAAATCTACAAATTCTCACAGACAACCCGTTGGTTCCTACAGAGTTTGGGAATTCCACCTCGCTGAAAGTCCGCCGGACACTCATGCTCCCGCCGCCAAACCCGATTCTCGAGTGGCATTGCTGTTCCATTTCCGCCACATCCAGCGCGACGGGAAGTACAGCAGCATCACCCAAAGCAAAAGCGCCGGCCCGCGGCTGATTAGGAACAGCAGGATTGCGGAGAGATTGCTCAGCGCGTCGCCAAGCCCCGCCATGGCCGCAGCCCGGAACTGCGCCCCGAAGCTCTCCGCAGGAGGCACGATCTCTTCTCGCAACGAAAATAGCACCTGCGCAAAAGTTACCTGGCGCGCTGTCGTGGCTCGCTCTGATTCCAAGCGAACGATCTCGGCGTTCGCTGCCGATATCTGCCTTTGCACCGAAGCGGGGTCCCCTGCCTTCCAACCCTGATTCAACATGTCCTTTAATCGCGCCAGGGTGTTCTGCGCGTTTTTCAGCCGGGCTTCCAGGTCCGCATGCTGTTGCGTGATCTCATCCGCCGTCTGCTCTTCCCGCTCCACATTGCCCAGCGTCTTCAGGTCGTTCACCGCCTCGGCAAATTCTGAAGAGGGCACGCGCAGTGTCGCGGTCAGCTCGCTCCCGGTCGGCTGCCCAACCATCCGGAGTTTCGCCGCATAGCTGTGATGCCGCTCCAGAATTTCTTCCAGCTTCGTGCGTGATTTGGTGAATTCCTTCGTGGCCACCGCCAATTCCGCCGCATGGGCGATCATCGGCGGGTTGGGCTGCGTGGCTTCTCCCCTCCAGTCCAACGCTCCGCTCGCGGCCGGCATGGGGGCAAGATACGATTCCTTAGGCGCGGTCTTCAATGCTTGCCATTGCGACTTCATCTCTTCGTCGATTTGCTGATTTCCTTGCATCCCGACCGGCACACCGAGCGGATGCTGCGCGGCAGCTCGAGGCCGCCCATGCGGCGGAAGAGGCGCCCGGCTGATCCACGAAATCAGCAATAAAATCGAAAAGAGCCCGAAATAGGGTCAGCAGTGTTTTCTTGCTCGCCGTTAGCCGCTGAAATCCATCAAAAAGGGAAGAAGAAGTGATTTTCATGAGGGTGGTCTCCATTGCCGTCCTGCTTTGAACGGAGACCCGGAAACTTCTTGCAGGTAAAATAAGGCAGTTCAGACGCCGATCGCCGTGCGCAGCGCGTTGGCGATGAGCTCCGAATATCGCTTCACATCTTCCTGGTGTTCCGCTTCCACCATCACGCGCGCCAAGCGGTTCCGTTCCCGAATAACGCAGCACCACGCGCCCGTTGGCTCCCAGCGCGTTCTGCGCCTGACGAAGCGCCTGCGACACATCCGGCAACGACTCCATCGCCGGCTTGGCCTTCACCTTTACATTCAGAATCACCTGCGGATAATCCTTCAGCCCGGCCACCAGCTTCTCAAGCGGCCCATGCAACGCCACCAGGGACGCAACTTTCACAGCGGTCAACAATCCATCGCCCGCCGGACTGTCATCGAGAAAAATGATATGCCCGGACTGCTCTCCGCCCAGGTTATTCCCGGACTTCAGCATCTCTTCGAGCACATACCTGTCGCCGACGGCCGCGCGCGCCAGCGATATCCCTTCCTGCTCCAGAATTCGTTCCAGCCCCAGGTTGGACATCGAAGTCGCCACCACGCGATCGTTCTTCAACTGCTTCTGCGATTTCAGATAGCGCCCCACCACCAGCAGCACTCCGTCGCCATTCACGATATGGCCATTGGCGCAGACAAACAGCGCGCGATCCGCGTCACCGTCGAAGGCCACTCCGAGCGCCGCGCCTTCCGCAAGCACCCTTTTCTGCAGCCCCTCCACATGCAGCGACCCGCATCCCGCATTGATATTGCGCCCGTCCGGCTGCACTCCCATCGCCACCACGTCCGCGCCCAGCCTGCGAAACAATTCCGGCCCCAACTGATACGCCGCGCCATTCGCGCAATCCAGCACCAGCCGCATCCCGGACAAGTTCGCCCCCGGAATGACTCGGCTAAACAGAAAATCCAGATATTCCACATGCAGCGCGTGATTCGCCACCAGCGCGGGACGCCCAGCCGGCACGGCTTCTCCACGCAATCTCAGGATGTCCGCCTCCAGCCGTTCTTCCACCGCGTCTGGAAATTTCATCCCGGCGTGTGAAAAAAGTTTCACGCCATTATCGTGATAAGGATTGTGCGAAGCGGAAATCACCACCCCAGCCTGAAAATCATTCTCTCGCACCAGGCAAGCCACACCCGGCGTGGTGATCACTCCGGCAAATTCCGCGCTGGCCCCCGAGGCCTGCAATCCTGCTGTCAGCAATTGCGCGATGTGCGGACCGGATTCCCGCGTGTCCATTCCAATCAGTGCGTGCGCGGAATTAAATTCCCTCCGCAAATAATCGCCAATGGCGCGGCCCGTGGCATACAACGTGGAATCATCCAGCGGCGGCGTCCCTGGTACGCCACGCATCCCGTCCGTGCCAAAAAGTTCCTTCGCCATGTCCGCCGTGCACCTGTCTCTGTGATAAAACCCCGTCGCAGTCTAGCACACACCGAATCCACACTTGTTTCGTGTCCAGTCAACCTTCCCGTTCGAATCCAACCGCATCCGGTTAAATTTTGTTAGTATTTCGTAGCTATCCCCGCCGCCCCGTGGGGAATTATTCCAATTGTGCTAACGTGTCACGAATAGGGGTGTTCGGTGTCCACAACGGAAACGCCGCAGACAACTGTCTTCCGAATCTCGGGTTCCACCTTCAGTCTGCGTCTGCTCGCCGCTGCAATCATTCTTTTGTTCGTTTACTACGCCGCTGGCGTCGTCATTACCGTGCTTCTCTCCGTTCTCCTCGCCTATTTTCTGGACCCCGCGGTGGAATTTCTGGAGCGCTTCCATGTTCCCCGCACCATCGGCGCTTTAATCCTGGTGGTGCTCATGATCCTGGTGATCTTCGCGGCCGGCTATACGTTGTGGCTGCGCACCTCCGATTTTGCGGCGGAATGGCCCAAATACCGGGGCATCCTGCGAACCGCCACCGGCGCCGTGCAAGACAAGCTGGGCGGACTCGAAGGCAGCGTCAACGAACTCACCAGCAACGGCCCTGTGCAGAAAGCGGCGCCCTCAACCGACGGAGCCAACGAAGTACACAATCTGATCGTCCGCGGCATCGGCTCGCTTTATGCCCTCGTCCTGGAGGGCACCTTTGTTCCCTTTCTGGTTTTCTTCATGCTGGCGGAAAAACGCGAGGTCTGGCACGGCACGCTACAACTGTTTCCCGTCAACCGCCGAACGCAAGTAAAAGAAACTCTCGAGGATTTGCGAGACGTCCTGCGCGATTATCTGGTCGGCATGAGCGTGGTCACGCTGGTGGTCATCGCCCTCAGCAGCATCTTTTTCATGATCCTCGGCCTCGACTATCCGGTTCTGGCCGGCCTGGCTTCGGGCCTGCTCAACATGATTCCTTACCTGGGCGCGGTCCTCGCCTGGTTCCCGGGCTTTCTGCTGGCGGTCATCAAATGGAAATCGGTCAGCCATTTCGCCATCATCGCCATCGTGCTCACCGGCATTCACGTGGTGGCGCAAAATCTGATCGCACCGCAGCTGGTCGGCCGTCAGGTGCGCCTCAATGCCGTGGCTATCACAGTCGCCTTGCTGTTCTGGGGCTGGGTGTGGGGAGGCATGGGCTTGATCCTCGCCATCCCTCTCACCGCTGCGCTGCGCGTTATTTTTGACCATACCGAAACCTGGAAACCCGTGGCCCGCTGGTTGAGCGCCTAGCCACCTATTTTTTCTGACCGAGGACGCAACGTGATCCTTCGCGCCGCATTCTTCCGTTTCGCACTTCTCGCGTTTCTATTTCTTCCGATCACTTCTCGCCCTGCATCTTCAAGGGCTTACCCCTTTGGCACCGTTAGCTGCTTCCACTTTGACGGCTCCAAGCCCCGGTGCTATTCTCGCCCTGTTGTCGTGCTGCACTTTGCCTTTGCCCGCTGAGCTCACCCCTCTTGCTCGCGGGTTTTCCCTCCCCTTTGAGCCGTGGATTGCTCCTCCCCGCGCCGAGTTCCGCTCGGCAAGGACCTGTTGCCTGCCAATGGACGCCACACCGTCCGCTGATGAATTGCTGCGTGCCTTGCTCTCCGACCCGGCAGAAGCGCTTGTCGGTTTTCGCCCCGATGGCACTGTGTTCCTCTGGAACCTGCGCGCCGAAGCTCTCTATGGATACCGGGAAGCGGAGCTGATCGGCAAATCCGCCCGATGCCTTGTCTCGAGGAACGAACTGCAGGCGTTTGATGAACTGGTTTCCGGCCCCGTCGGTCTCATCAACCCGGAGGAACGAGCGCTGGAACGTCTCCACAAAGATGGCACGATCATTTCGGTTCGCGTCCGCCGCACTTTGCTCCGCGATTCGCTGGGCCAGCCATTGGGAATAATCGAACGCGCGCGCGATACGTCCCCGGAATTGGCCCACGCCGTCGCCTCAGCCCACCTGCAATTCCTGGTGGAGAAGCTGCCGCTCTACTTTTGGTCAACGGACCGCCGACTGATCATCACCTCGCACTGGGGAAGCAAGACTAGCCAGTCCGGGGATTTCCCTGCGAATTCCGTTGGGCAATCCATCCAGCAATTTCTGCGCTGCCGCGAAGCCAGCGAAACTCCCATCAAACAACACTTCCTCGCTCTCCGCGGCACCGCTTCCCGCCTGGAATATGCCAGCGGCGAACGCCTTTACGATTTGAGCATTGATCCCTATCGCGGCCGCGATGGAAACGTAATCGGCTGCATCGGCGTGGCATTGGACATCACGGATCGCCGGAAATCCGAGGACGAGATTCGCTATCGCGCCGCGCACGACGGCCTAACCGGCCTGGCCAACTATCGCGAATTCGTGGAGAGCCTGGAGCAGGAAGTTCGCCGCACGGGCCGCACCGGCCAGCCCTTCGCCCTGCTGCTGCTCGACCTGGACGACCTGAAAACCATCAACGACCGCTTCGGCCACCTGACCGGCAATCTGGCACTGAAGCGCCTGGCCGGCGTGATGAAGCAACATTGCCGCGCAACGGAACTTGCCGCGCGTTTCGGCGGCGACGAATTCGCGATCCTGCTGCTGGACGCCGACGCCGAACAAGCGCAAAAAGTGGCCGATCGCATTCGCGATGGTCTGCGCCTGCATCCGGAATCGCCCAGGCTTTCCGTCAGCATCGGCCTTTCCGCGTACCCGCAGGATGGGCCCACAGCCGCCAGCCTTTTGGAAGCCGCCGACAAGCGCCTCTATCAGGACAAGAAATTGCATCACGCCGGCGCAGCTCTGCGGATGGAGCAACACCGCTAGTCTCCACGAAAACTTGAGGCGGGAATCCTCCCGCTCCCTGCAAGCAGCGGTGCCGCCGGTGTAAAATGGGCGCCGGATGGAGTTCCGCGAAACGCGCCGCCCGCGCAGCGCCCGACCCATGTGTGACCTGATTACATTGGCCACCCCGCTTTCCTGGTTCTCCTGTTTTGCCGAAGCCGTCACCATTGATTTGTCACGAACGGAATTTCTCGGAGGCTCTGCATGAAAACCGACGCGATGATCTTGGCCCTGCTTGCGGAGGGCTATTCCAAAAAAACGTGGCATGGTCCAAACCTGCGGCAATCACTGAAGGGAGTTTCCGCGGAAGATGCCGCGCGGCGCCCTGCTCCCGGCCGTCACAACATCTGGGAACTGGCAGTGCACGCGGCTTACTGGAAATACGCGGTGCGCCGGCGCATCGAAGGCGGGAAACGCGGCTCGTTTATCCTGAAGGGAAGCAATTTTTTCCCGCGGCCGGAAAAGGGGAAGGCAACGGAAGCCGCGTGGAAGAAGGATTTGGAATTACTTGCGCACGAACATCAGGCGCTGGAACTGGCCATCCGCCGCGCCTTGAAGTCACCGCGCGCCGGAAAGTTGCTGCCGATGATGTATGGAGTCGCTTTCCATGATGTCTATCACGCGGGACAGATTCGACTGCTCCGGCGCCTGATTTCGTAGGACTTTCATTTCGGATCGCTGGCCAATCTGGAGTTTGGCGCTTCCCCGCGAAGTCGCGCGACGACACTCTTCATATCTCTTGCGTCCTGGAATAAGCGGATCGCCGCGATGCCGCTGGCGCCCGCTGCCAGGCATTTCAGAGCGGTTTCCACGGTGATTCCGCCGATCGCCAGCACCGGGATGGCCACCTGTTCGCACACTTCCCGAAGCCGGGCTAGTCCCTGCGGCGCGCCGAGACTCTCTTTCGACGGCGTCGCGAAGACCGGTCCGAATATCACGTAATCAGCGCCGTCACGCTCCGCCTGTTGCGCTGCCTCCAGCGAATGAACGGAAACTCCCACCAGAAATTCAGTCTCGGTAGATCGCAGACCGGCGAATCGCCGGGCTTCGTTCACCGGCAAGCTTCGTTCGCCCAGATGCACGCCAGCGCTTTTGCAAACGCAAGCCACATCCAACCGGTCGTTAATGAAAAGCGCGGAGTTCCCGATGCACGGCACAGCCTCCGCGGCCAGTTCCGCCAATTCCCGCGCCGGCAAATCCTTCTCCCGGAGCTGGATCCAATCCACGCCAGCTTCCGCGACTTGTTCTATTTTTTCGAGCAGAACTCTTTTCGCCGTTGCCGGATCCTCCGCCAGGCTGCGGCGGTCCGTCACATAGCACAGCACCGGTTTACGGATTGGTGGAAGGGGGCACACGGGCGGGCACAGGACGCGAATTGAAAAATCCGAAACCCACGAAGATATCCAGCACGCCGATTCCGCTGACAATTCCCCGCATCGCGGGGTGCAGCACAACCGGCATCATCCAGGGGTAATGGCTAAGAAAATAATTCTGTTCCCAGAATGCGGACCACGGCAGATAGAGCAGCAACGCCCCCAATTCAAACAACAACACCACCGTCATCGCGCGAAGGATTCGATTCATCTGGGACCCGAGGGCATTCTGTTTTGGACTGTGTGGATCTCAGCGAGCCGGCTTTTGCAGGGAGTGAATGCGCTCGGCCACATCGCGATAATCAATGTTGATCGCGTAGACCTGGGAAAAGCTCTTGAGCGCTGCGTCCGATTCCCCAGCCGACTCCTGGGCCACTCCCAAATCATACCGCAATGCCAGTTTACTTTCCGTGTCCATACCGGGAGTCTGCAGCGCGCGTTCGTACCAGATGGCCGCAATTCCGGGCTGTCCTTTTTCCATGAACGCCAGGCCCAGCAAGGTGCAGCACTGCATCGCGTAGCGGAACACTTTTCCGCGGTCGTTGGCCTGCGCCACTTTCTGGAATTCCCCGATGGCCTCTTCCAGCAAGCCCATTTCGCGGAAAGCGATACCCAGATTGTAGTGCGTCTCCAGATCCTCGTCTTCCGCGCCCATTTCGCCAAGCTCCGCGCGGAATTCGTCGAACACGTCCTTCAACGGACCGGCTTCGCCATTTGCACCCATTGCCGTTGCGTTTCGGGCGGAGGCATTCACCACCGGTTTTATTTCTTCCACGGGCGCGTGCGCAACGGGTTGCGTCAGTTCGCCCAGGCCCAGCTCGCCCATTTCCTTGGCGAGATCAGAGAGGAAATCGTCGGTGGAAAATTCCTTGCTGCCAGTGGACGCAGCGGCCACGGTCTCCGCGGGAGCTTTCTCCGCGCGCGGCTCCAGCTTCACTTCCTGTACGGGTGGCGGAGGCGGCATCTGCGCCAGCATCTCATGCGGAGGCACGATGGTCTCCGGCTCCAACACCAGCTCAAAATCCTGATCCAATTCAAATTCCGGTTCGGTGACAGACTTTTCCACCACAGCCGGCTGCGGAATATCCAGTGAAGGCTCGGGGCCCTCGGAAGCCACTTCCGCGTGTTCCGGGACGGGCAGGGCGGTAAGCTCTTCTTCCGGCAGCAACGTTTCCGGCATCTCGTCCGGCTCTGCGATGTGGGCTTGCGGCACGGGGGCGGACTCTGGCTCCGGCAACGGCAATTCCGCGGAAATTTCCGCGAACGGACTGGCCGCCGGCGGCGCTGCGGATGTTTCCTCAAATATTTCAAATTCCGGCAAATCTGCGGGCACAGGTTGCCTGGGCGGCTTCTCGGAAGCCTTCTGGGCGGAGATCGCTTGTTCCAGGAAAGAGGCGGCCAGGTCTTCTTCTGGCGCTGCGGCAGCCGGAACAGGCTCCGCGGGAATCTCGGCAGCCACGGCCGGTGCAGGCTCCCTGGTCTCTTCCAGCAACGTCGCCCACTCGTCGGAGAGATCGACTTCTTCTTCCTTCAGCTCCGCTTGTGCAACGGGAATTTCGGGAACTGGCTCGGGCACAGCCGCTGGTTCCGGGGACTCCACAATCGCTTCGGGAATAGCTATCTCTTCGACAGGCGCCGCTTCCACGGCCACTTCGGCAACTTCCGGGACGGCTTCCTCCACCGGTTCCACCGATACTTCGGCGACAGGAATTTCTTCCGCCGCCGCAACTGGGTGCGTCTCCACGGCCTGCGGCATCGCCGCGGCCACTGCCGTCGCAATCTCTTCGTCGCTCAAACCGGCCGCGCGCTGGAACCGCCGCCGCAATTCTCCAAACCGTTCGCTGCTGCGCCCATCGCCGCGGCTGCCGTGAATATGCTCCAGTTGCGCCGCGAGTTCCGCCGTCCGGCGGTCGTCCCCCGCGCCCAGCACAAAGTCCAGAAGCTTTTCCAGCGTTGGCGTGTGCATCGGCGCGCGCCGCAAAATCGCTTCCAGCAAGCCGATCGCTTTTTGCGTCAGGCCATAGCTGGCGAAAAGGTCAACATCCGTCAGCGATTGCGCGATAAATTTCTGGGTTTCTTCGTCGAGTTCCTGTTCATCAATCGAAGGCTTATTCTGCAGCGCCGCCTGCGCCGCTACGCTGGGCGCTTCCTCGGCCGCCATTCCCGCGCGCACCTTGGCCGCTGGCGCCTTGTTGAATTCCGCTTGCAGCGTTTCCGGCATTTCTGCGGGTTCAGGAATCGGCTGTGGCTCAGCAGGCAGCGTCCCCATCTTGCGCAGCACATCATTCAACTTCCGCTTGGCGGAATCGTTTTCCGGGTCGCGATCAACCAGTTGCTCAAAAATCGCTTTGGCGCGCTCCATCTTGCCGCTCGCCACCAGCGCGTCACCCAGGTTCGCCAGTGCATCCGGCAAACGGAACGAATCGCTCGTCCGCCCGAACGTATCCACCAGCCATTCCAGCGGCTCCAGCCGCCCCGGCATTCTTTCCGCCAGCCCCTGCAGCAGGTGCGACACGCCTTCGTGCTCTCCTGCGTCAATCATCGGAATGCGGATGCGCGAAAGCAGCGCCATGGCCCGGTCACCCTGGCCGGATTCCAGCAGCGCTTCGGTCACTTTCTGCGTGGCCGTGAAATTTTTTTCGTCGTTGGAGAAAATCTTCAGCGCCAGAGCCGTGGCTTCGTCCCATTTTTCGCCCTTGAGATAAAGGTCGAGCAGGAGTTCCGCTGGTTCGCCGCCCTTTTCCAGGTCCGGAACGCGTTCCAGAATTTCCGCGGCCTGTGTGGTGTTGCCCACCGAGGAGTGGCTGCGCGCCTTCACAATCAGCGCATCCAGATGCTTCGGGTTCAGCTGCAGCGCCTTATCCGCCAGCCGCTCGCATTCCGCCTGGTCACCGCGGGCCAGCGCGCGCTGCGAAGCAGAGACATACCCCTCCAGCGCTTCGCCCGATTGCCCCATCGCCTGGTAAAGATCAGCCAGGCGCACTTGAATCCGCAAATTGTCCGGCTCTGCCAGCAGCAGTTTCTTCAGCAGCGCAATGGCTTCCGGCTGCTTGCCATTTTTCAGGTGCAGTTCCGCAAGCTGCAGGAACAGCGGCCGCGCCTCGCTCATCACCCCTTGCTGCACATAGAGATCAGCCAGTTTCTCCAGCGGCCGGATCTCTTCCGGGGCAAGTTTCGAAATCCTCTTATAGACGGCGATCGCTTTGGTCAGGAATCCGTCGCTGACAAACAACTGCGCCAGGCGTTCAAAATATTCGATGGCCTGAAAGGTTTCGCCCTGGCGAATGTAGAGCTCGCCGATGGTCATCAGCGTGACCTGGTCGCGCGGCTCGTACTTCAATATTTGCTGATACTCCGCGATGGCCTGGGCGACCTTGCCCTGGTTGAGGAGCTTCTGCGCTGATTCGACGAATTTGCTCTTGTTGTAGGCCATGCCCAAAGGCGACAGCTTCCCCACCGAAAGCCGCCGGCGACTTTCTCCTCAAATGGCTGCCGGTACTAAAACCACGCAACCTTACTTTTCTCACGCTACGCTCCGCCTATGGGTGCGTCAACGAAACCGCGGACACGTGTAGACAGGCAGTTATCCCCGTAGCAGATAGGAAACTTGTAGCGAAGAAATGGCGAAGGAGATTTTACGACCCGCTGGGCCAGATTTCCAACGGCAGGGCCTCTTGCACCGCCCCCGCAGCCCAGCAACCCGCTTCCCGCACCGGGGCGAAGGAATGACGATGCAGCGGCGAGGGGCCATGCACGCGAAGCGCCTCCAGATGATCGGGGGTGGCATACCCTTTGTGCCGCGCCAGCCCGTATTGCGGGTAGACGGCGTCCCATTCTTCCATGCGGGCGTCACGATGAGTCTTGGCCAGGATGGATGCGGCGGCAATGGAGATGCTCCGCGCATCGCCCTTGATCAGCGATTTCTGCTCGATCATCACGTCGAGCTGCATGGCATCAATCAGCAGGTAATCGGGCCGGATCGTGAGCTGTTCCATCGCGGCCTGCATGGCCTGCCGGCTCGCCTGATAGATGTTCCAGGCGTCAATGCGCTGCGCGTCGATCTCTGCGACCGCCCAAGCAATGGCGTGTTCGCGGATTCGCAAAGACAGTTCGCCGCGCCGCTCCGGCAGCAGCTTTTTGGAATCGTCCAGACCCACAATGCGCCGCTTGGGATTCAGGATTACCGCCGCGGCCACCACGGGACCAAACAAAGCGCCGCGCCCGGCCTCGTCCAGACCCGCAATGCGGGTCCAGCCCAGCCGCCGCGCCGCTCGCTCGAAACGGGAAGAGCAGAGTCGCGCCATATTCGTGTCGTCAGCCACGAAGTTTAGCACCCCTGGCCACCTGACGGCAGTCGTTTGCCCCTTGTCGCCAATCATAAAGTAAGGAATAATGATGATGTAAGGATTCCCAGAAGAGACAAGGATATTTGCATGGCGCATTCCACGGTAACGAGCAAGGGACAAACGACGATTCCGGGAAAGATTCGCAAAGCGCTGCGCATCAAGCCAGGCGACAAACTCGAATACATCGTGGAAGGAGATCACGTCATGCTTCGGGTGCATCTGGGCGCGCACGCGCTCAAGGGCGTTTTGGCCAGCAAAAAGGGCAAAGGCATGTCCTTCTCTGAAATTCGCGAGGCAGCCGCGAAAGCCGCTCGCAGGAGAGAGGGCATGCGGTGAGCAAGCGCAGGTTGATCGACACAAACCTCATCCTCCGCCACTTGGTACAAGACAACGAGAAGCAAGCCAGCATTGCTGGAAAACTGTTCGAGGCTTGCGATCAAGGCCGCGTGGTGATCGTGGTGTTGCCTTGCGTTCTGGCCGAATGCGTCTTTGTGTTGGAGTCGTTCTACGAGAACCCCCGAGAAGAAATCGCTTCGGCACTCGGCAGGCTCATTTCTAGCCCGGGCGTGGAAATCGCGGATGCCTCGATTCATCTCGACGCATTAGAGCGCTACGGAAGAACCAAGGTGCATTTCGTGGACTGTCTGATTGCCGCCACGGCCAACGGCCAGGGCATCCCGGTCGCCTCATTCGACCAGGACTTTAGAAAATTCAGCGATGTCCGTGCGGAGATCGAGTGATTCAGAACCTTGGAAGGTCCCGCTCAGATAAGTGTCCCATTGTGCTAAGTTGCGGAGTCCCGTGCTATTCAAAAAGGACAATAATACTTTAAGATGACACTCTGGTTCCCAGGTCTTAGCTTTCACATCCGAGCCAATTTGTGCGCAGATATAATCCAGAAATTGTCACTTTGGCTGCGGGGTTTTCGTTAATTATCCCGGCTTTTATTGGCTTACCGCCCGCTGGTGGACCAACTTTGTTGAAGCCTCTTCCCGCTCTAACCGTTCTTCCGGCTCTGATTTTGTCCTATATGCACTGTGGGGAACTCGCGATTGGTTTGCCTTCACTATTGTTCCTGGCATGGAACCCGCAATTGCTCCGTAGAGAGACAACGCCGCCGAAGAGATCATATATTCTACTCGGGCTCTTAGTTGTGCTCAGTGTGATTTTCTTTTGGAGCTCTTGGCAATGGGGTATCCAATATCAAGGACGACGATTCACGATCGGTATGATCCTGATAAATTTTGGCTGGATTGTTGGCTTAGGTGCAGGCTTCTGGTTTTGTAGAAAGCTCAGCGCATCGTATCTCGGCAGCCTCATTCTGCATTGGCTGCTATTTGCTTGGGTAGCCTGGTATGCGTTTCCCTGGTTAGGAGAAATGCTTTAGTAAGGTCTCGATTTTGATTGAGCTAAACGAAAAAGGGACAGGCAGAGCCTGTCCCTTTCGGAAGTTTGCTTGTGTAAAACTTAGGCCTTGGCGGCGGCCACGGGTGCGGGAGCGTCTTCGCGGGCGGCGCGCTTGATGCGGGCGGCCTTGCCGCGCAGATTGCGCAGGTAATAAAGGCGCGAGCGGCGCACATTGCCCTTGCCGACAATTTCCACCGACGCGATCGAGGGCGAGTGCAGCGGAAAGATGCGTTCGATGCCCACGCCGAAGCTTACGCGCCGAACCGTGAAACTGGCGCTGCTGGCGCGGCCCTTCTTGGAGATCACCACACCCTCAAACGTCTGGATGCGTTCCTTGACCTTTTCGCCTTCGCCTTCCATCAGCCGGACGTTCACCTTGATGGTGTCGCCAGCGCGGAAATCGGGGAGATCAGTGCGCAGTTGCGCTTCGTGTAATTTTCGAATTACCGGATTCATGTTCGTTGTTCCCTGCAGACCCACTCAGGTGGGGCCAGCACTTCTAAGGCAAACATCAATTATAAACAAACTTTTACGCTTTGCCTAGCCGATTTCCGTTAGCAAATCCGGCCGATTTCTCCGGGTTTTCTCCTCGGCCTGGCGCTTTCGCCATTTGGCTACCTCTGCGTGGTGGCCGCCGATCAGCACATCGGGGACTTTCCAGCCGCGATATTCGGCCGGCCGCGTGTAATGCGGAAAATCCAATAACACGTTTTGAGCTCGCGGGCCCGCTTGCTCGCCACTCCCGCCTCGGGCGGGCCACTCGCCACTTCCCGAAAAGGACTCGTTCTCGGTGGATGCCTCATTGCCCAGCGCGCCGGGCAAGAGCCGGGTCACCGCATCCAGCACAATGGCCGCGGGCAATTCTCCGCCGCTCAGTACGTAATCGCCTACGCAGATCTCTTCCGTTGCCAGGTGCTCCGCCACGCGCTCGTCGACGCCTTCGTAGCGGCCACAGATCAGGATCAGACGCTCCATCTTCGCGTAGCGTCGCGCCGTTTCCTGCGTGAACAATCGCCCCGCCGCCGACATCAGCACAATCGCGGTCCCCGGCTCCGGAGCCACACTCTGCTGCGCGTCGCCAACCCCTTGCCCCAGCAACTTCTCCACGGCCTCAAACAGCGGCTCCGGCTTCAGCACCATGCCCTCGCCACCGCCAAACGGGCGGTCGTCCACGGTCTTGTGGCGGTCCTTGGTGAACTCGCGCAGGTCCTGCACATGGATCTGCACTATGCCCGCTTCTTTCGCGCGGCGCACAATGCCGTAGTCCAGCGGCCCGGTGAAAAATTCCGGAAAAATGGTGATCAGGTCGAATCGCACGTTAGTGGTCGGCCGAGTTCAGCTCGCTCAGCCCTTCGGGCAGGGTAACATCAATGCGCCGCGCGGCCACGTCAATGCTGCGGCAGATATCCTCGGCTAAGGGCACCAGCAACTCGCCGGCAGTCGTTTCCACCTGCAGCAGCGGCGTTCCCGCCAAGCCTTCGCCTGGAAAGAAAACATCTCGCACAGCGCCCAATACGCGCGGCGCCTGCTCGATCTCACACGCAGGGGAAGCGAGTTTCTGCGCCGCTGCGGAAGTCTCAAAGACGGTGCAGCCGATCAGATCGCTGACAAAATATTTTCCGGCGGGAAGCTCCACGCGCTCGGCCAAAGGAATCACGACCTCAAGGCCACGGAATTTCTCCGCGGCATCAATCGAAGCGCTCTCCGCAAAATGAAAAATGCCATGTTCCGGGTGATTGCGATCCACCCAGAAATTCTTCAGCGCAGCCAGACGAGGCTCACCGGAGGCGCTACGCAAATAGACTTCGGAAAGGGAATTAAGACGCGCGGGAAAATCCGTGAAGAGTTCCGCCAGGACTTCGCCCTTGTTCCCGCGCGGGCGGAGAATGCGCGCGATCAGGACCCATTGCTGCTTATCCGTGGAGGCTTTCAATCCTCAAGTATCTCAAGCGTGAAGCGTTTGTGCAGCTTCATTCCGGCCGCCCCCAGCAGCGTGCGGATCGCTTTGGCGGTGCGGCCCTGGCGCCCGATCACCTTGCCCAGATCTTCCGGGTGGACTCGCAGCTCCAGCACCGTAACCTGTGTGCCTTCCACCGCCTTCACCTGCACGCCTTCCGGACGATCCACCAGCGCCTTGGCGATCTCCTCAACCAGTTCTCTCATATCAGCCCCCTCGCTTTGCTGTCCCTACCACGTAGTCGTGCAAGTGCCGCCCCTCTTCATCCGTTAAGAGGGGAAGCGAGCTGGTTCAAGACCTGGGCTTATGCAAGAGAGCTCAGCAGGAAAAAGCTGAACTACGCAATTTTTTGCTGCTTGATGAAACTCCGAACCGTATCGCTTGGCTGCGCCCCTACGCCCAGCCAATACTTGATGCGATCGGAATCCAACTTGATCTCCGCGGGCTTCTTCAATGGATCATAGGTGCCGACGGCTTCACGCACACGCCCATCCCGGGCTCGCGTCCGTTCAATCACCACCACGCGGTAAAAAGGCTTCTTCTTTTTGCCAATTCTGGCCAGACGAATCGTTAACACTAAAGTACGACCTCCATTTAGACCTCTTATTCTACGTGACTTCCCACCCGGCGGCAATCGGGGCCTTGCAGTATCCCAGTACCAGACTTGACGCATGGCGCTGCCGTCTAGTCCTGGCCCGTGCTCCTTCTTCCCGAATTCTATTGTTGCTTTCCAGGGGCCCCTCAGCAACACTAGTGCCCTAAACTTTGGCCTTTGCACCCCGATGTTGAGGGGACTGCCCTGCACGGACCTCATTAGGTAAGTCACAATGAGGCCTTTTTTACCCGCGTTCTTGCTCGCGACGGTCTTGACCGTTTGTTGGATCGTCCCCTGCCAAGTTGCAGCGCAGAGACCCAGTCCGGGGGGCCAGCCTCCACGGGGTGGCTCCGCCGATGTAACCGCGGGCACCGCGGACATGGTGATCGCGCTTCACGACGCGAAGAATGCCGTATTTTTGCAGACGGCAAAAGTGACCCTGCGCACTTCAACAGGTGAACTCCGCGGAACCTCCATCGCCGAAAAGGGCCGCGCCGTTTTTCGCACCTTGCCGCTGGACACCTACGAAGTTTCGGTCGAAGTGCAAGGGTCCCCCGCCACCAAGTCAAACGTTTCGCTGCAACTCGCAGGTGAAAATAAAATTATAGACATCGTGGTCGGCTCGGGAAATTCCTCCGCCGCCGCAGCTGGCCCTCCACTTCCGCCTCCGCTTTCCACAAAAGAGCAGAAAGAGCTCACGGACGGCCTGCGCGCTCTGCAAGCGCAAAGAATCGAAGAGGCTCGCAAACATTTTCTTGCCGCGGCCAAAACCAATCCCAACCAACCCGACGTGGACTATTTACTGGGTGTGATTGCGGCCATGACGGGAGACGTGGTCACGGCCAGACAGTATTTTGAAAATGCCGCCTCTCGCTACCAACACGTACGCTCCCTCACCGCGCTTGGCGAACTCGACCTGACCGCGGGAAAACTCCCCGAAGCCAAAACGAATCTGGAAAAAGCGCTGAAGGCCGATCCCAACACCTGGCGCGCCGAGCAATTGCTGGCCGCCGTAAACCTGCGCCAGCAGGCTTACCCGGAAGCCATTCAACACGCGGAACACGCGCTCCAGGTTGGCAAAAACGAAGCCAAGGGAGCCCGCTTGACCCTCGCCGAGGCGCTCTCCGCCAGCGGCAATTACCAGCGTTCCACCGAGGTGGTGAATGAACTGTTGAAACAAAGTCCAACGCAGGAGCAATCGAAAGAAGCGCACGATATCCTCGAGGCTAATCGACAGGAAGTCGCCCCTCATACACTTTCCGCTTCTTCCAGCGCTGCTTCCTTTTCTCCTTCGAGCACCAAGGCCCCCGCCGTCGGCAGCCTGCCGCTTTCCCCCAGCCTTCCCGCGGCTTCCGCCAATCCGCTGACGGAAAGTTCCCGCTGGATCCCACCCAATGTGGACGATAACGTCCCTCCAGCGGATTCCAGCGTTTCCTGCCCCCTCACCAATGTGATCGAGCAGGCCGGGACGCGCGTGCTGCAGCTTGTGGACAATCTGGACCGCTTTACCGCAACGGAGCGATTGCATCACCAGACTCTGAACGAGTTTGGGCTTGCCGTGCGTACCGTTGAGCAGAAATACGACTACTCGGTTTACATTCACGAAGTGAAGCCCGGAATTTTCGATGTCTCCGAGTATCGCGACGGCAGCGATTCCCGCGACATTTTTCCGGAGCACGTAGCCACCCTCGGCACCGTCGCGCTGGTTTTTGTTTTTCATCCCCACTACGCCGAGGATTTCGATTTCAAGTGCGAAGGCCTCGCTCATCAGGGCGATCAACTTGCCTGGCAGATTCATTTCCAACAAAAGCCGGGCCGCCAATCCCGTCTGCGGAGTTACCGGCTGGGCACGAAATACTATCGCGTGGGCATCAAGGGTCGCGCCTGGATCGCCGCGGACTCTTTTCAGATTATTCGTATGGAAAGTGATCTGGTGAATCAGGTGCCGGACCTGCGGCTCTATGCGGAGCATCAGGACATCCTCTATGGTCCGGTGCCATTCAAGAAGAGAGAGACCGTGCTGTGGTTGCCCTATTCCGCCGAAACCTTCCTGGACTTCAACTACCACCATATTCACCGGCGCCAGGACTTCACCAATTATTTGCTGTTTTGGGTGGATGAAAAGCAGAACATCGAAAAACCAAAAGAAGCCACGGAAGAGCCCGCCGGCGAGCCCAATACTTAACGGCCATTCGCCTTCGCTTAGATTTCCAGATCAGCTCAGCCGGTTGAGGCCATTGAAAGCGGCGGCCTTATAGCATTCCGCCAGCGTGGGATAGTTGAATACCGTATTAACGAAATACGTGATGGTGCCCTTCAGGAGCAGCACCGCCTGTCCGATGTGTAGAAGCTCCGCGGCGTTCTCCCCGAAGATGTGCACGCCGAGCAGTTCCAGCGTTTCGCGGTGGAAAAGCAGTTTCAGCCGCCCGTCCGTGTGACCGGAAATCTGGCCGCGCGCAATTTCGCGGTAGTAGGCCACGCCCACTTCGTAGGGCACATCGCTTTCCGTCAGCTGTTCTTCTGTTTTCCCAATGAACGAAATCTGCGGGATGGTGTAGATGCCATAGGGATAGCCGGCGGGATCGGATTCCAGCGGCAGTCCGAAGGCGCGCGCAGACGCGATACGCCCTTGCTCCATGGAGACGGAGGCCAGGCTGGGAAATCCGATTACGTCGCCCACGGCAAAAATATGCGGCTGCTTGGTGCGAAAATCCTTGTCCACCGGAATGCGCCCGCGATCGTCCGCTTCAATTCCCGCGGCGCCAAGATTCAGCCGGTCCACGTTGCCATGGCGCCCAACGGCGTAGAGCAACGCATCACCAACGATCCGTTTGTTACTGCCCAGATTGGCGGCCACCTTGCCGTCGGCTTGTTCTTCCACGCTTTCCACTTCTTCATTCAGCCGCATGGTGGCCCGCCGGTCGCGCATGTGATAGCTGAGCGCTTCCACCATTTCCGCGTCCGCGAATTCCAGCAGCCGTGGCCGCTTCTCGACAATAATGACGCGAACACCAAGCGTGGCCCACATGCAGGCGTATTCCACGCCGATCACGCCGCCGCCGACCACGATCATGGTGCGGGGGACAAGCGGCATGGTCAGGATCTGATCGCTGTTAATGATATTGCGTCCGTTGATGGGAACTTTTTCGTTCACCGCCGGCTTCGTGCCGGTAGCCACCACCACATACGCGGCTTCTAGCTCGCTGAAGCCGATGCTGTTCTCCACGCGCAGGTGGTGCGGATCCGTGAAGGAGGCCGTGCCGTGAAACAGTTCAATATTGTTGCGGCGCAGTTGATCCTGGAGCACGGCCGCTTCATTCTCAATCACGCGGTTCACGCGGAAATTGAGATCGCTCATCGTGACGTTTTCTTTTGCGTGGTAATTGGCGCCGTAGAAGGCCTGGTCGTAAAAACCGGAAAGATGTAAAACCGCCTCGCGCATCGTCTTGCTGGGAATGGTTCCGGAATTGATGCAGGTGCCCCCGACCATGGTCTGTTTTTCCACCACGGCCACGGACTTCCCAATCTTGGAGGCTTGAATAGCGGCGCGTAGGCCGCCGGGCCCCGAGCCGATCACCACAAGATCAAACGGTCGCATTCGAGGAATCCTGGACTTCTTCGGCAGGCGCCGCGGGATGTGTGGGGGCGGGCTCCTCCGCACCCTTATTATAGGCGAGGCGCGAGGCCATTTCCCGGGCCTTTCCAGAACCGTTACCTTCATCGTGCGCCAGCGCCATCAGATGATTCTGCACGGAAAAGCCTTTGCCTTTGCGCCCGCGGCTCACATAGGTATATTCGCCATCCGCCCCCAGGACTCTGGCCTTCACGTTATCCGCCAGGTACGCGGGCAGAATTTCATTGCAGACGCGCTGCCGAAGCAGTTCGTCTTTCAACGGAAACAGAACTTCAACGCGTTCATAGAGATTTCGCGGCATCCAGTCCGCGCTGCCGAGATAAATTTCCGGCTTGCCGCCATTTTCAAAATAAAAAATGCGGCTGTGCTCCAGATAACGGCCCACGATGCTGCGCACACGGATGCGGCTGCTGATGCCGCGCAGGCCGGGAACCAGCGTGCACTGGCCGCGCACGATCAGGTCGATCTCCACGCCGGCCTGCGAAGCGCGATAGAGCGCCCGGATCACCGGCGGATCCACCACGGCATTGCATTTGGCGATGATGCGGGCCGTGCGGCCGCGGCGCGCATGACGCGCTTCGCGCTCGATCAGCGCGATGCACGTCCTGGCCATATCTTTGGGGGCCACCATCAAAGGCTTATAGTGCGCTTTTTCCGCGTATGCGGTCAGAAAATTGAAAACGTCGTGGACCGCCGCGGTGATCGCCTCGTCGCTAGTGAAGAGGCTCAGGTCCGAATAAAAGCGCGCCGTGGAAGGATTGTAATTCCCCGTGCCCAGATGCGCGTATCGGCGAATCTTTCCGTCTGGATCTTCGCGCACGATCACCAGCAGCTTGGCATGCGTCTTCAGTCCCACCAGCCCGTGAAATACCTGAACGCCAGCTTCTTCAAAACTTCGCGCCCATTTGATGTTCGTGGCTTCATCGAAACTGGCTTTCAACTCCACCACCACGGTTACTTCCTTTTTGCCCGCGGCCTCCAGCAGCGCCAGGGCGATCGGCGAATCCGTGTTGGTGCGATAGAGCGTCTGCTTGATGGAGAGCACGCGCGGGTCGTGTGCCGCTGTGCGCAAGAAATGGACCACTGGGTCGTAGCAGTCGTAAGGATGGTGCAACAGCACGTCCTGGCGGCGCAGGGTTTCGAAAAACGAATCCGCGTCGTGGCCAATTTGCACCTGGCGCGGCACAAACTTTTCATACTTCAAATCCGGCCGCGCCGTTTCCTCATAAAGATGAAATAGCCGCTGGAGATTGACCGGGCCGGCCACGCGGAACACCAGCGACTCCTCCAGCTCAAACGTGGAGACCAGGTGATCCACAATTTCCGGATGCGCCCCCGCTTCGATTTCCATGCGTACGGCGTGTCCCTTGCGCCGCTGCGCCACTTGCGAATCCACGGCATCCATCAACGTGCGCGCTTCCTCTTCTTCCAGGTAAAGATTGCTGTTGCGCGTGATGCGAAATGGCGCGGAGGCCAGGATTTCATAGCCCCGGTAAAGTTTCTCCGCGTAAACGGAAATGATGTCCTGCAAAAACACAAAATGGAAACCGCCGTTTCCCGTGGGCAGGCGAAGAAGACGTGGCAGTGCACGCGGCACAGTGACCACGCCGAATACGGGTTTCTCCGCGGAGTGCCGCCTGCGCCGCAGCAAGAACGCAATGCACAGCGCTTTGTTCAGCACGTGAGGAAAGGGATGCGTCGGGTCCACCGTCACAGGCGTCAGCATCGGGTAAACACGGCGTTCGTAAAACGTCTTCGCCACCTGCGCGGCCTTGGAGCTGAGCTGGTCCACGGAAAGCACGCGGATCTGGTGCTTGCCCAGTGCCGGCAGCAGTTCGTCGTTCCAGCATTTGTACTGCTCTTTCACGAAACCCTGCATCGAGGAAGTGACCAGTTCCAATTCTTCGGCGGGGGTGCGGCCGTCGGCGCTTACGTCGCGGGAACCGTGTTCAATTTTCTGCAAAAAGCTGGAGACGCGGATTTCCACGAACTCGTCGAGATTGTTCGCGGTGATGGCCAGGAACTTCACGCGCTCCAGCAACGGATTGCTGCGATCCTGGGCTTCTTGCAATACGCGCTGGTTAAACGCCATCCATTGCAGGTGGCGGTTGAGGTAAAAGCGGGGATCGTCGAGACTGATGCGTGCCATAGGCCTTCCCGGAGCGGCGGGTAAAAGTATCTCACGCGTGTTACCGGCATATGAATGCCCTTTCAGGATGGTATGCTGCTGGCGCTCGTAGAGCCATCCATGCACACCTTTGCAAAAGTATTGAGGCTTATCTTGATGTTGATGGGCGTCGGCCCTTTTCTTGCCGCGGCCGTGGCACAGCAGCAAGTGTCGCCCCAGCAATTGGAGACGGTATTCGCTGGGGAGGTCCATCCAGGCGAGCCGGGGCTAGCTGCTTTGGTGAAAAAAGAGGGTCGCGTAGTTTTCGAGAAGGGCTATGGCCTGCGGAAACTCGGTGCCGATGAAGCAATCACGCCGGAGACGGATTTTCGACTGGCGTCTTTTACGAAGCAATTCACCGCGATGGCCATTATGCTGCTGGTTCACGATGGCAAGCTGCAATATGACGCCACACTCACCGAACTATTCCCGGCGTTTCCTGCTTATGGAAAAAACATCACCGTGCGGAATCTTTTAACCCACACCGGCGGTTTGCCCGATTACGAAGATTTGATGGACAAGGAAGAAAAAGCACACGGTCCGCGCTGGACGCCGGAACACCAGATCCAGGATGAAGAAGTTTTGGCCTTGCTGGAAAAAGAGACCAGAGGAAAGTTCGCTCCGGGTACCAGTTGGGCCTACAGCAATTCGGGTTACGTTGTTCTGGGTCTGGTGGTCGCGAAAGTTTCTGGAACTTCCTACGCGGAATTCTTGCAACAACGCATTTTTTCGCCGCTGGAAATGAAAGATACGGTTGTTTATCAGAAAGGAAAAAACGAAATTCGCAATCGCGCGTTTGGCCACAGCCGGGAAAATGGAAAGCTCGTCCTGACGGACCAGAGTTCCACTTCCGCCACGCTTGGCGATGGCGGCGTCTATTCCAACCTGGAAGATTTATCCAGGTGGGACGACGCGCTGGCCAATCACACGCTTTTATCCGCGCAAGAGATGCAGCCGGCCCTCACGCCCGTGAAACTGGCCGACGGCCGCGAGCCGCACTGGCCCGCGAAGCCCGACGACGACAATCTGGCGCCCGGTCAGCCCGTTTCCTATGGCTTCGGCTGGTTTCTTGATCCCTGGCGCGGCCACCCGCGCATGTGGCACGGCGGCAGCACCCTGGGTTTCCGCACCATCATCGACCGCTACACCACAGACCACCTGACCATCGTGATCCTCTGCAACCGCACAGACCTCGACCCCACCAAACTCGCCCTGCAAATTGCTGATCTTTATTTGGGGAAAAGCGTCGCTCAGTAGCGAGTCGTGCAGCTAGAAGCGGTCGTTAAGACTTTTCGAGATCTAGCCCAGGCCGGCTAATTTGCCGAGGCCTTTCATACGCGAGCGCGCGGCCATGGCGCCGTACTGCTTCATCATCGTGCGCATCTGCAGGTATTGCTTGATCACCTGGTTGACGTCTTGCACCGAAGTGCCGCTGCCCTTGGCGATGCGCTTGCGCCGTTTGCCGTCAATCACATTGTGGTCGCGGCGCTCTTCGTTGGTCATCGAATTGATGATGGCTTCCACTTGCTTCAGCTTGCCTTCGTCCACGGTGGCGTCTTTCGGCAGATTCTGCAGCGGCCCCACCTTCGGCAGCATGTCCACAAGCTGTTCGAGCGGCCCCATCTTGCGAATCTGCTTCAACTGGTCGCGGAAATCTTCCAGCGTGAACTCTTCCTTGCGCAGCTTGCGCTCAAGTTCCATCGCCGTCTTGCGGTCGAACGCCGATTCCGCGCGTTCAATCAGCGAAAGAATATCGCCCATGCCCATCACGCGCGAAACGATGCGCTCCGGATGAAACGCTTCCAGCGCGTCGTACTTTTCGCCAAGACCCACAAATTTCACCGGCGCGCCGGACACTTTGCTGATCGAGAGCGCCGCGCCGCCGCGGGCATCGCCGTCCAGCTTGGTCAGAATCACGCCAGTCAGGCCGAGGCGCTTGTGAAATTCGCCGGCGGAGCGCACCGCGTCCTGTCCGATCATGGCGTCCGCGATGAAAAGAATTTCCGTCGGCTGCAATTCTTTCTTCAGCGTGGAAAGCTCGTTCATCAGGTCGTCGTCAATGTGCAGGCGGCCCGCCGTGTCCACGATGATCACGTCGCTGGCGGATAGCTTGGCTTCCTTGATGGCGCCGCGCACGATCTCCAGCGGCTTGTCCGTGCCCGTCGCGGGCCACACAGAAATGCCGATGGACTTGGCCACTTGCGCCAATTGTTCGCGCGCCGCGGGGCGATAGACGTCCGTGGAAACCACAATCGGCCGGTGGCCGTGCTGCGCAAGCCATTTGGCGAGTTTGCCCGTTGTGGTGGTTTTACCAGAGCCTTGCAGGCCAACGATCATCCACACTGAAGGCGGGCGCGACGCAAACAGAGGCTTGGCGTGCTTGCCCAGCAGGTTCAGCAGTTCGTCGCGAACAATCTTGACCACTTGCTGGTCCGGCGAAAGCTGCAGCATCACTTCGGAGCCGAGCGCCTTGCTGCGGATGTTGGCCAGCAACTCGTCCGCCACGCTGACGGCGACGTCGCCCTCCAGCAGCGCTTCGCGGATTTCGCCCAGCGCGATATCCAGATGCTCGTCGGAGAGCTTGCCCTGCCCGCGCAGGTTCTTGAAAGTTCGTTGCAGCCGATCGGTAAGGTTTTCAAACATGGTCAGGTTCGCTTACTTGCGCTCTTTTATTGTAACAGCCCGCGGCGCTGCCCGGCATCAGCCAGCATCAAACGTGCTGAAGATGTGTGTCGTTGAATTTAGTGGGATATTTCAAGCCGTAGCCCAACGTGCGGTCGAACCCGATATGCGCCAGCCAGATCAGCGCGAACGGCGTCAGTTGCGGCAGTCCACCAAGGGAATCGGCCAGCAGAAGCAGGAGTGGGCCGGAGATGGTGTGGACCAGGTTATAGCTTGCCGCGCCCCACTTCACGTTGAGCAGATAGCCGAGCATGAAAAGATCCGGCGCGAAAAACAGAGCCGCGAACATCCACGAGGGAAAATGCCCGGCGCGATAAAAATTCACCGCCAGAATTAAGACGAAAGCGCCTTCAACGCGCAACAACCAGAGCGGTCGGCTAAGCATTCAGAACTCCCATTGTTTTGAAAAATCAGCTAGAACGTAAGTTTAACGCCCAACTGCGCGGCGAAGGGTATGCCCACTGTGGTACCCGGACCGAAGAAATCGCCCAAGGCCCCGGCGGGGGCGCGCAATTGGCTGAGGCTGGTGATGGGCACGGCACAAGCTGGCGTCGGGCAGAGCGCGGTGGCGTTGGCGAGATCGTTTACTGGCACAGGCAATGCCGAAATGTCCGGAACGAAATTGTTGCCGGGATTATTGCGATTGAAGAGGTTAAAGAACTCCGCGAACGGAGTGATCGCCCAACGCTCATGGAAATAAAATGGCCGGCTGACGCGAAGGTCCATCTGCACATAGGGCGATCCACGAAATTCGTCCAGCGTGGTTTTCACTCCATTCACCACGGCGCGATCCCCATCCGGCGTGGTCATCGTATAGGGCCGCGCGCTTTCCGCCTGAAACAGTGTGGAAAGCTGGAATCCGGCAGGAATCTGAAATGTTCCCGCCAGCACAAACCGGTGCCGCACATCTTCCCCCGAAGGCCCGTAGTCCCCGGGCCCAAAGGGATTCGCGGGATCGCACACGCCATTCACATAATCGAAAAGTTCACCGACAGTGCAGCCCCACGTCCGCGCCTCGGAAAACGTATAGTGCGCGGTGAAATGCGCCCGCCGCGCGACATTTCCCTGCACGCGCAAGGAAACTCCTTGATAGGTCGAACGATTATCCGTGCGATATAAATCCGCCGCTTCATACGGATAACTCCGGTAAGCGTGCATGCCCGTTTCCAGCGTGTAGTCCGCCGCAACAATCCAGTTCGCGGAAAGCGCGTGCTGGATTCCGGCGGTGGCATGAATCGCGTACGGCGTGTGGTAATTCGGATCGATCAGCGCGGCGGGACTGGTGCCGTTGGCAAGGTTATAGGAATTGACCGCGGTGAACGCATTGACCCAGCCATTTTGCGCCAGATCGTCGTAAAACATTCCAAACCCGGCGCGAACGACGGTGTTCCCCGAGGACCCCAGCATCCAGGCAAGCCCCACGCGTGGCGCAATCGCCTTTCGATAATCATGCGGAATGCCGCTCACCAACCCGGTTGCCAACGCCGGGTTGTAGCTCTGATCGCGCCCCGAAGCCTCAAACAAGCCAAACGTCGTGTCGTACCGCAAGCCGTAATTCAATGGTCAGCCGCGGCATCACTCGCCAGGAATCCTCTGCGTAAAGCCCAAGGCGTTGCACATTCTGCGAAAAACTTCCGTCGTAAGCCGTCGTGTCCGAGACATACGCGCACGGTGGATTGGGCGGCTGATTCTGCGGAGCCGATGGATCGCATCCCAGGTCCACGGCGGCCTGCGCGGGGTTTGCCACATAAAAAGTTGGATTCTGCGGCGGCGCGTAGACCCGTTCGGCCGTTCCGGTCAGGGCTCCGCTCAGCACCGGCTCGTGGATGAAGCTCACGCCGAACCGCGGAGTGTGGCTGCCCGTGCTGTGAGAAACGTCGTAGCGCAGCTGATACTTTTGCTGGTTGCGCAGCACCGGAAACGCGGAGATCGCCGTGACGAACAGGTTGTCTCCGTAAGTCTCGCTGCCGGAAATCGTGCTGGGTGTGATCGTAAACGGAAACGAATAGGCGAATCCCAGCTCCTCATTGCGCGTTTGCGTCAGGTGCAGGCCGCTGGCATTGAGCACCAACGAACCAAACCACTCCGGCGAAAAATCGAACTGTTGCCCCAGCACCAAGCTGAAATAATTGTTGTGTGAACTTACTCCTGTCGAAGGCAGCGTGCCCTGCTGCACCAGCGCGTTGCCCGTGGTGTAGGTGTCAATGGCTCCGCGCAAAAACCAGCGCGAACGTTCCGATTGCGCCCAGTCCAGCCGCAGTGTGGCCAGATAATCGCGAAACGGCACGGGCACGGAGCTCGGCACATCGATTGAACTAACACCAGGAAGCAGGCCCTCGCTGGCCAATTGCGAAAGCGCGGTGAACTGCTCCACGCTGGCGTTGCTGAACGCGATGCTCGCGTCCTCATGCACATATTCCAGCGAAGTGAAGAACCACAATTTGTCCTTCACTATCGAGCCGCCCAGCGTGCCCACATAATTCTGCCGCGAAAATGGCTGCTTCGGGTCTGGCGCGGGATTATCAATCGGGAAGCGCGCATTCAAATCCGCCGCGCGCTCGTAAAATCCAAACTCGCCGTGCCAATCGTTGCTGCCGCCGCGCGTGGTGATCACCACGGAACCCGCGGTCGTGCCTCCAGTGTCCGCCTCCATTTGTGCGGTGCGAAATGCAAATTCCTGCAGCGCATCCGGCGAAAAATTCTGCAAAAATCCGCCGATGTAATCGTCAGAGTTGTCGCCACCGTCCACAGAGATCACGTTGTTCAGCCCGGAACTTCCGCCGGTGGAAACGGCCGTGATACGCGCCTTGGTGGGATCGGATGGCTCCACGGGTTCCGTGCCCGGCGCGAGATACGCGATATTCGCGAAGCTGCGTGCCGCCAGCGGGATAGTTTGCAGATCCTGGTGAGAGACGATGGCCTGGTGCACCGCGCTGGTGGTATCCAATTCCGCGGTCGTGATCGAAGCGGATCCTTTCACCACCACCTGCTGCGTGATTCCCTTCGGATGCAGCGAAATTGTGACCTCCCGCGTGGAACTGACCGACACAACCACATCGGCCTGGGCTTGGGCGAACCCGTCGGCATTCACGGTCAATTGGTAGGAGTTCGGCGGGAGTCCGTCCACGCGGAACTCGCCGCGCGCATCAGAGCGCGCCGAACGCGTGAAGGACCTGCCGGGGCTAGTAAGCGAAATTTCAGCCGCCGCGACGCGTGCACCACTCGCGTCCACCACCGTTCCACGCAGCGCACCAAGCGGATCTTGGGCGCGCAATGGGCAGATAAGCACAATGCACACGAGAAGCAGAAAAAAGGAAATGAAATAATGCGCCAGCTTCATCTTCGACTTCCGCTTTCTCCACGGTTAGCAGGCAATTGGGGAGTATAAACCATCGGAAGGCCGCACCGCCCCAACCTGGCAACACGGCCGGCGGACGGATTTGGTCGTTACTTCAAATATTCGTCGAACCAGGCAAGCGTGCGCTGCTGCACATCGCGCAGGTGCTCGGGTTTCGAAAACAGGTGGCCCTCATGTTCATAAACCACCAGTTCCGTCTTCACACCCAGCGTATTCAGTGCGTGCCAGAATTCGTAGGACTGCGGCGTGGGACATTCGCCGTCGCTATCCCCCACTATGATCAGCGTGGGCGTTTTTACTTTTTTGATGAACGTCAGCGGCGCGCTGCGAGCATAAATTTCCGGGTCGTCGTAAACCGATTTCCCGAAAAAGGGAATCATCCACTGGTCGATCTTGTTTTCGCCATAGTAGCTGGACCAGTTGGCGATGCCCGCCCCTGCCATGGCCGCCTTGAAACGGTCCGTCTGCGTAACGCCCCACATGGTCATGTAGCCGCCATAACTCCAGCCGGTCAGCCCCAGACGCTGCGGAATCAATCGGCGCCACGCGATGGCTCTCGTCCACGCCGGCCATAATGTCGCGCCAGTCACCGTAGCCGAAGTCCTTCACATTGGCCTGCGTGAATGCCTCTCCCTGTCCAAAACTCCCGCGTGGATTCGGCAAGCAGCAAAAAATAATTGTGCGCGGGCAGCGCCATTCCATACGAGTGAGCCGACGGCCAGTTCGACTGCGCCGAAAGGCCTGGGCCGCCATGCACCTGAACCACCATCGGATATTTCCTTGCCGGATCGAAATCCTTCGGATAAATCAGCCATCCCTGCACGTTGAAGCCGTCACTTGTCCAATGCAGGCTTTTGGCTTCGCCCCATTCCGGCTTTACACCTTCGTTTCGATGGGTCACCTGCTTCCACGTTCCCATCGGGCCGGCCCACACTTCCGGGGGATCCTGAAACGAACTGCGCACGAATGCCGCCGTCTTTCCATCCGGTGTCAGCGAAATGCTTGTGGACCAGAATCCGCTGGTCATCATCTGTGGCGCGCGGTAAAGCGAATCGATCTTTCCGGTGGCCGGGTCAATTCGCACGATACTCGATTCCTCGTCCGCATTTTCCATGTCAATGATTTGTCCATCGCTGCTCCAGGCGATGTCAGCCGCGGAAGCCTTCCGATCCGGCGTCAGATTTTGTGGTGTTGCTCCATCCCGCGAAATCACGAACACATCGCCGCCAACCGAAGGCTCATCGCTCATCAGTCCTTCGATGAAGGCAATGCTCTGCCCATCGGGGGAAACCGCTGGCCGCGCAATCTGTAGTTTCGGCTTGTAGATCGAATGCATTTCTCCAGAGCCAACAGTCACCGGCGTACAATTCCGCCACGTACCAGTTGCTGTCACCATTCCCCTTCGCCGCGGTCAGGGCGATCCACTTTCCGTCGGGAGCCCAGTCGTATTCATAGATATAGGTGTCCGCAGGCGTAATCTGCCGCAGCGCTCCGCTCGCCAGGTCCACAATCGCCAGGCGCTGCTCGAAAAAGGCGTCCTTAATCACGCCGGTTTCCGCCGTCTCCGCCACCAACGGGCCTGCATCGCGCGTGGCATTTTCGGTGAAGAGCACGGCAATCGATTTCCCGTCCGGAGACCACTTCGGCCCGGCAAGAAATCCTTTAACGTTGGTCAACTTTTGCGCCGGACTTCCTTTTAAATTCGAAACATAAAGTTGCAGTTGACCACTCTTTGCGGCATCCGAGAGAAAGGCAATCTGCTTGCTATCGGGAGACCACGCGACATCGCCTTCGTCATGCGGCGTCGCAGCCGCGGAAATCCTCACCGGCTTGCCCGTGCCGGAAGATGCGCCGACATAGATAACTTGCTTGCCCGTTGGACTTCCCGCGGCGTCGGCCAGAACCTCCACCCAGGCCACTTGCTGGCCGTCAGGAGAAATCGCCGCCTGCTCAAAATGCTGTGCAGCAAACGGGTTTTTCTTGCCGTTGCTCGGGGGTGATACGGTGCTTGCTTTGTTCGCGGCCGAGGCAGGCGCGGAAGTTTGCCCCCAAAGAACGCCACCGTGCAAAACACATAATCCCAGCAAAATCGCCCAGCGCTTCCCAGTCAGTTGCATACGGATTCTCCCAACGGTGTGGAATCTTTGCGTCAGTACGTTATTCACTTTCCCCGTGAACCGCAACCCGACGGACTCCAAGCTTACGGAACCCCGCAACAGGCGGTAAACTCATCATGTATTGTTTGAAGGCGAAGAATCTCTTGCCGAACTTGTTGGCTTGCAGAAAGTGAACCGTGACTGTTCGTCGTGTCGTTGGATTATTTGCCACACTATGCTTAACGCTGCTGCTTGCAGCCCCCGCGCTTTTTGGCCAGGACAACTACACGCGCTTCGAATTCGGCGCGCAATATTCCCTGGTGCGGCTGACCAACTACGACCTCGGCGGTACAAATTATTCGGGATTCGGCGGGCGTTTCGACTGGAACCTGAATCGCCGTCTGGCGCTGGAATCGCAGATCGATTTTTTTCCTGAACATACGGTACCGCTGCTGACGATCCAAGGCGGCCAAACGCTGCAGGCGGTGTTCGGTGTTCGCGCAAAGGTGATTCAAACCCGTCGGCTGTCCGTTTTCGGCCTGGTCCGCCCGGGATTTTTTCACTTCACGGATGTGCTCTATAGCAATCCAAATTCGAGCACGGGTTTCGCCACGCAACCCGAAACGCATTTCGCCCTGAATATCGGCGGCGGTCTGGAATATTACCTGTCTCCGCGCTGGGCCCTGCGCGCGGATATCGAAGGGAATCCTTATCGCGTGCCGAACTCCACGATTCCGCTCCCCGGCGGCGGCACCGCGTTCAGCGTGGGAAAAATCGACGACACCACGCGGCTGAGCTTTGGCGTTGCCTATCGCCCCGGCGCCCTGATCGAAAACGAAAAGGAAAGCAACGTTCCCGGCAAATGGGAAGTTGGCCCGCTTTTTTCCACCATGCTGATCGCGCGTGAGGGGCCGCAGGATGGCGTACGCACGGAACCCGGTTTTGGCGGCTATGCGACTTACCGCTTCTATCATGTTTTTTATTTCGACAGCGACCTGCTCTATTTTCCACGCGGCACGAATTCTTCGGGGCCACATGACGGCGGAACGATCTTTCAAGGACTCTTTGGGCTGAAGGGCGGCATTCGCCGCAATCATTTTGGATTTTTCGGCAAAGTGCGGCCCGGCTTCAACAGTTACTCCGACGCCTTGAGCGCCATCTCCACCGCCGGCGAGGCCAGTTACACGCGTTCCACCAATTTCGTCCTCGATCTGGGGGGCATCGTGGAGTTTTATCCCTCCGAGCACGGCACGCTGCGCTTCGAAGCGGGCGACACGCATATCTATTTCAATACGCGCGACGTCAATATCGATGGCACCCCCGTGCCCGCGGATGGCGGCAAATTGCGGCACACGATTCAATTCACGATGGGCTATGGCTGGCGTTTCTGATTCCTGAACGAACCAGCGAGTGAGGGAAAAATGACTCCGGAAACCTGGGCAGCGGTGGACGATTATTTCGGCGGTTTGCTTTTTAAGGAAGATGCGGCACTGGAAGCGGCGACAGAAGCATCTGCGGCGGCCGGTTTACCGCCCATTCAGGTCTCTCCCGCACAAGGGAAATTCCTGCACCTGCTTGCGCGCATGATCAGCGCACGCAACGTTCTGGAAATTGGCACGCTTGGCGCTTACAGCACAATCTGGCTGGCGCGCGCGCTGCCGGAGGATGGCCGCGTTGTGACGCTGGAAGTAAATCCAAAACATGCCGAGGTATCTCTGCGCAATCTGGCGCGGGCGGGAGTGGCGAACAAAGTGGATCTGCGGCTGGGCAAAGCCCTGGAGACGCTGCCGCAACTTGCAGCCGAAGGGCGCGGCCCCTTCGATCTGATTTTTATTGATGCCAACAAGTCCGACATGCCGGAATATTTCGCATGGGCGCTGAAGCTGGCGCGACGGGGAAGCGTGATCGTCTCGGACAACGTGGTTCGCAAAGGCGCGGTGCTGGACGCAAACAGCGGAGACGCAGACATTCAGGGCGTGCGGCGTTTTGCGGAAATGGCCAGCAGAGAAAAACGCGTAAGTTCCACGGTGCTGCAGAATGTCGGCAGCAAAGGCTATGACGGCTTTGCCGTTTCGCTGGTGATTGAGTAAGCGCGAGCAGGCACCCGCGACGCGATCAGGAATTCTTAACCTCGCGCAGCAGCCCGCTGGTGACGTCGTAAACAAAGCCGCGCACCGCCACCTTTTCCGGAATCCACGGGTGCGTGCGCAATTTCTGCAACTGGTGTCGGACGTTCTCCTCGATATTCTGAAACGCGAAGAAAAACGCCGGGGAAATCGCGGCCGTCCCCGCGCGATTCTGGATTCGCGTGCGCAAATCCTCTTCCGTAGTCTGCATCAATCCACAATCGGTGTGATTGATGATCATGAACTCCTCGGTCCCCAGCAGATAATGTGAGATCAAGAGAGAACGCAGCGAGTCATCCGTAACAATCCCCCCCGCATTGCGGATGATGTGCGCGTCGGCCGCTTTTAATCCCAGGGTCAAGATCTGCAGTCGTGTGTCCATGCAGGTCAGGACCGCCAGTTTGCGCTCCGGGCGCGGCGTCAGGCGGCGCAGTTCGTGGGTCTTCGCGTAATTCTGGTTGGCAGCTAGCACTTCATCTATCACGCTCATGGCTGGGCCAGTGTAACCCAGCCTCCGCGTGTTCGCACAGCGGACAGTTGGCACGCAGTTCCGGCGCTAAGGTTCGGCGTGAGGAATGCGGCGCCTCTAGGGAATTAAGGGCACTGACTTCGCCGGAGTAGCTGCTTTCCGTCCCCGTACTGTCCACTTCCGTGGCCACGTAATAATACGTTTGCCCAGCAGTCACATTGCTGTCGGTATAAGACACCGCCGAAATCATGCTGGAGTCCACGCGTGAGTACGGTCCACCGGAAACCGCGCCGCGATAAACATTGAAACCTTCATAGGAAGAGGAACTCGGCGTCCAGGAGAGCGTAACCGCGTGAGTGACAGGCGCGGCGCCGGTTCCTGCCAGAGTTACCGTCAGCGGTGAATTGGTGGCGTTGCTGGTGACTGTCACGCTTCCGGCAAGACTTCCCGCGCTCGCCGGGGCGAAAGCCACGCTGAAGGAAGTGGATTGCCCCGCTGCCAGCGAAATCGGCAACGCGATGGAGCCGGTGCTGAATCCAGCGCCGCTTGCAACGATCTGCGAAATGGAGACGCTGGAATTTCCCGTGTTGGTGACCGTCACATTCTGCGTGGCGCTGGTGCCGGTAGTCAGGCTGCCGAAGCTCAGCGACGTGGGGCTCGCGGAAATTTGCAACACCGGCGCGATCCCGGTGCCACTGACGGAAATGCTGGAAGGAGAATTGGGCGCGTTGCTGACCAGCGTCAAGATGCTGGGGTAGCTGCTGCCCGCGGCCGGCGCGAAAGCAACGTTAAACACCGCGGAACCGCCCGGCGCAATCGAAACCGGCAACACAAGCCCCGACAAACTGTAGCCCGTTCCGGTCATCGCAGCCTGGGTAACTGTCAGGTTGACGGAGCCGGGATTCTGGATGGTCATGGTCTGCGTGTTGGTGACGCCTACGGTGACATTTCCAAAACTTACACTTCCCGGAACCACCGCGATCAGCGGCTGCACTCCTGTGCCGGTCAGCGAAATCGTGGCCGGCGAATTGGTCGCCGTGCTCATCACGGTGATGCTTCCGGTGGCGCTCCCCGCCGCGGCCGGCGCAAAACTGGCGGCGAGCGAAAGGCTTTGCCCCGCGCCAAGAGTCACGCCCCCGGCAAAACCTGTGACGCTGAATCCCGTGCCCGCAGAGATCACCTGGGAAATGTTCACGCTGCCGGTGCCCACATTCGTAAGCGCGATCGCCTGCGAAGCGCCGCCGCCAACCTGTATGTTGCCGAAGGCGAGGCTGCCCACGCTGGGCGAAAGCAGATAAGTTGACGGCGGAGGTGGCGGAGGCGCGACTCCAGTGCCCGTCATGGTGACGGCCGTGGAAATTCCTCCCTTTCTGCCGGCGTTGAAGCGGATGCTTCCGCTGAAGACGGAAGCCGCATCCGGCAGGAAGACCACCTGGAACATGACGCTCCTACGAGGGGCCAGCGAAACGGGCAACGCGGCCCCGGTGACCACAAATTCCGAGGAACTGTTGGAAATGCTCTCGAGCATTACGGTTTGCCGGCTGTAGTTGGTCACGACGATTGTGGCTGCCGCGCTGGAGCTGTTTACATTGACCGAGCCGAAGCTCATCACACTGGGAGAGACGCCCACGCTCGCGTGAGCGATGGGAGGAAATGCGATAAATCCAAAAACGAACAAGCCAGCAACAAGACACACCAATCGCGTCTGAACCATGGGCGGAGAATCCTTTGTCGTCGTTTCAGGAGCGCGGGCGGAACGGAGAGGGGTGGCGTGACGTCACGCTGCTCGAGTTTTTACTTCCACGCAGACAATAAAAGTTTCCGTGCATTTCTTCTACTGGTGGCAGGGCCAGAATCAGGACAGGCCTGTGCATTTCGGGGAAGGGCAAGCGCGGCCTGTCCGAACTGTGGAAATTCTCTAACACTTTGGTGCAGTGTACGAAAGCTGGAACGCGGAATATTTGTTGGCGAATCAGGCTACTTCCGGAAAGCGTGGTCCAGTAAATCCTAGTGACTGCTCGAATTTGTCCGAGAGAAGACTTGTGCCCAAAGTCACATGGGGTCCCATTTACGGGCTCTCGAAAATCAGCTTAAGCTGTTTCCTGGCCTGAGTCCGATTCAGGACTAACATCTCAAGGAGCTGACAGAATGAACAAGAAGAATGTGCTGATGGGCACGGTGTTCGCCGTGGGATTGATTTGTGGCGGGGCAATGATGGCCCAAATGCCCGCCGAAAATATCGACCAGCACAAGCATCCGAATCTCGCCGAGGCGCAGCACCATATCCAGCAAGCGTGGGCGAAAGTGGATGAAGCACAACATGCAAACAAGGAAGAGTTGGGCGGCCACGCTTCCAAAGCAAAAGAACATCTGGAAGCAGCCGACCGCGAACTGAAAGAAGCAGCGGAGTTTGCCAACCACCACTAAAAGCTGGTGCGTGCTCAGAATCCCGGTGTGGGGGCCGGGCCTGAGCCAAAATCAGGATTAAATGCTGCAGGAGCCTTGGCGTCCCCGAATCTTCGTTTGGGGATTCAGCAACTGGACGCCAAGCGCTCCTTTTTTATTTTGCTGGTTTAAATCTGACAAGGCCAAGCGGTTGCTCTGGCCTCCTCTAGCTGACGAAGTCCACCATGCCATTCGCGAGGTTGTACATCGCGCCGGCGATCTGGATGGATCCTTTCTTCTCCAGGTCCGCCAAAACCGTGCTCCGCATCCGAATGTTTTCCATCGCTAATTTCACGTTGGTAAGCGCCACCGCATCCACGTATGCAGGATTCTTGCTGGACTTCTCCCCATCAAATTTCGTTTGCGGAATGGCCGGTTTGATTCGCGCCAGCAAGCCCGTGAGATTGCCGAGCACCACGTCATCAATGGCGCCCTTTATCGCGCCGCAAGCCGTATGGCCCAGCACCAGAACCAGCTTTGCTCCTGAAACTGCACAGGCGAATTCCATGCTCCCGAGCAGATCGTCGTTGACCACGTTGCCGGCCACCCGTCCGACAAAGGTGTCGCCGATCCCCACGTCAAAAACGATTTCCGAAGGCACCCGCGAGTCCACGCATCCCAGGACCACCGCGGCGGGATATTGGCCGGCGGCACTGGACCGTTTTTCAGCCCGATAATCCCGGGGAGCCATCTTGCCGGCGCGAAATCGTTCGTTTCCTTTCTTCAACTCGTCAATAATCTGCGCCGGTGTCATGCTGTCGCGCTGTTCTTTGGTCAGCGACCCGCTCAAGCTCGGCACAAGCTGCATCGGCAGTGCGGCTATTGGACTTACTGCGCACGCCGCCAGCGCTGCGCCGAGAAATCTTCGGCGATCCACGGCCAACTGATCCCCAGATTCGCGTAATCTCGTTGTCATAATCTTCCTCCCAGTTTTCAAAGAAAAGTACGTCTCGCTGGCTTAATCGGCCATTGTGACAGTCAAGTCCGCCTTATTTCCGGCTCATCTTAGGTTGCGCCCGAAATCAAGTCAATGTGGATAAATAACAGGTAAAAGTTGTAATGGATTACTTCAGGGTTCACGCGGCTTCTGCATCGTTTCCCGCGTTTGAACGGAAAATAGCTGGAATCCGGAAAAACTGTGCTCGATGATCATCCGGCGCTCGGCGTAATCCGTGTATGCCACCGCGTATTTGGGCAGCCAGATTTCCATCCTCAGCGAGTCAGATCGCACTGGCGCGTAATCCACAGAGGTCGCGAGCTCGCTGAGATCAGCCTCCAAAATCGGGTCCACCAGTGTGGATTCCAGATGCAGCACTTGACCGGAGTCGGCTGCAATCCAGGCGCGGCCCTTGATGCTGAGCGGGCGAAGCTCCGTTGCGCTGACGGGCCGCGGGTAAACCTCCACGGGGGTTTCCATCATTACCGTGCGCGGACGCCTCCCTTTCTTTTGGCGAAAATGAACCACCCAAGCGGGCTGCTCTTTCCACTGCGCGGCACCCTCGCAATACATTTCGTAATCGCTCTGAAGCGCAGGATGGAAGATCAGTGCCAGAACCGGCAAGCCTTTATCCAGAATGGAGCCGACGTGCCGGTCATCGACGCCAGAAAGAGGCGTGCGGGTTTCATGGACCATGAGAGGCTCAAACGATTTTCCAAAATCCACGACATAGTCGAATTTCGGCGCAAGATAAATCTGCAGCATGCCCTGTCTATCCGTTTGCTGGTAGCGGACCTGCTCGAGTGCCGCAAATTTCTGAAGATGGTCAACAAGTTCCTCAGCACGCTGTCCAGTTTGCTTCAGGACATCGGGAAGAGAGCAGGCCGGTGTTGCGGAGAGGGAAGGAATTGCCGCGTCCACGCGAGGCGGATCCCACCGCAGAGGAGATGTTTTGCCACTCGTGTCCCGCGGGGAACTGGAGGTGGTGGTTTTCGCGGGCAAGATCGTTACCAGCAGCATTCCTCCGGCGAGGAGGGGAAATGCAACGAAACCCAAGGCCATCCGGTTTCGTGTGACTTCAAGGGTGCGCGCCATGTGCAATCCGGAAAGAAAATACCGAAAGATTTGGCCCGGCGAGAGAAAAGGGTTCCCGCTCGATCAATAACCGGAAATCCAGCTCAGATTCTTTTCCGGGCCGCGGGCCCAGAGGTCTTACGGATTAATTTTGGGCGCAATCGGGGTGGTGGTCTGATGAGTCACTTCCCGTTTCGGCGGTGCCAGTTTAGGAGTGGTTTTTTTGGGCTTGCGGATTTCGCGCTTCCTTGCGTTTTTGTTTCCCATGCACGCATCTTATTGCACTGCCGCGGAACTAGTCAATCGCACCGCCGGGTGGTTGCTGAGGTTCGGGCAAAGCGGAACCGAGGAACTACGTTTGCCAGGTTGCAACCAGCGGCGCGGCGTGCTCTGATGCAGGGGTGGCATGGATAAGAGAAGGTTAGGGGTTACTTATGAGCATGACGACGAGCACTAAACAGGTTGGTAGCGTAACGGTTGTGGACATCACCGGACGAATTGTACTTGGCGAAGAGAGCGCCTCAGTCCGCGACGTGGTTGCTGACCTCCTGACCAGCGGCCATAAGCAGATTTTGCTGAATCTTGCCGGCGTCGAATACATCGACAGTATGGGCCTTGGTTCCCTGGTCGGAGCCTTCGCGACCGCCAAGAAACATGAGGGCGAACTGAAACTCTGCAACCTCCCCGATAAGGTCGCCGACTTGATGCAGATGACGAAACTCTATACCGTTTTCGACATCCTGAGCGACGAAGAGACGGGTGTGAAATCCTTCAGCACATCGGCAGCTGCAGCCAAGCGCTGAGTTGCCACAGGCCGAAGTGTGGTTTTGCGAAAATGAACTGCAACTCCATTCAAGCAACCCCTTTGATTGACGAAATCTGAAAGCGTTTTGCGCCCGCCCATTTTTAAGGGGTTTATCGGATATCCCGCACCAACCCGGATGCCGAATATGGAGGCCCGGCAAATTTGTGCGCTGGGAGGCTATCTCTGAACTACAAATCGCGAATTCTATTCTTCTCAACGCATGATTCAACCCGCAGCCTGATTGCCGAAGGTTTTTTCAAGAAGTTTGCAGGCGAAGAGTTTCAAGCCGTGAGCACGGCGCAATCCCCCGAGGCCGCTCCCCTGGCACAGGATGTGATGAACGAGGTCGGAATCGATATCTCGGGGCAACAAGCCAAACAGATTAAGGACTCGTTCAAGGAACATTTCTCGTATGTCGTCAGCATTTGCGACGCCTCAAAAGAAAAATTTCCGGTCTGGCCGTTCACGCGGAACATTGTTCGCTGGAGTTTGGCAGACCCGGAATTGGCCAAGGGTTCTACCGAGCAACAGAAAGAAGTCTTTCGTCGTGTTCGCGATGAGATCGGCCAGAATGTCCGGCAGTTCCTGGCGCACCTGCGAAACCAGCAAACCGCACAACAGGCTTAGCACGCATGCCGCGGGCCACAGCAAAGCTTTCAAATCGGCTGGCCCATTCTTGAGAAACGCGGTTAGGGTGCTGGGACGCTTGCAAAGGATTGGCTTTGGTTTTTGACTTGATCGAGTTCCTCGCGTAATTGTGCCGCTTCGCCACGATACTTTGCGGCCTCCACTCGATACTTGGTGGCGGGGACGCTCCCAACCGCATTGAATAACTTGGTCATCGCATCGTTCTTGCCCTTGCCGGTATGTTCGAGCTGGTCAGCGAGATCGTCCTGGCCTTGTGCGTCGCCCTCCAAACCAGCAATGCGGCGCTGAAGATCGTCGATCTCCTCCCATCGTTGGGCCCGCGCGATGGCCGCGTCGTTGACGCGCGCGGTTGCGTTTTGCCACACCCCGCGTTCCTGCAGGTCGTACGTAAAATCCTCAAGATTCCTTTTGCCGTGGAGATTGCCCTGGTCGGCTGACAATTGGTACCAGGTTAAAGCTCTGGCATCGTCGGGCTGCACGCCCTGTCCGTTCTGATACATCCAGCCAAGTTGATTTGTCGCGTTGCTGTTCCCGTGTGCCGCGGCTTCGACGAACCAGGACATGGCTCTGGCAAAATCGGCCGGCACGCCAAGTCCATTCTGGTACATATAACCGATATTTTCCTGGGCGTCGTTGCTGCCGAGTTGTGCGGCTTTGTTGAACCAGTCGAGTGCCTCAGCATAATTCTTCGGCTGGCCCCATCCATTTTCGGCCATAAAGCCCAGCTGGTTTTCGGCGTCGGCGTTGCCGTGGCCGGCGGCGCGGAGATACCAGGCATGGGCCTGCGCGAAGTCCTGTTTGACTCCATAGCCGCACTGATAAAAGTAGCCGACTTGCTTTTCCGCCTGCGAGAGATTCTGGTTGGCCGCTTTGCGATACCAGTCGAGGGCTTGCTTGTAGTCACGTTTTACGCCAACGCCATCCTCGTAAACGCCGCCCAGATTGTATTGCGCGAGCGCATAGCCCTGGTTTGCTGCGGAACGATAATAGGCCAGGGCGCGTTTGTAATCCCTGGGCACACCAAACTTATGTTGATACATGCTTCCCAGTTGATTTTGGGCCGGGGCATAGCCTTGGCTTGCGGATTTGTCATACCACAGCAGAGCCTGGGAATAATCCTGGGGAACGCCGCTGCCGCGAAAATACAAGTTCGCCAGGGCAAACTGCGCCTGCGGGTCCCCGCTGGTGGCGGGGCCGCTCAGAGTTTGGACGTCATTGTCTACTTTTGCTTCTGCCGTCTGGGCAGCGGTCTGCGCAGATGCTTGCCCTAAACCGGCGTAAGTCAGTGTAAATAAAGCGAAAGCTGCAGCCGTAGTAGTCCTGGTCCGAAAGCTCATAGAGACTTTCCTCCAGCCTTCTCTAACCTGGCAGACAGAGGATCCCCTAACGATAGGCCGCTGGTACCAACGCGCCAGAATGTGCTTAATGAGGTAATTACGGGGAACTGAACAACGGTGACGATCAATACTTCTCGGGCCCGCCTGGGTCGCCAAAAATAAAAACTGCAGAGAGCCCGCTATTTCTCGCGGGACCAGTGATAAACAATTCCAGCGCCGATCAAGAAATTATTTTGATGGTCGTTGGTAGCGTTCGCGAAAGTGGTGAGGTAATAATCAATCTGAATCGCGCGCACCGCGAAGTGGGCATTCAATGGCACGTCAATGCCGCCGCCAATGCGCGTGGCAAACCGGTAGGAACCATCCGCAACCCCAGCCTCTCCACCCCCGGCATGCGCCGCACCCAGGATAATTTGCGCGAAGGGCTTCGGTTTATGATCCCCGTCAAACCAGGGTTGCGGCACCGCATAGCGAGCGCCCGCCATATACGAAACCAGAGTCAGCGAATTATTTACCGGCGGAGCGCTGCCCGTGTGCTCCGCGCTGATGTCCATCACCGCGGACCAGGCACCATGAAAGTTCCACGAACCGGAGACCCCTCCGCCATTCGTGCCGAAACATCCGCACTCTCCGGGACCCGCGTTCGTGCGGACCCAGTGATAAGCCGCGGCTGCGTCGCCACTGTAACTATCCTGTTGTGCCATGCAAGCGGAGGCGCCGGCAAATAACAGGATCGCTGAAAGTAGAAAAGTTCGCATACCGAATTCTCCTCGGGCGGCTCGCATCAATTTGAAGGCACCGAAACCGTTGCGGACACGTTGCTGACGACGGTGTCCTCATAAGAACCACCGGTGGAAGAGGTGATAAAAAGATAAGCAACGGGCGGAGCCGTAATGTTTCCAGAGAAAACCTGGACGCCATCCATCGTCGCGGTCAACTGTCCCTGCACGATGGAAACGGTGTAATCGTGAGAAATGGGCATGCTGCTGGAGACGACAGCGGGAATGGTGGTGTTGACGTTGAACCAGGGCTTGCCGAATAGAGCGGTTTCGCCTCGGCCCACCGCAACGTAGGGAACTGTTGGATCGCCAGCATTGTGGTAAGTGTCCAACGCAAACATCGCGCCAGGAATGCCTTGCGCGCCCAAGCCCATGCCCTGCGCGCCCAGGCTGGTTGGCGTCGCGCCGAGGGACGGATCAGCCAGCAGGACCGTGAAGCCATCGGCGGGAAGCGCGCTGGGGTTGCTCAGCGTCACGGTAAAACTTATCTGAATGTTTCCCGTGGAAATCAGCGTGGGCCACACAATTTCGCCATGCTCGTTTTTCGCAGCGGAAACAAGTTGGAACGCGCAGCCGGATTGGGCCACGGCATTGCCCAGCGCAGACCAACTGTTGTCGCAAAGGTCGGGAACACCCGCAAGCGGGCCAACGAAAAGCCCCGCGGAATTGCTGGTCACAGAGGAAGTCACACCGTTGCTGACCACAACGTAAAAAACATCTCCGTTATCCGTGGTGGCAGCGGAATCCAACGTATAGGTGGAGCTCGTCGCCCCCGCGATCGGCGTGAACGTGGAACTCCCCGGCGCGGCTTCATACCACTGATACGTCAGGGGGAGCGAGGACACCGCCGTCACCTGATAGGTGGCGGACCCGCCGACATCGACATACTGCGTCGTGGGTTGCCCGGTGATCTGCAGAAGAATTCCATTGCCAATCGCGAGCGGCGCCAGTTGAGAAGTGGCCTGCCCATAAGCGTTGGTTACGATCACGTAGTAAGCGTCCTGATCGTTCGCAGCGGTGGTAGCCGTGGCGGGAACGTTGTAAGTGGCCGAAGTGGCGCCCGTGATAGCCGCGCCCGTCTGCTGTCCCGCGGGAATCAGATACCACTGATAAGAGAGTGCGGGCGTGCCCGAAGCCGTTACGGTGAAAGCGGGCGTATCTCCAACCGCATACACTTTGACCAACCGGCTGCGTGATGATCGTGGGCGGAACGTTGCCGGACGTGACCCCCAGCGATGCATCGGTGCTGGTCAGCGGTCCGCAGGAATCGGTGACCGTTGCAAAATATTGCGTGCCATCAAAAGAAGCATCGACGGGTGGTGTGACATAGCTGCTGGATGTCGCGCCCGAAATCGCTACGCCCGCCGTTCCGCCAGATGCGATTTGATACCACTGATAAGCAAGCGGCCCAACGCCTTGTCCGGAAACAGCAAACGTGCCCGTTTGTGTGGGATGCAGCGAGAGACTTATGGGATTCGAAGTAATAGAGGATCCCACGGCGATCGTGGCCACGTTCGAAGTAACGCTGCTCACCCCATTCGTGACCGTGACGGAATAATTTCCAGCGTTGGCAGATGCAGCCGGGGAAACGCTGTAAGTGGCACTGGTGGCTCCGGGAATTGCCGTGCCATTCAGACTCCACTGATAACTCGTGGCATAGGAAGCAGTCACGGAAAGTGACAGTTGGCTGCCAGTGCAAACATGCTGGCTGGCAGGTTGCACACTAATCACCGGCGCGCTGATCGTGACGGTTGTGGTAACGAAAACGGATGGTTCATCCGCGCTCGTCGCGGTAATGGTGTAGGTTCCGGGAATCGTGGGCGATGTCCACACATTGCCGGCAAACGTGCCGCCAGTCGCGGACCAATTGAGCCCATTCGTTGCGCCACCGCTCGCGGTTGCGGAAAAAGGAATCTGTCCGGGAGCAAGTGTCTGATTTGCAGGAGAAATTGGCGTGATGCTGACCCCGCTGGGCGTGACCAGGCACGTGGTGGAAACCACGTTGCCTTTGGAATCGGTGACCGTGAGCGTGTAGGTTGTCGGAGAAGTCAGCAACGGAGTCGCATAAGAACCGCCGCTCACAGCGGAAGAAGTGATATCAAAGCTCCCCACGCCGCTCGAACCAATCACGGCCGTGCCGCCCGAAAATGTCGGCACCAGCATTACGGACGAGTCATAGGGGGGCGTCGCCGAACTCGGAACAATGCTCTTCGCAACCGGAGGGGGAAGTTGCACGGTAAGAGTTGCTGGCCCGCTGGTTACAGAGCCGGCCGAGTTAGAAACGATTACGGTAAATAAGGATCCCGTGTCGCCTGCGACGGTCGCCGGTGTGGTGTAGGAACTGGAATTGGCTCCAGGAACCAGAACCCCGTTTTTGTACCACTGGAAAGTGAGGTTGCCTGTGCCGGTCGCGGTGACACTGAAAGTTGCGGTTTGCCCAACGGGAACGGTAACGCTCACAGGCTGGGAAACCGATGGTGCCGCCGGCCGGAAACCTTGAAAGCCGCCGGCGCAGCCGGACAGATTAAGTAAGCCGATGGAAAGCGCAAGAACCCCCAGCAATGGAGACAGCGCACGAATTCGCAATGCCGAATCCTGGTGGCGTGCGACGCGGGACGGGTCGCCACTGATCGTCGCGACGACGGATCGAAATCTTAGCAGGCCGTAGAGACGGACCAGCACACCACGAATGCCATTTGGCGCCACGCTTAGCATGTAGGGGATCCCCTGCATTGACTATAGCCAGCTATGCCGGAATGACTACAAAAAGCGCGACTAGTACTTGTGCAAACGGCTGATAGCACTTTGGCGGCGATTAGCCGGGGCCCGGGGCGAGACAAAACGGCCGCCCACCGGGGCAGGCGGCCGCCACGAAAATGCGCTTTCCCTAGAGAGCAGGGAGTCCCAATGGGCCCGCCTCAGCGGCGGGCGTAGGGATTGCCTGTCGGGTACGGGTCCTGCATCGCCGTCGTGCCCGTCTCCAGCAGCGACTTCAGGTTGGAGAGGATCTTCGGCCAGCCGCCAGACACCGCCTCGATGAATTTCGAGGGTTCGCGCTCGATGGTGTGCGTAATCGAGAGCTTCACCGCCGGTCCAGTGGGTTCCAGTTCCATCGTGCAGAGCGAATCGCCCTCAGCCTTAAGCTCCGGCTTGTTCTGGTGCCGCCAGCGGATCACCAGGCGCCGCGGCGGTTCGGCCTCCACGATCTCGCCATCGTCGTAAACCTTGCCGTCGCCAGACACCATCCTCCACGGCGAGCCCGCCGTCCATTTGCTTTCGCAGCTCATGCCGAACCAGTATTGCTTCATGAACTCCACGTCGGTCAGTGCGGACCACAACTTCTCCGGCGTGGTGCGGATGTAGGTGACATAGACAAAAGTGCTTTGCTCTTTCTTACTCATGATCTTCTCCTTCCAGACTTTTCTTTAGCTTTGAAAGTGTTTGCAGCCGCGGGTATTCGAACTTGCTGATCCAGCGTTCTGCGATGTCGCTGATCGGGACGGGATTGATGAAGTGCAATCGCTCCCTCCCCTCACGTTTCCACGACACGAGATTGGCCTTCTTGAGAATGGCGAGATGCTTGGCCACCGCCTGGCGCGTCATGTGCAGCCCCTGGCAAAGCTCACCCAGCGTCTGGCCATTCCGCCGGTGCAGCTTGTCGAGGAGCTTGCGACGGCTGGCGTCCGCCAAAGCTCGAAATACGGTCTCTTCGCTCATTTCAAGATAGGCAACCATACGGTTGCCTATTAACAATAGGCAACCCACGGTTCCCTGTCAAGGGTTTTCTTTCCGGCCGAGAACCGCAGCCCGCCTGGCTAATTGCGCGTGTCAGTTAATTGTTGGCGGAGTTCGCGTCCGGCGCGGAGGATGCCGGAGGCGCGGAGGTTCTGCGCGCCGGTCAATTCGAGTTTGAAGGTATTATTTGCTGCCGAAGAGAAGGTGAAGGCGGAATCGGGAAAACTGTCCGCTCTGAACGTGCCGTCGTTGGCGTCGCTGGAGGCATTGTGCCGACGAAGGCCTGATCGGAGCACTTGGATTCTTTACGGCACAGACCGAGCCGTCCGTTGAGCAGTTGGCCGGAACCATCGGATTCAAAAGTGCCAACGATGGAGACAGGTCCATCGGCGTCAGAACCGGTCAAAAGAAAACTGTACGTGCCACGAAGCATAGCGGAGGCGGCTGCCGGCGCGGGCGCCGCGATGATGGTAACTGCCGCAGCGCCGCGATCCGCGGGATTGGCGTTGGCTGCTGCAATGACTGAGATCAGCGCCGGATCTGGAATGGTTGCGGGGGCGGTGTAGAGTCCGTCGGCGGAAATCGAACCGCAATCCTGGGTGGAACAATTGGTTCCGACTACGCTCCACGCCACGGCCATGTTCGTGGAACCTGTAACGGTGACCGTGAATTGCTGAGTTGTACTAACGACGACGCTTTGCGTTTTGGGAGCGACCACAACGGTGACGGTTTTCTTGCCGCCGCCTATGCCAAGGGCGTTTTCGATGCTGCCGACGCTGCAACCCGCGCAGCAGAAACAAGAGACTACCAATAAAACTTTTGTGAGTTGTCGCATGCCCGCTCCGTCGCAGATGCCGGATGAGTATGCTGAACCTTGCAGAACTTCAGTTCAATCGCACACGGCAATGATGGAGCAATTGTGAGGGACGGGGCGGCCTTTAGCAATGCGGAAAGCAGGCGAGCGGTTAAAGAGACATCAGAGCCACGGCGCTCGAATCCCCGCAAACTGCCTACAGCAACCCCATCATGCAATTCAGGCAGACAAGGTATGGGAAATGCCCTCACTGGATTGCAGAATGCCAAAGCCAAAGTGATTCCGAATCCGGGATCTTCGTCTGCGGTCAGTGGAAACGCACGCAGGTCTCGCTAGGATTCGCTCCCGAATTTAGTAAAGGAGCTGCCAATGGGAAGAAATGTCGAATCAGGAATTTTCATGTCGTTTGCGATCGGCTTGGGTATAGGAGCTATTGCCGCACTATTTTTCGCTCCCATGTCAGGAGAAAAACTGCGCGAAGAGATCGCAAACGGAGCCGCTGATGGGCTGGATCAAGTGCGCAGTGCCGGTAAAAAAATCAGCAGACGGACGCAGGCACTTGTGGATCGGGCTAGCGCCGGAATAAGCGACGCAGTGGAAGCCGGCGAAAACGCCTATACCGACGCAAAAAACGGCTGAACAAAGCTTAGAACAAAATCTGCAATTAAAAAGGAGCTAGAAAATGTCATCTCCGCAGCATAAGCACAACAGCAAGGGACCTCTGCTGACCAGCGTGGCGGACTTCATTGGTAGCACGTTAGGGACGATCGCCTCTAAAGCCAGCGAGATTCCGGAGGCCGTCTCTCACAGTGAGCCTGGTGAGAACCGCAACACGCGAAGGGAAGAGCCTGGTGCGGAGAAGCCAGCGAGCCGCGCGAAGGCTCGGAACTTCCACCGCCAAGAAGATAAGGACCAGAAAGTTGGCGAGAACTGCGCGGCGGAAAGTGCATGGCGTGAAGGCTGCCGCCAAGCGGGCGGTACGTCCGGCTTCCACCAAAAAGCGGCTTGCACACAGCGCACGATCCAAAAAGTAGTCGCAGCTTCGAATTAATCGAAAATTTTCACATTTCGTCTGATTGAAATCCAAAGGAGAAACACATGTCTGATAAAAAGGTAGGCGTATTCGGAATCTATTCCACTCGCACCACGGTTGAGAACGCGATAGACGCACTCGGCAGGGCAGGCTTCCCGCTCACTGACGTTTCTGTCCTGTTGCCGGAAAGTCTCGGCGGCCCGAAGGATATGGGAACGGAAAAGGCAACCAAGGCGCCGGAAGGTGCAACGGCGGGCGTCACAGCCGGAGGCGTTATTGGAGGAACTTTGGGAGTGCTGGCAGGCGTTGGCCTGTTGGCCATTCCGGGGCTGGGCCCCTTTATCGCGGCTGGTCCGATCATGGCCGGGCTCGCGGGGCTTGGCGTTGGCGGCGCAGTCGGTGGATTTGCGGGCGCACTGATCGGCATGGGAATTCCGGAGTACGAAGCAAAGCGGTATGAAGGCCGCCTGCAAAAGGGCGGAATCCTTCTTTCCGTCCACTGTGCTACCTCAGACGAAATCAAGCGTGCGAAGGAAGTCTTGAAGAATACCGGCGCGGAAGATGTTTCCTCGACGGGTGAATCTTCCGTTGATTCCAAGGCCGCGCGGGCAAGTTAACAATCAGGGGAGGGAGCCGTATAACGGCTTCCTCCTTTCTTTTGGAGACTCTATGGCAATCGCACGCGAAGAACATCTGCTGATGGATAATTCTGCATTCATTCAGCCTGGTTTCTCGAATGACTCGAACAGTTCCGGCGTGTCCTGGGGAGCAGTAAGTGCCGGTGCGTTCGTTGCGGCAGCATTGTCGCTCGCTCTGCTCGCCTTGGGAACCGGCATCGGCTTTTCGTCCGTTTCTCCCTGGGCGGGTTCTGGCGACGGCCCGCAACATCACCGAACGTCCACTTCCTGAAATCCGAAGCCCTTTAAAATGCTCGTGATCGTGCTGCGTGCGTTGTCGGCAGCGGTCTTCAGAATGCCATCTTGTAGCGCGGACTGCTGGAGCTGGTGCTCCGCTTCCTCGCGAACTTCGCTTTCGAGATTTGGGTCTGGAGAAGAGAATAGACCGGTGTCCCGCGAATATACCTTTGTCTTCGCATTATCGATTCGCGTGCTGAAAACCTCAGCTGCAGGCAGGTGAATCGAGACTTTCTGTCCTTGTACCAGGACATCGCCGGGCTGCAACTCCGCGAGGTTGATTCCGCCAACAACTTCTCCGTGAACCACCAGCAGCAGGCGATCACCGGCTAAAAACTTGGGCAGGTAGGCATTGGCATGCTCGCCCGAAATAATCTTATCCATCGTGTAACTTACGGTTTCCAGCCGCTGCAATTGCTGAATTTGGCGAACCACGGTCGGCTGATCCACATTGATCTGCGTGTGACCTCCACGCAAGCCGCTCGCGAAGCGCCAGAGCCCAACACCACCCGAAAACCACGCAAGCGCCCCCACCAAAACCAGGGTAAGAATCGCGCCCGAAATGATCCCCAGCACCCAGAAATATACGTTTCGCGCGCTTTCCTTGCGCTGCGTGAGTCTGCCGCTTTGCCGGCGGGAGCTGCATCATCATTCGTCATCTGTTTTCCCGAACACCTTCCGCGTAGGCCAAGCGAGAAACCAATGCTTGCAATCTTTAGACAGTAGCAAAGCGACCGCAGTTCGACGGGGCAAAATCGCTCGCGGCGGTTCGATCAGCCGAAACGCATGCCCGCCAAGTGTTGCTTCGAACGTTGCAACTGGCACCACTCATCGGGACTTAGCAGATCCGTGGCGGCCGGGGAAAATCGGTCGGCGTCAAATAGGTGGAATCGATTTTCTCGACCAGTTTGCCGTTTTCTTCCGACTTGGCTTTCACGCTCTGCCATTCCGGATCGTCCTGAAACGCCTTCCAGTTCGCGGCCGCGGCTTCACGGCTCGGGTGTTCCAGAATGTAAAAGAACGTGCTGCTTTTCGCCGGCTCGTCCAGCGCCGTCCAATAGGCAACACTCTTCATCCCATGTCTCGCAAAGAGCTTATCCGTATGCTCTCGGAAACGCGCCACGAGTTCGTCCAATTTTCCGGGGACCGCATGATAAATACGCAATTCATAAACCGCCGTTGATTCTGTCGTGGTGCCACCCTGGGGTTTCTCCTCCGCATTTGCGCTCGCAATGTCAGCCTGCAAAAACGTTCGCTTGATTCTCTCCGCCATCCCAGCCGGCACGAACACCGACACACAGGCGGCTTGCAACCAGGTTCTCCTCTTCATGCTGAGCATTCAATCCTCCTACAGACCATCGATAATCCGGCCCACCTCCGCCGATTCCATTTCCGGCGGAAACGTGCCACCGGTTATTCCGGAAGTGTGAGCGATCCTGTTATGTGGAAGGTGTGCGCGACCGCCGGGGCGTTCGTTTGCGGCTGTCCGCCACCGATCGACAATGTGAATTCACCTTGAGGCACAACGGGCTCGCCAGCTTCGTTCACGACGCTCAGGTCGCGCGGCTGCAGTTCGAAGTGGACTTTTTGCGAAGCGCCAGGCTCCAGGTGCACGCGCTGAAAGGCACGCAATGCTTTTCGCGGCGCTCCTGCAAGCTGAGGAAAGCTGAGATAGAGCTGCACGACTTCATCCCCGGCGACCTTGCCCTTGTTGGTGACGGTCGCCTCTGCGACCAGCGGTTGGCCGGCGTTGATGGTTTGTGCCGGCAGTTGCAAATCACTGTAGCCGAACGTGGTGTAACTCAGCCCGTAGCCAAAGGGATAAAGAGGAGTGCCGTCAAAGTAGCGATAGGTGCGGGCCTTCATCGAGTAGTCTTCAAACGGCGGTAATTGGCTAACACCGGTATAAAAAGTGACGGGCAGGCGTCCCGCAGGATTATTTTTTCCGGAAAGCGTTTCGGCTACCGCCGCGCCGCCCTCTTCGCCCGGGTACCAGCTTTCAAGAATGGCATTGGCGTGCTCTTTCGCCCAGTTGACGCTGAGCGCGCTGCCATTCATCAGCACAACCACCACAGGCTTTCCCGTGGCGGCCACGGCTTCGAGCAAATCCTGCTCGGGCTCTCGGAAGATCCAGGCTGGTGCGGTCGCCGCCCATGAAACCCTCTTCATTGATCGGCATCTCCTCGCCTTCAAGTTCGCTGGTGATGCCCACCACCGCCACCACCACATCGGCGGCCTTCGCCGCGGTGATCGCTTCCGGCGCCGGGTGCGGATCGATCCTGTTCCAGACAAGCTGCGGAGCCACAGCGCCATTCGCCGGTGGCGGATAAATTATCTTTACGACGTAGGACTTGCCCGCCTCGAAATGCACGCGGCCGAGTTTTGTCTCCACGCCGTCGGTCATAAACGACAGCGCGATAATTTTGCCGTCCAGCGAAGCCGCGGAGAAATTCTCGCCGCGCGTGCCGAGATAATAGTCTCCCGTTTCCTGTGGCGTGAGCGTCGCTTCCGAGGAAATCAAGACCGGTTTTTTCCCGAAGATTTCGGTGGGCGCAGGCCCCGAGGGCGTACCGAAGGCGGGATCAATCCTGGATGCAAGCATCGCAGGCGGTGGCCCCGGTACTCCCAAAAGCGCCATGGGGCTCATCTGTAGGTAGGTTGACCGCACGCCCGGTTTTCCATCGGTGGTCAGCAGCGCTGGCGGCACAACCGCCGCGTTCTTGCTCAGGAACTGCGTGCCCTCCACGAATTTGATCTGCGCGGTGGGAAACTCCGCCTTCAGCCCATCCATCACAGAGACGGCGTGGGTTGGAGAGCCGCTGTAGTTGCCCATCAACACTTTGGTCTGCTCCGCAAGCGGGCCGACCACGGCAATTTTCAGCCCGAAGTTTTCAACGGCAACACGCCGTCATTCTTCAGCAGCACCATCGACTCATTGGCAATTTTGTGAGCCAAAGCGCGATGCGCGGCGCTGTCCAGCAGGTTTTCGTCAATCTTGTTGTACGGCACCATGTCCGGCGGATCGAACATGCCCAGCTTGATTCGCGCGGTATAGAGACGCGTCAAGGCGAGATCGACGTCACTCTCTTTGATGACGCCCATCTTCACGGCATCGATGTACGGCTTGTAATCGTGGTCGTCGTCCACTTTCTCGAAGAAGTCCGCGCACTCGTTATCCATGCCGCGTTTCAGACTGATGCCGGAAGCTTCGGCCTGCGTCGCGCGGAAGTGATGGTGGGCAAAGATATCGATCACCGCGCCGCAGTCCGATACCACGTAACCTTGGAAATTCCATTTGCCGCGCAACTGGTCTTCCAGGAGAAATTGGCTGGCGCAGGCTGGCTCGCCATTAATATTGTTGTACGCGCACATCACCGAACCCGCGTTGCCCTGGATGACCGCGGCGCGAAACGCGGGAAGATACGTATCAACCTGATCGTGCTTGCTGACCGTTACATCCGCGGTGTGACGCGTGGATTCCGGTCCGCTGTGAACGGCGAAGTGCTTCGGAGTGGCAATCACGCGATAGTAGCGGGGATCATCGCCCTGCATTCCGGTCACGAACGCCACGCCCATGCGCCCGGTCAGAAAAGGATCTTCGCCATAGGTTTCCTGGCCGCGGCCCCAGCGCGGATCGCGAAAGATATTGAGATTGGGAGCCCAGAAGTCGAGGCCTTCAAAAATGTCGCTGTGGCCGGCGCGAACCTTTTGCGCATGATAAATGCGGCCCTCGGTGCCGATCACGATGGCCATCTCGTGGATGGCCGGCGCGTCGAAGGTGGCGGCAAGGCCGATCGGTTCGGGAAACGAAGTGGTTCCTTTGGCCAAGACACCGTGGAGAGATTCGCTCCACCAGTCATAAGCGGGGATATTCAGCCGGGAGATGGCGCGCGCCTGATTGACGAGTTGGGTGGCTTTTTCGTCGAGCGTCATCCGGTGGACCAGATCAGCGGCGCGTTGTTCGGCGGGAAGGTTCGTGTCCAGATACGCCGGCTTTGGCTTCTCCTGACCGCAAACTACGCTGCAAAACGCCAGGCACACAGCGACGATAGGCAATCCATGCTTGTTCATCATTATTCCTCGTAAGGCAACCGCTGACAGGCAAAGATTATGCCAACTTTCCGGCCAGCGCGCGAAAAAATGCGCGGCCGTCAGGGGAGAGGGCGGCGGTGGAGATGTTGAATGGATTCGAGTTCGGAAGAGGCGAGCCAGCGGCCGTTGGGAGAGACGCTGGGGTTGAGATAGTTGCCGGGACCTTCGCTGATTTTTTTGGCGGGGCCGCCGCCGCGCGGGACGGAGAAAATTTTCATTCGATCGCCTTCGAGCCCGCTGAAATAGAGCGTTTTTCCGTCCGGCGACCAATCGAAGCCGCCATAAGTTTCCGAATCGTAGGCGAGCACCTTTTGCAGGCGTGAGCCGTCTTTGGAGACGATCCAAAGGATACGTTTGGCAGGGCCGACCGCGTCTTCGACGGCGATTTCATCTCCCGAGGGCGACCATGCGGCGATTTCCGGGCTCACGATCTGCTTGGGCATCGGGAAAGGATGCTCTTCGATCGGTTGGCCGGTGGACGTGTTGATCTTTGTGACGCGAACCTGATAGATGCCGGGCTGGCCGTTGCGATCCCACGTGGTGTAAATCAATTCGGAGCCGTCGGGAGACCAATAGGCCCAACCGGTTTCCCAGAGATCGTGGGTGACTTTGATTTCCGGCGCGTGGAGGTCTTCGGCGCGGCGGACCCAGATGTCGTCGGTGGCGCCGGGTTCATCGTAATAAGGAGCGTTGCGATGCGGATCGCGATGCGAGTGCCAGGCGATCCAGCGGCCGTCGGGAGACCACTCGACGGGAAAGTCTTCGTGGTTACCGACGACGAAGGGTTTGGGATCGCCGGCGGGAAGAACCTCGGTCGTTGATGGCGACGATGCCGACATCCTGAGAGAGCGCCCAATCGGCGAGGCGGTATTCGCCTTCGACAAAGGCGATACGCTTGCCATCGCGCGACCAGGTGGGCAGGTAGGCCTCGCGTCCGGAAATAACGGTGTGGACGGGACCGCCGGCGGATGGAAAGGCGACGACATTTTTGGTGGTGTGGCTGCTGACGTAATAGAGATCGTTGCCGACGACGGAAGGATCGGTTTGATCGGAGTCCGGTTCGGCGGCGAGCAGAGAGAATTGGCGGGTGGCGATCTCGAAACGGTAGAGCTTCAGCCAGCGTTCGGGCGCGCGAGGAACCTGGCGGCGCGCGTCATCCGGGGCTTTCAGCGTGGCGAGAGGAAGGATCAGCGATTTGCCGTCGGCAGTGACCGCAAGCTCCGGTCCGGGAAAGGGCCAGGCGTCAAGATCGCGGGCGAGTTGCTGGACTTGCATGGTGCTGAAAGCGATGGAGGAGAGCGTGGAAGCGCCGCTTTCCTGGCGGGAGAGGACGTAGAGAGTTTTGGCGTCAGGAGAAAATTTGGCGGTGAGGACCACGCCGCCGATCTCCACGCGATCCACGTGGGCCTGGGGCGATTGCGTGCCGATATAGATGTCCTTGGGCGGAGGCAATTCGCGGCGCGCGGGAAACGAAGTGAAATAGGCGAGATGATCGCCAGCGGCGCTGCAGACGGGCGTGGCCTCCGGTGGAATGGAAAGCGCGGTGAAGCCAGAAGGCGCTTGCGCGAACCAGGCGCGCTTGCCGCCCTCTGTGCCGAGGCGAAGAAGTTGCGTGCCGCACCAGGCGGCGCGCTCGAAATCGGGCAAGCCGCCTTGCAGCGTGGCAGCGTCGGAAGTTCCCGCGGGCAGACGGAGAAGAGTTTGGTTGCCGTCCACAAAGGTGCGCAAAATCCATTTGCCGTCGGGGCTGACTTCGGAGCGCGCGCTGAAATCCTCGAACATGCGATGGCCGGGCCAGGTGAGCAGCGTGACGGATTCGGACTGCGGATGAAACGCGAGGAGCGGAAGGACGGCCACAACTCCAACGATGCCGGAGGCGAATAAAAAAAGTTTGCGTTTCAAGAAGTGGCCCTTTCCCTGTCCGGGCGCGCGATGACGCGAGACGTATCAGTATCGGCGGAAAGCATACCATCGGCAGATTCGATTCCGGAGGAAGTGGGGAGGGAATTAGGAAATTCGAACAGAAACTTGATCCCGAGCAGGAAGACATCTTTGCGGGTCCAGCCGCCTAGACTGGGTGGCGTTCCAAAGGTCTGCCGAATGTCCTGACAACGATTCCAACTGCAACCCAGAGAACCGTTCCGTACAGGGCATACCACATCGCTTCTTGCGCGGCTGTCACGCGTGCCGCGCTGAAAAGGACCAGGGAACTTGTCGAACTTACATGCATGAGCTGCGTCAAGAACACACTTTTCGTGTTCGTATAAATCCACGCGATCAGCACTCGCATGGCCGTCATGGCCAAGCTGAAAGCAAGGAAAAATGGTAACCAATAGACACCGTGCGGAGTGGCCGTGCCAAGATAGTTGATAACAGGAAGATGCCAAAGGGACCACAACAGTCCGAGAAGGATGCTCGGGGTCAACCCATTTCCTGCGGACCGCATTTTCGGGAATGCATAGCCCATCCAGCCAATTTCTTCCAAAAAACCAGCCGGAATCCCAAACAGAATGCCCAGGAAAAAGTGGTTGGGGGCGTAGACCGGGGAGAGAAATCTCTCCAGAAAAAGGAGAACGGTCAGGACCAGGACTGGGGGAAGGAGCAGAGCCGTGTACCAGAGCAGCGGAATCCGCACTCGAAACATTCGGAAGAACAGGACCCGCAGACCGCTTTTTCCGTCCACGATCCTCGTCAACAAAACCCCGGCAAAACTTGGGCCGAGAAGCATGGCCGGAAACATCAAAATACCGGTCATCTTCGGCAATGGCTGACCGCGGATGAGGTACGGGGCTGCCACTGCAAGTGCGCCCGTCCAAGAGATCAAGAAGGTCAGCGCAAAGTACGCGGCAACAGGGTGGCGCTTTATCATTGCTTGCTGGTTGCTGGGGACAGCAATTTCTGCCGACATGTGCGCTTTAATTTACACGGGAATCACAAAAGCTCTCAAGAGATCGCGGGGGGACGACGGGCAGCTCGAACGGGTTGCTCGCGCGCTGGTCCTCGGCGCGGCCACTTTGGGATTTCGTGTAGTTGTGGGTGGCTCGATCTCGGAAGGTCCGCGCCTCGGTGCGGGTAATCTATTGAAGGGTGGACGAGACGTGCGCGCAAGTCGATGCAGTGGGCGGTTCAACGAAGCGGTGAGACGATGAGGGGCCCACTTCCAGAAGCCGGGGCCGAAGAGGGTTGGAGGAGAAGGAGAAATCATGAGGAAGATTAATGTGCTGGAGTTCGTTTCCCTTGATGGAGTGATCCAAGCTCCAGGCGAGCCGGACGAAGATACCAGCGGCGGCTTCGCGTATGGCGGGTGGATCAGTCCACATTCCGACCCTGCCAGTTCGGCGGCGATAACCAGGCAGATGAATCTGCCGTTTGATTTGTTGCTGGGGCGGAAAACTTTCGAGATCTGGGCGCGATTCTGGCCGCAACACGGGGAGATTTGGCCGGCCGTCAATGCGGCGACGAAGTACGTGGCCTCGAATACGATGACTGGTCACGAATGGCAGCCGACCGTGTTTCTGAGCGGAGATATTGCGGAAAAAATCGCGCAAATCAAGCGACAAGAAGGGCCGGATTTGCACGTTTATGGTAGCGCAAACCTGGTGCAGACGCTGCTGAAGCACGATTTGGTGGATGCGTTCTGGCTGAAGATATTTCCTGTAACGCTGGGCAGTGGAAAACGATTGTTTGCCGATGGCACGATGCCGGCGGCATTTAAGGTGACGGAAAGCACGGTCACGTCGAAGGGCGTGATTCTTGTGAATTACGAACGGATACGGAGGCAGACGGGGGTTTGGGAGCTGGGGTTAATGCCTAACTCCTGAGTGAGGGGGCAGCGGAAAGTGGGAACTGGTATGCGGATGAGTCGCGATGTTCCCCCCGGGCTCGGAAAATTTCGGGGCGGACTGTATGTGCTTCCTCGAATTGATAAAGTGGCTAAGGCGCGGGAGAAATTTCCCGGCTGGCCGGATCGACTGGGAATCGGTATAAAAGAAAACGCAAGACCCAGGTACCAAACAGCGGAGCCTGGGCCACTCGCCGGGAGGGCCTGCTGGGGACAGACGCTAACGGGCGTGAGATGGCGCCGGAACACCGGCGACGTGGTCGAGGAAGGCGATGTAGGCGGCGAGGAGTCTGTAGGTCTGATAGTAATTGTCGAGATTCATGGCGGAAAGCTTGTCTTTCGAGGAGTGCAGGATGTTGGCGTCCCACGTCGCCTGGGTTAACGAGTGAATCGTGATACTGGGAATCTTGCGATCGGAAAACTGCACGGAGTCTGTGCTGCCGACCTGCTCTACATTGACGCCGGTAACGGGCACGTTCAATTTCTGCGCAATATAAATGAGCTCGCCCGTCAACTGTTTGTCCGAATGGCTGGCCCAGACCTCGGTCGGCGCCAACCCCAGCGTGTCCATATTGACCATGGCGTCGGTGGCGGAAACCTGTTCCTTGGTCATGTTTCGGGCGTAGAAGTGCGAGCCGACTTCGCCCTTCTCCTCGTCCGTAAACCCAATGAATATGTAGGTATGGATGCGTGGTTCCGATCCTGATCGCCTGGTAGAGTGAGGGCAGAAGGGACGCGCCGCTCCAATTGTCGACCACTCCGTCTCCCGCGGAAACATGGTCGAAGTGCGCTCCGACGATGATGACTTTGTTAGAACTTCCCGGCAGGAGGCAAACGACGTTCGGGAGCTTCGCGCCCTTCACGGGCTGTTCAGAAAGGTGCTGGCCGTCGCAACCAGCTTCCGCAAACAATTGTTTCAGTGTCGTCTCTCGCTGCTGGTCGTTGCCTTTGTATTTCCCCAGCCGGGTTTCGATGACTTCTCGCGAAACTGGATTGTAGCGGACGGCGTCAGCAGCAGCGTTGGGCCAGGCGTGCAGCAACAACAGTATGGCCGCAAGAGACCAGACTCTGGACGGAGAATTCCGGTGATTCATGTTTCCTAGAATAGGCCTGGCTCAGGAAACCAGCAGCCGCTAATGCAATCCTAAGTGCACAAACACTTACGCTTCGGATTCCTGATTGAAGGAAAAACAAACCGGAGAAGTTAACGCCGAAGAGGGGCCCACCCTTTTTAAAAAAACGAAAGGGTAGGCCACCCAGGAGGTCCTAGCGCAGCAAGCATGCGCCACCCGCCCGGATAGAACCATGGTCGCCAAATTTGACCATCATTCTGCTTGCTGGTTTCGGAACTGACAGGCTTCGTTGCGAACAAGCAATGAAAACCGCTGGTAGAGGAAATCCCAACCGCTGGCCCATAGCGCCCAGCAACCGAGCACCTGGTGCGGATGGTCAGAACAGATCCTGCTCAATCAAGTGGGCTGAAAAGGAAGAACAATTTCGGCCGCTGGAGGAGTGTTTTTCCTTGACTTCCCCTTTTATAGAACAAATCAGGGCTTACCAGGCCCTGCCGCCGTTTTGATACGATTGTGCCTATGAATACGAAACGGCTTTTGTTCGCTTGTGGTTTCGCGCTGCTTGTCGTCTTCACGGGTTCGCCAGCCGCGGTCCGTGCCCAGCACATGAATGAAAAGGACTCCCCATGTGCGGACGTAGTGGTAACGAGTGACCTCGTCAGTTGCCTGTCAAAGGCGAAAGATGTGGCCGACGCCAAACTCAATGCGTTATACACGAAATTGCGGCAGCGGCTCGAAGGTGAGGACGCAGACCGTCTTATTGAAACTCAGAGGACATGGGCCAAGTACCGAGACGAAAACTGCTCCGCCGAGCGAGCGCTGTATGGTGGAGGCACAGCCACTGGCCCTGCATATCTTGCCTGCTTAGAAGCGATGACCCGTGCCCGAACAAAAGAACTAGAAGTCACCTACACGGTCCGGTTGAAGGATTGATTGGCCGACTCTGCAGTCTCCACGACTGCCCCGGGTACTATGAGGAACCTTTCCGATTTCGCGACAAATCAGGAGTTGTAGCCAAACGCTGTCGAGAATTGCACGAGCAAGGCCCAAGAATAATCTCACGCGGTTGAGATAGGTTGCGGGCGCATTGTTAAACCTACGTAGAGTAAGAGCGCACCGACCACTATAGGAGTAAGCGCGAACAACAAGTAGATGCCGTGCCAGCCGCCCCCTTGCACAGAAACGAATAGGTCAATTAAGAACGCGGCGACAACAATAAAGCCAGCTACGGTGACCGACCGAAAATGTCCGCTGCTCTTAGAATCGGCGTAACCAAACGCTTTTCTTGCAAAGGCTGCCCCTAAGGAATAAGCAAGACACGAGTAAAAGGGCATCGTGATTAACAATTGGTCCAAACAATGGTTCTCAGGTCGGCAACCCCATCCGAAGTAGTGTGAGAACCGAGACTGGCCAATACTGGCAAGCACTGATGTAGGGACCAAGACTCTGTATGTGGCCACCGAATAGCAGAGTATGACCAAGGGCAGTACCCAAACCCACTCTATTGACCGGTGCCGAAGGGCGCGGCCAAGCAGCCAGCCTAAAATCAATGCGAAGACAATTTGAACGGGAAAGTACGGCAATCCGCTCACTATCGAGTAGAACGCTTTTCTTGGATAGGTGTGACCAAAAAGGAACAGACACTTGAAAACCAGGCTGAAAACAATAGGAGCGGTATATGGGATTCCGTACATGCCGATGAATTGATGGAGTACAAACGCCGCAACAGACTTTGTCGGGGATTTCGCTCGCCCATTGTCTGCAATGGGTTTTTCAGTTTTTGTTCTGACAAATTCCGCTGGCAACTCTTGCACTAGGTCCACGTCGCAATCAGCGCAACGCGTGAAACCGGAACGATACTCAACTTTGCAGACAGGGCATAACATTACCGGGATGATACTACGAAACATTTGATTCCTGTTGTCAGCGCCTGATTAACGCTAACCGTCCATGTGGGTACTAGGAGCCAGTTTTCCGGTAACCGGTCAACTCAGGAACTAGCCAGAGCTTTCATGTATTATTTCTCGTCAGATGATGAAAAAGGAAGCCTCAGCCTTTAGCACTTACATCGCATTCATGGTTTGTCTGCTGGGCATTTTTGCGTCAGGGCAATGGTGGCGATGGGAAACAAAAAAGAAACAAGAGTTGAGCGTAACCTACGGTCTTGCCTGTGAGGGAGACCGCACGTATTTCAACAAGATCAGAGAACTGAAAGCCTCGGAATCTACACCACAGCTAGAACACATGGCATTGGCTAATGAAGAAGACTGCTCCGCTGAAACGAGGGTTGCCGCAATTGGGGTGCTCTCGTCGAGAGGGCTTCCAAACAGGGATGACCTTACCAGTCTTCTAAGAATTGACCATCCTTTCGTAGTTCGTCATGCAGCGGTCGAAGCGCTCGTTCAGCATGGATGTGACGGGCTGTGCGTTGAGAGTGCATTGGAGGCAATCAAAGCACTGTCGCTTGGACAACCTGCCTCCGAAACAAAAGCAGAGGCAGAAATTGAGACGACGGTGGTCGAATCAGCGCCTTCGACACAGGACCCTAAACTGCTGGGGAAATCGCGCCAGGGTCTTAAAGAACTACAGCTGCAAGCGCTGAATGACTATTTCAAATTGTTGCAAAACAATCCATGCGAGACACAAAAGGTCCTGAGAACAAAATATTCCTCAGACCATGAGCTCATTGACTCCGTTCAAAAGAAGGTACCCGGATGTTAAAGGACAGGGGTGGTCACGTCATCTGAGGACGATGCAAGCGAGTTGCTCCGGTTTAGCGCAGCCTGTCCACGACCACCAACTAGGTCCTTCCATGAGAAGGCCGGTCCATGTCAAGAGTGAAAGCGCTCTCTCTTTGGTCCTTCCATCTTTTCCGTACAGCCAAGCCGCCTCTGTCGCCACCCTTCCATCCGCACTCTTGTGTGAGCGATTTTCGCCCGGTGCCAGTTGGGTGTTCTCGATTCAGTAGGCGCTGCCACCTGATTAGCGTCCTCGACTTCCTTCTTTACGAGGGAAGTTGGGCAAGGACTTAGTCGCAGTCACCTAAACTCGGCGGTCGAGCTCAGCTGTTAGGTACAATTTCTTTCTCTGCCACGCTTCTCTACGCCGCAGCGTTCATCGCCTGACTATTGCGCAACGGTTCGTACACTTCGCCACTTACCCACAACCGGTGCAGCAGCACCGCCAACTTGCGCGCCACCGCCACCACGGCCCGCTTCTTGGCGTTTTTTCCTCCTCGCGCCGCCAGCTGCAGTCCCCAGCGACGTAAATCGCTGTCCTCCCCAAAAGGGCCCCAAGATATAGTGCGCCCCTTGCACAAGCAGTGTCCGTAGATACTCGTCGCCTTCTTTGCTGATGCGCATCTGTGGCTCGCTCTCCCCGGAGTTCCTTCGTCCGGGTTGCAGCCCGACAAAACATCCCGCGTCGCGGCTCTTCCGAAAGCGATGCGGGTCTTCAATCGTCAGAACATAGGTTGTGGCGATCAGCTCTCCCACACCCTTCACTTGTTTCAGCAACTCCGTTTCCGGATATGTCTCCTTTGCCATTCGCTCGATCCGCCGATCGTATTCCTGAATGCGTTCGTTGAGCGATTCTACCTCTCGCAACAGTGGCTCCAAGGCTTCGCGCAATCCCGCGCTTAGTGCACTGGTCATTTCTCGACGGACTTGTTGCGTGTGGCACTTGCGCAGCCGTTCGCCGTAGGACTTCGCCAATCCTCGGGCCGCATTCACTAGCGCCGTTCGCGCGCTCACCAGCACCGCTCGTGCACGGATTTCCGTCAGGTGCAACTGTGCCTGCGCACTGCGATGCTTCACCGGGCTCAGCAGTTCGGCATCGATGCGCGCCAGCCGCGCCAGTGTTCGCGCATCCAGGCGATCATCTTTTCGCCGGCTCTTGGTGATTAAACGCACTTTCTGGGCATGCCCCACGATCACTTCATGGCCGAGCGCGGTCAGCAACCGGCTCACCCACGGAGAATGCGTCCCCGTCTCCATCGCTATCCGACACCGCGGCAGGCTACCGAATACCTGCTTCATGGCTTCCGGTGTGGTCGCCAGTTTATGCTCCAAAACTATTTCTCCTGCTTCATTCAAAATGCAATACGCGCTGGAGCGATCTCCCAGATCCAACCCAATGGTCAGCGGTCCTTGGAAAATCTTGTTCCCACTCGTCCGCAGAGTGCTAATCTTCTGCATTGCCGGTCTCCTTTTCATTGTGCCTTCGAGCACGTCAAACATTGGGAGCGTATCGCATCCCGCAGAAGACCGGCCTTCTCATCCCATCTGATTAACGCGCTAACCGGACATCTCTAACAATGTCGGCCCTGTCAAATACTTTTTCGAACAGACTTCTCCATCCACTCCGAAGAGTGGTCTTCCTTGTTCTTTGTTGACTTCTGCATCGACGGCCACGGCTCGTTCCTAATCTAACGGCCGGCTTCAGTCCGACCCATACATCTCTTCGATCCGTACTTCGACCATGATTACTAGTTCAAACTCCCTTTGCAGGGAGCGGGATGCCCAACCAAGTGCACGGTGTTCTACTTCACGCCATGTCCGGTTCCGAGCTGTCCCGCGTACGAACCGAACTCTAACGACTGCGAATACTCACAACCATTCCTCCACATCCAGTACAACCGAATAGCCAACCGGCGTCCCATCGCTACTTTGGCAATGCTCCTGTGTCGACGCATCGCCAGGTGAATGTACCGACGTCGCCAGTCCGGGTGGCATCGTGCTGCCGCTTGAGCTGCTTCCACCAACAAGAAGCGCAACAACGAACTGCCTTGCTTGCTGATGTGCCCTAGGCGCTGCTTGCGTGCGCTGGAGTCCTCGCACGGTATCAACCCAACGTAGGTACCGATCTGCTTGCCGCGTTTGAATCGCGTCGCGTTCCGATGATCAACACAAAGGCGAGTGCCGTAAGCGGACCCACGCCGGGATGTGTCACAAGCCGCCGAACTTCAGGTCGCTTTCTGGCTTCTCGCTCGACCGCTGCAGTTAACTCCTCAATCGTCGGATTCATACGGTCGAGAAGTTCCAGCAACTCTTGCCGGCGTCGGCTGGCCCAAGGAGCTGACGCGAGCTTCTCCAACTCTGTTCGCCCTTGTTCGCTGAATAGTTTTTTCTTCCAGCGATAACCCTCGTTCATGGCCAACGCCTGCAACTGATTCATGATCCGCGTGCGCATCTGCACCATCCGATGACGGTGCCATAGCAGTTGTCGCAGATCGCGATTCTCCGGGCTCGGTACCCAGACCTGCGGAAAGTTATTTTCCCGCATCAGTCTGAGTAGCAACTCAGCATCCTTGCGGTCGGTCTTCTGCTTCTTCACCCGCTTGGCCTTGATCTCCGCCGGATGACCAATCCACAGCTCGAAACCTAATTCAGCCAGTAGTCTCTCGAACCAGCGTGAATATCCGGTAGCCTCCATGCCTACCCGCACGCAGATCCCTCGCTGCTTCAGATCTCGATAGAATCTCTCTGCTTGTCCATCGCTGTGGTTCAGTTCCTGCTCACCACACTCACCGGTCTCTTCCACAAAAAATGCAATCGCCTGAAAGCTCGGGTGGTAATCTACGCCTATAATCATCATGTCCGGCTCCTCTCTCCCGAGCCTGAGGTCGTCGATAAACCACAGTCTACTCGGGTCGGGGAGCCGACATTGTTATGCAATCATGTGGGTACTGGGACCGAACGCATGCTCGCCTGGAACTCGATACGTTCCGCGCACTGTAAATGATGAGTCTTTAGAGCCTAAGAAGTGGACGCTGCTCCAGTCGGTCTAAATCTGTGAACTAGGTTGCGGATAGAAAACTCACTGTGGAGAGTGAAGGAAAGTGGCGGGGGCCAAGCGATTTGAGTACCAGCGTTGGGCCAGATCTTAGTGAGCAATCTATCCCATTTCCCAGGCCTGTACCCGACATCAACCCTCAATTCCTTATATTCGGGTTTGGGCCGGGCACTGAGAATTTGAAAGACAACACGACCAAGAACAAATGTGATAACGCAACCATTCGCAATCTTGAGGTGTGGCGGTGAATCCAAAACAAAGTCGCTTAGCCCAGCATGCAGAGCATTTCCAAAGTAGCGGCCAATCCAGACCACAGTCCCCGTCGGAATGGTTCTGTTTTTGCGAAGGTACTCGCATTCTTCTTTCTGATAAAAATGACTGTGTTTATAAATGGAATCTAACACGACTCCAGTTTTCATCACCCAAGATGCCAACAAGATTTGATCATCGGGAGACAACCGGACACTCAGATCAACTAACAGAGGCCTAAGAACCGGAATTGTATCCTGTTCAAGTTTGCTCATCCAGCCATTATTGCAATTCTCACAGACTGTTCTAATTCTGAGTGCCGATGATCCTTTTTGTATTTTGATGGGCAAATCGCTAACGGTTTTGATCATATCCTGACGATTGGTTACAACTTCTAAGAGCCAAAGCGGGAATGTGTCTTCTTTGGAGTTGGCATAGTTATCGCAGAAGAGGCACTGCTTTCTTTGCACTTCTTGTTTTGCTTTTTTCACGTCGAAGCTTCTTGGAGTATACCGCGACTAGTTCGTATCGATAGTTATAGCTTTATTCATGCCAACACTATCGAGGGCTGGCAATCGATGGGCGCGGTGTAGCTTATTTTTTCCCGAAGGATACTACCCCCGCGAATTCTTGACGGGGTAGGCTATAGGGAGGGGAAAAGTGATACACCTCGACCTCAATACAATCTTAAAACCCAGCTGCTTATGCTTTTGCCCGTTCGCGTAGCAAGTCTAACAAACTATTATTTTTCGGATATCCTGCTGACAACATAAACTTTGCTTTCCGTCGCGCTATTAAAACACGCCTCCTTGCGACAATTTCGACACTTGCGTTTCAAAAAATGTTTGCCACCAAAGGAAAACTGTTCCACATCTTCGAGGGCAATTTCTCTGCACACATCGCACCTTCGCGGTTGATTGCGCTGGTGAGCTGCCCAGATTTCAGTTTTATTCTTCATCACCAAGATCGCGAGCTCAACTATGTTGCTCATTTGACTGGACCACAATTCTAGTTTTGCTAAATTGAAAACATGTCCCAAATGTTGCCCTGTGAAAAGGCCACTATGCACTAGCGCGGATTCAGCACCGTGTATAGCGGCGTTTAGATCGCCATAGGCAGAATCAATCCGCGTTCGCAAAGATTCTTCCAAAACACCTTGTTTGGTCAGCGACCGAAGCAACCCATTTTGACCTCGAAATGAGGGTACACGGTACGTGCCCCGACTCCAATCACTGAAGGCTTGCTCATCGATTGCAAGCACCAGGTCGAGAACCTGCCCCTCCAAAAAACCGCGCAAAATCTGACTCGCCTGTTTGTAGTAATGATCCATAGCAAGATCGATTGAACATTCTAGGTCTAGGCCAGCTTCGAGAATGTGAGGCAGAGAGCTGAAAGCAGATTCTGAAAGAATGCTCCCAGTGAGTTGGTGCCAGGCAATGGCATACTTTAATGCACCGCCAATTGCAGCCTTAGCTGCAGTTGGAAGCACGGTCCGTATTTTTTTGAATCGCCTATTTTCCCCTCCGTGAGTTATAAAACGTCTTAACGCTTCCTTCTTTGCTTCGGCGAATTCACGTGTTCCTCTGTCACCCGAGCAGCTCGTATGATAAGTCCCATTAGCCGACAGAAAAGTTAGAGGGGCGAAAGATAATTCACGTATGAACAGCGCGAGATCACAATCTTTTCTCCAAGATTGCACTCGCTCGCGAACAAATGGTATATGGGACAGGGCGGTCGATGGGATAGGATCGGACGTTATTTGATCAAAAACAGCAACTATTTGCACGATCACGACAAGAGACCTCCGTCAGCGTCCGGTCAAACAAAACGCGGAACAGTGCGACGAGAAATCTGCCCATAATCTCGTATAAAGACCTCGTCTCAAATATGAACGAGTCCATTACTAGCAACAACTCGTACGATAATTCTTTATTCTGAAATGGGAATGCGTAGCCCTTTGACAGGCAAGCATCCAACTGCGGAAAGTCTGAACTTAATTCCAGCCGTAACTCAGTGACTCGTGCGTTTAGTCGGCGCAAGCACCGGCCAAGCATAGCTGCTTCCCACATTTTGTTCTGATATATATTCGCTTCGTTTTTGGCATATCGTTGCGACGCAGCCACCTTACCTGTAGTAGGGTCATTTCTTCAATGTCAGTTTGAGCCTGGAGCAAGCGGAGAGACCGGTATGGAATCACCCGGCATATCGATATAGAATTTAGAATGTTTATTCCGAAATTTTGTCCAAATCACAGCATTGTGGTATTTTCTCAACCACAAGTATTTTGATAGCACTTTTTTATTGCGCGCAAATCTTCGCAGATTTCTATCGATTAATTTCTTATGTTTAGCTACTAGGTTAAGAAAAGCACCTCTATCGTTTCCCAACACATGCCCCATGAATCCTAGATAATCGACAAAAACCAAGCCGTCATCGTCCCGCTTCAGACACTTCGAAAGTTGCCTCATTAACTGACGACGGTTCATCATATCGAACAACTGATTTTCTTCGAGCGTTTCTAAGAGGCCAGGGTCCACAATTATCCGAGGAAACAGTGCCTGATCCCGCTCCAACTCGTAAGCGGAAATAAGCCCCGGACCAAAGAGCACTCCATAAGTCCGTTCCATATTTCCAACGGTGATTGCACCGCGTAACAGTAGCCCTCTTTCTATAAGTACTGTCTGTACGAGAGCAATGTACTTCACTCGACTAACCAAGATTTCATATGCCTTCCACTTATCAGAGTTGTCGACAAATGGCACAGTATGAACGATCAGATCCGAGAAATTAACGTAGTTTTCTTTTTTGAATTTCTGTGTGTGAACGCTGGGCCTGGTTACCTCAAGAACTTCTCGAATAGCCTTCGATATGAAATTTGGATCTTTCTTCTCGACTAGCTCTCGGAAGCCAAGAATATCTATATAAGTGATGAGGTGGGGGGAATAAATCAGGTGCCGTTTTTTCATTTGTCTCGCCAACTATTGAGAGTTCCGAAATTTTTATTGCACTAGAGTGCCGGCAATCCCGTTTTGAGGAATCGAAAGCCATGGGGTGCGCCGCTCGACGGATGATATGATGAACAGATGAAGACGTATAGTAGAGTGTAACAATGTCATGGAAACAGACCTCACACTAATACCGACAATTCCGACTGGGCTACGAGAAGCAGCGCTCATAGGCAGGCTAATTCTATTCATTGGAGCGGGTGCCTCACGGCTTGCGGGATGCCCGGGATGGAATGATTTTGCTAACGGCACACTGCTCCAATTAATCGACAAGGGTAAATTCACCCACGCACAATTTGATCAACTCAAGAGTCGGAGTCCTCGTGTCAAGCTCTCAATTGCAACCGCGATCGCTGAAGAAACAAAAACACTGATCGATTACAACGTATTGCTCCATCCAAAACCGCGAGCGGAGCATAAAAATGGGCGACGACTCTATAGGAGCCTCTTCGCTCTCGGGAATATTTTCGTCACGACGAACTATGACCGGTGGCTTGATGACCGCGTTGCCGAACCAATTGCTGGTGCAACACCAGCGGCAAGCCCTGCCACTCAGCTACCCAGCACACTGATGCACAATATCTACTCTGTCAGTGAATTTCTCCCAGCGGTACTAACGCAGCCCAATTCAGTCATTCACCTTCATGGGTCCGTGGCAGATCCGACTGGAATGCTTGTCACCACTCGTCAATACATTAAGCGCTACGCAAACGACCACCGTACAGGAGATGCCAACACTGAAAACCGAGCTCTTACTTTCTTGGAACACCTCTTTGAACACTACACAGTTCTCTTCATTGGGTACGGTCTCGAAGAATTAGAGATTCTCGAATACGTCATACACAAAGCAAGGGGACAATCCAATGCCTCTGATAACGAAGCGCGTCACTTTCTGTTGGAGGGATTTTTTAGTCACGAAACGACCCTTTTGCGCGGTATGGAAACCTATTACTTACACGAATGCGGCATTCAACTCATTCCGTTCCTGCGTGACCAAAAAGATCGCCAGCAACTACTCGATGTTTTGGAAGACTTCGCCCAACGGATGCCAGCTTCTGCACCACTCGTCCTTCAACAAGGGCAGGTGCTTGAAGATCTGGCACGGGAAATGGAGCCCCTCCCATGAGGAAGCTCACCGCAAACCAACAATCCTTCATCTCCATGATGAAGACAAACGAGGAGCTCGCACGAAAGGGATTCCAACTTCTTCTCCAACGTGAGGACTATCCAAATTTCTTTGATTACCTCCAGGACGCTGGTTTCTTTGTTCCGGCAACCAACCCAGCGCCTATGGCCGGAGAGCGAGAAAATACTGTTCGTATCCCTTACTGGACGCCGCTGGACTACCTCAAGGCTGTCTCAAAAAAGGCCGGAGAACTGCAGGATATGCCCCTCGCGATCAAAATCATTAATGTCGTTCGCGCGGTCAGTGCCTGGCGCGACGGGAAGGGGGAGCCAAGGCTCAATTATCACACCAACCGCATATTCGCTGAAATCCTAGGGCTACTTCCCACCAAAGCGGTTGCGCTAAGCGATATTGATTTGCTCGGCCAATGGCTCGCCGACCCTTATGAGCGGATGCTCATTGCGAACGCGCTCGATAAGGTGGCTTTACCGCGTTTTCTTAGCAGCATCGAACCTGAGGACTGGGACAAAGCGGCACAAGTGCTTTATCTCGTCACTGCAGTCACCTGGGACAAAGATACCGACGGGAGTGATCCAACACCTAGGAGCATCGTCGACGACTTCTGGCTCGGAGAACTTCTCAAAAACCACGCTAAACGAATAGGCCAAAAGACTGGTGAGAAAGCTGCCGAGATCATGCTGGCACGGGTACGCGAGGTCTTCGACACCCCTATCCGTCGAGATTACAGCAGTGTCTTTCGGCCAGCTGTAGAGGAAGACCAACAAAATTACCAGTGGCGAAGTGCCGAAAACCGTGTGGTTGAGGGTTTACGTGATGTCATTCTCGGATGGGCCGATGAAGACTCTAAGAATGCAAGCCCCGTAATCGAAAACATGCTCAGTGATGATTTTCAGATCATTCGTCGCATCGGGATCTACGCGCTTGCTCAGAATTGGCCCGATATGCAGGGTCTATATACTGATGTTCTCGTGCCACGTTTGCTCAATGATGGGCACAGCCATGAGCTTTATCATTTTTTACGGGATCGTTTCGGGGAGATGAGCCTGCAACAGAAAGCAGCAACGATGGTGGCAATTGAGACTTTGCCGACACCCACATACGGCGACGATCCAGAGGGTTTGCGCCGCTACAGCCAATATCGATGGCTATCTGCGATCAGCGGCAAAGGCTATCCGCCTGCAGATCGAAAATTCGCGGAACTCGACGCTGACCCAACTGTCGGGAAGCTTAGCGAGCATCCTGACTTCGATTCATACATTACTTCGTGGGTGGGACCTGGGGCGACACCATACTCACCAGAAGAGTTAATGGCCCTCGCCAAAGCCAATCTCCTCGTAGACAAGCTCAACGCCTTTGTGCCACGTAACCAATCGCAAGGACCCACGACGCATGGACTGACTAGTGCCATCGAAGCCGCCGCATGCGCAAATCCAGATCTCTTCCTAGAGAGCATCTTACAGTATCTCACTGTGAAGCCAATCTATCAGCACGCTCTGATCAATGGTCTCAAACAAGCATGGGAAACCAAGACTGATGCGAACTGGGTCCGTGGATGGGATCGACTTGTCAGCTTCTTCGAACAACTATTGAGCAGTGATGGTTTTTGGCACCAGGCGGAGGACATGTACAAGGATTGGGTCGTGACCATCATCGCGGATTTTCTCCGCGCTGGGACAAAAGAAGATGGGTACGCTTACGACGCTAATCTCCTGCCTCGCACGCAACTTATAATTGACGTCTTGATGCAGCGCGAGCCGGCTGTCGACACGCCAGCCGAGGACGCAATGTTTCAGGCCATGAACAATCCGAAAGGTCGAATTATCGAGGCATTGTACAGCCAGGCACTTCGTGCGGCACGCGTCAGTGACAAGCAACAGGGGACCCATCAGGAAGCGTGGGAGACAATAAGGCCATTGTTCGATAGAGAGTTAGCCTTATGCACGAACGCTAATTACGAATTCAGTACGCACACCGGAATCTATCTGCCGCAACTCCAGTATCTCGATAGCACTTGGACGAAAGAAAAGGTGGGAGAGATCTTCCCAGTTAAGTACGATGCAAATACGGTGTGCGCGCTCGACGGGCTTGCATACGCATCATTCACTAGGCCGGTTTACGAACTACTCTCAGCAGACGGGGTTATTGAGCGGGCTCTCACTCTGGAATTGAAGGGTCGAAGTGCACGCGAAAAACTCTTGGAACGAATCGGTGCTGCTTATCTGTGGGGAGTTGAAAGTCTGGACGGCCGATGTCTCAGGCAGCTTTTTGAGACCGCAAAAGTGGCAGACTTGACCGTGCTAACCCACTTCTTCTGGGTCGTGCGAAATAATGATCTCACACCCGAACAGCGTGAGCGCATCCTCGCATTTTGGGAGCGCTCTCTAGAATGGACGCGGCATCAGCAACAAGTGCCAGCCCGTCTGTTGTCAATGTTGAGCTTGCTCGCAGCCCACCTCACAACAATCGGGATCCGCGAGAGCCGCCTTTTACAATCCGTTGCTCCCCATGTGCACATCGGACACGAAACTTACGAGTTTGTCGCAGAACTACGTCGACTAGCGCCACAAGATCCGGAGACAATCTCCAAAGTTCTGCAGTCGATGATTGCGGCCCACCCCCCGGAGTATGACTACAAAGACCGTCTCAGCTCGCTGCTTGAATTTCTTGCAGAAAACGGCCAAAGAGAAGTGGTCATCGTCATTAGTGACCGATTGCGCCATCTCCCAGGCGTCCAGACATTATTCAAGCGCCTCACCCAACACTAGTCAGAGATCCCAACCCTTCTCAATACTCTGCTATCGTTGCAAGCCGTGCGAGTGCTTGCCAGTGGCGCGGATGTGGTAACCGATTTCCTGAACGAATTTCCGTCGCGTACGATTTCGAGACGCCGAGCGCCATTCGAATGGTAGTGACTGTCAATTCACCAAGCCGAGGTTGAATCTTGAGTTGGTAGGTCTTTTCATTGAGCCATTCAGGTTGATCTGTTGGTCGCCATTCTCTAATACTGGCGGCGTGTTTTCGCTGGCTCTCGGCACGCTTCGCTTCTGCCTTGGAACTGTGCGAGGCTGATCGCCCCTTTTCAGCTGCTTTGAGCAATTCTCTTGTACAATCAACAATTTTACACGAAGCGCAGCGTTCGTATCCCTCCGTTACCTTACTCCCGCATGTTCTACATAAACGTGGCGGTTGAGGTGGAGTGACAAAACGCAATTGTGGGACTCCCTTAGCATCACGCCGGTTGCTCTGTGTCAAATGAGTTGGCGCTGCCGTGCGTCGGCCATTGTGCTTAACAGTCGACCAAAGCACCTTGGAAACCCATTCGGCAATCGGCGCAAGGATTTGACGCCAAGCAGGAGCACTTTGTGAAAGTTTAATTGCGAAAGACGCCATCAATCGGCACGATCCGTCGCGCTGTTCAAAGAACCATTCGCGTCTCAGAGGTTGTTTGGTGATCCAATCCAGCAGGAATGCGTCTACTTGTGGTCGACCAGGTTCCATCAAATCGCATGCCAGGCTGTCCCGGGCATCTGTATCGACGTGTATGAAACCAATACCAGGATCAAGTCCCAGCGACGCAGCCGCGAGCCTCGCCTCTGATTCGAGCAATGCGTACATGTAATTCAACATCGCGTTGGCTGGATTCACTGCTAAACGAGGCGACCCCGTGATCGGCGATTTTCGTGTCCCGAAAGTGCACCAGTGTTGAGGCGTCCGATTGAGATCAGCAGTCGGAAAGTTAACTGGGAGGTTGTGCCAAGCTGACCAGTAAGCCTGAGCTGCGATTGATTCACGTTGCCGGATTGATTGAACTGTTGCGGCTGTCTTGAGCTGCGAATGGTTCGACGCGACGATATCAGCGCGAGCTGAATCTCGAACGATTTCACGAAGCAAGCGCTCTTGCCCTTGAAGCTTTTGCGATATCAGTTCTCTACTGATCTGCACTGCTATATCAGATTGATGTGCGAGTGACTGGGCGCGTCGCAATCGTGCATCTGATGGACCTACCGGGCCAGAGATCGCCAATACAGAACCATCGCGATCCAGCATAACGAACGCTGCATCCTGTTCTGACAACCAGCGCAGCGCTTCGAAGGTGACCATGCCGGTTGAGCCGATTACAACCAGTCTCTTCAATCCATGGCGCACCCGGGGAAGTCGGCCCTGTCGGCGAGTCATGCCTATTCGATCGTTAAGGACGAGGTGGCCACGATTTACAGAAGCTGATGAGTTGTAACCAAATAGCGTGACGACGCCTTGAGATGGCAGGATTTTCTCAAAACTCTCAGAGGGTCGAAATGGCATGAAGAGCTCGCTCGCCGGGGACACTTCTAACTGTATAAAAACAAGTACGTTAGATCCAATTCTACTCTAAATTATCAGGCAACAACACTGCATTCTTATGCCTCTTCACGCCCTTGACAGCACGCCGATGCTTGGCCATAATCTCGTTACCACGGGGTCCTAGTAGAAATGCCTATGGCGGTGGAAGTTTTCACCGACCTGAAGGGTACAGTTCGAAGTAGACCTTGTTTCACAATGTCGGTAAGAGGTAACACCGACATACAACCTGTGCGAGTAGACCTTTTCCGCTCATCGGGAGAGGGACGCAAAAGCAGGGGAGACAAGGACGCAAAACGAACCTGGGCTCAGGCTGAGCAAACGGACTCCGGCAGATGACACTTTTTAGGAGTGTCTAATGCCGGACATGCTCAGCAACAAGTTGCTCCTCAGCCGGAAAGAATCTTCAGCACTCACCGGCCTTTCCCTCAGAACAATTGCGAATCTGATCGCTTCTCGTGAGCTGCGATCTATTCGTGTAGGTCGACGCAGGCTTGTTCCACGATCTGAACTTACGCGATTTGTACAGCGCGATCATGCCACATCGTCGGTTCCCAGAAAGAAGGTGGGCCGATGAAATCCAGAAAGCGGAAACCCACCAAGAAGCGCGAAACTCGGAAGAAGATACTTCGTAAGAAAAATGCGCGTCGCCGATATAAAGCGAAGCGACGCATCGTCAGACGATATCGCGCTCGCCGAAATAGCACAATCGCTCTCAATCCACACCAAGCCGATATACAACGACGGGTCGCCCGTGTCTTGCGTCGCATGTTGGAGGAGCACGAATCACTTTCGAAAGCGACCCGACTCGAAGGGATCAAATCAAAAACGTTTGTCCGATATGCGCGACCAGCGCTTCGTCGTAATGGCCCCGGTAAGCCCTGGAAGGCGATTTCCGAGGATCAGCTTCCATTCGTGATGAAAGTTCTTACCAAGTTTGGGGCTGTGCCAGAGATCATCCCCAACCGCCGCGAACGAAAGCTACTCGGCGCTTACAACCGAGCCATCAGAATGTTCAGAGCTAGCGACGATGGTGCGGAAGCAGCCCTTAGAGTTTTTCGCGACAAGAAGATCGCTGGTCACACACTCATAACTAACGTCAAATCTCTCATTGAGCTTGAAGAAGCGGGGAAGCTGGATTTTGACGATCTTTATTCTTCACTGGGTGAGGAATCTTGAAATCGCGCAGGAATCGCGTACGCTCTGCCTGTGTTATTTGCGGCCTCAAGACCGGGATAGAGCACAACCACGTGGGTGGTCGAAACCACATTGCTGGATTTACCATGCCATTTTGCAAATTCCATCACGACCAATTTCACGAACACCTGCGAAATATTGGGGTTGACCTTCGGTATACACCGAACGAACTTGAACGACTAAATAGGGCCTTTCAGGCGACCATTGTTTGTCAATGGATGATCGCCGAAGCCTTCAAAGAAGTACTTTCCAAGAACCAGAAAACTGTCTGTCCCGATGAAAATGGATCAGCCGGAACATAACGATGTCTTCGTCAGGGCACACACACCCTTCAAGAGAAAAAAGGAATGGCGTCGACGATGGTCGCGCAAGTGGCCGAATTACTGCCTGATTTTTGATACTGAGACCACGGTCGATGCTATCCAAAAGCTAAACTTCGGATGCTATCGGCTTTGTAAATTGGAACGCGGTCGGTATCTCTGTCTGGAAGAGGGTCTGTTTTATGCCGACGACCTTCCATCCGCCGACATAGAAACTCTCGAAAACTATCGGCGCAACAGAAAAACCACTCCACATATCGAACGGTTCCCGGCTCAAATGGCTCTTCGGCTGATGACGCGAGCTTCCTTTATTAATCATGTTTTTTGGAGGTCCATTCGAAGGGGCGACCTTATCGTCGGATTTAATTTACCGTTCGATCTTTCGAGGATTGCAGTCAGAGCAGCGAATGGTAGCAAAGGCAGCTGGTCCCTGGCACTTTCGACTCGCAAAAGCCGCAAGACTGGAAAGCCTGAACCCAATCCGGAAAGGCCCAGGATTGTCATCAACTCGATGAACAGCAAGATGGCCTTCATAAAATTGGGAAGTATTTTGCATCGCGACGAATGGCCGAAAGAAGGCCGCTTTCTGGATTTGAGAACGCTTGGATGGTCGCTCCGAAACGAAGCGTACAGTCTCAAGCGAGGGTGCAAAGCATTCAAAGTAGAAGGAAAGATCGAGCACAATCCAACCGGACGCGTTACCCCAAAAGAGATTGCGTACTGCCGAGGCGATGTTGGGGCTACCGCTAGGCTCTTGAATGCAATGAAAATTGAATTTGACCGCAATCCTATCGGGTCGCATCCCGACAAGGTTTACTCCCCTGCCTCAATTGCCAAAGCCTATCTTGATGTGATGCAAATCAACCTCCCAAAGAATCACTTCAAAGTCCCGCATAAAATACTTGGTATCGCAATGCAGAGTTACTACGGTGGCCGCGCTGAATGTCGAATTAGGAAAACAAAAGTTCCCGTCATTCATACAGACTTCACCAGCCAGTATCCAACTGTAAATGCACTTTTGGGGAATTGGGACGTGCTCAGAGCTAGTTCGATACATTTTGAAGACTGTACAAACGCTGTGAGAAGAATGCTTTCGAACGTAAGATTGAATTCCACATTTAATCCTGCATTCTGGAAAAAGCTGTCCTTCTTTGTCCTAATACAACCTGAAAACGACATCCTTCCCATCCGTACGGTTTATGGCGGAAAGACGCAAAACATCGGGCTAAATTTCCTTAAGTCAGATAAACCAATCTGGTATGCCGGTCCTGACGCTGTAGCGACCGCTCTGCTTACTGGCAAGCCTCCGAAAATACTCAAAGCGATTCGCATGGTCGCGAAAGGTCATCAGTCAGGATTGCAGTCGACGGATTTGGGCGGAATGGTGGGAATCAATCCAACAAAGGAAGATTTTTACAAAAAGGTAATCGAACAAAGGATCTCACATAAAAGTAAAAACAAGCCAATTGCCGATTTCCTGAAGGTATTGGCAAATTCGGGAAGCTACGGATTGTTCGTTGAGGTAAATACGGAAACGAACAGTAAAGAGAAACACGTTAAATACTTCTCTGGCGAGAAATCAGGAAAGAAGCGTACCGGCTACGTAGAAAAACCAGGAGCTTGGTACTTTCCTCCGCTCGCGTCGCTGATTACGTCCGGCGGGCGCTTGCTTCTCGCAATGCTTGAACAATGCGTCAACAATCTATCGGGTAGCTATTTGTTTTGCGATACGGATTCGATGTGCATCGTTGGGTCTAAAACTCAACACCTCGTTCCCTGCGTCGGCGGTCGTTTCAGCCTGAAGGATAGAGATGCCATTCAGACTCTCACGTTTGATCAAGTGAGGGAAATCGCAAAGAGATTTAACAAGCTCAATCCGTACGACCGCAACTTCGTGCCAGAAATTCTCAAAATTGAAGACATTAACCACGTCGATTCTGACCCTTGTAAACCCTATCGCCAGCTATTTGGCTATGCTGTCTCTGCGAAGAGATACACACTGTTCACGGATGCCGATCGAAACATCTCAATTGAGAAAGCAAGCGGCCATGGTTTGGGATATCTCTTTGCGCCGAAAGTACGCAATCCCGAGGACCATGATTCAGACGACGAACGCGAAGAAACACCGGAATGGGTATTCGAGGCATGGGAATACTTGATGCGAAAGAAATTCGGATATCAGCACAAGAAACCCGAATGGTTGAAGTTACCGGCCATGATGCGAATGGTTATGACCTCTCCCAATGTACTTCGGGATCGGCGACCCGATTGGTTAGCACCGTATAATTTCTTTTTATTCCCGCTGTTGTCTAGCCTAGATGGCTACCCGCTTGGTTTCGACAAGACCAACTTTCACTTCGTTACGCCGACAGAAAGTGACAGAAAGGAGTGGAGTACTTTGAAGGGAATTAATCTGCATGACGGGCGTACTTACCAAATATCGATGGATCCAGATCCGAAACAGAAAAAAGTATTTCCGGACTCGTTTCAAATCATCTTGAACCAATATCTTGGAAAAGCCGAACTTAAGTCGCTTGCACCTGATGGGAAAGCGTGTGAACCGGACACGGAAGGATTGCTGCGCCGAGCAAGGATTGTCGGACGTTCGTTAATTCCAGTTGGGAAAGAAACGGATCGACATTGGGAGCAAGGCGAAGACCCTAGCATGCTTGATCCCAAGATTCAGTTGTATGGCCGGACAGGAAAATTGGTTGTCGCTGAGAAACATGAACGAAGCGAGTGGCGAAAGGTCGGAGTGCGGAAGTTAATGCGAGCCACGAAGCTCACACAAAAACCTATTTACTACATCCTGGATGGCAAAGGTGTGCGGCAGCAAACGATGAACGTGTTCCGCATTGGTTTGGCATCGCTGAGTCTCTAAACATTCATAGGAGTACCCAAACAATCAAAAGGAATTACTTAATCCTATTGAACGACCACTTCTGTTAATGTCCTGAGTCTCGGAGCCCTGGTGTTTCACACTATCTACACATTCCAACTTGCCGTTCATCGGCATCAATCCGCACCTTTACGAAACGAGCGCGAACGATTCCTCGAAAACCTACTTGACGGAGGTGCGAACAGGCACTTGCTCCAACACGACGCCACCCTACTACTTCACGTCGTCGAACAACTCAAACTAGAGAAACTGCGCACCATTGACTATTTCGAGATCGAGCGAGCCGCAAGGAAGTGGCTAAGAGAGATTCGCAAGGAAAGAAAGCCGGCCCAAAGGGCGACAGCCTTTTATTCTTTCATCGGCGTAGCCAAACGATTCCTCAAATTCCATAATAGATTTCTAGAACCCAAGAAAGTCACTACCGGATTTGAGTCAATCGTCGGCCATTACGTGGAGTTCTTGGAAATCGATAGAGGCAAACACTCGTCCACCGTCACGAGCTATCGGTGGCACACCGTCCAATTTGTGAAGTGGATTTCATTACAACGCAAAAGGCTACGTTCGTTGACACTAAGTGATGTCGACAACTACTTACGCCTGCAGTCTAAACGATGGAATGTCTGGACTCTTGTAACGGCGACCAATGCAATTCGGTCCTTTCTTCGCTTCACCAGAGACCGACAGATGACTCGCGTGATTCCAGAAGGGGTACGCGGTCCTCATGCGCGGAAGAGGGTGGTGCATGCGGTTGGGCCTTCATGGATAGATGTGAAGAGACTCCTTCGATCTGAGAGCCTGGATACACCAGCGTCGATGCGTGTTCAGGTTCTTCTGTTTCTTTTCGCCTTGTATGGATTGCGAACCAGTGAGGCGACCGGTTTGACCTTGAGTAGTTTTGATTGGGCCACAAACACATTCACCGTGCGACGTGCTAAAAATTATAAGCTCCAAAGATTTCCAATCTTTTCAAGATTTGGGGCTAGTTTGAAGAGATATTTGACAATGGGTCGACCACAGTGCACTAGCAATTTCCTTCTCGTTACCCTCCACCCGCCGTATCGAGCGCTCAGGCCCGGTTCTGTCTCCGCAATTATATCGGCCAGAATGGAAAGGCTAGATATTCCAAGCTATCGCAAGGGCGCTCGTTCATTGCGCCATTCTTGCGCCACAAGGCTTCTCAGCAAAAGGATGTCTTTACAGCAGATCGCAGATTACCTAGGGCATAGCGACTGCGCGTCAGTGGGCATCTACGCAAAACACGACTTGTCGAGTCTCAAACGTGTTGTCCAGCCCGATTTGTGTGATGGCTTATGAAGCTTCGACATGCGATCAACCAATTTGTAAGCTGGAAGCACTTTTGCGGAAGAGCATTCTTATCTGGCGAGAAGGACCTCAAGGGCTTTCTATCGATTGCACGGAATATTGAGCTTAACCACATAACGAAAGCGCAAGTTGCATCTTATATTCAAGGAGAGACAGGGCAATTGGCAGTTTGGAAAGGTAAAGCCAGCGTCCTGAGCCATTTCTTTCGACACTGGATAATTCGTGGAGAGTTGAAGGCTTCCCCGATGCCCCGCACTCGACACATTAAGCCTAAACCGCTTTTGCCGTATGTCTACACACGCGCAGAGATTCGTGACCTCTTGGCAGCAGCGGACCTGAATCAAAGATCATTGAATTGCGTGATCGATGCGAGAACGTTTAGAACGTTCTTGATCTTTTTATATGGCTCAGGCGCGTACTTTGGCGAAGCAATTTCTTTTCCAAAATCGGCCATTGACTTCATGAAACACACCGTTACCTTGCGCCGCCAAAGCAGAAAGTGTGAAAGAACCATTCCGCTTGCGCCACACCTATATAAGGTTTTGCTCTCTTACGATAAATCCATTCCGCTAGCTTGCCGAGATCGCGAGTATTTCTTCGTGGATAAGTTGGGCCGGAAATTGAATGCTACGACGGTTGAAAAAATGTTTGTTAAGCTCCGTCGACGAGCGGGCATTTCACGAAAAGACGATTTGACGAATATTCCCCGACTGCATGATTTCCGCCACACGTTTGCAGTTCACAGCCTGAGTGCCTGGCTGAATAAAGGCAAAGACCTGAGGCAATTGTTGCCTGCTCTTTCGGCGTATATGGGACATGCAAGTTTGTCGTCGCCGGAAAGATATTTGAGCATGCTGCCCGAGCGTTTTCGACCACAGATTTCCGCGCTCCTCGGTTCGGACTGGAAAGACAAGAATTCACGAAACGGACCGACCGGCGATGAAGTAGTCAGTTCGTTCAAATTCAACCAACGCAATTTCAGGGGCGGCTTCTAGACACGCGTGGGAGCGCCAAATCACTATTTCTTACGTTTTGGTCAGTAGAACGAAACGAGGGGTGTATCACTTTTCCCCGCCCTGTAGCCTACCCCCGCGAATTCTTGACCCTGTGCGCGGGCGGCAAGTACACTAGTAAATTCGGAATGCTGCCCCGATGTGGGTGGTGCGGCTGGACGCGGGAAGACTCCAAAGGCAACGCGGCAGGTGCAGGGAACCCGCGGCAGAAGGCCGCTTGCGCGTTGCAGCCTGAGGATTTCCGGAGCCGGAATTCAGAGCGAGTGAGAATCAAAGGGGGAATGCTTTGCCAAAGCGTACATATCAACCGCGGAAACGACGCCGCGCCAAGACACACGGATTTCGCGTGCGCATGAAAACGAAGGGTGGCCGCAAGGTGCTGGCGGCGCGCCGCAAGAAGGGCCGCCATCGGCTTACGCCCGAATAATGGCGAGGGCCCCATGGCGGGCCTGACGTTTCCCCGCGAAGTGCGGCTGGTGCGGAAGAGCGAATTCGATGAGGTGTACCGCACCGGCAAGCGCCGCTCGAGTTCCCACTTCACCGTATTTGTTCGCGCCAGTGGACAGCCGATCAGCCGCTTTGGATTCAGCATCAAGAAAGCGCTGGGCGGCGCGGTGGTGCGCAACCGCATGCGGCGGCGGATGCGGGAAATTGTGCGCTGCCACCGGCAGGAGATAGCCACAGGATGGGACATCGTGATTCATCCGAAGAGCAGTGTGGCCACGGCGCCGATCGAGGTGCTGGCGGGGGATTTGGTGCGGCTGGTGAAGGGGCGGTGAGGGACGGCGGATTGGGATCGGAGCCTTCTCTTCAGGCGTTGGAACGGAGTGATCTCGCGCCAACGTCGAGGGAGGGGCCCTTCGAGAAGACTCAGGGCAAGCAAGCCCCTCCCCTACAAACGGAGTTGCTTGGTGAAAGGGCGTTAGCACGGGGTGAGGGGCCCTTCGAGGAAACTCAGGGCGAGCAAGCCTCTCACGTACAAGGGGAACTCGGCGAGCGCGCGCTTCACGTACAAACCCATGGCGTTTCGGCCAATCGGTTTGGGGTTAGGGCGGCGCTGGTTTTGTTGAGTTGTTACAAGGCTTATTTGTCTCCACTGTTTGCGGGCACGTGCAAGTTTGAGCCTACGTGTTCGCGTTATGCGTATGAAGCGATCGAGCGGTTTGGCGTGCTGCGCGGCGGCTGGCTGGGCCTGCGGCGTCTGGCGCGGTGCCAACCCTTCGCGAGAAAATTTGGATGGGACCCGGTTCCGGAGAAATGGGAAGCGATGCGAGCGAATGCCGAGATGATGGATAAGACGGGCGAGGTGCGGCCGTGAGCACGCCTCCAATGAACCAATTGCCGCCGCTGGGCGGTCCGAAGGACAAATTCACGCCAGAGCTGCGCATCCTGGCGGCTTCGCTGCTTTCGATGGTGGTGATTCTGCTGTGGGCGAAATATTTTGGGCCGAAGCCATCGGTGAATCCTCCGCAGAAGAATCAGGCGACACAGAGCGCGCCGGTGACTCCGGGAGTGGCGCCTGGGGCGACAGCGACGAAGCCGGGGGCTGCTCCTTCGACGGTGTCCGCGGCATCGGTTCCAGCGGCGGCGGCGACGGCGGATTCGCAAGAGCGCACGATTGTGGTGGAGAACAAGCTCTATCGCGTGGAATTTTCCAATCGCGGCGCGGTGGTGAAGAGCTGGCAGCTGAAGGCGTATAAAGACGACGCGAAGCCACCGCAAGTTTTGGACGTGGTGCACCCGGCGGCTTCGGCGGAGACCGGCGGCTGGCCGTTTGCGCTGGTGTTTGACGACCCGCAGCTGGGCAATCTGGCGAACAACGGCTTATACAAGATTTCGAGCGATGCCAAATCGCTGGACGCGCCGGCGGATCGTGACGTTCACCTGGAGCGACGGGCATTTGCAGGTGGTGAAGAAATTCCACTTCGATCATTCCTACATCGTGAACGTGGAAACTTCCGTGACGAACAACGGCAACCCGGTGATGGCCGGGCTGGCGTGGCTGGGCGGCTTTGGCGATTTGACGGTGACCAACCCGATTCCGGTGGAAACGGAATTTGTGTTCTACGACGAGGCCGGGAAGCTGACCACTTTTCCGCACAAGAAACTGAAGAGCGCGGAAGAGTTTGGCAACATCTGGCAGGGCGGGAAAAGCTGGACGGGAATTGAGGATCGTTATTTCGCGGCGGTATTTTTGCCGTCGTTGACGGCGCCGGCGCCGCTGCAAGTGCGCTACTGGAAGGCGTGGCGCAACATCAAGGTGGACGGAAAAGATCAGGCGGAGCCGGTGCCGGAAGTGGCGACGGCCAGTTCGGCGGAGCCGCTGCAGCTGCGCGTGTTTGTGGGTCCGAAAGATTACGACCTGCTGAAGAAACTGAATCCGCCGCTGCACTCGCTGGTGAATTTTGGCTGGCTGGAATTTATTGCCGACCCATTGTTTCACGGCTTGAAATGGATTCACGGATACGTGCCGAACTGGGGATGGGCGATCGTGCTGCTGACGCTGGGCATCAACATGGTGCTGTTCCCGCTGCGCATATCCAGCTACAAGACCACGATGAAAATGCAGCGCGTGGGGCCGGAAGTCAAACAGATCCAGGATCGGTATAAGAAGTACAAGATGAATGACCCGCGCAAGGCCGAGATGAATAAGGAAGTGATGGCCGTTTATTCGCGCGAGGGAATCAATCCGGTGGGCGGGTGCATTCCGCAATTGCTGCAGATGCCGATCTGGTTCGGACTGTATCGTTCGCTGCAGGGCACGATTGAGCTGCGGCACGCGCCGTGGTTCGGCTGGATCACGGATCTTTCGGCGAAGGATCCTTATTATATTTTGCCGGTGCTGATGGGCGTATCGATGTATATGGCGTCGAAAATGACGCCGATGACGACCACGGACCCGCAGCAGGCGCAGATGATGAAGTTCATGCCGATCGGCATGGCAGCAATGTTTATGATTATTCCCTACCCAAGCGGATTGGCAGTGTATATTTTGACGAGCGGTCTGGTTGGAGTTGTGCAGCAGTGGTACCTGAACCGGACGCATCCCCTCCCCGCCCCGGCCAAGCCGACACGCGCCAAGAATTGAAACTGATTGCGCGTGACGCTTGGGATAGTTGCCGGTCCTTTGAACCGGGCGAGAACACAATGACGAAAGAACTGGTACGCGAAGGGAAGCTGGACCGCGCAGCCGCGGCCGAAGCGCTGCGGGAATTTCTGCAGACGATGGTGCGCACGAGCGGGCTGGAACTGAAGGTGACGGTGCGGACGGCGGAGCCCGCCAGCGGAACGGAAGAAGGCGAGGCGGAAGTCTTCGCTGATCTGGATGGGAAGGATAAAGAGATTCTGGTGGCACGCGGCGGAGAGGCGCTGAAGGCGCTGGAGCATTTGGCGTACCGGGCGCTGCGGCTGGAGCCGGCGTTTCATGAAAAGATTCATCTGGATAGCGGGGGATTTCGGGCGCTGCGGTTTGAGGAATTGCGGATGACGGCGCGGGTGGCGGCGGAACGGGTGCAGAGTTCGCGGCAGGCGTTTCCGTTGAATCCGATGTCTTCGCGGGAGCGGCGGATTGTGCATTTGGCGTTGAAGGAATTTCCCGGGGTGCGGACGGAGAGCGTGGGGATTGGGGAAGAGCGGCAGGTGGTGATTCATCCGGTGAAGGGGAAGTAAGGGGAAGGAAGTTTTAAGTTTTAAGTTTTAAGTTAGAGGTTAAAAGTTGGAAGCGCAGAGCGGCCCGCCTCCCGCCTTCGCGAAAATGGCTTCGGCGGGCAGGCGGAAGGCGGGCCCTACTTTTTGGGCTACTTTTTTAGCCAGCCTTGGGATAGGACTGTGGCGTCGGGGGCGAAGCGGATTTGGTATTCGAACGCGGGGGCGCGGTCGCGGCGGATTTGCGGGAAACGGGCATCGAGAATTTCGACTACGGCTTCGGAACCTTCCATGTGAAAGCGCGTGACGGGAAAGCGCGCAAACCATAAAAACTTTTGAACGTTGGGAAGAGCGCGGGCTTTTTCAATCCACGAGTTCGTGGGCGCGTCCGGGTAATAGGTGTGCTCGATGGGCGCGGCGGACGCGGAATTGGAGAAGAGCGAGTCGGTGAGGTCCAGGCGGACTTCGTAGACGCCGCGCGGGGCGAGGACCAGGCCGTCCCAATGCCAGAGCGAGGGAGGAAGCGGGAGCGCGGCGACGCTTTGCGCGGGAATATTTTCGGCGGCGGCGAAGGATTGAACGCGCAGGAGCGCTTCGTGGTGCGCGACGGTGGCTGCGAGCAGATAAGCGATCGCCAGAACGAGGCCGGTGCGATTCCAAGTGACAAATGGAATGCGCAGACCCCAGCCGCGGACGGCGGGCAGGAGGAATAAGACGGCAAAGAGCAAAGTGGCGACGATGATGGCGTTGTTGGATGTCGGCGCGCCGACAATTGCAGCAATTTTCGAGATCAAGCAACGGGGCTGGCGTGAAAATGAGCCACATGATGAGCGCGCGGCGGCGGACGTGGTCTGGATCTTCATAGGCCCAGGCGAGCAGTTGGGGGATGAGCAGAATTGCCGTGAAGGTGAAATCGATGATGAAGAGGATGTCCCAGGCGGGACGTGACCATTGGAGCGGCGACCAGATCATGGTGCCGAAGGTGGTGACGAGGTCCAGAAAAATGTGGCTGAAAATTCCGGCGGCCCAGAAGCCGCACAGCGCGAGGAATGACGGAGATTGCCATTTGCGCCAACGGCAAATCTGCAGCGTGATGGCGGCGAAAAGCACGGCCCAGAGCGGAAGGCAGAGGAGCGAGTGGGTGATGCTGCGGTGCCAGGTGACGATGAGCATCGGATCGTTGGAGAAATATTCGCGGAGGACGTCCGAGTCCGGGAAGATTGCGGCGAGCATGACGGACCATGTGATGACGCGGCGTTTGTTTACCGGCCAGGGAGGAAAAATGTCGCCGCCGCGGAAGACTGCTTTTGCGATGAGCGCGCCGGCGATGCCGTGAGTGATGGTGTCCATGAAAGAGAATTCCGCCGGGATCAGGTGACGGAGAGGAGAGAACCGCCTTTCGGGAGGACGCGGCCGATCTGGCTGGCGGAAATATTTCGGTCGCGGAGAAGTTGCAGCGCGAGGCTGGCGTGTTCAGATGAAATTGCGACCAGCAGGCCGCCGGAGGTTTGCGGATCGAAGAGGATGGCGCGAATTTCTTCGGGGACGTTCGCGGCAAAGTGAACGCAGTCTCCCATGAAATCGCGATTGTTATTGAGGCCGCCGGGAATCATTCCTTCTTTGGCCGCCTCGAGCGCTCCGGGAAGAGCGGGGACTTTATTCGCGTGGAGTTCGATCGAAACGGTGGGGATTCCCTTCCCGGGATCGCCGAGAGCCATTTCGCGGGCGTGGCCGAGCAGGCCGAAGCCAGTGACGTCGGTGACCGCATGAACGCAGGCGGAGGAAGATTTTGTTTCGAGTTCGCGGAGGGCTTCGGCGGCGGCGCGATTTAATTGCGACATGGAAGCGGTGGCGGCGTCGAGACTGGCCTTTGAGGCGCGTTCACGTTTCAGCGCAGTGGAGATGAGGCCGGTGCCCAGGGGCTTGGTCAATAAAATTACGTCATTTGTCAGAGCGCCGACATTTCTCCAAATTTTTTGCGGATGAATGCTGCCGGTGACGGAGTAGCCGAATTGAATGTCGTCATTGCGAATGGAATGGCCGCCGATGACGGTGCAATTGGCTTCCTTCATTTTGTCGAGACCGCCGCGAATGATTTGTTCGAGGATCGCGGGATCGCCCTTATCTGGAAAACCAACAATCGAGAGCGAAGAGATGGGCTTGCCGCCCATGGCGTAAACATCGCTGAGAGAATTTGTGGCGGCGATTTGGCCGAAGGTGAAGGGATCGTCGACGACAGGCGTGAAGAAATCGACGGTCTGGACCAGGGCGAGATCGTTGTTGAGTAGATACACCCCTGCGTCGTCGTTGGTGTTGAAGCCAACGAGTACGTTCGGATCAGTCGGCAGTGGTAGGCGCCGTAGAATTGAGTCCAGCGTCCCGGGACTCAGTTTGGCCGCTCAACCAGCTGCCTTGACCATGGCCGTAAGTTTCACGGAGTTGGTCAAGCCACACCTCACTATGCTGCGCACCGATTATAGCGGTAGAGCGGAAATCCTGCTGAAGGAGGATGGAAACTGGACCTTTAGGACAACTTGCGCGGAAAGAGGAGAAAGTGTTCTTATCGCGTGATGCCTTGGGATTTTTGGGTGATTGTGGTGTTTCTGGGTGTGGTGATTCCCTGGCGAGGGCACACCCGGCTGAAGAAATTGCTGGCGCTGCCCGCGGTGGATACCAGGGAGAAGTTGGCTCTCTATGCGGCGACGATCGGGTTTCAGTGGGCGCTGTGCGGGGTGGTGGCTTGGCGGTCGATCGCGCACGGGCTGACGGCGCAAGAGTTGGGATTGGGTTTCGTCGGCTGGATTGGGAATGTTAGTGCCGGTTTGGCCGGGGCGATTTTGGTCGGCGGACTGCAGTGGTTGAATCTACGACGAATTGGACGGATGGATGGCGCCGCACCGGAGTTGCTGCGTAAACTGGCAAGCCGGCTTTTACCGGTTACGCTGATCGAGTATTTGCCTTATTCGGCGTTGGCGGTGACGGCCGGGATCTGCGAGGAGTTTATCTATCGAGGGTTTTTGCTGGCGGCGCTTTTCCGGGCGGGCTTGCCGGTTTGGGCGGCGGTGGTGCTCACGTCAGCGCTTTTTGGATTGGCGCATGCTTATCAGGGGCGGGCGGGGATTTTGAGTACGGGGATCTTTGGCGTGGTATTGGCCCTTGGGAGGCTGGCATTTGGGAGCCTGGTTCCGGTGATGATGTGGCACGCGGGATTGGACTTAGCAGCAGGGATTGCGGGGCCTCGATACCTGCTGGGGCAAGAGATGGCAGAGGCGGGTACAGAAAGGAAATAGTCACAGCATATTTACGGATATGACAACAGATACTGAAAAGCCGATTTCCGAGGAAACCATCCGGCGCGCTTTGGGGGAATTTCAGATCCCGGCCGATGACAAGCAAGTCTTTTCAATTCAACAATATATAAGGACTTTACTGCGCTGGAATGAGAAGCTGAACCTGACGGCAATTCGCGATCCGCTGGAGATACTACATCGTCATTTTTGTGAATCCATGTTTGGGGCCGGTGCAATTCCTGTGGATAAAGGTCGGCTCGCCGACATTGGATCGGGTGCGGGATTCCCGGGAATTCCGATGAAGATTGCGCGGCCAGAACTGGAATTGGTGTTAGTGGAATCGAATATCAAGAAGGGGACGTTTCTGGCGGAGGTTGCGCGGGAGCTGGAATTATCGAACACGCGAGTGCTGATCAGCAGGTATGAGGAGCTGGGGGAAGAGCTGGCGCCGCTGGATATGGTCTGTTCGAGGGCCCTGGGCGAATTTTTAACGTTTTTGGAGTGGGCGGGATCACCGCAGGTGAGCGCGGAGCGTGTGGCGCTATGGATTGGCGGGCGGGATCTGGACGAAGCTCGGAAATCTAAGCAGTGGGAGTGGAGTGAGCCGGTCTTGATTCCGCAATCTTTGCAGCGATATATACTGGTGGGAAAAAAGAAACAAATGTCGGCGGGATGACAATTGTTATAGAATTCAGAGAGAAATTCAAGGATTTCGCTTCCGCAGATTACTTGACATCATTCAATTAGTGCAATTCCCGCCTTGCGGTGTTCCACGTGAAACATGGGAGGATTGAGTGGCGCGGATTGTTCCACGTGGAACAATTCTGGGTCTGGTTGGTCGTATGGCGGTTTATCGGGATCGGAGGCCGACCTGAAGGGTCGGCCAGTACACTTGGTCGGGATGAGCTCAACGATGCTGGCTTCGCTGCGAAGGGTTGGAGACGGTGTGTTCCACGTGGAACAGTCGGACGCGCTATTAGATCTGCTTTGCGAGCGTTCGAACGTATCTGCAAGAGAACATCGCGTAACTAAATTGTTTTGAGGTGTTTCGAATGCTACGTTCCACGTGGAACATTCGGGATTCCAACAGGAAATCCTAAGTTCGAACGGCTAGGAAGCGTGAATTACCTTGCATAGCTTCGCAGAGATTTTGTTACTTTCCGCAGGTTTGGGGGCGCATCTTGGCGCGTATCATTGCGGTTGCAAATCAAAAAGGCGGAGTTGGCAAGACCACAACCGCAGTAAATCTGGCAGCATGCCTGGCAGCGGCGGATCAGCCGACTTTGTTGGTAGACTGCGATTCGCAAGCAAATTCCTCGGCGGCCATCGGATTTCCGAAGGATCCTTCGCGCAGGACGCTCTACCATGCGCTGATCATGACGGAACCGTTTGAAAGAATTGTTCAGAAATCGCAGGTTGACGGATTGGACGTAATTCCCGCTGATAAAAATCTGGCAGGCGCGGCTGTGGAATTGGTGTTGGCTGAGAGCCGCGAATATAAATTACAGGGTTTCCTAGGGCCTGTTCGAGAGAAATATAAATTTATCATCCTGGATTGCCCGCCTGCGCTGGATTTATTGACCTTGAATGCTCTGGTTGCGGCGGATGCGGTGCTGGTTCCGATCCAGTGCGAATATCTTGCACTGGAAGGCGTATCGGAATTGTTGGATACGTTGATGCGAATCCGGCGTACGCTGAACCCCAGCCTGGAAATTGAAGGCATTTTATTGACGATGTATGACGAAAGAACGAGTCTTTCGCGGCAGGTTGCCACGGATTTACGCAGTTTTTTCGGTACACAGGTGTTCCAGAGCTTGATCCCGCGCAACGTGCGGTTGGCGGAAGCACCTAGCTTCGGTAAACCTATTATTTTCTATGACATACATAGTAAGGGGGCTGAGGGGTACACGCAGCTCGCCCAGGAGGTAATTGCAAATGCCGAGAAACGCCTTGGGACGGGGGCTCGGAGCGCTCATTCGGGAGCCTGAGCCGCCTAGCACACCAGCAGCACCACCAGCCAGCATGGGAGTGACTTCAGGAGGGGCGGCGGCTGCAACTGCGCCGGCGCCAATCGCTACGGTACCTGCGCAAGGCCCTGCAGGTCCGCTGCAGCTGGATATTGATCTGATCGAGCCGAGCCCTTACCAGCCGCGCACGAGATTTCGCGAAGAGGCACTGGATGAACTGGCGCGCTCCATTCAATCGAGCGGAATTATTCAGCCAATCGTGGTGCGGCCGATTGGAAATCGCTTCCAGTTAATTGCCGGCGAGCGCCGGTGGCGGGCAGCGCAGAAGGCGGGATTGACGAAAGTCTCCGCGATTATCCGGGAAGTGCCGGATGAGTTGGCGCTGGAGATGACGCTGGTGGAAAACATCCAGCGCGAAGATCTGAATGCGATGGAAGCGGCGCGGGCGTTTGAGCGATTGATGGATGAATTCCAATTGACGCAGGAGTCTGTGGCCGAGCGCACCGGTAAAGACCGGACAACGGTGGCGAATGCGATCCGGTTGCTGAAGCTGGAGCCAACGATTCAGGATTGGATTGAAGAAGGAAGATTGTCCGCGGGGCATGGACGGGCGCTGCTGGGCGTGGCGGAGCCGAGTTTGCGAATGCGCTATGCGAAGCGCGCATCGCGCGGCGGATTGACTGTGCGGCAGATTGAGCGGCTGGGTTCGCGGCGGGCACGCAGCGCGCGAATGGCGACCGAGACGGCGATGGATCCAAACATTAAAGAAGCCCTGGAAGAGCTGCAGCGGCACCTGGGAACGAAAATACATTTGCGCGAGAAGACGCGCATACGGCCGGGCCAACTGGTGCTGGAGTTTTACGACGAGGCGCAATTGATGGGAATCTACGATCGTTTGATGAAGTAGATTCTTCCGCGAGACTTCCCTACTGGACGTTCGAGCAGGAATTTCATTCGACAACTCCGAATGGATGCGGCGTTGACTTCTCTGCGCCGGTGGCTACATTGGTGAAGTAAGAGTTCGAGCGCGCGAAAAGCGTTGGGGGAATCTTCATGGCGTGGAAGTGGCCGGGCAGTGCGAAGAATGGAACGAGCGAAGAGTGGACGGGATTCATCGATCAGGGCGTGTCCTTGGAAGGCACGCTGACGCTGACCGGAACGTTCCGGGTGGACGGACATATTAAGGGAAATATTATTTCCGAGCAGACGGTGATCCTGGGCGAGAACGCGAAGGTGGAAGGACAGATCGAAGGGAACCGCGTGGTGATTGCGGGGCACTTCGACGGAGTGATTTTTGCGCGTGGGCGGGTGGAGATTCAGCCCAAGGGCGTGGTGACCGGGGAAGTACACTCTCCATGCATGGTGATTGATCCCGGCGGAATATTTGATGGGCGCTGCCATATGCTGGCGGCATCGGATGCGTCGGCGGGAGTGACGATTCCGATTCGGGCGATCAGCCAAGCGGGCTAAATGGCCTTGGCTCATCGCTAACCTATAAATCAATATTTATAGGTTAGCACCCCTTGTAATAAATCCTAGCTGCACAAGTTACTGAACTGCATCCTCGTGGTTGCTCCCCAGCCTTCGGCCCTCTTGGTGTGAACCTTACCAATCCGCAAAATAATTTCTGGCTTGGGCAGCTCCTGGAGGAGCCGCCTTAAGAGACTGTTTGGTAGCAGCGGAATTGACACGCTGGATAGGGCAGACTATCGTTCAAAGTTCTTGAGAGAGGGGTAAGCGGAATGAAGATTCTGGTGATTGGCGGCGGGGGCCGGGAACACGCGTTGGTGTGGAAGCTGGCGAGAAGGAAGCGGCGTGGAGAAGATCTGGTGCGCTCCGGGAAACGGCGGGAATTGCGGGAGAGGCTGAGTGCGTAGCAGTGGACGGTGGCGACGTAGCGGGGTTGGTGGCGACTGGCGGAAAAGGTGAGACCGGATTTGACGGTGGTGGGGCCAGAGCTGCCGCTGGTGAACGGTTTGGTGGACGCGTTTGCGGAGCGGAAATGGGCGGTGGTGGGACCGGAGAAAAAAGCGGCGCAACTGGAAGGCAGCAAGATTTTCACGAAGGAGTTTCTGGAGCGGCACCAGATTCCGACGGCAGGATTTTACGGGGCGCACGATTCAGCGGGGGCGGCTTACGGGGCGCTGTGCGCGGTGGATTGGCCGGTGGTGATCAAGGCGGATGGATTGTGCGCGGGAAAAGGCGTGCTTGTGGCGGCAGATCCCGATGAGGCCACGGAGTTCATTGAGCGGGTGATGGAGAAGCATGAGCTGGGCGAAGGCGGAAGGCGCGTGATGCTGGAGGAGGCTCTGGAAGGCGAGGAGCTTTCGTTTATTTTGCTGACGGATGGGGAGCGGTATGCGCCGCTGGTGCCGACGCGGGATCACAAACGGGTTTTCGACAACAACGAAGGGCCGAATACCGGAGGGATGGGTGCGTATTCGACCGACGACCTTTTGCCGGCGAGTTTGCGCGAGGTGATCGAGAAGACGATTGTGGAACCGACGATGAAGGGACTGGCGGCGGATGGGATTCGTTACCAGGGATTTTTGTATGTGGGGCTGATGCTGACGAAGGAAGGGCCGAAGGTGCTGGAATTCAATTGCCGGCTGGGCGATCCGGAGACGCAGGCGATTCTGGCGCGCGTGGATTTTGATCTGGCGGAGGTGCTGGCGGATTCGGCGGCGGGGAATTTGAAGCCGGAGAAGATTAAGTGGAAGGCAGGGGCGAGCGCTTGCGTGGTGCTGGCATCGGGCGGGTATCCGGGGAAATTTGAGATTGGGAAAGAGATTCACGGGTTGGAGGATGCGGGGCGATTGGAGGAGGTGAAGGTGTTGCACGCGGGGACGAAGCAGGTTGGGGACAAAATTGTCACCAACGGTGGACGCGTGCTGGGCGTGACGGGGACGGGGAGGAATTTGCAGGAGGCGTTGGAGCGGGCGTATGCGGGGGTGGAGAAGATTCGGTTTGAGGGGATGCATTACCGGAAGGATATCGGAAGGACAGTGGGGCAGAGGTCGGTGGCGGGGGATTGAAACGCGGGGATGGTTGGGAGGAAGAGAAGAGGAAAGATATCGCAGAGGCGCTGAGGGCGCGTAGGTTCGCAGAGGAGAGAAACCCAAGAGCACAGGCAGGAGTGCCTGTGCCACATGTTGGAGAAATTTACGCTTGATGGGTCTTCGCGGCTGAGGGCAGGCAGGATGATGCTGACGCCTCCGCGCTTGGGTTATGAGGAGAAGAGGTTCGATGGAGACAAGCTAAGAAAAGGCGCCCGCCTCGGAAGGCGGCCGCTACATTAGGGCTTGGGTTTGCGCATCAGGGTGGGGGCATCGGCGGGGCGGTTTTTGTCTTCGGCGGTTTTTTCTTTTGTCTGTTGGGGTTCGGCGGGCGGGACGATCCATTCGAAGCCTGAGCTTTCGCCGACTTTGCCCATGATGAAGGCCGATTGGCCCGCAAGCTGAGGAAGAAGAGCGCGCAAGAAATTTTCTGAGGCGGTGGGATCGGCTTTTTGCGTCTCGCCATGTTCCATTTGCTCGACAACTTTATTGATTTTCGGATCGGAAGAGCGCAGGCGGGTGATCAACGGATCACTTTGCTGAATCAGGCCGAGCAGTGGAATTCCCGGAAGATTGGCGGGGAAGCGGACGTCCAGGGGCACTTTGGGTTGATGCTTTTCCGGTGGGTAGATCTGCGTAAAACGCGGGCGAAGAATGTGTGTTTGCCAGAAATCCGCCTGCGTGGGCATGGGGGCTTGTTCGACGTTGAAGTCGATGAGCCAGACTTCCGGGCCATAATCCTGGGGCGCGTAGCCGATCAGAATGATTTCGAAAAGCGGTTCGTCTGGCTTGAGATCAATTTTGTGATGAAGTTGGGCGACGAGCGGGCGGAGGCGTTCGAGAAAGGCGACGCCGATTTGCTCGAGATCCTCGTCGACGTCGGCGCGGGCATAGTGGGCATCGGGAGTTCCCAAGCGGGGAATGTCGTGATCGAGGCGAATGGGTTTGGGCTGCGCGGGCACCTGCCATTCGGAGGCGCCAAAGAAAATGCCGATGTGACGATTGTCAATGGAGGCGACGCGAGGCGGAACGGATTTGGACTCGAGGGGATGATCGATGGCAGCAAAGAGGATGGCGTCGTTGGCGACTTGGATGATGGTGCGCCCGCCGGCGAGATTGGCGACGATTTCGTCTTCCTGGGCGCGGATAGGGGCGACGGCGAAGAGAGCGGCCAGCAGAACGAGCGAGGCGGAAGCGAGAATGGGCTTCACAGGTGCAGAGTAGCATAGTGAGGAGATAGGCGAGCGAAGACGGAGGATTGGTATGCGCGGGACGAAGGATTCGCTAAAATAGAAGGTTGCAAAGCGAGGAGCGAAAGGGACTATGGGGCTGAAGAGCGTAAAGAGGCTGAAACACAACGGAAAGACGCTGGAGAAGATTCTGGAGGCGCACGAGCGGTTCTGGGCGAATAAAGAAGGCGGAGCGCGCGCGGACCTGGCCGGGGCGAATTTGTCTGGCGCGGATTTGACGGAGGTCAATCTGGCGGGGGCAATTCTGAAGGGAGCGAATCTGGAAGGGAGCGACCTGCGCGGGTCGCGGCTGCCGGGCGTGGATTTGTCTGGCGCGAATTTGAAGAAGGCGGATTTGCGGAAGTGCGACATGACCGAGGCGGCGCTGCCGGGGGCGAATCTGGCGGAGGCGCAGGCGAGCGGCGTGGAGTTTTTCCGGTGCGATTTGACCGGGGTGAACTTTCAGAAAGCGATGCTGCGGAACGCGAATTTCCGGGATGCGCAGATGGATGGGGCGAAATTGGCGGGAGCGGATCTGGGAATTGCGATTTTGCGAGAGACGAATTTGCAGAATGTGGATTTGACCGGAGTGGATTTGAGCACGACGTTGATGCCTCCGGGATGGGCGGCGAAGAAGCAGGGGGCGTAGTTGATAGGTGAACGCGCCCGCCTTCGCCGCAAAATCGGCGGCTACGGCGGGGGGCCCTACGGTGGCAAATCTTTGGAGTGCGTGTTAGCCTCACGCCAAGCTGCGAATTGAAGGAAGACCTTGGCAACAACTTCCCCACAACTTGACTTGCCGGATGTGCGCGAGCGCGTGCTGGTGGTGTTGCGCGGGCTGCTGGAGGAATTGGGCAGCCACGGCGCGGTGGCGGAGCTATCCATAAATTCGAATCTGGACCGCGATCTGGGATTGGGAAGCCTGGAACGCGTGGAACTGCTGACGCGACTCGAGAGCGCGTTTGAGGTGCGCTTGCCGGACACGCTGGCGGCGGAAGCGAGTACGCCGGAAGAGTTGATTGCGGCGATCGTGGCGGCGCCGGGAACACCGGTGAGCGACGAAGAGATTTCCGGATTGCGGGCGAGCGGAATGGCGAGGACGGCGGCGCGAGAGGCTGCGGAGTCGATTGCGGAGAAGGCCGAGACGCTGCCGGAGATGATTCGTTACCGGGGCGTGCATGATGCGCAGCGCGCGCATTTATTGATTACGGAGGACGACGAGCGAGGCGAACACCACTACACGCTGACGTTTGGAGAGTTGTACAGCGCGGCGCAGAAGTGCGCGGAGGAACTTGCTAGACGCGGCGTGCCGGCGGGCGGGCGCGTGTCGCTGATGCTGCCGACCTCGCGGCAATTTTTCATAAGCTTCGCGGGAATTTTGCTGGCGGGCGCGGTGCCGGTGCCGATTTATCCGCCGTTTCGCGCGGACCGGATTGAAGAGTACGCGGAGCGGCAAGCGGCGATTCTGAATAACGCGGGCGTTTGCCTGCTGCTGACTTTTCGCAGAGCGGAGGCGGTTGCGAAGCTGCTGAAGCCGCGAGTGAAGTCTTTGCTGGGCGTGGTGGACGCGGAGAAATTAATGGAAGCGGCGGAGAAGGCGCCACCGCCGGCACCAGGGGCGCTGCCTGCGTTCATCAGCGGGAGCCGGGTCCGCAAGGGGAACGATCTGGCGTTGCTGCAATACACGTCTGGATCGACCGGAGATCCGAAGGGCGTGATGCTGACGAACGCGAATCTGCTGGCGAACATGCGGGTGATTGCGAAGGGCGCGGAGATGGGGCCGGAGAGCGTGGGGATCAGTTGGCTGCCGCTTTATCACGACATGGGATTGATCGGGGCGTGGCTGACGCTGCTGCTCCATGGCGTGCCGCTGGTGGTGATGTCTCCGCTGGCGTTTCTGACGCGGCCGGAACGCTGGCTGCAGGCGATCAGCAAGCATCGCGGAACGATCACGGCGGCGCCGAATTTTGCCTACGAATTGTGCGTGCGAAAGATTTCGGACAAGGCGATGGAAGGCGTGGACCTGAGCTCGATGCTCGTGATGATGAACGGAGCGGAGCCGGTGAACCCGGAAACGCTGGAGCGCTTCGCGCAGCGGTTTGGGAAGTATGGATTCCGAAAAGAGGCGATGCTGCCGGTTTATGGACTGGCGGAAGCATCGCTGGGCGTGACGTTTCCGCCGCTGGGTCGCGGGCCGCGCGTGGAGCGGGTGGAGCGCGAGGCGTTTACGGCGCAGGGGCGAGCGGCGCCGGCTGCGGCGGGGGATGAAAGCGCGATTGCGTTTGTGTCCGTGGGGAAATCGTTTCCTGGGCATGAAGTGAAAATTGTGGACGAGCAGGGGAACGGCGTTGCGGAACGCACGGAGGGATATTTGTGGTTCCGCGGACCCTCTGCGACAAGCGGGTATTTTGAAAATGAAGAGGCGACGGCGCAATTGATGCCGCAAGGGCCAGTGGGGCCGGATGGCGGATATCCGTGGCTGAATTCGGGCGACCGCGCGTTTCAAGTGGACAGCGAAATCTTTATCACCGGGCGCGTGAAGGACATCATCATCAAGGGCGGAAGGAATCTGTATCCGCATGAAGTGGAAGAGCTGGCGTCGCGGGCGGAGGGAATTCGCAAGGGATGCGTGGTGGCGTTTGGTTTGAAGGATAAAGGCAGCGGCACGGAAAAACTGGTAATCGTGGCGGAATCACGAGAGCAGGATGCGGGGCGGCGGGCGGCGATTGTGGCGGCGATCAATGACGAGGTGTCGCGCGGGCTGGGATTGCCGCCGGATCGCGTGGAGTTGATCCCGGCGGGAAGTATTCCGAAGACATCGAGCGGGAAATTGCGGCGCGATGGAACAAAACAGTTATACGCGGCGGGGACGCTGACGGCGGGGCGGCCTCCGGCGTGGGTGCAGATTGCGAAACTGGGCACGGGCACGTTTTTGCGGGAAGCGGCGCAGGGCGTGGGGCGCGGGATTCGCAATGTGCTGGAAAAGATTTACGGCGTGTATTTCATCGTGGTGTTTTTACTGTGGATTGTGCCTTCCTGGCTAATCGTGCGGCAGATCAAGGATGAAAAGGCGGCGGGGCGATTTACTTCGCGGGCGCTGCATGTGCTGTTTGCACTGGCGGGAATCCGACTAAAGGTGGTGGGCAAGGAGTACATGGAGACGCCGGGCGCGAAGGTGTATGCGAGCAACCACACGAGTTACTTTGATGTGCTGCCGGTGATGATGGGACTGGGCGTGACGTACCGATTTGTGGCCAAGGGCGAAGTGAACCAGATGCCGTTTATCGGGACGTTTCTGAATCAGATGGGGCATTTGTCTTTTAACCGGCACGATACGGGCGCGCGGTTGAAGCAGGTGGATGAGATTGAAGAGTGCTTGCGGCAGGGCGATTCCGTTTTTGTGTTTCCGGAGGGGACGTTTACGCCGGAGGATGGCGTGCGGCCATTTCAGTTGGGGGCGTTTCGGGGAGCGGTGGCGACCGGCGCGCCGGTGATCCCGGTGTCGTTGAAAGGAACACGGAGATTTTTGCGAGACAGGACGATACTGCCGCGGCCGACGAGTGTGACGATTACTTTGTCTGCGCCGATTTATCCGGGCCGGGAACTTCCGGCGAGCGATCCGAATCATTTGCAGGAGATCGTGCGACTGAGGGATGCGGCGCGGGAAGCGATTGGGAAATATGCGGGGGAGCCGGTGCTTTAAGAGGAAGAGAAAAGAGGAAGGATAACGCAGAGGCGCTGAGGGCGCGGAGGGTCGCAGAGAGAAGAGAAACCCAAGAGCACAGGCAGGAGTGCCTGTGCCACGGGTTCGAGAAGGGGGCCGGGATGATTCCCGGCCCTTTATTTTTGGTCAGTGGCTTAGGGTGTAGATGACGGTGATGTGGGTGTCCACTTCGATGGGGCGGCCGTTGAGGATAGTGGGGCGATAACGCCACTGGTGGACGGCGGCGAGGGCGGATTGGATGAAGAGGGGATCACCGGAGAGGACTTCGAGCGATTCGATGGTGCCCTCGGGAGAGATGAGGGCGTGGAGTTCGACGCGGCCTTCGCGCTGGATTTGAACGGCCAGACGCGGGATAGACAGGCTCGATGCGGGTGGTGAGTTGGGCCATTTGCTGGAGTTCGCTGATGATGTGACGCACGGTCGGTTGGATTATTTCAGGGGGTTTCTCGGGGCCTCGCTTCGGATTCAGGGTATCGTTGCCGAATTGGTTGCCACTGGCGTCGCCTAACGGTGGGTCGGATAGGTCGGAAATATTTTCAGATGTGGTGTCGATAATGTTCCGCACTTCACCCGTGGGAATAAATTTGGGAATTTGCGTGGGCGGATAGAAGTGGTGTGCCGTGTCGGGATGGTTTGGTCGTGGACCGGGATTAACAGGATGAGGAGTTCCCCGATGATACGGAGGAAGCGTGTCGAAGATTTTGATGGGGATGCGCTCGCCTTTGCTGAGTAACGGGAAGAGAATGAGCGCGGTGAGTGCTAGGGTTTGCAGGGCGATGGAGATGGCTACGGCGCGCTGCTTGATGCGGCGGGCGCGCTTTTCGGATTGCGGATCGCCTTCGACGAGACAACTTTGGAGTGAGCCGAAACCGTTTTCGGGCACACGCGTGGCTTCGAGAGACATCAGACACCTCCGTGAAATTTGCCTGCGAGCTTGTGGGACGAATTTGCGACGCCAGCCTTCGGAGGTTGCTGCCGAAGGCCGGCGCCGCGCTCGCAGGGATGTGAGGTGCGCGCGTCCTCTGGGTAATTGGACACCGGTGGGAGGGACAAGTGCCCGGAAGAAAGAGGAAGAGAAAAGGCTTTACCACAGAGACCACAGAGGAGAACGGAGGTCGCGGAGAAGAACGAAGATTAGAATGGGGAAGTAATGTGTTTCTGCTAGTTTGGAGAATTCGGAGTGGTTGAAGGGGAAGATTAAGATTTGGTTACATCCAAACGGGATGGTGGGGCATCCAATCTTGCGGACGTGGATCCTAGGAGGAGACCCCAATGGAACGGCAGATACCGGAAGTAGTGGGTGTACGCCGCACGGGCTGGGCGGCTCTGGACCGCGATCCGCAACAGGATGTGGTGGAGTTCACTTGTCCTCATTGCGGCGTGAAGAGCCAGAAGAAAGCGCGGCGCGAGCGGATTGAATATCGGTTTACGGATGGGTTTTTGCAGGACGTGCAGGGAGAGGGCGTGCAGTGCCACTTTTGCAAGCAGTCGTTGCGGGTGGTGCCGGTGGTGATGCTGCACGACCAGGATGAGACGAAGCGGTTTGAAGCGGTGTTTTCGGAAGAGCCATTGGTGCACGCGGAATAATCGGGAGTTATAAGAGGTTGCAAAAGGGCACCCTGAGGTTGGGGCGCCCTTTTTGTTTTTGGGGTGTGGGTGCGGATTACGCATCCTTCGTCGGGCAAATTGTAGGGTGGGCGGCGAAGAGGGCCGGGCCCTTCGGAAACACTCAGGGCAAGCAAGCCCGGCCCCTACAAGGTGGGAAATTGAGTGGGAGCGGTTTAGATCGTAAAGGCGGGAGCTGGGGTCCCGCGGTTCAATTTAGCGGCGGTAATCGCGGCGGAGATGTTGCAGGCGCTCGTAGGCTTCGCGGCGTTCGTGGGCCCAATGGCGGGCCTGAGAACTGTAAGGGCCGAAGCGCTGGACGGATTCGCGATAGCGCATTTCGGAATAGGAGATGCGGCGGTTGCAGTTGTCCCAATCGTTGGCTTTTGCGGCGGGCGCACCGGCGGCGAGAAAGAAGCCAAGTGCGGCGGTTGCGAGAGCGGTTTTTCCGAGGAACGATTTGAGGTTGAACGAGTGAAGTTTCATTGGAGTGCCTCCAGGTGTTGGCCCGGGTTGGGATCGGGGTGGTTCTATCGATTCAAACACCTGTTTGAACTGAAAGGTTGCGGGGCGGGGGAGGCAGTGGAGTACGGGTTTTACGTTGGAAGAGGGCTGGCATAAAAGCCAGCGCTACAATTACGAATTTGGAGTTGTGGAGAAATTTGAATTTGGTGCGGAAAGAGGACGCCTCTGGGAGGCGTCCTCTATTGTTGAGTGAAGGAAGCAGCGGGCTTTAACTAGTGGCCGGGGCCATGATCGTGGTCGTGGTCATCCCAGTCGTGGTCGGTGCGCCAGCGATGGGCGTCTTCATCCCACCAGCGACGTTCGTGTTCCCAGCAGTAGGAACGGGCTTCGGCAAGTTCCTGGCGCCAATGCTCCGCTTGGGGACTGTTCCAACCGTGATGTTGAGCGGCTTCATGGAGTTCGTGATCCGCATGACTGACGCGTTTCTGGCAGTCGTCGTCCGCGCGGGCGGGGGCGGCGGTGACGAGTACACAGAGAGTTGCTAAGAGAAAAAGACCGACCAGGCTCGAAACTGTTACAGGCTTTTGCGTCATTTGTTCTCCCAAGTGCAAATGTCATCGAGGCCCCTGAGCAGACGCCGATGCGAATTTTCAATCATGGGAGAAAAATGGGCACGGGAAATTCCACAGAATGGAGATTGAAAACAAAAAGGTTAGTGGCAGTTCTAGAACGAAAATATTTCAGTAGGCCTGAAGAAAAGGGTCGACCTGCATGTGATATTTTTCGAGGCCCATGCGGATAAGGTTGAACGCTTCGTCGACACTGTCGGCGTATTGAAGGTTATCGAAATCTTTCTGGCTGATGGTGCCCCAGCGGACCATATTTTTGAGTTTCAGAATTTCGTCCCAATATTTGCGGCCATAGATGATGATGAGAGTGTGCTTGGGCATTTTTCCGGTTTGCGAAAGGGTCATCATTTCCCAAAGTTCGTCGAGGGTGCCGAAGCCGCCGGGAAACACGATGAGGGCTTTGGCGATTTGCGCGAACCACAATTTGCGCATGAAAAAATAGTGGAAGTTGAAGCTGAGCTCTGGGCTGATATAGGGATTGGCGAACTGCTCGTGGGGCAATTCGATGGAGAGACCGATGGATTTGCCGCCTGCTTCGTAGGCACCGCGGTTGGCGGCTTCCATGATGCCGGGACCGCCGCCGGAGCAGATGACGAAACGGCGAGGGCGCTGGCCGAGGGAGAGCGACCAGGTGGTGATTCTGTGAGAGAGTTGGCGAGCCTGTTCGTAGTAGCAGGACATTTCCAAACGGCTTTTGGCTTCGCGAAGGTGCAAGCGGTGCTTTTTGAGGCGGGCGGCGCTCCATTTGGAGGTTTTCACTTTTTTCAGGCGAGCGTAGCGGGCGGCGGCGGTTTCATGCGAGTCGATGCGGGCGGAGCCGAACATGACGATGGTGTCGCCGATGCCTTGATTCTTGAGCTGGACGAGCGGGTGGATGTATTCCGCGACAATGCGAATGGGGCGCGCCGGAGTGCTGGCGAGAAATTTGGGATCTTCGTGGGGAGCTTTCGGGGCGTGCTGGGGCTTAGGGCGCTTACCGTCTGGCATGGGAATTTCTCCATTCAAGATGCGCTTCGATTGTAGGCAGGGTGAGTGGCGGCGGCAACGCCTTTGGAGCGGAGGGCGTCGAATTGAATACGCTTGGGGTGGAGAGGATGAGCAGAACTTGAGAGATCGTAGCTGGAGAGTGGTGGTGGCGTGTGCGCTTGTGGCATTTGGGGCTGCGTACGCGTTGGCTCAGGCTCCCGCGGGGCCGATCGTGCCGGGCGCGCCCATTCCGCAAACGGCGCCGGCGCCGATTCGAGTGCGGAGCGTGCTGGTGGATACGCCGGTGACGGTGCGGAACGAAAATGGAGAGATGGTGCACAGCCTGGAAGAGCGTGATTTTCGGGTGACGGACAACGGCGTGCCGCAGAAGATTACGCATTTTGATCTCGGGGGCGATCCGATTTCGCTGGTGGTGGTGGTGGAGCGGAGCCAGCGGATCGCGTCGGCGTTGCCGAAGATTCGCAAGGCGGGGATTCTGATTTCGCAAACGGTGACGGGACCGACGGGCGAGGGCGCGGTGGTGGCGTATGACGATGACGTTTCGACGCTGCTGGATTTCACGAACGACGGGGATGAGCTGGAGAAAACGATTTCAACGATGCGGGAAGGGACGTGGGGGACACGGTTGTTCGACGCCATGGCGCGAGGCGTGCAGATGCTGAGCGAGCAGCCGGAGGTTTCGGAGACGGACCTGGGACACCGGCGCGTGATGCTGGTGATCGGAGAGGCGCACGATTCGGGGAGCGAGGCGAAGCTGGGCGAGGTGCTACGGCGGGCGCAACTGGCGAACGTGACGATTTATGCGGTGGGAATTTCGATCACGAAGTCGGATCTGAAGAGGCAGCCAAAGGTGAGCGGGCCCGTGCCGGTGACGCCGGATGGAACCTACAGCGTGCCCGCGCCGCCGGGGACAGTGCAGACACCAACGACTGGGGACACGAGCCAGCCGCAAGGAGGGAGCTTGCTGGCACTGGCGATTTGGGCGGTGACCCATGCGAGGGATCAGGTGACGTCGCATCAACTGGAGATTGCGGCGGAGGCGACCGGTGGGATGCATGTTTCGACGTGGAAAGACCGGTCGATTGAGACGGTGATTGATGAAATGGGCGGGGAGCTGCATTCGCAGTACACGTTGACGTATACGCCGAGCGGAACGACAGCGGATGGATATCACGAGATCAGCGTGACGGTGACGCAGGAGAAAGAGCGGAAGCTGAAGGTGCGAGCGCGACCGGGGTATTATTTGGGGGCGCCGGGGAGTTGAGTTTGGTGGCAGAAGAGGGCCGGGCCCTTCGCTCAGGCTCAGGGCAAGCAAGCCCGGCCCCTACAAACGACATGACCAAATTTGAGAGTGCATTCACGATTCGGCTGGCGACGGAGGGGGATATTCCGGTGCTGCGCGGATTGATTGAGAAGTCGGTGCGCGATTTTACAGCGGGAGGATTATTCGGCGGAGCAGTTGGAGGCGGCGCTGGGGACGGCGTATGGAGTGGATACGCAATTGATTGCGGATGGGACTTATTACGTGGTGGAAGCATTGCGAGAGAGTGGCGAGCGCGGGATTGTGGCTTGTGGCGGATGGAGTCTGCGCAAGACGCTTTATGGGAGCGACCACGGGCCTTACCGGGACAATGCGCAATTGGATCCGGCGCGGGATGCGGCGAAGATTCGGGCGTTTTTTGTGGATCCGGAGTGGACGCGGCGAGGGATAGCTACGCTGATATTGAAGACTTGCGAGGATGCGGCTTATGCGCGGGGATTCCGGAGATTTGAGATGGGGGCGACGCTGACGGGGGTGCCGATGTATGCGACGCGGGGGTATGAGGCGAAGGAGCGGCTGGAAGTGCCGCTGCCGGGTGGGTTGTCGTTGACGGTGGTGCGGATGGGGAAGAGGGTGGAGTAGGAACGCCGGCGGAATACTTTGGCCTTCGTGTTGGGACGACCTTAAAGGCGGAAGCTTCGTTTTCGTACTCCAAAAATAGGCGAGTTGGTGGTGGCTTCGCGGGTGTGTGGCGAAGGACGGGAGAAAGGCGCCCGCCTCGGAAGGCGGCCGCTACAAATTCAGGCGAGTTGGTGCCAGAAGGCGGCTTCGCGGGAGGCGAGGAGGGAATCCTTGCGGGCGTTCCAGCGGAGGAAATGGGGTGTGCGGGTGTGGGCGGTGTGGTGGTCGCGGGTTTCCCAAACTTCGTGGAAGAGAAAATTGCCGGGCTGCTCTGCGCTGCGATGAAGATCGAATTGCAGGCAGCCTTCTTCCTTGCGGGAAGGAGTGAGGAGGGCGCGGAGTTCGGCTTCGAGGAGGAGATGCTGACCTTCTTTGGCGCGCATCACGACGACGAGGGTGACGGCGTGTTTCGGGAGTTTGGCAGGGGAGGCGGGGCGGGAACGGCGGCGGGCGGAGCGTTTCGAGGGACGCCGAGATTTGGATTTGGGCATAACGGCGGGGATTTTACCGCAAAAGCGGGAGAGAGCAAGGAGGAAATGGGGAGGGGGGGTGAGGGATGTTTTAGGAAGAGCGGCCCGCCTCAGAAGGCGGGCCCTACAGGAGAAGAAGCCGCCCCTACGGGAGGAACACTGAGACAGACGGGGCTGGGGATGGTTTCGGTTCGGGAGACTTCGGTTAGGGTGCCGGTTGTGGGGTTGATGCGGAAGACGACGATGGAGTTGGAGTTTTGATTTTCGGCGAGGAGGAATTGGCCGGTGGGGTCGAGGGCGAAGTGGCGGGGTTCCTTGCCGCCGGTGGGCGTGTTGCCGAGAAGCGTGAGCGAGCCCTTCGCGGGATCGACGGCGAATACGGAAATGGAATCGTGGCCGCGATTGGAAGTGAAAAGCCATTTGCCAGAGGGGTGCAGGGCGATTTCGGCAGCGTCGTTGCGACCGTTGAAATCCTTCGGTAGGGCGGAGATTACCTGGATGGAATTGTAGTTGTTGCCCGCGCGGGAGAAGACGGTGACCGTGGATTTGAGCTCGCCGAGGACGTACAGAAATTTTTCGTTTGCGGAAAAAGCAGCGTGGCGCGGACCTGTGCCTGGGATGAGGACGGCAGAACCTGAGGTAGCCAGAGAAAGGGTGCCGTTGTCGGCGTCAAAATTGTAGGTCAGCACACGATCCAAGGCGAGATCGGACACATACAAAATTTTATTCGTGGGAGTGACGCTGACCCAGTGGGCGTGGGAGCTGTCTTGTTGTTTTTTGTTGGGGCCGACGGTGCCGGCGTCTTTGACGACGGCGGTGGGTTGGCCGAGTTTGCCGTCGGCGAGGATTGGAAATACGGCGACGTGGCCGGAGGTGTAGTTGGCGGCGAAAAGGTATTTGCCGGATTTGTCGAAGGCGAGATGGCAGGGATCTTCGCCCCGGGAGGGGAGTTGGTTGAGGAGCGTGAGCTTGGCGGATTGCGCGTCGATGGAGAATGCGCTGACCATGCTTTTTTTGGCGGATTCGTTGGCGGCATACGCCCATTTGCCGTTGGGATGGATGAGGACCCAGGAGGGATTCGAGGTTTCGACGGCGAGGCCGCGGGGAGAGAGTTTGCCGGTGGAGGCGTCGAAGTCGAAAGCGTAGATGCCTTTGCTTTCGGTGTTGTCGGTGTAGGTGCCGACGAAGACGAGGGATTTTTTGTTTGGCATTTGCGTGGAGGCCGGATGGATTGCGAGTAGAAAGATTAGAGCGGCGAGAATGATGCGTCGATTTAGTTTCATGGGGTAGTAGTTTAGCGCGAGACGGGTTGAGCAAAGAAACGGATTTAACGCAGAGGACCGAGGTGGGCGAGAGGGCACGGAGAAGAACGGAGATTGGGTGACCTTCGATCGTAAGAGCCCACCCTTCGCAAAAGGCGCGAAGGATGGGGCACCCTCAAGGTCAATTTTGTGGCGACGTGGCAATTCAACGAAGAGTACGGCGAGGAGTCGCTGTTTCACGTGGAAGGAAGAAGCCGGGGTTACTTTTTCTCTTCGGCTTCTTCTTCCTGGATTACGGCGGCGGCGGCTACGGAGTCGTCGTCGTCGAGGCGGAGGAGGCGGACGCCCTGGGTGGAGCGGCCGGCTTCGCGGATTTCGTTGGCGTGGACGCGGATGACTTTTCCGTGTTCGGTGATGATCATGACGTCGGACTCTTCGGTGACCTGAAGAGTGGCGACGACGGAGCCGTTGCGGTCGGTGGTCTTCATGTTGACGACGCCTTTGCCGCCGCGCGAGGTGATGCGGTATTCGGCGAGGGCGGTGCGCTTGCCGTAGCCCTTTTCGGCGACGGTGAGCATGAGGGTGGTGAGCGAGTCCTTGATGTCCTCGTTTTCGAGTTCCTCGAGATTCTGCGTGGTCTTCTTGCTTTCCTTCGCGATGATCTCGTAGTCGGGTTGGACGGCGTCCATGCTGACGACGTAGTCGTCTTTGGCGAGGTCCATGCCGTTGACGCCGCCGGCGTTGCGGCCCATGGGGCGCACTTCGGTTTCGCGGAAGAGGATGGCCTGGCCTTCGTGGCTGGCCAGGAAGATCATCTTTTTGCCGTCGGTGAGTTTGGCGCCGATCAGTTCGTTGTCTGCCTCAAGATTAATGGCGATGATGCCGGTGGAACGCGGATTGGAGAATTCCGTGAGCGCCGATTTCTTCACCGTGCCGTCTTTGGTGGCGAGGAAAACGAAGCGGCCTTCTTCTTCGAGATTAGTGGCGGCGACGAGAGCGGTGAGCTTTTCGTCCTCCTGGAATTTTACGAGGCTGGAGATGGCTTTTCCGCGAGTGGCAGCGGCGGCTTCGGGGAGCTCGTAGACCTTGAGCCAATAGACGCGGCCCTTGGAGGTAAAGAGCAGAATGTAGCTGTGCGCCGAAGCGACGAAGAGGTGCTCGACGAAGTCTTCTTCCTTGGTTTTGGCGCCGATGCGACCCTTGCCGCCACGCGACTGGTGACGATAGGTTTCGACGGCGGTGCGCTTGATGTAGCCGGCATGGCTCACGGTGATGAGCATTTCGGTGTCGGCGATCAAGTCTTCGAGCTTGATTTCGTCGACCTTGTCGACGATTTGCGTGCGGCGATCGTCGCCATAGGCTTTGTGGACTTCGCGCAGTTCGCCGGTGATGACCTGCTTGAGTTTTTTGTCGCTGGCGAGGATTTCACGCAATTCGGCGATCAGGTCGCGGATGGACTTCAATTCCTTGATAATTTCGTCGATGGAGAGTTGCGTGAGGCGGTGCAACTGCAGTTCGAGGATAGCGTCAATCTGCGCGTAGCTGAGAGTGAGGGAGTTGCCACGGCCCGCGGCTTCGATTTCCGCGGCGCCAACGAAGCGATACTTGCGGCCATCGAGCTTCACGCCTTCGAGTTTTTTGGACTTGCCGTTTTCCGTGATGGTGACGTCCTGCTCGCTGAAATACTTGAACAGGTTTTCCTTGGCTTCGGCGCGGCTGCCGCTGCCACGAATGACGCGGATCACGTTGTCGAGGTGATCGAGGGCGATCTGGTAGCCGACCAGGATGTGTTCGCGCTCTTCGGCTTTGCGGAGCTCGAAGATGGTGCGGCGGCGAACCACTTCCATGCGGTGTTCGATGAAGAGCTTGATCAGGGGAATGAGGCCGAGTTCACGCGGCTGGCCGGCAACGATGGAGAGCAGGATCATGCCGAAGGATTCCTGCATCTGGGTGTACTTGAAAAGATTGTTAAGGATGAGCTGGGATTCTTCGCCGCGCTTCAGTTCGACGACGATGCGCATGCCTTCGCGGGAAGATTCGTCGCGAACGTCGGAGATGCCCTCGACTTTTTTTAGCTGGACGAGTTCGGCGATGCGCTCGATCAGTTTGGATTTGTTGACCTGGTAGGGAATTTCGGTGATGACGATATTTTCGCGATCCTTGCCTGCGTCTTCGATGGCGGCTTTGGCGCGCATGATGAAGCTGCCGCGGCCGGTGCGATAGGCGGCTTCGATGCCTTCCCTGCCCGCGATGTAGGCGCCGGTTGGAAAATCCGGGCCAGGAACGATCTTCATGATTTCTTTCAGCGGGGTGTCTGGCTTTTCGATCAGAAGAATGGCGGCATCCACAATTTCGCGGAGATTGTGCGGAGGAATGTTGGTGGCCATGCCGACGGCGATACCGCTGGCGCCGTTGACGAGAAGATTCGGAATGCGCGACGGGAGGACGACAGGTTCTTCGCGCGTCTGATCGAAATTGGGAATGAAGTCGACGGTTTCTTTTTCGAGGTCGGCGAGAATGTCCTCGGTGATTTTGGCGAGGCGGGCTTCGGTATACCGCATGGCCGCCGGTGGATCGCCGTCGACGGAGCCGAAGTTACCCTGGCCGTCAATCAGCGGATAACGCATGTTGAAATCTTGCGCGACGCGAACGAGCGCGGGATAGATTACGGCTTCACCGTGGGGGTGATAGTTGCCGGAGGTGTCGCCGCAGATCTTGGCGCATTTGCGGTAGCCGCGATTGGAGGCGAGGCCGAGGTCGTTCATGGCGACGAGGATGCGGCGCTGGACGGGCTTGAGGCCGTCGCGCACGTCGGGAAGCGCGCGGGCGATGATGACGCTCATCGCGTAGTCGAGATACGACTTGCGCATTTCGGCTTCGATATCGATGGGAAGAAGAATTGATGTGTTCTGCTCGTCTGCCATGTGTCCTCTTCGACTGTGGTTCGTGATGCGTGTTGCGTGACCCGGGAAATGCTTTGTCGCTTTGACCTCTACTGACGTTTACGCTGAGATCCTTCGGCTATCCTTATCGGATAGCCTCAGGATGACAACGGGGTGCTGCGTTGACTTCGCGGCGCTATGTTGACTTCGCGGCGCGTTCGAGGGCGAATGCTTTTACGGTGTCGAACGCGTCCGCGGCGTTGGTGAAGCGCCGGGTTGCGAATTCCGCTTCGAGGTTGCGTAAAAAGGAATCGCACTCGGGTTGATCGCTGAAACTGACTGCTACGCCTTTTTCGTTGTCCGGGCTGGACGTGGGAACGGCGCGAAATTCGCTTACGCTTAGTCCGCGCAATCCTGGCAAGGTTGTCCAGCCTAGTTGGTATTGCATTTGTTTCTTGCTTCCCTTACCCGATTTGTTGCTGGCCGGTCTAAAGTCCGGCCACTACATAAAGCCGATGCTGGCCGGCTGGAAGCCGGCGATACCGCTAGATGTCCAGGTTGACGACTTCGAGGGCGTTGTCCTCGATGAATTTGCGGCGCGCTTCGACGTTTTCACCCATGAGCGTGGTGAAAATATCCTCGGCGGCGACGGCGTCTTCCAATTTGACCTGGAGCAGCGTGCGGGTGTCCGCGTTCATGGTGGTTTCCCACAACTGCTCGGCATTCATTTCGCCCAAGCCCTTGAATCGGGTGATGGTGAAATCTTTTTTTGCGTCTTCCATGACGTAGCTGAGGACGTCGGTGGCTTTTTCGCGAGTAACCTTGGTGCCGTTGCGGGCGACGGTGAACGGCGGATGGTTGAACTCCTCGATCTGCTTCGTGAGGGCGCGGAGACGCTTGTATTCGGCGGTTGAGGCAACGCCCCAGCTGATTTTCTGGTTGTGCGGAAGACCAAACTGAATCTCGTACAGGCTGTGTTCCTCATCAAAGGCAATTTTGCCTTCGAGTTTGAGTTTGGACTTATCGATTTCCTTGAGAAGTTTTTCCAGCGCCTTCTTGTCTTCGAAATCTGTTTTCTTTTCGAGACCGCTTTCGGCGAGGAGTTCGACGAGGCCGGGTTCGCGGAGACGGCGGCCGAGCTTGGCCGCGGCGGCATCGTATTCCTGAACGTTCAAGAGGAAGGTGGTGAGGCGCGCGCCTTCGAGGTTGACGCCTTCCTTGGCCTTGACGACGTGATCTTCGGTGGCGCGCTTCATGAGTTCGCGGGCAAACTCGCGGTCGTCGCGGATGTAGCGTTCGGTTTTGCCGCGCTTCACGCGATAGAGAGGCGGCTGGGCGATATAGACGTGGCCGCGCTCGATGAGCTCCTTCATGTGACGGAAGAAGAAGGTGAGGAGCAAAGTGCGAATGTGGGAACCGTCCACGTCGGCGTCGGTCATGAGAATAATTTTGTGGTAACGGAGCTTGCCGGCGTCGAAATCGTCCTTGCCGATGCCGGTGCCGAGCGCGGTGATAATGGCGCGAATTTCCTCGTGGCCCAGCATTTTGTCGTAGCGGGCTTTTTCGACGTTGAGGATTTTGCCCTTGAGCGGAAGGATGGCCTGGTATTTGCGATCGCGGCCCATTTTTGCGGAGCCGCCGGCCGATTCGCCCTCGACGACAAAGAGTTCGCAGCGGGAGGGATCGCGTTCCTGACAATCGGCGAGTTTTCCGGGAAGGCCGCTGGAATCCATCGCAGACTTGCGGCGCGTGAGTTCGCGAGCCTTGCGGGCGGCTTCGCGAGCACGGGCAGCATCAATGCACTTGCCGATGATGCGGCGGGCAACGGTGGAATGCTTGTCGAACCATTCACCGAGCTTTTCGTTGACGAGTTGCTCGACGTCGCCCTTGATGTCGCTATTGAGCTTGCCCTTGGTTTGGCCTTCGAACTGGGGCTGCGGCAGGCGGACGCTGACGACGGCGACGAGGCCTTCACGAACGTCGTCTCCGGAGATGGAGACTTCGTCTTTCTGCTCTTTCAACATGCCGGCGCCGGAGGCGAAGTTGTTGATGCTGCGAGTGAGGGCGGAGCGAAAGCCGGAAAGGTGCGTGCCGCCGTCAACGGTGTTGATGGTGTTGGCGAAGGAAAAAACGTTTTCGCCGTAGGTGTCGTTATATTGCAGGGCGATTTCAATTTCAGCGTTGCCCTTTTTCCCTTCCATATAGATCGGAGAATCGTGAAGGGTGGTTTTGCCGCGATTGAGGTGCTTGACGAATTCGGCAATGCCGCCGGTGAAGCGGAACTCGGCGGTTTTTTCGGTGCGTTCGTCGTTCAGCGTTATCTTCAAGCCCTTGTTGAGGAATGCGTATTCGCGGAGGCGAGTGGCAAGAGTGTCGTAGCTAAAGACGGTTTTTTCGAAAATGCTGGGATCGGGGTGGAATGTGACCTTGGTGCCGGTTTTGCGCGTCTTTCCGGTTTGCTTGAGTTTGTTGGTGGGCTTCCCTTTTTCGTAGGTCTGTTCCCAGACGGCGCCATCGCGCTGGATTTCGAGTTCGAGCCAGTCGGAGAGCGCGTTGACGACGGAAACGCCGACGCCATGGAGACCGCCGGAAACTTTGTAGGTGTCGCTGTCGAACTTGCCCCCGGCGTGGAGGACGGTGAGGACAACTTCAGCGGCGGGACGCTTTTCCGTTGCGTGCATGTCCACGGGGATGCCGCGGCCATTGTCGATGACGGTTACGGAATTGTCGGCGTGAACGGTGACGTTGACTTCATCCGCGAAGCCGGCCATGGCTTCGTCAACAGAGTTGTCGACAACTTCCCAGACGAGATGGTGAAGACCCATTTCGCCGGTGGAGCCGATGTACATGGCAGGGCGCAGGCGAACGGCTTCGAGTCCACCGAGGACTTTGATGGATTTCGCGTCGTACTGATGTCCGCCTTTACCAGTGACTGATTCTTTATCGCCCATTTGCTCTCCTGACATGCAAACCTGCGGCAAGCGTGTCGCGCGAAACGCCAGCTCCTGCCGGGGAGTTTCGACGGCGACTGGTGAAATCCAAAATTTTTCGAAGCAAGGAAGGCGTGAAGACTGAAATCTGCAACCGTCGCCTTACCCTTTGGCAGCGATCCCACTGGGGCAGATCGAAGCTCGTAGGGTTTCCTGCTTCATCCCATCCCGCGATCCGGGACGTGGCGAAGACTTATGTTCTCCAGGCTGCGGAACCTGCTCCTGGCGCAGAGCGAAACGGGTCTGGCGAGTCTGGCGGACGTGTCGATTGAAAGGAAAAAGCACCGATCGACAACACCGTAATTTTACTGGAAAACGGGGTATTACTCAAGTTTGAGGAAAGGGGTTGTGGATAATTAACCTGTTTAAAAACAGAGGTTTAGCGCCAGGTTCGACCGGTTAATGGGGGCGACGAACGGTTTCGGCACGGGTATGAAAACCGATCTGGCGTTTGGGCGGAAGTGGGGTCTCAAGCATCTGGCGGAGGGTTGCAAAAACGGATTGGAATCTGGCGTCGTAACGCTTTTCCATTTCGTCAATTTTGCGACGCAAATCGTCGTGGGTGGCGAGCATTGCGCGGATCTGGAGGAAGGCGCGCATGATGGCGATATTGACGTGAACGGCGCGATCGCTGTGAAGAACGCTGGAGAGCATGGCGACACCGTGCTCTGTGAAAAGGCTGGGGAGATAGCGATTGCCACCCCGGCCGCGGTGATTGTTTGAGATTCCAGATTGGAATATCAAAGATTTGAGTTCGGAGGCGGTGGGGCGAAACATGAAATCTTTCGGGAAGCGAAGGAGGTTGCGACGAACGGCTTTATTTAGATTGGAAGTTGTTACGCCGTAGAGGACGGCGAGATCGGAATCGAGCATGACGCGTGTTTTGCGAAGGAAGTAAATTTTGTGACTGATGGCGGAAGCAGGAAGAATTGCGGAGGTGGATTTTGGCATGGGGATACCTCACTTGGGGTTCGGGTTTGGAACCGAGAGAAGGTGGGATTGTATACTTAGGATTGTACTAATTCAAGAGTAATAGATGGCGCCTAGATGAGGTGATCAGATGCGCATGGGCATGATGACGTAGCGGTAGCGATAGCTTTCATCGGCGAGGGGACGCATCTGGCCGGCGGACTGCTCGTCTTTGAGCTCGATGCTGATGGGGCCATCGGCGGCGGCGGCGAGAAAATCGAGGACGTAAGTGGAATTGAAGCCGATGGCGATGGTGTCGCCCTTGTAGTCCTTGTCGATGGTTTCCTTGGCTTCGCCGTATTCGGGGCTGGACGCGGAAATTTCGACGCCTTCGGTGGAGACGGAAAGTTTTACGGCGTGAGAGCGCTGGTCCGCGAGTTGCGAGACGCGGCGGACAGCGTCGCTGAGTTCGGTGCGTTCGAGCACGATGGTCTTGCTGTTGTCGCGCGGGAGGACAGCTTCATAGTTCGGGAACTGTCCGGTTAGGATGCGGGAGATAAGCAGGCGATGGCCAACCTGGAAAAACAGGTGGCTTTCGTCTTTGGCGAATTCCAGATGCGCATCGGAGCCGGCGGCGGCTGAGAGCTTTTCGACCTCATCCATGGCTTTTTTGGGGATGAGCACGCGGACTTCGCCGTTGAGCCCGGCGAGTTTCTGATCGGTTTCCGCGAGCGCCAGGCGATGACCGTCAGTGGCGACCATGGCCAGGGTATCCGGTTTGAGGATCAGCAGGCCGCCGTTGAGAGTGTAGCGGGACTCTTCCATGGAGATGGCGAACTTGGTTTTGGCAATCAGGCTTTCGAGGACCGTGGCGGAAAGTTTTACGAGGATGTGGGGCATCGCGGGAAGGGCCGGGAAATTTTCCTTGGCCATGCCGACAAGTTTGTATTTTTTCTTTTCGCTGACGATTTCGACCCAGTGATTGTCGAGGAGTTTGAACTTGATTTCGCCTTCGGGGAGGAGGCGAACGAGTTCGAGAAGTTTCTTGGCGGGGATGGTGCCGGCGCCTTCTTTCTTGACCTTGGCTTCGCAGGAAGTGCGGACACTAAGCTCGAGGTCGGTCGCGGTGATGGTGACGCGGCTGCCTTTGGCTTCGACGAGAAGATTGGAAAGGATCGGGATCGTGGTTTTACGCTCCACCACACCTTGCGTGGTGTTGAGTTCGTTGAGCAGCGCGGACTTGGTTACGCTGAATTCCATGAATTGGCTTTCCTCACGTGCGGCACCGGTTGCCGTCATTTGGCTTTCCCCCGTAGATGTGACCCGCTAGCGTACTGTACTCGTTTTTCGGGCAAGTATAAAGTACGCAAGTGGACGGGAGACTGTGGAAATGCGGCGTGCTGAGGATTTCGTGGCAGTAGCATGATTGTTCAGAGAAGCCGCGATTTACACAGACACAAGAACTTTCACAACTGCATTCAAATAAAAATGAATAGCTATAGCTTGTTGTTGTGATGAGTGCTGTGGATTGGTGGAAAACTAAAGGAATGGCCCGCCTGGCTTGCGATTTGGAGGAAGGTGTCCAGTGAATTTCCGGGCGGATCTTTGGAAAAACAGGGTGAAGCGTGAACGAAGAGCCGTTTTGTACAATCGCGTCCACAATCTGTCCGCATGTTACCCACCTGTTCTTCACATATTCTCCACACGCGAATCGGGTGACAATTCTTGTGGAACGACATCCAATCGAGTGCGGCGGACCAGAATTTCCACAGTGGGTCCGAGACTTCTGAAAATAATTTGGCGCTCGCGCTTGCAGTGCGCAAAGAGGAATAGGTGACAACATGCCGACAGTTCTGATTACCGGAGCAAATCGCGGTTTGGGGTTGGAGTTTGCAAAACAATATGCCACAGATGGCTGGCAGACACTGGCCACGGCGAGGAAGTTGGAAAGCGCCGAAGAGTTGAAAAAGCTGGCTGCTAGACATTCAAGCCTTTCTCTGCACGCGTTGGATGTTGCCGACGAAGAATCAATCCAGAATCTTGCGGACGCGCTTAAGGGAAAGCCAATCGACATTTTGCTGCACAATTCGGGAATTTACCCGCGCAAGGGGCTGAAGATCGGCGAGATCGATTACGAGAGCTGGCGTGAGACGCTGGGAACGAATTTATTTGGCGTAATGCGGCTGACCGAGGCATTGCTGGGAAATGTGGAGGCCAGTGAACGAAAACAGATTGCGGCGATCAGCACAGGCCTATCTTCGTTGAGGGGCGTTGAGGGCGGATCGGTGGCGCAAGCGGGAACGTTGTATCAATACCGGACCAGCAAGACGGCGCTGAACATGGCGCTATCGATTCTGGCGAAGGAGTTGGAACCGCGAGGAATCAGTGTGGCGATCATTGATCCGGGCTGGGTGAAGACAGATATGGGAGGTCCGCACGCACAATTGACACCGGAGCAGAGTATCGCGGGGATCAGAAAGGTGCTGGCGAGAAATCCAAAGGAAATATCTGGAAAATTTCTGGGGTATGACGGTGGGGCGCGGCCCTGGTAATTTTCGACTGGAAGAAAGAAAAAGCTTAACGCAGAGATCGCAGAGGGAAGACGCAGAGTTCGCGGAGAAGAGTTACTGCAGGGCGTCCATCAGGCGGGTGATGGTGCGATTGAGTTCTTTGTCGGAGCGACGGAGTTCTTCGATTTTGTTGATGGAGTGAAGCACGGTGGTGTGGTGCTTGCCGCCGAATTGGCGGCCAATTTCCGGGAGCGACGCGGTGGTGAGTTGCTTGACGATGTACATGGCCACCTGACGCGGGAAAGCAATGGCGCGGGTATTGCTGCGGACTTTGAGGTCCTGCTCGCGGAGATTGAAGTGCTCGCTGACGCGCTTCTGGATCAGGTCAATGGTGACGCGCTTTTCCTGGGAAGCGATGATATTGCGCAGGACCTGTTGCGCGGTGGTGAGGGAGACGATGGTGCCGGTCAGGGAAGCGTAAGCCATAAGGCGGGTGAGAGCGCCTTCGAGCTCGCGGACGTTGGATTTGATGGCGCGCGCGATATATTCGGCGACTTCATCCGGCAAGTGGAAGCGTTCGTTCTCCGCTTTTTTCTGGAGAATGGCGATTTTGGTTTCGAGATCGGGCGGCTGGATGTCCGCAATCAATCCCCATTCAAAACGCGAACGTAGGCGCTCCTCAATCGAGTTGATGTCCTTCGGCAGGCAGTCCGAGGAAATAACGATCTGCTTCTGCAGTTCGTAGAGCGCGTTGAAGGTATGGAAGAACTCTTCCTGGGTGCGTTCTTTTCCGGCGATGAACTGAATGTCGTCAACGAGAAGAACATCCACGGTATGGAAGCGGTCGCGGAAACTGATCATGCGATCGAAGCGGAGGGAGTTAATTACTTCGATGGTGAATTTTTCGGCGCTGACGTAGCTGAGTCGCATGGCGGGATTGCGCTTCTTAATGGTGTGCCCGATGGCGTGCATCAAGTGGGTTTTGCCCATGCCCACGCCGCCGTAAAGGAAGAGCGGGTTGTACGCTTTGGAGGGCTGTTCGGCCACGGCGCGGGACGCGGCGTGCGCGAACTCGTTGGACTTGCCGACGACGAAGGTGTCGAAGGTATAGCGAGCACTGAGCTGGTGATCGCTGCTTTCAAAATCGAGCTTGGCCTGCTTGTTGCCGTTGGTGGCAGGCGCGGGCTGCACGGTTTCTTCCTCGGTGCAGACGTATTGCACTTTCATCTGGGGAACGCCCATCTGATGAAAGACGGCTTTGACGATTTCGCCGTAGGTGCGGGTGAGGACCTGGCGGAAGACGGTGCTGGGGATCTGGATAAAGAGAGTGTCGCCCTCGGCGCGGTTGAGGCGCGTGGGCTGGAACCAGGTGGAATAGGTGTTGATGCTGACCCTGGACTTGATCAGATCGAGAAATTTATCCCAGAGATTCTGAGTTTCTTTTTCGCGGCCAATTTGAGTAGCAGTCGTCATCAGAAAAAGCCAAACCTGAACCATTTCCACAGGTGTGTAAAAACTGTGGAAAGACAATTTTTACGTAATAGCTTCAAGCCTTGGAGTTCTTGCCCGCGCCGGAACGATTAAGTTTTGCCCCTGTGGACCTGCGCGGTCGTATCAGACAAGCTGAACCAAGCACCACTGCCCTTAAACTGCGTTGGATTCTCGCGCACTGTCCCGGTGGGAGCAAGCGAAAAGTGTGCGAAGGGGTTCAACGAAGTTCACATGCCATGCACAACTTTTCCACAAGCCCGGGAATTGTGCAAGTGGCAAGAAAAATTAAAATTCACGGGGAAAAGATGGTGTTTACGGCGGCGAAAAAATGTGAATGCACTGTTTTAGTGCAAAGCGACCTGAGGAAAAAGCGGTGAATTTTCTCACTGATTTCGATCAGGGCGGGCGAATTCATAAATGCCGATGGGATCGGCGCCGATCAGCAGGCGATTTTCCTCAACCAGAATGACGGTGGCTTCGATGCGCGCGCCTTCCTTGGTGTAAATCTGGTATTCGGACTGCCGGTTGCCATCCTTATCGAAGTGCAAAAGCGTGTTGTGTAGAGCCATCCAGACGTCGCCATTGACGGGATCCACGCCATAAGCAGTGAGAATCGGTTGAAGGGACGGCGCCGCATAGTGTTTATCCTGCTTATCCACTTTTTCCTGACGCTCGATGGACTTGCGAGCTGCGCGAGCTTCTGAGAAGGCGTCAATCGCCGTGAACTGGAAATCGATCTTTGCATAGCCAAAGCGATCGTACTGACGGACCATGGGCTCCGGCAGGTAGGTATAGCCGTAATAGAGGCGGCCCTGGGGATCGGAAGAGAGGCGGCCAATGCTGGCGAAGCGGTTAAGATCGTCGCGTTCGGAAAGTTGTTCGGGATCGCCAAATTCACGGGTCAAACGGCCATTGGAGCCGAAGACGGTCACCAGGTGGAGACCACGAGGCGCGGTGACCGCGACTTCACCGTCGGGGAGGACAGCCAGGGAGAGCGGGGAGTTGAACGGAATGGACCGGAGCAAAGCGCCATCCGGAGAAAAGACGCCCACCTGGTTGGAACTGCGATCCGCAACGTAGAAATTTCCGTGGGCGTCCATGTCGAAATCCTCGCTGGAGGCGATGGAGGCACGGCCAGGGGCGGCAACTGCCGGGGCAGACGAAGATGCGCCAATGACGGCTAGTTGTTTTCCAGCGGAATCGAAGACGGTGATGCCGATGTTTGGAGAAGCGAGCACATAGTATTTGCCATCCTGGCCGCGGTGGATGGCGCGAAGGCCCGGCCCAATGGAGGGAAAGACGCGGCGCTTGGCCATCAGGTCAGCGTCCACATCCGCAGAGGCAAAGGGAATCGCGGAAGCGAGGAGAAAGAGGGCCGCGACGGCGGCGAGTAATTTTCCAATTTTCGAATGCATGGTCTCTCAGATTACCGTGTGACGTTGGCGGTTGCCTGTACGTTTCCTGGAATGGGTCGAGTTGGTAACGCGAAAGCGAAGCCAGGCAAGTTAGTCAATGCGGAGCCGGAGACGTTCGATGGATTTGGCTTTCAGACGGCCTGCATCGTTGCGGGCGGCGGCTTCGTCGGTTTCGATCAGGACGGCATTCATCTGAATGTCTCCGGTGGCGACTTCAAAACGGGAGGGGAGACCATCGAGGAATTTTTTAACGATTCCCGCGCGATCCATGCCGATGACTCCGTCGTGCGGACCGGTCATGCCTACGTCGGTGATGTAGGCAGTGCCGCCGGGCAGAACGTGCTCGTCGGCAGTGGCAACGTGGGTATGTGTGCCGACAACAGCGGTGACGCGGCCATCGAGGTACCAGCCGAAGGCAATTTTTTCGCTGGTGGTTTCGGCGTGCATGTCCACCAAAACGAAAGCGACATCGGCGGGGATTTTCGCAAGTTCCTCGTCGGCTTTTTTGAAAGGATCATCGTTGGCCGCGAGAAATACGCGGCCCTGGAAATTGAGGACAGCGAATTTAACTCCACCTTTGGATTCGCCGATGAAGAGCCCGCCGCCAGGGTTCACGGCCGCAAAATTTGCGGGGCGCAACAAACGCGGCTGGTGGGGCATGTACTCCATGATCTCTTTGCGGTCCCAACTGTGATTGCCGCCGGTGATGACTTCGATGCCGAGGCCGAGAAATTCTTCAACGATTTTCGGAGTGATGCCAAAGCCGGAGGCGGAATTTTCTCCGTTGGCAATCACCAGATCGATCTGGCGATGTTCGACAAGGTCGGCGAGGCGTTCTTGGACGATGTGACGTCCGGGAGAGCCAACGATGTCGCCGATGAAGAGGACTCGCATTGAGATGAAGGACTGTTCCGTTAGCAGATAGCAGTTGTCAGATAACAGCGATCAGGAAGACAAGGCCAACCAAGAGGCCGTGACGTTTCGGATCGCTGCACACACAAAAATGGAGCGGACTGCTGGGCCGTGGGCTGCTAGGCCGTGAACCTCTGAAATAGGTGGGTACCACGAGCCGGCCATTAGGCTTTCCTGCCCCGGCCGCGAGTTTCGCGGGAAACCCGCCGACGGGACAGGCCGTGCACACAAGCTGGCTATCCGCAGCACCCCAGAGATTCGTTACGGTTCAAACGGCTTTCGCGACCACACCTGCTTCGAAGTACCGCTCCGGGAATATTATCGCCTGCCGGAGGAGTTCCGTCCAATCGGTGCGGCGACAACGGGCCGCCAGGTCAGCCGAAATGACGGTAGGTGGCCCAGAACTCGGGCCATGGTTTCTTGAGGCCGGTGCAGACGTAGATGTCTGGATGGTCGAGGGTTTCTTCGTTGGCGACGTTGAGGTGATTCGTGGAGTGGGCGGCTACGCGGCACGACGTGAAATTTTCCCGGAGAAATTCTGAGGAATGGCCGAGGACGATCAGTGTTTCGGGTGGGGGGTTGCCGTAACCACGCGCCCAGAAAGAGTTCACGCCGCTGATGGCCTGGAGGAAGGCCGTATTGCGGACCGTAGAGATTGATGGCGCCGGCTTCGCCGTAATTGCCGGCGAGAATGCCGAGGTTTGCGCGCTCCTCGGGAGACAAGGAATCGCGCAGGTTGGCGACGGTTTCGACGAGTTCTGGCCAGCCGATCTCTTCGACGAAGTCTGGTTGCACCTTGCTGGCGATGGTCCACCATTTCGAGGGAATCGGAGCGAGAGGCAAGGTCAGCGCACCGACAATTAGAATGTCCACCGCGAGCGCCAGGGCCACGGCAGCACGCAGGGTGAGTTTCCAGACTTGGGACATGGGCGCGAGCCATCGCTCGCCCCAAACGCCGCCGGCGGCGTAGGTCATTGGATAGGCGGCGGCGAAATAATAGACGCGGCCTTTCAGGACAACGAAGAGCAAAAGAGGGACGAGAAACATCCAGCCGACCGCGCGGATCCGTTTGCCCGCTGTGGTGAAGAACGAATAGTAGAGACCCGCCAAGCAGAGGGGAAACGCGAACAGGGTCATTTTCAATTGGCCGGGCAAGAAATCGCTGGTGCGGCCGAGACGGACATCGCGGGCGTGAATGTGTTTTAGAAAATCAATGGAAATGAAATGGTTTTGCGCCTGCCAGAGAAAATTTGGAAGAAAAATCAGGATGGAGAGAAGCACTCCCAACCAGAGCCATTTGCTGCGGAGATAACGACGGGCATCGGTGAACAGAACTCCTGCGACGATGCCGGCCGCGAAAACGCCCATGGTGTATTTCGAAAGCATGCCAAAGCCGATCGCTGCGCCAACGCCAAGCCACCAGCGGGGATCCTCTGATTGCAGCAGGGAGACCATACAGTAGGCGGCGAGGACCCAGCAGAGGTAGTCGAAGGAAACGTATTGCATTAATGCGCCACCGCCGAGACAGAACGGCACGGCCGCGAATGTGGCGACTAGTTGCGCGCCACGACCTCCACCGAGCTTGCGGGCCATCAGGCCTGTAAGAACAAGCGCCACTGCTTGGGCGACGGCTGCGAAGAAGCGAAAGCCGGGAAGGGTGGGGCCAAAGAGGATCAGGGAGATGCGGCCGAAGAAGGGAGTGACTGGAGGATAGGCGACGTAGCCCCAGGCGAGGTGGCGCGCGTCGTCGAGGGTGGCGAGTTCGTCGCGGTGGAAGCCGTAACGGTGGCCGACCAGCATGTGAAGGACGATGGTGGCGGAGGCGATGTAGAGGAGGAGCGCGGTGTTGCTGAACCACGGGTAATGGTCCGCGGGATAGCGCTCGATTGGAACGGCGTTGCCAGGCACGGAGCGGATCTCCTGGGAGATGGAGTGGGCGCGATGCGAGGCAAAGGATAGCAGTAAAGAAGGATGGGGCAGGAGGAGAGTGGATTTCGGGTGAGGCTGGCCAATCGAGAAGGCGAAAAGCGAAATACGAAAAGCAGATCCCTCACCCACAAAAGACGTGGGTTCGGGATGACAAGCTCATGGGTTTTGCGATTTTGTAATGCCGGCTGTGCTGGGACTTGACGGGAAAGGACAGTCGAAGGGATGACAGTCGCGTTGGTGGGGTAGGGAAAAATTAGAGGCCGCATCTTGGGAAGCGATGCGGCCTTTGGAAAAGCTAGAGAGAGTTGGTGCTGCGCTTATGGTTTGGGAGGTGGCTGGGTTGCAGGGGCTGCCGGCTTGGGTTGCGCGGTAGCGGGTGCTTGATCCTTAGGGGCGTCCTTGGGAGCGTCTTTCGGCTCTTCTTTGGCTTGTTTTGGTTCGATGGAGAGAAGCTCGACATCGAAGATCAACGTGGCGTTTGGAGGAATCGGTGAGCCTTGCGGGCTGCGTTCGCCGTAAGCGAGATCCGGGGGAATGAAGAGCTGCCACTTGGAGCCGACGGGCATGAGTTGAATGGCTTCCGTCCAGCCTTTAATGACCTGGCCGACAGGAATTTTGATGGGTTCGCCGCGCTTATAGGAGCTGTCGAATTCGGTGCCGTCCACGAGGGTGCCGCGATAATTGCATTGAACGACGTCATCGGGCGTGGGCTTGGGTCCGGTGCCCTCCTTGATGATTTTGTATTGCAGGCCGCTGGGAAGAGTGACCACTCCTTCCTTGGCTTTGTTGGCGGCAAGAAAGGCATCGCCCTTCATTTTGTTTTCGAGGGCGGCGACTTTGGCTTTTTCTTCTTCCTTGGCGCGAACTTCGGCTTGCAACTGGGTGATGGCGGCCTTGGCTTCCTCGTCGGTCAGCAGCGGAGGATTGCCGGCCATGGCGTCTTTCAAGCCGCGAAGAAAAGCGGTTGAGTCAACTTGAACCGAGTCGCGTTTGAGATTTTTTCCGAGGCCCATGCCGATGGCGTAGCTGACTTTCTGGGTTTGCGTGGTCAGCGCGAGCGGGGCAGGCTTGGGCTTGGTTGTGGCCGCAGCGCCGGTCTTGGCGCCGGTGGATTGAGCGGACTTGGGCGCAGTGGCAGGCTTGGCCGCGGCGGGAGGAGTGGAATTGGAATTCGCGGCGGGAGATTGCTGGGCCGGAGCGCTCACGGCCAGAAAAAGTCCTGCAGCGACGATGGATGTCGCAATAAATTTAGTGTTAGGCATAGATAACCATTGTGGCATCCCGGGCGGCTGGCGACAAATCGAATGGGAATTGGATGTAGCGCCGGATGTAACTCGCGCGTTAAGCGGGGCTTGGTTACAATGGCAGCGGAAATTGAGGAGACTGAAGCGATGAATTACCGGCGATTTGGGCGAACGGGTTGGCAGGTGAGCGAAATTGGCTATGGGATGTGGGGACTGGCGGGGTGGACGGGATCGGACGATGCGGAATCGATGGCTTCGCTGCGACGGGCGATTGAACTGGGCTGCAATTTTTTTGACACGGCGTGGGCTTACGGAGAAGGAAAGAGCGAGCAGATCCTGGGAAAGATGGTTCGCGAATTCCGGGGAAATGCCGCTGTGGGCGGGCCGGACAAACATTTGTATGTGGCGACAAAGGTGCCGCCGAAGAACCGGAAATGGCCGAGCCGGCGGGAGTTTACGCTGGATGATTGTTACCCGCCGGAATATATCGAGGAATACATCGAGACGAGCTTGAAGAATCTGGGGCTGGAGACGATCGACCTGATGCAACTGCACACGTGGGAGGATCGCTGGCTGAACGATGAACGGCTGCCGCGCTCGATCGAGAAGATGAAGAAAAGCGGGAAGGTGCGGGCGTTCGGGCCGAGCATGAACCGCTGGGAGCCGGCGAATGGAATTCGCGCGGTGCTGGAAGGCTACGCGGATGCGGTGCAGGTGATTTACAACATTTTCGACCAGAACCCTGAGGATGCGCTGTTTCCCATTTGCCGGATGAAGGAGTGCGCGGTGATTGCGCGCGTGCCATTTGATGAAGGGACACTGACGGGGACGTTGACGCTGGATTCGAAGTGGCCGGCGGGCGACTGGCGAAATACTTATTTTGTGCCGGAGAATCTGAAGACGAGCGTGGCGCACGCGGAGGCTTTGCGGCCGCTGGTGCCGGCGGGCAGCACCATGGCGGAAATGGCGCTGCGTTTTATTTTGAGCAATCCGGACGTGAGCACGATTATTCCCGGGATGCGCAAGCTGAAGAATGTGGAAGCGAATATTGCCGCGGGAAAGAGCGGGGCGCTGGCGGCGGACGTGCAGAAGAAACTTCGCGGGCATCGTTGGGACCGCAACCCAACGTCGTGGTCGCAGTGAGCGAGGGGGCTATGGGCACGACGATCAAGGTGGATATTTTCGGGCAGACGTATCCGATCCAGGGAGACCTGGATGAGACGTACATGCGGAGAATTGCTTTGTATGTGGACGAGAAGATGCGACTGATTTCGGATGTGGCGCGGACCGTGGATACACATAAGGTGGCGGTGCTGGCGGCGATTGCGATTGCGGATGAGTTGCACCGGTTGCGGGAAGAGCGCGGGGAGCGGGAAGAGATTTTGAAGGAGCAGGCGGAGAGATGTTTGACGTTGGTGGAGCGGGCGTTGCGGAAGACGGAGTAGAAAGAAGAGAAGAAGGCGGCATAAAGCCGCCCCTACTAGGAGGCGCGGAGGGTGGCGCTCAGGGATTTTTCAAGGGCGTGGAGGATGCGGGTGGAGAAGTCGTTGATTTGGGCGTCGGTTAGGGTGGCTTCGCGGCTTTGGAAGACTACGCGGACTAGCAGGGAGAATTTTCCGGCGGGGACATTTTTGCCGCGGAAGAGGTCGGCCGCCTCGATGGATGCAATTTCGGGGATGGCCAGCGAGTGAATGGTTTGCTGGACCTGGGCGAAGGTTACGCCGTCGGCGAGGAAGAGCGAGAAATCCCGCTCGACCGAGGGAAAGCGCGGAAGAGCTTCATAGCGGCGATTGTTTTTTACACCGTAATACATGCAATAGAGCGGACCGAGAGCGATTTCCGCTAGAAAAACATCCTGGCGGAATTTAAATTTTTCCGCGACACGCTTGCCAAGTTGTCCCGCAAATCCCAAGGCGGGGCCGGATTCTTTTCCTAACGAGATTGCGCCGCGGCGGGCGGGATTCAACCAGTCCGGGCCGCCCTGTTCCCAGCGAAGGCCGCCAGAAAGCGCGCCGAGGGAGTCGAGGTCGCCTTTTAGATCCGCGAACGAATAATCGCGCGGTGAATCATACAAAGCTTGCGGACGCGCGGCACCGGTGGCACCAATCGTGAGCACTCGAGTCTCAACAGGTTTTCCATCCACAAAGCGGTAATGACTGCCAATTTCGAAGAGGCGCGCGTTGCGCTGGCCGTGATTGAGATTCCATTCGATGGCGGAGGCCATGGTGACCGCGCCGGTGGATTTGAGGACGCCGGCTTCTTCGGAGAGCGGGTTGCTGAGCTTCGCGGGCGCGGCGTCGGACGGGCGGAAGAGTTCGTTGCGATCTTCGGCGACGTGCGGAATGGTAAGAATTTCGTGATAGCCGAGCCCGATGAGGCGTTCGCGCAGGCGACTCTCTGCTTCGTAATGCGGCAGACGAGCGGCGCCGGCACGAGAGGCGGGAAGGCGCGGTGGAAAATGATTAAGGCCATAGACGCGCGCGACCTCTTCGATGAGATCGATCTCGCGCTCGACTTCGGCGCGCCAGGAGGGTTGCGTGCATTCCCAGGCGGCGAGCAGAGAGTTCAAAGTGCCGCCGCTCTGATCGGCGCGGACCGGGGCAAAGCCGAGTGAGGCGAGGACGGCTTCAATGTCTTTATCTGGAACATCGGCGCCCATTACGCGAAGGAGTTCGCGGCGCGTGAGCGTGATTTTTTTCGGCGCGCGCTTGCCGGGATAAACATCCACCACGCCGGAGAGGAGTTCGCCGCCGGCGAGCTGCAGGATAAGTTCGGCGGCGCGGCGAGAGGCGATCTCTGCCAGTTCCGGGTCTGCGCCACGGCCAAAGCGGGTGCTGGCTTCCGTGTGCAGGCGAAGCGAGCGAGCGGCGCGGCGAACAGAAATGGGATCGAACCAGGCGCACTCGATGAGGACATTTTTCGTGGAGAAGGAGATTTCGGTATCGGCACCGCCCATGATGCCGCCGATGCCAACGGGGCGCGAGCCATCGCCGTCGGAAACCACGGAGAGAGAGGCATCGAGGGTGCGTTCAACGCCGTCGAGGGTTTTGATTTTTTCGCCGGCTTTGGCGCGGCGGACGATGAGGCTGTGATCGCGGACGCGGTCGTAATCGAAGGTGTGCAGGGGATGGCCAAGCTCGAGCATGACGTAATTGGAAATGTCCACGACGTTGCTGATGCTGGCGGTGCCGGCGGCTTCCAGGCGATCTTTGAGCCACTGGGGAGAAGGCTGTACTTTTACGCCGCGAATTACACGCGCGGTGAAGCGTCCGCAAAGATCGGGCGCGTCGATTTTTACAGAGACGGCGTCGGCGGCTTTTGCGGTGGTAGATTCCGCGGGTTTGGGCGCGTTGAACTTCAACGGCAGGCGGTAGATGGCGGCAACTTCGCGGGCAATGCCGAACATGCCCAGGCAATCGGGACGATTGGAAGTGATCTCCGCGTCGATCACCGGGCCGTGCGGACCATTCTCGAGAGAGGCGATGTTCGTGCCGGAGAGCGCCAGCCGCGAGGCGATTTCCTCGGGCGAAGCCGTGATGGCCACGAATTCTTTGAGCCAGTTGTAAGCAGACCTTCATGCTTTTGTCCTGTCGAAATCCAATTTGCCCGCGTAGACACGCGTGCGGTATTCCATGCGAACGACGCCGTTCTGTTGATTCGCGTCAAAGATGCGGCGGAGATCCTGCATCATGGGCTCGAATTGCGGATCGCCGAGAGGCGGGGCATAGGAACTGCTGCGCAGGCGGCCGCTGAGGCCGGCAAAATCGAACTCCTGAATATTCGGGAGCGCGTGCGATGTGAATTCATTGGGATGAAAGAATTCCAGCATCTGGTCGGCGCGCGGGTAGCTCTCGCTGACCTTGGAGTAGTCGGTGCCGAAACGCAACAAGAGTTCTTCGTAGTCGCGAAGGAACGGCGTGTCGTCGAGCAGGCGCTCGTTCCAGACGACGATGACGCGGCTCTGGGCGCGCAAGATGCGATGGAATTCGTCGCGGGCAGCAGGTTGCTGGAACCAGTGAAAGGCCTGGCCCGCGGTGACAAAATCGACGGAATCGGAGGGTAGCGTGGTGGCTTCGGCGGAGCCCGCGACGCTGGTGAATTTCGGATTGGATTCCAAGGAATGCTTCGCCTGCGGCGCGCATTTCTGCGTTGGGCTCGACGCCGTAGACGTGATTACCGAATTCGAGAAAAAGTTTGCTGAGCAGTCCTGTGCCGGAGCCGATATCGGCGATGACGTGCGCTGGACGCAGGCCGCACCACTTCTGGAGCAGAGACACTACTTCGGAGGGATAGCCCGGGCGGTAGCGGACGTAGTCCTCCACGCGATTGGAGAAGCGATTTTTGGCGTCGGAGAAGGTCATTGGGAGCCGTAAGCCTTCTAAGCCATAAGCCTTACGCAAGAAATTTTGTGCTGCTCCGCTGTATTTCTACGGGAAATTGGCGGAGGAAACGGACGTCGTTCTGGAAAAAGACCTGGAGGTCGTCGATGCCGTACTTAAGCATCGCGAGGCGATCCATGCCCATGCCGAAGGCGAATCCGCTGACGCGCTTGGCGTCGTAATTCACAAAGCCATAGACGGCGGGGTCCACCATGCCGGCGCCGAAGAGTTCGATCCAGCCGGAGCCTTTGCACTTGCCGCAGGTTGCGCCGGAAGCGCCGGTGCCCGAGCCGCCGCAGAAAATGCAGGAGACGTCGAATTCGACGGATGGTTCGGTGAACGGGAAATAGCTTGGGCGGAAGCGGGTTTTTACGGTTTCGCCGAAAAACTGTTTTACGAAATATTCGATGGTGCCGGTGAAATCACAGAAGGTGATGTCGGTGTCGACGGCAAGGCCTTCGATCTGGTGAAACATGAAGGAGTGCGTGGCGTCTGGATTGTCGCGGCGATAGACCTTGCCCGGCACGATGACGCGCACGGGAGGCTGGCGCTTTTCCATGGTGCGAATCTGCACCGGCGAGGTGTGGGTGCGGAGAAGCAGCAGGCCGGGAGCGCCTTTGGGCAGGTCGAGATAGAACGTGTCCATGTCGTCGCGAACGGGATGATGCTCGGGAATGTTGAGGGCTTCGAAATTGTAGTAAGGCGTTTCGATTTCCGGGCCTTCGACGACGGAGAAGCCGATGGAGAAGAAGATGTCTTCGATTTCCTGCATGACGGTGCGGATCAGGTGGTGCGAGCCGATAGGGCGGATTACGCCGGGGAGGGAGAGATCGATGCGGTCTTTGGCGGCGGTGGTGGTTTCTGCGCCAGATTCGACGGCCATGCGGCGGGATTCGATTTGGGCGTCAACATGTGACATGAGTTCATTTGAACTGCAGCGCCGACCAAGCGTTCAAGTTCGGGAGCAGCGGGCTTCAACCAGTTGTCGGTGACTAGGGTGAGTACACCGGACTTTGCGGCCCAGCCAGGTGTCGCGAAACGTTTTGAAGGAGACCTCGTCGATGGCGCGCGCGGCTTTGGCGTCGAAGCGCGAACGGAGTTCGGCGAAGAGAGATTGTAGACTCGTTGGCGGAGCGAGATGCCGAAGAGCGGAAAGAGGTTGCGAGAGTTTCGAGTCAGGTGTCGACATTGGTTGCGATAAGAATATAGCGCAGGGGCGATGTTCGCACGCGCCTGCGGAAGAAAGAGGGAATTAAGCAGATCCCTCACCCGCAAAAGCCGCGGGTTCGGGATGACAGGGCGGCGCGGTTGGGAGAAGGAGCGGCCCGCCTCGGAAGGCGGGCCCTACTCGCGACTGCCTAAGCTTTTTTTGTTGCGGGCTTGGGCTTGGGGGCGAAGGCTTTGGCCTTTTCGGCGATTTGCGCGAAACCGGCGGCGTCCTTCACAGCCATGTCTGCCAGGACCTTGCGGTCGAGGGCGATGCCCGCGGCTTTCAAGCCATGGATGAGCTGGCCATAGGTGATGCCGTTCTGACGAGCGGCGGCGCCTACGCGCTGAATCCACAGGCGGCGATATTGCCGCTTCTTGACGCGGCGATCGCGCTTGGCGTAGCGATCCGCGCGATTGGCGGCTTCCTGTGCAGATTGATAGAGCTTGCTCTTGGTGAGGAAAAAGCCCTTGGTCCGTTTGAGATACTTTTTGCGCCGGGCCCGGCGTTTAGTGCCGCGTTTTACGCGTGGCATGGGTTTGCTCCTTTAGTTTTCCGGGAAACAATACAGGTTGCGGAGCGACGCGCGTACGCGAGGCTCGCAACGGGTTTGTTTCCGAGGTGTTTGCAGTTGCCGTGAGGCAGGCGGCATAAGGCCGCCCCTACATGGCCGGGTTTGAAGCCCGGCGCTTGGGCGCTCCCTTGCGGGAGCGCAACGGCCGGCAGGCACCCGTGTAGCACTGCCTGGCACGTTTGTTTTGTGCTGGCGGGTCTAAAGACCCGCCACTACAAAAATCGATCGAGAAAGAACTGCCTCGCTAAAATTGCTGGGCAGGCTGTCGCTTGCCGCTACTTTAGGCTCTCGCTCAGATGCCGTATGGGAGCATCTGCAGGGTCTTGAGCCTGTCGGCTTTGCTGACCTGCGTTAGCTTCTTGAGCTTGCGCATACGCTTGGCGGCTTTCGTGCCGAGCAGGTGGCGCTTGCCGGAATGCATGCGGATGATCTTGCCGTTGGCGGTGATCTTGAAGCGCTTGCGGGCGCCGCGATGCGTTTTCAACTTCAGTTTGGGCTTCTGTGAATTGCGTGGCATTGCGTTAAATCCTCTCCGTGCGATGTTGCGGGCTGAAAGTTTTCAGCCGGTAAATTGTAAATCCCGGAATCCTCAGGGGCTGAAGCCCAGGTTTTGCCAGCGCGCTAACGGCACGGCTGAAGCCGTGCCCCCCAAAACCAGTTCCAAAAAACTTCTAGGCGTTGGTTTGCGCCGTTGCGGCGGGCCGGGGAGCGACTCCAGCACCTTTTTTGGGAGCCAGGAGCGCAACCAGAACGTTGCCTTCCATGCGGGGCATGGTTTCGATCTGGCAGTGCTCGCCGATTTCGCCGAGAAGGCGCGTCATCTTGGCGCGGCCAACTTCCTGGTGAGCCATTTCGCGGCCGCGATGAAAAATCATGGCGCGAACTTTGTGACCCTCGCCGAGGAAGCGGATGATCTGGTTCTTGCGAACCTGAAAATCGTGCTCCGCGGTTGCGGGACGAAACTTAACTTCCTTGAGCTGCGAGCCACGGCTGCTCTTGCGCTGCTCGTGAGCTTTTTTGTTCTGCTGGTATTGGAATTTGCCGTAATCGGTAATCTTGCAAACCGGAGGATCGGCCGTGGGAGAAATCTCCACTAAATCCAAACCGCGTTCACGCGCCAGTCGCATAGCTTCGAAAGGCTGCATGACACCCAACTGCCCGCCATCTTCGTCAATCACCCGGACTTCGCGAGCCCGAATCCGCTCATTGATGCGGATGCGGTCCGCTTGCCGGAAATTCCTCTCAGCGATAAAACCCCCTAGGAAAAGAAAAGGCACCCGGCTTGCGCCGGAGATCACCCCGAATTGAAAGCAGGTCCCTACAGGCCCACATCAAGGAGGGACGGACTTCAAATTATAGCACGCTAAGAAGATGGGGCAAGGGGTGGGTAGGAATTGGAAGGCCGAACGGCGTGGGATGGGGGAGGGTTCAAGAGGAGAGTTCGAGAGTGCCTTTTGGCCCGGTGATGGTGGCGCGAAGGCGGGCTTTTTCGGCTTTTTGCACGGGCAGATCCAGGTTCATGAGTTTTAGAGTGGCGAGGAGTTTGGAAGGATCTGGGGTTTGCGCGGAAAATTGCGCGAGGGAGCAGCCCTTTGGGGCGTCTGAAGAAGGGTGGGGAGAATCGGGCGCCCACTCGATGAAGAACGGCAAGAGGCCATCGGAATCATCGTCGAGATTCAAGGTTTGCCACTGAAGGAGGCGGCCGTCGGGGCGTTTGCGAGAGCCGGGCGTGGGTCCCTGGAATGCGATTCCCGCTGCGCGGAGTTTTTCGGCGAAAGAGGAAAGGTTGCCGGGATGCGCGGCCCAGCCGACGAGGCGGGGCTGTTGCAAGGAACGGATTTCGACGGCGATGGGATTTTTCGCGTCGGGTTGCGCGGGATCGGGAGCAATGATTTCGAGATAGCGGCGATCGCCCAGAGAGAGAAGAGCGTTTTGCGTGCCGCGGCCGGGATGAACTCCACCGAAGACGGCACGGACGCCGGTGTGGCGTTCGACGAAGGCGATCCCGGTTTCGAGGGTCGGGACGCCGAGGAGGATGTGATCGAGCAAGGTGGGGACCTCATTTTGGGCGAAAAGCAAGTGCGGGGCCGCTGCGACCCCGGTTGCGAGCGTGAGGAAGAGACGGCGCGAGAAAGCGGATAATTGGTTCATTGGAATTTATCCCCACGATGCCCGCAGGCCTCCAGCAGCCGCCTTGTTTCTCGCGCCCATCGTACAAGATCATTTTCCTCATTGGTGAGCATGAAATTCATTTTTCCGGAAAGGAAATTTGCTTGAAATTCGTGAACGGTCGGATCGACTGTAATAACGTCAGCGGGCAACTGGATCCGAAGCCTGCGAAATCTCTCAAACTGCGTTTTAGCGGCGGGGCAATCTTTTTCTGCTATCTCCCATTCCTTAAACTTGAGCTCGTGCTCAAAGCTGGAGGCGGCGACATCCGGATGCTTTTGGTGCAAAGCCAGTAACTGTCGGCCGATGGGAGATGAGTCTGGCATTTTGATGTGAGCGGTGGAACCAGCATTCTTTAGAACCATCGAAAACTCAGAATCACCCACTTGCAGCGTTTCGTAGGAACGATACGCAACGCAGTCTTGGCAATCTTTCGGGAGCGGCAGCGTGTCGTTCAATACTTCCCGGAAGCCGGTGCTCAACCAATTCCACGCTTCTTCTGTTTGCTCTTGGGACTTCAAGAAAAGGGCTGAAGGAAGCGTAATGGCTCCGCCAGTCAAGGTGAGGAACAACCGGCGCGATATCACTAAAGCTTCTCCATCGCCGTTCAGTTTACTGAAAACCCCAGGTAATTTCATAGACCTGCGGATTCAGTTTTTGCATGCTCGGGTTGGCCGAAGAAAAATCTCCTTCCCCAAGGAGCGTTGTGTAGTCGACGGATGAATCAGCAATTTTTCCCACAGGATTAAGCCTTAAGCAGACGCGGCCATGGCCAAAAATTTCTTCGAGTTTGCCCTTGTTCCAAGACGTAACGGTGCCGCTGTAGTCCCATTCAAAGCCAGAAAGGAGAAAAGGCCCCCCGTTGAGTTTCTCTGATTCTTTCAGAGAAGTTCCCAGCGTGACGTTACCAAACGTATGCCACTTGCTGGCATGGCCGTCGATCTGGATGCGATCGGGCCGCGCATGTTGGTCTTTATCCTTCCAGGAAATGGCGATGCTCCGGTGTGGGTCGCCAATGTAAAGAAAGGTCGCCGGCTCGGTTTGACCTTCGCCGATACCCATCTCATCGTGTGTGACGTTTTTTGCGCCATACCGCTGGATCAATTCTGTTTCGGTCGTGGAACGAATAACGCCCCCGTTCTCGCCGGCGGGATCAATGAACCATTCATCCGGTGTGCGATCAGCATGCGCCGCGAGATGGGGCAATAAGAGAAATACAAGGATCAGGAGACTCCAACCCAGTCTCTGCGTGGCCCCCGATTTCAAAATAGACCGCAGCTGAGTGCCTCAATCAGTTGATGGCGCGGGAAGAGATTTCGTTTTTAAGGGTGGCTACGAAATCGGCGATGGGGCGAGGGCCGAGGTCGCCCTTGCTGCGATGGCGGACGCTGACGGTGCCGGCTTCGGCTTCCTTGGGACCGACGACGAGCATGTAGGGAATTTTCTGGAGCTGCGCATCGCGGATTTTCGCGGGCAATTTTTCGTTGCGTTCGTCGAGATGGACGCGAACGCCGTGATTTTTGAGTGTTTCGTTGAGATGGCGCGCGTAGTCGATCACTTTTTCGCTGACCGGGCAGATCTCCACCTGCACAGGGGCGAGCCACAGAGGAAATGCGCCGGCGTAGTGCTCGATGAGGATGCCGAAGAAGCGTTCGACGGAGCCGAGCAGCGCGCGATGGACCATCAATGGCTGGTGGCGCGCGCCGTCTTCGCCGACAAATTCCAGGTTGAATCGGGCCGGTAGATTGAAATCGAACTGGACAGTGGTGAGCTGCCAGGGGCGGCCGATGGCGTCAATGAGTTTGACGTCGATTTTTGGGCCGTAAAACGCGCCTTCGCCGGCCATTTTCTTGTAGGGGATGTTCATGCGGGCCATCACCCGGGCGAGAGCTTCCGAGGCATGTTGCCAATCTTCTGCTTTCCCAGGGTAATTTTCAGGGTGTTGGGGATCCCAGTCGGAGAGCTCGACTTCGAATTTGTCGAACCCGAAATTTTTCATGACGGCGTAGGCAAAATCCATGCAAGCTTCGACTTCGGATTCGATTTGCGAAGGCATGCAGAAAATGTGCGCGTCGTCCTGAGTGAAGCCGCGAACGCGGAGCAGGCCGTGGAGCACGCCGCTGCGCTCATAGCGATAGACGGTGCCGAGTTCGGCGAGACGAACGGGAAGATCGCGATAGCTGCGGAGCTTGGATTTATAGATCAGAATGTGGCCCGGGCAGTTCATGGGCTTGAGCTGGTAATCGGCCTTTTCGACCTCCACAGCGCCGAACATATTTTCTTTGTAGAAGTCGGCATGGCCGGAGGTTTTCCAGAGATCGAACAGCATGATGTGCGGCGTGAAGACAAGATCGTAGCCGCGGTGCTGAAGTTCTTCGCGGAGCCAGTTTTCGACAATGGTGCGGATCAGGCCGCCTTTGGGATGCCAGAAAATCAGGCCCGGGCCGGCGGCTTCCTGAATGCTGAAAAGTTCCAACTCGGTGCCGAGCTTGCGATGATCGCGGCGCTTGGCCTCTTCGATGCGGTGGAGATATTCGTCGAGCTCTTTTTGGGTGTAGAAGGCCAGCGCGTAAATGCGCTGGAGTTGCGCGTTGCCTTCCTGGCCTTTCCAATAGGCGCCCGCGACGTTGGTGAGCTTGAATGCCTGGATGCGCTTGGTGGAAGGAATGTGCGGGCCGCGGCAGAAGTCGATGAAATTGCCGGTGGTGTAAAAGGAAACCATGGGCTCGTCGGCTTTTTCCTGGACGAGTTCGCACTTGAAGATCTGATTGGAATCCTTGTAGAGCTTCAGCGCTTCCTCTTTGGGCAGGAGTTTGCGTTCATTCTGCAAATCCCTGGCGGCGAGCTCGCGCATTTTCTTTTCGATTTTCTCGAGGTCTTCGGTGGTGAATGGCTGTTCGCGCAAGAATTCGTAGAAGAAACCGTTTTCGACCGGCGGGCCGATACCGAGTTTTACTTCGGGGTATAAGCTCAGTAACCGCGGCGGCAAGGAGATGCGCCGCGGAATGGCGGAAGACGTAGAGGGCATCGGGATCTTTTTCGGTGAGGATGCGAAGTTTGACGTCTTGTTCGAGAGGGCGGCGAAGATCGAACAGCAGGCCGCCATCGGCTTCGGGATCCACGGAGTTGGAGAAGATGCCGGTTTTGGCGTGGGCGCCGTTGCCATCGGTGGCGTAGACCTTGGCGACCAGCGCGGCGTCGGCCAGGCGCGGGGAAATGGACCGGGCGATCTCCACGGGAGTTACACCCTTGGGAAAATCTTTGACGCTGCCATCGGGCAGGGTTACGTGAATCTGATCCATGAGAGTTGTCCTGACCTGCAGAAAAACTGCAGAGGCTGTAGCTAATTAGAGTATCGGCGGGTGGAGGATGGGTCAAGCTGCAGCGGGACGTCTAGTGAAGGATCACGTCGGGAGGCCCGCAAAATGGGCGTCGGAAGTCACTAACTGCGCCTTGTGACGCCGGGCAGTGGCATAAATGATCGCGTCTGCCATGGAGAGTTTGTGGAGCAGGCTCAGATCAGCGCTGAGGACGGCAATATCCTCGTCGAGAACAATTATGAAGTGCTTCAAAGCCACCGAGTAGAAAGCATCCGCTGCAGTTTTGCCCTGCCGCAAGAGAAGAGCTTTACGGACTTCATAGAGGACAACCGTTGGAATCAGGAGCGGTTGTTCGCTCTCCAAGTAAGGCGCAAAAAGGTCCTGCTTGTCGTCGGCCGTCAGATACTCAAGCCAGCCTGAGGAATCGAGAACGATCAATTCAGTAGCGGTCGTTTCGGTCACGATAATCGTCTTTCCACACCATGCCCTTGGCGATGCCGCGCAGGCTTTGGATGGAGCGGGGGCGATGGATCCGGATCACTCCGTCCAAGGTATAGATCTGCAACTCTTCGCCAGGTTTTAGTGCAAGCTTTTCACGAATTTCTTTTGGAATGACGATCTGGTATTTGGGAGATACCTTCACTGTGGGCTTGTTCATGGGGCTACTCCTGCGAACATTATATCGATATAGAAATCGTATGTCGATTTATCTATCGATATGAGAATTATCTAATAGGCGTGCGGCATGAGTTCTCAGTCACATTCGCGAAGAAAAACAAGGCGGGGTACACTGCTGCACTTGAACTAATTTCGCGCGGGAGAGTGGCATGAAGCGTAGTTTCCACTATTCGTTGGTAATCGGTTTACTCCTTTGCAATTCTTTTCATGCAGCTCGCGCTCAGGAAAAAGTTCGTGGCGCGGATGAGCGATTCAAGGCGGATATTCTGGTGGTGGTGGCGCACCCGGATGATGAAGGGGCGGTGACGCCGTACCTGGCGCGGGCGATTTACGATTTGCATAAGCGTGTGGCGGTGGTTTACGGCACGCACGGTGGGAGCGGGGGGAACAATTACGGAAAGGAACGCGCGGGGGCGCTGGCGGACCTTCGGGAAATCGAGGCGCGGGATGCGTGCGCGCGGCTGGGGATCAAGAATGTCTGGTTTTTGGATGGGAAGGATACCGCTTCGCAGAACGTGCTGAATTCGCTGGCGAACTGGGGCCACGGGGAAAATCTGGAAAGACTGGTGCAGTTGATGCGATTGACGCGGCCGGAGGTGGTGATCACTTCCCTGCCCGGTGTATTCATTGGCGAAAATCACGGCGATCATCAGGCGGCGGGAGTGCTGGCGACCGAGGCGTTTGACCTGGCGGGAAATCCGATTGTCTTTCCTGAGCAGGTGGCGGGGGCTTCGCCACAGAGGGAACTCTACCTGGAAAATCTTTCGCCGTGGCAACCGAGCAAGATTTTTTATTTTCCCGACGCGCACGATGAAAAACAATTTGCGGGGAGCGGGCCAGCGTACTCGATCCTGGAAGTTTCGCCTTCGCAGAAGAAACCTTACTGGCGGCTGGCACTGGATGCGGCCACGACGCACATGACGCAGTATCCGGAAGATATCGAGCGCATTTCCAAACTGAGCGACGCGGAAGTGGAAAAGATGATGAAGGATCCGAACCAGGCATGGTGGACGGAGCCGGAAACCCTTGTGTTTGGGAAGTCCGTGGTGGGGGGAAAGCCGACGGATGACGTGTTTGCGAACATTGGGGCGGGGAGCGCAGAACAAATTCATACGCCGGGGATACAGAGTTCGGCAGAACCGGCTCAGGAGCGCGTGGTGATCGGTGGTCCGTGGGGATATTACGAAAAATTTCGGCAGGGACATGGATTGCTGACTTTGCCGGTGGCCAAGGTTCCGGAAATTGCGATCAAGGCGGGGACACAAGTTTATGTGCCGCTGGTGATTCAGCATTCCAACGATGAGGCAATGAAGGTAAAGATCACGGTGGAAGCGCCGGCGGGCTGGAAGGTGACGTCTGGGCAGGGGGAATTTTCTCTTCCTGCAGAATCGGACACGGATCTTCGGGTGGAAGTGGATACGCCCGCGCTTTCGAATGAGGAACTAAAGAAGGAAGAAGCGCAAGTGATCACAGTGCATGCGGAGTCGGGCGAAAAGTCGCTGGGCGAAGTGAAATTGCGCGTTCTGCTTCGGCACAGCGCACTGCCACAATAAGTTATTTTTTCGGGCGCCCGGACTCGAGTTGCTCCCAGGCGGAATCCGGCAGCAGGCCGAGATCGTTGAACTCGCCGGCGCCGCGCAGCCACTGGCCGCCATCAATCACCACGCATTCGCCGTTAATGTATTCGGCCATGTCGCTGATGAGAAAGGCGGCGAGGTTGGTCAACTCCTCGTGCTTGCCGAAGCGCTTCATGGGGATTTTGTTGATGGCGTGCTCTTCGAATTGTTTCGAGGGAATCAGGCGCGACCACGCGCCTTCGGTGGGGAAGGGGCCGGGAGCAATGGCATTGACGCGGATGTGATATTTCGCCCATTCGACGGCAAGTGAAGTGGTCATTGCGAGCACGCCGGCTTTTGCGCAGGCAGAAGGAACCACATAACCACTTCCGCAATTCGCGGCGGCATAGGTGGTGGAGATATTGAGAATGTTGCCGCCAAGTTTTTTTTCGATGCGGCGTCTGGCAAAAGCTTCCGTGCAATGAAAGGTGCCGTTGAGGACGATGCCAACGACGGCGTTAAAGGCGTTGGGAGAAAGCTTTTCGGTGCGGGCCATGAAATTGCCCGCTGCGTTGTTGACCAGCGTGTCGATTTCGCCGAATTGCAGTTCAGCGGCGGCGAAGGCGGCGTCCACGGCAGAAAAATCGCGCACGTCGCAGGTGGCGAATGCCGCGGCTCCGCCTTCCCGATGGATTTCATCGCAGGTGGATTTCAGGGGTTCTTCGCGGCGACCAACCACAAAGAGGCGCGCGCCCAATTTTGCGAAATGCAGGGCCATGGAGCGGCCAAGGCCAGTGCCGCCTCCGGTCAGGAAAATGGCGCGATCCTTCAGAAGACCGGGTTGAAACATGGCGGACCACCTTTCAGGTTGAAGCAGCATTGTAGCAGCGCTCCGCGGCGTGGATTCCCGTAAAAAGGAGAGGCAGGAGGGGGACCTGTTCCCTTCCTGCCTCTGGTGCGGCCACGAATACTGCTAGCCGCAAACCCGCCTTGTTTCCGCCGGTATCTTGCTGTCCTACACCAGCTTTCTTGTCGTTTCGCGAACTGCTCCTGAGAGCCTCAGCCGAAAAATCTGTGCGAGGTGACTTTAGTTAAGCGCGGCCGTCAGCGTGTCCACAGCCTGGAGCAAATCCTTCCAGGCGAGGTCCACGTTTTCCTGGATCCTGGCGAGTTCCTGGTCGTCGGCGTCCTCCAGTTGCTGAATGCGACGCTTGAATTCCGTAAAGCGGGTACGGACGTAGTCGAGTTCCCAATAATGGTCCAGCTTGACGCTGACTTTTTGCTTGGCGAAACGCCCTTTCAACAGGGTGACGCGGGAAGCGACCTCCTCCACTTCGGTGGTGATGCGGTCGAGATATACATCCCTGCCTTGCATGGTGCTCCTCAGTTCCGGAAGCGAAGAAATTACGATTGCGCTCGAAGCCATCGGGTAAGTAGAAAGGCAGTTGGCGCACCAAACTGAACCTTTGCTAATGAATTGAAAACAAGCGGATTGTCAGTTGGGGAGGCTTTTCAAGGCCGGGGATGTGAGCGGTAACCCCCAGATTGGGGGTCAGTGGGGAAGAAAACACGCAGCGCAGCGAAGTCGAGTTAAAGCTGTGAGTCGCAAAAGAGGCAGATAAAGCTTACTGAGCTGGACCCATGGGGGTGGGGATGGGCCGCCCGAGCAGCTTTGTCGTATTCCGACTGGTAGGTGGTGTTACCTGGGAACTCCTCGGTTAATTCTTTCAGGTTCTTGATGGCGAGGGCGTCGTTTTTTTCCCGGCGCGCGGAAAGGGCGAGAAGGATCTGGGCAAAGGGTTTCAGATAATTGCCGTTGTCAGCGGTCTGTTCCACTTTTTTCATGCCGAGGCTCTTGTCTCCATGGACGCCACCAAACCAGAGAACGAAGCGAGCGGAACCGGAGAGCGATCCGATGACGTAGTAGGCGATACCGGGAGCAACATAGACATCGTAGGCATCGGGATGATCGGCGAGGAGAAGTTCGGCGCTGGCGTTTGCTTCCTTCAGATGCTTGAGGGCGTCGTAGTGTTTCTTGAGGAGTATGCTGTCCGCATCTGACTGCATACCGGCGGCAAGAGTGAGGGCGAAAAGACCCTCGGGATCGTGTTTGTTCTGCTTCAAACGTTGCGCGGCCAGTTCGCGGGCCTGAGTGGCTGCATCTTCAAAACCTTTGATGCGACCCGGATCAGGCGTGCCTGTGATGCCGCCGAGGAAGCGCTTGTCGTCCAGGAAGTAGTCACTGGTGAGGACCTGCTGGCGATAAAATTCTTCGAAGAGATAACTGGCGGCGATAGAGACCTGGCCAAATGGTTCGGTGGGATTTTTCGCGGCCCACTCGGCGAAAATCGCGCGCGCCTGCGGAAATTTTTGTTCGTACAGAAGATCGTAGCCCTTCTTCAATTCGGGAACGGTGCTGAATGCGGGAGAGTTGAGTTTAGGGGAGGATTGTCCCTGTGGTTGAGCGCGGGAGAGGATGATGCCGAAAGCCGCAACGGCAATTAAAGCTGATACGTAACGCATGCAAGTCCGCCTCAGAACAGGCCAGGAAGGAACCGCGGCTTGCCAGTCATAGCTTCGCGATAATGGGCATCCGAAAAAAGGACTTTTTCTTCCGTGGAGAGGCGCTGCGAGAGCACCAAAACATGGGCGCTGGAGCCAACCAGAGCGGTGATCCAGGCGGTGTGAATCAAGGGGAGCACCAACATTTCGGCAAAGACAGCGGCGTAATTCGGGTGGCGCACATAACGGAATGGGCCGGAAGTGACTACGCCCAAGCCGGTGGAATTCATCACCTGCACATTCCAATGCTCACCCAGGGTACGGATCACCCACCAGCGAACGGCGTTCGCGGCGAGAAAGATGGTGAAGCAAACGGCGGCAAGAATGGGGATGAAAGGACGGTGCAGAAAGACAACTTCGCAGGCGGCGCCAATCAGAACACCGGTGTGGAGGAGAACCATCCAACGGAAGCGCGGCTCTTCCACTTTGGAGGCGCCCTGCGCAACCATTTCACGCTGGTGAAGACGGGAGATGCGCAGTTCGTACAAACGCAGAAGCGCGACGATGCCGAGAAGTACGAGATACGCGATAACACTCAGTTCCATTGCAATAGCAGGAATTCAGCGCTGAAGCCCGGGCCGAAGGCGGCGGCGACGGCGTGTTCCCCTGTCTTGAGCGGACGCTTCTCCAACCACTCCTGAAGAATGAAGAGGATGGTAGCACTGGAAAGATTGCCGACGTTGCCGAGGATGTCCCAGGAAGGCTGGGTGTCGCACTTGCAAAGACCGAGTTGGGTCTCAATGGTACTGAGGAGGCGAGCGCCGCCGGGATGCAGGATCCAACCCTTGATCTCTTCGCGCGTTATTCTATTACGGCACAGGAAGCCCTGCACAAGTTCCTTGATGCGCGCGCCGATCATTTCGGGAACGTCTTTGGCGAGGATGATGTGGAAGCCGGAGTCGCGAAGATCAAAACCCATGGCTCCGAGGGAATCGGGAAACGTATAAGTTTCCGTCTTCAAAATTTGCGGACCGGATCTTTCTTGACCGGTGACAATGACCGCGGCTGCGCCATCGCCGAAGAGAATGGAGGAAATCAGATTGGCCTGGGTAATATCCTTGCGTTGAAAGGTGAGGGAGGGCAATTCGACGGCGATTATCAGCACGTTGCTGCCGGGGTTTGCGGCGATAAAATCGGCGGCGCGCGAAAGTCCCATGGCACCGGCGGCGCATCCTAACTCGGTGAATGGCATGCGGCGAACGTTGGAGCGGAAACCCATCAGCTTGATCAAGTGGGCGTCGAGCGAAGGAATCATGAAACCGGTGCAGGAAACGGTGATAATGAGGTCGATATCTTCGGGGCGCATGGCGCCGCGTTCGAGGCACTTTTCCGCGGCCTCGCGTCCGAGTTTTACGGCATGCTCGATATACTCATTGTTGGTCTGGCACAGTGCGCGCGGTTCGATGGTGTAGTCAATCGGAAAAATGGAATGACGATTATGGACCTGGGCGTTGTCAACGATGGCCATCATGGCCTCAACGCGGCGTTCAGGGACCTCGAAAACGCGGCCAAAGTAATATTTCACGTCATCGCGGGTGATGCGGAAAGGCGGGAGAGCCGTGGCAGTAGCCGCGATTGTGGCGTGCGGCCGGTGGCCGTTGGCGGAACTCGGATCCGAAATGTTCACAGACACCGTCCTGGCAAAAGCGAAGATTGACGCAACCGCCACAATTTCACGGGCGAGCAACAGAGTTTATGCAAAGCTCGGGGCGAAAGCTACGTGTGATTTACTGTACATCAATTTCATGCGCAGGGGAAACGCCGGGTGCGAATGATGAAACTAAAGAGGATACAGAGCTGGTTGGGAGCGGTATTAGGAAGCGTGGGGTTTTTCATTGGAGTTTCAGGACTGGCGGCGCAAGAGAAGCCGGTCCCGCTACTGGTGGTTATTTCGGTGGATGGGTTGCGGCCGGATTACATTACCGCAGCGGACGAGCATGGGGCGAAGGTGCCGGAACTGCGGAAATTTCTGCGAGAGGGGACGTATGCGGACGGCGTAACGGGTGTGGTACCGACTGTGACTTACCCCAGCCATACCACATTGATGACCGGCGTGTGGCCGGCGAAGCACGGCATCCTGGCGAACACGACATTCGACCCACTGGGGAAAAATTTCCAGGGATGGTATTGGTACGCCGAAGATATTCGGGTGCCCACATTGTGGAGCGCTGCGGCCGCGGCGGGACGAACGACGGCGAGCATCCAGTGGCCGGTGACCGCGGGGGCGAAGATTACCTGGGACATCCCGGAATATTGGCGTGCGGGGACCCCCGATGACATGAAACTGTTGCGCGTGATTGCGACTCCCGGATTGCTGGACGAAGGGAAAGCCGCGATTGGCGAGTATCGGGGCGGAGGCGATCTGAGCGTGGAAGGAGATCAGGTGCGCGGAAAATATGCGGTGTGGATACTGGAAACGAAACACCCGAGTTTGCTGACACTTCATTTGACGGCGCTGGACCATGCGGAGCACCAATTTCAGCCGTTCAGCCCGCAGGCGATTGCGGTGCTGGAAAAACTGGACGAGGTGGTTGGAAGCGTGCGACAGGCGGCGGAGCGCGTGGCCCCGGGGCGAGCTTTTGTGACGGTGGTTTCCGATCATGGATTTACCACTTACGACCAGCAACTGAATCTGTTCCCGGCATTTCATGATGCGAAGCTGTTTTCCACCGATGAAAAAGGCGCGGTGACGGACTGGCGGGCGATGCCGTGGGAAACCGGCGGATCGGCGGCGATTGTGCTGAAAGACCCAAACGATGAGGCCACGCTTGCGGAAGTGCGCGCGCTGCTGGCGAAGCTTGCCAGCGAGCCCGCGAATGGGATCGATCGCGTGCTGGAGGCGGAGGAATTGCACAAGCGAGGCGGTTATCCGGACGCTTCGTTTTTTGTGAGTTTGAAAACGGGGTGGAGGACAGGGGCGTCTCTCACCGGGCCAGTGACGTCAAAAATAAAGCCAGGTGGCACGCATGGAGAGTTGCCGGACGTGCCGGATTTGCGCGCGGCGTTTTTTTTGGTGGGGCCGGGAGTGCCCGCGGGGAAAGATTTGGGCGTGATTGATATGCGGGATATCGCGCCGACGCTGGCGAAGGAGGCGGGGCTTTCTTTGCCAAGCGCGGATGGGAAGGCGCTGCTGCCTTGAGCATCGCCGCGTGTCTTTGTTGGAAAGCGCGACAGGCTAAAGCCTGTCGCTACTTGTTTTTTAGCCGGCGGCTTCCTGGCTGGCGCGGATTTCTTGCCAGCGGCGGGGACGTTTGCCGGCCTGGAGGACTTTTTTGCGCAAGCGGATGGATTTGGGAGTGATTTCGACGAACTCGTCGTCGGCGATGAATTCGATGGCCTGCTCGAGGCTGAGCTGGCGATGGGGAATCAGGCGGATGGCTTCGTCGGCCGAGGAAGAGCGCATGTTGGTGAGCTTCTTTTCCTTGGTGACGTTGACTTCCATGTCCTGCTCGCGTGAGTTTTCGCCCACGACCATGCCTTCGTAGACTTCGATGGTCGGGCCGATGAAGAGTTCACCGCGCTCCTGCAGGCCCCAAAGGGCATAGGCCGTGGAAACGCCGGCGCGATCCGCGACGAGCGCACCGGTGGGACGCAGCGCCATGTCGCCGCCGTACTCCACCCAACCTTCAAAAATGGAATGGATCAGAGCGGTGCCGCGCGTGTCCGTGAGCAACTGGCTGCGCAAGCCGATCAAGCCGCGCGAGGGAATTTTAAAATCGAGGCGCACGCGGCCGGAGCCGTGGTTGCTCATCTTGAGCATTTCACCGCGGCGGCTGCCGATGGTTTCCATGATGATGCCGATGAAATTTTCCGGAATATCAATCACCAGGCGCTCGAGAGGCTCGAGCTTCTTGCCGTTTTCGGTGCGCACCACGATTTCCGGTTTGCCGACCATCAACTCGAAGCCTTCGCGGCGCATGGTTTCGATCAGGATGGCGAGCTGGAGTTCGCCACGGCCGAGGACGCGGAAGGATTCCGGTGTATCGGTGTCTTCCACGCGGATGGAAACGTTGGTGAGCAATTCCTTGGCGAGGCGATCGCGGAGGTCGCGCGAAGTGAGGTAACTGCCTTCGCGGCCGGAGAGTGGGCCGGAGTTGACGCTGAAAATCATGGCCAGCGTCGGCTCGTCAATCGTTAGCGGCTCGAGCGGCTGGGGATCCACGAGCGAAGTGAGGCTCTCGCCGATCTGAATGCCTTCCACGCCGGCGATGGCTACGATGTCGCCTGCTACAACGGTTTCGGCTTCATCGCGCTCCAGGCCGCGAAAGGTGAAGAGCTTGGTGATTCTGGTGCTTTGGAGCTTGCCGTCGAGCTTGCTGATGCCGACTTCCTCGCCGCGGTTGAGGGTGCCGTTGAAGACGCGGCAGATGGCCAGGCGGCCGAGAAATTCGGAATAGTCCAGATTGGTGACTTGAAGCTGCAACACGCCGGAGGGATCGCCAGTGGGTGCCGGAATTTTGTTGACGATGGCTTCGAACAGAGGAAGCAGATCTTTAGATTCGTCGCCAACTTTGCGATGGGCCACGCCAGCGCGGGCGTTGGTATAGACGATGGGGAAATCGAGTTGGTCTTCGGTGGCGTCCAGATCGATGAACAGGTCGTAGATTTCGTTGAGGACTTCTTCGGGCCGCGCGTCGGGGCGGTCGATTTTATTGAGGACGACGACTGGAGGAAGCTTGGCGGCGAGGGCCTTTTGCAGGACGTAGCGGGTCTGCGGCAGCGGACCTTCGCTGGCGTCCACGAGGAGGACGACGCCGTCCACCATGCGAAGGGCGCGCTCGACTTCGCCGCCGAAATCGCTGTGGCCGGGGGTGTCCACGATGTTGATCTTGGTATCGTGGAAAAAGAGGGCGGTGTTCTTGGCGAGAATGGTGATGCCGCGCTCGCGCTCCAGGTCGTTGGAGTCCATCACGCGCTCAACGAGTTCCTGGTTGGCGCGGAAAATGCCGCTCTGACGGAGCATGGTGTCGACGAGTGTGGTTTTGCCGTGGTCGACGTGGGCGATAATGGCGATGTTGCGAATCTCTTTGGTCATGTTTGGTAAAAGCGTCTTTAGACAAAAATAGCTGCTGAAACAGCCAGCAGCCCGGACGAACCCTTTCTTCATCAATTCAGGTGCGGTGCTATGAATCTCTATTTTAGCAGAGGAATGGCGCGCCACCAATGGGTTCGCCGCAATATGGTATGCTCGCGGCGATTTTGTGGGGAATCAGGGGGATTTTCAAAATATGCGTACTTTTCAGCGATTTATTGGTGTTTTGGGGCTGTGTGTGGGGCATCGCTCCCAGCGCGTGGGGACAGGGGATGGGGCGGCCGGATTTGCCGAAGTTGTTTGAGAAACGGGAAGTGATGATCGCGATGCGCGACGGCGTGAAACTGCACACGGAGATTTACACTCCCAAGGATGCGAAGGAGGCGCTGCCGATTTTTATGGAGCGCACGCCTTACGGAATTTCCGCCAAAGACAAAGGCTATAGTCCGAGTCTCTACGGCTTCCAGCATATGTTTGCGGACGGGTACGTGATGGTGTTCCAGGACATTCGAGGACGATTTGGGTCCGAGGGACAGTTTGTGATGAACCGCCCGGTGCACGATGCCAGCGACGCGAAGGGGGTGGACGAAAGCACGGATACCTACGACACGATCGAGTGGCTGGTGAAAAACGTGCCCAACAATAACGGGCGCGTGGGCATCGCGGGAATTTCCTACGGCGGATTTCTGGCAGCGATGGCGCTGGTGAATCCGCACCCCGCGTTGAAGGCCGTGAGCGAGCAGGCGTGCATGGGCGACACGTGGCTGGGCGACGATTTTTTTCATAATGGGGCGTTTCGGCTGAGTTATGGGTATGAGTACGCGACGACAATGGAATCCAACAAGGAACGCGGGGAATTAAAATTTGACCTCGATGATCTTTACGAATGGTACCTGCGGGTGGGGCCGCTTTCGAATATTAATAAGGAATATCTGCACGGGAAAATTCCGTCATGGAACAGTTTTGTGGAGCATCCGGCTTACGATGATTTCTGGATTCGCAAAGCGATTGCCAGCGCGCTGCACCAGGCGACGGTGCCGAATCTGAACGTTGCCGGCTGGTGGGATCAGGAGGATTTTTACGGGCCGATGGCTACTTACGCCAACCTGGAAAAGAACGACGCGGCACACATGGATTTTCTGGTGGTGGGACCGTGGAATCACGGAGGCTGGGCGCGCGGCCCCGGAAATTTTCTGGGGTCGATCCCGTTTCACAGCAATACGGGAGAATATTTTCGGACGCAGGTGGAAGCGCCGTGGTTTGCGTATTGGCTGCATGACAAGGGGCAAGTTGCCTTTGAAAGAGGCGCTCGTATTTCAAACCGGGAGTGACACCTGGGCGCAGTTTGATTCGTGGCCGCCGAAGGATGCGAAGACCAGAGGTCTCTATTTCGGGCCGGATGGAAAATTGAGTTTTGATGCACCGAAGAGCGATTCTGCTGAGGCGTTCGATTCCTATGTGAGCGATCCGGCAAATCCCGTGCCTTACCGCAACCGGCCCATCGACGAGACATACCCGACGGATCATCCGGGGCGCTGGTACACCTGGCTGGTGCAGGACCAGCGGTTTGTGGAGAAGCGGCCGGATGTGCGGACGTGGGAGACCGACGAATTGACAGAGGATGTGACTTTGACCGGGCAGGTGACCGCAAAGCTGTTTGCGTCAACGACCGGTTCGGATGCGGACTGGGTGGTGAAATTGATTGATGTGTATCCGGAGAAGGCGGATTCCGATTTGAGCCTGGCGGGTTACGAATTGATGATTGCGGATGAAATATTCCGCGGACGTTATCGGAATTCCTACTCCAAACCGGAGCCGCTGGTGCCGGGAGAGATCACGCCATTCACGATTGATTTGCACACGGCGGACCACGTTTTTAAAAAGGGTCACCGGATTATGGTGCAGGTGCAGAGTACGTGGTTTCCGCTCTATGACCGGAATCCGCAGAAATTTGTGCCGAATATTTTTGAGGCGAAGGAATCGGACTATCAGAAGGCGACGGAAAGGATTTATCGGTCGAGTAAATATCCTTCGCGGGTGGAGATTGCGGTGCCGGGTGGGGCGGCACTGATTTGTGACGCGACACGAAGGATATGAATGGATGAGACGAAGAAGAGGTTATGGTTGAGATCCTTCGGCCCCGATCGGAATCGGGGCCTCAGGATGACAATGTTCGCTTAGTCGGTTTGGTTAAGGATGACATTGTTGGCTTCGCCGACTTGGCTGCAACGCTTGCTATTGTTGGGCGACTGGGATTTCGCCGGCGTGGAATTCGGTCCAAGGGCCGGCGGGCATGTCGCGCAAATAGGGTTCTTGCCACGCGAACTCGGGATGGGCAGCTAGGAATGGCTTGGCGTGGAACGGTTCGCCACAGGGATGGCCCATACGGGCGACAAGGCGGAGTTGCTCGGCCATCGCGGAGTCTGTGGCCTTGCCTTGCACGGCGCCTCCGGGGTAGTTGGGGCCCCAAGCCCAGATTGCAATGCCGCGCGGCGAAGCGTCTACGTGACCGCAGAGCGTGCGCTCGTTGGCTTCTTCTTTTTTCTGGAAGGAATCAAGGTGATCGCCCAGCATCTTCTCAGCAATTTCCACGTCTAGTTTTCCTTTGTTTTCGTTGAGCAATTCTTCCCAGCGGGCGCGGCGCGCATTGGGAGAGCTCGACATATCGCTGGAATTAAATTCTGGCGCGTCGAGTTTCAATACCTTTGGATCACGCGCCCAGTTTGATCCGGCAAGGACGCCGTCTTTGGTGCGCCAGAGTTTGTAGGCCTTCAATCCCAATTCGAGTTGCGCGATTTCGTTGGTTTTGCGATCCCCGAGCAGCCAGTCGTTGGCGTAGCCGCCATTGTTTCCGTCGAGCATGATTTTCGTATATTCGTCGATGGAGCCGGCATATTGCAGGGCTTTGCGGGCGCGGACAAATTCCGCTTTGCCATTCGGGTCCCAACCTTCAAATTGGGTGATGGTGGTTTCGGTGACCATCAGGCCGTCGCTATTGATGCCGAAATCGTCGTCGCTGGCGATGACGCCGGGGAAGCCGTCCATCAACATGCGGATAGCCGTTTTTCGGCTGAATATCAAAGATGATGCGCCAGCGCTCGCCGTTCATGTAGTTGGTCCAATTGTTGTGGGCGATGACGATTTTGCCGTCTTTTGTCCAACTGCCAGTGGCGACAAACGCGCTGCAATTGCCGGGGCTTTTCAGGTTCGGAGGATTGGGCGTCTTTTCGCGCTTGTTGAGCCAGGGAACGTAGTAGTCCGGCAACTCTTCAAAGGCGTTGAAGGCGACGATGTCGTAGACATCGAGCTTTGATCCAGTACGCGCGTTCAATCCCTCGGCGATGCCCTGGAGTTCCTGCTGGTACTCTTCGTCAATTTTTGGCCAAAGCATTTCGCGGGCGGCCTGGCGGAAAAAAGCCCAGTCGCGCTTGGAGGAATGCATCATATTCGTGCTGACGGCGGGAAACGCGTCTTCGATTTCCGGTGCCAGCAGAAATCCGTGTTGAAAGCCGAGCGTGGCGGGGTCGCCCTCCAGATGCACGTAGACCCAACCGCCCTCTTCGTAGCGATAGGCGCCCTTGAGTCGCGGATCATTGGAGGCGGCGCGCTGGCGCGCGTCGGAGAGCGTGGCGTTCTGATCGCTTTTAGCGTTCGCCGCGTCATCGGTTGAACGCGTGGCCAGCCATAAAAGTCCGGTGCCCAGCAAGAGAATGCCGAGAGCGGCAATGCGACGTATTCCATCCGACATGAGGGGCTTCTCCTTGAATGTTCCAACGCGCTGCGCGGCGCAGGGTTGCCTATGAATATATAGCTTCCCGCGTGGAAGGTGAACTGTTGTTGCGGCGCGGCATCTACGGGTGGCCCCGGACCCGGCGTCTCTGATACATTCAAAAAATGCTGACGGCCATCACACGAGCGGTAAGTTCCTCCCTGGCGAATTGCGAACTGAGCTTTATCGAACGAAAACCAATCGATATGGAAAAGGCGCGAGCACAGCATCACGCCTACGAAGCGGCACTGGAGAAACTGGGCGCGCGCGTGATTTCCCTGCCCGAAGAGCGGGACTTGCCGGACTCCATGTTCGTGGAGGATCCCGCGCTGGTATTGGATGAAACGGCGGTGATTTGCACGCTGGGCACGGAAACGCGCAGGAAGGAAGCGTCTTCGCTGGCAGTGGCGCTGGAGCCTTACCGGAAACTGGCGCACATCAAGCTTCCGGGCATGCTGGAAGGCGGGGATGTTCTGCGCGTGGGACGAAAGATTTTTGTGGGGCACACCCTGCGAACGAATCCCGAGGGGATCCGGCAACTGGCGGTGATTGCCGGGCGATATGGATATGAAGTGACAGCCGTTCCCGTGACGGGATGCCTGCATCTGAAATCCGCGGTGACGTACCTGGGAAGAAATGTGCTGCTGGGGAACCGCGCGTGGTTCGAATGGAAGCGCCTGGAAGGATTTGACTGGGTGGATGTGGACCCGGCGGAACCTCACGCCGGAAACGCGCTGGCGATCGGCGAGGCCGTGATATTTCCAGCGTCGTTCCCCAAAACGCGGGCGCTGATAGAAGCCAAGGGATTCCGCGTGGAATCGGTGGATATTTCGGAGTTGCAGAAAGCGGAATCGGGATTGACGTGCTCCAGCCTGCTGTTTGATTCCTCCTGCTAAAAAAAGGCGGCCGCCCCGGATAGCGAAGCGGCCGCGCTGCGACAAAGAATATGTCGCGATCGGTTAGTTGGTCAGTTGTTCCACGCTGAACGCCAGGAAGATGGGATCGCCGGTGTTGGTCTTGAGGACCAGGCCGACGACGCGGATGTCTAGCGCCGTTGTACCGGTGAGATCACCAAGTCCCGTTAATCCACCAAAGTAGCGCGTGAAGGGAGTGACCTGCACGGTCACGGGTCCCTGGAAGAGAACGCCGGCCAAACCGTTGGAGTTGAATTCAAACGTTCCGGCGGAAGTGTTGGTTTGCCCGGTGACCAGTGTGCCGGTGTGCCCGGAATGGCGTAGCACAACGCGCTTGACTGTCACTTGGCCGTTGCTGAATGGGCCGGCGATGCTGACGTGCTGCCCGGGAACCAGACCGGTGGAAGTGAACAAGAAGCTTCCCCAATTGTTGTGCCACCAGTGGATGAAATACTTTTCCTGGCCGGTGAGAGCAATATTGGAAATCTGTCCGGAACTGAAGCCCGTGCCCGAAGGAAGCACGTTGCGCACGTACATGTCGAAGTCCGTAGCGGTTCCCACTGGAGGATCAACGTAGGTGACCAGACCGCCCGCCCAGAATTTATTCTGGGATTCGATCGCTACCGTGTCAGCGAGAAATGCCGCAGAGGTGCGATCGAGCGTGCCGGAAATTTCCACGATGGAGTCGGTGGCGAGGTCGTTGATGGTTTCGTTGCCTTCCCATTCCGTCTGCTGGTTCACGTTGACGGTGAACTGATGGCCGTGGGGACCTTGAATCACGAAGGAGTTGCCGGCGGCATTGACACTGACGACTCCCGCATCGAATTCATCGATGTAGGCGTCGGCGTCCGAAGGCGTGACTACCTTCAGACCGAGAGTCGGAGTGATCGCGCCAGTGATCTGGCCGTTGCCATCCAACGCGACGGACTTGCGGATGTCGAATTCGAAACGCAAGCCATCGATATCGCCAGCGGAAACCACAAGCGGAGTCGCGAGATTGATGGTGACGGTGGAGGTGGTCAGACTAAGCTGCGGATTCGAGGCTGCCGTGGTGTCGAGAGTGCTGATGGTGGGATGCGTTGGCGGATTGGTTTGGGGATTCGTCACGTTGAGATAGTCAATGGAAGGATTCGCGAGGGTGACGACCGCTTGCGTGTAGGTGCCGGTGGGAATGGTGTTGATGTCGAGAAGCGTGCGCAGGCCGTTGAGGCGCGCGAAGTCGACGGTCTGCGTTCCATTGAGGACAGAGACCGGTGTGCTTGAGCCGTCTGAAAGCGTGAGACCGGTGATGTCCACGCGGAAGCCAACAACGCTGGGGAGGGGGGCGTCGGTTCCGGTGACGAAAACGGAATTGGATTGAGGAGTTGGAGTGCCGGAGGGACTGCTGGAATTATTGCCGCATCCAGCGACCAGACCAACCAAGGCGAGGACAAATAAGCCGCGAGACCACTTCTTGAGGTGCATAGAAACATTCTCCCTTTTTGAATTAGCTTTCGAAATTCCCCGGAGGCCACTGGAGCCTCCCCGTCCCTTGGGGGTTCTAAACCCAGGGGAAAGCAGGAAAGTTGCAGGGAATAAGTAATGTATTTACTTAAGCTTACGGGCCAAGTTTTAGTACCAATTCGGAACGCTGGGTCGCAGGGATGCGGCTAGGGTGATTTTGCTTTCGCAACATTAATAAGGGAGATTCGGGAAAATGCTCTGGCAATTCATGCGGCCCGTGATATGGTGAGAAATATGTTGGCTGGCGCAACGAAGCGACTCGGGACCCCGGCGAAGCCGTCCATTACGACGGCTACGACTAGCACTACGTCCACTACATGCGCTTCGGGCGACGGGAGAAACAGCTAGCCAGCGAGCAAAAGTTTCCAACCCACCCCCGAAGCGAACCGGGCGGTGGGTTTTTTCGTTTCACCCCCTCCCGAGTGACTCCGGCGGAACAAATCGATGAGGAGCCGCGAAGATGAGTCTGGAACTGTCACAAGAAATCGTGCACGCGAGCGTTGAAGCCGGATATTGCGGAGGTGCGCAGTGAGCCGCCGCCCGGATGGGAAGAGATGGCGCGCCGGCGTGTTGGGCGCAACCGGGATGGTGGGGCAGCGGATTGTGAAGCTGCTGGCGGATCACCCGTGGTTTGAATTAACGGGCGTGGCGGCATCGGAGCGCTCTTCGGGAAAAGCGTATGCGGAAGCGGCACGGTGGCACCTGGAAGGACCGATCCCAGAAGCGGCGCGAAAGCTGGTGGTAAGGGATCTGGAGCCGAGCCTGGAATGCGATTTTGTTTTTTCCGCGCTGGATTCATCGGTGGCGGGAAAAGCGGAAGAGGACTTTGCGCGGGCGGGCTATCCCGTGGTGAGCAATTCCAAGAATCACCGGATGGATGCGGATGTGCCGCTGTTGATTCCGGAAGTGAATGCGTCGCACGTGGATGCGATTCGAGTGCAGCAGAAGAACCGCGGGTACGACACGGGGTTCATCGTGACGAATCCGAATTGTTCGACGGCGGGACTGGTTCTGGTTTTGAAGCCGTTGGCGGACGTCTTCGGGCTGGAAAAGATTTTTGTGGTGACGATGCAGGCGGTTTCGGGAGCGGGCTATCCGGGAGTATCCATCGCTGGATATTCTGGGGAATGTGGTTCCCTACATCAGCGGCGAAGAAGAAAAGATGGAAACGGAACCGCAGAAATTGCTGGGGCGGTGGGATGGATCGCGCTTTATCGAAGCGGGCCTGGGCATCAGCGCGCATTGCAATCGCGTGGCGGTGGCTGACGGGCACATGGAGTGCGCTTCGCTGCGGATGAAGAAGACCGCGACGCTCGACGAAGTGCGAGAGGCGCTGCGGGCGTTTCGAAGTTTCACCGGAGCTGGCTTCTTTGCCGACCGGGCTGAAACATCCCATCGTTGTGCAGGACGAAGATGACCGGCCGCAACCGCGCAAGGATGTGAACGCGGGGCATGGCATGGCGGCCGTTGTGGGACGCGTACGGGAATGTCCGCTTCTGGATGTGAAGCTCACGCTGCTCTCGCACAACCTGGTGCGTGGCGCGGCGGGGGCGGCGTTGCTCAACGCGGAGTTACTGGCGGCGCGGGGATTTTTGAAAGCACGCGTGGCCAGCGGCGCGCACAGCGCGGAGCCTGTGGCTCGCTGAGGGCCCTTCGCTACGGAACAAAATAGTAGCGGACCAGGTGGAAGAAGATTGGCGCGGCGAAGCAGAGGGAATCGATGCGGTCGAGGATGCCGCCGTGGCCTTCGATCACCACGCCAAAATCCTTGATGCCGATGTCGCGCTTGATGGCGCTCATCACCAGTCCGCCCGCAAAACCAAGAATGCAGATGGTGAAGGACATGCCGGCGGATTGCAGCGGCGTGAACGGCGTGACCCACCACAGGGCGGTTCCCAAGAGCCGTGGCACTGGCGACTCCGCCGATAAAGCCCTCCCAGGTTTTGTTGGGGCTTACGCGCCAGGCGATTTTGTGGCGGCCGATCAGCTTGCCCCAAACGTACTGCAGCACATCGCTCATCTGATCCACGATCACCAGGTATAAGAGCAGGCGGGCATCGTGGCCTTCGAATCCGGGAATTTGCAGCAGCAACAGCGCTGGTGCGTGGCTGAGGCAATAGGCGCACACCATCAGGCCGAACTGGATTTTTGCGGCACGCTCCAGGAAATGTTCCGTGTCTCCATGAATGGCGATGCTGGAAGGGACGAAGATGAACGCCAGCACGGGGATCATAATGGCGAAGAAGCCGTACCACTGAATGCCGACCAGGTAATACTGCAGCGGCATGATGACGAAGAAGCTCCAGAACAATGTGCGGTGGTCGCCGCGGCGCGTGGGCACCAAGGTCATGTACTCGCGGAGCGCGAGGAACGAGATGATCGCGAAGAGCACCAGCGTGCCCACGCGACCCACGAGCAACGAGAGCGCAAAGATCGCGCACATTTTCCACCAGGCGCGGATGCGCGCGTTCAGATTGTCAATCGTGGGGCGGCTGGCATCGGAGCGGTGGCGCGCTTTCAGAAGGCCGCCGATCAAGCTGGAAATCACCAGAAGGCAAAGCACGCCGCCGAAGAGCCACATCAGCTTGGGATCGTGAATCGCTTGCAGCATCAGGCAGGTCCGATCCGGCGCAGGCTGCTGACGGCATCGCGCGCGCGTTCGAGAAATGCTTGTTTTTCTTCGCCGGGTTCCACTTGAATGGGTTTCCCGAAGGTGAGCAGGCTGAGCATCGGGACGGGAAGAAACTCGCCCTTGGGCAGAATGCGATTCATGTTTTCCAGATAGGCGGGAACCAGCTCCACATCCGGGCGCCGGAGAGCCAGGTAATAGAGTCCGCCGCGGAATTCGCCGACTTTTTCTCCCGTGCCGCGGGTGCCTTCCGGAAAAAGGATCAGGGAATTCGATTTGCCCAGAGCGCCGGCCAGATCTTCAATGAGGGAACGGCTGACGAATTTTGCTTCTTCCGGAGATTTCGCTCGGGACATAGCGCCGCGCTCCACCAGCACGGCCTTGAACACGTTTTCGACCAGGTAGCGGCGCAAGGGAGTTTCTTGCCAGTAGTCTTTGGCGGCAATGGGGCGCGTGTGGGCGCGAATTTCCGAAGGCAATGCCGACCAGAGCACGACGAAATCCAGATGACTGGTGTGATTCGCAAAATAGATGCGCTGCCGTTCGCTGGGTTCGCAACCTGCCCATTGCACCTGGACTCCGGTGATGCCGCGCGCAACGGCGGCCAGAAGGCTGGCGATCGGATGGATTCCGTCACTCATGATTTTGTTATGCCGCGAATTTCGCGAAGGGCGCCGCGCGCACGATTGAGAACCGTCAGAACAAGCAGGAACACCACAATCCAGAGAACAGGGCGGACGGCCGGAAAAATCGGCAGGTTCATTCCCAGCAGCAATCCTAAAGCGCCAAACACAAAGGCGCGATCGCTCTTGCCCATTGGACCATCGTAGCGGCGGGATGCCCCGATCTGTGCGCCGAGGACGCCGGTCATTTCCGTGATGGTGGCGAGCAGGACGATCAAGACAATGGCCGCGGGGTCAAATGGAAGAAAAAGGGCGAGGGGAAGATAGAGGGCGGCGTCGGAAAGAACGTCTCCCAGTTCGTTCAAGATGGCGCCGAGCGGAGTTTTCTGGTTGTGCTCTCGGGCCAACATGCCATCGATGGCGTTGAGCGCCATGCGCACAAACAGCACGAGCGGAAGCAGCAACAGAATGCGCAGGCTGTGAGATAAATAAATTGCCGTGCCAGTGGCGAACGACAAGAGCAGAGCCGCCAGCGTTACTTGATTGGCGGTGATTCCCACGCCGGCCAGCGCGTTGGTGACCGGGCGCAAGATGCCTTGGAATTTTGGCTTCAGATCGTAGATGCTGGGCATGGGGGTTGCCCCCATCCTAACCGCAAACTGGCAGTGAGCGGAATCGTTCCACAAGCGGCGTTATGTGATGATTTCGGTTTGCAGGGCGCTGCCGCCCGCGTATTTTTCGAAGAGCAGGCACATGCGGCGGCACCATGCTTCGAGGGGTTGCGGGCCGCCAAAGGAAACAATCACAGCGGCAACATTTTCTGTAGTGGGGTCACCATGGTGCGCTCGGAATCGCTGGTGGGGCTGCCATGGGGGCCGGCGGAATCGGCGAACACGGGAAGATCTTCCAGATTCAGATCGAACTTTCCGATACCTTTATAGGTCTCGCCCTTTTTTCCGGCGCGAAAAACCACGTCGCCCTGCACGTGCGCGAGATCATAGAGCCCGATGGGCAAGCGACTCTCTACAGAGACCAGATTAATAATGTCCACGACGCAATTGATGTTCGGGAAATGCTTGCCGCTGACGAGGCGTCGCAGCAGAGCCTCGGCGGAACCACGATAGCGGGCGGGATCCTTGCCAAGCGCGCGATAACCGGTGCGCGTGGCGGAAATTGCCGGCGCATCCAGCAGCGCGCGCGGATCCACACTTTTCAGAATGCCGGCTTCGCAGGAATAGAGTTCTCCCAGCAACTCCAGGGAGGAATCGGCGATCTTCACCTGCGCTGTGACCATCCCAAGCGCGACGGAGGGACATTTCTTTTTCAAAGCCGGGTCGATGGAAAGTTTCATGCCTGATGGCTCCGAGGCTTCAGTCGCGCGGTGAAATGCCGCAAGACCGGCGCTCCGTGAACCAGATCATATCCGGGAATCGCTTCGCGGCCGCGCCAGACATCCAGAATCACTTCCACAACATATTCAATGTGGCTCTGCGTATAGACGCGGCGCGGAATCGCCAGGCGGACGAGATCCATTTGCGCGTGCTCGCCGAACATCAGCGTGCCAATTTCCACGGAGCGGATGCCGCCTTCCAGAAATAGTTCATTGGCCAGCGCGACGCCGGGAAACTGTGCGGGGGGAACATGTGGGAGAAACGCGCGCGCATCGAGATAGATGGCGTGCCCGCCGGGAGGCTGGACGATGGGCACACCTTCGGCGGCAATGTGATCTCCGAGGAAAGCCGTCGAGGCGATGCGGTAGTGAAGATAATCCTCCTCCAACGCTTCGTTGAGGCCGACGGCGATTGCTTCCAGATCGCGTCCAGCCAGGCCGCCATAGGTGGGGAAGCCTTCGGTGAGGATCAAAAGATCCTTTTCCGCCTGCGCGATGGAATCGTCGTTGGTGCAGAGGAAGCCGCCGATATTGGCGAGGCCATCTTTTTTCGCGGACATGGTGCAGCCATCCGCACAGGAAAACATTTCGCGCGCGATTTCCATCGGCGTTTTCGCGGCATAACCCGGCTCGCGCAGCTTGATGAAGTAGGCGTTTTCAGCGAACCGGCAGGCGTCAATATAGAGAGGGATGCCGTGCTTTTTGCAAATCTCTTTCACCGCGCGAATATTTGCCATGGATACGGGCTGGCCGCCGCCGGAATTATTCGTTACCGTGAGCATCACGAGAGGAATTTTCTTCGCGCCTTCGCGCTCGATCACTTCGGAAAGGCGCGCGGTATCCATGTTGCCCTTGAAGGGGTGAATCAGCGAGGGCTGCTTCGCTTCGGGAACCGGAAGGTCCAGGGCCTGTGCGCCGACGGATTCGCAATTGGCGCGCGTGGTGTCAAAGTGCGTGTTGTTGGGAACGATGTCGCCCTTTTTGCACATCACGTTGAACAGGATTCGTTCGGCGGCGCGCCCTTGATGGGTGGGAATCACATGGCGAAAGCCGAAGATGCCCTGCACGGAGTTGCGGAAACGCGCGAAGCTGGGCGAGCCGGCGTAGGATTCGTCGCCGCGCATCATCGCCGCCCACTGTTCGGTGGACATGGCAGAGGTGCCGGAATCGGTCAGCAAATCGATCAGGATCGCTTCGGAAGCGATCAGAAACAGATTGTAGCCGGCGGCTTCGATCAGTTTCTGGCGTTCTTCGCGCGTGGAGGCATGGATGGGCTCGACGCTTTTGATGCGAAACGGCTCAATAATGGGGCGCTTGGACATGCGGAAAGAAAACTCTCCTTGCAGACACTACCACAAGTTGGAGAATCGTTTTCGTGCCCCGATCTGGTGTGACGGATGCGGTGAAGATTAAGAGAAATGAGAAAAGGCAAGGGGACGCGGATTCCCGCTTCCCCGCCAAGGTGGAAATGAATCAATCGTCGCCGTGCGCAGGTTCCGGCGCGTGCTCCACGGGAGCGGTTTCTTCCGGCGTTTCCACCAAGCCTTCTTTCACCAGTTGCCGATAGTATGCCGGACGGGTGTGGCGATAGTGGTCCGCGGAGATTTTTCCATCCAGCCAGGCGGTGTCCATCGGGTAGACCATGGGATCAAAGATCACGAGATAGAAGTGCCAGATCAGGATAGAGAAAGTGGCGAGCAGCGCTTCATACCAGTGGATTGCCGTAGCCGCATCGGAGATCCACTTGGGAAAATGCCGCATCGTAAAGTTGTTGAACCACAGCAGGAATCCAGACAGGGCCATGACTAGGGTGCCCCACATGAAGGCCCAATACTCCATTTTTTCCGCGTAGTTGAATTTGGCGAATTTGGGTTCTTTTTGCGAAAGGCCAAGGTTGTAGAGGAACACGTCCACCATGTCGCGCGCATCCTTGATGGTTGGAATCATGGCCCAGAGGAACGAGCGGTCGCGTTTCTTCAATGCAAGATGCACGAAGTGGTAGAGCGTGGCCGCGATCATGATCACGGCGGCCACGCGGTGCAAGCCGCCGCGAACTCCGGCGCTGGCCTCCCAGATCAGCATTGGCTTGGCCCACCAACTGTCTGGATATTTCAGCGCGAAGCCGGTGACCACCAGTGTGGGGAAGCTGACCATGATTCCCCAATGGGCCGCGCGGAACCAAAGATTCATGCGCAGCACAACTTCGCTGGATTCGCGACGCGGGCGGCGCCGGATCAGCTTGCTTAATAGATCCAACAGATTGTGCAGCAACATGAAACCGAGAGTGGCTGGGATGAGCACCCAGTACGTCCAGCGAATCCACTTCACGACGGGATGGTTAGGACCACTGCCGGTCTGCACGTGAACCGGGCCAACGGCGAAGCGAGCCTCCGCAGCCCCCTGGTGGCATTTGCCGCAGGTTTGCCGGAGATTGACGGCGTTCACCGTGGAACGCGGGTCCGCGGACTTGAAAATGTTGTGAATGCCGTGGCATGACGCGCAGTTTGCGGCGGTGAGTTTCCCGCCCTTCAGCGCCAAGCCGTGATAACTATCCGCGTAAGAAGGCACGCGATCGGCCGGCAGGTCATAGAGCAGCGCCAGTCGAGGGCTGGAGTGACACCGTCCACAGGTTTCCGAAGAAACGTTTGCGGCGTTTACCGGTGAACCGGGATTCTTCGGTTCCAGAATCAGGTGCTCGCCATGGCAGTCCACGCAGACGGGAGCATCGCGCATCCCGGCCTGCACGGCCACGCCATGGACACTCGCTTCGTAAGTTTTGGAGATTTCCTTGTGACAGGTGCCGCAGGTTTCCGCCACCTTCCAGTGATTCACGCGGGAGCGCGGGTCCCTTGCGGGATAAATGTCGTGATTGCCGTGGCAGTTGTTGCAATTCGCCGCCTCGGTGCTTCCGCGGGCGATGGCTCTGACCGTGCACACTTTTCTCGTAGGAATCGACTGGGTGAGCTACGGGAATCAGATGCCGCGAAAGGAATCCGGCATCGCTGTGGCATTTGGCGCAGGTATTGGCAAGCTTTTTGGCCGCAACTTGAGAATCTGACTCACTGGCGGGTTTCACACTGTGAATCGTGCCGTGGCAAGATTCGCAATTCGGCGCGTCGGGATCGCCTTTTTTGGCGGCTTGCCCGTGAATGCTGTCGGCAAACTGTTTCACTTCCTCCGCGTGACACTCCTGACATTTGGCGGGGGCAAGTTTTTCCGTTGTCACCAGTTCGTGGACGCTGCCATGGCAGGAGGCGCAAGCGCTCTCGCCGAGCAGGGAGTGGGCGCTGGCGGCAAAGGACTTGGATTCATCGGTGTGGCAGGTGGAACATTCCACCTTGGCGATTTTCGCCGGATGCGGGAAATCCTTGATGGAAGTGTGGCAATCGGTGCAACCGAGAACAGAATGCGCGCTTGCGGCGTGCTTGACGGCATTGATGGAAATATCCCGGCCCTTTTCGGACTTCATTCCCGCCGTGCCATGGCACGCCAGGCACGTTTCATCTCTTTTTACCGGTGAGTCGGTTTTCTCTTTTGCGGCAGCATGGGTGGGAGCGAGCACCCATACCAGCGCGAACAGCAGGCTGCCACATATTTGCGGCCAGCCATGCCGCTCCGCTCGTCTGGAGCTCATAGGAAGCTACCTCCGGGCCGTTGCGGCCCACGAATTTTTAGTTACTGCAATCCAAGGTCCTTCAGGATCTTGGGATTTTCCTCCTGTACCGCCAGCAAGTTATGGCAGGCGGAGCAATCGTTGGAAATGGTCTGGCCGTCGGCGCTGGTGTGGGAACCATCATGGCAGCGGAAGCATCCGGGGAAATCGGTGTGTCCCAGGTTGTTCGGGTGCACCCCCCAGCCCACGTTCATATCCGGAAAAATATTGCGCAGGTAAATTTTGGCGATGTTGTCGGCGGATTGCTCCACCAGGGCGCGCTTGTTGTTGTAGATGTCGGGGTAGCTGGTGCGGTAAAACGATTGAACGCCTTCAATAATCTGCTTCTGCGCGGTGTCGCGATCCGGATAATTCACTTTCAGGAGTTCCACGGCTTTTTTGCGGATAAAAGGAAGCTCCGGGCTGATCAATCCGTGGGACATGCGCAGGTCCACGGCATTTTCCGGCAACTCAAAGGCGTGCGTGGGCCGGTTGTGGCAATCGATGCAATCCATCGAACGCTTTTCGCCCTTCGCGAGATCTTCCTTGCTGGCCTTAATATCCGTGGAAACATATTCGACGGTTTTGCCCTGATCGTCCGTGTAGTAGACAACCGGGATTACCTGGCGTTTGTCGTCAATCGAGATGTAATGAATACGTGAGCCTTCATCAAGATGGCGGCCGTGGATGCCCACGGAGTTGGTGCCGGCGCGTCCACCCAGCTTGACGATCAACGCCGTGGTCATCGCGGTGTTTTTTTCGTCGTCCTTATAATTGGTTTTGAGGATGAACTTGTCGCCAGAGAAACGCTGCGGCCAGTGGCATTGCTCGCAGGTTTCACGCGCGGGGCGCAGATACTTCACCGGCGAGGGAATCGGGCGGGAATAGGTGTGAAAGGTAACGGCAACCACCTGGCGAAGACCGGAAAGCTTGGAGCGCACAAACCAACCGGCTCCCGGGCCGATGTGGCATTCCACGCACTCTACGTGCGCGTGGGGCGAATTCTGATAGGCCGAAAATTCCGGGGCCATCACGGTATGGCAGGTCTGGCCGCAGAAGTTCTGCGTGTCCATATAGGAAACGCCTTTATAGGCGGCAAAAGAGAAAATCAAGACATTCAGGAACGTAGCGGCCGCGATGAACAGCAGACTGTTCCGAACCATCGGAATCTTAAGGTCAACTTCGGGATAGGTGTGGGGAAGTTCTCCGGCATCGCGCAGTTGGCGGCGGCGCAAGTAGATTCCGATCGGGATCAAAATCAGGCCCAAAATGAAAAAGCCGGGCAAAATCAGGAATAAGAGGATGCCAATATACGGGTGGGGTGGACCGGGCAGGACAAAATCGTAAATCCAGAAGGCGATTAGTGTGAGCGCGCTGCTGGTTGTCAGGACCACGCCGACCAGGCTGATGGTGTTCTGACTGAAGTAATAGAGCAGGCGAGCCCAATCCCTTACCCTGTTATTTGTGCCCATACGGAAAGCCCCCAAGCCCACTTTCTTCAGTTTTAAAAGCCCCGGCGACGGATGCGCCAGGGCCTCTGGACTAGCCCATACTCTGTGAGCCTGGAGAAGCAGGCCCTGCGGTGAACTTATTCGAAACCGTCCGAAGGTAAATAGACGGCTACTTCAAGGTACCCAAATACGCGGCGACGTCCTTCACTTCGTCCGCGGTCAGACTTTTGAGACTGGCGTGCTTTGGAGAACTGGCGATCACCTTCTGGATGTCATCGGCAGTTTTGCCCTTGATCGAGGGCGACTTCATCGCCGGCTTCCCGGCAGCGTCCGCGCCGTGACAGCCAGCGCACTTTGCCTTGAAGGTCTTTTCGCCGTTGGCAGCATCCTGGGCAAGGGTGATCGAGCCTGCCATGCACAACATTCCAACGATTGCGATTCCCGAGAGAACTTTCTTCATTACTTCCTCCTTGGTTTGTACTTCAAATTGGCACGGAGCGCCCCGGAGCAGAAGCGCTTCGTGCCGAAAAGTAGGCAAATTCCCTCGAAAAAACTACTTTTTGAGGGAGCGGATATAACCAACCAGATCCTTCACCTGATCCGGCGTCAAGGTTTTGTACGCGGGCATCTTGCCCTTGCCAGAGGTGATGATGGTGCTGAGGTCCGCGTCGCTCATTTTCTGGACATCGGCACTACCCATGTCCATCGTCTTCATTGCATCCTTGCCCTTACCATCGGCGCCATGACATCCAGCGCACTTGGCCTTGAACATAGTCTCGCCAGCAGCGGTATCGGCATTCGCCGGCGCGCTGAACAGGCAGACTCCCGCCAACAGCGCTCCTGCCAGTGTGACCGTCCCCAAGTACTTTATTTTCATCTGCATTTGTTCCCTCTCCCTGACGTGAATTCAGCGAGCCGGCAATCACTTGCCACCTTGCTGCCGTGCTAGAACGCGTACCTTACAGAAAGTGTGACGAGGTTCCCATGGAAATTCCGTGACGCATAAACATCCTGATAGGCAGCGGTCGGATCCTCGTGGTAACTGTAATAATCCCAAAAGGCCTTGCCTGTCCAATGACTTGTGAACCGGAAGTCGAATCCTCCATAAGGTTCGTACCAATTTGAATTCAATGAGCCGGCCACATTTGTCGGAATGGGGTTCTGGGGCGTCAAGTTCAGTTGCGAACCACTTACACTTGAGAGATTTGCGCCGCCGTGAATGGTCAACCGGGAAATTGGGTTCCAGGAGAAGTCCAGAAAACCCGTGTTGACCTTACTTGAGTACGGCGAAAGCTCTTGCACGAGGCCCGCCACATCCGGACAGGCTGGCAAGCCAGCCAAGGAACCCGAGGCCGTGAAGCAGACCAGAATTTGGGATGAAATATTGTTGTAGTTGTAGCCGAGGTCAATGTTTAGTTTTTCGCTGGGAACAAACTGGGCGGCTGCGCCATAACTGAGATTGTGCTGAAGACCGTTCACATTTGGGACATCGTTTTGGCCGTACCAAAGACTGGCGTTTCCGTTCAGGCTGACCCAACTGGCTGCCCGGTAATTGGCCTTGATGCGGATCTCTTGCGAGGTCAGGGGGCTGAGGTTGGTAAACGTCCTATTCGCACTCATGATATTGCCATCCACGCTCACGCGCAGTTTTGAGGACGGATGGATCCAAAGCCCGAAAATGGCATGGTTTTCGTTGATATCCGTCTCGCTGGGAGGTGCGTAGGTGCCGGGGAAGGAATAGGAAATGGAACCATCGGGATTCAAGGCGCAACCTGCCGGTAGATTGGCCTGGCTGATCGGGAGTCCCGCATCCACCGGGGCACAGTTTCCACGCGCTGCGTTGTCGGGGTAATAGATTCCGCCGAAGCTGTTGAAGAAATTATCGGAAATGACCCGGGCCCGATACTCGTATCCAAAATAAGCGCCGGCCTTCGGATTGATCTGTACACGAATCTGGATGGTGTTGGAGAGATCCTGCTGCTTGAGGAAATTGCTGTCGAGGTTCAGGGCAATGTCTCCACCCGAACTGCCGTTGTGCATGGGAGTCGCGTCGAGCACGCCGTTGGCCGGAGCAGCGCACGCGCCGGGAAGCGTTGCGGTAGGCGAGAAGACATTGGGATTCACAATGAGGCTGGGGCTGAAGAATGAGCAATCCGTGGCTGCAAATTGCGCCGGCTCTTTCCAGTTGCTGAAGCGCACCGAATCCACCAAGCTGACGGCTTCGTTGATGTGCCAGGTCACGCCAAAATCGGCAAAAGTGGCCACATGACGACCGTTGATCGGACCGGTTTCGCCGAAGTTGGACAAGTTGGCCTTTGGAGTCAAACCCGCGTAATTCTGCTGATAGTCGTCGACGCTGAGATCTCCGGCGGTATAGCTGAACGTTCCGGCGAATTCCAGATTTTTGAAGTACGTGGATTGGACGGTGACTTTTTCGGTGGGGCTGTCGAGGCGCGTGCGCCAGTGCAGCAGGTAAGCTGAAAAAGCGTTACAAGCGGGATTGACGATTGCCCCGGGCGCAAAAGTGTTGCTGCAGGGCTGGCTGCTGGTGTTCCAGGGGACGCCGAGGTCCACGGACGGAAAACCCACACCCGGAGAGAATTGCAGGTTGGTATCGGTGCTGCCCAGATCGTTCTTGTAGTAACTCCACACCTGGTCGTAGCTGATGGTGGTTCGCGGGAGAAAACGAAAATCCACGCCAAGGCGGTAGTTGCGATTATGAATGGAATAATCCTGGGTGAGATATTGATCAGTGCCTTCGTGGGTGGTGCTGAAGCCCGGGCCATACATGGTGTTCTGGTCGTAGCCCACGCGGAACCGGACCTTGGAATCCGGCAAGATGGTGAGGCGGTAATCCTGCATATTGCGGGTGGTGTAATAAGCCGCGGGGCTGGTGCCGATCAGTGCGGTGTTCACGACATTGGAAGGGGCATTGACCACCGGATTGAAATTCGGCGGCGCGTTGGGCATCAGCGTCGGGGCGTTCAGCGGATTTGAGAGCAAGGAATAATCCCAATGATTCTGGTCCTTGCGGAACATTCCGTCGAAGGCGTACCACTTGTTCTTGCTGATGCGGAGCTGGGAGACATTGTTGGGATCGCCACCGTAGCCGAAGTTGCTGAAATAGAGGCGGTCGAAAAAAGTGCCGTGGTGATCCAGGGAGTTCGCCTCAGTGGTGAAACCCAGCAGACGCGGGCCTTGTTGCAGGTTCACGAAGGTGTCGTAGGTCTGCTGGTCACCGTCAATACTTGTGAAGCGGTATCCGAATTCGACGGATTGCTTGATGTTGTAATTTCCCTCGTCGAGTCCTTTTGGATCGGGAGTTTGTTGCGCACGGGCCGGCGAAAATCCCAGGCATCCAAGAGTCAACATCAGGAGGAGAAACCAGAAGCCGAAGCGGTGTAAGAGATTCATGATTGCTTTCCTTCCCTGTCGTGTATCGGTCATCATTGGCGTTTCCCTCCTTTCCTCAAGGTGTAAAAAAGACCGGGCTTGTATTGGAGCCGTGGACGGCGACGTGGCAGAGCGTGCAGGCCTGATATTTGGTCGACTGGTTATGGAATGACGGTGTGGCCGAAGGTCCTACATCGGCATTCAGGGAGTGGCAACTGATGCACAGAAGGTTGACCTGGTTCCGCACGAGCATGCGCTGGTTCGTTGAGCCGTGCGGAGAATGGCAGATGGTGCAGCCCTCCAGCTTCGCTTCATGCTGGTAGACGAAGGGTCCTTGTTTATCGGCGTGACATTTGTAGCAGACCGCATCTTGCCCGTCAGCTGTGCGCAATTGGTGGGCTTCAAATCCGCCGTGTGGATTGTGGCAGTCGTTGCACTGGAGGAGTCCTTCGTTGACCCGGTGATGAAACGGCCGGGCGAATTGCGCGCGCACATCCTGGTGGCAGCTATAGCAAAGCTTGGGTGAGGCTTCCTTCAGCAGGTATTGGCTTTCCTTTGCGTGGTGAGGGGAATGGCAATCAATGCAGGAGACGCCGCTTTGCAGGTGGGCGGAGCGGCCATAGTTGTCCTGTTCATGGCTGCTTTGGTGGCAATCCAGGCAGCGAGCGCTGATCTGCGCCGGAGAGGCGTCTTTAAAGGTAAAGATTTTCGTTACGTCCCCGCCGCCGTCCACGTGCTCCTTGCCAGGACCGTGGCAGGCTTCGCATCCGTGCCATTCGGGACCCGTGTGCGCGTCCAGCTTGGAGTCCATGGTGGTGGCGAAGTGCGGCGAGCTTGCGAAGCCGTTATAGAGTTCCTCGTGACAGGTTTTGCAGGTGTCGGGGCCGACGTACAACGCCGGGTCGGTGGGACGCACGTACTTGGTTGTTTGAGATCCTCGGGACTTTTGCTTGTCGTGGGGCTTGGAAGCATCTTGCGCATGCATGGCGGACGTGAACGCCATCGCGAACGAAAAGAGGGTGATGCCAATTATCGGGAGAACTCGTTGCTGTTTCATGCGGCGCCTTCGCATTCGAGTGAAGTCAGAACTGCCTGATTCACCGGAGTCTGAGGAAATACCTGGCAAACATGGGCTATGCCAGCAACACGGGGCGAATGGGAAGAGCTGAAATCACCTGGACCTTGAGGCGGCAAGGTTTTGATTTCGCATTCAATCTACGACTTTTCGCGTGTTTTTCAACGAGAAAATTAAGAAAATCTTATGAATCATAGAGTTGAATAGGACCGATTCGGTCGGCGATTGGGTCCTGGTACGGATCAACCGGAAAAGGCGCAGGCAGCGCGCGGATGATTTTCCAGATATGGGAATTTAGCCGAGGGATTATTGCTTTTTGGCGGGGAGTGCGCTTGTTTGCGCGGGTACCGTGGGGACCGCGATGGAGCGGGCTGCGTTTTTGCCTACGGCACGAACCGCAAAGAAATGGTTGTCCGTGGAAACTCCCTTAAGGGTGATTTCCCTGGCGCTCGGGACAAAATCATAGACTTGCCAGCGCGGGTCGGTGGTTTCGCGCCAGAGAATTTCAAATCCGGCGCGTTCGGGGTCGTCCTCCGCGACCCAGGAAATTTTTGCGTCGGGAGTAACAGCTCCCTTCAGGAATACTTCGGTGGGTGGCGTGGGGGCCATGGCGAGTTGGCGCAAGGCTTCCGCATTGTCGCGGGCCACATCGCCCATGAAACGGAAGTCGAGATATTTCTCCAAGTCGCCGTATTCCACGCCGTCTTCCGTGCGCGGTGTCTGGTGCTCGTGCGTGTAATTCTCGAGCGGTTCGGTGAAGCGCACGGCTGGCAGGCCCGCCTTGTAGAAATAATAATGATCGCCGCCGCGCCCGTAGCGGTCCACGCGGAAGATCATGCGAATCGCCGCGCGCCCGTCAATCTCTTCTACGGCTCGAGCCAGTTCGCGGGATGGCGAATCGCAATCGTCCACTTCCCCGTTGCCTGAAAAGAGTCGCACGCGATGCGGGCCGCCGGGAGCAAGATCGGCGCCGACAATGTCGTCGTCCAGCATTCCGCCGACCGTGTAGCCCTGCTGCTTCGTCCATTCCAGAAGATGTTGGCTGCCCAGAAGGCCCTGCTCTTCTCCGGAAACCGCGGCGAAGAGAAGCGTGGCGCGAAATGGACTTTTCCCAGCCGCCGCGATCTTAGCTGAGCAATCGCGCGCTTTCCACGCTTACGCTGGTTCCAGAAGCGTCGTCGTCCGCACCCGGCGCGTCCGGCACGGGATCGGTCCAGCGCGAGGAGAGTGAATCCATGTGGCCGGAGACGATGAACAAGGTTTTTTCGAGCTTGGGATCAGAGCCGGGAAGAATTGCGTAAACATTTTCCATCGAAACCTTGCCGTTGGTGCGTTCGGACTCGGTTTCGAATTTGTCCACCATGACTTTTAGTTTGCCGCCAGAATCGGCGGAGATCTGATTGAAGCGCGCCATCACGTGGTCGCGCGCGCAACCCACGCCGCGCTTCGGGTCTGTCCAGGAAGAGATGGAAAGGCGGGTGCCGCAGCCCACGAGTTCGTGGATCAGCGCGGCCATGGTTTTTTCGTCCACGTCTTGCGGCGAAATCGCACCTGCGGGACGCGGCAGCGGAGTTGGTTGTGGCTTTCCTTGCAGCGGTTCCTCCGGGTCGCGTCCATCATTCTGAGCAAGCGCGGGCGCGGCCAGAAGCGGGATCGCGAGAATTCCCGCGACGCAAAATTTCCAGACGGATTTCTGCATGAATGCTTGTACGTTTTTCATTGACTGCCACCCCAAATGAATTTTTGACGAGCCAAAGCCCGCATTCTCCAGTGTGTTCGCCATTCTTACTTGATCGCTAGGTCCCATTCCTCTTCACCATGATGGAGCATTGCCGCGCGGTCTTCCGGCAGGAGCCAGCGTTGTTTCACCAGGTCATCGAGCGCGGCCGCATATTGTGCAAGGTACGCTTCGCGGCTCGCGTAACGTTCGGCAATCGATTTTCGCGGGTCACCGCGTTTTTGCCGGTCCGTCTCGGTTTTCGGAAATGGAAGATAGGAAGCCTCGAACGAGACACGCTGGTCGGACGCTCCAATAGATGGATCCCGCAAATTCCAACTTGCGTAGGTGGCAAGCGGCACGCGGATTTCCGGCAAGCGGATGCCGTCCCGCTCGTTGCCATCGGCGTCCACCTGCGGGACAAGCACCGGAAAAGGTTCGCCCACTTTCGGCGGCTGCACGCTCAGAATGCCGTCGCGCCAGTGGGGGCCGAAGTCCAGGCGCTGCCCGGCATTCGCTTCGTGCGGCAGATTCACGCCGGGTATGGCGGGAAAGGCGTACTGCTTCAGCGGCACCAGCGTGCCGTCGGAGATTTTGGGGTAACTGCTTTCGGGCGGGAGCACTCCCGTGCGCACCCAGGAGTCCATATTGGAGAGCATCGCACGCCAGAAGTATTTTATGGGCAGCGGTGATTCGGGTTGCTGGCCGAAAAGGTCGTCTGTTCCCTTTTCCGGCGGAAACGGACCGGGAAAATGCTGTAACCCGGTGAAATGGTAAACGCGGACCTAGGCGAGAGGGCAGCGTCGCGTTTTCCGTCCGCACTTGTGTGAATCAGCGCCGCGGCGCGACCCCAATATTCGTAGGACGTGTTGGAGAAGAAGATCTTCGGCACGGCATTCTCGCTGGCGGCTTTATCGAGCAGGCCGCCGGTTTCACCGGTTACTGGATCTATTTCGGGTTGATCGGTGAATGGAAAAATGTCGGTTGGGAAGAAAATCGAAGAGGTGGGTTGCGCGTCTCGCGAAGGTTGCGCGAAGCGATAGTTGAAACTCCCGCGGCCGGCTCCGGCAACGTGCGCCAGCACGCCATCCAGCGCGATTCGTCCTTCTTCGTCTGCGTTGAATCCTTGATAGAGGAAGTCGCGGAGAAAGCGTCCGTTCTGCGAAATCCCTTCGCCGTATACGCGCACCGCGGGCGACACGGAATCCGGAACATGCTTCGCATACGAGGCAAAATCACGAATCGCGGCAAAGCCCACGCCGGCTACCACCGGGTCGGCGACGACGTAGACATATTCATAGATTTTTCCGGGTTGGAAGCCGTCGTTCAGGTGAATGTGGCGATCGCTGGGGACCAGTTTGGCGTCCACGGTTTGGGCAAACTGCCAATCGCCGCGGGGAATCACCGTGCGGGAAGCGTCCGGCGATGATCGGACCGTGAGCACGTTGCGCGGATCGTTGGGCGCTGCCACGGGATATTCCACTCCGCCAATGCTGCCGGTGATCAGATGGCCAAGCGGAATTTCCGGCATCGTGTGCCACGGCATCAGGTCGCCGCGCAGCAGGCCGGTGATGGTCTTCCCATGATCTTTTGCAATGGGCGCAAATAATCGCAGCGCATCGGCGCCCACTGCGTCCCACTGCCAACCAAGGCTCACGATGGTGAAGCCGTTGCGCAGCAGCCAGGCATCGCCAGCGTCGCCGGCCAGATTCCAGTCGCCGCCGTCCACCAGGCCGATGATGCGCGCGCGGCCACGGTTGGGCACTTCCAGGAGCATTGAACCGTTAGCTTTTTTTCGGGTCTTTCGGACGCACTACAATAAATTCTGCGGAAAACTCCACCTCGCCCTCTTTCAGATTCACTGCCTTGTCGAGGTCTACGATTCGAAGATTGTGCGCATTCGCCACCGGCAACAGGAAATAGACACGTCCGGTGATGCGTTCATACGCACCCGCGTCACCGAACGCTTTGCCGTTCAGCACATCCGTTCGTGAAGTGATTTCGACGCGCGCAACCCGGGCATCGGCTGGCGCGACGGCTAGCGCAAGGAAGAGGAGCGCGGAAGAAAGAATACTTCGCAGTGACATGCGCGGCAGAATATCACACGCCCAAGTTGAAAAGACTTTTCAGGAATTGTGGCGCGACTGCATAGCCATGGCTACTAGTGCGCCGATCAGGATGGCGGGAAAAAGTTGGCCGATCATGGCTTCAGCGATGGTGAGAGATCGCGCGAACGGCGACACGGGTACCACGTCGCCGCCGAGGGTGGTTAAGGTGCAAAAGCTGAAGTACGTTAATTTAGAGATGAGTTGGTCGAAATTCCGCGGCGCGGTGACGAAATGGAACGAACCGGGCCGAATTTCTTCCAGCAATTGAAAGCCCGATGCCCAAGCCATCCCAACCAGCATATAAGCGCTTGCGCCGCCCTGGATGCGGCTCCAACTTACCGGCCCGGCCCGGAACATTACCGCCAGCACGATGTATGCATAGAGAAGCAGGGTGATTGTGGAGAGAACGCTGGCGACTTGTTGTAGCCACGGAGATGGATGGAAACGCGCCAAAGCCAAAAAGGCCGCGGTGATTAAGACGAAAGTGATTACCGAGAATTTTGCGAGGCGACTCTGTTCGGTGGCAAGGACTCCGAAAATCATCAGCGAGACGATGATCAGATCGAAGAAGAGGCGTCCGGGAAGGCCTGCCTCGCGGAGCGGCGTGATGATGAACACCAGCGCTAGCAGAGAAATCGTGACCAGTGTGAGTCCCAGGTCGCCAGACCAGAACTCGCTCATGCGTAGATCAAACTGTGCTCGATACTGCGCTGGAAAGGTTGCCATGCGAGTGCCTCCATCCAAACGATACCGGGGGATTGGGAACGATAGTATCTGGAACTGGCGGGCATAAAAAAAGGGCAATCGGCTGGGATAATTGCCCGTGGAGATTTGCAAGTTTTTAAAGGAACTATCAGGTTTGGAAACTAGGAGAATTCTGCTCAGGCGCTTGCGGCACGTTGACTGAGGAAGTCCTTGGCTTTTGCCATTTCTGCATCCCATTTGGCTAACTGGTCCGGGGTGAGGAATTTTTCGAGCTTTTCCCGACCAGCGGCACGGTTTTTGGACAGGTATTGAGCGATGTCTTCCTTCGATACGTTGGGATTCTGCTTCTTGTATTCCTGAAACTTCTCGTACTTATCCGACAGGAAGGATTTCAACTGATCCTTCTGCTGGTCCGACAGGTTTAATTCGGAACCGAGACGTTTCAATTCAACTGCGAGGTTATTGAGTTCATCTGGAGTCATTTTCTTTCTCTTTCTTTCTGGGCGGGACCGCGTTTTTGGACTTATGGGGTGGGCGGACAGCGGGCAAGCCACTGTCGATGTCTAGAGAGGTAAGTCAGATAGACACCCGTCGAACGTAGTCCACTGTATTGCGCGCGTCAAGACTAACGTCACAGAAACATTTTTATCCCTCGGAGTAAGTTGACTTAACGAAAAACTATCTTTATCGTCTGAGACCGCCGCCATATCGGGCGAGCCGTTTTTCATTTGGAGCCTAGATGATGAGACTTTCTTTTCGCTGGATCGGAAAATTCCTGATCGCGCTTCCGCTGATTTTCCTGGCCGGATACTTCGGTACCCGAGTATGCGCCGATCCAAAGCCCAAACCGAACGAGAGCCAGGCCACCGGGAAAGAGCCCTGGATGGATAAAAGTCTCTCGCCAGACCAGCGCGCGGAGATGGTGCTCAAGGAGCTCACGCTCGACGAAAAGATCGATCTTGTGCACGGCCAGGGCATGCTGGACTGGCCGGCGCCTCCAAATCCCAAGGCTTATCTGGGCAATGGCGGCGCGGGATTTGTTCTTGGCGTCCCGCGATTGGGAATTCCAATGATCCAGATGAGCGATGCGGCTTATGGCATACGCGCCAGCGCGCAGAACGGGCGCTACTCGACCGCGTTGCCTTCCGGTGTTGCCGGCGCGGCCAGCTGGGATACCCACGCGGCCTGCGAGTATGGCGCGCTGATCGGCAGGGAGCTGCGTGCCCAGGGCTACAACATGACGCTTGGCGGCGGTGTGAATATCGTGCGGGAACTGCGCAACGGGCGCAATTTTGAGTACCAAGGCGAGGATCCCATCCTGGCCGGAACGATGGTGGGCAACCGCATCAAATGCGAGCAGGCGCAGCACGTGATCGGCGATATCAAGCACTACGCCGTGAACGACCAGGAAAACGGCCGCAACGAAGTGAATTCCGTGATCGGTATACGAGCCCTGCGAGAAAGCGATCTGTTGGCCTTTCAGATCGGCATCGAAATCGGAAATCCCGGCGCGGTGATGTGTTCCTACAACGCGGTGAATGGGGTTTATGCCTGCGAAAATCATTTTCTCTTGACCGACGTGCTGCGGAGGGACTGGGGTTTCAAGGGGTTTGTGGTCTCCGACTGGGGCGGGACGCACAGCACCGTGAAAGCTTCGGCAGCGGGGATGGATCAGGAACAGCCGCTCGCGGATTTCTTCGGGGAAAAATTGAAAGCCGCAGTCCAAAGCGGCCAAGTTTCGCAGGCGGAGCTGGATGAGCATGTCCGCCGCGTGCTGCGCTCTGAATTCGCCTCGGGGATTGTGGATAATCCGGTCCGCAAAAGTGTGGTGGATATCGAGGGCGGCTTCGATGTATCCCGGCGCCTGGCGGAAAACAGCATTGTGCTGCTTAAGAACGAAGGCAGCCTGCTGCCACTGGATCGCAACAAAATTCATTCGATTGCGGTGATCGGGCCGCACGCGGATATGGGAATGATCTCCGGCGGAGGATCCGCACAGGTGGACCCACAAGGAGCTTTTCCGCCAAAGTGGAAGTCGGAGGTATGGTTTCCCACTTCGCCGTTGAAGGCAGTTCATGCGCTGGCACCTGCAGCGGCGGTGGAGTTCAACTCGGGAGAAAATCCCGCCGCCGCCGCGGAACTGGCGAAGAAGTCGGACGTGGCGCTGGTTTTTGTCTACCAGTGGGAGAGCGAGGACTTCGATTTGCCGAACCTTTCCCTGGAGGGTAACCAGGATGCGCTGATCGCGCAGGTTGCGGCGGCGAATCCACACACGGTGGTGGTGGTGGAGAGCGGTTCGGCGGTGACGATGCCATGGGCCGGCAAAGTCGGCGGCATTCTGGAGGCATGGTACGCGGGAAGCAAGGGCGCGGATGCGGTTGCCAATGTTTTGTTTGGCGATGTGAATCCCTCCGGCAAGCTGCCGATCACGTTTCCGCGTTCGGAAGCAGACATGCCGCATCCCACGATGACATTGCCCACTGCAAACCAATTGGGCATCGCCAACGTGATGAAGAGCGGAGAGGCCAAGCCGACGTTTGAAGTGCACTACGATGAAGGACTGAAGGTCGGCTACAAATGGTATGACGCCGAACACAAGGAAGTGCTGTTTCCATTTGGCCACGGGCTTTCCTACACCAGCTTTGGTTATTCCGGATTGAAAGTGGACGGAAGCAATCCGGTGACGGTGAAGTTTTCGCTGAAAAACAGCGGGGCGCGCGACGGGATGGAGGTTGCGGAGGTTTACGCGGCTCTGCCCGCCGATGCCAAAGAACCTCCGAAACGCCTGGTTGGCTGGAGCAAAGTATTGCTGAAGGCCGGCGAGACGCGCGAAATGGAAATTTCCATCGACCCGCGCTATTTGTCGATTTACGACGAAGCGACGAACAGCTGGAAGCTTGTCCCGGGCGCATACACCTTTTTCGTCGGCGGCTCTTCGCAGAATTTTCCTGTGAAGGAAGAAATTCACCTGAAGTGAATTTCGGGCGTCCACTGATTTCTTGGGAGATCGTTGAAAATTCAGCGCGCCTTTTGCGCGGGCGCGCTGCTACCCGCAAAATGTGATAAAAGGGTCCCTCTCGCAACGAGGTGGGCCATGAATATTTCTCGACGGGATTTCAGCCGGCTTGCTGCTTTGGGTGCAGGGGCGCAATTGCTCCCGAATATTTCCGTGCTCGGCGCCGAACGAAAAGTCGGCTACTGCATCGTGGGGCTCGGGCGCATTTCGATGCAGCATTTTATGCCGGCGGTAAAAACTTCCAGCAAGTCGCGTGTGACGGCGCTGGTCAGCGGACACCGCGACAAGGCTGAACGCATGGCCGCGGAGTACGGTGTTCCCGCCAGTAGCATCTACAACTACGAAAACTACGACACGATTGCGCAAAATCCGGAGATCGACGCCGTCTATATCGCGCTGCCGAACGGCATGCACGCGGAATACACGATTCGCGGGGCCAAAGCCGGGAAACACGTGCTGTGCGAAAAGCCGATGGCCACAACGGTGGAAGACTGCCGCGCGATGATCCAGGCATGCGCCAGCGCCAAGAAAAAATTGATGATCGCGTACCGCTGCCAGTACGAGCCGGCAAATCTTCGCGCTGTGCAATTGATTCGAGAAGGAAAACTGGGCTCCATCCAAGCCATCCAAAGCGCGTTCGGCTTTCGTATCCCGCCGAACGAATGGCGCCTGGATAAAAAACTGGCTGGCGGCGGGCCGCTGATGGATGTGGGAATTTATTGCCTCAATGCCAGCCGGTACCTTACCGGCGAGGAGCCAGTGGAAGTGAAAGGCTATTCCTCCGTGGTGGATCGCGACGGGCGCTTCGCGCAGGTGGAGGAAAACGTGGCCTGGACGATGAAATTTCCCAGCGGGACGCTGGCGAGTTGCGAGTGCACTTACGGAGCGAACATGCGGGGATATTTCCGGGTGTACGGCTCGAAGGGGACTCTGACGGTTGAGCCGGCCTTCAATTACGACAAGCCTCATCTTGCCGCTCAATTCGAGGGCGGCGAGGCGGTGGATTATGCGCCGGACGAGCCGGACCCGATGCAGTTTCTGCTGGAAGCGGACCACATGGCGGACTGCATAGTGCAGGACAAAGAGCCGAAGACGTCTGGCGCCGAAGGCCTGCGTGACATGGAACTGATGATGCAAATCTATCGCTCCTGCGAAATGAAAAGCGCGTGATGCGGCCGCGGAGAACCTGAGAATGCTTCGCAAGATTTTCTACTCGCTTAGGGGGCTGGCCGTTGTGCTGGCTTTCCTCGCCGCAGCGAGTTGTGTTCGGGCGCAGCAGGTTACGCTGCCGCTTTGGCCGAATGGCACGCCGGAAAATCCCGGGGTAAGCGCGCCGGACAATGAGATCAGCGAATCCGGCGAACCGTTTGTGGCCGGGAAGCCCGTCACCCGAATCAAGAATGTCAGCAAGCCAACGCTCAGCGTTTTCCCGGCAAGCAAAGGGACGGGTGCGAGCCCGGCGGTCCTGGTATTTCCCGGCGGAGCGTATAAGCGGCTTGCGTACGATCTAGAGGGAACCGAAGTTTGCGCGTGGCTCAACTCGCTTGGCATCACCTGCGTTGTGGTGAAGTACCGAGTCCCGTTCGAAGGCCACTATCCGGAATTCGTCGAAGACCTGGAAGACGCGCAACAAGCGATGCGCATTACGCGGGCCCACGCGGAAGAATGGCGCATCGATCCGCAACGGATCGGCGCGATGGGCTTTTCCGCCGGCGCCCACCTGGCGATCACCCTTGGCAATCATCCGGACTTCCGCCGTGAAGGTGCGCCGGACAATCCGCTGGGCAAAATCAGCGCGCTCCCGAATTTCGTGCTGGCGATTTATCCCGGATACCTGACGGCAGCGCCTGATCTCTCCAAACTTGCTGCGCCCGCCACGCCGAATTCCAACACGCCACCGACTTTCCTGTTGCAGACGGAAGACGATTTTGCGCACGTGGAGAATTCTCTTCTGTATTTTGAGGCGTTGAAAGAAGCGAAGGTGAAAGCGGATCTCCACGTATTTGCCGAAGGTGGTCATGGGTATGGTCTTCGACCCACGGAACAAGCCGTGACACACTGGCCGGCGCTGGCCGAAAGATGGCTTCACACCATCCAGGTGCTGGCTGGACAAGCGCAGTGAACCGCCCCGGTGCGATGACGCGTTTATCGAAGGGTTGAGGTGCAATTGTGAATCGTCTGGCAAAAATTCTTGCGGCGTTTCTATTCTGCCTGTGGATGGCCGCCACTTGCCTATCCCAGGAACAGGTTGCGCGGCCACCGATTACAGGTGTCGCGCGCGTACAGATCTACGTGACGGATTCCGGCAAGTCGAAAAACTATTACGAGCACGCACTTGGATTCGCCGCTGAAACCGGGGATTGCAGCAAGGATCTTGTCGTATGCTTGGTGGTTAACAATCACCAAGAGATCCAACTTGTGCAGGCGCCGGCCAGCGTGCCTGCCAACCTTATCGCCAAAGTGGTTTTTTCCACGCCAGACGTCTCGCAAATGCGCCGCTATTTGCTATCCAAGGGACTCACGCCGAATCCAATAAGCGTTTCACCCGGTCACGCGCAGCATTTCACGGTGCAGGATCCGGAGGGACATGCAGTGAGCTTCATTCAACTGCCGGCCCCTAAGCCCGTTGAGAAGGCCGCGAACCAGGTGAGCACAAGCCTGATTCACGCGGGATTCATCGTGCACGACCGGCAGGCGGAGGATCACTTTTACAAAGATATTCTCGGATTTCATCTCTACTGGCAGGGAGGCATGAAAGACAACGAGACCAGTTGGGTGAGCATGCAGGTGCCGGATGGAACGGATTGGATTGAGTACATGCTGAACATCGGGCCGGACGCCAGCCATCACGTGATCGGAATCATGAATCACATTGCCCTTGGTGTTGCGGATATTCAGGCGGCGAAACAACAACTGGTGAAGAATGGCGCGAGCCTCAGCGAGGAACCCAAACTCGGGCGCGACGGCAAATGGCAGTTGAATCTTTACGACCCGGACGACACACGCGTGGAATTCATGGAGTTCAAGCCCAAGGAAAAGCCGTGTTGCTCGGAATATTCAGGAACGCACCCTGCGCCGTGAGCCGGGGCGGTCTATTTTTTGGCAGGTTCCTCTTCCAGCTTCACATTGGAAAACACGGCGGTCTCCAAGGTTGTCGGAGTGTGCGAACACACACCCAATCCGACGTAGACGGGATCCTTGAGGGAGATAAATTCCACTGGGCCAACCGCTTTCAAGTCTTCGCCGGGCTTTCCGGCGTACATGGTGAAACGGCTTCCCTGCCGCACGATCCGCAGCCTCGCGGGGCCTTCGACTTGCGTGAACACCTGGTAGGTATGCTCGTTGGCCGCGCCGCGAAATTGCAGCGAGGTCAGCCCGCTGCCGTGGGAGACCGCGTCGGCATAGGCTGAGCCGGGTGTCAGGTCCTGACGAATCATCAGCACCGCTTTGCGATGTTCCACGCTGCTGGCGCCGATCCATTGGATATCTGCCGTGAGTGTGAGATCGCCCGAAGTTTGCTTCCATACGAAATAGAATGCGTCGGCGTCGTACCAGATGTTGGCGCCGCCACCGGTAATTCGATATTCGCCCTTCGCGTCGTCGTAAGTGGCGTTGCCTCCCGGTGGCGTCTGACCCACACTCCCCTGGAATGGGAAGATTCCCAGGCTAGCCGTTTGGGCCAAGGCGGCCGCACAGGAAAGAGCCGCCGCAAGCGCGCAAAGCAGAGCGCAGCAACACAGAAAAGGTTTTTTACGTTTCATGAGGTGAGCCGCCTTTCTCAGCTTTCGCGCGTTTCTTGTGGCTAGGCTTGAATCGAATGTAGCGCGGGATAAATTCGGCGATAAGTCTGGTAAGACTTTTGCATGGTCGAAGAGTTCGCGGGATCGGGAGCGATTCGCGAGACCACTCTCACAACAGCGTCGCATGCCTGGTCGACGCTGCTCCAACCACCCGCGCCCACTCCGGCAAGAATTGCCGCGCCATAGGCCGCGCCTTCTTCCGCGGCAAGAATTTCCACGGCTTGTCCGTAGACGTCGGCTTGAATCTGCCGCCAGAGCGGAGATCGCGCTCCGCCTCCTCCCAGCCGGATCTGACTGACGGGAACTCCAATCTGCTCAAAAATAGTGAACGTATCTTTCAGGCTGAAGGTAACTCCTTCGAGAATCGCGCGCACCATATGCGCGCGAGTGTGAGAAGCCGACAATCCGACAAAGGCCGCGCGCGCATCGGGATCAAGATGAGGTGTGCGTTCTCCCATCAGATACGGAGCCCAGAACACGCCACCGGAACCTGACGGAACGGTTGCCGCTTCTTCCGATAACTGGTCGTAGCCGCCGCTCTTGTTTCCTCCAGCAGTTCCAAACTGTTCGCGGAACCATTTCAGCGACAGCCCGGCGGCCTGCGTCACGCCCATCACATGCCAGCGATTTGGAATGGCATGGCAGAACGTGTGCAGCCGGCCTTTGGGATCCAATGTTGGCCGATCTGTGGCTGCGAAGACCACGCCGGAGGTTCCAATGGTGGCGCTGGCGATGCCTGGTTTGGTGATGCCGATACCCACCGCGCCTGCGGCTTGATCACCTGCGCCGGCCACAACCGGAGTCCCCACCTTTAATCCAGTTTCGGAGCTTCCCTGTTGAGAGATCTGGCCGCAGATCTCTTGGGATTCAAAAAGTTTCGGAAGGCATGCTTCATCGATGGATGTCCCCTTCAGGATTTCCTTGGACCAAGCGCGTTTGGCGACGTCCAGGAGCAAAGTTCCCGACGCATCGGCCATATCGATGGCGGTCTCGCCCGTCAACCGGTAGCGCACGTAATCCTTGGGAAGCATGATCTTGCGCACGCGGGCCCAGAGTTTTGGTTCGTGCTCGCGAACCCAAAGAAGTTTCGTCAACGTGAAATTGGTGAGCGGAGGATTGCAAGTCAATTCGATCAGGCGATCCAGTCCGAACTTCGCCAGCAATTCCTCCGATTGCGCTTGTGTGCGCTGGTCGCACCAGATCAAGGCAGGGCGAATCACTTCACCGGCTTCATCCAGGATCACAGCGCCATGCATCTGCCCGGAAAATCCAACGCAAGCGATGGCGTCGCCGGAGAGATTTGCATTTTTCAATGCGCCACAAACGGCGATCGCTGCGGCGCGCCACCAGTCGCGCGGATCCTGTTCCGCCCAGCCGGGTTGCGGGCTAGCAAAGGCCGCGTGCTCTTCGGTGGCGGAGCCGAGGATGCGTCCGGTCTCGTCCACCACAACGGCGCGTGTGCCGCCGGTGCCGACATCTATGCCAAGGACTCGGATAGAACCTCCTTCAGAAACCAAAGTGGCAATACAGATTTTATCTGCGTGTACGTTAACGTGCGTCTTACTGCGTTTTCCGGCATTTTTTCGCACCACTATTTCACTGGGTTGGGAGTTGGTTCCTCAATCTTCACGATGCGATTGAGTCCGTCGCGGTTCAGAGCCGCCGCGTCCACCATCTGCTTTACACCATCTGGCCAATCAATTTCCAGTGCTTCGATGGAACTTGCTGTCCCCATGCCGAAATGCACGCGGATATCGGAACTCGAGCTATAACTGGCCCCACTATAAACATCCGCGCGCTGGCGAACGCCCGCCGCGGTGAGAAACACTTTTGCGCCAATCGCGTCTTTGGGACTTTTTCCATTTCCGACCAGCTTTAGTTCCAGCCAATGATTGGTATTCTTCACCACGTTGCGCAGCAGCAGCGGCGGCGAATCCATGCAGTTCAGCACCACGTCAATATGTCCATCGTTGAACAGATCACCGAAAGCCGCTCCACGCGCCGGAACCACTGCGGCCAGTCCGCTTCCCGTTGCCGGCGGCACTTCCTGAAATTTCGCGCCATCCAGATTGCGAAACAATTGCGGGCGTTCCGCCCAGGTGGTGCCCCAGTCCTGCTTGTCCACCTGCGGGTAGACGTGTCCGTTGGCGACGAAAAGATCCAGCAGGCCATCATTGTCGTAATCGAGGAAGGCTGTGCCCCAGGATAGGAACGGCACCGTGGGACTGGCCAGTCCCACTTTGTAGGAAACGTCGGTAAAACTTGCGCCGCCATCGTTCCGGTAAAGAGTCTTGTAATCGTCGGAGAACGTGGTGATGAACAGATCCAATTTTCCGTCACGGTTGTAATCGCCGACGCCGAGGCCCATCGAGGCCTGCTCCCTGCCGTCGTCACTCAAGGCGAAGCCGGAAGCGTAGCTGATGTCCTCAAAGGTTCCGTCGTGTTTGTTGCGATAGAGATAGTTGGTGGTGGAATCGTTGGCCACCGCCAGATCCAGCCAGCCGTCATCGTCCACGTCCACAAAAACGGATGAGAGTCCAAACAGGCCCTGCTTGTCGGCCACACCGGCTTTGACGCTCACGTCGGTAAACGTGCCGTCTCCATTGTTGTGGAACAGGTGATCGGGTTCGCCCGGCAAGCCGCGCGGGCCGCACATCACGTTGATCCCGCGAAACTGGCAGAAATTCGGGGGAATTTTCCCCTGGCCGGAGATCGGCGGGTTGTTCACGTCGAATTTCACGTAACCCGGAACGAAAAGATCCAGCAGACCGTCATGGTCGTAGTCGCCCCAAGTGGGTCCAGTTGACCATCCACCCAGCGCGACGCCGGCCTTTTCCGCCACGTCGGTGAACGTGCCATCGTGATTGTTGTGATACAGCCGATTTTTTCCGAAGTTGGCAACGTAGATGTCTGGCCAGCCATCGTTGTCATAATCGGCCACAGCGACTCCGAATCCCCAGCGTTCGTTGGCGACGCCTGCTTTTTCGGTGACGTCGGTGAAGGTGCCGTCGTGATTGTTGTGCAGCAGCATGGCGCGCGGAGCGGCTTCAAGCCCTTTCATCGCGGCGAACGTGGAACCATTCACGAGGTAAATATCCAGCCAGCCATCGTTGTCGTAATCGAGCAAGGCGACACCAGAGCCCATGGTTTCGAGGACGGTTTCTTTCGCCGGAGTGCCCGAACGATGCCGAAATTTGTCCAACCCCGCCTGCTTGGTGAAATCTGCAAATACGACTGGAGCACCATCGACAAAGCCGCCGGCCGTGATAGGGCGGCCGGTCGCGTCCTTGACCGCCGGATGTGCGGCGCCAGTTGCGACTCCCATTTGACCTTGGGCTTGTTTGTCGGTAGTTTTCGGCGCTTCTTGGCCTTTGGCCAGTGCTGGCCCGAGGAGCATCCCCAACGCGGCCGCACATACCGCACCTAGGGGCGCTACTTTTTGCCTGTGACCATTCCGCAAGTCCCTTCGTCTCATATTCCGGAACTATAACATTTCGCCCGAGACTCGATTTGAAACCATCTGGCCGTCCCCCGGATGACTTCGGAGCCTTTAAACTCACCATGCAGAAAAATCATCTTTGCGATTTGGGCAATCCATGTAGAATCCCTCTAAGTTCGGATTCGCTCCCCACGCGCGTTTCAATTTCTGCATCCCAAGCGCGATGGCGGCAGGTGCGTGGTGCAAGGATGAGTTTCGTGATCGGTGGTTTTCTTTTCTCCGCGTTCGGGGTTTATTGATGCCGCGGAAGAAAAGCACAATCAAGGGCATCCACCTTATAGCCCAGTTGGCCGGCGTTTCCATTGGCACCGTGGATCGCGCGCTGCATGGACGCAGCGGGATCAACGAAGTCACCCGACAAAAAGTCCTGCGCACGGCGCAAAAGATTGGCTATATGCCGAATCTTGCAGCGCGAGCGCTATCCACGGCCAAGGCGGATATCCGCATCGGCGTCTGCATGCCCCGGGAAATCCGGTTTTTCTACGACCAACTCTGGAATGGAGTGCTGGATGAAGCGCAGCGCGTGGCGCATCTGGGCGTGCAATTCATCAATCGCCCGGTTCATGCGCTTGGCGAGCACGACGCCGAAGCCTTCCAGGATTTAATGGACAACGGCGTGGATGGCATCATCCTCACCGCGGGAAGTCCGCAGGCGCTAACTCCGCTGATCGATGAAGCGGAAAAGAAAGGCGTTCGCGTGGTCTGCGTTTCCACGGACGCACCCGCCAGCCATCGATCGAGCATCGTGTGCGTCGAACCGTCGCTGAACGGCTACCTGGCGGGTGAGTTGATGGGAAAATTTCTGCCTCCCGGATCGCACGTCGCAGTGGTGGCCGGCATGCTGAAGGCCGAGGATCACCGCAAGAAGACCGATGGCTTTTCAAAAGGCTTCCCACAGAATAATCCCGGGGGCAAAGTCGTCGCCGTGATTGAGGGCCATGAAGACGAGAAAGAGAGCTTCGAAAAAACCGCTGATCTGCTTCGCCGCGTCCCGGACATTTCGGGCCTTTATGTAAACACCGTGAACTGCCTGCCGGTGTGCCAGGCTCTGGAAACTCGCGGGCTGGCCGGGAAAGTAAAACTGATCGCCACGGACTTGTTTCCGGAAATGTCGGCGTTACTGCAACAGGGCACGATCACGGCTTCGATTTACCAGCACCCCTACCGGCAAGGACAGATCGCCGTGCGCAACCTGGCGGACCAACTTGTTAACGCGACTAGCCTTCCCCCCCAGGTCCACCTGAGCCCGGGCGTAGTGATGGCCTCAAATCTGCACCTTTTTCGCGAACTACGTCAAAGTGAGTCCCAATCCCAGTTGCCCGCTCCGTGGAAACGGGTTGTGGCTTAAGAGTCACCCCCAAACCCCCAAAATAGCGGAAATCGTTTGTCAAATGGAAAAAACGCTTGACAAGCATTCGGCATTCGAATAAAAGTGCGAGCAACCGTTAACGTTAACGAGTTTTGGGGTGTTAACGTTTCTCCGCGTTTCGGAATTCAACAGGGGTGAACTCTATGACTAGTGCCTTTAAATTTGTTGGGTTGCTTGTGCATTCGATTCGACGCTCAAGTCTGTTTTTCGGAGCGATTTTGTTTCTCGCCCTGATTGGGCTGCCTTCCCGGTCATTTGCGCAGAACGCCACGATCGTCGGAACGGTCTCTGACCCGACCGGCGCCGCGATTCCAAACGTAACTGTGGCGATCACAAACACAGACACGGGTAAAACCGTTACGATTCCTACGAACGACGCCGGCCAGTATGTTGCGCCGGATTTGCCGGTGGGCCATTACACCGTAAAGGCCACGGCCTCAGGTTTCAAAGTGACTGACCGCCAGGGAATCGTCCTGAACGTCGGCGACCGCCTGCGCGTGGATTTCTCGATGACGGTTGGAGCGAAGACCGAATCAATCACGGTGGAAGCCAATCCGATCGCTGTGCAATCGGATACTGGTGAAGTCAGTTCCCTGGTGAACAGCAAAGCAGATCACCGAACTGGCCACTAACGGCCGAACGATTTACAGCTACGTGGTGCTGACCCCGGGCGCTTCCGGCCTGACACCAGACTCACAATTGCCTGTGCCGGTCGGCGGCAACGGCAGCATCAGCTTTAACGGCAACCGGCCGACACACAATCTTTACCTGCTGGATGGCGGCGAGAACGCGGACCGCGGCGGTTCCAGCGCAAACTCGAGCGTCATGCCTTCGATGGACGCGATTGCCGAAACCCAGATTCTGACCTCCAACTACAGCGCGGAATACGGGCTTTCTTCCGGCGGCACACTCAGTTCGGTTGTGAAGTCCGGCACGCAGACCATCCACGCTTCGGCCTGGGAGTTCTTCCGGAACGACGCACTTGATGCGCGAGGCTTTTTCAACCCGCGCGCCAAATCCGGTTTCCGAGCTGCGTTACAACATCTTCGGCTTCAACATCGGCGGCCCGGTGACGTTTGGCAAACTCTACAATCCGAGCAAGACGAAGACGTTCTTCTTCTACAACATGGAATGGAGAAAGATCATTCAGGGCGGATCGCCGATCAACCAGAAGGTGCCGGACCCGACCACGTACACCGGCGATTTTTCGCAGGCAGGACTTACCCTTGATCAATTGCACGCTCCGTTTGCATGTCAGGTCTCTCCAGCCATTGCGCACTCAGTTCGCCACCGCGGGACAGGCGCTCAGTGGTTGCACCCTCACCGGCGGCGTTCTTGCTCCAGACACAACGAAAGAAGTTCCGCTTCAGTCAAGCGGAGGGAACACGAACCAGATTCCGGGAACCCTCTTGAATCAATACGCGCCAAGCGTTGCTGACTGCGGGCGGAAAATACGGCGGCATTTTCCCGGCGCCCACCAATAGCAGCGGCTTCTTCAATCTTGCCGGTGAGTTCTCCCACGGACGTGCGCGAAGAAATCGTTCGCATCGATCAGAACGTCGGCGACAAGTTCACCATCTACGGCCACTTCGTGGCCGAACAGATCGCCCAGAACTTTGCGACCAGCATGTGGAGCGGCGATAACGTTCCTTCCGTCGGAAACACGTTTGGCAACCCGTCTTACGCCGGCGTGGTGCACACCGCGTACACCATCAGCCCGACGCTGGTCAACGAAATTTCCTTCAACTACAACGGAAACCGCATCGCGATTACTCCCGCCGGACTGTATACCTCCCCGGCCGAATACAGCCGGTTCTTTAACGTAGCGGCCAGAACGCCGACAACCGCATCCCATCGATCAACCTCGGAGGTACCACCGGCACGAACTACACCGTGAACTGGATGCCATGGAACAACGTGGCCGACAGTTATCAGATTCGCGACGATGTGTCTTGGACCAAGGGGCGCCATCAATTCAAGATGGGTGGCGGCTGGCTTCTCTACAAGAAGACCCAGGACTGGTTCAAGAACACCCAGGGCAATTACACGTTCAACGGTTCGTTCACCGGGAACGACTTCGCGGACTACCTCCTTGGCTACGCACAGAACTATACGGAAGATGCCTTGAAGGAAGCCGGTCACTGGAACAACGTCTCCTGGAACCTCTACTTCCAGGACAACTGGCGTGTCAACAATCGCCTGACCCTGAACCTCGGCTTGCGCTGGGACGGAATTCCGCACACGTATGAGGCCAGCAACCAGATGGCGAATTTCTATCCAGGCCTCTACAACTCCTCGACATCCGCGCCGCTACCTCCTGACCGGCGGCAACACCATCGATCCCGTGCCAGCCCCGGACTTGGGGCCCAGCCCGACCGTTCCCGGCCAGGACTTCTACGTCAACGGTATCGCCCAGTGCGGTTCGTCTGGCGTACCGAAAGGCTGCGTGGACAATTCATGGCTGAATTTCCAGCCGCGTCTCGGCTTTGCCTACGACCTCAAGGGAGACGGCAAGACGGTTATCCGCGGCGGTTACGGCATCATGAACGAACGCGTCCAGGGCAACGACGTGTACAACAATGCCGGCACGGTTCCTCTGGCGGCCAGCATCAACTTCACGAACGTGATTCTGAGCGATCCCGAACTGACCACGTATCGCCGGTGGCGCAGCTGGCCGGCATCCCGGTGAACAACGTCACGGGCATGGATAAGGCCAACTATGCCTCGCCACGCAGCACCCAGTTCAGCTTGGGCGTGCAACAGGCGCTCGGCAAGTCGGTTCTGTCGGTCGCTTATGTTGGCACGCAAAACCGGCACCAGAATTACTACACGGAGACCAACCTTCCCGCCTACAGTGCCTTGCCGACTCTCCAGGCGGATCCAGCCGAATACAATGCTGACGTCCCTATGTCGGCTACCACGGCATCAAGATGTCGCGGAACGAAGCCAACAGCGACTACAACGGCCTGCAGATGTCCCTGCGTGGCACGTGGCTCTCGAGCGATTTGACCTACCAATTCGGGTACACCTACTCCCACACCAACGATTCCTTCAACAGCGGCGGCAAGCGGTGGCGATCTCTACCAGATCTCAGATCCTTATCTGGGTTGGAAGTATGATTTCGGACCGTCTGCCTTCGACAAGAGGAATGTCTTCTTCGCCAACTTCGTTTACGACCTGCCGCTGATGAAGCACAGCGACAATAAGCTGGCCAAAACGATGCTCGGCGGATGGGAAATCTCCGGTATCATCACTGCCTCCTCCGGAGCCCCAATCAACGTTGGCTTAAACGGGAACGAACGTCGCCAGTATCGTGCCCAACACCTTTAACCGGCCCGGACCAGACACGGTACTCCACACGATCCGCATACGGTCGCCGAGTGGTTCGACACATCCATCTACAGCACCCCGGCTCCTGGCACTTGGGGCAACACACCGCGCAACTCGGTGAGGGGTCCCGGCCGCGACAACTGGAACGTCTCCTTCTTTAAGAACTTCATGCTGAACGAAAATCGGGGGAGCTACCTCCAGTTCCGCGCGGAGTTCTTCAACCTCTGGAACCATACCCAACTCCAGGCCGATACCTTCCTGAATGCCAGCAACGGGAATGATGGCGGCATCGGTGGAAACCTCAACTGGTGGCCAACTTTGGCCAGATCACCAACGCGTATGATCCCCGGATCATTCAGCTGGCTCTGAAGCTGTACTTCTAGTTTGCAGTAACCCATAACCGCCCAAGCAAAAGCGGCGTGCGGAACACCCCCCGCACGCCGCTTATTTTTTTCTCTTCACTCTATTGTTCGTAACTCTGTAAATCGCTGCTTACTGGTGAATCTTGCCGTCGGCTGTCAGAGCGGTTCAGCCAATCCCGCGCCGTTACGTGCATCCGGGCCCTGTTTGTTCGCCAGCAGAAAGTCTCGCAGGATGTTCGCCGCGTCCTCATACCGCCCCGCAGCCGTGAGGCATTGCGCAAGCAGCAATTCGGTTTGGGGACTGGTGCCTTGCGAGGCAGTGTGGGCCTGTTCCGCCAGCTTCAAGGCTAAATCGTACTGCTCGCGAGAATAGTAGGCCTTCGCCAGGGCCCAATCCGTCTCCCAGGATGCGTTCGGTTGCATCTGAACGGACTTTTCGAGAACGGGAATCGCCTTTTCGTACTTTTTCTCATTGCAGAGCGCCATGCCGAGGGCCGAAAGAATCTGAGCCTGATTCGGCTCGACCTGATCGGCTTTTTGCAGGACCGCTTCCGCCTTGTCCCAATGGTTCTGTCGTCAGGTACAACATGCCCTGGATGTACAGCACGTCTGGATTCGACGGTGCCAGTTTCGCTGCCTTGTCCAGCTGCCTTTTCGGCTTCATCCAGCTTGCCTTCGCGCAATGCCTGCGTCGCCTTGGTGAGCGCCTTTTGGGCCTCGGGAGCCAGGATTGGCTTGCCGGGAACGCCGGTGCTTTCGTTCGCGGCCAGATCGCGCTGCAGAATTGATGTCCAGTCTCCACCTTGCCCGCGATTGCCAGCGAGATATCCTTCTGCGCGGACTTATAGCCGGCCGCCTCCACGGTGATCGTGAACTCACCGAGGCCAGACGGAATGAAAAAGGCGCGGCCATGGGAAGTTGAACTCTGGTCGCTCGGCATGCCATTCTTGTAGAGTTTGACCGAGCAAGGTGTGTTGATAATTGCGCCCGAACTATCTCTTACGGTGATGGAGATTTCCGCGCGATCGCCCCGGACCATCGTGCCCTGGTCGCCACTATCCTGGCACCGCGCGGTGGAGGCGCAGACGGACAGCACGGCGGACAATGGAACGACTGCGAGACCAAGACGCGAGCGTATGTTCGGGCTCATGAGCCAGCCTTTGGGGAGAGAATCGCAGAGTAGTCTCGGGAACACGGCGCGTCAAGCCTTTTGGAGGGCAGAAACAGAACTGATAAAGTACGTTGCGATGCCCCATACGATTGCAGCCATTCTGACAAGACTCGGGAAATTGGCGCTGTTCTCTCTGGCCCTGGCACTTGCCATTGTTACCGTGGGAAAGGCGCAAACTCCCAGTCCTGCCCGGGCGATGGCGCTCCAGCAGGAAGGAAAATTTTCGGAAGCCGAACAGGAATGGCGAGCATGGCTCTCGGCGAACCCCAACGATGCACCCGCATTCGCCAGCTTGGGAGTAGTCCTCTCGCACGAGCAGAAATATGATGCTGCGGCCGATGCCTACAAAAAGGCGCTGGCGCTGGATCCGAAACTCCCGGGCGTACAGCTCAATCTGGGACTTGCGGAATTCAAGGGTGGCAAGTTCAAAAATGCCATCGAGCCATTGAAAGCCGCGCTCGCGGACGATCCGGCGAGCTTGCAGGCGGTTACGCTTCTCGGCCTCAGCTACTACGGGGCTGCGGATTTTCCAGAAGCCATCCAATATTTGCAGCGGGCCTCGCAGGCTGACCCGGCCAATGGAGAACTCCATCGAGTCCTGGCGCAAAGCTGCCTTTCCGCAAAGAATTTTGACTGCGCCTTGAAGGAATTTACCGCCATTCTGCAGCAGGATCCGAATTCCGCGGCCGCTCATATGTTAACGGGGGAAGCACTCGATGGGCTGGGCAGAACTCCCGAAGCCATCGCTGAATTCGAAGCCGCGGCCAAGGCGGATCCCAAGGCCACGGACATTCACTTTGGGCTGGGCTATTTATATTGGAAGCTCCGCGAATACGATGACGCAGCGCGTGCGTTCGAGGCGGAACTGGCGCTGGATCCTGGAAACGCTCAGGCGATGGCCTACCTGGGTGATATTGAATTGAAGCGCGAAAACACAGAGAAAAGCCTGCAACTGTTGGGTGAAGCGGTGCGGCGGAGGCAAGATATCCGTATTGCCTATTTCGATCTTGGTGTGATCTATACGGCTCAAAAGAAATATCCGGAAGCGCTGGAGGCCTTGCAGCGAGCGGAGAAACTCGATCCGCTAGCGGCCCGATGTCCACTACCGGCTCGGCCGGCTTTACCAAGCCATGGGCAATTCCGGTGAATCTCAGAAGGAATTCGCGCGCGTCAAAGAGTTGCACGAGAAAACGGAAGAGGATGTGGCGAAGAAGATGTCCGGCGGCAGCCCGGCCCCCAATCCAAAGATGTAGGCCTGCGTGAGAGAGCGGAAACGGGCCCTTAGCGCGTTCCTGTGATGATATCCACCGTCAACTGATCCAGCCGTTCATAGGGAAGGCGCTTCTCCAGGATTGCGTCCTTGTCGAACGCCTTTGCCAGGAGCGCATTTGCAGCCTGTTTGCAGTATTTTTTCGTCTCCGGCAATCCGACCGGCCCGCTGGAAATGTCTTCCAGGATCGCTTGAATTTCCTTGTCGGCATTCCAGCGCGCAGCCTTGTCCTTCAGGATCAGATAGGTGCGCATGCAGCCGCGGGCAAAATCCTTAACGCCCTCGTAGTCTTCGGTGCGATAAGCGTGCGCGTCAAAATGGCGCGGCCCCGCGTATTTCACGTCTTCGAGAAACTTCACAAGCCAGAAGGATGCTTTCAGACTCGCGGACCCAAAGCGCAGATCCTGATCGTACCGCCCTGGCGCCTGATCGTTCAGGTCAATGTGAAACAGCTTGCCCGCTTCCCACGCTTGCGCCACGCCATGCATGAAATTCAGCCCCGCCATCTGTTCGTGAGCGAATTCGGGATTTACGCCCACCATGTCCGGATGATCCAGCGTGGCAATCAATCCAAGGTAGTGGCCGGTGGTCGGCATGTAGATATCGCCGCGCGGTTCGTTGGGCTTGGCCTCCAGCGCGAACTTGTAACCATAGCCGCGATCCAGGCTGTATTCACAAAGAAAATTGATCGCTTCGCGCAGTCGCTTCACGGCCTCATCGGCGCGGCGGCAGGCGTCGGTCTCCGTGCCCTCGCGCCCACCCCACAGCACAAATATTTTTGCACCCAGTTCGGCGCCCAGGTCCATGGCGCGCATGGTTTTTTGCAGCGCATAAGCGCGGACTTCCGGATCGTTCGCGGTAAACGCTCCATCCCGGAATATGGGATGGAAAAACAGGGATACTGTGGCCATCGGCACAACCAGGCCATGATTCCGGCAAGCCTTCTGAAATTCCTTCACGATGGCGTCGCGCTCGGCGGGCGTAGCGTCAATGGGCACCAGATCGTTGTCGTGAAGATTCACTCCCCAAGCGCCGGCTTCGGCCAGCAGAGCCACAATCTCCGTCGGCGACATCGGCGGCCGCACAAAATCACCGAAGGGATCGCGCCCTCGATTGCCTACGGTCCAAAGTCCAAAAGTGAATTTGTGTTCGGGGCGCGGCAGTAAGGAACTGGAGTTGGATTCCATGAAGGTATATCTCCCTCGCGAGATAATTAACATCCGAGCAAGCGTTTGCTTCGGCTGCAAATTGCACCGGCCATTCAACCAACCCGCACCAGGGTCGCGTTGAAAGACCGTTTTTTCCTTGTTTCCATTAACCGGAAGAAAGCCCCGAACTGTGCCTCTGCGCCACCCCAAAAGCGAAGAGAACGGAAAAACGGGGCCAGGGGACCGGACCGAACATACACAAAAAGCTAAAACGTGTACGTTAACGGTCGAGTTATAGTAACATATGCCAGCTTGCCCGCAAGTTTTTGATTCTTACTATCGGAGATTTTGATGACCCTTGCCGCGCTTTGTTTCTCCACCCGTCGAACGCTTTCCTTCGGGCTGATGATTCTGCTTCTTCTTGGGATTTGGTTCGCAAAGTTTTGCGCAGCAAACGCCGCCTTATCGCGACGCAAAGCTTCCAACCGAGCAGCGGATTGATGACTTGCTGGGGCGCATGACCCTGGAAGAAAAAGTCGCCCAGATGGAGGGGGCCTGGGAGAATCTGAGCTTTCACAAGGACCCTCAGACGCTGTTTGTGGACGACAAGGGAAATTTCCTCCCGGAGCGCGCGGCCGTGCTACTGAAAAACGGATTGGGGGAATTGTCGCGACCCAGCGAGCCGATCGTGAATCGTGGACCACGCGCGATGGCGGAGTACACGAATACAGTGCAAAAGTGGTTCCTCGAGAATACCCGGTTGGGCATCCCAGTGCTCTTTCACGAAGAATGCCTTCACGGACTGGTGGCACCCGGCGCGACGTCTTATCCGCAGGCGATCGCAATGGCTTCCACTTGGGATCCCGGTCTGGTGCAGCAAGTCTTTTCCGCGACCGCCGCCGAGGCGCGTTCCCGTGGCGCGGATCGCTGCCTTGCTCCGGTGCTCGACTTGGCTCGCGATCCGCGCTGGGGCCGCACGGAAGAGACCTATGGTGAAGATCCCTACCTGGTCACGCAAATCGGCGTTGCGGCGATCCGTGGATTTCAAGGGGACTCGCCTAACCCGGACAAAGCCCACGTCTTTGCCACCGCAAAGCATTTCGCTGTTCACGGACAGCCAGAGGGGGGCACAAACGTCGCTCCCGGCAATTATTCGGAGCGCGTGGTCCGCGAGTATTTCCTGAAGCCGTTCTACTACGCGGTAACGCAGGCAGGCGCACAATCGGTGATGGCGTCGTACAACGAAGTGGACGGTATCCCTTCGCACAGTAACAAACATCTTCTCCAGGGCATTCTTCGCGAGGAGTGGGGATTTAATGGCCTGGTGGTCTCCGATTATTTCGGCATTATGGAATTGATCCGCATTCATCACATCGCGGACACCAAGGAAGCGGCCGCACGAATGGCGCTCGATGCCGGCGTGGATCTGGAACTTCCGTTCGCCGACGCTTACGAGACGCTGCCGGCCCAGGTGAAACAAGGGTTGATTGCGGAGTCCACGATTGATCGCTCCGTTCGCCGGGTCCTGCGCCAGAAATTTCAGGCTGGATTGTTTGACGATCCGTTCGTGGATCCCGCGAATGCGGAAAAAATCGCCAATAGCACTGAACATCGTGAACTTTCGTTGAAGGCGGCGCACGAAGCCATTACGCTGCTGAAGAATGACAATCAATTGCTTCCGCTGGCAAAGACAAAGTACAAGCGCATTGCCGTGATTGGCCCGAATGCTGCCGAAGCTCACCTTGGCGGCTACAGCAACAATCCAGGAAAAACTGTCAGCATTCTGCAGGGCATCAAGGACAAGGTTGGATCGAACGCGGAGATTCTTTATTCCGAAGGTTGCAAGATAACGGAGACTCCGCCGGATTGGAACGCGGACAAAGTGGTCCTGGGTGATCCCGCGCTTAACGCCAAGCGCACGGAAGAAGCCGTGAAGGTGGCGAAGAATGCGGACCTGATCATTCTGGCGCTGGGCGATAACGAGCAGACCTCGCGCGAAGCCTGGGCCCCGGAACACGCCGGCGACCGCGATAGTCTGGAGTTGCTTGGCAATCAGGACGACCTGGCGAAAGCGATGCTCGCGCTAGGGAAACCCGTGGTGGTGATTTTGCTGCACGGACGGCCGAATGCCATCAATTATCTTGCCCAGAATGTGCCGGCGATTGTGGACGGCTGGTACCTCGGTGAGGAAGAAGGAACCGCCGTTGCCGACGTGCTCTTTGGAGACTTCAATCCTGCTGGCCGTTTGCCGATCACCGTTCCGCGTTCCGTTGGCCAGATTCCCGCTTACTACTACCAGAAACCTTCCGCCAAGCGAGAATTTCTCGGCTCCACGACGCTGCCGCTATATCCGTTTGGTTTTGGATTGAGTTATTCCAAATTCGAATATTCCAATCTTCATTTTTCGCAGGACCATATCGGCCCACAAGGTTCCACAAAAGCAATCGTGGATGTGAAGAACACCAGCGGTGTAGCGGGGCAGGAAGTCGTCCAGCTCTATATTCGCGACGAAGTAAGTTCGGTTACACGTCCGGTGAAAGAGTTGCGGGGTTTCCAGCGCATTTCGCTCGCTCCGGGGGAAACCAAGTCGGTGGAATTCCAGTTGGGACCGGATGAACTTTCGTTTCTGAATCGAGAGATGAAGCGGGTCGTCGAACCCGGCACGTTTGATATTATGGCGGGCGGCAATTCAGTGGATTTGATTCACGCGAAACTCACTGTTGACGCGAGGTAGGCGCCAGCTCCGCGAAATTTCGCAGAGCCAATGCCGGAGGCGCATCATTCGTAACCCGGCAATTCGGTTCTTCCAAGGAATCGCACGCGAATGAACGGACCACGTAAACGAAGATGGTATCCGTGCCAAAGCAGCCTCTTCAGGTCCGCCGCATTTGTGTTCATCGCGTTTTGTGGTTTTATTCCGCTGGCGAAGGCAATTGGCCAGGATTCCTATATCGAAACTATCCGTGGAACGGGCGACTTTGCACTCGTTGAAGCGCAAAGCGCCGTCCCCATATTCGTGGACACAGAGGATTTTGCGGGAGTGGTTCGCGCCGCTGCGAGTCTGCAAGCGGACATACAGCGAGTCACGGGCCACTTGCCGACGCTCATTCGCTCTTCGGGTCAACTTCCGGCGCACGTGATCCTGATCGGCACGCTTGGAAGAAGCCAACTCATCGATCAACTCGTCCAGAACCACAAACTGGATGTTTCGGCGATCGCCGGAAAATGGGAATCCTTTGTTGTGCAGGTGGTTGAAGATCCTCTGCCCGGAGTTTCCTCCGCGCTGGTGATTGCGGGTAGCGACAAGCGCGGCACCATTTACGGAATTTATGATCTCTCCGAGCAAATCGGCGTTTCACCCTGGTACTGGTGGGCGGATGTGCCCGTTCGCCATCAGGATGCGCTCTTCGTTAAGCCTGGCGCCTTTGTTCAGGGTCCACCTAAAGTGAAATACCGCGGCATCTTTCTCAATGATGAGGCGCCATCTCTCACCGGATGGGTGAAAGCCAAATACGGCGGCTACAATCACGAATTTTACGAGAAAGTTTTCGAACTCCTTTTGCGGTTGAAGGGAAATTATCTCTGGCCGGCGATGTGGAATAGCGCTTTCAACGAAGACGATCCTCTGAATCCCAAACTTGCCGATGAATATGGAATTGTCATGGGAACTTCGCATCACGAGCCGATGCTGCGCGCACAGCAGGAGTGGAAACGTCATGGCACCGGCCCGTGGGACTACACGAAAAACGCCGCGGTCTTGAACGAGTTCTGGACGGAGGGCATCGAACGCAACAAAAGCTACGAGAGCATCGTAACGCTTGGCATGCGCGGCGACGGCGATATGCCCATGACGGAAAGTGCGAATGTTGCCTTGCTCGAACAGATCGTCGCGCAGCAACGCAAGATCCTTTCTGAGCACATGAATCAGGACCTCTCGCAGATTCCCCAGGACTGGGCGCTCTACAAGGAAGTGCAGGCCTACTATGAAAAGGGCATGCGCGTACCCGATGACGTGACGCTGCTCTGGTGCGACGACAATTGGGGCAATATCCGCCGCTTGCCGACTCCGGAAGAGCGCTCACGCAGTGGAGGCGCGGGCATCTACTATCACTTCGACTATGTCGGCGACCCACGCTCCTACAAATGGATCAACACCAATCCGCTTCCCAAAGTCTGGGAACAGATGAACCTGGCGTATCGTTACGGCGCCGATCGCATCTGGATAGTGAACGTCGGCGATTTGAAACCCATGGAATTTCCCATCGAATTTTTCCTGAGTCTGGCATGGAATCCGGAGCGCTGGCCAAAAGAAAAAATCACGGAGTTCACGAACCTTTGGGCGGCGCGGGAATTTGGTGCGCAATACGCACCCGCCATCTCGGATCTGCTTTCCAAATATGCTAAATATAATGGCCGGCGAAAACCGGAATTGCTGGAGCCAGGAACTTTCAACGTAACGAATTTTCAGGAAGCAGACCGCATCGAGAGTGAGTGGGAATCACTCGTGCAGCGCGCGGAGAGCGCTGGAAAAGGAATTGCCGGCCGATTCACGCGATGCTTATTTCGAGTTAGTGCTCCATCCCGTGGAAGCCTCTGCGATCGTAAACAAGCTCTATATCACCGTGGCGAAAAACCGGCTCTATGCCAGCCAGGGCCGCGCATCCACGAATGATCTTGCGGCGCAAGCGCGAGCGCTATACCAGGCGGACGCGGATCTTTCCGCGCGCTACAACCATGACCTTGCCGGCGGTAAATGGAATCACATGATGGATCAAACCCACATCGGGTACACGGGCTGGCATGATCCCGATACCAACACTATGCCGGCGGTGAAAGAGATCCATCTTCCTCCAAGTCCTCAAATGGCAATTGCCATTGAGGGGTCCACTCTCTCGTGGCCGGGAACATCGATGCAAACGGTGCTCCCGAAGCTGGACGCTTATAACCAGCAGCACACTTTCCTGGACATTTTCAATCGCGGTTCGGCGCCGTTCGAATTTACCGTAAGCAGTAACCAGCCTTGGCTGAAACTAAGCGAACTGCACGGCGGTGTCGAAAAAGAAAAACGAGTCTGGATCAGCGTTGACTGGAGCAGCGCGCCAGAGGGCCTATCCACTGCGGCAGTAACCGTTTCTGGAAACGCGGGTGGCGGCGTAACCGTGACTGTGAACGCGTTCAATCCGGAATCACCGGCGCACGAAAGCATCACGGGATTTGTGGAGAGCAGGGGTTTTGTCTCCATCGAAGCTGGCCATTACTCCGCCAATGTCGGCACCGGTGCAGCGCATTGGGAAGAGATCCCGGATTTGGGCGCCACGCTTTCCGGAATGAGCGTGTTTCCCGTAACTTCCCCAAGTGCCACGCCGCCTTTAAATTCGCCTCATCTGGAATACCGCATCTATCTGTTTGATTCTGGCGAAGCGCAGGTGCAAACAACTCTTTCGCCCTCGCTGAATTTCGTGCCGGGCCGCGGACTTCGCTATGCGATTTCCATGGACGACGATCCCCCGCAGGTAATCGATTCGCTCGCTGTGAACACCACGGAGAGTTGGTCGAAGGCCGTTGAGGACAGCGTTCGCAGAGTCACCTCGAACTATAAAGTGCGGAGCCCGGGCTATCATGTGCTGAAATTCTGGTATGTCGATCCGGGCGTCGTGCTCCAACGGCTTCTGGTGAGTTTCAAGGACGTTCCGACGACGTATCTTGGTCCTCCGGAGAGCTATTCTGCAGGTATTTCGAGTCACGATCAGAAGAAGCAGTAAACTTCTTCGTGGAATTCTTGCGGAGGACTAACCCGTGTCGATGTTCTTGAAAACCGCTCTGTGGTCAGCCTTTGCGGCCACTCTCTTTTGGATGGGCAATCAGCCCGAGTTCGCGCAAAACCCACACCCAATCTGCCTTCGCAAGCACCACCGTTGCAAGTTGCGCTGACGTTCGATGATCTTCCTTCCCATGGCCCACTTCCGCAAGGGCTTTCCCGGGTGGACATTATTAATAGCATCATTGCTGCCCTCCACGCTGCCCATGCTCCGCAGGTCTATGGTTTCCTCAACGCCAAGCGCCTCCAGGATGAACCCGGTACCGGCCAGGTTTTGCAACTCTGGCGCGATGCGGGCTTCCCGCTTGGAAATCACACCTATTCGCACATGGATCTCGACACCAATTCACTGGAGGCTTTCGAAAAAGACGTTCTTGCGAATGAATCCACACTTCAGAAATACGGTGCCGGAGAAGACTGGCACTGGTTCCGATTTCCGTTTCTTCACGAAGGAGACACTGCGGAAAAGCATCACGGGATCGAAGCATTTCTGAAGGAACACGGTTATAAGGTAGCCGAAGTGACGCTCAGCTTTAACGATTATGCCTACAACGAGCCATATGCCCGTTGTCTCGCGAAACACGATGCGACGGCAGTCGAGCAGCTCAAGCAGAGCTACTTGGATGGAGCGGCGGAGTCGCTTGTTCTGGGACGAAAAATTTCAGACCAGCTGTACCACCGGGACACTAAATACATCATGCTCTTGCACGTTGGCGGTTTTCAGACCGTGATGCTACCCAAACTCCTTGATCTGCTGAAACAACAAAACTTTCAGCTGATCACTTTGCCAGAAGCCGCGGCCGATCCCATCTACAATGAAGATCCTGCGCTCGCCGGACATTGGGACAACCTTTTTTCGCAACAGGTGCTGCGGACTCGCCACATCAGCCTTCCGGATCAATCCGGAAACGTACTCGCCAAGCTGAATGATGTCTGCCGTTGAACACTGGCAGCCGAAGTTTTGCAATGGTAACGAAGCAAGGAATGTGCGGAGAAGGCTCGTAAGCCCAGGAGGCGCAGACTTACGCGCTGACGGTGTCGCCCACGTGGATCGTGCCCTCTTTCAGAATCTGGGCACGCAGGCCTCCGCGATGGCGCAGCGATTTCACCACGGGCCGCTGGGTGAGCGCCTCCAGATGATTGCAAGGTTCGCAAAGGCGAATGCCCCGTATGAGCACATCACCGACGCGAAATTCGCGGCCCACCAGATGGTTCAGAGGCACGCCGCGCGTCACCAGGTTACGTCGCAATTCACCGGGCGCGATTTCAACCTTATACTCGCTTTTTATCGCTTCGATAGCCTCGGCTTCGATGAGCGTTAACTCACGGTCGGGCTCCGGCTTGTAGAAAGTGCCCAGCTTCAGCGCGTAGCGGTCCCCTTCCAATCCAACTCCGGGAATGGCGCGGACCTCACCAACCGTATGCAACGGTTCCTTAGCGCCTGCCGCAATATGAATCGAATGGATCGTTCCATTGAACATTTTGCATCTGCCTCTAGCCAGTAAAATACCACGCCCTCCGAACCCGCTCAAGCTTCTCTAGGTTGCACAAAGACTACCAAGGCTATGTGCTATCAACGCGGCAAACAAAGCACGGGGGGTGGGGGACCGTCTGATCATGCCGAACTATCCGCAAGACGGAGTTCCAGTGGCGCACAGAACGCTTTGGAATTCGCTTGTTTTAGTCAAAAACGTTCAGAGAGAATTCAGGAAAGCGATGAGCTGGTCTTTTTCCGCGTTGGTCAGGTTCATCTGGAAACGCAGATTGTAAAAATCCACCAATTCCTGCAAATTCCGGGCGGCCCCATTGTGAAAGTAAGGGGTGCGCGCGGCCAGTCCTCGAAGTATCGGTCCTTTCGTGCGGCTCAGATCACTACACAATCCGCTAACAAGCCCTTTGCCCGGGTCGGTGGTAAGAATCACATAAGGGGCTGTTGGCTGGGATGGATCGGCGAACGGATTGGGGTAGCCGGTAATCTGATAAATCGACAGGTCGGGGAAACTCAGTTGGGAAACGCCGTTGGCAATCAGCGGGTCGGTTTCGACGGCGGGGTCGTGGCCAGTGCCGATGTCCAAAGCCAGCGGCAGTGAATGGTCGCCGACGTTTGGCGTGTCATGACAAGTAGTACAAAAACCCTGGAACGGTGCGATGGGCACGGTGGTTCCGAGTGCCTTTGCCAGTGCGGCGTTGTCCGTTAAGCCCCTGACGTTCGAAATGGTTAGTGGATGGGTGTTAAATAGCTTTTCTCCCGCGGCAATTTGCCGCAACGCAGCCAACTGGTTTCGATCGTAGTATCTATCCAAATCCCCGTCTTGTTTTCCCTCAAACGCCGCGTAAAGAGTCATGGCCGTAGAGTTGAACGCATTGCCGTTCGGGTCGGCGCCAAGCCACTCATTCGTTCCCGGATAGTAACTCTGCCGAGAGAGCGCACTGGGCCAACTTGCCGGAAGCCCACGTTGCGCTGGCATTGATTGTTGAGAACTATGATTGGGACTGGGATACCTCGGAGCGGGAGTATCGCCGCGCAATTGCCTTGAATCCGAACTACGCAACGGCACATCAGTGGTATGCGGAACCTCTTACATGGAAAGGACGTTTCGACGAGGCCATGCGCGAAAGTGAAAATGCGCGTGGACTTGATCCGCTTTCGTTGATCATAGTTACGGATCAAGCCGCCATGTTTTATTATTCGCGAAAATATGAACAGTCGATTGAAAAATTTCAGCAAGTCCAGGAAATGGACCCCGCCTTTCCGCGCGCTCATCAGATAATTAATGTTTACGCGCAGATGAATCGCAACGAGGATGCGATGGCGGATTTGGAAAAATGGCAGCGTACGTTAGGCGAAGGGCCCGGCCTCTGGGCCATGAAGGCGTATATTTATTGTCGATCGGGCCAGAAAGAAAAGGCCCGGGAAGAGCTTGAAAAAGTGGAGGCAGCCAACCGGACACAGCCCATCGATCCTTCGGCCTTAGTGATGGCGAACTTGTGCATCGAAAACAAGGAACGAGCAATCAGCTTGCTCGAGAAAGCATTCGAGGAGCACTCGAATGCAATGACAACCCTGAAGGTTGAACCGACCTATGATCCGCTGCGAAGTGATCCGCGATTTCAGGATTTGCTGCACAAAGTTGGATTGGCGCAATAGCGATTTCTGGTGCGATTTTCTCAAGTGATTCATGAGCGACCCGACACATAGGTGACAGATGGTACCGGACACATAGGTTACACTTTTCTCCCTTTTGGGGAGGGAGTGATGCCTTGGAAGGAGTGTTCGGTCATGGATGAAAGACTGCAGCGGTAACGAATCCGGTCAGGCCGTCGAAAGACGCGCGCCCAAGGGGACGGTCTTCGAACTTTTCTCAGCAATGTTGTGTCAAGTGTGACACAGATTCAAATTCCATTTGTCATTCCGGTAAAGTTCTCGTTCCCCTGATCTGAAACGCTCCAAGCACAGTAGGAGCGCCAGCATTTGGCTGGCCGCCCCCGATCGACAACGAATATTTGCCTTCGGCGATGATCGGATCGCCAGCTTCGGTGACCATGCTCAGATCACGGTCTTTCAGTTCGAAGCGCACATTCTGCGACTCGCCGGGCTTCAGCCGCACGCGCGTGAATCCGCGCAGAGCACGCAGCGGCGCTCCCGGCAGATTCGGGAAGCTGAGATAGAGCTGCACGAGCTCGTCGCCCTCACGCTTGCCGGTGTTGGTAACCGTGACTTCCGCGATGAGCGGATCGCCCGCGTTGATTGCCTTTTTCGGGAGGCGAAGCGCGCGATAGGAAAATGTGGTGTAGCTTAGGCCATAGCCAAAGGGGTAGAGCGGCTTGCCTTCGAAGTAGCGGTAAGTGCGGCCCTTCATGGCGTAGTCTTCGAACGGCGGCAACTGGTCGATTCCTGTGTAGAAGGTGACAGGGAGTCGGCCCGCCGGATTGTTCGCGCCGGAGAGCGTTTGCGCAATGGCGGTGCCGCCTTCCTCGCCCGGATACCAAGATTCGAGAATGGCATTGACGTGGTTGTTGGCCCATTTCACGGCGAGGGCGCTGCCATTGGTCAGCACGAGGACCACGGGTTTGCCAACGGCCGCGACCGCTTCGAGCAAGTCCTCCTCGGGCTTGGGAAGATCTATGCTGGTGCGATCTCCACCCTTAAATCCTTCCTCGCTGACCGGCATCTCTTCGCCCTCCAATTCGCTGGTGATGCCCAGAACAGCGACGACTACATCAGCGCCCTTCGCCGCTTGAATGGCTTCGGGACTGGGCCGCCGATCATATTTCGACCAAATCAACTGCACCATCAATGGCCCGGCGCTGCCTTGCCCGTAACCAACTTTGAGGTAGACCTTCTTCCCCTGCTCGAGGTGAATGTGTCCGGCTCTCACCTGTGGCGCTTCATCGGCACCGACCCAGCCGTGGGCCAGTGGTTTGCCATCGACCTCGACTCGCGCGAACCCGCCTTGCAGACGCACGCCGACGGTGTAGTCGCCGGTTTCGGTTGGGGTGAGGAAGCCGCTCCACTCGATGCGCAACGGATATTTACCTGCGGCTTCCTGGGGGATATCCTCCGCCTTCAAATCCAGGCTGTTCACCGGCCGTTCCGTCAGGACCGTTCGTTGCGGCCCCCACACTTCTCCGGTAGAAAATTCCACGGTGAGCCCTGGGCGGCCTTCCAAAGTGGCGAGAAACGACCCCGGAATGACATCGCCTTCATAACGCAGGAATTGCGTTCCAGGCACAAACGTGACTTGTGCGTCGGGAAATTCCGTTTTGATGCCGTCCAGCACGGAAACCGTGTGCGTGGGCCTGCCGTTGTAGTTGCCGAGCAGATAGCGGGTCTGGTCGGCGACTGGGCTTATGACAGCGATCTTGATGCCGCTTTTCTTGAGCGGCAGAGTGCCGTCGTTCTTGAGCAGAACCATGGACTCGTTGGCAAGCGCACGGGCCAGTTCGCGGTGCGCGGGACTGTCAAGCTCCTTTTCGTCGATCTTTGCATACGGAACCATCTCCGGGGATCGAACATGCCAAGCTTCATACGTGCTGTGAACAGTCGAATCAAGGCCGTGTCGATGTCGCTCTCCTTCAGAAAGCCCTTGTTGTAAGCGTCGAGGTAGGGCTTGTAGTCGCGATGATCTTTGATGTCGCGTAGTTCAGGCATTCGTTATCCAGTCCGCGCTGGATGGCCAGGGCGGGAGCTTCCGGTAGCGTCTTGGCGAAGTGGTGATCGCGAAAGATGTTGACGATGGCGGCGCAGTCAGAGACCACCGTAGCCCTGGATTCCATTTGCCCCGCAACTGGTCCTGGAGCAGAAACTCGTTGACGCACGCGGGCTCCCGTTGACGCTGTTGTAGGCGCTCCATGACCGAGCCAGCCTTGCCTTCGGTGAGCGTGGCCCGAAAAGCGGGCGAATAGGTGTCCAGTTCGTCGGTGCTTGCTGACTTTGATGCGGCGGTGTGGCGCGTCGGCTCGGGCCCGCTGTGGACGGCGTAGTGCTTGGGCGTGGAAATAACGCGATAGTATTTCGGATCATCGCCCTGCATTCCGGTGACGTAGGCCACGCCCAGGCGCGCGCTCGGAATGGATCCTCACCGAAGGTTTCCTGGCCGCGTCCCCAGCGAGGGTCGCGAAAGATGTTGATGTTCGGCGCCCAGAAGTCCAGGCCTTCCTGGGCGCGGCTGTGGCCGGCGCGCTCAAACTGTGCGCGCTTAATGCGTGCTTCAATGCCGATGGCGATGGCCATGCGATGGATGGCGTCTGTGTCAAACGTAGACGCCAGGCCAACCGGCTCGGGAAACTCCGTGGTGCCGCTGGAGGCAACACCGTGCAGCGCTTCACTCCACCAGTTGTAGGCGGGGATGTGCAAGCGCTCGATGGCGCGCGATTGGTTGGTCAATTGGCTGACCTTTTCCTCTACGGTCATGCGGTGCACCAGGTCCGCGGCGCGCTGTTCAGGTGGCAGCGAAGGGTTGAGGTAGGCCGGGGGGGCGGAATTTTGCGCGTACGCGCAGCTTGCGAACAAGAGAACCGCGACTTCGACAAGTGCCTTACAGTTAGGTTTACGCATGTTCGGAGTAGGCCTCTGGAGTTGACGCTCTTCCATCTTCCAACCTGCACAAAACGGCTGCATTGTTCATTGGCTGGTTTGCTGAAAGAGCCTTGGTGCAAAATCCTCGAGATCGCGGCGCCAGGTTTGCCACTCGTGGTCGGTGCCCGATGATTCGTAGAAAACATGTTGAATGTTCGCTTCGAGCAGCGAGGTGTGCAACCTCTGCAGGCCGGCGCGCATGGCGTCGGGCTTGGCTGTGCCTGACGCCGAGCCACAGCAAATGGACTTTTTTGGCAAAGGTGGCGGGATTCTCGAATACGCCGTTGTAGTCGGTTTTGGGATCGAGTTTGCGATCTCCGAGCACAAGCATACCGCCGGCCCCGCTGAATCCCCCGATGTAGGAAAAGAGATCCAGATGATCGAGTGTGATTTGGAAAGTTTGCATTCCCCCCATGGAAAGGCCAGCCATGGCGCGATGATCGCGATCGGAAAGTGTCCTAAAGTTGGAATCGATATACGGGATCAGCGCCAGCGTGACATCATCTTCAAACGCTGCGGCCATGTCCTTCATGGCCTTCAGCATTTCGGGTGACCCAAAGGGTTTTCCCGTGAAATCGGGTGCAGGTTGACCGGCGCGGCCGGCATAGCCGTAGGCCATCACCAGGATCATTGGTTTGCAGCTTCCAGCGGCGATCAGATTGTTCCAGACGGATCGATGATCCGTTTTTTGTCCATCCGGTCTCATCTTCGCCGGCGCCGTGCTGTAGGTAGAGCACCGGATAGCGTACTTTGGACTCCGCGTCATATTTCGGTGGCAGGTAGACCAATGCCTGCCGCCAGCTACCGGTCACCTTCGAGATGTACCACACCTCACGAACCTGCCCATGCGGCACATCCTGAATTGAATAATAAGTAGACCCGGTCTCGGCACTTCTACACCACTTGCGGGCTTACCGCCACCAAAGAACGCATGAGTATTAGGATCGCTGACTTCTGCGCCATCGATGTTTAGTGTGTAGTAGTGGAACCCGGGGACCAACGGAGTCGTGGTGACGGTCCAGAATCCGTCGGGCTGTTTGACCATGTCGACTTTCGGTCCGCTCCAGAAATTCAGCTTCACCTTTGTAGCGTCGGGAGCTTTGATACGGATCTGCACTCTTCCCGTGCTGTCGACGCGGGGATATTCTGATCCCCAGACATTTGTCTCCGAGGGTTGATAACTGTCCGGGTCCTGTGCGCAACAACAAGTCACAAACAAGAACATCAAGATCCCGAGTCGCTTCATGCAGCTCTCCTTGAGGAAAGAACTGCGTCCACTGATCCGCAGGCTTTCAGCTTCCCGTTAACGTTAACGCTTGGGAGCTATACTACACTCGTTCATGTCCTGTTCGTTGACTTTTTGAACGTGATCTTCATACGATAATGGTATTTCTCTTTAAAGAATTCCACCACGTTCCAACTGGCGTTTCGGGTGCGATGCGATGAAGAATTCCTCCCAACATGATCGAATTCAACCGCTCCATGCGGTTGTGCTGGCCCAGGCCGCTATGGCTCTACTGTTGGTCTTGGCCCCGCTCGCTTGTGCCGACACATCAGATCAAGGCAACAGATTCGTCTTCGAACGAGATAATCGAACCATCGTACTGGAGAGTTTCGGCCCAAATGTTCTGCGGGTGACTCTTAGTTTGGAGAAATCTGCGGCTCTTGGCCTGCCTGGCTATGGCATCGTCGGCACGCGTTCCATGGCTGGTTGGACACACGAGCAAGACTCAGCTGGATACGACGTTGTTCGTTCGGCGCGAATGCTGGTCCGTATTGCTCCGAAAAATCTGCCCGCACCAAGAGCAATGCCGCTCGACGAGTTGAACCAGTCCCTGAGAAACCGCTACTTCTATGGAGACTGGGGCCGGGGAACGTACAACGACGAAATCTTTATAGCGAACATTGCAGGCAAACCGCTGCTGAAGATGCGCCGATGGTCCATGGTTCCGAACGCATCATCCAACAACGCCGCGATGCAAGCGTCTGATGCTGGCTACCATATTTCTGCGACCTTCGACTTGCCCACCGACGAGCATTACTATGGCCTTGGCCAACAGCAACAAGGTCTCCTCGATTTGCGCGACCATCAAGTCAAATGCTGGCATGATTATGGGGCGATGGGCGGAGAGAACGTTTGCGTTCCTTTCCTCGTCTCCAGCCGCGGCTATGGTCTTATCTGGGACAATCGTCGAAAACCACCATCGATCTGGTTTTGACCAGCAGAACGTTTCGTCCTCCGAAATTGGCGACCGGGTCTCTTTTTTCGTGATCACGGGTGACCAAATTGACGACGTCTACCAGGGCTATCGCCAACTGACCGGCATCACCCACATGTTGCCGCGGGCGGTTTACGGCTACATACAGAGCAAGGCCATCTATCCGACGCAGGAGCAGACTCCTTGACGTCGGCGAAAGGGGTATCGCGATCGAAATCTGCCCTGGATGTGTTGGTGGTGGACTTCCTGAACATGACCGAGCAAGGCGAGTTGGACCTGATCGGACCCGCTGCCCGATCCCAACCGCCAGAACGGCGACTTCATTGGATGGGTATGGACACTTTTTGAGCGTCTGGCCCCACTTTTCTGCTGGCACGCAGTTTTACGACATGCTGCTTCAGAAACGGCTGGCTCATTCACACTGCTGATGGCCCTCCGAATCCAGGCGGCTTCACGAGCGAAATCGGACCGAACCTTGATACCACGAATGCGGCGGCGGCAAAGTGGTGGTGGAAGTGATTCGGGATCGTTATGTGAAACCGTACGGATTCGACTACATTTGGCTGGATTGAGACGGAACCGGATATCGATCCGGCCGAAGATTTGTTCTCAATCGGGTCAGGAGCCCGGTATTACATCGTGTACCCGCTGTTCCATACGGCTCAGTTCACGAAGGATTCCGCCGCGACTTCGGAGATGGCCGCCGGGTGAGGGCAATCTTAGCCCGCGCTGCTATCTAGGCGCGCAACGCAACGGCACGGTGTTTTGGTCGAGCGACGTTGTTTCGACCTGGGACATGGAGACGTTCTATTCCCGCCGGCTTGAACTTTACTGCTAGTGGTATGCCTTACTGGGATACGGATATTGCCGGCTTTTTTTCACCTAACGTGTCAGTCAACTATCGCTCTGCACACAAACCTCTCGTCATTCCTCGGACGTTAGCGAAATCGTGGATAGATATGAAGACTATCCTGAATTGTTCGTGCGCTGGTTTGAGTGGGGTGCCTTTCAGCCAGTGATGCGGGCACACGGCGAAAGAAAGCACAACGAGGTCGGTCGTATGGCAAGCAGGCGGAGCCCATTTTTGGGGAGTTTCTGCGCCTGCGCTATGAACTGCTCCCGTACATTTATTCACTCGCCTATCGTACCTACAGACCGGCGCTCCGTTCATGCGGGCACTCTTCATGGACTTTCCGGATGTTCGAACGTAGCAGATATTCCGGACGAATACATGTTCGGCCCGGCCTTCCTGGTGGCGCCGGTGCTGAGCAGGGCGCCACAAGCCGCAAGATGTACCTACCTGCAGGTTCGGATTGGTATAACTTTTGGACCAACGAACGGGTAAAGGGCGGCCAGTCGATCACGGTTGCCGCGCGGAGGACACCATCCCGCTGTTTGTTCGAGTTGGCTCCATCGTGCGCTGGGTGTGGCAGTCAGAGCGCACAGCAGCCGCAAGCGATTGCATCGGTGCATGTCTATCCTGGGACTGACGCAGATTTCACGCTGTTCTCGGATGACGGGACGCAGATTCGCATGAGAAGGGCGGCGGTTCGACCACCCGGCTTCATGGGACCAGGTTGCGCATCGCTCGACACGCGACGGCACAGCCTGGACCGAATAACCATCGCAGTCATGGCGTTGCGCATCCATGAAACCGCCGAAGCCGTATGGTTTCGACCTGAAGCCTCGGCACGCACCTGTCTGTTTCGCTTGACTAAGCGCAGGTGCAAATGGCGATCGGAAGTGACCCGGAAGTGACCGGAGACTTGGCGAACATCCGTACCGGTGGTGTATAGCAACTGGGGACAGGCCTAGCTATTTAGCAAGCGCACTGCAACGGTTTCAAAAACCGTTGTCGAGCAATAGGAGGAGCGGCCAGCGATCACTCAGGTTAACTAAAGACGATGGCTTCAAACGCTCGCATATCAGCGGAAGCATCGTCGGGGACCCAACTCCGGACCGCTACCTCATTAAGGTAGCGGGCAGAAACCCAACATCAGAAATCTCATGCCAATTTCGACTGTCGGCCACACGCGGAAGCCAGGTCCCCAACATTCCCAGCCGGCTTCGACCTTGTTATTTTAAGTACAAGTATATTTACTCGTGGTAATCACTGGAAAAGGAGTAGCAAGGTGCAAATAGCCGCATGTTTACTGATGATTTGTGCTGTGGCGGAGAGGGGGGATTGAACCCTACGTTGTTGTGCGGGAGGTGAGGGGTCGGTGAGCGTTGGTATGCCTCTTGTTTTCAACACCTATTTTTGATTTTCTCTCTAACCCCCAGATTTCACTGAGGATCCACTAGCCCCCAATCAGGCAAAACTAGAAGCAAGTAGAGTCAAAAATCGTAGATCCTTTTTGAGACAAGCCAGTTTTTGTTCCGGCCCTCCCTAATGCTAAATGCCACCATGCGCCTTAAGACCGAAGGATGTCGGATCAAGTTCATCGAACAACTACGCTCTGGATAGAAGCAACTTCAGCTCGAGAATGCAAATAAAGTAGATGATCATCGCAACAGCCGCCGTTACAGGCGCGCGAACTCGAGCAACGGAGCTTGCACCATCAGTCGCCCCGGCGGTTTCAGAACGTGAGACGAAGCGCATATGCATATTTGACCAGAGGCTGCGAAGGCAATTGGACATGCAGCCCGTCGTGCTGCTGGTCGAATCGTAGTTTCGCATCGCCGCCCAACAAGCCAATATTTTGGACCGGCGCATTGCCCGGCGTCTTGGCAAGGGATCGAATCACTGCTTCCCCGTTTGCCGGCCAGGCGAGTCCGATGACATAGAGAACATCGCCTTTGGTCGTGAAGCGAAAATCTTCTGCTGTGTAGTTGGTGACATCGGTATCGTGAAAAGAGCCAACCGTTGGTTTTGTGGGGCCCTCGCCGTAAATTCGCCACGGGCGAGTACCGTAGATGGCTTCTCCGTTGGCATTCAGCCACGCGCCAATATCGAGAAGCACTTGCTGTACCTCTTCCGGGATCGTGCCATCCGAACGAGGACCGATGTTCAATAGCAAATTACCATTTTGCTGACGATATCAATGAGTTGATGAACCACAAAAATCCGGTGATTTGAATGTGTCATCCTTGATATAGCCCCAAGATTTGTTGCTCACGGAAGTGTCGGTCTGCCAATAAAGGGGGCGAATATCTCCGAGCTGGCCACGCTCCAGGTCGAGCACGGCAGCGTGCTCCTGCATGGCATAGTCCTTGTAATTAATCACCCCCACATGATCGCCATATTTCAGGGAGCTGTTGTAATAAAACGCGGCAAGCGCGTGAGATTAGGGCGGATCGAGGCCTGC
>CAWGRE010000007.1:0-143101 GCA_963824925.1 uncultured Acidobacteriota bacterium
AATGGCTCCGGACACTGATCGTGCTGTGCCGGCCGACCAGGCGCACTAATATTACAGCTTTCGGAATTGCCCTGGAGACACGCCGACCATCTGGCGAAAGCGACGGGCAAAATGACTTTGATCTGCAAAACCCACCGCAAATGCTACTTCGGATAGGGAGAGATCAGTACGGGTCAATAGCTCGCGCGCCCTTGCGAGGCGGCGCTCTATTACGAAAGTATGGGGTGTTGCCCCTTCGGACTGCTTAAAGGTGCGGGCAAAATGATATAGTGACAGCTCAGCCGTCGCGGCGAGCAATTCAAGCTCGATGTTCTGATCCAAATGCGAATCAACATAGTCGCGTATGCGACGCAGCGTGGCGGGTGGCAATCCCCCGCGCGCCCTCGACGGCTTGGACACCTGACGGCTGATCGCGAGGGTGTCAAGCCGGGACCTGAGACGCAGCTCTTCACTCGCCGACTGCGACCATCGAGCTAAGGCCGGTTCGGGCGGCGTGACTATTGCCGGCCAGGATTCGGCGCTTCCACGTGGTCTTACTTCAGTCAGGATATCCCCCCGGTCCATGTGCCGGAACAATGCATCATTCTGTTCAAAGACGGCCCACAGGCCGACGCCCTGCTCCAGATGATCATGCCCAGAACGTGATAGCACGTGGCGAGCACTTCGGTCCGCGCCTATAATCCGCCGGTCGCGATCGACGGAAATCAGCATCGCAGAGCTGGACTCATCGGGAAGTCCGACTGCGATGATCCACTCGCGGTGGAATTGTTGTCGGAACAAACGCTCGTCGATTGCGCGCGCTGTTGCTATGGTGAGCGCTCCTGTCAAAGCGTGAGCATGTTCCGACAACTCCGGATCGATGGACGAAACATCCAAAACGCCAAGGAGCTCGCCATTGCCATCGAAGATGGGGGCGCCGGAGCAGCTGAGGTTGATATGCCGAGCCCGAAAGTGTTGTGAGCGATGAACGGTCACTGGTCGCCCATCGGCAAGGCATGTTCCAATGCCGTTCGTTCCTTCGGTCTCCTCCGACCAGAACTCCGCCTCGCCAAGTTCCCCAGCGTCTAAACTGCGCGGCTTCGCTTTCCTCGCCACGATGCTCGATCACTAAGCCGTCCTTGTCGCACAGCAAAACCACATAGCGGGCGGGCCGAACGATTTTGTAGAGATGGTCGAGTTCTGCTCGCGCCACTTCTATGAGTTGTGACGACGCTTCTCGCGAAACCCGAAGTTCGCTGACTGTCAGAATTCGTGGGGGATCGCGTGATCCAGGATCTACGCCATGTGCGTTCGCAGACCTTATCCAGGACTTCCAGACAACGCCGTCCGTTGGAGGTCTGGTTAGTCCTTCTACAACCGCCAAAACCCAATCAATATGTTGGGTCTTCGCTCCGGCCATCGGCATGCCTCATCTAGAAGACGAAAGCGCATCGGTCACGGCGCCGACGGCATTGTCACGTTCGTTCGTTTTACTTGTCAATACCCCGAGGCGCTCAACGCTCGAAGGTCTAAATTTCAATGCCTTAGATTAGGACTTTCATCGCCGAGCCAAATCAACTCGAAAATCGCCCTATTCTCGGCCAATGTGACAATGCCCAACGGCCAAGCTAAACACCATTTTGGGCGCACTCCATCCAATGGTCGTCACCTTCGCTCGGCTTCGTGGCGGCACTGGCGACACGATTTTGGGGCGAAGGAGGCCTCGAACCAGAATCGGATGGTGCTGCTTTACGCCGTGCCGCTGGCACTTTTTTGCCGGAACCTTTACGGCGTCGCGCGCAGAACTGAGTCAGGACATCCCGCTGGTAATCGCGTTGTGCGTTGCCACCATCGGCCCGCGCGAGCCATAAGAAATATCGATCATCCTCGGGACCGATGCACGCGCACGGTTTACAGGCCAAATCTAGATTCTTCGCCTTGTCCTGGAGTCACATGTGCGGATTCATTTGCCCCTCGATGCTCCCGGTGTTCCAGCCTTCTTGCTAAGGTAGTGACCGGCCAGGGGATGGGTGCCCAAAGCCCGTCTTCGTTCATCTCTCGCGGTTCCAGCATCGTACGCTTATTGGCAACTCCGCCTTACCGATACCTAACGTTGACGGCGTCCGAAGATACCGCTTCGACACCAAGAGCACCAGGCGCCGAGCGCGCACGATCCATTCTGGCGCCATTCCGCAACGCCGGCGCTTCTGCAACGACATTCGCTGCCGGCATGACCTCCTGGGTTGCCGCGCGCTCGACGTAATATTTGCCGGAACACGATCGAAAAGCGCCTCTTCCTCGATGCCCACACCAAACGGCAGAAACCCATTCAGCTGAGGGCCTCAGGCCGCAATTCCATCATAGGCCATCGTGTCATAGCTTGGGTTATTGACAATTCCTGACGCCAGCGGAACGGTATTGCTGCCGAACACATAAGAGAGATCAACATTGACGCTCTCGAAGGAACCTGCGGCCGGGAATGTAGAGGACTTTAGGGTAGACAATGTCGGCGCCCAGCTGGAATGGGATCCAGCGAGGTCAATTCCGCCGTTTCAAATGGTCTTCGAGATAGACAAGCGCATCCTGCCGGTCTTCGTCATTCGCCGAAGCCACTGTCTTGTCGTAGAGATCGATGATCCATTTATCCTTTTTTGAATCGATTGCCGCTTCTCGCGCCAAGGTCAGCCACATGAGGCCGCGCGCCCGCTGTGGTTGAACGCCGTCGCGGCCCGAGAAAAGCGTCTGACCAAGCAGAGCTTCAGCTTGTAGGTGACCCTTGTCGGCAGCGAGAAACAGCCACCGGATCGCCTCCCGGCCATCCTTGTCGACGCCAGCACCCTCAAGATGCATCCGCCCCAAATTATATTGGGCGTTCGCATCGCCGAAAGACGTCGCCGCGAATTGGAACATTTGGAGGGCGCGCTGGGGATCGGGACGCAGCTTGCTGTTGGCGACCCCGTTGAGATTATAGAATCCCAAGCGCGACGAAGGCACTCGACACGATCGCGAGGGCGCGCCGGTCCGGGTTGTCCTCGTCATAATTCGCCGCGATTTGGGAAAAATAATCATAGGCCTTGAGATCGTCGCGCGGAACGCCGTCGCCATTGGCATAAATTTGCGCGAGCTTCCACTGCGCCAGCGGCTTGCCTCCTCTCGCTGCCAATTTCAAGGCTTCAATCGTGGAAGCGGCATCGCCGCCCGAACGAAAATCCTCAAGACCCCTTGCGCCATCGGTGCCCTCGAACGCGCCAATGCGCGTCCCTGGCAAACAAGCCGCCAGGCTGAAAAGGACGATCCATGTCACACGGTTAGACGTCAGCATAGACATGTGTCTCTGCGATCATCGGAGCCCTGACTGCGGACTTCGTCATCTTGCGGGCAACGGCCACGTTCCTGCGCCGGCTTTCCCGCCATGCGACGCGGTAGCGCGACAAGCTCGTGTCCGAAAGATAGCGGGCCTGAGAGCCTTATCCTTTGCGCAAAGCAATCGCCACGGCAGCCACGTCGGTGCCTGCTTGTGGCCTGATCGTGACCGACTGCTTGTCGCCTTGGGTCCGCACGTCGAGACGGGCCGTGAAGCTGGCGCCAGCCACATTCGCCACGATCTCCGCACCGCTGGCGTGGCCGGAAATATTTCCCGACACACCGCGGGTCGCCTCGGCCCAGGAGCCCGACAGCGAGCCGCCTTCGGAGGTGACATTGCTGCTGATTTCCACCCTGTAGCTGTCGCTCGCACAGCGCAGAGTTTGCTGAACCGCCTTGCCGGTGGCATTAACGGCATAGGTTGCCTTGCAGTGAATCCGTTCGGTGGCGCCATTCGTCATGGTGACAGTACCGGTACCCGACCAGTGCCCGGACAACCCGAGGAACGGGCCTTGTGAACCCGGATCCGCATGTCCCTGCGCCGAAATGAGCAAAAGTCCAGACGCCAATACTGCTTTTTTGAAGCAACTAGCAGAGGATCCAATTCCCTTGCCACGGTCCGCGTCGTGCCGCGGTCCGGCTATAATGGCGACACTACCGCGCGTGGCTCCGTGCAGATGGGTTAGTCGAGCTAACATGATCTTTATCTCTCCTTTCATTTTTAACTGGAATTATAGCGAACCGTCCGCGGAAATTGAGTTTTCGTTTGAATCGAGCGGCTTAACTTTCACGTGATGCAGCTTGGTTTTGTGATGCAAGCTGACGCTGCGACCCATAACGATCGGGCCTTCTGGCCAGACGTGGTGGACGCCCACCGAGGCCACCGCCACCTTCGGAGGCACCTTATCTCCCTTGAGATTGGCCACCTGTTTAGAGTTAGCCAGGTTTTTAGAAGTGGCCAGGTTTTTGGAAATGCCCCCGGCTAGCGTGGCTCCGGTCGCGGCGAGGCTTGAAAAAATGAGGATCCCGAAGATTTTACCAAGTGTCATCACGTCACTCCGACAAGCGGGCCCCGTTTGGGGACCCCGCGCACCGACAACGCGGTGGGAAACGAGGTTGCATCTGCCCAACGCGGTCCTGCCCACTGGTGTGCAAAGGCCAGATCATGGCCTCGGTTCTCAATCCCCGCGGCGCATCGCGGCCCGCGTTAGGCTGCGCAACGGCGCATGCTCGATCCGAAGGTCTTCCAAGTGAGCTTCGCACGTGGCGACGCACCGACGAAACCAGGCGCGTCCGCGGTCACCGTGCTATTGGGTCCGAACTGGCAATGTATCTCGCCGGTCAGATCGTTGCGGTATAGGTCTTTTAGGCGCCAGGATCCCTTGCGGGATTTGGTCAAGACGATATAGGCCATTTCCGTCGCGTTCTCATAGGAAGTGGCGGCTAGGTCTACTGGCACGCACACAAAGAAATGGTGCGGCAGATGGCTTTGATGGATCGTGATCTGACTGTTTGCCATGTTCCCAATCGCCTATTCCGTTGAACCTGGGTTCAAAAAAACCCGTTCCGGAAAATTTGCTACAGCCGCCGCCACGCTCCGGCCGGCAAACATGCCACAAAACCGAAGCCACGATTAAAGCCGCCCATGGCCATGCTCCGGCCGCCAAAACCGCCAAATGGCCCCCGCCTAAGCCGCCCATGGCCGCAGCAGGACGGCTCGTGGCCAGCGCCGCCGAGGCCAGCAATACACCGAAGCGTTTCATATTATTCTCCTTCCAGAAGGCCATTTTGGCCGGCGGCGCCTGACGAACAATCCAGCATCGTACGCCTCCATTGGAACGTCTATCAGGCGCGGAATCCCGTTTCCTGAATAATCTTGCGATCTAGGAACGTGCTTGCTGTTTTTTTGAAGCGAGGCGCCTGCAGCCGCATCTGCACGACAAATCCGATTAAATCGCTGAACGCAAAACTGCGCCGCGCCGTGAGAACGAGAGGCCATTTCCCGAGCGATGAGGCGGCGATCAAATTGCTCTATCGCGGGGCTCGATTCACGAAATTTTGCCGCGTCGATCCGGCCAAATCCTCGTCGGCAGCTGGCAAACGTTCCTTTCCTTATGAAGGATGTGGTTCTCTTTGCCGCATCAGTCTACGCTGAGACATAAGGATGTGACTCTGGAGAGGAGACAGCCATGCCTCGGCCGGAACGGATTGAAACCCTTGTCCTTGGCAGTGGACCATGCTTTCCGATTCCGAGGAGCGTAGCCTCATAGCGAGGAACGTCCGCGCATGCCCCCATTTTTTGCCGCCCAACTGGAACCTTTGAAGCCTAAAAGCGATATTTGGCATTCGCCGGGCGCGCCCCCTCGCCCGCGAAAACGCCTACGTAGGGCGTGCCCCTGGTCTGGTTCCGTACCCAGATCAGGGGCTTTTTGTGATTTATTTCACGCGTGGAAAAATTAGCTCATCACTGAAACCCCTCGGCTCCTCCGACGTTTAAGAAGTTTGGGGAGGGGACGCGATGCTCAAGAATTCTGTATTGCTTTCATTTTTGTGGCCGCCGGCGGAATGATAGCCGCCCGCGCTCAAACGGACAGCACTACTGCCGCAGGCCAGAGCCAGAACGCTCCGCAGGCAGTTCCATGCCCGCCGCCCGATTGTCCACCGCAAACCCACCGCAGCGTCTCGCAAGATAGCGGCCCTCGGTCTGATGCCGGCACCCTGATCAGGGGCTTCACCCTCTCAGCCCCGCCGCCTCCTTGGCATGCGCACAGCATGTAGATTTTAAGCGCCTCGATCATGCATCTATCTCCGCAACTCGATGGCTTTCGTCGAACCGGCGGAATAGCATTATCCACCTTGAGTCGTATATCTGCCTTTTAGAAGCCTCTTGGAGCATTCTTGAGCATTGCGCTCGTATAATCGTAAGGCGTGGAAACGAGTTCCTTCAGGCGTAGCAGGCTTGGCTGCCGGTGCTTTGCGTGTCTTGGGTTTCGTTGTCAGGTGTTCCTCCAGTGGTTACGCGGGACTGCGGGCGTGATAAAATCATTGCCAGCCATGTCAACTACGCTTCTCCGCTCGACATGGTTGGAGACGGCTGAGTGTTGGCGCGCCCTGCGATTGAGCAACGCCGGGCGGACGCGTTGCCGCCATAAACGTATGGGGTGCCATGATCACCCTCATTGGCGGCGCTGTGCCCCTGACCTATTTTTCGCATTGAAAGCCCAACCGCGCCTCCGCATTGAAAAGTCTACCACATGAGCATCGAAGAAAAGGGGTTTTGGTCGCTCGAAATCGCGGCATATGTTGATAAGCATCGCGCTGAAAATCGAGCGTGGTTCAATCTTGCCGCGGATCTTAACTCGGTAGCGCAACAGTTGCTGCTGGAAGTTCCATTAGATGATGAAACGTTCCCAAGCGTGCTTTTGTTTGTGCGCGGCCTATCGAGTTTTCAAGCCGCGATCCTGCTTGCTGAGCGCGGCCTGATCCAAGATGCACGCACGATTACCCGAAGCTGTTTGGAAACCCTTTTCTGTTTTGGCGCTCTCCGCAACAACTTCAGGCTTCTTGGAGCAGTTTGAGAATCACAATTTCTACGGCAAAAGTACGTTTGCCAACGCATTGCCTGCCGGCAAGTTGGAGCCTGATGTTGCTGAAATACTCGGCCAGTTCCTAGAACGTTTAGCGCGGTCGGGTGAGAAGGGAGAGCGCCTTAGATGGGATAAGGTCGCTGATTTGGCGGGACTGAGGGATATTTATGGCGTTTATTACCGAGGCCTCTCCCTCGATGCCGCGCATCCATCTCCCACGGCGTTAAAGCGCTATTATAAAATCAATGGGAGCAACGTTGAGTTGCGGTGGGGACCAAAAGCGCTCGACGTAACGGACATCGAAGAAACGCTCATCGCGTCATGTGCCGCTTGCTTGCAACTGGTCACATGGATGGCGGAGCGCGTCGAACATCCCGAAATTGCGGTAAGATTGAGCCGGTGTTTCGAGGAACTTAAACCACAACTGTAGAGCAGCAAGAAGACCCGTTGCGTCTCGATTGTCGATGCTCTCAAGGATTGGCAGCTGATGCTGTCAGCGGTTGTCGGTGACTCTGCTTCCTTTTCCGCGACGGCGCGGGGCGAGACAATGACGCGCGCCGAGGCAGGCGAGCTGATCAACGGAGCTCTAACCGGCAATCCAGACGCAATCAAAAACCTGATCGCGGGCGGGATTTTCGGCGAAAATGACATGGCACGATCCGAACAAGAAACAATGATTTGATCGTGATCGAGAGCGCCGAGGCGGCGGCGGCATTCAATCGCGCTTTCGATGCGCGATTTGCGAGCGGTGAGACTTGGCAGGCTGGCGCGAAGCAATAGGCCGACGTCGGAGCTAATCGATTCTGGCCCCCTATGTCTTAACCGACCGGCCGATCATGCGAGCGCTCACGCTCACATCCGGCGCCGGACGGCCGGCGCTTGACAGGCGGGCCCCACTCCCACACGATGTGCCGCCTGGCTCGCCAAGGAGCTCGACGTGGCAACAGAGAACCTCTTCCACACCCGTGACGACGCCGACCTGGCCGCCCTCGACGGGGTGACAGTGGCGGTCCTCGGCTATGGTAACCTTGGCCGCTCGATGGCCCTCAATTTGCGCGACAGCGGGCTGACAGTGGTGGTGGGCAACCGTGACGACAAGTACCGGCATCTTTTGATTTAAGCGGCGGCCTGGTGAGGCATAGTTCCAGAATGGGAAAACTTTGGCCTCCCTGCAATTAACTGCAATAACGGGGATTATCGGGGCAATCGAATACTGTGCGCCGGGGGGCGGAGTTTTGACCGTTGGCCGTCGTTTAGCGAACGGATTCCGGCTTGCGAAACAGGAAATGCGTGAGGCGACTGTGGCCGATCCACTGATTCACAAAGTCGCGCGAAGCATAGCGGACGAGTTCAAACCCAGCGGCGCGGCCCAGCGTGGCAACATGCGAATCCAGAAAACGATAGGGGTGAGCGCGCACCAGAATTTCGTTGGCGTGGAGGGGCTTGGTGACCAGATGCCATTTCGCGAGTCCGAAATAGGAGAAGGTGTCTACGCCAAGAAAAAATGTGCCACCCGGACGGAGTACGCGAAAGATTTCCTCTACAACTTGTGGCGCATTGTTCACATGATCCAACACGTTGACGCAGACGACCAGCGAGAATTGCCCGGATAAAAACGGCAAGGATTCCCCTGAGGCTCTGGCAAATCGCAACGCGCCGCGCCGCGAAAATATGTTTTGCAGCATAGTTTCGGGGCACGAAGGCCGCACATGTGGCAGAGGATCAATGCCGATGCGCGTGGAAATGGAAGGGATAAAGCCAAGGAGACCTACACCGAGTCCCCCGACGCCGATTTCCAACGCTGGCGAAGGGAGTTCGGCCATCCAGGACTGTAGGATTTGCGCCGAAGTTTCGTTGGCGAGGAGAATTTGCTGAACGGTCGGAGCAGACAGGCCGGTCCAGTATTCGTTTTCCGCGACTTGCGCCTGCTTCCAGCGTTCGGTTACGGTCATTGCGATTCCTTTTACGGGCGCGATGTGATCGCCGCCTGCAGTTTCGCCAGCGGGCATGTGGTCGTAACGCGAAGCGGGCTCTCGGAGGAACAAGGGCGTTGATCCGGAACCAACCATTGGGCGGAAATGAGTGTTGTGTCCCGGGGAATTATAAGCTCTGCTCAGCGGGCTTGTCCAAAGGCTCCGGGTTTCTGGGTTCCCGGTTGCGTCGGGTGGCCAAGTGCGGTTGATCGCGATTTTGAAAACGGGGAGACAGTGGATAAAATCTCTAACTTGCCACCTCAGCGCGGCGGCTCAATTCCGGATCTGGCAAAAAAGCCCAAGGGATGCGAAGTGAATTTTGCCTAACAATTCGATGCTGATGCGCGAGCGGATAAGCCTTTGGGTGAAGCGTTTTTTCTTTCCGGGTCTGGACCTCCACACTCGTTGCCGCTACCGCTTTATATCCAGATTTCTGCGCGCGGGGCAGATCGCCACTTTGGATGCCGGTTGCGGCAACGGAGCGCTCTCCTACGCCGCCTACACGCGAGAGAACCGGGTGCTGGGCGTGACGATGGAGTCCACCCAGGTGGAAAAGGCCCGCAAATATTTTTCATTTATTGGCACCGATCCGGACCGGTTGAGCTTCGAGGTTTGCAATCTTTACGATTTGCCGAAACTCGGGTTGAAGTTCGATCAGATCATTTGTTCGGAAACGCTGGAGCACATTGTGCGGGACCGCGAGGTGGTCCAATTCTTTTACGACATGCTGCCAGTTGGGGGAATTTTGCATGTGTGTTGCCCATATTCGGAACATCCGCGGAATAAGGGGCACGTCTGCCTGGACGAATCCGTAGGATGGCATGTTCGCGACGGATATACGCTGGAGACTTACCGGCAACTGCTAGAGCCTATCGGTTTTCGCATTGTGCGGAATGTCGGCCTGGGATCACCGTTTCTGGTCAGACTCGCAAGCATGATCCAGGGTTTGCTGAACTGGAAAGGCGCCGCAGCGGCGATGCCATTATTTCTTCTCACGTGGCCGTTGCAATTTTTCGACTACATGAACCCCGCTGTGCCGCTCTCTCTTTATGTGGAATGCATCAAGGAACCGGTGAAGCCAGCGGCCGGCGGCAACTGAAGTTTTCTGCGAGGCAAGCCGGTCAATTCCTGGAGTAGAAACCAATGGGTCAGGGATTTTTCTGTCCTTTTCGCTGAAATGCTTTCATAAGGAAGGCAAAGGTCTGTTGCGCGTTTGTCTCCCAAGTGTAGGAGCTTGCGGTTTTGGCGGCGTTTTCTCCCATGCGGCGGCAGAAATCGGGCTGCTCCACGAGTTGGCGAATCAGTGCGGCAAGAGTTCCACTATCACCGGAGTCAGCGAGGACGAAACCGTCGACACCATGCGTGATGATCTGCGAACCTCCGTTGCTTGCGCTGGTGATCACCGGAAGCCCACAAGCCATGGCCTCGATAGGAGGCAAGGCAAACGAATCGTGGAGGGAAGGGCCTACATAGATATCGGCCGCGGCGTAAAATTTCAGGATATCTGGCGACGGGGCGGGAAAGAACACGTGACCGCTCAAGCCGAGATTTCGAATTTGCTGAAGAAATGGAGCGCGGTCGTCCCGGCCGACAATCAGCACGCGCAATGGAAACTGCCGATTCGCAGCGGCGGCATTCAGCAAAGTGCCGAGACCCTTTTTTTTCCAATCGTTTCCAACCAGCAGTAGAACGATTTCCGATTCCGGAATTTCGAGTTCCCGCGAGCAGATTCGCGGTGCCGTAGCCGTTCTTGCGGATTGAAACGCGTGTGGTCCACGGCGTTGGGAATGACCGTGACATCCTGCCGGCCGAAATGCGCGGCGATTTCCCGAGCGGTCAGTTCGGAGACTGCCGCCAGGCTTACCCGGGCATTCGGATAAATGCTTCGTTCCAAGATCATAATCAGGTAGTAATAGCAGCGACGGTGAATCAGCATCGCCCAACTACGCAACGGGGCATTTCGCAACCGCAAATCCGCGCGAACCAGCCGGTAATATTCGTGAAAAACGATGTGTACGACGATGGCGTCCGCGTCCCAGCAATTGATGCCCGGAGAAAATATCAGGTCGTAGCGAATGGATCGGAAATTCTGATGATACCAACGGACTACCTGGTTGGCGACGAACCACCAGAGGAAATTAAGGATATGCGGGCCGGGTAAGACAGGAATCTGGTGCCAAACCGCCTTCCCGGCATCCGGGGGCGGGGCGATACGCGAATCAAACCGAACCACATCGAGATCCTGAATGGACTGCGAATAGATGTGGATTTGGCAATCCGGCTCGCGCAGGTATCGTTCGATTTGTTCGATGACGCAGCGTTCTGTGCCGTGGCTACGGTCCAGAAACGGTGAAACCACCGCGATCCGCAATTCAGACCTGCCCTGGAAGGGAAGCTGCCTGGGCAGCAGATTCTACCTGCGCGGTTTCCGCGGCCAGATCTGGAAGGCGGAACAGAATTCCCAGGAAAAGCCAGAGATAGGCATTGAGAATATAGTCCTGGTAATTGGCAAACACGATGTAGCTGAGCGGCACGAGCAGTAGGAAGGAATACCAGAAAATTCCAAAACCCATGGGAAACCAGGGAGTACCCCGAAGTTTTTGCACGACTTTCCAAGCGGACAAGATGATGGCCGCGCTGAGAATGATCCACAAAAAAAGGCCAAGGATGCCGAGCTCCAGCATGATCTGGCCAAAGCCATTTTCGACGGTTACCCCCATGGGCGCAGCGTGCATGATGCGCGTGACGTATTGGGTTCCAAGAGACGCCGTGCCAATGCCATATCCGGTCATCCAATGGTCATATTGAAAGGCCAACAAGAAATTCTTGAGCGGGTAATCTCGCGCGCGATAGACCAACTCCGTAGCCGGGCTATCGGGAGAGAGCGTTTCGGAATAGATTGCGATTCTCGACCCTAATTGCTCGGGAAAAAGCGTGATCATCAGCAACAGGGCCAGCCCGGCAACCAACAGAGTGCGCTGGATGGCTCGCAACACGCGCCGCACTTCCCCTTGGCGCCAGGGCGCTCCCCAGAGGAACGCTGCCATAACAACCAGGGCGCCGCTACCCGTCCACATGATGGCGCTGCGCGAGGTGCTCATGATGGCTGCGATGCCCACGGTTCCGATCGCGAGGAAGGCGATCAACCGGCCCCGGCGAGAACGCAAAAGCAGGTAGCCGCCAAATCCGAGTACGAGCACCCAGGAAACAATAATGAAATTCGAAAAACGACCGGTGCTGACAAAGACCGATGTAGGACGGTAAGCAATCAGGCCAGAGATGGGCGCGGTCCGGTAGAGCGTGGAGAGATCACGGATGTCTTCCTGCAAAACTCGGGGATTGAGAAAGGTGGGACCGAGGATGGATTGCGCGATACCGAGTCCCGCAACGCACATCACCAGGACAGAGTTAAACGTCATGATCTTGCGTAAATCGTCGTCGTTTTCCAGGAAGCTATAGCCGATGAAGAAGAGCGGCATATACAGAAAATAGATTTTCATTCCCAGAAGCCCATAAAAGATGCTGCTGGACTGGGGATTGAAAACCTGGATGAATCCAAACCAAAAGAAGATGAGGAACGGAACCATGAACGGAGGCGAGAAGGTCTTAACGCGGTTCGCGCGGCGGGAAGTGAAATAGGAAAGATAGAGGATAAGAACCAGCAGGTCTTTGGCGAAAAAAATGGCCATGTTGTTGCCGAGGTATTTGCGGATCAGGTCCTCAAACATCACCCAACCCAGGAAAAGATAAACACCGCGGCGCCAATCGTTGAGGACGGCGACCACGATAGCCCCCCCAACGAAGACCAGTCCCGCCAGGAAGATGGTTTCGAGGTCGTCAGCGAGAATGAGCTGAGCTGCCTGGTAGGCCCCCAGCAAGACCAACAGCAAGGCGAAGAGGGCCAGCGCCGGGTTGCGCGAGAACCGGAAGGAAGGGATGGATCCAATCATGCGCATGAACGGCACTCCCGCACACATCCAGGGTTTTGCCCGTGCCGAGGCTTTAATTGGCAGTGGTTGAAAGGTCATGCGAATCGCAAGCCGCCCCGGAATTATACGCCGCATTGACAGGATTGGACGAACGGGAAACCCCAGGACAGCCGGGTCATGGCAAGATCGTCCGGATTTTGCGGAATTTGGTGGATGACCAAATGGCTAGAAACCGCGTCTAACCCAGCAGCGGGTTTGGCCGAAAAGCTCATGGAAAACTGGGTGCAAGTCTTTTCTTTAGCTGAAGTTCAGCCTAAAATGGAAGGTCACCGGGTTTCCAAGAGTAAACCCAAAGTTCAGTGGCATTCTGGGACCTATTCCCGCCTGAATTGCAATTTGAACTTTTGACCTGCACGAAACATTTCCTGCGCCAAGGGCGTATTAGTGTTAGGCAGCGGCGAAATCCAACGGCTTGGTAGTGTCCCTCCGCGCGAGTGGTTCGCAGCGGAATCTTGAGAGGAAGAGAATGAAGACGTGGCAAAAGGCCGGCATTGGAGTCGGCGCAGCCGCAGTGCTGACGGGTCTGGTGTTGTTCAGCATCAACCAGGCGAACAAGGGTGTGGTAACTGTGCAAACGGCCAAGGTGGCCAAAGTGGACTCTCTGGTTTCCCAGGTCACGGCATCGGGAGAAATTAAGCCGACCACCTACACAAACATTACAGCCCAGGGATTCGGCCGAATCACGGACATTCTGGTAAAAGAAGGCGACCACATCCAGAAGGGTGAGCGGTTGCTCCTGCAGGAGAATGTGCAGGCCAATGCAGATGTGCAGGCGCAGGCCGCCATGATCAATTCCAATGAATCCGGGGTGCAGGCAGCCAACGCGAGCTATAAGGCCGCCCAAGCCGACCTGATTCAACAGGAAGCCAATCTGGAGAAGGCCAAGCTGGATAATGACCGCGGCCAGGGGCTGTACAAGGACGGACTCATCCCCAAGCAGGATTACGACCAGCGGAAGACGGCCTACGACGCCGCTGTGGCTGCCGCAGAGGCCGCCCGGGCACGCGTACAGGCGCAGAAAGCCCAATTGGACCAGACGGGGTCGCAGTTGGATCAAAGTAAAGCCGTACTGGTGCGTACGAAAGACGTGCTGCAGAAGACCACTTATGTCTCCCCCATCAACGGAATCGTCAGCTATTTACCGGTTCGCGCTGGCGAATACGTGGTGCCGGGAATTCAAAATGCGAACGGCAGCTTTCTGATGACGCTTTCGGATATGTCCGTGGTGACTTCGGAAGTGAAAGTAGACGAGACGGACATTGTGAACGTGCGCATCGGACAAGATGCCGATGTGACGATCGACGCGATTCCGGGAAAAATATTCAAGGGCAAAGTAACGGAAATCGGCTCCCAAGCAGTGCTGCGGAGTTCCGGGTTGGCCACAACGCAAACGACAACGAGTAATCAGGAAGCGAAGGATTTTAAGGTGGTGGTGACGCTGGCCAGTCCGCCAGAAAATCTGCGCCCGGGACTTTCGACGACGGCAAAAATCCGGACGGCGGAAAAGAAGAATGTGATTGCCATACCCATCCAGGCGCTTGCGGTGCGTTCGCGGAAGGATATCGAGGAAGCCGCGAAAGAGAGTAAGGGGGGCGGCAATGTCACGTTGGCCGCGCCCGCTCCCTCGGATGCTGGGGATCCGAAAAAGGATGAGGTTCAAGGCGTTTTTGTGGTGAACGGAAAAAAGGCGATGTTTCGTCCGGTGGAAACGGGCATTTCTGGCGTGACGGATATTGAAGTCTCAAAAGGCCTGCAGCCGGGGGACGAAATTGTGGTTGGCAGTTACAAAGCGCTGCGGACATTGAAACCGGAAGCGGCGGTCAAAGTGGACAACTCAGCACCCAAAAAGATGGAAGACAATCCATAAGTTTATCGGGAACGGGGAGACACGCATGCCAGCAGAAATAACAAGCGCAGACGCTTACCGCCAGGACCTGGTGGACAGCGGCATCGTGATTCGCACCGAGGAGCTGGCAAAGGTCTACCAGATGGGCACCGAGGAAGTTCACGCGTTGCGCGGCATCGACCTGGAGATTCGCAAGGGCGAGTACGTGGCCATTATGGGCCCTTCGGGTTCCGGCAAATCCACTTTGATGAATTTGATCGGTTGCCTGGATTCACCCAGCTCAGGCCGTTACTGGCTTGCGGGTCGCCTGGTAAGCGAACTGGACGACGACGAACTGGCGTATATACGAAATAAGGAAATTGGCTTTGTCTTTCAGACGTTCAATCTGCTGCCGCGCGCCACGGCGCTTCATAACGTGGAGCTTCCACTGATTTATAACGGCACGCCAGCCGAAGAGCGCATTGAACGAGCCAAGAGCGCACTGGAGCGCGTGGACCTGGGGCCGCGGATGGGTCACAAACCGAATGAGCTTTCCGGCGGGCAGCGGCAACGCGTGGCCATCGCGCGGGCGCTGGTGAACAATCCCTCCATCGTGCTGGCCGACGAACCAACGGGCAACCTGGATTCAAAGACCGGCGAAGAGATTATGAACCTGTTTGAAAATCTTCACGGGCAGGGAAATACGATTATTCTGGTAACCCACGAAATGGACATTGCGCAACACGCCCATCGCGTGATTTTCATCCGCGACGGTAAAATCGCTTCCGACGAAAAAGTCGTCAAAAAGTAGTAGCCTCCGCGCAGCGCTTGCCGCAATTCAAAATGTTCTAGCGGACTGGGGCCGCGTGGCGCATTTCCGCATCGGCAAACGTCTCCGGCACCGCGAGGTAGGTTCGCGAGATGCGATCGTGCCAGGTCATGCCGTCTTCATCCCAAAGAGCCCAAAAAAATCCCAGGAAGAACGTTCCGGCGGAAATCAGGTAACCGGTCGCTCGCCAGAAGAGTTGGCGCGGGGTCGGAGCTTCGCCTGAATAGCTGGCTACATGCAGTCCACGGATCATCATGCCGGGGGTGGTTCCCCCGAAAATGGTGAACAGGCAAAAATACTGCACGTAAACAAAAGCGAAGGTGGAAAAGCACACCAAGGCGCTGAGCTTGCTTAACGTGAATTGACCCCCCAGCGACCCAAACAACACCAGGAACCCGCCATAGGCGAATGCCAGGCAGGCACCATCAATCACCGCGCAACGTCGCCGTTCCAGGAGCGAGGCAACGGGATAAAGCTGAGAAGGCGAGGGTTCGACCGCTTCTGGAAGCTCCTCCTGCTCTTCAGAAAGTGGCGGCAAGGAAACATCGATCACCAAGCGCTCATCCTCGGGATGGGCCTTACGCGGCGGCCGCCCGATGGCGATGGTGAAGGCGAAATCGTCCCTGGGATCAAGGGACTGGTTATGGGGTTCTTCCGTCTGCAACGCCACCACAGCTCGGGGCTGCTGGGCCTCGAACGGAAGTTGGGTTTGCGCTTCGTTGGGATGCGACTTCCGGCGGCGAGCACGATAGGCCTGAAGGCGCTGGTCCAGTTCGCCACGCCACTCTTCCTCGGAGGACGGGCGCAAGGCTAGATTGCCGAGCGTCGCCTCGGAAGATTCCGCGACCGAGCGTTCTGGATGATCACAAAAATGACAGGCGTGCGCTCCGTTTGCGAGCACCGCGCCACACTGCGAGCAGATTTTATTCACCGGTATGTTTTGCGCTGCGGACGCTCCCACTCCGGTGAGGAGCAGAGACAGTAAGCGTAGCACCGGAGGGATGCTACGAAAAGACCAGAATGGGAGGGGTGATGCGAAAGAGATAGCAGGCGCGGCTAGAGTTCCACTTGCTGCGCAAGCATTTCGCGGTTCAGGGCAATGCGGCGTCCCAGCGCAACCGCGGCAAAGTGGGCACAACCCGCGCGTTCTTCCTCGGCCCAGGTCCCCACCGACGGGCTAAGCTTGGCCAGGCTCTGTTCCAACAGATTAAGAAACGAGTAGTAAGTTCCCACGATCTGCAACCCGGAACGGTCTTCAGGGCGATCCGGGCAGAGCTGCAAAATCTGCATGACCCGGGCGTAGTCGCGGCCCGAAGCTTTGTTCTTGATTCCCGTCACGTCCAGGACTTCTTCAGTCAACGCCTTATGCAAAGAAGAAGCGGTTAGCGACCGGCAATAGGAAACGAAGAACATCAGCAGGGTCAGCAACGAAAAAGCGAGAATGAAAGAAGCCATCATCGGGGCACCGCCACAAGGCGCGCGGGCGTGAGGCGCGATTCTTCGGTATGTCGCAACATCGTCAAGCACCAGGAAATCGGAAGGAAACAGCCCAAGAGCGGCGCTAGATACTGTACGACTTCATATTTAGGCGCAAGATTCACCAGCGCGTAGCTTCCAGCGTAGGCGCTGAAGTAAAGCCCCAACGAGAGCACCATTTGGACCAATCGAGTGCGCGTCTCCTGAAGCTTCAGCACCGCTCCCCAGAGCAAATAAGTAAGCACCAGGCCAACGAAGTAGAGATTCTGGGAGAGTTCCAGGATAAAAAAAGTGGCCATGCGATCTGTTGACTGCGCAACAACCGCATAAGAAAAACCGGCAGTTCCTAGCAACAACAAGACCGCAAGGATTCGCACATGCTTGACCAAATTCAGTTCGGCGAATACACGGGAAGCCAAGCTGATTACCGACACAAATAGCGCGATGGTGAGAAGGCAGTCGGTATAGAAATAGGTGTACTTATATTGAGGTGAAGTAAAGCCCCAATCGCGCAGGACATACTGGCGAACCAGATCCGCGGACATGGACAGGATCACATAAAGATTCAGGAAGAAATACCGAAGGAAAGAACCGCGGAGCAAGCAGGTAGAGACAAAACACACCCCCGCGCACATCCCCACGATCCAGATAGCCAGAGCAAATCCGCTAGGCATTTTCCTCGCTAGCCCTGGCCGATCCGGGAATCAGTCGTTCAAATTCACGGAGACCAGGTTACTTCTTCGGCGGCAGCAGATCCTTGAGTGGGGGAACCGGCGAAACTCCGTTGGCCATCATCACCGAAGTCATCGCTTTCGCTTTGACCATCGTTTTGAGACCCATTGCGCCGACCAAGATACCCATTGCAAGGACCAACACACCCAGTTTACGTGACATTTAGTGCCTCCGAGAGCGGGAATACAATCGGAGACACTCTATCCCTAATTGGGATAGTGTCAAGTACGGCACACGAAAATGCTGTGCAAAACCGCCAACGGAACAGTGCAAGTCTTTTCGCCGGGCTTTCGCCAAGCGCAAGAGCATGCCTCTTCCGTCAGGGGTGACTTTAGCGTTCCAAAACGGCTAGCAGCAACGGTACCGAAGTTCCAAACTGGTTGGTACTAAAGTACCAAAGGTGCGGCGACATGCTCCTTGGCAAACATTCGCCGGTGCCTTGTTCCGGACGACTTTCGGAGCACTCGGATCTGAGGTGGGGCGCTGCGGCCGATGGCATGGCACTGCTTGACACTCCTGACCCTTACTCCGTAGCATGAAGAATTGCACTTCGCCGGCGTAGCTCAGTGGTAGAGCGAGGGTCTCATAATCCCTAGGCCGTGGGTTCGATTCCCCCCGCCGGCACCAAATTCCCCAGACAATTCACCCCCAGGCGCTCAACGGAGAGTCCTTGTGGTGGGCTCCTGAAAAGGCAGAGGGTTGCCGCCTGCGCGCTGCTTCAATAGGCGGTTCCTGAGTCCCTAATCCGCGTATATTCATCCAGCTTCATAGCGATTTAAGTCGGTTTGACTTAACGGATTGAACTGTATTGAATGATATTCCTGCCGTTGGGCGTGAAACCCGGACGGCCTGACTTCTTTCCGCAGGGGATCCCACGATGATGAAGAATCCGCCAGTTGGAATTGGACCACAAGTTTTCCGAAATCATCACATTGCCACCGTTCCTGGTCGCTATCCGCGGTTCCTAGCGCTCCCTTTCTTGGCGTGGCTGGCGATAATTGGGCTGCCCCCGGCCCACGCGCAGGTAACCGCAAGCATACAGGGGACTGTTACGGACAGTTCGGGAGGAGCCGTGCCAGGGGCGACCGTAGCTGCCAAGAACCTGGAAACCGGGGCGCTTCGCAATGCCATCACGGACGGGGCCGGAAGGTATCTGGTGTTGACGCTGCCCGTGGGCGAATACGAGGTGCGCGCTTCCAAGTCGAGTTTTCGAGATGCGATCCAAACCGGGATCCACCTGGTCGTCGGAGAAGAAGCGCACGTGGATCTTCGACTGCAAGTGGGTGAAGTAACTTCTGAAATTCGCGTAACCGGCGACGCTCCGATGGTAAGCACCACCACGCTGGACATCAGCGGACTGGTGGGTGAACGCGCCGTGAAGGATCTGCCGCTGAATGGCCGGAGCTACGACCTCTTGCTCCCGCTCAATCCAGGAATCGTCAACTTCACCTCGCAAAAAACGGGCGGCACGGGTATTTCCAATTCCACCACGGCGAACAACTTCGCAGTTTCCGGGAATCGGCCGCAGCAAAATCTTTTTCTTCTGAACGGGGTGGAATACACTGGCGCCGCTGAGAACAACATGACGCCCGGAGGGCCCAGCGGCATGTTGCTGGGCGTGGAAGCGGTGCGCGAGTTCAACGTGCAGCGCGATTCTTATGGCGCGGAGTTTGGCAAACACCCCGGCGGCCAGGTGGTGATCGTCACCCAGTCGGGCAGCAATCAATGGCACGGCTCGGTATATGAATTCCTGCGCAATAATGCGCTGGACTCGGCGAACTATTTCGATCAAGGCTCCGCGCCGCCATTTCAGCGGAACCAGTTCGGCGCGGCTTCAGGCGGAGCCATCCAGAAAGATAAAACATTTCGTGTTCGGAAATTACGAAGGCTTCCGCCAGCATCTCCACCAAACATCGCTCGCGTTTGTTCCTGATGATGCTTCTCGCGCCAGCGCGGTACCCTCGGTCCAGCCGCTGCTGAATTTGTGGCCGGAATCGCCGACCGAGGCCTGCAATCCAGCATGCGGGATCGCCGAATATTTCAGCAGCCCGCTGCAAACAATTCGCGAGGATTTCGGGACCCTGCGGGTGGATCACACCTTTTCACAGAAGGATTCCCTCGCCGCGATTTATACCATTGACGATGGCGGCGACGTGACGGCGACTCCCGCAAATCCCTACAGCTCCGATATTCTGAATCTGCGGGAACAGGTGCTGAGCCTGGACGAGACGCACGTTTTTTCTCCCTCGCTTTTGAATACCGCGCGCTTCGGATATTCGCGCGCGGGCTATTTCTTTACCGGGGAACCAACGCCAGGCACGCCGGCAGCGAATGTTCCGGGTTTTCTGACGGGGCTGCCCGTCGGAGCGGTGGTGGTGGGAGGCAGCGCGGCGTCCAATCCGCAGGCATCCATCGGGCTGGCCGGAAGCAATAATGGAAGCAATCTGAGCATCGCGCGCAATCTGTTCACCTATGAAGACCGCCTAACCTGGACGCACGGAAGACACCAGATCAGTGGTGGCGTCTGGTTCCAGCAATTTCAATCCAACGAAACCATAGCGCTCAGTCAATACGGACAGGCTACCTTTGCAAGCCTGACGACGTTTTTGGCGGGAACCACCTCGTCCTTTCTCTACGACCCGGCACCAACGGAGATGAACTGGCGCTCCCTGTTTGGCGCTGCTTATGCCGAGGATGTTTTCCGGGTCAGCCCGAAACTGACGCTTTCGCTGGGCTTCCGCGCGGAATTTTCAACCGGATGGAACGAAGCGCACGATCGCGCGGCCAATTACACGTTTGCGGACGGCGTGATTTCCAGCCAGCCGCACATTGGCAGCGCATTCTTCACCACGAATAACGCCACTTTCCTTCCGCAACCACGAATCGGAGTGGCCTGGAGTCCGGTCGACAGTAAGACAGTGATCCGCGCGGGTTTCGGCATGTACAACGATCTGCAGGACGCGTTGGGTTATCGCGCCGACCAGAATGCACCTTACAATCCGGCGTATAGCATCGCGGGATTTGCAGTCGGTTCCTTCCCGGTCGACCCGGCGGCTCCGGTGCCAGCCGCCGCCAAGCTTGTGCCAGGCGGCGTGCAACCGGATATGAGCACGCCGACACTGATTTCCTGGTCTTTGCGGGTGGACAGAGAACTTTCGCCCAACACCGCATTGACCGTGGGTTATCTCGGCTCGCACGGATACCATGAATTGATCGGTATCGATGCGAATGAGCCGGTGCCAGTGATTTGCCCCGCATCGCCGTGCCCAGCAGTTTACCCCGCGAATTTTCCTGCTCCTCTTGCGGGGACACCTGTGCCAGCCGGCACCTACTACATCCCGGTGGGGACGCCGAAGGCCAATCCATCGCTGGCGAATACCTGGACGTGGTTTTCGGTCGGCAACAGTTCCTACAACGCATTGCAAGTGGATTTGCGGCGGCGTTTCAGCCACGGACTTTCGTTCCGTGGGGTGTATACATTTTCCAAAGTGCTGGATGATGGCGATTCCCTGAATCAGACGGCGGCAGGCAATGCACCGGGACTGGTTTCGAATCCGCTGGACCTGGCCGCCGATCGAGGGCTGGGGACGTTCGACGTGCGCCACGTGGCCGTAATCAATGTTCTTTACGAATTGCCGTTTGGCCACGGTCAAACTTATGCCCATGATCTGGAAGGCTGGCGCGGCGCGCTGGCAGGCGGCTGGATGGTTTCCAGCATTTTCACAGCGCAGACTGGATTTCCGTTCACGCCGCAGCTCAGCTACAACCCGTCCAACAATGGCGACACGCGCAACCCTGTGAGGCCATTTGTGAATCCGGACTTTAATGGCTCCGTGATTCTGGGAAATCCGAGCCAGTGGTTTAATCCCAACGCGTTTCTGGCCCCGCCGGCTAACAGCGGCTTCTATGGCAATTTGGGCCGCGATACTTATATCGGTCCGGGGCTTGCCACATGGGATTTTTCGGTGCTGAAGAATACACAGATCCGCGAAAACCTGAGGCTGCAGTTTCGCGCGGAAATTTTCAATCTTCTGAATCGCGCTAACTTCAACACTCCGAATCTGATCGTTTTTACACCGCCAACGGCCAGCAACCCCAGCGGGGTCTCCGGAACCGCGGGGGCGATCACCAGCACATCCACAACGGCTCGCCAGGTCCAGTTTGCGCTCAAGCTGCTCTGGTAACGCGAGGCCTATACTGGCGGGCAATTGACACGCGCTGCCAGGTTCGGCAGCATAGCCCATCAGTGCCCAACATTTCCGGCGTTTCATTACAGGATTGCCGATCTGATTCTGGCCAATCCCACCGCGGGCGGAGGACTTGCCCGGGAAGCCCTGCCGCGCCTGCAAAAATTTGCAAAGAACCGCCAATGGGCTGTGGATTTCCGAACGGCCGCAAGCGCCGCGGAGTTCGCGCAGATCGCGCAAAAGGAAGCACAGCGGGGCCGTGAACGAATCTTCGCGCTTGGCGGCGACGGAACCTTTCAGGTGTTGCTGAACGCTGTTGCGGGGATCAGCGGCGTTTCGATTGGAGTTTTGCCCGCGGGGGGCGGGAACGATTTGGCATCGGCGCTTGGGTTGCCGCGCGATCCCGTACAAGCAGCAAAGGCGATTCTGCAAAGGGGAGAAGTCCTCCACCTGGATGCAGCGCGCGTGCGCACCGCCGATGGCGTGGAGCGATTGTATATGGGCGGAGGCGGCGTGGGACTGGATGCGGAGGCGGCACGCTTTGCCAGCGGCGTGTACCGGAAGATTCGCGGCAGAAGCCGCTATCTGCTCTCGGCTGTTCGTGCACTGGTGAAATTTCATCCGTTGAACGTGCGTGTTTCGTTTGAAAATTCCGCGCAGGAATCGATCGAGGGTTCCGCACTCGTGCTCGGAGTGCTCAACACGCCGAGCTATGGGGCAGGGCTGCGGTTGGCGCCAGACGCGAGCCTGGTGGATGGAAAGCTCGATCTGGTCATGTTAGAGGACCTGGGCTGGTTCGAAGTTGCGAGGATCCTGCCATCGCTGGCGGTTTCCGGGGAAATCCGCACGAAGCGGATTCGAAGATATCTGATCACGGAAGCACGCATCGAGACGGACCGTCCATGCGTGTTTCACGCAGATGGTGAAATTATTGGCCAAACGCCGGTGAAGATTTCCATCGTGCCGCAGGCGATGCCGGTGTGGCGCGCAGGTGGCATTACGTCGCGCCCTCAGAATTCCTGAATACTCCGCAATCCGCCAGGCCCGCTGAACTCTTAATCCACGAAATCGATGATGGCGCCTTCGTGACGATAGAGGAATCCCACGAACTGCCCAAAATTGGGCGAAGCAGTGTTGTTGTACACGGTGCTGAAGTTTCCGTGGTTGGTGACATTGAGCGAGTACACGCCGAGCCGGATATGGTGCGATTTGCCGCCGCGATTGCCCAGAAAAGGAATGCGAAATTCGCGATACATCTTCAGGTCCAGGGAAAAATATTCCGGGAAACGCTGGCTGTTGGGCGCGCCCACGTACTGCTGATTCACGTCGATCGGCGAATAGGGGAAACCGGTATGCACATCCACAAGCGGGCTGAACGTGAGCTTCCAGGGCAGCGCAAAAATGCCCCAGGCAACTATGCGATTGGGAATATCCGAAGGCAGAATGCCGTACTGATCGGGGCGAATAACCGGGGCCGCGAAAGGAATGGCGACATTCGAAATACTGTTCAGATCCCCGCGCGACTGGCTCCAGATATAGGAGAAGTTGATCTGGTCGCGTTCGCGAAAATCATAGTGCAGCGTGGATTCCAGTTCGCGGTAGTGCGAAGAACCGGTGTTGGTAAGTCCCATGTACGACGGGCCGCCGGTAAGCGATGTGAACGGTTGTACGTCGAACAGATACGTGGTGTGGCTATCCAGGTAGCCAACGCGCAGCCGCAAATCTTTGTGAAGCTCCTGCGAAAACTCTCCGTTCCAAGTGACGTTGCGCGGAGTGCTGTTTGGCTTTCCCGGCAGAGTGGCGGAAGTGAGGGGGTTTCGATTGCCCACATAAATGTTTGTGTAGGTGGTGCCCGGTCCAAGCGGCAGGCCATCGATGCCATATTGCGTGATGGTGCGGTTGGGATTCTCGTCGAAATCGGCGGCAAGCAGCGGCAACACACCATAAAATATTCCGGCTCCGGCGCGAATTACTGTCTTTCCCGATTTTCCCGGGGAATAGGCCACGCCGGCACGCGGCGCAAGCGCAGCGGACCATCCGGAAGTTTCCGAAGAGAGCCGCACGCCCATATCCATGCTCCAGTTCGGACTGATAATCCAGTGATCCTGCACAAATTCGGCAACGGAGCTGTCCGAAGGAGCCTGGGAAGTCGCAGCGGAGAAGGTGATCTGTTGCGTAAGTGAATTGTCCGGGCGGAGAACCTGAATCGTATCCGCGAGATTCGTTCCGTAGAAGGAGCGGTAATCGATGTCCGCGCCGATGCGGATCTCATGATCGCCGTGCCAATGCTTCTTGGCGAACTGGTAGGAAGGTACGGCCTGAAATTCCTTGCCCCTGCGCGACCAGCGATTGAAATAGTTCCCGCCGTAACCTTGCGGTGTGATCAGCATGTCCTCAAAACCCTGGCCGTGGGCATTGCTGTCGAAGCGCATGTATTGCGCAACCACGCTTAAAAGGGCGCCGGAAGTGAATTGATATTTGTCGTTCAGGCCAATGGCCACGCCGCTCTGGTTCAGGTCGTTGGACGCGGGGATCGGGACAAGCGCGCTGATGTCCACATTCTGTTGCCGGTAGGGAAAAGCATTCACCGTGAGTGTGAGTACATGATTGGTGGAAAGAATCGCCTCGAGCGTCGAATAAGAGTTGAACCCCTGGCGCTTGCTGATGTCGTCCGGCCAGGGAAGTCCTTCGACCGTCACTTTTTTCATGTCGTACTGAAAAACTTCCGAAAACAGGAGCTTGTGTTTGATCACTGGGACATCAAAGGCGACGCCAGGAATCGCTTCCCCTACGCCTGCCAAATGACCTTCTTTGCCCAGGAAAGAGGGCACGATGCCTCGAACCTTGAAGCTCCACTGATCTTCCGGCGGCTTGGTTTCGATGGTGGTTAATCCACCGGAAAAGCTGCCAAGTCCCGCGTCGTAGGGGGTCTTGTAGACGGCGAAGGATTCGACGGCGTCAGTGGGAATGGGAACTCCAAAGCTTCCGGTGACCGGATCCGTGGTGCGCGCGGAATTTACCAGCAGCAGACTTTGATTCTCGTCCGCGCCTTTGAAGTTCAGCTTGTTGTCCAGCGTTTTGATCACGCCGGGGGTAATGGGAAGAATATCTTTTACTTTTTCCTGCAAGGTCGGCAGGGTGATCAACTGGGATTTCGTGACCGTTGCCGGCGGCGGAGCGGCACTTTCGGTAGAAACTTCTCCAGGAGTCTCTTTCACCTCGACCTTTTCGGACACGATGTCCAACTGGAGAGTGAAATCTTCAACGTCCTGCTGTTTGGACGCCAGAACGAGTGGCTTGGTGATGGTTTTGAATCCCTGCAGCTCAATGGAAATCGTGTAATTCCCAGGGACAAGATTTTTGAATTCATAGACGCCGTGCTCATCGGTGTCGGCAGTCGCCGGCGTGCCTTTCAGGGGATCGCCGGAAAGCTTCACGGTGATGCCCGCCACGCCAGAGGTGACGTTGTCCTGCAGGGTCGTTACGGTTCCGTGAATGGACGAGGTAACGTCCTGGGACTGCTTGGGTGGAGTCTGCTGTGCGCTGGCGGGAAAAATCGCGAACGAGTAAAAGAGCGCGGCGGCCAGGGCTGAGAGCAGGGCCCCCGCGCGACCGCAGCCGCCAACCGATGAAGCTGGATGATTTCCTGGCCGCCCAGCAAGACAAAAAAAACGCTTCAAGTTACGTTCCATGCAAAAAATTGCAAAACCCTTTCTTCTCAGATGTTGGGGCACGGCGGCTCGGAATGCGGAAAAGCTTTCCGCGTTGTTTCCGGCGCCACTCACTACCTGATTGGCCAATGCTGCGACCGCAGCTGCGTGGCGAGAAGTGTGGAGGCTACGGCTGCAAATTCCCGGACCCGCCATCGGCAAGTCCCATTCCCCATGATGCGCTCAAGGCCAGAGCACGGAATTGGCAACCGGATGACCTGGTGATCGCCAGGGCCCCTTTAGAAATGGTAGCAGATTGCGGCTGGAACTATTGCAAAAGAGACACGATTTGTGCACCCAGATTGCGACAAAGCCCCCGCGATTCGCCCGCCGCTCAACTCTTCTTTCGATCTATTTTCAGGTTAATCACAATCTCCTTGCGGCTGTCGAGGGAGGTGACGCTGCGCACCGACGATTTGGCGCCTTCCAGTTCGGCGTGAATTTCGTAATCGGCGTTAGGATCAAGGCCGCTGAAACGGTACTCGCCGCTGGTGTCAGCAAAATTGCTGCGTACGCCGTTGGTCCTAAGATTCTTTAGAAAGACGACGCTACCCGCCAGCGGATTATCGGCCTTATCGCTGACCACGCCGCGCACGGTGCGAAGCTGCGCTTCCTTCTTGGCGTCCTGGGCGGCGGTGAATCCGCAAAACAGGAAGAAGACCACAAAAATCCAGGTAAGAATCCGGGAATATCTCATTTCGATTCTCCAGTCTTCGCCGGCGTGATAAGTTCCAGCTTGAACGTAAGGCGCTTTTGCACCTCTTCCATTTTTGCGGCTATCTCCTGGGTCTGCTCCTTATACTTTTTTTGCCGGACCAGCACTTCATATTCGAAGCCATCCGGAACACGAACGGCAAATTCGCCGCGAGAGTTTGTGTACTGATCGTAACGGAATTTCTTCTCCCCTTTGGCGCGGATTTTGATCTCGACGCCGGGAAACGCGTATCCACGTTCATTGAAGACGGTGCCAAGGATCAGGAAAGCAGGAATGCTCTTGTGCTTCTTATCGGAGCTTTCTTTCGCAGGGGAACTTGCGGGCGCTTGCGCGGCTGGTTCCGGAGGGGGAGGTGGCGGAGGCGCGGGCTGTTGGGCCGAGGAAGTCCGCGCGAAAAATAGAAAAAGGAAAAGCGCAAACAGGCAGGAAGGAAAATAACCGCAATGGCGCCGGGAAAGGTTCACACGCAGCTTAGATGGCTGCCCGAAACGGCCGGGATGCCTGGCTCGGGAAGGTGGAGCTATTCGTCTTCCTCTTCGTCGTCACTGGCTTCGTCATCGTCGTCATCTTCCAGAAGATCGCCATTTTCATCGAATTCTTCCTCATCGTCTTCGGCGTCTTCCTCGTCGTCGTCTTCTTCATCATCTTCTTCTTCAACTTCGTCGGAAATGGGATTCAGCGCCACCGGATGCGTCTGCGAAACTTCCAGTTCGCACTCGCACTCCGGACAGCTCAGGATTTCGCCCTCTTCCACTTCGTCTTCGTCCACATCAATCTCAGCGGAACATTCAGGACAACGGAGCACGTCTACATCCTCCGATTGGATTTTCAGTCAGCGAAGCTTGGAACCTCGGCCCCCGCTATCCGGCGTATTATATACCCGGCGATGGAGTCCAACTTCCAGCCCTTTTTTCACCGGCTATTCAGTGTAACCTAACGCCTTCCATGAAAGAATAACAGGCATGGCGAGAGAGTACCCGGACCGCCCGGTGGTCGGCGTGGGCGGAGTTTTGATTGAGGACGGACGCACCTTGCTGATCAAGCGAGGCAGCGAGCCGCTGCTGGGCCAATGGTCCATTCCGGGCGGGACGCTGGAGCTCGGTGAATCTCTGCAGGCGGGCGTTGCCCGAGAGATGCTGGAAGAAACCGGACTGGAAGTGAAGGTTCTGGATATGATCGAGACCTTCGACCGGATTTTTAGCGACCCTGCGGCCGCCGATGGCGAAAGTAAACCCCGCCTGAAGTATCACTACGTGATCGTGGATTATCTGTGCGAACGCCTGAGCGGAACGCCGCAGGCTGGAGGCGATGTGACCGACGTTGCCTTCGCCACGGAGGCGGAGTTGGAGAATTTCCACCTTACATCGACGGCCATGCGCGTTCTTCGACGGGCATTCGCGATGGACCGCGAGCGCCGCAACGCGACTTAAGGAATTTTCCTCAACAAGCGCGTTCTCAGAAGTTCGCTTCGCGCGGCAGGCCGCCCTGGGTGCGATCGCGGCGCTCGAAATCGCGAATAATATCGCGCAAATCTTTCGGCGTGAAATCCGGCCAGCGCTTGGACAGGAAGAAAAACTCCGCGAACGCGCATTCCCACAACAGAAAATCGGAAAGCCGTTGCTCGCCACCGGTGCGGATCAGCAGGTCCACATCCGTGGAGCCGCCGCGCTGCACTTCCGCCAGCAGGCCGCCAAACGCCTCCGCGGAAAGATCGGTAACTTTGTAAAACTTGGTGGCGGCCTGAAAGAGAGAGTGGCGCGCGGAATAATCAATGGCCAAGCGCAAATGAAGCTTTTTTGCCGTTTGCCGTAAGCGCCTCCGAATCGGCGATGGCTTCCCGCAAAGGGCCGGGCAGGCGATCGCGCCGTCCGATGATATTCAGGCGAATGCCTTCGTCCAGGCAATGCGACGTTTCCGCAGCCAGATATTCTTGAAGGATATGCAGAATGGCGGCGACTTCGGACGGCGGGCGCTTCCAGTTCGCGGAGGAGAGTGCGAACAGGGTGAGCGTGTGAATGCCGAGGTGTGGTGCGCAGCGAATCACACTGCGCGCGGCATCGGCTCCGGCCCGGTGCCCGGCCGAGCGCGGCAGGAATCGGGAAGTGGCCCAGCGGCCGTTGCCGTCGCAGATTATGGCGACGTGGAGTCTGAGATGCCGCCGCCGGAAAGGCGGGGCGTTGATGGGGAACTGCTTTTTGCAAGGCCTGGTTTAACACGAGCATGCTGCTTTCTCCGCCGCGGAAAATCATTGCAATGTACTTTATAGTGCAAAGCGGATGAACAAAAAATTTTCATCCTTCGCGAGTTGCGCGAATCAACGCCTCCATGTGATCCAGGTAGCGCTCCAAGGCCCGCCGCCCCGCCGCCGCCAACCGGTATTCCGTCTTTGGCAAGCGTCCATCGAAGGACTTGGTGCAGACGATATAGTCCGCTTCCTCCAGCTTGCGGGCGTGCACGCTGAGATTTCCGTCCGTGGTTTTCAGCAAGGCTTTCAGTTCATTGAAAGTGAGGGTGCGGTTCACGGCAAGCGCGCTGACAATGCCCAGGCGAATGCGTTCGTGAATCAACCGGTCCAGTGAAGGAGCGACGGGCGGCGAACCGGCGCTGCGAACCGCCGCGGGGCCAACTTCGCGCGGTGCGCGTTCCTGCCGGATTGTGGACGACTTAGCCATGGTTTCCTTCCACCTATGAAATCCTTTCGTCTACCCGCCGTAGCGCAGCGCGATCCAGAATCCAAAAGCGATCTGCACCAATCCAAATCCCGCGGCCATAAATAGATTCCCCGCGGCAGGCGGCGCAAACAGCGCGGCGGCGCCAAGCGCCATCAGACAAAGTCCCATGATCGGAACGGCACGGACGGAAAACGCCCCGCCGGTAACAATTGCGGTTCCATAAAGCAACAACCAGACGCCTGGCAAGGCCGCGATAGCGCCAAGTTGGAATAACACCAACGTCAGCAAGCCGCCCACGATAATTGGCGGAACGAAACTTAGCACAAACTTTCTTCCCGGACCCCGAAAAATGGAAGAGTTCGCGCGGCGGGCCTTGGTGGCCGCTGCAGGCGCGGCAATGGCAATCGCGACAAAAACTTCGGCCAGCCAGACGGCCAACCACAGACGAGGCGAAGTTTGCCGCGAGGCGAGGAAAGTGGCGGCCAGAGCGGTGGCGCCCATGGCCACGCCGCCCCAGCCCGGAACGGCGGTAAATTCGGCCGCGTTTTCCATAGTTTCGCGGATGTAACGGAGATGATCGGCGGCGCGAGCGTCAATGGGGATGGGCTCGGGGAGGGAAGCGGAGTTGCGGCGGGGGATAGGCACGGGGCAAGGATAGGGAAAAGGGGAAGCCATGTCAAGTACTTTATATCATAAAGTTGCGGTCGATTTTACGACCCGTTGGGTACAACAATACCCAGCGACCTGCCCCCCGGGTCAGTGGCGTCCGCAACAATTCTGCACTACAGAGCAGGAGGCAAGCGCACGCGCGCTCCCTACACTCTTAGCTGCGGTACGGATTCCGGGCAAACGCAAAGCGCCCGGTTCGCGGCGCGGAGGAAGTTATGAAGGCGGTTCTGGCACTCGTTCTCATCTACATCGGCACATTTCTGGTCGCGATCCAGGGCAACTCCATCGCAGGAGTGCAAGCGGCTCCGCAAAACGTTTCGGCCCCTCAAAATACCGCTTCCTCCAGCGCAAAGATTGACCCGACGAAGGAAGCGGACATTCGCGCCCTGCTGGAATTAGTGGGAGCGCGCGACCTGGTTCAAGACTCAATGACACATGCCGCCGAGCAATATCGCGAACGCCTTCTGGAAACCGTGCCGAATAACCAGCAAGGGCAGGCTTTCGTGAACACGGTGATCACCAATTACGAAAAGAAATTCGACGTGGACGCGGTGACCGAGGAACTGGTTGCCGTCTACGACAAGCATTACACCGACGATGAAGTGAAAGGGCTTTTGCAGTTCTACGGTTCTCCTCTGGGACAGAAGGTCGCCGACGAAGCGCCGAAGATCGGCCGCGAACTTCAGGAAGTCGTCCGCGCCACCTCTGGCAAGGCCGCGAAGGAAGCGCTACAGGAGGCCAAACAGGAAAATCCGGGCGTGGGGCAGAATGCCAGGCTGGCGGCGCCGGGAAGACGACTGAATCAGCACCGCGCGCAACCGCAGGATGCCGCGCCGCAATCCGCGCAGCAGCAGGATCCCTCAGTAACAAGGACTCACGAGGTCAATCTTCTTCGAGCTTCAGGGAAATCTCTTTTTGAACTTGATGTCCACGCCGAATGTGCCGTTCTGATCCCGTAGGCCAACAATCGAAATATTTCGCGTGACGTTGTATTCCACCTGAATCACCTGCTGCTGTGTGGAGCTGACGTTGGAAACGTACGTGACAGTCAGATTGCGGGTCACCTGCTGTTCCACGGTGATGCGCGCAGCAACGTTCTGCCCGGAGCCCGTGCTGCCCACGCCGGCGAGGCCTGGGTCGACGCGGAACCTGGTGATGCCAAAGAGTCGCTCCACGCGGCCGCCTAGCTGGCTGGAGATGGCTTCGGAAAGCAACGCCGTGGCGCCGCTGTTCGCCGCCGCCCCGGACTGCCCGGTGGCGCCGGCCCTCAGGGTGGATTCGGAACTCGTCTGCCCCAACGCGAGAAGTGTGACGATGTCGTTCCCAGGAAGCGGCGGATCGGAACGATAGGAGAAGCCCATTTTGCTGGCCTGGCCCGAAAAGTTCAGCGTGATCTCGTACTGTTGAATGTTGGTGGTTGCTTCGAAATTGATCACCGGGTCCAGCCGGAATGGATTGGCAAAATTCAAATCTCCGCGCGTGACTTTGTAATGGTTATCGCGGAAATAAAGATCGCCCGAAAGGACGTGGATGTGACCCAGGAGGATGGGATGGTCCGCCGTGCCGCGTACACGCAAATTTGATTCCGCCTCCAGATGCGCTCCGGGCCATTCCAGGCGGGCGTCCGGCGTGGAACTTGCTTCGACGTCCAGTTGCAGGTTGCGGAGAAAGGACGATCCTGTGGGCGTGGCTGAGGTGGAGGTGAGCGAGCCAACGGCCTCAATTCCCTCGGTCAAGTTAACCCGTTGAACGACAACTTTTCCGGAAAGCAATCCTCCATCGGGAGTGCCGGAGAGCCGCAAGGAACCTCCCACGAGCCAACTCATACCTTCGGGATACCGGATGCGAATCCGGTCCGTCTTGGCCGTAAGGTCGTAGCGAAATGGTTTATCTGAATAATTAGCCGTGCCTGCAAGGGTGATCAAGCCTCCGCCCGCTTCGCCGGTCACATTCTCGAAAAACAACCGGTTTGCATCGAAGACCAAATCCCCTTTTACGTTGCTGAGGCCCGTGGGAAAATCTGCGGAGCGCAAGGATGCATCATTCAATTTGACGCGACCGATAATTCGCGGGCGGTCCAGCGTGCCTTCAAACGAAGCATTGATGTCCGCGTGGCCTGCCACGGCTGCATCCGGAATGTAAGCGCTGAACAAACGCAAATCCACCGAACCGTTCAGTTTCATCGCCACAGTACGGCGCCCCGTAAATTGCACGGAGCCGGTCAGTTCCGCGTTGGTGTCCGTGCCTTTCAACGACATGCTGAGGATCTTCAGGCTATCCCGGGTGGAAGTCAGATGGATGGGTCCCTGGTTTTCCAGCTGGACGCCGCCGTAATTGATGGCCAGGCGCGAAAAATCTCCGTCCACGGTAAGAGTTTCCGGATTCCTCAATTCGCCTTGAACGGTGATCACTCCATCCGCGATGCCGTGGCCCGGAAATTTTTGCAAGTGAAGAGCGGAAAGCAGATAGGGGTCGAGATTGATATTGCGAATGGAAATCTTCCCGTTCAGCGGGAGGGGGTCGGCCAGACCCAGGTTCATGCCACCGCTAATTGCGCCCTCGCTCATTGCCGAGCCCAGTTTTAGCTGCACTTGAGATCCATCCGCTTGCAGGTCTCCTTCGAAGCTTCCAATCACTTCGGAGCCAACCTGGAAGTCCACAACGCGGAAGGAGCCATCCGCAACCGGCGCACGGATTGGTCCGTTGGATTTCAGGCGAAACGACAGCTGACCATCCAATGGCAGTCCCGATGCTTTGATCCGTCTGAAATTTGCGAGTGGAAGCGACGCACCGACCAAGTCCAGCGACAGTGCTTCATCCGCGAAACGATATCCCACGGAGCCGGTAACGATTCCCGCGCCGCCAGTCTTTTCCGTGCCCGGCGCAAAGAAACGCAGCTCCGCGTTGGACAAATGCACTTCGTCCGGCATTACCGTAAGCTGGCCGCGCAAACGATTGAACGGAACCGTGTCCACGTTGGCATCGGCCAGATCCAGCAGGCCTGTTAGCGTAGGCTCCGCTCGCGTTCCCCGGCCGTGGAACTGGCCGGTGAGCAACCCTGCCACTGGATATTTCCAACCGGCAAGCTGTTCCAGCGATTCGAGCGGCACCTTCTCCAGGTTCAGTTCGGCCTGCCACTGATTTTCCGGCCGGAATTCCCAATCGGTCAGTTGCAGTTGCCCGTCAATGCCGGCTTCCATCGCGCCCCGGCGGGCGCGCCCACGGGCAATCGCCAGTTCGCTCGGCGAGTAGGTCATGTCGCCAACCAGGGAATCCAGCAAAACGTTGTCGTAGCGCACACCCTCGCCTTGAATATGGCCTGCGAAAGTGGGCCCGTCCGACGCTCCGGTGATTTTTCCTTCCCATTGCATCGCGCCGTCAATCAATGTTTTGGCCTCGGGAGTGCCCGGAGCGTCGCCCGCAATCGCGTGAATGAAATCGTCCCACGCGGCCAGCGAACCGATATCCAGACGCACATCCAGCGCGGTCTCCTTGGGGTGAAGCACCCCGGTGAAGCTCCCCCGCGAAGTGGGAGTCTCGAAATCGAACTGATCCAGTTGCAGGGTGTCCCGGCCGTAGCGGTATCGCAGAATCGAATCGCTGGTGACGGGTATATGGCCGGGCAGCGTCTCATCCGGCGGATCCCAATGCATGTTGGCCGAAATATCGAACTCCCGGAAATTGTCGTGCCAGGTTTCCACGGTATCCGCTGTGATCACGGAATCCCAGTGCAGGCTGTCAATCGGAAAGCCGGCGTGGTCAATGGCCGGCGTCACTGCCGAAAGGCGGACCCCCTGGACTTTGGTGTCCGCACGGAATTTCAAGCCATCGAAGATCATCGTTATGCGGCCCTTGACGCTGCCCCCGAGGGCGTAAGCCGCAAAATCCGGCAGCACGACGCCGTTCGGATCGAGAACATAGCTGGAGCGGCTGGTGAGGTTGGCGGAATGAAAATCCAGAAAGCCGAGTGTGATGTTATCGGCCGCGAAACTGCCCTTTCCGCTGATCTTTCCGGAGTTCAATGCGCCTCCGCCGCGCATGTCGATCCTGCCTAAGGGCACTTCCGGCGTGCGAAAGGCTTCGCGAATATCCAACAGGTCCAGCCACCCGCGGTACTTATAGGTCCAGTCAGGCGATTCCAGATTTTTGGTTTGGGCCTGCAGATCGAAGTGGGAGCGCCCAACGTCCATGATGGCTTGTTCCACCGTAAAGCCATCCGAGCTCAAGGAAAACTTTGCGGACACATTGGCGGGCAGGGGCACATCGCGCCGCCGCGCCAGTTCAATGGAATTCCAATCCAGCGTGCCCACATAGAGCGGGTGCCCCTGGTTCGCGCTTCCCGCGATTTTCAGAGCGAAGTCGCCGCCTTCGACGGCAATCAACGAGTGCAGATTGTTATAGAGTAACCAGCCATCCTTGATCTCCACGTGCGCTACGTGCAGGTCCAGAAGAGTTTGTTGCAGTGATTCCTTGGAAGCGCTGGCATTGATTTCTGGAAGGTTGTTTCGCCCATCTTTCTGAACCAGCAGGTGCACACGAGGTTGCAGCAGGAAGAGGTCGTTCAAGGAAACGCGGCGGCCCCAGAAGGAATCGATGCGCAAGCCGAATCGCGCCTGCTCGGCGGAGAGCAGTGGTTCCGTATCGATCGGTTCCTTACCATGAATCACCAGGCCGTTGACGGTGGCACTTAAGGAAAACCAGCCAACCGTGACGGTACGGATTTCCACACGGCCACCGGTGAGGTTCTGCAGGCGCTGGATCAGCAAATGCCGGAGAAGCGGATTGGCCAAGCCACTGCCGAGCGCAATCACAGCGATCGCCACACCCGCGAGGGTCCACACGCCCAGCAACCACAGGGCATGCTCCACCCATAGGATCTTCCGGGCGCGCGATTCCTTCGTCATTGCACCTTCTCGTTCAACAGTATCTCGATCCGCACGCGCGTGCGGCTTTCCTTCAGCCAGCGGTCCGCCTGTTCGTTAATTGCCCGTTGGACCAGGGCTTCCTGGATAAAGTCGCGTGCGTTTTCCAGTGTCGGGGGCGTTTGCCCGCGGGATTCCGCGCGCGGCACAACGCGCGTTTTGTAAAACTCTTCGATTTCTTTGTCGTTGACCTGGATCACCGGACGAAAACGGCTGTCCAGGTAATTGCTCAAGTAGAGCCGCGAGCGCATGAACTGCAAGACCTGCTCGTCGGTCAAGCCGCTTTGCGTCTTGCGCGCTTCATATTCTTCGGGAGACGAAAAGGAACGCTTCAGGCGCTCGATGCTGCGGTTCACATCCTCTTCCGAGGGCTGCGGAAACCGCGCCACTTTTGCCTCATTGCGCACAATCCACTGATCAATCAGACGATCCAGAATCTCCGAATCGCTTTGCGACTTGCCATCCAGGAAAAGCTGGTCGCGAGCCAGTTGCTGGACGTCACTCATCAGGATGATGTCGGATTCCACTTTGGCGACAATCCGGTCCACCACTTCCTGCGAATCAGCCTGGCCGACTGCCAGAGTGAGCGCCACAAAAATCGCCACGATTGTGCAATAGAGGCGCATCAGAAGCTGGATCCCAAATTGAAAAAGATTTGAAACCTTTGCAAATGGGTTCCTTCTTGACAGTAGGGGGTGTGGTTGTTCTGGCAGGGAATTACAAATGTCGCGGGATTCAGCTGATAGCCCAAATCAATCCGGATCGGGCCGATTGGCGTGGCATAACGAAGCCCGAATCCAACCGTATTCGAAAAATAGTTCAGTTCGTTGGTGCAATTGGCAACGCAACGCGTGGGGTTGAAGGGCCCAGCTGGCTGGCCCGGATAGGCCGGCAGAAAGACCGGTTTCGGCGGAGACCACCGCAGAGTGATGCGGCTTGCGCGGCTGTACACGTTACCGCCGTCATAGAAAAACGCCCCTCCAAGCTTTGTTCCGGCGAAGGGAAGTTTCAATGGGAATCGGATCTCCTGATTTAGAACAAGCACTGCCTGGCCTCCAACCGGGAAGCCGGAAAGCGAATCGCGCGGGCCCGCCTGGTTTAGCGCAAACCCCCGCAGCGAAGTGCCGCCGCCGGCGAAAAGCCGTTCCGGGAGAGGGATGACCTGGGGCAGCGGTTCTTGCGTAGGTGCGGGAAAGGTGAGCGAAACAGTACTGGCGAACGGTTGCAGAATGCCAAGTCGCAGCGAGCGCGCGAAATTCCAGTTTCGCGAGATAGGCGTATACGTGGAATTCTGCACGAAGTAGCGCATGAAGCTGGCGCTGGAGCCGATGGCCGTTCCGGCAACGCTGACGTCCGCAGTGGTGAACGAGCCTTTGGTGGCATCAGCGGGATTGTCGCGGGTGTCGCGAAAGTAGGTAACACCAAACTGGGAGATCAGCGTGGGCTGGTTGAAAAGCGGCACTTCCTCGGCGGGAATGTTGAGATTGCTGACCGTCACTTTGCGGAACGCATAGCGGAAGAGAAAGGAAGAGCGCGATGTTATCTGGTCCGTAAGCTGGAGGTTAGTCTCATATCTTGTCTGTCCGAATGTGTTGATGTCCTGGGTTTTTTCGACGTATGCGGTCGCCTGCAAGCTCAGCTTGGAATTATTGAAGGTATTCGGCGCGGAGTAGGCCAGCAGCGCGCGCCCCTGGATCGTGCTGCCTCGAATTTTCAGCGCCAACGTGTCCGCCCGCCCCGTAACATTCTGCTTGGAAATTTCAAAGATCCCGCGGGGCGCAGCCTGGATTTCGCCGCCGGTGGGATCCGTGGTGCTGGCCAGGCGCTGGACTTCAAAGCCTCCGCCATAGGCGATGGTGTATCGTTTCGCCTCTTCAACAAGAACGACTACGTCCTTCTCAGGGTCGGTTCCATTGGCGTTTTGCGGTTCGATCGTGACGCGGTTGAAAATTCCCAAGTTATAGAGTTTCTGTTGAGACTCGACGACGTCGCCTTCCCGGAGAGGCGCGCCCGGCTTCACTTTGATTTCACGCTGGATGACACGCCGGCGTGTGTGATTGTAGCCGGTCAGAAAAACTCGGTGGACCAGGACGCGTGGGCCTTCGTCAATCTTGTACGCTAGTTTCACCGGTTCGGCTCGTTCGATCGCGTATTCCCGTTTCTCTCCAGTTAATTTTTCGGTGGCTGCGTTCTCTTTGGCGATGGTTGCTTTCGTCTCCGGAGAATCATCCGGCACAGCCGTATAGGTAAACGTGGCATTCGGAAAGCCCTGGTTGTAGTAAAGCGCCAGAACGTTGTCTCGGTCGCTGGCCACGTTAAGATCCGAAAACGGCTGACCCGGCAGCGAACCAAGAACTCCCCGGATCACTTCATCGGAAAGCGCTTGCTCTCCCTCCACCTGGAGACTTGAGACGAGAGTCTGCTTCCCCTCGGTGATATTGAAGACGACGCTCAGGCCGCCATTCTTCCCCTTTTTCTCTTCCGTCACCTGCGCATCCACGGTGGCCGAAAGAAATCCGTTCGAGATGTAGAGGTTCTTCATCGACAACGCGTCGGATTCCATCAACCGGCGGCTGAACCGAGGGTGCGTGAATAAACTGGTGGTGCTGATCGTCAGCCGGCTTTTCAGCAGGTCCGTGCCGAAATAATGGTTGCCGCTAAAGCCGATGTGAGTGAGCTGGTGCCGTGTCCCTCTCTCCACGGTGTACGTGATCAACTCTTCCGAACCTTTCCAGCCGGATTTCGTGCCCGCCACCTCGTGCGAGATCACGTTGTACTCCACCTTCGCGTAGAAGTAGCCCTCGCGCTCCAGCCTCTCTCGAATATTTCGCTTGCCCTCCTCCAGTAGGTCCGTGTCCACGGATCCTTCCTGATAAACCGGAATGAATCGTTTCAAATCGCGTTGCGATAGTTTTGCTCCGGTTACCGCTACCTTTACACGCGGGCCCTCCGTAACCTCCAGCGTCAGCGGAAGCGAATTGTCCGCTGGATCGTAATCGCCTCGCCGTACCGATACTCCCGCGCTGAGGTGCCCGGATTTTTCCAGAAATTTCCGGATGCGGTCCAGGCCCGATTGCGCCTTCGCCGTGGTTAACGGGCTGCCAGCGGTTAACTTGAACTTCGCCAGAATGTCCGCATCGCGATATTGCGTGTTGTTGATCAAATTGATTTTCTTGGCGCGGACGCGGGGACCTGGATTCAGTTTCACGAGCAGATCCATCTGGTGCGTTTCCGGATGCGGCTGTTCCTCGACGCTAATTTTTGCAAGGTAAAGCCCCTCTTCCCGCAGGGTTTCCTGGAGGCGATCGACGGCGTCCTTCACGTCCTGTTCGCGATAGGTTTGGCCGAGGGAAAGTTGCATCGAGGCGACGGCGGACGAGTCCGTGGGTGGGGGAGTGAGTCCATCGATCAGGATCTGGCTGAAGTAGAGATTTTCGCGAGCGACAAAATCCAGCCTCATTCCATCGCCCTCGGGAAAAAGGACTGCCCTCAGGTCGGCGTAATTGCCACTTTGATAGAGCGTGCGGAGGCTTGCCGCCACCTGGCCGGCCTCCAGAGGGTCGCCGGCGTGCACGGCAAGGCCTGACGGGTCCGATAACAGCACTTTTCCGTCCTCGGTCACCACCCGAACAGCAGTAATTTTGGGGGAGGCTGGTTTACTCTTAGCAGGAGTTTCTTCGCCAGATTGGGCGTGCACGAGCCCTCCGGCCAGCGTCATGGCCAGGAGGAAAATTGCCCGCAACCCCTTGCTCCATCGGCATTTCATGCGTTCCATCACTCAGACGAAGGGTAGCACAGGCGCGTTGCCTCCCCGGGCTGCTTTAGCGCTATGATGAAAGGGAAAAGATAACTGCAATGCCGGGATTCTATTTTACGTGACTCTTCCCCCCAGCGATAAATATTCCCGCCAAATCTTGTTTACAGGTATCGGGCGGGAGGGCCAGGAACGCCTCTTGGCTTCCAGCGCCGTGATCGTCGGCTGCGGGGCCATTGGCGCGGCGGCGGCGAATCTGCTGGTGCGGGCCGGAGTTGGACGCGTTCGCATCCTGGATCGCGATTTCGTGGAGCCTTCCAACCTTCAACGTCAGATCCTGTTCGACGAGTCCGACGCCCGCAATGCACTCCCCAAAGCCGTGGCAGCCGAACGCAAGCTGCGTGCCGTGAACTCAGACATTCAGGTCGAAGGAATCGTCGCCGATCTCAATTCACAAAACGTCCGCGAATACCTTTCCGGATTTCCCTTGATCCTGGACGGCACGGATAATTTTGAGACTCGTTTCCTGATCAATGATTTTGCGGTGGAGTCGGCGACTCCCTGGATTTACGCGGCCGCAGTGTCGAGTTACGGGCTGACCATGACCATTCGCCCTCGGCAAACGGCATGCCTCGCGTGTCTCCTTGATTCGAAAGGCCAACCCGGGCTCGAGGAGACGTGCGACACCATTGGAGTATTAGGGCCTGTCGTGAATTTGATCGCGTCGCTCGAGGCCTCCGAAGCCCTGAAGGTGCTTTCCGGTCACGAAAACCTCCTCCACGGCCGCTTGCTCTCCTGCGATGTGTGGAGCGGCCGGTTCCAAAGTGTGGAACCCGAGCGGAACCCGGAGTGCCGAGTGTGCGGCTTGGGAGAATTTTCCTATCTTGCCGGACAAGCGCAGCCGCATATCACGATGTGCGGACGCGATTCCGTGCAGATCCATGAACGCCGGCGCGTTTTGGATTTGCCGGCTTTGCAGCAGCGCTTGGCCTCCTCCGTGTCCGGGGTAGTCCAGAACGGCTTCTTGCTGCGCTTTCAGGTGGCGCCTTACGAGATAACGGTGTTCAGCGATGGCCGGGCCATCCTTAAGGGCACGAAAGATCCCGCCGTGGCACGTTCGCTGTACGCAAAATATATCGGTGCTTAGGGTGTTCTAACGAAAGATGCCGCTGCGCCCCGCCGGGGTGCGCATGGAGGCGCGGTCGAGGTTTTCTCGCAGGTTCATCAGCGTCAAGAAGGTGCTCAAAACCCGGGCTTTCAGGTCGTCGGTCAGGTGCAAGCCGCTGGTGGCCACGCGAGCCAGGGACTCGCCATTCCCGGTGATGAATTTCATGATCTCCCGCTGGCGTTCCTGGGGAGTGTTGCCCAGGGCGGTTTCCCGGCGCATCTCGGCACAACTGGCTTCCAGGGAGAGGGTGAAGTGCAGAATGCATAGCCTCAGTTCCGCCAGGGCGGCAGGTACGTCGTGCTTGCATCCGGCAATGTGACAGTTGTCGCTCATGGCCCAAAAAGCCTGATTGCTGATAGGTAACATTCTTAGGCGCGAAAATCCAGCAATCATCTGCGAGTTGCGGCGTATGAAGTAGCTGCCCATTTCCGTGGCATGCCTGTCCCGGCGGCCAGTCTCGCGGATGCATTTCGTTCCCGCGAGTCGCGGGCACAGGCCCTTGTAGCAATTTTTCCTGGAGCGAATTAAATTCCTAAAACATTTGACACACGCCGCACGGCGCCTGTATAAATATACAGTAAGCTGCATATTTTATGAGTGCGACAAAAACATTCCGGCACGGACAGATCCTGCGGCTCGTTTCCCGCGAGCGCATCGCCAATCAGGAAGACTTGCGCCGCCGCCTGGCGCAACAGCGCATGCGCGTCACCCAGGCGACTCTTTCGCGTGATCTTCAGGAACTCCGGCTCGTCAAAACCACGGAAGGTTACAAAACCGGCTCGGCGCTGCCGGAAGAAACTTCGGCCGTTCCTCCGCTGACCCGTGCGCTCCGCGAGTTTCTTCTGGACATTCGCCCCGCGGAAAACATGTTGGTGCTGAAGACGCCCCCCAGCGGAGCGCAGCCGCTGGCCGCCGCCGTGGACGCGGCAAAATTCCCGGAAATTGCCGGCACCATCGCTGGAGACGACACCGTCCTGATCATCACGCCGAACCGCAAAACGCGCGAATTCCTGCAGAAAAAAATCGAAGCGCAGGTGAAATGAGAGATCCCCGCAGCATCGCCGTCATTGGTGTCACTGGCTATACCGGGTTCGAGTTGGCCACGCTATTGCTCCGCCATCCCGGCATCGCCAAGCCAACCTTCTATGTACGCGATACCAGCGGCGCGCACTGCCTTTCTGAGATGTTTCCGCAATTGCGCGGCTGGGGCGAAGCTCCGTTGAAGGCGCTTTCGGTGGAAGCGATTGAGAAGAGCGCAGCGGGAACGGCGTTTCTTGCCACGCCGCATGAAGTCTCGGCTGAACTTGCGCCCAAGCTTTTGGACGCGGGCTTGCGCGTGATCGATCTCAGCGGAGCGTTCCGCTTTGCCTCAGCGGACACTTATGCCGCCTGGTACAAACTGCCGACACCGCACGCCTCCCGCCTCGCCGAAGCGGTCTATGGATTGCCGGAGTTGTATGCCGATCAGATTCGTGATGCCAAGTTAATCGCAAATCCCGGATGCTACGCCACCAGCGTGATCCTTGCCCTGCGGCCTTTGCAGCAAGCCGGCCTGCTCGCCGCCGGTCACACGATTGTCTGCGATTGCAAATCGGGCGCCAGCGGAGCCGGCAAGGACCCTCGCCGCGATCTGCATTTTGTGGAACTGGATGGAAATTTTCGCGCCTACAACCTCTTCGCCCACCGCCACACGCCGGAAATCCTGGAGCATACAGGACTGCCGGAGTCGCAGGTGATTTTCTCCACGCACCTCCTGCCGATCCCGCGCGGCATTTTATCTTCGATTTACCTGACGCTAGCGAAAAAGCATACGTCCCAGGAAATCGAAGCGCTCTATCGCAAGGTTTATGCGGGGCATTCCTTGATCCGGATTCATCCCGCGGGTACATTGCCGGAGGTTCAGCACATCGTCAAAACCAATTTCTGCGACATCGGCTTCGCCCTGCACGCGGACGGCAAACGCCTGGTGGTCGTCTCTTGCCTGGACAATCTGGGCAAGGGCGCGGCAGGCCAGGCGGTTCAGAATTTGAATCTCACGCTGGGACTTGAGGAAAGGACGGGGCTGGTATGAGGATTGTCATCAAATTCGCCGGCGCACTGCTGGAGGACTCGGCGACGGTGCGTTCCCTGGCGAAGCAAATCGCCGCGTTGGCGCATCGCAAGCACGAGATCCTGGTGGTGCACGGCGGCGGCCGCATTTTCACGAACACCCTGAAGCAGATGGGCATTGAGAGTAAATTCGTCGGTGGCCTGCGCGTTACCGATAAGCAGACCCGCGATGCCGCCGTGATGGTTTTCGCCGGGCTTCTGAATAAGCAGCTTTCTGGAGCAATCACCGCGGAAGGGCAATCGGCGATCGGGATCTGCGCGGCGGACTGCCGCATGTTTTTCCGCTTCACCGCTGGTGCATAACGATGTGGAGGGCGGGCTCGGTTTTGTCGGCTACCTCACCAGCGTCAATGTGCGTTTTCTGGAATCGCTGTGGAAGGCAAAACTGGTGCCCGTGGCCGCCTGCCTCGGACTTGGCGCGGACAACGAGCTCTATAACATCAATGCCGACCATATGGCCGCTGCCTGCGCCGAATTCATCGAAGCTGATCATTTGATTTATTTGACGGATGTGGCCGGCGTGCTGGATGGAGAAAAGGTTCTTTCCGCCATCTCCTGCGAAGAGGTGGATCGCCTGATCCACTCTCGAGTGGTGTCCGGCGGCATGATCCTGAAACTCGAAGCGGCGAAGCGGGCGCTGCAATCCGGCGTAAGCGAAGTGCACATCGTCGGAGGAAATTCCGCCGCCGCAGCGCTATCGCCCAGCCGCTTCGTTCCCGTCCCCGCCAAGAACACCTTTTCCAATCTTCCGGGAACCCGCGTTTTGCGGGAACCCAATGCCGCCGGCCAATTCGCCGGCGCCGCCCAGTAATCGAACGGAATTCGGAGAATCAGATGACCACAACGCTCACACTGCCAGTTGCTGTTACCAAAGACCTGCTCACCGGGGCCGAATGGAGCCCCGCCGATGCGCGCGATCTGCTGCAGCGCACCGCCGACATCAAGGCGCGTCCCGCGAAGTATGCTTCCACGCTTCGTGGAAAGCATATCGCGCTGATTTTTGAGAAGCCGTCGCTGCGCACGCGTGTCACTTTCGAAGTCGGCATTCAGAGCATGGGCGGCTTCGTGGTTTTTCTGGATCACACGCAGGCGCGGCTTGGAGAGCGCGAATCCATCCCAGACGTGGCGCGCAACCTGGAGCGCTGGGTGCAAGGTATCGTCGCGCGCGTTTACGAGCAGCGTGTGCTCGACGAAATGGCGGAGAACATTGCCATTCCCGTCGTCAACGCCCTATCGGACAAATTCCATCCCTGCCAGGCGCTGGCCGACTTCTTCACGCTGGAAGAAAAGTTCGGCAACCTGAAAGGCTTGAAGCTCGCCTACGTCGGCGATGGCAACAACGTCTGTAACTCGCTCATTTTTCTCGCAGCTCGACTCGGCGTGAATCTCCGCATCGCCACGCCTGCAAGCTACGCTCCCTCAGCGGACGTTCTGAACGACGCGAAACGCGTGGCGAAGGAAACCCGCGCGAAGATCGAACTCTTCACCAATGCCGCGGAAGCGGTGGATGGCGTGCAAGCGGTCTATACCGACTCCTGGACCAGCATGGGTTTCGAGGCCGAGGAGAAAATGCGCCGCCAGGTCTTCAAGCCCTTTCAAGTCAATCGCAAGCTGATGGAGCAGGCCGGCGAGGGCGCGCTTTTCATGCACTGCCTTCCGGCCCACCGCGGCCAGGAAGTGACTGATGAAATCCTGGATGGCCCCACCTCTGTAGTGTTACAGCAGTCTGAAAATCGCATGTACGTGCAAAAGGCCATTCTGCATGCGCTTTTTACCTGATATCTTCGTCTATACCCAAGGAGAAACAAGCAAGTGAATCAGCAAGCCCCGAAACCCAAAAAAGTTGTGCTCGCCTATTCCGGCGGGCTGGATACGTCTATCATTATTCCCTGGCTGCGCGAAACTTATGGCTGTGAAGTGATCGCCATGATCGGCGATGTCGGCCAGCAGGAAGACCTGCAAGCTGCTTACAAGAAAGCCCTGGCAACCGGCGCTACCTCCGCCGTCATTGAGGATCTGCGCGAGGAGTTTATCCGCGACTACATCTGGCCGACCCTGCGCGCCGGCGCCGTCTACGAACACACCTATTTGCTTGGCACTTCCATGGCGCGCCCGGTGATCGCAAAACGCCAGGCCGAACTAGCTTTGAAACTTGGCGCCGACGGGCTTTCCCACGGCTGCACGGGCAAAGGCAACGATCAGGTTCGCTTTGAACTGGCCTACAAAGCTATCGCGCCGAATGTGCAGATCATCGCGCCCTGGCGCGAGTGGGATATTGATTCGCGCGAAGACGCCATCGCATACGCCGAAAAGCACAATGTGCAGGTCGAGCAGAGCAAGAAAAATATTTATAGCCGTGACCGCAACATCTGGCACCTGAGCCATGAAGGCGGCGAACTGGAAGATCCCGCCAACGCGCCCAACGAAGCGATGTGGCAATGGATCGTTTCCCCGGAAAAGGCTCCGGATAAACCCGAAGAGGTGGAAATTGGGTTTGAATCCGGCACGCCGGTTTCCGTCAACGGCAAGAAACTTGGCCCGATCGATTTGCTGAACACGCTGAATGAGATTGCCGCAAAGCATGGCGTGGGCCGCACGGACCTTGTCGAAAATCGCCTGGTGGGCATGAAGTCACGCGGTGCTTACGAAACTCCCGGTGGAACCTTGCTGGTTCTTGCGCATCAGGAACTGGAACGCCTCACCGTGGACCGCGAAACCGCGCATTTCCAGCAGGCGCTTTCGGTGCGCTATGCCGAACTCGTTTACAACGGCCTGTGGTTCTCGCCCCTGCGTGAAGCGCTGGACGGTTTCTTCAACGTCGCACAGCAGCGGGTCACCGGATCCGTAGGCCTGAAGCTTTGGAAGGGCACGCTCAATGTCACCAAGCGCCTTTCGCCCTATTCGCTTTATCGCGCCGACCTGGCCAGCTTCACCATGGGCCGCTACAACCCCAAGGATGCCGAAGGCTTCATCAACCTGTTTGCGCTGCCGGTCACGGTTCGACCGAAAGCCAAAGCCGAAGGCAGCAAGTCGTAATAGAAAGTCGTTAGTTTTTAGTGGTTAGTTCTCAGTCAGGCTGAGCCGGGAATTTGGGTCGCGGCTGACTGAGAACTTAAAACTTTTTACTGAGCACTCTTCCATGTCTGAACGAAAAGATGACCGGCTCTGGGGTGGACGCTTCGACAGCGCCCCCGACGCGCGTTTCGACGAATTCCAGTGCTCCTTTTCGTTCGATCGCCGGTTGCTCCCTTACGAAATCGCCGTGGACCGTGCCTGGGCCAAGGCGCTCCAGGGCGTTGGCATTTTCACGGAGACGGAAGTTCGCCAGACGCTTGCGGCGCTGGACAAAGTTGCCGCGCGCGCAAAAACCGATAAAGCCTGGATCGATTCCTCAACCGCCGAGGACGTTCATCAATTTGTAGAAAACGCTCTGGTTGAGGAACTCGGACCGCTCGGCTGGAAATTGCATACCGGCCGCAGCCGCAATGAACTGGTGGCCACGGATTTCCGCCTGTTCGTCCTCGACGCTGCTGTCGCGATTCGCAAAGCGTTACTCGCATTGGTCCATGCTCTTATTGAGCAGGCCAAATCCAATCTGAAAATTCCCATGGCTGGAATGACTCACATGCAGCACGCCCAGCCGATTCTTCTTTCCCATTTCCTGATGGCGCATGCGGAAGCTCTTTCACGCGACATGAACCGGCTCGAACATGCCGGCGCGACCGCGGACGCGTGCCCCATGGGTTCTGGCGCACTGGCGGGTTGCTCATTTCCAATCGACCGCATGGCGCTCGCGCGAGAACTGGGCTTTTCACGGATTACGCCCAACAGCCTGGACGCGGTGAGCGACCGCGATTTTGCCCTCGATTATCTTTTCGCTCTGGCTGGCATCGCCACGCACCTTTCGCGCCTCGCCGAAGACTTTGTCCTCTTTGCCTCCCAGGAATTTTCTTACGTGATTCTGCCGGACGAATATTCCACCGGCAGCAGCCTGATGCCGCAGAAGAAAAATCCGGATTCGTGGGAATTGCTGCGTGGGAAAACCGGCCGCATCACTGCCGCACTGTTCAGTCTGTTCACCACCCTGAAAGGTCTGCCCACCAGTTATCAGCGGGACCTGCAGGAAGATAAAGAAGCGCTCTTTGCGGCGCATGATCAGATGGAGAACATGCTGTGGGTGGCGCACGGGGCGCTCGCCGCCACGAAATTTCGGACAGACCGCCTCTGCGCCGCGGCCTCCAACCCCGCGCTGCTGGCCACCGACGCGGCTGATTATCTTGTCCATCGCGGCGTGCCCTTTCGCCAGGCGCACGATCTCGTCGGAAAAGTTCTACGCGAGTCCGAAAAACAAGGCAAGCCCTGGACGCAACTCTCGCTCGCTGACGTCCAGAAGATCTCGCCGCTGTTTGAACAGGATTTCCTGCAAGGCCCTTCCGTTGAAAGCGCCATCGCCTCCAAAGCCATTCCTGGAGGCACGGCGGAAGAATCCGTACGCGCTGCCATCGCGCAGCTCGAACTAAAACTCAACACACTGGAGACCAAGCCATGAGCCTGACGTCGAGTATTTTCACCCTGCACACCGTAGCAAAACGCACGGAGGATCGGAGGTCCCTTCCGTGAGCGCCGGCCCCGCACTGCGGACTCTGATTCCATGAATCACGCCCTCACTGAAGCGGCCTTGCCTCGCGGGTTCCGCTTTTCCGCCACGGCCTGTGGCCTGAAAAAAACCGGCGCGCTGGACCTCGCCCTGCTCTCAAGCGATGTGCCCGCATCCGCCGCCGCCGTTTTCACGAAGAACCTCGTTGTCGCCGCTCCGGTAACCGTCTCCAAGGCAAATCTACGCGCTTCCAAAGGCCGCATGCGCGCCGTGATTGTGAACGCCGGAAACGCCAATTGCGCTACGGGCCATGCGGGCTACGCCGTCTCCATAAGGACGGTGGAAGAAACCGCGAGGCGTCTGCGCTGTCATCCTCACGAACTGTTTGTCTGTTCGACGGGCGTAATCGGCGTGCCCCTGCCCATCGAAAAAATTCTTCGCGCGTTGCCTGGAATCGTGCAGAATCGCCGGCCCTCCGCGCGTTCGTTCGCGGAATTGTCGCTGGCCATCTGCACCACGGACACGCGGCCAAAGACTGCTTCCGAATCGTTCAAGATGGCCGGCAAGCGTGTGCATCTGGTGGGCTGCGCAAAAGGCGCGGGCATGATTCATCCGAATATGGCCACCACGCTCGCGTTCGTGGTCACAGACGCGTCCATGGCGCCTTCCCTGCTGCAAAGAACCTTGCGGGAAGTCACGCAACGCACGTTCAACTCCATCAGCATCGACGGCGATACTTCGACGAACGATACGCTGCTGGTGCTCGCCAACGGCGAATCGGGCGCTCCAGCCATTAAGCCCGGCACCAGCGCCCATCGCGCTTTCAAGAACGCTCTCGAAGACGTGTGCCACTCGCTGGCGTTGCAAATCGTCGCCGACGGCGAGGGCGCGCAACGCGTGATCGAAATCGTCGTGCGTGGCGCAAAGACCGAAGCAGCCGCGCGCCAGATCGGCCAGACCATCGCCACATCGCCGCTGGTGAAAACCGCGTTTGCCGGCGGGGATCCCAATTGGGGGCGCATTTTTGCCGCCGCGGGACGTTCCGGCGTGAAATTCAATCCGGACCTGGTGGACATTCACATGGCCGGAATTCCTGTGCTGCGACGCGGACAGCCGCTCGATTTCAACGAGCGTGTCGCCAGCAATCGCCTGCTGGAGAAACACGTCCAGATTATTGTGGATTTGCATGCCGGCCGCGCGTCGGCAAGCTATTACACCTGCGATTTCACCGCGGAATATGTCCGCATCAACGCCAGCTATCGGACTTGAGCCATCGCTCGTCTGTTGACGCCACGCTAGCCCGACAGCGTCAGCCGTGTACGAATGCCTGTCATCCTGAGGGCCGCGAAGTCTGCGGCCCGAAGGATCTCAACTTAAAATCAGGCTTGAAGTATTCGTTGAGATTCTTCGTCCATCCTGATCGGATGGCCTCAGAATGACAATCTGACTCAAGGTTTGCTGAAGCTCGAGAGGGTGCAAGGGCGTACAAACCCCTAACACTTCCACTTCCAGCCGGCGAACTGTTCGCGAAGCGCGGTCTTCTTGAACTTTCCGACGCTGGTTCGTGGAATCGCATCCACGAAGACGAACGCATCCGGCAGTTGCCAACTGGCGAAGGACTTGGCAAGAAACTCGCGCAATTCGTGCTCGGTAGCGCTGGCCCCATCTTTCAAAACCACCGCAGCCAGGGGACGCTCCGCCCATTTCGGATGCGGCAAGCCAACGACGCACGCTTCCTTCACCGCAGGGTGCCCCATCAGCGTATTTTCCAGATCCACGGAACTGATCCACTCGCCGCCCGATTTCACCATGTCTTTCGAACGATCCACGAGCTTGATGTATCCCTCTTCGTCGAGCGTCGCGACGTCCCCGGTGCGAAACCATCCATCTTCGCTCCAGCGCGCCGCCTGGTCTGGCGCATCGTAGTAACTCGCCGCCACCCATGGCCCGCGCACTTCAAGCTCTCCGGCCGTCTGCCCATCCCACGGCGCGATCGCGCCTTCTTTTACAATGCGCACTTCCACAAACGGCGCCGGCCAGCCTTGCTTGGCGCGCACTTCATATTTTTTTTCGTCGGTCCAGTCTTTCATGTGGGGCTTCAGCGAGCCGCCGGTGCCAATCGGAGTGGTTTCCGTCATGCCCCAAAGATGGCGGACGTTGATTCCAAATTTGTCCAGACGCCGGATCATTTCGAGCGGCGGAGCGGAACCTCCGCACGATCCCAGAATCGGAGTGTTCAGCTTCCACTTGCCCGGATTTTTTTCGAGTTCCGCCAGCACTCCGCCCCAGACCGTGGGCACACCGCAAGCCTTGTTCACTTTTTCTTTTTCCATCAAATCCAGCAGACTCTCGCCATCGAGGTTCGGTCCCGGCAAAACCTGTTTCGCGCCCAGCATCGGCGCGGCATGGGGAACACCCCAGGCGTTGGCGTGAAACATCGGAACCATCGGCAAAATGGTGTCCTTGTTGCTCAACCCGATCACTTCCTCCAGGCCCACGCTGAAGGAATGCAGCACGAGCGCGCGGTGCGAGTAGATCACGCCCTTGGAACAACCGGTGGTCCCGGACGTGTAACACATCGCCGCGCCCTGATTCTCGTCCATTGAGGGGTACGCAAAATCGTCGCTCGCCTCCGCCAGCAGTTCCTCGTAATTCAGAAAACCTTCGGGCACGCTTGCAAAACCAAACGGCACCACGATCACGCGTTCAAACGAAACCTCGGCCGCAAATTTCTCGTACAAGGGAAACAGGACATCGTCCACCAGCAGAAACCGGTCCTTTGCATGATTCGCGATTGCGGCAATTTCGTGCGGGTGCAGCCGCAGATTCAGCGTGTGCAGGATGCCGCCTGCGCAAGGCACTCCCCAGAATGCTTCGACGTGCCCGGAATGATTCCACATCAAGGAAGCCACGCGTTCGCCGGCCCGCAGCCCAAGTGCTTGAAGCGCCGCAGCCAGCCTGCGCGCGCGCTTGTACATCTGTCCGTAATTGCAGCGCGTAACGGAACGATCCGGCTTGCGGGAAACGATTTCGACGCGTGGATACAGCTTTCCGGCGCGCTCCAGCATGGTGGGCAGCGTCAGCGGAAATCCCATCATTGTTCCTTGCATCGACATTTTTCGGCTCACTTCCGTCTTCGGCGCATCCTATCACTATTCAACTCACAGCCGCTCGGCTCCACTCGTGCCGCCACCCCCCGTTTCCACCTTTTATGGTTGCAAAAGATGCCAATTTTCGAGAGTATCTCCGGGACCACTGAACCACCCCCGCCCGTGCGGCATTCCCATCGGTTTGCCCCTTGGCGGTACAGGTATCTCAGTGCGCTCCGCAATCGTTGCTAGGTTCCGGGCAGAAGGAGTCCGCAGGTGAAGAAGCTTTACGTCGGTAATCTCCCGTTCTCTGCATCCGAAGAACAGTTGCAGGAATGGTTCGGACAGGTTGGCGTGAACCCGTCCGCAATCAATTTGATTCGGGATCGATTCACGGGACAGTCGCGGGGATTCGCGTTCATCGAAATTACCAACGATGAGGAAGCGGATCGCGCGGTTGCCAATCTGAATGGTCAGAATTTTGGTGGCCGGAACCTGGTTGTGAACGAAGCGCGTCCGCAGACCGAACGCGGCGGCGGCGGTGGTGGCCGTGGCGGCGGCTACGGCGGAGGCGGTGGTGGCGGCGGGCGTGGCGGCGATCGTGGTGGACGCGGCGGCGGCGGTGGGCGCGGCGGCGATCGTGGCGATCGCGGAGATCGCGGCAACCGCTGGTAACCTCTCTTCTCGCCATTCTTTTGGCGTTTTGACTTCGGGCGCACTATTTTTGCGTCCGAAGTCTTTTTCATTTTGGGACCCGCCGCTCCGCGAAATTCACAGCCCTCGCGAATTTTTTCTGGCTTAGGCAGCAGGTTATGTGTACTATCCCCGCGAATTGGCGGCGGCCTGCAACCGTCCAATTTCCGCCCCGTTCTCGCAGAGCAGCAACTTGCATTTCTGCGTTCTTGCAGCCGAAACATTCCACGGGTTGTCGTGTTTGAAACAACAGGCCAAGAAACTCTTTCATCCGCCGCCGCTTGCGATATATCAGGAAGTGCTTGGACAAATCGGCAGCAACTGTACGCGCCGGCGTTTGTCCAAGGGCCACAGGAACCTTAATCCTGCTGGCCGCATCCAAGAGAGGGCGATGAATTGAAGCAACCGATGAACACGTGGCACAAACGCGATTGGAAGCAATTTTACGAACTGGCGCGCCGTCCCTGGCAGCGTCACCGTCCGCCGCGGCCGGTCTATCCTTCCGGCTTTAATCGTGTGCTGCCCGCCGCGGGCTTCAGTCTTTCCGAACTGGACGACGCCGGCGTGGATTTGGATCAAGCCGAAAGCCTCGGACTTCCCGTGGACGCCGGCCGCATCGGCGCCTATGGCCCTAACGTCACCGTCTTGCGTGATTTCGTGCGCTCTTCTCGCCAGCCGGTCTAGAATCTGAACGCCTCCGGCCGCCCAGCCATCTTGCGATAATGCTACTGAGTACATTTGTGCGCCGCGCGAATTCCACGTAAAATAGGCGTTTCTGGCACCTTCAATGGCCTCACCGTTTAACATCATCTCCAACACCGGCGTTCCAGGCGTACCGCTTCCCAGTGCGCACCCGCGCCCCGATTGGCTGCGCGTAAAGTTCTTCGGCGGCGAGCGCTATCAGGACCTGAAGCGCATCATGCGCACGCTGGATCTCCACACCGTTTGCGAATCCGCCCGCTGCCCCAACATGGGCGAGTGCTGGGAACACGGCACCGCCACCTTCATGATTTTGGGGGACATCTGCACACGCGCCTGCGGATTCTGCGCCGTGCCTTCCGGAAAGCCGGTTGGTCCGCCGGATGAGGACGAACCCCTGCGCGTGGCCGAAGCCGTTGCCTCCATGGGTTTGCGTTATGCCGTAGTCACCAGCGTGAATCGCGACGACCAGCCCGACGGCGGCGCGCGCATCTTTGCCCGAACTATCCAGGAAATTCGCAAACGGGTTCCCGGCTGCAAGGTGGAAGTTCTGATTCCCGATTTTCGAGGGGATTGGAACGCGCTCGACCAGGTGCTCGCCGTCAAGCCAGATATTCTGAATCACAATACCGAGACCGTTCCTCGTCTCTATCGCCAGGTGCGCAAAGGCGCGCTCTACGAACGTTCCCTGGAATTGCTACGCCGCGCGAAGGCCACGCATGCCGACGTTCCGACCAAAACTGGATTGATGTTGGGCCTAGGGGAAGAAAAGCAGGAAGTCCTAGCCACGATGCAGGATTTGGCGGCTCAGGGCACGGACATTCTCACATTGGGCCAATATCTGCAGCCCACGAAGGAACACCTGCCGGTCGTGCGCTTCGTTCACCCGGACGAATTCGCAGAATACAAACAGCGCGGTGAAACCATGGGATTCAAACATGTCGAATCCGGCCCGCTGGTGCGTTCTTCCTATCACGCGTTTGACCAGGCCGAAAACGCCGTCCGGTAATCCATTAGCTTCCCGAAAAAAGAAACGGATTTTCTAGTTCGAACTAGCGCTGGCAATGGACCAGTCCGTGAACGGCACCGCTCGCCCGCCACGCACAATCGTGGGAAGTACGTGGTCGAATCCTTTGTGTGATTTCGCGGAGTAATTCAGCTTTAGCTGCGGCCCCAGGCCCATGTCCACGTCGTGCAGGGACTCCACCGCCTCGATCAACCCTTCCCGCGTGGGATCCTTTCCAGCTTTCTTCAGCCCTTCCACCATCACCATCGCATCCACGAATCCTTCCAGGCTGACGAAGCTCGGCCGAACGGTCGGCATATATTTCTGCAGGGTACGCCGGTATAGGGCCACGGTCTTCAAGTCCGTCAGATAGTAGGGCGGCACCACTTGCGTAATCACCATTCCTTCCGCGTCGGGTCCGGCGGCCTGGATCAAATCGTCGGTGCCCACAAAGGAAACCGTCACAAAAAGTGGCTTCCAGCCCATGGCGTGCGCTTGCTTGATGATCGGAGCAACAGTATTCGACGGGCCGACCACAATCACCGCCTCAGGATCCGCCGCCTTCACCTTTTCGATGGCTCCGCCTACTTGAGTTGTCTGGCGTGTATACGACGCGGCCGCTATCGGCGAAGAGCCCTCTTTCTGCAACGCATTTTGCACTCCCAGGAGCACCGCTCCGCCAAACGCGTCATCCGGATAGATCACTCCAATCTTGTGGTAACGCAACGTCTTCCACAATCCGTCAATCTGTTCCTGGGTTTCATCTCCATACGAAGCTCGCACGTTGACCACCCAGTGGCGCAACGGGGTGTAGAGCGTTTGCGCGCCGGTAAAGAGCCCGATCAACGGCACCTTGTTGCTCTCCGCCAGCGGCACATATTTCACCGCCGTCGGGGTACCGACGAAAAATCCCATGGCGAATACCTTTTGCGCCATCAATTTGTCCCAGCACGCCTGCGTCTTCGCGGGATCGTAGCCATCGTCGAGTGAAACAAGCCGCAACTTCCTGCCGTTTACGCCGCCTTCTTCATTCACCGATTGAAAGTAGGCCTCGGCGCCGGCTACCGTTTCCTTGCCCAGGAAACTTGAGGGACCTTCCAGCGCGGCGCACGATCCGATCAAAATCTCTTTTTCCGTGACGCCAGGAGCACCTTGCCCCGCAGACAGAAACGGCAAGCTGAATGTTCCAAATGCAAGCAACATGGCCCGGATATAAATCCGACTGAATCTCATAGATTTCTCCTAAAATGAAGAACGTAGCGGGCCCGGAACTTAATCTCACTCTACGCCGGGTATCTCTGTCTTCAATAAATTTCCCACAGGATGCGCCCAACTTGGCAGGTAATTGGTAGGCAACAAAAACGGAAACGGAGACACCCCTGCGCCGGCTTTGGCGCTGCTTCTGGGGTTACTTCAGGAGTGTTACTGCTTACTTCGCGGCGGCTGCGGCTTTCTTGCTGGCTTTCACGGCGGCGGATGCTTTGCGGCGGCGCTTCGTTTTTGGCGGAGTGGCTGGCGCTTCGCCGATGAGTTCCGCGACAAAGATGCTGGTTACGAACAGCTTTGGCCCATGATCGTCAAAATCGATGGCGGTGCGTTCCGGATCCGACGCAGTGACGATCCCCAGGCCGTATTGCTCATGCTTGATGGTTTGTCCTTCTTGCATTACTTGCACTTCTTCCTCCTTGGACCGCTTGCTGATTTTCGGATTTCTTTCCCAATCTCGAAGAGGAGAGGCTCCCGACCCCTCGGCAACCTCTCCCCATCTACAGGCTAGAGGCTTGTGACGTTCTCTGCCTGAAGGCCCTTCGGGCCCTTCTTTACTTCGAATTCCACCGCCTGGCCTTCATTCAGGGCCTTGTACCCATCCATCTGAATGGCGGAGAAGTGCACGAAAACATCTTCTCCAGTTTGGCGTTGGATGAACCCGTAGCCCTTCGAAGCATTGAACCACTTCACTGTTCCTTGTTCCTTCACTTCACAACCTCGATGTTGAAATTGCTTTGCCTCTCTTGGTCGCGGGGTATGGTCTCCCAAGCCTCGAGACAGCCTCTAGCCCGACAAAAAGGGGCTGCGAATTGTTGTCGCAGCCCCCTGAACGAGTCAAAAGGTAATACAAGAGCAACAAACGCTATGTCTAACACTATCACAAGAAAGGGCTTATTGTCCATAGCACCCTTTAGACACACCCCTCCTCGGTGTCGGCCGTAAATCGCTGATTTTTCATGTTTTACGTTTTTTGGTAGGTCAGATGGACCCCGAATGGGCAGAAAACTAGCTTTCCAGTGACTCCGGTTCCAGGCTCGCCTGTCCTTCGCCCGCGCCCTTCTTTGCCCAATACTTCGTCACCCAGGCTTCCCAACTCTTCCCTGCAGCCGTATCCCGGCCAGTGAACGCCAGCGAGGCAATCTCCGAAAAAGCGATTTTGATCCGTTGATTGGAATCCTTTGGTAAAACTCGCACAAAGGAACTCGCCAGCGCAGCTCCGGACACACGATCGAAGATGTAACCCTCGATTGTGCTGCCATCTTTGCGGGTAATCGTCACATCGCCGCGGTAATCAAAAGCCTTTTCCAGTGCCTGACGCAGATCTTCTTCACTTGCCAGTTCCGGAACCCATCCCTGCAGCCCCTCATGCGCAAAACCGGGAGCAACTTCCAGCTGATCCGGGTTCACGGAATGTTCCGGCCGGTCCGCGTGCCTGGGGCCCGTCATGCTCGAGTCTCCTCAAGATTATTGGAAGGCTCGATTTGCACCAGCGGATTGAAGGAATGAACCGGCTTTACGGGTTCGTTCAGCAAATCCTGCGCTCCGGGATCCGCGTAGTCGTTACCGAAAAGCGTGGCTTTTGCCGTTGCCAGCAATCCCCGCAAGCCGCTGAAGGTGTAATCCACCGCCGTGGCTTCATACCCGCTGTGCACCATGCAATTGGCACATTCCGGATTTCCGGATTCCGTGCCGTAATTCGCCCATTTCGTTTCGGCCATCAGCTCGCCGAAGGTGTCCGCGTAGCCGTCCGAAAGCAGATAGCACGGTTTCTGCCAGCCAAAAATCGAATACGTCGGCATGCCCCAGGGCGTGCACTTAAAATCGCGCTTCCCCATCAGAAATTCCAGGAACAGCGGCGATTGGTTGAATTGCCAATTCGATTTGCGATTGGAAAGGATGGCGCGGAACAGCCGCCGGGTCCGGGCGCGTCCCAGGAAGTGCTTCTGGTCCGGCGCTTTGTCGTAGGAATAGCCTGGCGAAAGCATCATGCCTTCCACGCCAAGCTCCATCATTTCGTCAAAGAATGCGCGCACGCTCTTGGGGTCCGCGCCGTCGAACAAAGTCGTGTTCGTGGTTACCCGGAAGCCCTGCTTTACAGCTTCCTTCACCCCTTCGATTGCCAGCTCAAATCCGCCTTCGCGGCAGACTGAAAAATCGTGATGTTCTTTCTGCCCATCTACGTGAACGGAAAACGTCAGGTACTTGCTGGGTTTAAAGAGATGCAGCTTTTCCTTCAGCAGCAAAGCGTTGGTGCAAAGGTAGATGTACTTCTTCCGCGCGACCAACCCCTCGACAATCTTGTCGATCTGCGAATGCATCAGCGGTTCGCCGCCGGGTATGGACACCATCGGCGCGCCGCATTCGTCCACGGCCTTGAAGCATTCTTCGGGAGAAAGCTCCCGCTTCAGCACGTGCGCCGGATACTGGATTTTTCCGCAGCCCGCGCAAGCCAGGTTGCAGCGATAGAGCGGCTCCAGCATCAACACCAGCGGATATTGCTTCCGCCCTTGCATCTTTTGTTTGAGGACGTAACTCGCAACCGTCCACATTTGGGATATTGGTACGGGCATTCTTCCCCTGCTGTAACTTTAGACTTTTGAGGCGATGTTAATCCCCAGCCCCGAGGTTCTATTTTACCCGAGAAACGCACTACGGGTAACCCCTAGATTCTATCCGCGTTTTCCGGGCGCCCCTATTCTGATGCAGCGAAAGGTGCTTAGGTGGCACCCGGCGTGCTTCCCTTCTGCCTAAGTGGGACCTGCCTTTCACATTTTCGGAGGGTGAGCGGCACGCAATGGTGCAGGACAAATCGATTAGCGTCGATTAGCCGGGGCTTCCAACTTCCACGAATTTGCCCGGACGAATGGATTCGAGTGCGTCCAAAGCAGCTGGAATATGTTTCCGGACGTCTTCGTAGTCGTTGGATTCCGTGTGGATAATCAATATCGAGATTTTACGACCAGCGAGATTCTGTTGATATCTTATGTTCTTGTCGATGGTAATGAGAACCTCATACTGTGCTTCCGCCAAACCCAGCAACTCGCCGTTCTCTTTTCCGCTCCAGCCCGCATCCTGAACCGTTTCACAGATCAGACCCTCGCCGGCAAACAAGTGTTTGATCCGCCTGGGAACACACTCATCAAGCAAAAGCTTCATCGGAGAGCTTCGGCAAGCTTCACCCGCGCCTCTTCCAGTGCCGCAATGGCTTCCGCGCGAGTTACGCTGGGGAAATCCTCGAGAAACTCGCTCAGCGTCCGGCCATGCTCAATGTAGTCGGTGAGGGCTTTAAACGGGACACGTGTTCCGCGAAAAATGGGCTCTCCGCTTAGAACCCCTGGGTTGCGGACAATTATGTTAGTAGCCATATCTTCGCCTTAACTCCCTACGCCGCAATTCTAGCCCAATTTCTCAAAAACGAAGTCGATTAACCGGAAGTCTTGTTGACTCATGGGGCAGGCAACCGTTCCTTCGTCATTTTTCACCGCGTCCCCCGGTATGGCAAAATAGAATGTCTGTAGACGAGACCCATGGCCAACCGTACAACCTTACTCCCGGACAAATCCACGAAGCCCGCGCGGAAATCTTCCTCCTCCAACGGCGCCGCTTCTGCCGAGCGCGAACGCATCTTTTCCCTCTTTCGCCGCTGGGGCTTCTATGAAGCCACGCTCGATCCCCTCGGCTTCTTCGCCCCTCTGAAATTCCCTGATCTCCAGGGTCTTTCCGGCGAATTCGCTGACGAGGCCCGCCGCTTCTATTGCGGCGCCATTGGCGCCGAATTCGAGCACCTGCCCGAACCCGAACGCCGCCGTTGGATCGCCGAGCGCCTGGAAGGTCCCAAACTCAAGGTCAACCAGGAAAAAATCCTGGAGCGCCTGATCCGCGCCGATCTGTTCGAGCAGGTTCTCCAAAGCCGGTATCTGGGCAGCAAACGTTTCTCCCTTGAAGGCAACACCTCGCTCATCCCGCTGCTCGATTCCATTCTCGATTGCGCGGGCGATTTCGGCGGCGTTGATTCCGTGATGGCCATGAGCCACCGCGGCCGTCTGAACGTGATGACCCACATCGCCTGCAAAACGGCGCATGAAGTGGTCGCTGGCTTCGAAGACGTGGATCCCCGTAGCGTTCTGGGCGCGGGCGACGTGAAATACCACGTCGGCGCCACCGGCGCATATTGCACATCCTCCGAGAAAAAACTCAATATCCATCTGGTCTCCAACCCCAGCCACCTGGAAGCTGTCGACCCCGTCGCCATGGGGCGCGCCCGCGCAAAACTCACGCGTCACTCCATGCAGGGCTCGCAACTCGATCGCTCTCCTGAAAACCTGAATAAGGTCTGGGCCATCGTCATGCACGGAGACGCCGCGTTCGCTGGCCAAGGTATCTGGGCGGAAACACTCAATCTTGCCGACCTTGCCGCTTACACCGTCGGTGGCACCATCCACATTATCGTCAACAATCTCATTGGCTTCACCACGCGGCCACCACAGGAGCACTCTTCCCGCTTCGCCTCCGGCATCGCGCGCCGCCAAAGCGTTCCTATCTTCCACGTCAACGCCGAAGATCCAGACGCCGTCGTCCGAATCGGCCGCCTGGCTGCCGAATATCGCGCCGAATTCCATTCCGACGTGGTCGTTGACCTGATCGGTTATCGCCGCCACGGCCACAGCGAAGTGGACGACCCCACGATTACGCAGCCGCGACTATACGAACGCATCAAGAAGCCATCCGCCGCTCTGGAAGATTTACGCCCAACAGATCGGGACCGCTCCGGAAGCCCTGGCGGACGCCATCAAGAAGGAATACGAAGAAGAGCAGCGCAAGGCCGGAAAACTCACCAAGACTCCCCACCTGCGCAAACTTCCAGACTATTGGTCGCCCTACAATTTCGGTAAGTACGATCAAAAATATGAAGTGGACACCGGACTCGCTGCCGAAACGCTGGCGAAAATCACCGAAGGCCTTGTGCGTACGCCGGGCGACTTCCACGTCCACCCGAAAATCGTCAAGCTCCTTGAGCAGCGCTCTGAAATGGGCAATGGAAAGCGCGCCGTGGACTACGGCTTCGCCGAACTTCTCGCTTACGGCTCGCTCGTTCTCGAAGGCACTCCCGTCCGCCTTACCGGCCAGGATTCACAACGCGGCACCTTCAACCAGCGCCACGCCGTTCTGGTGGACACGCAGACCGAGCAGGACTATCTCCCGCTCGCGCATCTTTCACCCGCACAGGCCTTCTGCGAAGTCCACAACTCTTCGCTCTCCGAAGGCGGCTGCCTGGGTTTTGAATACGGCTTCTCACGCGATTATCCAGAGGCGCTGATTCTCTGGGAGGCGCAATTCGGTGATTTCGCGAACGGCGCGCAGGTGATCATCGATCAATTTCTCAGCGCCAGCGAAGACAAATGGGGGCTTCCAACAGGCCTCGTTATGCTTCTTCCCCACGGCTATGAAGGCCAGGGGCCTGAGCACTCCAGCGCGCGCATCGAGCGCTTTATGCAACTGGCCGCCGAAGGCAACATGAATATCTGCCAGCCTTCCACCGCCGCGCAGTATTTCCACATGCTGCGGCGCCAGGCCCGCCGCCAGTGGCGCAAGCCGCTTGTCGTTTTCACGCCCAAGAGCATGCTGCGGCATCCCGATGCCAGCTCCCCGCTCGCCGATTTTTCACGCCCTCGTTTCCAGACGCTGGTGCCGGACACGGAAGTCACCGACGCCCACAGCATCCTGATCGCCAGCGGCAAAGTCGGCCACGAATTGCGCAACGAGCGCCGCCGCCGCAAAGACGCCTCGACTGCGATCTTTTTCCTCGACCAGCTCTACCCACTCCCTAAGGTCGAAATCGCCGCCGCCATCGACGCACATCCCAACGCCCGCGAAATCGTCTGGGTACAGGAAGAGCCTGCGAACATGGGCGCGTTGTTCTACGTTCTTCCGCGCCTGGAACGCATCGCGCACGCGAAAAATCTCCGCGTACGCTCCGTGAAGCGTTCCGCCAGCGCCAGCCCGGCCACCGGCTCCGGCAAAGCCCACGAACTCGAGCAGAAAACCCTGCTCACCCTGGCTTTCGCCACTTCCAGCAATTCCTGATTGCCGCGCCGATCCAACTAACAGCGAAAGTGTATACAAGTGAACAGACGCAGCCCACGAAATCGCTTAGGATGGGGTCGCTGTAACAGGACTGGTTTGTTGGCTAGTTCACCCCCGGAGCTGTTCCCCCAGGTTTCATCAGCGCCAAGGATATCGAACGACAATTGAATCCAGCACCCCGGCGAAATTGAAATCATGCCGAGCGGAGCCAGAGAGTTCCATCTCTTTTTAATTCCTGAAAGAGCATGGAAGCTTTTCAGGCCACGCCAGGGGTGTCTCGAAACACGGACTGAAAGGAAACTACAGAATGCCTCTCATGCAAATCTTAATAGCCCTGATCGTCGTGGGCGTCCTCCTGTGGTTAGTGAATCGTTTTATTCCCATGCAGGCCACAATCAAGTCCATCTTGAACGCGGTGGTGGTTATCTCCGTGGTCTTGTGGCTGCTGAATGCCTTTGGATTATTTCATTCACTTTCGCGCATCCGCGTGGGCACCTAGTCGGCAGACGACAAGCAGCTTGTCCACGAGCTGCGGATTGCCGCAGGTTTTAAAAGGCCGGGAGAAAGAAACGCGTCGGCCAGGCAGAAAATGCGGTCACCTGGAATCGGTAATGGAGAAATCGGTATGAAAACAATTAGAGCCATCAGCACGACAGCTGTTCTTCTGCTTTTTGGTCTGAGTGCTCCGGCGTTCGCGTCTGGGGGCCAGGAACAGAACTCGGAAAAACAGGAACCAGCCAAGCCTGAACAAAAACAAGAGTCCAAACCGCCCGCGCCACCAAAACAAGCGGCCCAACCAAAAGAGCAGCAGCCGCACCAACAACAGGCCAAGCCACAAGCGGATCAGAAACAGCAAGAGCAGCACGCTCAACAACAAGCCAAGTCTCAGCAGGATCAGCAGCAGAAACAACAGCAAGAAAAACAAGCCAGCAACAATAAGCAAGCCCAGCAACACGCTCAGCAACAAGCCAAAACGCAGGAAGATCAGCAACAGAAACAGCAGCAAGAAAAGCAGGCCAACAACAATAAGCAAGAGCAGCAACACGCCCAGCAACAGGCGAATTCCGACAAACAGCACGCGCAGGAGCAAGCGAAGAGCCAGCAGAACGAGCAGCAGAAACAACAGCACCAGCAAGCCAACGCGCAATACGAGCATTCAGACCAAAAGGCGCACGTCCACCAAGTCAGTATGCAGTCCCAGCAGGAGCAACACCGCCAGGAAGGCGAACAACAAAGCGCATGGCAGCAACATCGCGCGAATAGCTGGCAGTCCGAGCACCGTGATTGGCAGCAACGCGGCGGCTACAACGGCTATCGCATTCCTGACGACCGGTACAACGGTTACTTTGGTTCCGGTCATTCGTTCCGCATCTACAGCTACCCGGTGATGGTTGTTGGCGGATATCCCCGCTTTCAATACGGCGGCTATTGGTTCAGCCTGGCCGATTCCTGGCCGGAATATTGGGCCAGCAACTGGTATGACAACGACGACGTGTACATCGATTACTCGGACGGAGGCTACTACCTGTATAACCGGCAGTATCCGCGCGACCGCATTGCCATCAACGTGTACCTGAACTAGCCCTGCGGCAATCGCCGCTGTAGAAGGAAACCCCTGCCCGGCGAGTACGCACGTCGAAAGACGTCCGATTCGCCGGGGAAGTGTTTCAGAGGCAATCAACCCGCAATCCGTAAAAGGAGAAAGTAATGATTGGAACCGTACTGATCGTGGTGCTGATCTTGGCTCTTCTGGGAGTTTTCCCCAGGTGGTCCCACAGCAGAAATTGGGGATATGTACCCACGGGAGGCGTGGGATTGGTGCTTTTGATCGTCGTGGTGCTGGCACTGACGGGCAATCTGTAGGAGAGTTCCGCGGGCCGCCCGGTACTTGAGCATTTTCTCTCGCGACGAGCCTGGCAGAGTAACGCCGAATGTGTCCTTAAGTGAACAGACTTCGAAGAACAGCTCGGCTAGGATGGGTCATCCGGAAAATCTCGAAAACGAATCCTTGATGCAACGCAAGCGCCCGAAACAAAGGCGACTTGCGAGACTGGAATACGCAATGCTTTGGACAATACTCGTGGTGCTTTGCATCCTTTGGCTGTTGGGAATGGTTACATCCTTTACTGCCGGAGGACTGATCCACATTCTGCTAGTCGCGGCAGTAGTCATCCTGATCTACAACCTGGTTACGGGCCGCAGGGGAACAGTTTAAGAACAAAACCATGAAACCCGCAATGATGCTCGGAATTCTATTGGTCGTGCTCGGGGTCCTGGCGCTGGCTTATCAAGGATTCAGTTACACCCACCAGGCAAAAGTTCTGGATGTTGGCCCAATTCACGCCACGGCGGAAGAACAGAAACATGTCTCCATTCCTCCCATCCTTGGCGGGCTGGCTTTGGTTGCGGGTATCGTCTTGGTAGTCGCGGGATCCCGCAAAACTTCTTAAACTGCAGCTTCGCAAATGTCCCGCCTGAGAGTCGGGCAACGTATCTCCCTCTCCCGACGTAACCCGCGAGGAACCCCCTGTCACCGCGCGCAGTACCAAAATATGCCATTCGAAACAGAAGTTCCGACCTTGGAGGTCAAAATGAAGCGTTCTTTAATTGGAGCCGTGTGTATCACTCTGGCAGCAACTACCATACTTGCCGGAGAGCTGAATAAGGAGCAGAAGCGCCTCGAAGAGAGCGGCGTGGTGATGCAGGAGGTCTTGAATATTCCCGACAACATCCCTCATGAGCTGCTGGAGAAAGCCGAATGCGTGATCGTGTTTCCTAACCTGATGAAAGCGGCGTTTGTAGTTGGCGCCCAATACGGGCGGGGAGCCATGGTTTGCCGGACCGGCGAGAAATTCCGCGGAGTCTGGGGAGCGCCGGCAATGTACGCCCTGGAAGGCGGCAGCGTCGGTTTCCAGATCGGCGGAGAAGCCACCGACTTGATCCTGCTGATCATGAATGACCGGGGCATGGACTCGATTCTGAGCAGCAAGGTGAAACTCGGCGCAGACGTTTCCGTGGCCGGCGGCCCCAAGGGGCGAGATGTCTCCGCCGATACGGATGCCTGGATGCGAGCCGAAATCCTCAGCTACTCGCGTTCACGCGGATTGTTCGCCGGAGTCTCGTTGGAAGGCACCAGTCTTCGTCCGGACGACGATGCAAACGAACAGGTCTATGGCCGCGCCATTAAGGCCAAGGAGATCGTCAGAAGCGAACACATGACCGTGCCCGCAACCGGCCGTCATTTCGTGGAAGTTCTGGAAAAGAGCGCACCGCGCAACGAGTCGAAGGAAGCCGCTTCGAATCGCTAGTTGATTGGAAGCCCGCCGGATCAATTCGATTCCGGCGGGCTTTTTCATTTCTAACGAAGGATTACTTATTCGTGCAGGACGACGGTCAACAGCGATTTGTTGACTTTGATTTTGCCGTTGTATTCGATGAACCCAAGTTTGCGGAACTTGTTCATGAAGAAATTGATGCGCGAGCGCGTCGTTCCAACCATGCTCGCCAAGGTCTCCTGAGAGACTTTCGGAAGCACGCGTTCCGGCTGATCCTGTTTTCCGTAGCGTGCGAGAAGCAATAATGTTCGCGCCAGCCGCTTTTCACTGGAGTTGAAAAGCTGATCGATCAGATCCTCTTCGACGCGTAAGTTATGCGCCAGCATGTACGCAATGAAGTGGTCGGACAACGAATTCTCTTCGTGGAGCACGCGCAGCAACTCGTCCTTGTGGATGACCAGCAGGGTAGTTGGCGTGACCGCGGCCGCTGTTCCCATGCGGATGGTCTGTCCGGCCATGCAGCCCTCGGCGAAAAAGTCGGTTGGACCAAACATGGCCACGACCGCTTCCTTTCCTGAGCCGTTAACGACGGAGAGCTTCACGCCGCCCTTCTGGATGTACATGACTGTTTCCGCGGAATCCCCTTGCGAGTAGATGGTCTCACCTCTACGGAATTCGACCACTTTTCTTGCCACGCCCGCCGTGTCCAGGAAGGCTTGCGCATTGAAAGAGTTCTTGTCGCCCTTGATTTTGATTTTCGGTGGTTTCATAGATCTGTTGATACTTTGACTATGCGCCAGATGGTAAGAATAAGGATGTTTGCGAGAATTTAGGATATAGACTTTACACCCGCGTGAGCGCTGGGGATACGAGTTTGTAGGGAAGCACTGGGGCATCGAAATGGGTTCACTTCTGGATGTTTGCGCACCACATTACGGGCCGTCCTCGCGTTGACTTACACCTGCCGCTGGCCTAACATTCCGTGTCTCAACGAAATCACAACACGTGACGCCCTTACCACCCGAGGATCCCACGGATGAGCGACTGGCAATTTGCGCAGGAAAATCCCGCTGAGCAGCTTGCCCAGCTCCATTTTTTCTCGATCATGAAGCGCCAGCCTGGTGGCGACGTCTCCTTCCGCATCACCGTGAAAGAGTTTGCCGCGCCGCCACCAGGCCAGCGCCTGCGTTTTTTCGCCGAAGCCGACAAGCCTGTGAACCAGAAAACCGCGGGGTTTGTGCCGTGCGGCTGGGGCAATACCGTTTTCAACGCGCTGGTGGATTGTGTGCGCCTGATCCGGCAATTTCCGTATGACGGAGAAGAGCCGCCTGTGGCATCGTAAGCTGCCTGCCAGATCGCGGCCAGATTTCCGATTTCTGTTCGCATGGAGCCAACCCATTGATTCTTGAAATTTCCAAGGGCCAATTGAATGACGGCATCAACCTTGTCACCCTTCGCGGCAGCATTCACACCGGTCCGGATTGCCGCCGCGTCGAAGCCGAAGTGGAAGAACTGCTGCAGAACAAGCAGACGCGCGTTATTTTCGATTTCGCCGGAGTAACGCACATTGATAGCGCCGCCATCGGAGTGATCGTGCGCTGCTTCACGCGCTTGAAGAATGCCGGAGGGGCGCTGCGGCTGGCCGCCTGCAATGGCATGGTCGTCTCCAGCCTGAAAATGACCAAGGTGGACAAGGTGATTGACATTTTTCCCACAGCGGCCGCCGCCGGGGAAAATTTCCCGCAAGCCACTTCTCGCCCTTGAAGCTCGGTTCCGGATCGGCCGGCTAAACCAGCCACTAACAATTCCGATTGCACGGCCTGCCAGCGTTTGTTACGCTCCCGCCAACATTCTTCCTTGGAGGGTTCCCTTATGGCATTTTGCAAGTCGTGTGGACAGGACATCGGCACAGCCGCGTTCTGCCCGAAGTGTGGTGCAAATCAAGGTGCGGCAGTTGCACCGGTCTCGACCCCAGCAGCGCCCAGCAGCGAAGGCCTTGCCGAAAATGTTGCCGGGCTGCTCTGCTACTCGCTCGGTTGGGTCACGGGAATTATCTTCCTGCTGATTGATAAGCGTCCCTGGGTGAAATTCCAGGCCGCGCAATCCATCGCCGTCTTCGGCGGGCTCACCATTATCCGGATCGGCCTTGTTTTTATGGGCCACATTATTGGCTGGGGCATTTTCGCCCTAATCGGACTGCTTAGTTTCGTGCTTTGGATTTTCCTGATGATCAAGGCTTACCAGCACGCGGACATCCGCATCCCGATCGCCGCGGACATTGCGGACAACATCGCCGGCAACAAATAATCGAGGTGTGCTCAGGCGTGCAGGTAAAAATATCCGTCTTCGCGGAAAAGCCTCACCGGCACCCGGAACAATTCGGATAGCGTGTTGTCCGTCAACACTTTTTCTTTCGCTCCATCGGCGGCGACTCGGCCGCCTTGCAGTAGCACCACGCGCTCGATCTCCGGAATGATTTCCGAGACGTGGTGTGTAACCAGCAGAATCCCCAGACCCGCTTTCGCAAGTTCCCGCATGGTGTCCCGCAACTCCACCTGCCCGGCGATATCCAGGGCGTTGCCCGGCTCGTCAAACAGCAGAGTTTGCGGATCGTGCACCAGCGCGCGGGCAATCAGCGTCCGTTTGGCTTCCCCTGAAGACATTTCCGTCAGCGGCCGCTCCGCCAAGTGCGCGATGCCTAGCCTTGTCAGGGCGACCTCCGCTCGCTTCCGGTGCTCTGCCTGCGGCTGGTGATTTGGAAAAATACGCGTGCTGCTGAAAAATCCCGAAATCACCACGTCCATTCCGGTCGCGCCCGTCGTGCACGCATTCAAGAGGTCTGGCGACACAATCCCCAGCAGCGATCGCAATTCAAAAATGTTCCAGCGCTCCCTGCCCAAAATCTGGATGCCAGAATTTTCCCGCGCAATCGGGTAGCACTCCCGTGTCAGCGTCTTGATCAACGTGGATTTCCCGCAACCGTTTGGCCCCAGGATGCAGAGATGTTCGCCTTGCTCAATGCTCAGCGAAACGCGGTCAAGCGCCAGGTTGTCTCCGCGCACCACGGAGACGTTTCGCAGTTCCACCAGCGGGGCCGTCATTGCGGCCCATCAAATCTTGTTTGCCACATGGCAAATGATTATAAGGAAAAGCGGCGAACAAAAATAAAAAGGAGGCGAAAACCGTAAGTCTTCGCCTCCCGGGGTGGGGTAGGTGATACAAACCAAACCCTCAAATGGCAACAGCAGCGCCTGCCCTGCCAGGCAGGCCTGCATCTCACTCGCGGTTCGCGACTGCCATCACGATGGAGACTCACCACCCGAGGGCTTGTCTTTGGGGTTTTTCTAACACCGGGAACAGCGGGTGTCAATCGAAAAAGGCCAATGCATGGCTGCGGTCTCGCCGATGCATTCCGCTGCTTGCGGGAATCAGGCGTCCAGTATTTCTCGGATGGTTCCGGCCAGCGAAGTCGGGCTATATGGCTTCTGCAGATAGTGCGATCCGGGCACCTGGGCGATGGCATTATTAGCATTTTCCGAAAATCCGCTGGTGAAAAGGATTGGCAGCCCCGGAGTACGCCGCAGCAACTCCGCCGCAGTGGCTGCCCCTCCCATCTGCGGCATCACCACGTCCAGCACGGCCAGCGCTGGCGGTTGCAGTTCCGCCAGATGCAGCGCCTGCTTGCCATCCGCGGCCGCCAGCACCTGGTAGCCCAGCCGGCCCAATGATTGCCGCACCAGCTCTCGGATCGAATCATGATCTTCCGCCAGCAGAATCGTTTCCGGGCCCTGCAGGTTTTTCGTCATCTGGGGTCCGGGAAACTCTTTCGAGGAATCGGCCACGAAATTTTCCAGCGCTGGCAGATAGACGTGGAACAACGTGCCCTGCCCGACCTCGCTATAGACGTGAATAAAGCCGCCATGCTGGCGCACCACACCGTAAACCGTGGCCAAGCCCATCCCTGAGCCCTTGCCGCGCTCCTTGGTGGTGTAAAACGGCTCGAAGATCCGTTCCCGCACCTCCGGAGCTCATCCCGCTGCCGGTATCGGAAATGGAAAGCACCACGTACGCGCCAGCGGCGACCCCGGGATAAAACTGGCAGAACGAATCGTCCAGCAGGATCATTTCTGTCTTGATGCGCAGCATGCCACCGTCCGGCATGGCGTCCCGCGCGTTCAGGCAGATGTTCATCAGCACCTGCTCCATCTGCGCAGGCTCGGCCTTCACCGCTTGCAGATTTCCTGGCTCTACCCGGATCTCAATATCTTTTCCAATTACCTTGTCCAGCAGGCTCATCAGGTCTTGGATGATCGCGTTTAGCTGAACGGCGCGAGGCCGCAACGGCTGGCGGCGCGCAAAGGTGAGCAGTTCCCTGGTCAGTGCGGCGGCGCGGTCGGTCTGTTGCCGGATATGCGCAAAATACTCGGCGATTTGCGGGTGCTCACGACTTTGATCGTAGCCAATCTCCGCCCAGCCCAGCACCGCGCCCAGAACGTTATTGAAGTCGTGGGCGATTCCCCCGGCCAGTTGGCCGATGGTTTCGAATTTTTGCGCCTGCTGGAGTTGCCGTTCCAGCGCCCGCACTTCGGTGACGTCCTCCACAATCCCTTCGATGGTCTCGTTTCCGGCGTCCGCGGTGATGCGCAAATGCAGCCGCACGGAAACGAATCCGCCATCGCGTCGCCGCCATTCGCTCTCGGCATTGTGGACCATGCCGTGTTCCCGACAATCGCTCAGGAGCTGTGCGAACGCTTCGGGATAGCGAAAGACATCCTTTGCCAGATTCAACGAGAGCAATTCCTGAAAATTGGAACAAGCAAGGATTTTCTGCACCGTTTCATTCGCGGACTCAAACGAACCTTGTAAATCCGTCTGGAAAATACCGTAAATCAAATTTTCCATCAGATCCCGTGCGCGCGCCTGGCTTTCCAGCAGTGCCGCGCGCATTCGCGCGTGCTCCTGCATTCCCTTCTTCTCTGCAAGCGCTCGCTTCAGCGCAAAGGGCAGCCTGTGCAGATGCGCCTTCGCTACGTAATCGCTCGCGCCGCACCGGCCGCATTCCAGCGCCGCCGCTTCCTCGGTGTCCTCCGTCAGCAAAATAAAGGGTGTATCCGGCCAGCCGGCCTTCAGCAATGCGCACGCGTCGGCAGCTTCCCCTTCGCTCAATCGTCCGTGAACCAGCGCCGCGTCAAACGCGCGACTGCGCAGCGCTTCGCCAAACTCCGCCGCGCTGTGCACCAGGGTTGATTCCAGTTCGAATCCGGAGTCTTGCAACAGACGCAGAATTCTTTCCGCCTCCGTTGCACGCTGCTCCAGCAGAAGTACACGTGCCGTGCCTACCGAACTTGCACTACTTTGATTAAGGACGGCCACAGGTCCCATGCACTACCTCACTTGATCGCCGCCCCAGGTTTGTACATACTCCCGACCACGAATTCAGCTGGCATTGGGCGAAAATGCTCGAATCCTTGGAACAAGCCTATATTTCGCTCCCAAATTTGAAATCTCTGAGGAACCGTTCGCGCGCTACAAATCCTTTCGCCAATCGATCGTGGTAGCGGGAAAAAGTAGAAGGAGATTCAATTCAAATTGAATAAATGCCCTGAATCGAGGCACGCTACGCTGGGAAGGGAGGTCAGTATTGGTTAGAGAATTGACAATGTCAAGCAATATTACTATTTTCTAAGAACTCTTTGGGGCCTGCCGCTCTTCCGCGCGCCCCAATATAAACGCGGTGAGCCCCGCCAACAGCCCGCCCACAATCACCACCCCTTCCCACACCAGCCCCGCGGCAAGGACCAGGTGCGGCGCTGCACCAAATGGAGACAGCAAGCCAACCAGTGCGGCCTCCCTCACCCCAATTCCACCCTGCGTCAGTGGCAAAAGCGCGGCAAGCTTTGCCAACGGCCACGCAAAAAACCAAACTCGCAATGGCAACACCAAACCGCACGCTTGTGCCAGCCATGCCGTCAACACCAGGAACGCCATTTGAATCGCCGTGGCCAACATCCAGGCGAATCCCAAAATACGCGGCGCTCCCGACACGCTGCGTACTGCATGCCGCAATCGCGCAAGCCTTCTCCGGAACCGCACGGAACGTCCTCCAAAAAGTGGGCGGAACAATAGAACAATGCACAGAACGAGAATCCCACCGCCAATTCCCACATAAAGAATCGTCTTCTGCGCTTCCGCTTGCACCGTTGCCGGCAGCGCCCGCGGCAGCAGCGCGATTCCCAGCAGCACCAACCCTGCCTGCGCCGTCATATCCGCAAGCCGGTCTGCTACATTCCCCGCGAGCACGCCCGCTGGATTCGGACTCCTGCGCAAACCCACCGCCAGACGCACCACATCTCCGCCAATAATCGAGGGCAAAAAAAGCGTGGCAAATAGTCCTCCCGTATAACATTGTGCGCTGGTGCGCAGATCCAGTTGCGCTCCGGCAGCATTCACCACCATCCGCCATTTCAAAACACCCACCGAATGTGCGCAAAGGTAACCCAGCAGCACCAAAAGAAAAGTTGTTGCCGGAACCCTTCGGATCGCCTCTCCCAGCAGAGGCAACGGCAAAAAGTGAAGCAAAACGCCGATCACAGCCGCGGCGGCCAGCCAGCGCAGCGTAATCAACCATCGAGCGCGTTTTCGATTTTCTGTGTGTTGGATTGCGATCATTCGAGGCCGGCAGCCTAGCCGCCGAAAATCTCATTAATCTTCGCCGCCAGTTGGAAATCCAGGTTGCTGATCCCCTCCACGCTGTGCGTGTTCAGATCAATCACCACTTTGTTCCACACGTTGAACCACTCCGGGTGGTGATTCATCCCTTCCGCAACCAGCGCCACCTGCGTCATCTTCCCGAACGCTGTCGCGAAATCCTTGCATTCAAAGGCGCGGTGCAGTTTGCCGTTCACCAGGCTCCAGCCTTTTGCTTTTTGCAGCTCGCGCTGAATTTCCTCTTCGCTCAGTTTTTGTGCAGGCATGACGTCCACCTCCCCGAAGATTCCTTTTGGCTGGCTCCATTATGCGTGCACAGCCACGGAGCGGCAAGAATACCGAACGCCCGCGCACCGTCAGAACAATTGAACGGGCTGCCGATTTCCAGTACGCTTGATGGTTCATTCTCACTGATTTTCCGCGTCGTGCGTTCGCCCACAGCCCTGCGGAACGGAGACCCTCGTGAAAAAGAAAATTCGTGCCATTCAGTATGGAATCGGGCCTATTGGCGCTTCAATCTTGAAGCTCATGCGGGAAAAAGAAGCCATCGAGATCATTGGAGCCATTGACAGCGATCCCGCAAAAGTCGGCAAGGATCTTGGCGAAGTCGTTGGCGCTTCCGACGCTCCCTGGGGCATAAAAGTCTCCGGTGACTCCAAAGGCGTGCTGGAACAATCCGCCGACGTGGTGATGCACACCACTTCCTCTTCTTTACCCAAAGTCATGGATCAGTTGCTGGCGGCGATGGAAGTTGGCTCCTGCATCGTTTCCACGTGCGAAGAGCTTTCCTATCCCTATCGCACCCATCCGGAACTCGCCTTGCAGCTCGACAAATCCGCCAAGGAAAATGGTGTCGCGCTGGTGGGCACCGGGGTCAACCCCGGCTTCGTTATGGATAAGCTCGTCGTCACGCTGGCCGCCGTTTCCCAGCGTGTGGAGCACGCAAAGGCGCTTCGTATCGTCGACGCCTCCAAACGCCGGTTGCCGTTGCAGAAAAAAATCGGCGCCGGCCTCAGTGTTGAAGACTTTCGCGCCCGGGTCCAAGAAGGCACTATCAAGCACGTCGGCCTTCCCGAATCCGTGGCCATGGTTGCCGATTCGCTTGGCCTTCGCGTCGACGAAATCACCGAAACCATCGAACCCAAAGTCGCCACCGAACGCGTGCAAACCGAATTTCTCACCGTCGAATCCGGCCAGGCCGCCGGAGTTCACCAGATCGCCCGCGGCCTTTCCGAAGGCAAGGAATTGATTTACATGGAACTCCAGATGTACGTCGGCGCCAAGGATCCCGCCGACACCGTCGAACTCAACCGGCCATCCCAACATCAGCCTGGTGATCCCCGGCGGCTCGCACGGAGACATTGCCACCGCATCCGTGGCCGTCAATTCCATCCCTTCGATATTGGAAGCCCCGTCCGGCCTGCGCACTTCGCGCGATTTACCCATCGGCTTTTTCCCGCCCAAAGGCTATAAATAATCCGGTTGCGCTCACCCTTAGTAGTGAGCGGCGCAACGTCTTAGTGAATGTGGATATACACCAGTGGATTGTCATCCTGAGGGCGCGCCGTTCGCGCCCGAAGGATCTCAACCTAAAATTTCACCGCCACCTTACTTCTTCCAGAACTTCATCACCCCGGAATAATCCAAGTCCTGCACCGCTTCGCCCTTAACGTAACTATAGACTTCGCGTGCCGCCGCCGTCGCCGGCAGCGCAACGCCCAGTTGGTTTCCCAGATCCAGCAGCAATCCCAGATCCTTGTGCATCAATCGCAGCGGAAAACTCGGTTTGTAATCTCCCTTCACCATCAAAGGAGCTTTCACGTCCAGAACACCAGACCGCGCCATGCTCGCCTGCATCACCTCAATCAGTTGCTGTTCCGCCAGCCCCGCCTTGCTGACCACCGCCAGGGCCTCCGCCATCGCGCCCACCTGCAGCGCTAAAATCCCGTTCATCGCCAGCTTGATCGTTTGCCCCGCGCCGTTCGGTCCCAGGTGAAACCATTTCTTCCCCATCACGCCAATCACGGGCTCCGCCGCCCGCAGTGTCTCCGCATCCCCGCCGATCATAAACACCAGGTTCCCCTCGCGTGCTCCCCAGTCTCCGCCCGTTACCGGCGCATCCAGGAACCGCACACTCCGCTCCATGCAAGCCGCGGCAATTCTCCGCGCCAGCACGGGTGAGATTGTGCTCGAATCCACGTAAATGCTGCCGGATTTCAACCCGCCTAGCGCCCCGTCCTCTTTCCCTTCATGTCCCCAAAGAATTTCCTCCAGCGCGGGCGGGTCGCTCACGATGGTGAAAAGAATCTCTGAAGCAGCCGCCACTTCCCGCGGAGTTTTCGCCAGCGTCGCTCCGGCTGCCACCACCTCTGATGCCCGCGATGCCGTGCGGTTCCACACCGTCACGGAATGCCCCGCCTTCAGCAGGTTCAAGCTCATGGGCCGGCCCATCAATCCAAGCCCGATAAATCCAATCTTCTTAGGAGAAGGAACATTGCTCACGAAAGGCCTCCAGACACAGTTTTCTACCGGTCAGCGTCGTCGCCCGGAAAGTTTGCACAGAAATTGTAGCTGATTCGCGGAACTGTGGGGTTACTTCAAGAAAAATTCAGGCAATTTTTGGTCGGTGGGGCATGGAGATCAGAGGAACCGTCGCACTGGTCCCTATACCGGAAGCCGCTCCCGCCGCGGCGGCCTGCGCATTCTCCGGCTGGGCAGCGGCATTCACGGGCGAAACTGGCTCCTCCGCCGCGACCCCATCCTCAACCGCTTCGATGCGATGAATATATTGGTAGGGAATTTCCCACCGAAAGTAGCTTCGCTTGCCCTTCTGCTCCACGTGCTGTTCCAGAAAGATAGACCGCCCGGAATCCGCCGCAAACGTGCCTGAAGCAGGCAGGAGCACATCGCCGACCCGGTATTGTACGGTGACTTTGCGACCCAGAAAGTGCCCAAACGACGCCATTTTGGGTCAGTCTGCGCGGGGGGCGCAAGAGGGTCAATAGTACCGACGGTCTGTTACCTGGCTGGCTGTGGAAAGGCCGGCCGGTCGTCGATAGCCCTCACCAGCAGGTCTCCGACGATAAATACGCACACTGCCGATGCTGTACCGTAGCCGAAAATTGCGGCCGCCACTCCCGTTACCCACACGCCTGCAGGGAAAACCGCCGGTGCAAAGTGCGCCGCAATCATCGCCCCGGCAATTCCCCCAAAACCTGCCGCAATGCGCGTATATCGCGAGACTTCCAGCGGCGCCCGGCACGCCGGACATTCGAAGTCATACGACTGCGCCAGGACCGCTGTCCACGGCACCTTCGCAAAACACAAAGGGCACTTTCGTCGTCCCATCGCCGCCTCTATCTTTGCAAATCCTCCAACACCGCCTCTGCCGCGCGCCTGCCGCTGGCCATTGCCCCGTGGATGGACGCGTTCTCTCGATGGTCTCCGCAGACATAGATTCCCGGCCGGATGCGCACCGGATGCTGCGGCGGCTCCAGTGCTCCAGGGTATTGCTGCGGCTGCGCGTGCGTGATGCGATAGCTGCGCAGAAATTGCCAGGTGCTGGCAACCTTCCCAAACCAGTTTTTCATCTGCGCAACAATGAATCCGCCCAACTGCGCGTCGGTCAACTGGTGTATTCCCAGAACCGTCGCGGAGAGCAGGTGCTTCCCGGCCGGTGCGTAACTAGGAGCCACGCGTGATACCACCGCAAAATTATTCACCGGCCCGGCGCCATCGCCATTGAGCAGCAGCAACGGCTCCGCCACGGGCGGCTCGTCCGCCGCAAAGTAAAAACACGTCACGCTGCGTGAGGCCGGTTCCACCTCGCCCACCAGGTGCGCCGCCGAAGGTCCGTCCGCCGCAATCACAATTGCCCGGCCGCGCGCCGTCTCCCCTCCGGCCAGGGTCAGCTCATTTTCATGCAGCGCTTCCACTCGCGTATTCAGGCGCACCGCTTCGCCCGGAATTCTCTCTGCCAGTTGCGCCGGGATCGCCCCCATGCCACGCGCGGGCAGGGCGATATCTCCCTCGGACAGCATTTTGAAAACAAACTCGAATATCCGGCTGGAGGATTTCAGCTCTCCATCCAGAAGAATTCCGCCAAGAAATGGCCGGAAAAAATGATGAATCACTTCGCTCGAAAAACCTTCTGCCAGCAGCGCGTCCTTGGTGCTTCGCTCCGGCCGTTGGAATATTTCTTCAATCGAAGTTCTCCGCACGCGATTGCGCAACCTCATGATCCTCAGCTTATCCATCAGCGTGCAGAACTCGGAGCCCAGCGCTTCCTTCCATCCCCCCGGCGTCCGCCACGGATCCACCAGCTTGTTCATGCGCCCCGCATACCAGGAAAGCGCGCCGGGAATGAAGGATTTCAATTCCAGCCGCCCATAGTCGAGCGAGCGCTTCGCTTCCGGGTACGCCGTGAGCAGCGCCTGAAATCCGCGATCCAGCAAAAAGCCGTCCATCGTGTCCGTGCGCACGCGTCCGCCGATCCCGTCGGACGCTTCAATAATCTGAAAGCTCACGCCCTTGGCCTGCAGCTCCCGCGCGCAGCACAAACCCGCTAACCCGCCGCCGACGATCAGTACGTCCGGACTGGATGGCATTCTTCTGTTTTCCCCGGTGATGCGAAAAGAGGCCCTGGGCACTCCAAGCTAGGCATTATCCTCTGTCAGATGGAGGAATCTAGGCAAGCCCGGCCCGTGTGAAACTGCGTAGCCGATGGGCGAACACGGGTTACTTTGCAGTTGTGGCTTCGGCGGAATATTTTTTGAGGTATTTTTTAACGGAGAAGTTTTCGTGCGGTGTTTTCCGAACTCATGTAGCGGATCGAACCGAACACCGGCCGCACTGGCCCCCAGCGGTCGGTCGTACCGCCCCAGCACCCAGAAAATTCCGCTGTACGAACTCGGGTCTCGCCCGTCCAACGCATATTTGTTGTTCAGCTGGATCATGATTTTCGCGGCTTCCTGTGGCGTGCGCGTCCACTCCAAAATCTTTTTCCCCCACAGCATCCGCAGATAGTTTTGAATTTTGCCTTCTCGCACCAATTGGCGTTGCGCCGCGTTCCAAAGTTCGTCGTGCGTTTTCGCATTTTCAAACTCTTCCAGCGCATAAATGTATTCGCGCTCGTCCCGGGCGTGTTCTTGCAGCGTCTTCTTGGCCCATTCTGGCAACGACTCGTATTGGTCGTAGTCATCGCGGCGCGCGCTGAAGTTAAAACCTAGCTCACGCCAGGTGATGAGTTCGTCCAGAAAACTTTCCGCGTTGCGGCTCATGTTCCACCAGCCCGCGCGGCTGCCCTTTCACCCGCAAGGAAAGCTTTTCCGCGTTCCATTTTTCGCGCCGGGCGAGTTCCGCAAACACCTCATGAACGCTCAAATGTCCAAAGTGCAGAAATGGCGAGAGTCCGCTGGCGCAATCCAAATCCGGCTCGCTTCGTTCGTCCGCGTAATGCGGAAGCCTTCGCCGCAAAAACTCATTCATGCACGCTCGCGCATTGCCGTGTCCTCCGCGCGATGCCACGGCGGCGACCCCATGGTCGATAGGCAGCGAGTTCAGCCTTCTCACATCACCAGAGAGCAACGCTTGCGAAGCCGCAGGCCACTTCTTGCGGATCGCCCCGGGCAATCGCGCCGTGGCCAGCGGCCGCAACTTGCCGAGCGGATTTTTGTGCGGAAACTCCTGCAAGTGCTTCGGCAATTCCTTTTGTAGAAATCGGCGGAAATCAAATGCCCGCCCCATCACTTTTTCGCAAGCACGAATTGGCAGCAGTCCGTTGGAATCAACCGCCTCGAGGGCAACAGTCAGTCGTTTTCCCGCGCTCTCCACCATCCGCGGCAGAAAAAAACACGGATACTCGTCCGTGACCACTACGCAGGCCTTTTGCGCCAGCGCTTCCAACAGGCCTTTACCAGCGCCCGGGGTAGGTTCCACGTACGCGTAGTAGCAAACACCCTTTACCTCGCACGCCCGCGCGTTATCCGCCATCCCGTCCATCACAAATCGGTGCATCCGGTCACTGGCCCAGGGATACCCGCAGCGCAGCGCTTCGAAAATCACTAGCGGCTTGGCCAGCGCACGGCAGTGCTCTACCGCGCGATCCAGCGCAAAATTAAAATGCACCCGCCGGTTGGCAATCATCCAATAGAGGACGTACGCCCCCTCGGCACGGACGCCCGCCGAATTTGCTCGCCGTATTCGTATGTTTGGGACGGCTCCCACACGCTTCTCCCACCCTCGCGGGTTGACTTTTTCGGCTGACACGATACAGTCTGCTTCGCTTCCGTTCTCGATCTTCAAAGGAGTCCTGCATGCGCGCCAAAATTCTAAGCAGTCTGCTCTGTGGCCTGATGTTGTGGGCGCCTGGAATGGGACAAGGGCAAAAACCTGCCGAAAAGACTTACGTCCTGAAGGCAGCTCGGCTCTTCGATGGTAAAAGCAATTCCATCGTGACGCCAGGAGTTGTGGTTGTTACCGGCGGCAAAATCACCGGCGTTGGCCCAGGCGCAACCATACCCGCCGGCGCGCAAGTCATCGATCTCGGTGACGCCACGCTTCTCCCTGGGTTCATTGACGCGCATACGCATCTCACGTTTCCTTACTCCGAAGACTATAAGCAGGCGCGGCTCGACACGCTGCAGAAAACCATCGCCGAGCAGGCCCTCGATGCCACCGTCAATGCTCGCGTCACGCTGATGGCCGGCTTCACCACCGTGCGCGACGTCGGCTCTCGAGATTATCTCGACGTCGGACTTCGCAATGGCATTCGCAGCGGCGACGTCCCCGGCCCACGTATGCTCGTTACCGTGCATGCTATCGGCGCCACCGGAGGCCACTGCGATTTCGAGGACGGCTTTCGCCAAGGGGCCCTCGGCCATGAATCCGGCCCGCTCGAAGGCGTTATCAATGGACCTGAAGAAGCACGCTACGCCGTGCGACTCGACCACAAATACGGCGCCGACATGATCAAAGTCTGCGCCTCCGGCGGTGTCCTCTCCGAAACCGACGACGTCGACACTCCTCAACTCACACAAGATGAGCTGAACGCCATCGTCGACGAAGCCCACGCCCTCCGACGCAAGACCGCGGCCCATGCCCACGGCGCCGAGGCCGCCAAGCGCGCCATCCGCGCAGGCATCGATTCGATTGAACACGGCAGCTTCCTCGACGACGAAGCGCTCGACATGATGAAGCAGCACGGCACCTACCTCGTCCCCACCTTGATGGCCGTTCAAGGCATTCAAGAGCAGCTGGATCGCGGCGTCTATATGCCTCCCGCGATTGAAGCCAAGGCCCGCGCAGCCATCGCCGCCGTGCATCAAACGTTTCAACGGGCCCTCGCCAAGGACGTGAAAATTGGATTAGGCACCGATGCCGGCGTTTATCGCCACGGGCGCAACGCCGAGGAGTTTCATCAGATGGTGGATCTCGGTATGAAGCCTGTCGCCGCCTTGAAAGCCGGCACTTCCGCCGATGCGGAACTCCTCGGCCTCGCCGACAAGATTGGCACGCTCGAATCCGGAAAATTTGCCGATGTGGTGGCCGTTCCTGGCGATCCAACCCAAAATATTCGCCAAACCGAACACGTCTTCTTCGTCATGAAAGAGGGCGTGATCTTCCGCAACGACACGCCGGGCGCAGCGGCCCATTGAATCAGAGGGAGGATCTCATGAGCGAACTTTCTGAAGGCGTCCGCCAAGCCTTCGCGAACGAATATCGCGACCGTGCCGCCGAGCTGCACAAGTGGGCGGACCCGCTCTCTGACGAACAGTTCTGGCGGAATCCGTTCGGCTACGGCAATTCCGTCGGCCACCTGGTGCTGCATCTCACCGGAAACCTCAGCTACTACGTCGGCGCGCGCATCGCCGGCACGGATTATGTTCGCAACCGCGATTTAGAATTCACGGACTCCCGCAACCCAGCAAAAAACGAAGTCCTGAAAAAATTCGATGAAACTATTGCCATGGTCATCGCCACCGTTGAAAATCAGTCTGAAACCGACTGGACCGCCCCCTACACTGCCGAGCGCGAACCCTCCGCCAAAAATCGCCTCACCCTGATCCTCCGCTGCGCCAGCCACCTCTACCACCACCTCGGCCAAATCATCTATCTCAGCCGCGAACTCCAAGAATCTTGAAATTTAAGTCTCCAGCTTGAACCGCGTCGACGCCAGGCGATAGAGCCGCCTCCACACCAATCGGTTGATCAGCACCACAATCACCGCCATGATCAGTGTCGATGCCAGCAGCACATCAAACCTGCCCGCATCGCTTGCGCTGCTGATCGTGCTGCCCAAGCCCGGCGCCTGCACGATTCTTCCCTGAAAGTGAAAATATTCCGCCACGATACTGGCATTCCACGCGCCACCGGATGCCGTCACCATGCCCGTCACCAGATATGGGAAAATTCCCGGCAAAATCAGATACCGCCACCGGTCCAGCGAGCCAAACTTGAAAATGCTCGATGCTTCCTTCAGATCCGTCGGAATCGCCATCGCCCCTGCAATCACATTGAACAGGATGTACCACTGCGTCCCCAGCAGCATCAGCGCCATCGCCGCAATTTCCACTCCGCCGCGCATGCGGATCAGAAAGAGCAAAATCACCGGGAACAACGCCGTCGCCGGAATGGAAGCCGCAAGTTGCACCAGCGGCTGCGCGAGCCGCGCAAACTTCGGGCTGAATCCGATCGCCACGCCCACGGGCACCGTCCACAGCGCACCAATAATCAGCGCCAGGTTCACACGCAGAAACGTCAGCCCCGCGCTGCGAAAAAGCTCGAAGTATGTCGCTCTCGGCAACTGCGCCAGCTCCACTGCCCCGCGGTAAACCCCGTAAAGCAACGCTGCACAGGTCACGCTTGCGAATATCCAGCCGAGCCACGCCCGCGGCTTGGCCGCCTGCTTCGTTCGAAGACTCGCCGCCGCTCGCTTTGCCCCGCTCGCAAACTGCATCGTCAGCCATTCCGCTAGCGGGTGCAAAATGCGCCGGTAAAACCGGATCAAAAATGACTCCTTCCGGATGAAGTTCAGGATGGAATTCGACACCACGCTCGAGCTTTCCACCTGCTCGAATTTAAACTTGTCCGCCCAGCTGATCACCGGCCGCCAGATCAATTGGTCCATCAACACAATCACCGCCACCATCGCCGCCAGACCCCAAAGCATCGCCCGCGTATTTCCATGGCCGGCGGCCGTCTGCAAATACGACCCTAGCCCCGGTAAACGAAAATCCTTGTCGCCCAGCACGAACATTTCGCAGGCCATCAGGAAAAACCATCCGCCCGCCACGGACATCATGGAATTCCACACCAGCCCGATCGTCGAAAAAGGCAGGTCCAGCTCCGTAAATTTCTGCCACGCGCTGAACCGGTAAATGATCGCGGCTTCGCGCAAATCCCGCGGCACAGTCTTAAGCGAGGAATAAAAGCTGAACGCGATGTTCCACACCTGTCCCGTGAAAATCAGAATGATCGATCCCAGCTCCACTCCCAGTTGGCGGCTCGGAAACAGCGCCACCATCGCCAGCATCACTCCGGGCAGAAAACTCAGCACCGGGATAGACTGCAGAATATCCAGCAGTGGAATCAAAATAATTTCCGCGCGCCGCGACGTCGCCGCGATATATCCATACGCCAGCGCAAAAACCAGACTCAGCGCGTACGCCACCAGGATCCGCACCAGCGAATACAACGCATAAAGCGGCAAACTCCGCGGGTCCTGCGAAATTTCCGATTCCGCCCGTACGGGTCCTAACCAAGAATGTCCGATGGAATACACACCGTAAATCACCGCGAACACAGAAACGAACACGCCGATGTCGATTAAAAACGCGTACGCCCAGCGCGAACCCGCCGGCCGCGTGGCCGTCGGCGGCAGCGGGGTCTGGTGTTGTGGAAGGGGAGCGGGCGATGGCACGGCGAGATCAGGTCTCGGTGAGCGTCAGCTTGCCGCTCGCCGCATCGTAATCGAAAAGTTCCGCGTAGCGGCCCCACTGGATGGCCGTCTCCAACTGGCGTCGCGCTTCGTCCTCGCTGAAATGCTCGTCCAGCAGGTCCTGAAAAAATTCCGCAGGCAAGGTGCGGTTCGATTTTGCTTTCAGCGCCTGCTCCATCTGTCGCAGCAGAGGAACATTCGCCAGAACGGCTTTGCGAAAGATCGCTTTCCGTTCCTGGATGTCCGCGTGGGCGAATGCCTTTCCTTCCGCGGTCAAAATGGCGTCGCCTTCTTCCAGCTTCAGCAATCCCAGCAATGTCGCCGTATCCACGGTCGGCAGCAACGCATCCACTTCCAGGCTCAATTCGTCCGCCAGTACGTGCAGATCGGCGCGCCCTTCGTGGTCCTCAAGAATTTCCAGCAATCCGGCCATCCCGCCCGGCCGCGTGTGCGGCAGCATCACCACTTCTTTCCCGCGCGCCGCCGCGGCCGCACGGTGCTGCTCCGCCAGCGGGCTTTCCGGGTGGTCCTGCTGCGTCAGCGCCTTGTAGATCAAATCCACAAGTTCCGTGAATCTTGGATCCTTGTGATCCCGCGGGTGACCCATGTTCACGTTGAATTCCGCGTGAATATGCGCGGGATTTCTGCCCAAGCACGATGATCCGGTCCGCCAGTATCACTGCCTCTTCGATATTGTGCGTCACGATAAAAATCGCCCGCGTCGGAATCTTTTTCCCCAACCACAATTCCATCAATTCGCCGCGCAGCGTCTCCGCGGTTAAAACGTCCAACGCCGAAAACGGTTCGTCCATGAACAGACACTTCCGGCTCCACCACCAGCGCACGCGCAACGCCCACTCTCTGCTTCATTCCGCCGGACAACTCCTTCGGATACGCAGACTCGAATCCGTCCAGCCCAACTGAGTCAATAATTCGCAGCGCCCGCTTGTGGCGTTCCACCACCGGAACGCCTCGCGCCTCCAGCGGTGCTTCCACGTTTTCCAGCACCGTCAGCCAAGGGAACAGCGCGAAACTCTGAAACACGATGGACACATTCGGCGACTCGTCCCGCACCGGCTGCCCGTGCCAGAAAACCGTTCCCCCCGAAGTCGGCGAAAGCCCCGTCAGCATTCGAAGCATCGTGGACTTACCGCACCCAGACGGGCCTAGCAGCGCAATAATCTGCCCGGGGTAAATGGCAATGTTGGTCGGCGAGATCACTTGAATCCGGCTACCATCGGGCTGCGGATAAAATTTTTCCAGGTTGCTCGCGGCAATAATCGGTTCGACGCCAGTTGTTGTGGTGCTCATAATCGCGTGTATTATCGCTCAGTTTCAGTTCCCGAAGAACGGAAATGGGCGCGGCGCGGAATATTCCGGGAAACGGTTACAATCTGTTGACTCTTTCATGAACCAATCGTTACCCCACGCAGGCGTGCAAACTCCGGCAGGTTCGCGAACCTGGTTCGTGCCGCTAGGACTATCTTTCCTAGCCTCCCTGGCCCTCCTGCTGCCCTTTTTCTGGCTCGGCAGCGCTTCCGGCCACGATTTCGAATTTCACGTCGCCTCGTGGCTCGACGTCGCTTATCAGTGGCAGCATGGCGTCCTTTACCCTCATTGGACCGCCTGGACCAACAACGGCTTCGGCGAGCCCCGTTATATCTTCTATCCGCCGCTCTCCTGGATGCTGGGCGCCGCGCTCAGCCTGGTATTACCGGTCGCTTGGATCCCCGCGGCCTTTATTCTTCTGACGCAAACCCTCGCCGGCTTCTCTGCGTTCCTGCTGCTCCGCCGTCTCGTCTCCCGAAAGGCAGCGTACCTCGGGGCCGTTTTCTACGCCGCCAATCCCTACGCACTCCTGGTCAGCTATGTCCGCAGCGATTTCGCCGAGCAACTCGCCTGCGCCCTGTTCCCTTTGCTTTTGCTGGCGGCGCTTCGTCTCGCGGGTCTCCTGCAGGATGAAAAGCCCAAACTCACCGCCGTTCCCCAATTTGCGGTTCCATTCGCAGCCGTGTGGCTTTGCAATGCTCCTGCAGGAGTCATCGCCAGCTATTCCGTGGCTCTACTGTTTGCCTGGGCCATGCTGCGGCAGCGTTCGTGGAGAGTCGCTATTCGCTCCACTGCTGCTCTCGCACTGGGATTCGGGCTGGCCGCCTTCTACCTGCTCCCCGCCGCGTACGAGCAGCGCTGGGTAAATATCGCCCAGGCTCTTTCCAGCGGATTGCTTCCCAGTCAGAATTTTCTCTTTACCCGGCTGGACGATGTCGAACACACCTGGTTCAACTGGATTTCTTCCCTCTGCGCTCTAGTGTTAATCGTTTTCACCGCCTCAACCGCCTTAGCCTCTCGCAAGTTCGCTCGGCAGCCGTCCTCTTCCGCATCAAGGTCCCTCTGGGACGTTGTGCTTCTTCTTGGAGCCGCAGCGACGATGCTGATGCTCCGGTTCACTGCGCCCCTCTGGAATCTGCTGCCAGAGCTCCGCTTCGTGCAATTCCCGTGGCGCTGGATGTCCATCCTCGCGGTGATTTGCTGTTGTTTTTTCGCTGCGGCCATCGAGCGTCGTCGCGGCTGGCTCTGGTTTATACTCTTTGTCGCCATAGCACTACCGCTCGGATACTTCCTTACGCAAAACACCTGGTGGGACCCCGACGAAATGTCCACGCAGAAAGCCGCTATCACCAGCGGCACCGGCTATGAAGGTGTGGATGAATACGATCCGACCGGAGACGACCATCTGGATCTTCCAAAGCACGCGCCTTTGGCCGCTCTGCTTCCGGCATCCTCCGATGTCACCGCGTCGCCGCCGCCCAAAGCCAAAATCGAAATCCGGCTTTGGCAGCCGGAAAACAAAAAAATTTTCGTGGAAACGGCCGAAGCCGCTCGCGTGGCCGTTCGCCTTCTGAATTATCCCGCCTGGCATGTCACTGTGAACGGCCAGACCGTGACGCCACAGCGGCCTGATGACGTGGATCAGATGATTGTTCCGATCGACGCGGGCAAATCCGAAATTCAAATCCGATTCGCGCGCACGCCGGACCGCGCTGCGGGCTTGGCCCTCTCAGCGTTCAGCGTTCTGATGTGTATTGGTTTGTTTCGCGTTCGGAAATCGCGGCCGGGCTAACGCCGGTCCACCGACGGATGTCGGATGTCTTGCCCTTGCACAATATAGATCACGTCTTCCGCGATATTCGTGGCGTGGTCCCCAATGCGCTCCAGGTTTTTAGCCACCAGGATCAACTCAAACGCCGGAAAAACCACGCTCGAATCGCCCATCATATAAGTCAGCAATTCGCGAAAAATCTGATCGCGGTAATGATCCACCTGGTCGTCCGTGGACATCACCTTCTGCGCCAGTTCCACGTCGCGCCGGACCACCGCGTTCAAAGAATTCCGCACTTGCTCTTCCACCAACTCCGACATACGCGGCAAATCCACGTAGGGCTTCACCCGCGGGTGTCGCAGGATGCGCAGCGCACCCTGGCCAATATTCACGGCCTGGTCGCCGATGCGCTCCAGGTCGTTGTTGATGCGCGAAACCGCCAGCACCAGCCGCAGGTCCGCCGCCATCAATTGATGCAGCGCCAGCAGTTGCACCACGCGATCGTCGATCTCCAGTTGCAGCTCGTTGATCGCGTCTTCTTCTTCCAGTACGCGCTTCGCAAGTTGCTCGTCGGAATCCAGCACCGCGTGCACGCCCTGATGCACGGCGCGCTCCGCCAGGCTGCCCATCCACAGCAGCCTTTCCTTCAGCTCGTTCAAATCCTTTTCGAAGTGACGTTCCATTTCGCCCTTCCCGTTCGCAGTTTACAGACACCCTCTCCGCATCGCCTATCGAAAACTTTTCCGCCTCATCCGAATCGTCCGGTGATGTACGCTTCTGTCCGCGGATCACCAGGAGTTGTAAAGATCAGCGGTGTTGGATTGAACTCGATGATCTGTCCGGTCAACAAAAACGCCGTGAAGTCGCTCACGCGCGCCGCTTGTTGCATGTTGTGGGTAACGATCGCAATCGTCGTTAAATTCTTCAATTCCACCATCAATTCTTCGATCTTCGCCGTGCTGATCGGATCCAGCGCGGAGCACGGCTCGTCCATCAGCAGTACTTCGGGCTCCACTGCCAGCGCTCGCGCAATGCAGAGTCGCTGCTGCTGGCCGCCCGAGAGTTCGTACGCCGACTTGTGAAGGTGATCCTTCACTTCATCCCACAAGGCGGCGTGCCGCAAACTTTTTTCCACCGTGTCCGCAATTGCTCCCTTGAATCCGTTCATGCGCGGACCGTAGGCAATATTGTCGAAGATGGATTTCGGGAAGGGATTTGGCCGTTGAAACACCATGCCCACGCGCCGGCGCAGCAAGGTTACGTCCTGCGCAAGGATATCCTGTTTATCCAGCAGAATTTCGCCTTCCAGGCGCGACGTGCTGACTGTTTCATGCATGCGGTTCAGGGTCCGCAATAGTGTGGATTTCCCGCATCCTGATGGCCCAATCAGCGCTGTCACCTTCTTGTCTGCGATGCCCATGTTTATGTCAAAAAGGATCTGCTTGGCGCCGTAGAAGAAATTCAACTTGGAAATGGTCATCCGCATGGGCAGCGCTGCGGACGTTTCCCGCGCTGTGGATGTCGTTATATTCGTCGTGATATTCACGGAAAACTCCGGCTTAGTGGACGCTTCCATTCTTAAGACCTCGGTATGGCGATCCCACGCGAAAGAATCGTGCGTGCAAGAATATTGATCACCAAAATCAATCCCAGCAGGACCAGCCCCGCGGCCCATGCCTGGCGGTGCCAGTCATCGTACGGCGCAACCGCATACGTGTAGATGACCACCGGCAGAGTCGCCGTCGGCTGCGACAGACCGTTGCTCCAGAAGCGGTTGCCAAAGGCCGTAAACAACAACGGCGCCGTTTCCCCTGCCACGCGCGCCAGTGCCAGCAAGATCGCCGTCACGATTCCCCGGTACGCGGCTGGGACGATCACCGTCGCAATCGTCCGCCACTTGCTCGCCCCCAGAGCCATCGCCCCTTCCCGCAACATTCTCGGCACACCCTTCAGAAATTCCTCTGTGCTCCGCAACGTGATCGGAATCATCATCACGCCCAGAGCAAAAGCCCCCGCAAAAGCCGAAAAGTGCTTGAACGGCAGCACCGCCACGCTATACGCAAAAATTCCCACAACGATCGACGGCACGCCGTTGAGCAGGTCCGCGGCATAGCGCACGATCGAAGCAACGCCTTTGCCGCTGAATTCCGCCAGGTAAATCCCGCCCAGAAAACCGATTGGAACGCCGAAACAGGAGGCCAGCAGCAGGACTTTTGCGCTGCCGACGATGGCATTCGCCATTCCGCCGCCGCTTTCTCCCACCGGCTTCGGCAGTTTAGTGAAAAAATTCCAGTTGATTGAGGTGCCGCCATTGAAAAGCAGATAGCCCAGAATAAAGAAGAGAATCAGGACGGAAGCCACGGCGCAGAGACCCGTCATCGTCAGCATGAAATGGCTGACAAATTTTCGCCAGCGAAGCCTCGCGTTCATTACTGGTTCACCCCGCTGCCCTTTTGCGTAGTCAAAAGAATCAGGATGCGCGCCAGGCCGTTCAGAATGAAAGTCAGCAGAAACAGGACCAGACCCAATTCAATCAATGACTGCAGGTAGATGTCCCCCGTGGCTTCCGTGAATTCATTGGCAATCACGGCCGCGATGGAATAGCCGGGGGCAAACAGCGATGCCGCGATTTTGGGCGTATTGCCGATCACCATGGTCACCGCCATGGTTTCGCCCAGAGCGCGCGCCAGCGCCAGAAAGATCGAACCCATGATGCCGGTTTTCGCAAAAGGCACCACCACTTGCCAGGTGGATTCCCAGCGCGTGGAACCCAGCGCCAATGCCGCTTCCCGCTGGTCGCGTGGAACCGAAAGCAGCACCTCTCGCGAGACGGAAATGATGTACGGGATGATCATCACCGCCATCACAATCCCAGCTGTCATGAATCCAACGCCATAAGATGGGCCCTTGAAAATCGGCAGAAAACCCATCGAGCCGTTCAGCACCGGGTAGATCACATCCCGCACCAGAGGCACGACAATGAAAATGCCAAGCAACCCATAAATCACGCTGGGCACCGCGGCCAGCAGATCGATGAAGAATTGCAGCGTATCGGAAACGCGCGCGGGCGCCAGTTCAGCCAGAAAGATCGCGGCTCCGATCCCTAATGGGATGGCGATAAACAGCGACACTGCGGATGTAACCACCGTTCCATAAATAAACGGCAGCGCCCCGAAGTCGTCCATGATCGGGTCCCACGTCTGCGTGAACAGAAAATGAAATCCAAATTTGTGCCGCGGCAGCACGGAATTCACCCACAATTCCCAAACCAGTGCCGTCGTCAGCAAAACCACGGTCGCCGCAAACACCATCGTGGTGAGCCGCGCGATCTCGTCGCCGTCGGTTAACCTGGACAAAAAGGTGCGCGAGCCCGGTAACGGGCCCGCGCTTTTGAGAGTTGTGCTGGTTGTCGCCACGGATCTTCCGGGTCTTTACTGCACTTTGCCGAGGGCCTTCTTTTCCTTCTCGACAACTTCCTTCGGCAGCTTCGCGTAAGACAGCGCTTCTACTTCATTCTGCCCGTCGGTGATCATCCACTTCAGGAAACCCTTGATGGCGTCGCGCTTCGCGGAATCCGAAATCTTTTCGGGAATCAGCAGCCATGTGAAGCTCGAAATCGGATATGCCGTTTTGCCGGGGGCGTCGGTGATGCTCACCCGGAAATCCTCCGGCATATCCTTGGCCGAACCCGCTGCCGCTGCCGTCACGCCGGCAAGACTCGCCTTCACGAAAACTCCGGAGGAGTTCTTCACCGACCCGTACGGAATATTGTTCTGCACGGCGTAGATCAACTCCACGTATCCAATGGAATTCGGAGTCTGTTTCACCAACCCGGTCACGCCTTCGTTTCCTTTGCCCCCAAGTCCCACGGGCCAGTTCACCGAAGTGCCCTTGCCGGCCTTCGATTTCCATTCTTCGCTGACCTTGGAGAGATAGTCCGTCCAGATGTAGCTGGTTCCACTGCCATCCGAGCGATGCACCACCACGATGTCCGTCGCGGGCAGGTTTACTCCCTTGTTCACGCCTGAAATCGCCGGGTCATTCCACTTCGTTATTTTTCCCAGATAGATCCCCGCCAGCGCTTCGGGCGTAAAATTTAGAGAGCCGCTCACACCGGCAATGTTGTAGGTTGGCACCACCGCGCCCAGCACCGTTGGAAAATGCAGAATTCCGGAGCCATGCTTGGTTTCGAAAGCCTTCAACTGGTCGTCGTTCATCGGGCCATCGCTGGCGCCAAAATCGACCGTGCCTTCGGTAACCTGCTTGATGCCGCCTCCGGAACCAATGGATTGATAGTTGAACTGCACGTTCGGAAACTTGGTGTGGTACACGTCAAACCACTTGGAATAGATCGGGTAAGGAAAAGTCGCTCCCGCGCCGTTGATCAGCAGTGGATTATCGGCAACCACGATGGCGCAAACCGCGAGCACACCGACCGCGAGCAGGGTAAGTCGTTTCATGAGATGAATCTCCCAATTTAAGAAGATTTGGCTTAATAACGCCCAAGTCTGACCACGCACCGTTACGGAATTGTTACAACCATTCGAGAGTCTGTTAAAAATCGGAAACATTTCTTCAGGCGGCCCTCAAGCCACTGATAGCGGGACCGTTAAGCTGGCTGAACATGCCGATTTTGAAAACAAAGCAGGGGCACCCGTAAAGGCTGCCCCTGCCGTTTGTGGTTTCCCACGTTTGCTTGAGTCTGCGCTAAGGAATGTAGTAACGGAACGACGTCCATACCATGTTGTCCACGGCGTGGGGCTGCCCGCTGACCGACCCGGCAACTCCCGACCAGCTGTTCCGGTAGAAGTAGGAGTATTGAATCCCCCACTGCAGCCGGCCCTTTTCGCCCTGGTAGATCCTGTCCCAGAAGCCAATGGTGGATTCGCTGATGTACCGGGTGTCTCCAGCGCAGTTTGCACCGCCGCTGGGAGCGCTGTTACCCGCCGGAGGCAGTTCCACACTGCATCCAACGTTGTTGGCCGTCGGTCCACCGTATCCTCCTGCTCCGGTGAACGAAGTCTTCCAGGTCGTCTGCGTCTCAGGGTAAATGATGGATGTACCGCCTTCCGACGTCAGAGTGACTGGAATTGTCGCGGCGGTGCCGGTCACGGACGTGTAACCCGTGTATGCCGCCCGTCCAGCGTACTCACCACCCACATACGCATAGATATCGATCTTCGGCGTTATGTGCCAATCGATCGTGCCCAGCCATCCCGCGTTGTGGATCGGTGCCAGCGTTCCGTCCGGACGGATCGTCGCATCCGGAAGCTGTGCCGAAATGAAGCGGCCTGTGCCAACGCCATAAACGCCCGTCAAGCCAATATCAAACTTCTTGTGAATCACGGGAGCGTGCATGTGGAAGCCACCGCCGCCTTCCGTGATCGATTGGTTGGAGGCGTTCAGCGCACTCGGGGTGGTGTTCGGGCAAGTGGTCGCGTTCGGCAACGGTCCCGCGCCTGTCAAAAGGTTGTTGTTGTAGGTGTTGGTATAGACCGTACCATCGGCGCCGGTGACGGTAGCTGTAGCCGTAGTGTTTCCAGGAATGCTGACCACCGCGCAAGGATACACACGGTTCCGGAATTCGCTGACGATCCCGAAGATTTCGTAGTGCCCGAATCCGGGATCCCACGCCGCCTTGAAGATGAAGTCGGGGAGTTTGTTCGGCGAGTAACCCGTGGAGTCAAAAGCGTTATACAAACCGCCGCCATTTCCTGGAGCAAAGGCAAACGAATTCGTCGTCACCGCTCCATTCGCCGCGGTATAAGTGCTGAACCCGCGGCCGGCAATCGTCGCCTGCGACCCTTCGATCGAAGCGGCAACTGTGAACTTGTCGCCGAAGCTCTTGGTCGCGCGCAACGCATCAGCGCGCTGCCAAACATAGCCCACCACGTACTGAGGATCAATCTGCGACGGGAACCACTCTCCGCGGTTCACGATGCCTTTTTTGTTTTCGGTCGCCAGGCTCCACATCTGGCCGGCTGTGAACGCCCAGCCATTGTCCAGGTCGACGCGTCCCCACAATTGCCGCTGCCGGAACACATAGGAGTTGCTTTCGCGATTGTTGGATGTCGTGCCCGCGCCGAGGAAGTCCGCTTCGTAGTAGCCAGACACTTTCGTGCTGCCAATCTTCGCTTCTGCAAGCAATGACAGACGCGACTGGCGAGCTGAGAAGTTCATTTCGGAAAGTTTTCCGGTTGCGTTATCCCCGTAAGGAATCGAGTTGAACGGTGTGTTGATATCCGAACTCAATCCTCGCTGCCGGTTAACCGTCGCGGCTTCGATGAACCCGCCCGGAGTCAGGCTGATGCCCTTATAACGAATCGTCGCCGGACCTTTGTCTTCATCTTTATTCTGGCCGCCTGAAGTCGCCAGCCCCGCGGAGTTCACTACCGCCGCGTGGCTTGCCGCCATATTCGCAACCGTGGTATTCAGCGCCGTCGCAGTGGACTTCACTTCCGCCGACGTTGCTGCCGACGTCGCCGCCGCTTCGGTGGCCTTCGTGTTGGCATCCGTCGCGCGCGAATTCGCCGTTGCTGCTGCTTCCCGTGCTTCTTCAATTTCCCGGTCGCGCTTTGCCAGCTCCTCTTTCAACATCTGGAGCTGTTCCTGCTGCGCCTGCAATGCTTGACGCAATTCTTCCATTTGCGCGGCAATTTCTGCGTTGGTTTTTGTAGCCGCTGCCGCCGCGGGTTTCGCCGCTTCCTTTGGTGCATCTTTCGGTGAGTCTTTCGGTGAGTCAGCAAACGCCACCCCAGTAAACAGGAGCAGCGAAAGTGTTAGTGATGCAAGTTTTTTCATTGCCTCTCTCTTTTTGATCCAGATTTGGCCAACGAACCTGGGAATTGCGTACCACCCCGCTTGGCAAGGTATTGGTCGACTCTTACGCTGGCATCAATCCTATGTGAATAGTTTGTAACTATTCCTTGGAACACCCTGCCAACCTGCTGATTTCAGGCCTGTTACGGATTGTGAACGGGCCTCCAGAAAGGGGCTGAACTCCGGAGAAAGCTCCTCGCAAGCTTTCCGCACTAGGGTTCCGAGAAATTAATTTCCCGAAACGCACTCTGGCTCTTGACTATTTTTGTTGGAACTTTTTTACGGGTGACCCAGTGAAATGGACCTTCTTTGGCCCTGAATCGCTACAGGCTTTGCTGTATTGCCTAGCGTTTCTCGCCCATCTGATAGGCCAGAAGGATTTGCGACAGCCGGTATTGATACTTCGCGTCGGTATTCTGCAGGTCCGCGTCGGTTTTCTGCAATTCGGCTTGGCTGAATTCCACGATGGAGCTCAAGCCCAGCTTGTATCGTGCTTGCGCCAGATCGAGCGCCAGGTTGGCCTGCTGCCGGAGCTCTTCCGTCAAAGACAATCGCGCGAATGCCGTCTGGGTATCCAGCCAACCATTTCGCACATCGCGCGCCACGTTGTTCTGCAGATCCTGCAATTTCTTTTGCTGAAGCTCTGTTTGCAGGTCCGCCGATTTCGATCGCGCGTTGAAGAGAAATCCGTTGAACACCGGAATATTAATGTTCACGCCGGCCGCTCCATACCAGTTGTCAATGTGGTCGTCGCGCACCGGCGCCAGCCCCACCGCCCCGGCGGCATTAATCGATGGTTTCCACAGATCATGCTCTGCGTGTGCGAACTTCTCCGCGGCCGTCACTTCCTGACGCAGCGACAATACTTCCGGACGTTGCTGCAGCGCTTGCTGAATTAGAGGCGCGGCATCCGCCACGGGAGTTCGCCATTTGCGTTGCGGGTTCCACCGGCTCGAATTCCTGCTTTTCGGGATAACCCAGAACCGCGGATAACGTTGCCAGTGAAGCCGCGTAGTTGCTTTGTGCCTGTAGTTGCAGCAGTTTGGCTCGCGACAAATCCACCTGGCTGAAACTCAAGTCCAGGTCGGATCGCAGCTTCGCATTGGTCAAGGCACTCACCTGGTCCACAAGCAATTGCCGCGCGTCCACCGTCTCCTGCGCCACCTGCAACAGCGCTTTCGTCTCCAGCGTGTTGTAGAACGCTTCGTCCACCGCCAGCACCACCTGCTGCTGCGTGGCCACGGCGTTTTCGTCTTCCGCTTTTTGTTGGAACTCGGAACTCGAAAGCAAATTCGTCGTTCGCCCGAAATCCGTTATCAACTGTGTCACCGAGGCGCCCGCCGCCGCCCTGGGGTAGATCACCGGATTGTTCAGATAGCCAGCCGCAATGCGGCTTCCTGCACGCGACTCCACGCCCGTGACGCTCAACGTCGCCGTCGGCATCAGCGCGGAACGCGCCTCTCTTACAAACTCCCGCGCTTGCAGCGCCCGCAGCCTTCCCACGCTGATCTGCGGATTATTCCGTATGCCGATTGCCTCCGCTTCCTGGATCGTAAGCGTATGCGGATTCGTGCCGCTGCCCGTTTGCGGAGCCCCGCTTGGATTGGCTGGGTTTTCCTGCGCGGCCAGATGGCCGGAACTCAGCCCGGCCGCGAGCACCAGCAGTACGACCTGTTGTATCGGCCTCATGCCCGCACCTCGGCCAATTCTTCTTTGCGGTGCACCAGAAGGTAGGCGGCTGGAACCAGATACACGGTTACCACCACGGAAACCAGCAACCCACCGATAATGGCGCGGGCCAGCGGCGCGTAGGCTTCGCTTCCCGCCTCAATTCCCAGCGCCATCGGAATTAATCCCAGCAGCGTGGCTAAAGAGGTCATCAACACCGGCCGCAATCTCTGACGCGAAGCCGTAGCCACCGCTTCCTGCAAACTTTTCCCTTCCTTGTGCAGGTGGCGCGCAAATTCCACGATCAGAATGCTGTTGGACACCACGATGCCCACCATCATCACCACGCCCATCAGCGACATCACGTTCAGCGTGGTTCCCGTGGCCAGCAGAAACAACAGCACGCCCGCCAACCCTGGCGGCACAGCCAGCAAAATAATCAACGGGTCCGACCAGGATGCGAATTGCGCCACCAAAATCAAATACACCAGAACAATGGAAAGAATCAGGCCGACCCCGAAACTCTTGAACGACGCCCGCATACCCTGCACCGATCCGCGCAGCTTCACACGAACCCCTTCCGGCAGATTCGTATGCGCAATAATGTTTTCCACCTGACTGGTTACTTTACTCAGGTCCTCTTTCCGCGGCGCCACGTAAACATCCATCACGCGCGCCAATTGGTAGTGGTCCACTTCCGTCGGCGCGGTGATGCGCCGCACGGTCACCACGGAATCCAGGAACGTCGGCTGTGTCAGCTTCACGCCGCGCAGTGGAATCTGTTTCAGGTCTGTCAGTGTTTGTATCGTTTCTTCCGGATACTGCACTGTCAGCAGGTAGGGATTCCCGCTCTTCGGGTCCACCCAGTAATTCGGCGCGATCATTCCGTTCGAGGTCAATGCCGTGATCACGTTGTCCACCACCTCTTTCTGCGAAAGCCCCAACTGCGCCGCTTTTTCCCGGTCCACGTCCAGTTCCAGCGCTGGGTAGTCCACGTCCTGGGGAATCAATACATCGCTGACGCCTTTCAACTGTTTGGTCTTCGATGCGATTTGCGAGGCCACCTCATGCGCGGCATCCAGATTGCTCCCGCTCACCTGAATATCAATCGGGGCCGGCAATCCCAGATTCAACACCGCGTCCACCAGGCCGCCGGATTGAAAATACGTCGTCAGTTGCGGCAACTGTTTCTGTAATCGCTCTCGCACCCTATTCATGTACTCGTAACTTCCAACTTTGTGCCCTTCTCGCAGGCTGGCCTGCACAAACGCGGTGTGCGGCGCGGAATTTGGTGTATAGATCACCGAAAAATCCGGCGTGATGCCGATATTGGAAACCACCATCTGCAGTTCGTTCTTCGGCACCACCTGCCGGATGATCTCCTCCACCTGCTGCACGTAATTTTCGGTCACTTCCACTCGTGTTCCAGACGGTGCCTTCACATTGATCACGAACTGCCCGGGATCCGTGCGCGGGAAAAAGGCTTGGCCCAAAAGCGGGTAAAGGCCCAGACAAAGAATCGAAACGCCCGCAAGGCCCACAACCGTTGCCGCCGGCCGCAGCAGCGATTTCGCCAGACTTTTGTCGTAGCTCTTGAGCATGTCTTCAAATTTGCGGTTGAATCCCTTGACGAACCGCCCAAACACGCTGGTCGTGTCCCCCGCCAGCTCCTCGTCGGCCTCGTGCTTGCCCATGAGCTTCGCGCAATAGAGTGGCACCACAGTCATGGCCACGAAGTAAGAAGCGAACAGCGAGAGCACCACGCAGGACGCCAGCGCAATGAACAAAAAGCGGCTGACTCCGTAGAGAAATACCACCGGGAAAAACACAATCGCGGTCGTCAGCGTGGCCGCAAGAACCGCCAACGCGACTTCGTTGCCGCCTTTTTCCGCCGCCGCTTCGGGAGCCTCGCCGTTTTCGATATGCCGGAAAATGTTTTCGAGAACGATCACGGAGTTGTCGATCAATCGCGAAAACACCAGTGCCAGCCCGCCCAGAACCATGGTGTTGACGGTTCCACCCCCCGCGTTAATGGCCAGGAACGCGGCCAGCGCCGATAGCGGAATGGAAAGAAATACCGCCGCGGTTGCGCGCATGCTTCCCAGAAACAGCAGGATCATCAACCCTGTCAGCACCAAGTCCGATCGCGCCCTCATTGATCAAGTTCTTGATCGCCGTTTTCACGAAGACAGACTGGTCAAACACCACGCGCGTCACCAGTTGCTTCGGCACGTCCACCAGATTTTTTAGCGATTCACGTACGCCGTTCACCACCGCAATGGTGTTCGTATCGCCACCCTGCTTCAGAATCGGCAGGTAAACCGAGGGCTGGCCATCCACGCGCACGATATTCGTCTGGATCGCCTGCGCGTCTACCGCTTTGCCGATATCCGCCACCATCACCGAGGATTGCCCGATCGTTTTCAGCGGCATCGTATTGATGGATTTCGCATCCGGCGCCTGCGCATTCGAGTAAAGGTTGTAGTCAAACGGCCCAATCTTCACGTCGCCCGCGGGCAGGATCAGATTGCTTTCGTTCATTTGCCGGACCACGTCCATCGGGCTCAACTGGTGGGCCTCGAGCTTCATCGGATCCACATACACCATGATCTGCCGGTATTTCCCGCCAAACGGTTGCGGCACAGACGCACCGGGCACGTTCGCAATCTGGTTGCGCACGCTGAACTGCCCAAGGTCGTGTAGTTCCGTCTCGTTCAACCCTTTCCCTTTCAGCGTCACCAGGCAAACCGGCAAGCTCGACGCGTCGAATTTCAGAACCACCGGCGGCAGGGTTCCTTGCGGCAAACGCCGCAGTTGCGCCATCGCCAGATTGGCGATCGTGCTCACGTCCGAATCGGCGTTGCTTCCCGGCTGGAAATACACTTTTACCAGGCTTACCCCAGGCAGGGAGCGCGATTCGATATGATCCACACCGCTGGCCAGGGTGAAAAATCTCTCAAATGGATTCGTGATGCTGGCTTCAATCTGCTGCGGCGGCATACCCGAATAAAATGTCGCCACCACCACCACCGGAATGTTGATGGGTGGGAAAAGGTCCACCGGCATGCGCACCAGGGTCACCGTGCCGACGATGGCAATGATCAGGCAGCAAACCATGACGAAGAAAGGATTGCGAATCGAAAATCCGGCCATCAGCTTGCCCCTCCGGTTTCGCCAGCCGGAGTTTGAATTTCCTTAGGCGCAACCTTTTCGCCGTTCCGGAACTGGCTCTGATTGCCGATGATCACCCGGTCGCCTTCATTCAATCCGGAAAGCACTTCCACGCGCGATTTCCCCTGCAATCCCAGCTTCACCTTGCGCTCTTCAACCACGTTTTGCTGGTTCACCATCAGCACTCGCGCTTCCCCGGCGTTTTGCATCACGGCCTCGATCGGCACGATCAACACATCCTTGCGGTCCTGCAGTTGCACCACGGTTTCCGCGTACATCCCCGGCAGCAGCTTTTCCTGCGGATTTTCAAAATCAATTTCCGTTTCCATCGTCCGTGTTTGCAGGTCCAGTGATTGCGCGAATCGCGACACTTTGCCCACGATGTCTTCGTGCAGAGCCTGTACATTCACCTTCACCGGATCGCCCAGGTGAATCTGCGCGGCGATCGATTCCGGCACCGGAAGTACAAGGCGGAGTTTGGAAACCTGCGCCAACCGCACAACCGGCATCGATTGCGTGCTGGAAGCTGTTCCCGCGGCGATAAGCGCTCCCGTGTCTGCGTAACGAATGGTCACCACGCCTGTAAACGGGGCGGTGATTCGCGTGTAATCTGCGAGCGCCGAATACTGCCGCTGGTTCGCCTCGGCGACTTCCAGCGCCTGTTGCGCGCCGCTTAATGCCGCCTCGGCGCTGGAAACCTGCGCCTCGCCTTCCAGGTCCTTGGCTTGCGCGTCATCCAATTCCTGTTGCGCCACCAGGCCGGCTTTTTCCTTCGACGCGCCGTCCAGCCTTTCATACATCGCGTGCGCCGCCGAGTGTGCCGACTTTGCCCGTTGCAAGTCTCCCTGCGACCTGCGAATTTCCTGTTGCGAGCGCCGCACTGCCGCGTCCGCTCCAGACAGCTCCGCGGTCAATTCCGGCACTTCCAATACCGCCAGCGTTTGCCCTTCCTTCACATGCGAACCAACGTCAACGTAGATCTGCTTGATGTAGCCGGCGACCTTTGCGTGAACGTCAATCTCCTGGAACGGCTTGAACGCTCCCGCAATCGTCAGCGATTGGGCAATCGTTCCACGTTTCGCCGGTGCTACCCCGGCGGTCACGATTCCCGCCGCGGGCGAATCGCCTTCGTCCGCTTCGGTCTTTCCGTGATGCCAGCCCATCCAAAGCAGGACGAGCCCCAGCAAAGCTCCGCCCGCGATCAAAAGCTGAATCTTTTTTGACATTACGTTTCCTCAATCAAAGGTTCTTGGACTGCGATCCGGGCGCGAAGCCCTTTCTCGCGGTTATTGGAAATGGAACATCAGAAAATCCTGGGTAACTTGAATCTGTCCGGGATCCACATATCCCGATTCGGGACGCGTGGCTACGTCTGATTTATACCAAAGGTGGGGGGCGCGACCAGACTCGAATAAGGGAATCTGGCTGCGGCACTTCTACGTCTCGCTCGAAACTTTGTGGTTGGTACTCAGCGATGGGTCCTACGAACTCTTCCCGGTTTTCCCGGAGGTTCACATCGGTTTGCTGCGTCTGGTCAGTACTGCATGCCAGGTGCTGGAGTTCCGAAGCTCCGACTGTTGCCCGGTGCCGTTCCAGGCCGCGCACAGCGAAGGCGTTGCCCGAACTGCCAAGTGTTGCGAAGGGGTTGTAAAGAATCAGGAAAGCAAGGAGCACACAAATACGGATCGCCAACGGGCGCTTTTGAACATCCAGCCTGGAGATCCAGCTCACTCGCATTCACTAATTATCCATCACTCCTTGGAGTGTTCCAAGCGGGAAAGAGGATGCCTGTACTCAGTTAGGGGAGGGAGGAGAAGGGACCGGAGCCAGGGGTGCACCGGTCCCTGAGGTAGGACGTCGAGTGAAGTTTAAACACGCTGAGTTTCGCAGTTCGGGGTCACATCCGGATGAAGGCCATGTGAATTCTCCGTAACCTCCGAACTGAGACCCGTGGTGGTCATTTCCGATTCCGGACGAACGGTCAAGCCGCGTCCGTGACGCACGTCGAGGCCGCGAACCCAGAAGATGATGTCCTCGGCGATATTGGTGGCGTGATCCGCGATGCGTTCGAGATGTCGCGTGGCCAGCACGAACTGCATGCCAGGCGTGACCATCTCAACGTTCTGTGTCATGTGCGCCATCAGGTTCTCGAAGATGCGGTCGCGATATTGATCCACAACGTCGTCGCATTCCAGCACTTGCGCAGCCATTTCCGCATTGCGGAAGATCAGCGCGCCCAAGCTGCGGCTGACCATCGAGCGGACAGCTTCAGCCATCGGAGCGAGTTCTTCGGGCTGTTTCGCATCGGGCATTTCGCGCAGGGAAATCACGCGCTCGGCGAGGTTCACGGCGATGTCGCCGATGCGTTCCAGGTCGTTGGTGATCTTCAGGGAAGCGACCACGAGCCGCATCTCGTCGTCGGTGAACGAGCCACGGCGCAACAAGCGAATGGCGTGCTCGTCAATCAGGATTTCCATCTCGTTGATGCGCGGCTCCAGGAGAAATACTTCGCCGGGAAGACCGGAAGTGCGGGGATTCTCGAACGCGATGATGGCGTCCAAAGCGCGATTCATCGCGCTTTCCACGACGCGGGCCATCGATATCAGGTAATTGACAAGGGAATCGTAAAGAACCGCTTCGGTCAAACCGGCTGATGCTGCCATTGCAAGCCTCCGCGGCGGAAAAGTGGAGCGGGAGAATTCCGCACCCAGTTCCCATATTGGCAGCGGGACATTACAGAGGAGTAACGGAAGAATGAATATGAGGAAAACTGGATGAATAAGTGCTTTATAAAGAAGCGGGCCGGTTTCCGCGAATCGCGGTGGCGATGGAAGAAGCGGGGCGAGTGGTGGCGCGCTCCGGATCAAACACCGGAACCGAAAAGTGGAACCTGGAGCCCTCGCCGATTTCGCTGTCCACCCAGATGCGCCCGCCCTGGACTTCGATCAAGTGCTTGGCGATTGCGAGGCCAAGGCCAGTGCCGCCGGCTTCGCGCGAACGCGCGGCATCCACGCGGTAGAAACGCTCAAAGATGCGGGGCTGATCGGCGGTCGGAATGCCGATGCCAGTGTCCGCCACGGTGAAAACGACTTCGCCATTTCGCGTTACTGCGCTGAGCACGATTTTTCCGCCGGGCAGCGTGTATTGAATGGCGTTGTCCAGGAGATTTTGCAGAACTTCCTGCAGCCTGCGCGCGTCACCGGCCACATCGGGGAATCCGTCGGAAAGCTCCAGCGTGAGGAAGAGTTCTTTTTCTGCGGCGCGATGGCGCGCCGTTTCGTAGCAGGATTCCACGAGTTGCGCCACTTTCACCGGACGGATCTCGAGTTCCAGGCGGTCCGCATCCATCTGCGAGAGCTTGAGCAAATCCTCCGTGAGACGAGCCAAGCGGCGCGCATGCTCGAGAATGATGTTGAGAAAGCGGCCGCGATTTTGCGGGTCGTCGAGCGCCCCGGCGATCAGGGTTTCCGCAAATCCCTGGATGGCGGTGAGCGGCGTGCGGAATTCGTGGGAAACGTTGGCGACAAAATCGCGGCGCACACGTTCAAGCTTGCGAAGTTCCGTAATGTCGTGCAGCACGATGACGGCGCCAGAGGTTTCGCCCGCGCGTACGGAAGCGACCGTGGCGGCGAAGAAATGCTGGCGCAGGGTGCCGGTGGCGATTTCGGCCTCCACGCGAGGTTCGCCAGCCAGCACGCGGCGAACGGCTTCGATCAATTCCGTTTGCCGGACAACTTCCAGGAGCGAACTGCCCGCGACGGGCGGCACGTCGAGGCCAAGAATAGAGGCAAAACCGGGATTGGTGAAAACCAGGCGTTCCGCGCCGTTGACCACCGCAACGCCCTCGACCATCGAGCCGAGAATGGCGGAGGAAAGATTGCGCTCCTCGGTGAGAGTACGAATGGTGCGATCCAGGCGTGATGCCGTCTGGTTCAGGGAAGAGCCGAGCGCTTCCAAGGTGTCGCCAGTGCCGTCGGAAGGCAACGGGCGAAAATCACCTTCGGCGACGCGGCGGGAAAATTCGCGCAGGCGTTCCACCCGGTCCGAATAACTCCGCGACATCAGGAGCGCCGCGGCGCCTGCGAGCAGAAAGATCAGCAGCGAGCCAATCCACAAATTGGTGCGGAAGCGGCCAAGCGGCTCATCGAGTCCCTCCATGGGCAGCGCCAAGCGGATGATTACGGGAGCATCGCCGGGGAGATATTCGCGGAAGGCGTAATAAAGGAGCGCACGCTTCACGGAGACGCTAGTCCGGATGGAGCGGCCTTCGCCCTGTTGCAAGGCGGCTTGCACTTCGGGGCGGTTGGCGTGATTTTCCATGGTGTCTGTGACCGACTGGGAATCGGCAAGAACCTGGCCATCGGCGGCGATGATGGTCACGCGGGTCCCGCTGGAAGCGGCGTTTTCGACCCACTGGTTTAACGCGGCGGTCTCTTCAGCGGTCTTCGGTGGGATGGAGGTAAGCGGAAGTGGGCGCGCGCGGACGACGCGGGAAAGTGATTGCAGTTCGCGGTAGGAATCGTTTTCGTAGTTGGTGCGCAGGGCGCGTTCGGCCAAAAAGTCCACAGCCAGCAGCACGCTCCAGAGCAGAGCGAGGAAGGTCAGCGAGAGTCGCCAGAAGAATTTACGCCGCACGTGTCTCGAACAGATAGCCTGCACCGCGGACAGTCTTCAAGTGCAGGGGATTTTCCGGGTCGGATTCAATTTTTTCGCGGAGGCGGCGGACATAGACATCCACGCTGCGCGGAGTGACAAAGCGGTCCGTGCCCCAGACAGCGTCGAGCAATTGATCGCGGGTGAAAACGCGGTTAGGGCGCGAAGCGAGATAGTACAGCAAGCGAAATTCGAGAGTGCTGAGCGGCACGGGCTTTCCCGAGTGACTGACGCGATAAGAAGCCGGATCGATTGCCAAGCGGCCAATTTCGATGACGCGCGGAGAATCGGCCGGCGGCTCGGCGCGGCGGAGAAGAGCCTTGACGCGGGCGATCAGCTCGCGCGGGCTAAACGGCTTGGTAACGTAATCGTCCGCACCCATTTCCAGACCAACCACGCGGTCCGCTTCGTCGCCGCGCGCGGTGAGCATCAAGACGGGAAGACGGTTGAGAGAGTCGTCCTTGCGGATTTCGCGGCAGATATCGAGGCCAGTCATTTTCGGAAGCATCAAGTCGAGAAGAAGCAGATCGGGCGGCGCTTTGCGCAGCGCGGCGAGGCCGCCGGGACCGTCAAAGGCGGCGGAAACTTGAAAGCCTTCATTGGCAAGATTGTAACGAACGAGCTCGACGATATCGCGATCGTCTTCAATGATTAACACGCGTTTCATGAATGGATCTCGCGCGCCTGCTCGCATTCGTAGAAGTGTACCGTACGACATGGTGTTGCGGTAGGCATCATGTGTGAGTTGGACCCCGGAATCCATAGGCATTGTGACAAGAGTGGGATAAGGATTGGTAAAGAGGCAGTAACAGGACTGTGAATGGGAGGTGAATGGAGGAGAGGAGGTAAATGAGGTAGAGGAAGTAAAGGAGGTAAAGGATCGGAGGGAGGTGGGAGTGCTCTATTTGGGGAACCGGTATACCCCCTCCCCCCGGGGGTTCGCGTATGTGCGGGAATGATTAGGGTTACGGGTGAGCAAATCGTAAGTGCGGGAATGATTGGAGTTAGGGGAGAGCCTGAAGGTTCAAGCTGCAAGCCATAAGCTGGAGCAAACATGGCGAGTAAAGCTGTCTCGGATGAAGGGGCACACGAGATCGTCATGAGTGTCAGGAGGAACGTTGCGAAGCGGGATTGGGCGTGGAGGGGTTGGCGGATTGAGATTGGGGAGGGTTCCCGGCGGCGGTGCGGTATTTGGGGTGATAAGCGTATTCGATGGTTTTGACAAAGGCGCGGGAGAGATTGCTGAGGTTTTCGCGGTCCTGCTTGCTGCACTGTTTCATGAGGAGCAGTTGGCCGAGATAGCCGAGAGTGGCGGCGCGGCGGTTGGAGATACGGTCGGCTGCCAGGGAGCGGAAGACCACGGAAAGCGCGGAGTGAACTTCAGCCTCGGAAGGTGGATCGTTGGTGAAGGGCTCCAGGTAGACGTAATCATTGTTCTCCGCGGGCGGGGATTGGCGGGATTTCTTGAGCTGGCCGTGCGCGCGACAGAGGCCGTTAAACTCGCGGACGGACGGAAGGCCGCAGTAGCGGCCATCGGAATATTCAAACTGGCAAAGGTCGAAGTCGGTATCGGAGCGTTTCGTAGTCATGCAGTCAGTATACTATATATGTATATACTCGTCAAGATATAATTCATTTTACAGGCAACAAATTGAGGCGGAGCGCGTTCGAAAACGGTGGGGAGTTGTTCGAACGCATGTTCGGAACATTCGAACGTCCACGAGAGAAGGCGGTATCGGCCGGAAAGCGGCCCGCCTCGGAAGGCAGGCCCTACGGAAATTGGAGGTTGGACAAAAAGTGGCCGCCCGCCTTCGGTGGACGGCCGCTACAAGGCGCAAGAGATCCGGAGGCCCTGCGGGCTTGCTGGCCGGCAGGATGCCGGCGCTACCAAACCGGAAACGAAATCTGCGATTGGATTGAGGCGGAAGCTCAGTGGGGCTTGGGCTCTTCTTCGGGGAAGGCGGTTCCGGCTTGTTCCGGGGTGAGATGGCCACCGACCAAGCTGGCAGCTTTAGCCATGGCCGGGTCGTTTTTATTCGCCAGATCCTGGGCGGTAGGCAAAATCAGGATGTCTGGCTCCACGCCTACATGCTCCAACGATTTGCCGTCTGTCATCACCAGGTCTGCATCCGTGACGGAGGCACCATAGTAGACCTCCGACGCAAATGAAGTTTCATGGCGATAGAACCTCGACTCCATAACCATGCCAGAACTGCGGTCCCCGACGACGAATCCGCGCTTCTCCAATTGGATTACGCGAGCAAAGACTTCCGAGGCGGATGCGGACTGGCTATCGATCAGGACTGCAAATCTTCCCGTATAGGCGTCATGGTGGCGGCCGCTTGCGACCAGGGGCTTGGTGGAGTCACGTCCGACGCGGTCGCAGATTTTCTGATCGTATTGAAACAAGCCCCCCAGCAGTCGGTCGAGTGTGTCCGTGAACCCACCGGGATTGCCGCGAAGATCCAACACGACGCCCTTGTGTTTGCGCATTTTAGCGAGAATGTTGTCCGCCTCTCCCGCTGAGAATGCAAATTGGGGAAACTTAACCACCAGCAGATCCTCCCCATTCTCAAAGTAGCGAGCTCGCAAGGAGTGATACAGGTCATCCCTGTCTCGGACATATTGATTAATGCCCTGCTGTTGAAAATACGTGACGACCGTGGACGTGCCGATTTTTGCCATGACTTCCAATTGCCGGGGATGGCCGGTTTCGTCCGCCAGGGTGAGTTGGAGTCCCGCCTGCGGCCGCAAGATATTATAAATGTAATAAATTCTCCAGAACGTCTGACGAGAAACGGGATGCTGGTTGACATCGAGAATTTCCACGCCGGGCGCGAGTCCTTTCTTTTGAGCATCGCTGCCGGGGAGAACACGAGTGACGAAGCAGCGCTCGCCAATCATTTCCATGCGGAACCCGTACTCGTGCGTATTGACGCGCGGAGGAGGGGAGAAACGGGTGTGGGAATCATTCAAACTATCCAGCAGCGCGGCGATCTCTGAAACGGCACCATTCATCGAGTCGGCCGCATCGAGATTCTTTCTAGCTTCGCGAACCTTGGAATCCCAATCGACACCATGCAGTTTAGGGTCGTAATAGTATTTTTGAATGTCCGCGGCAACGTTCTCCAGCATTTCTTGAGCATAGTCGCGATCCGCCTTCGCGAATTGCTGGGGCTGCGCAAAGGCGGCAGGGAAAACGAGCGAGGCGCACAGAAATGCGGCGGGCCAGGCGATATCCTTGCAGACCCGGATCAGGTGGATTCTCAAAGCTGTTTGTCCAGGAAGAATTTGAAAAATACCAAGGAAGCGCTCTTACGCGCTGATTTGGTTGGTGCGAAATGGGCAACTTGTTCGAAAACCGAGAAACGCGCCGCATTCAAAAACCTGAACGACCCCAAGGGTAGGCTCGTGATCTGAAGCAGGCATTGTATTGGCATTTTGGGGAGCTTACACACAACTCACCTGGAGGGCAAACACTGGATCGCGGGTGTTTTCCAGGGCAGGCAAAGTGTTCGAAGGGTGGCAGTGGGAGAGTGGAGAGCGGCCCGCCTCGGAAGGCAGGCCCCACGTGGGTTGGAGGTTGGGCAAAGGCGCCCGCCTGGGAAGGCGGCCGCTACTGGAGTCGAGAAATTCGGAGGCCCTGCGGGCTCGCTTGTCGGCAGGATGCCGGCGCTACCGGGGAGTCGGACGGCGGGTTTTATTTGGTCAGTTGGGCGGAGAGGCCGGCGGCGTCCCAGTTTTGCCAGGCTTCGGCGAAATGGGCGTCCTGGATGCGAACGACGGAGGTGCCGGTGATTTTGAGGGGTTGCGAGGTGGCGGTGTGGCGCAAGTCGGCGGCCCAATGGAGACAGACAAGGTCGCCTTCGGCAAGCGCAACGACGGGAGAGAATTGGAAGTCGGAGAACTCGGCGCGAATAGTGTCCTGGAAGCGGCAAAAAGCTTCAGGGCCATGGATCTGATTTTGGCCGTCGTGGAGAATCGCACCGGCAGGGAAGAGTTCGAAAATGGTTTCGCGGCGTCCCTGGTTCCAGACCTCTTCGAACCAGCGGATGACGAGGTGTTTGTTTTGTTCTTGAGGGGAAAGTGGTTGAGCAGCGGAAGACATGGGAGCCTCCTTCGAGAGAATTGCCGGAAGTATACAGGGAGGAACGTGACACGGGAAGAAGCAAAAGGAGGAAAAAATGCGCGTTGGCTCGAGAGGAGTTGAGAGCACCCAGGTTCGGCAACGATGGGTTTTGTTGTGGCGGAAGAGGCTGGCATAAAAGACCAGCGCTACACCTCGTGGCGAAAGGCTGGGCGAACGAGGCGATTGGTGGGGGGAAGTTTGGGAGAAGAGGGCGGGGCAAGCCCCGCCGTTACAGCGAGTTTTTACTTGGTCCAGGATTTTTGGAGGAAAAGGTAGCGGTCGCGATGGTCGTCGGGGCGGGCGGCGGAGACGGCATCGAGGTGCATGAGTTGCCAGCCGGAGGCAGGGTTGTAGGTGGGCCAGTTGGGGAGGCCTTCTGCATTGGGATTCCCGGTTTTGGCGAAGTTGGTCCAATAGGTTTGCACGAGCTCGGAGAGTTTGTAATCTTCCGGGCGCCAAGTGTAGTTGGGGCGGGAGTCGAGGGTGCCGAAAACGTATTCGATTTCGTCGGAGTGAAAGGCGCCGAGCGCGGCGGGATGCTTGGGGCCGCCGGGAACGCCTAGATCAAAGCGGAAGCGATAGACAGGCGACTGGCCGGTTGCAACTTGCGCTTCCAGCCATGCCCAGGTGCAGTAGCCGAGAAACGCATCGTCGGCAAAATTTCCGGCGACGACGGCAGCTTCTGCATCGGTGGTGGCATGGTAAACCTTGAGAAATTCCGCGGCGTTGGCGCCGAATCGCTTGGAGGCGAGCTCGGAAAGCCCCTTCAGATCCACTTTTGGACCCGCGATACGGGCAAAGCTGAGCTCATCCTTGTTCCATCCGGCGAGGAGCGGGATTTTCGCCTGTTTTCCCGCGGCGAAGGTGGCGTCCACTTTTTGCGGCAGAAAGTAGCCATCCACGGTGGGCATGAAACGGAAGGCATCGAAATTCGGGTGCGGCGAAGTTTTCTGGATCAGCTCATCTGCGCTGAGCGCACGAAGGGCGGACAATGATTCCGCGTGCAAATCTTCCCTGGCGAACTTTTCGTCGGCGGCTTGGGTGGCGGCGAGGTCGTGATCGACGATGTCGCTCTTGCCGAAGGCAGCACCGCTTTCGCCGATGGCGTGGGCCATGAGATCGCGGGAAAGCGGCGAGGCCATCTGGAACGAAACACTGAAGGAGCCGGCGGATTCGCCGAAGATGGTGATATTGGCGGGATCGCCTCCGAAGGCGGCGATGTTGTTTTTCACCCAGCGGATGGCGAGCGACTGGTCCATCAGGCCGTAATTACCGGCAGCGTGTTGCGGAGATTCGGCGGCGAGTTCATGGGTGGCGAGAAACCCAAGGATGCCGAGGCGGTAGTTCATGGAAACGACGATGACGCCGTGGCGCGCGAGCGTCTCGCCATCCTGGCGCGGCTCGGACGTGGCGCCAGCCTGGAAACCACCGCCATAAATCCAGACCATCACCGGCAGCTTCGCACCCGCGGCGGCGGGCGCCCAGATGTTCAGGTTCAGGCAGTCTTCGCTCATACCGGAATCGCGGAAGATCATGTCGTCGTACACATGGGCTTGCATGCAGCGATGGCCGAAGGAGGTGGCGTCACGTACTTCTTTCCATGGCGCAGCGGGTTGCGGGGGTTTCCAGCGAAGCGGGCCAACGGGAGGCGAAGCATAGGGAATACCGAGGAAGATTCGCATTTTGCCGTCAGCGGATACCTTGCCGCGGATGGGGCCGGCGTCGGTGGCGACGATGGGGTTGTTATCTGCGAAGGAGAATGGCACGAATACCAAAAGCGCTAAAAAAAGCAGGAGAGATTGATGGACAGATTTTTGCATAGGGGTTGGCCTTGTAAGAAGAGTGGAAGCATAGCATTGGATGGTTTGAGCGAAACAGAAAAGAAAGAGGCCGGGCTAAGCCCGCCCTCTGCACGAAGACTCAAGACGGCTGGCGCGCCGGCGGCCGCTACAAGCGGAGGAGGAGGATGGCGGGTTTGTCTTTGTAGGTGGCGCGGGAGGATTCGCGGAAGCCGCATTTTTCGGCTACGCGGAGGGAGGAGAGATTGTCGGGATGGATGAGGCAGATGGTGCGGGGATCGGAGAAGCGCGAGACGCCCCAGTCCAGGACCGCGCTGATGGCTTCGGTGGCGTAGCCTTTGCCCTGGGCGGAAGTGGGGAGAATCCAGGCGGCTTCGCGAAGATTTTCAGAAGGCGGAGTGAGTTCACGGAAGAAATGGGCCAGGCCAACTTCACCCGCGAACGAGCCGGTGGATTTTTCTTCCAGAATCCAGAAACCGAAACCAAAGAGCGGCCACAAGCCAGCGTTGCGGACAAATTTGGTCCAGGCTTCTTCCTGGGAAAGAGGGCGACCCCCGAGGAATCTGGTTACGCCGGGATCGGCGAGCATGGAGCGAAAGGCGGGGAAATCTTCGCGACGGGACCGCCGAAGTAGGAGGCGCGGAGTTTCGAGAACGGGAAATTCGGCGGTCGGCGGGAGAGATTGCAAGTGCGGCTCCTTGGTGGTGCGCGATTGCGTGGGTTATCCGGTCGAAAGAGATTTTAGCGCAAGTGGGAATCTGGCGGCGGAGTGGGAAAGCAGGCAACGTGAATTGGGCTGCGCATTGTTATGGCTTCGAAGTCGAAGAAGGCGGCCTACCCTTCGACACACCTCAGGGCAAGAAGCCGCACCTGCCGGGAGGCGGGCGAGACGAAGAAGGAGTGGAGGCGGGAGGGGGGAAAGGATAGAATCAGCGCGAATCCGCCTGGAAGATAACCGAGGGTGCTGCACGGCGAGTGCAGAGCGCCCAATTTGAAAAATTTTAGAAACGAGGTGTGGAATGGCAACAACTGCGACTCATGGATTGCAAGGGCCGGGAGCGGTGGTTAAGAAGGCGTCTGGATGGTTCATCGCCATCGCGGTGCTGTTTATTCTGCTGGGAATTTTTGCGATTGCGGAGCCGTTCGTGGCCGGGCTTGGCGTGACGCTGCTGGTGGGCTGGATGCTGGTGTTTGGCGCGGTGGCGCATTTCATCGCGGCATTCAAGGGCGGCGGAGCGAAGCACGTGATCCTGCAGGTGCTGATCGGAATTGTGTATCTGATTGGCGGAGGATATTTCCTGACGCACACGATTATGGGAGTGAGTACGCTGACGCTGTTGCTGGCGGGGGTGATTCTGGTGGAAGGCGTACTGGAGATCGTGGCGTATTTCCGGTTGAAAGGTGTGGGCGGATCCGGATGGCTGCTGGTGAATGCGGTGGTGACCCTACTGCTGGGAGGATTGATCTGGTTTCACTGGCCGTCGAGTTCGGTTTGGGCGATTGGGACCTTGGTGGGAGTGAACTTGCTGATGACAGGATTTTCGAGGTTGATGTTGGGATTGGCGGCGAGGAAGCTGGTGACGGCATAGAAGTTATCAGTAATCAGTTATCGGTAATCGGAAAGAGGGCGGCGCGAGGGTTAAGATCGCGCCGCTTTTTTATTTGGGGGGAGGAGAGGAGTCGGAAAAATGCTTACCACAGAGGGCACAGAGGGAGGAGCGGAAGGTCACGGAGAGTTTAGGGAAGAGGGGAAGTTGGTTACCGTGCGATCGTAAGAGGGGAGAACGTATAAGAAGGCCGGGCAAGCCCGGCCCCTACGACGGAGTTGCAGGTTCGGGAGAGGGGTTAGCCAACCCGGGGATCTTGTTGGAGGAGCGATTAGTTTGCCGCGAGGTCGCGGAAGGAGAAGTGGGTGGCCAGGTCTTTTAGGGGCTGGCCATCGGCTTCGGCGTAGGGATAGATGAAGTAGTTCAGGGGCGCGCCTTTTTGCTGCGAGGAGAGGGTGATGTCGCGGCCATAGGTGAAGAACACGCGATTGTCGTCGTGGGCGCCGAAGAAGTAATCGTGTTTTTCAGGATGCTTCCAGGCTTCGCTGGCGTCGACGGGGATCCAGCCGATTCCTTGTATATAAAATTCGGCCCAGCAATGGTAGCCGGGGATATCGCCTTCGGATTTTCCTTCGGGCAACGGAAATCCGATTTCAAAGCGCGCAGGAATGCCAACCGAGCGCATCATGCCGATAAAAAGAGAATGGAAATCGGTGCAGTTGCCGCGCTTGGCGGTGCAGGCCCAGATGGCGTCGCCGTGACCCCAGCCTTCGCCGGTCTTGTCGTAACGCATGGTGGCGACAACGTAATTATAGATATGGCGGGCCTTTTCGAGTGGAGTGGTATCGCCGGCGGTCTGCTGTTTGGCGAGCTCGGCGATGGTGCCGTTGAGGGGAACAAGTTTGTCGGGTTCGAGATAGCGCTTCATGAGCGGGTCGTTGGCCACGGAAGTGTTCGCGGCTTTCTGCATGGCGGGAGAATTGATATCCACGACGTGTTCGTGGCGGGTGGCGTCGAACACCAGCGTCACGTCATAGCCCGCGGCGGCCTGCGCGGCCGTGGGGGTGAACACCGCGTACGGATTGTGGTATTCGGGGTCGTGACCATCGGTATGGGAGACGAGGCTTTCGATTTTCAGATGGGTGACGGATTGATAGGCGTCGTCCTGCGGAAGAGGGATCCAGAGGTGAACGGACTTTGCGCCGGCATCGGCGGGGACGTGTACCTGATAGGTGAAAGCAAAGCTGCGTTGGGATTTCGCGGCGTCGACGGCGGACGAACGCGGGGGCGCGGAATGAAGCAAAAGGGCGAGGGGAGCGGCGAGCAAGAGAACGGCGGAAGCAGAAAGAATGCGCCGGGAGCGAGTCATGGGTAGAGCCTCCTTTGGGTTCGATAGAGCGTAATGGGAATAAGTTACAGGGCAATGATGGAAAAGCACTAGATGGGGCGGCCGCTAGGCGTCAACTCCTCAAAAGAGCGGGAGCGGTACGTAGACGAATCATGGGACCTCCTTATCAAGTATGGCGGATGCGTTTGGTTACTTCTTGGGCTGGGCGGTGGGCGGCAGGATGCCGTTCAGGCGCAGGTACATGGCCGCGGCGCCATAGTGATCCGCCCAGCCTCCGGCGAGAAATAAGACGCCCATGGCGCGCGGGCCCTGGACGCGGCCGAAGTCCACGTTGTCGCCGAGGGTGGAATCCTCGAGGTTGGCGAGGGCGGTGGAACAGAAATTGAAGGAGGCGGTGGCGGCGGCAAGCAGCTTGTCCTTGGGATCGGTTTCCTTGAGTTCGTCGACCTTTGGAGCGGGAACGCCGGCAACCTTCGCGCAAAGTCCGTTATTGGATTCGGCGATGTGGACCACCAGGTGGGCGAAGCTGATCTGATCGGGAGTGGGCTTATAGGAAAATTTGTCGGCGGGCATGGCTTCGATGGCGGCAAGAGTATTCTTCTGCCGGCCGGGCAGCGAGTTGCGCAGCGCGGTGGCGACGGGATTTTTGACCGGGGCAACCGTCTGGGCCGCGGCGGAAGTTGTGACGGCCATCTGCGCGTTTGCGGAAGCGGCGAAGACGTAGGCGAAAAGGAAAGTAAGCAGAATTTTTTTCATGGGAAGGTCTCCAGGGCTAATGCGATATGGGCGTTCAACTGTTCGTTGGCCGAAAGCCCGTTTGGGTCAAAAACAGCCCAAATGATACACCCATCGCAACGTTTGCCGACATAGGGAAGAGAGCCACGAGGGACAACGAAAAGGAAAGCGCCGACAACGCGAACTGGCCGGCAGAGTGACGCAATCTCTAGGGCTTGGCGGCGGTCGCGGGCGCAGCGTGGGCCTGGCGGAACGGTTCGAAATCGCTCCAGACGCGCTGGACGGTGGCGGGATCCACGGGGCGGATTTCAGGAATGTTGGGATCTTTCTCCGAAAAAATCTCCAGCACCATGGTTCCGCAGGCGGGGTTGACGGCATCGGGAAGATATTCGTAGATGCCTTGAAAAGTGGTGTCTACCTTGCGGTCGCGCTGGTCGTACAAATCGTACTCCTCGCGGCCAGGGAGAATGGGCGTGATTTCCTTGCCGCCGCACAGCAGCCGCATGCGTTCAAATCCATTTTTGAAATGAACTTTAAATGCGGCGCTGCCATACTTCGGGCGAACCCGGAGCAGCAGTATCGGACGGTAGTCCACGGCGTCTTCCAGCACGCTGGAGGGAGGCTTGGCAGTGGCCGGGTCTCCACCGTTGCGCTTGGCCGCTTTGCGGGCGGCGGCCATTTCCTGTTCATGGCGGAGATAGTAGCTGAGCGGTGGCGTGAAAAATCCGACTTGAAATTGCCCATCGTCAAAAAAGTAGGGCTTGGTGTCCATCCGGTCCTGTTTCAAAAGATCACGCAGGGCATCCGCGGGGAAATAATCGGTGGGTTCGACGGGAAGCAGCACGGGCGCGGGAGGGGCTTCCTTGACGATGTCTTTTTTGGCTTCGTCGACGACGGGCCGCACGACCTCCACGGGGACAATCGAGGCCAGATTGCGCAGCACGCTGGTGGTGATGCCGGCGACCTGGCCGTCCATGGTGAATAGCGGGCCGCCGGAATTCCCGGGGTTGATATTGATGTCGCTATTGATGGAGTCCTTCTCAATTTTGCTGACCACACCGGTGGTGAGGGCCTTTTCGCGGCCCAAGGGATTGCCGATGGTGAACACGCGCTGGCCGACGGCGAGGTGCGCGGCGGCATCGTTGGAAAGGAGTGGGGCGACAACGCCCTCGGGAAACGCGGATGGATCGAAGCGGATGACGGCGACGTCTTTGTCGGCGTTGGCGGTGACCAGGCGCGCGGGCACTTTGCGTTTGTCGTCGAACTGCACGGAAAGGTAGCTGGAGGAAACGACCACGTGGTTGTTGGTGACGATCAGTCCGGTGGAGTCGACGAGAAAGCCGGAGCCTTTGCCGGATTCGGAATGGACCACGACCACAGAGTTTTTCAGCTTATCGAACAGGCCGGTCAACTCGGCTGGGGCGGCGGATTTATTTTCGGCGGCAGTAGAAGCGGCGGGAGGCAGATCTTCGATCTTGGCGTTGTCGTTGGTGAGGTCGATGTGCTGTTCCGCGCCGGTGATCTGGATTTCCAGGTTCCAGGAATAGCGTTTGCCACTGAGTTCGACGGGCTTGGGGGTGGAGATGGAATAGCGGCCGGGGGAGAGCTGTTTTTCGGCTTTGCCATCCAGATCGGTCTTCAAATCCACCGGAGTGTCCGTAGCCGCGGATTTGCGGAAACTGAGAACGTAAAAAGGGACCGGCTTCTGATTCAAATCCTTGTCCACGATCACGACGCGCACTTTTACGGTGACGAGTGCGGCTTGCGGGACAGAAACTCCGTAAGGAGCGCCGAGCAGCATAGCCACCAGCAAATAGACGAACATGAGTGCCTCTCCTCCGGCCAAACTTCTTTCGTCGCTCGATGGATCCGCCTGCGGGGAATGGAATTGTAGCTTATCTTTCTATGAACGTAATACGAAGACAAGAGCTTTTTGCCAGCGAAGTTCAAAGCCGCAGGCGGGAGGTGCGGGATGGGTACGGGGCTGGCGGGGAAGCGTTGACCCGCGGCGGAAGGGGTCCTTACCATACAAAGGATGGCGTCGGACCTCCAAGGGACTCAGGGTAAGGCATGGGATGGCGTGCGGTCTGGTGTACGCGGCGCTGGTGGTGTGCCTGACGGGTTGTGAGGATGCGGCGAAGGGGCCGGTGAAGGCACATGTGCCGGCACTGGATCCGCCGGTGGCCGCGGCACAGGCGACACCGAGCGGTTTGGGCGCGCTGCCACTGCGGAATTTCCAGACCCAGCCACTGATTTCGCTGGAGCAGCCGACGCCGGGCGGCATTCCCTACCTGATCGAAAAGGTGAAGGAGAAGTTTGCTTCCGGAGAAGCGAATTTCAAGGCCGGGCATCTGGCGGCTGCGCGGCGGGACTTTGACGACACGGTGGACTGGATTCTGGAAAGTGGCTACGACCCGAACAGCGATCCACAGTTGAGCGAACTGTTCCACCATGTGACAGACACCATTTACGCCTACGAACTGCAGGCCTTTCAAGCGGGGGACGGGTTCAGCGAATCCCCGGCGGTGCCCGCGCCGATTGACGAAGTGGCGGAAATGACATTTCCCGTCGACCCGAAGTTGAGGGAGCGGGCCGAAGTGGCGGCCAAGAGCGTGTCGCACGACCTGCCGCTGACGGTGAACGACGTGGTGGTGTCCTACGTGAATTTTTTCCAGACCCCGCGAGGCCGGGCGATTGTAGAGAACGGGCTGCGGCGGAAGGGGAAATACAACGAAATGATTGCGCGGGTGCTGCGGGAGGAGGGCGTGCCGCAGGACCTGATCTACCTGGCGCAGGCGGAGAGCGCGTTTCAACCGCTGGCGCTCTCGCGGGCGGGGGCCCGGGGAATCTGGCAGTTCGTGCAGTGGCGCGGAAATGAATACGGATTGAAGCGGACGTGGTGGGTGGACGAACGCATGGATCCGGAGAAGGCCACGCGGGCGGCGGCGCAGCACCTGCGGGACCTTTACGGGCTGTTCGGCGACTGGTATCTGGCGATCGCGGCTTATAACTGCGGGCCGGGAAACGTGTCCAAGGGTGTGGAGCGCACGGGGTACGCGGATTTCTGGGAGCTTTACAAGCGCAATGTGTTGCCGCGGGAGACCAAGAACTACGTGCCCATCATCCTGGCGCTGACGCTGATTGCCAAGGACGCGGCGCATTACGGAATTTCCGTGGAGCCGGAACAGCCGGTGGAAACGGATTCCGTGAAACCTGGGCGGGCGATTGACCTGCGGCTGGTGGCGGAGACGATTGACGTAAACGTGGAGACGTTGCAGACGCTAAATCCTTCTTTACTGCGGATGGTGACACCGGACGATCCGGAGTTTGTTTTACACCTGCCTCAGGGCACTTCGGGCACGTTTTCCGCCGAGATTGCGGACATTCCGGCGGACAAGTGGGTGAGCTGGCGGCGGCACCGGGTGGAGGCGGGAGAGACACTGACCTCGATCGCTAAGAAATACCGGGTGACCCCAGGGGCGATTGCGGCGGCGAACGACCTGGAATCCGGGACAGCGCTGGAACTGGGGGAAAAGCTGATTATCCCGGCGGCACGGCCCGTGGAGGAGACCCGCAGCAAGCTGGTCCGGTATCGCGTGAAGAAGGGCGACACGCTGGGGGGGATCGCGGACCAGTTCAGCGTGACCAGCGAGCAGATCCTGAAATGGAATGGGCTGCACAGCGCCAAGGTGAGCCGGGGCATGGTGTTGCGAATTTACACGGTCGGGGGAGTGCCGGAGACGCACACGGTGAGGAGTTCGGCCAAGAGTCATCATAAGAAGGCGGTTGCGGCAACGCAGAGCGCTGCGAAACCTTGAAACCCCGGGACCGGAAGGGGCGCGGATGGAAAATAAAAATAATTTGCGTTTCGGGGCCAAGGAATCGTGCGGAAGGCTTGACAAGGGCCTTGGAGTGGGATAACAAATCGCAAGGACGGAGTGCAGGGTATCTCCGACTGGTGCATCGTGCCAAGAACAACGGGTGACAAGGTTCCCCATGGGGAGGAGAGCATGGAATTCGAGAAGGATCAGTTTGAGGATGACGAGGAGCTGTCCCGGTTGGAAGACGATGAGGAACTGGGCGGAGAGCCGGCGGGCGTGGTGGAAGAAGAAGAAGCTGCTGATCGTGGAGGAAGAACCCGCCGAAGAAGCGGAGGGGCCGGCCGCGAAGCCTGCGGCGAAGAAGGCCGCTCCGAAAAAAACCACGAAAAAGGCCGCCAAGAAACCGGCAAAGAAAGCCGCGAAGAAAGCCAAGAAGCCGGCCAAAAAAGCCAAGGCCAAGCCCAAGAAGAAAGCCGCGAAGAAGGGCAAGAAGCGGCGTTAGTCCGGGCTGGTCCTTAAACCATTCGACGAAAGGCTCCCTGAGAGTTCGGGGAGCCTTTTCTTTTTTGCTCGCCGGGTGCCGGAACGTGGAAAGAAGCACGCCGGGCGAGGCCCAGAATGACAAGCGGGAAGGACCAGAAGGGGAAACGGAAGGGCAAGGAGCGGCGAGTGGCTTGCCTAGGCAATTAAGTACCGCTAGGATAACTGCACAATGGTCCGGGCAATCGAGCAGATCCGGCGGATGCGCGGCGGCGCCCAATCGCACCTGATGCGCTGCTCCGACGAAAACTATTATGTGGTGAAGTTCCAAAATAATCCGCAGCACCGGCGGATCCTGGTGAACGAGCTGCTGGGTACCAGGCTGGCGTCGCGGCTGGGGCTGCCGACGGCGCCGGTGGACGTGGTGGAGGTGGATGCGGAACTGATCCGGCTGACGCCGGACCTGTGCGTCGAGCTGCCGAGGTCGCGGACGCCGTGTGCGGCGGGGCTGCAGTTCGGCTCGCGATACCCGGGCGATCCTCGGCGGCTGTCGTTGCATGACTTTCTGCCGGATGAAAAATTGCAGTCGGTGGATAACCTGCACGACTTCGCGGGAATGCTGGTTTTCGACAAGTGGACATGCAACACGAATGGAAGGCAGACGGTTTTTTTTGAGGGCCCGCCGCGGAAGAGTGGTGGCCCGAGTGGACATCGCCAAGAGGACGGGCTGCATGCGATAGGGCAAAGGGAGAGTGCACCGGACGCCGCGGCAAGAGACGCGGATGCGGGCGGACCGGCGTACCACACGGTGATGATAGATCAGGGCTTCTGCTTCAACGCCGGGGAATGGAGTTTTCCGGATGCGCCGCTGCGCGGATTGTACGCGCGAAGCCGGGTCTACGAGGGCGTAACCGGAATGCATTCCTTCGCGCCGTGGCTGGAGCGGCTGCAAAAGCGCATCACGGAGAAGGTGCTGGCGGAACTGGCCGCGGAGGTTCCGCCCGCGTGGTATGACGACGAGTACGACGACGTGATGCGGGTGCTGGAACAGCTCCACCGGAGAAAGCCGCGTGTGGAGGAGTTGCTGCTTTCCGCGAAGAATTGCAACCGGCAGCCGTTTGCGAGTTGGAGATAGCAACCGGTGGCCGGCGACCAGTGAAGAGTGACCATGCGTCGCGGGTCGCAATGCGCCGGTCGCAGGACACGGGACACGGGCCACTGGAAGTCTGGAGGTAGTTCATGGCGGCAGAGGCGACCACGAAGGACAAGACGTTTGCATACCGCGTGCTGCGGTACACGCCGAACCTGGTGCGGGATGAGTGGGTGAATATCGGTGTCCTGGTGTTCGATCCGGAAACGGGCGAGCGGCGGCTGCGGATGATTGAAGAGCCGGGGGACTACGCCCGAGTGCGGCGGCTGCACCCGCGGGCGGACGAGGAACTGCTGCGCGCGCTGCGGGACGAACTGGAAAGCCGCTTCGCGACAGCCACGCAGCTTTTCAGTGGGACGAACTCCACGGGTGGACTCGGAGGGGCCGGCGACGGAAAAAACCTGACGCAGGCCAGCGCGGACTGGCTGCGGCTGTTGGCGAAGTGGGACGAGACACTTTCCAATGCACTGCAACTGGCACCGCAGAAGGGGGTCCACGCGGACGACCTGGATGCGGAAACCGAGCGGCTGTACGCGGATCATGTGGCGCCGGAACGTGGGGCGGCCCGAGTGGGCGCGCCGGGGAGCCGCGGGGCGATTCGCTCCTATTGCGCGGAGGTGTTCAAGCAGGCGCGGGTATGGGAACGGTTGCAGAAAGGTTTGCGGGCGGAGGAGTTTACCTTCGCAGGGGATCCCATGCGCATTGATTACGGGTACCGGCGAAATGGAACACGGGGATTCGTGCAGACGTTGAGCGTTTCGCGTGCGCCGGGAGAGGTGAAGTCGCTGGCGTACACCGTGGAGCGGATCCGCGGTAAGGTGGCGGCGAGCGAGTTCACGGCAGTGACCGACGTGCACCTGCTGGCGGAAAACGAGCGGCACCGCTTCGTGCAGGAAGCGCTTCGCGACGCGGGCGTTGCAACCGTGCCGCTGGAGGGGCTGGCGGTGTGGACGGCACGGATGCGGACGATGATTCAGTGAACTGAGGCCAGTGACCGGTGCCCAGCGACAAGCGACCAGTGAAGAGTACGGAATGACGGGTAACTAATCATTGTTGACGATTAACTTGCGGAACCCGAGTGTTCGCTAGCGACGAGCAATCGGCGGCCAGGGTCTGGTCGCTGGCCACTTACTCAGGCGAGAACGATCGAGAGGTGCGTGACCGAGGCCGGAGGGAAAGTGCTCGTCAGCGCGCCGGGGCGGAGGTCGAGTTTCAGGGGTTGGGGCGCAAGCGCGTCCGGCTGTTCGAACGTATTGCGGGCGTGGAGATCGGAGCTCGTTAGCGTGGTGGCCGTGGCGGAAGAGACGCGGGCGCCGCGGAGAACGAGGGAGGTTTCGCGCGGTTCGCTGACGTGCGGGTTGACCACCGTGAGCTGGAGCGCCTTTTCCTTGCGCGAGGCGGAGGCCTGGAGTCCCCAGAACGTCGCGGTTTTTCCATCGCGATCGTAGTGCACGGACGGAGCGGAAACCGCGGTGCGCAGCGATTCGCCGCCTTGATGCGCGGCGTAAAGGGCGAAGACGTGGCCGACCGGAGTGACGCAGAATTTGTCCTCGTGGGCGAGATACAGGCTGTTGAGGCAGTTGATGAGCTGCGCGCAATTGGCCATGGCCACCTGTTCCGGGTGACGATTGAAAATGTCCAGGGTCATGGCGGAGAAAACCGCGTCGCGAAGCGTGGGCGTTTGCTCCAGAATGTCGCCGGGAGTAGCTTCCGAACCTGGCCGGTACCACGGGCCCCATTCATCCACGATGAGCTTCACGTGATGCTCGGCGTCGAACTCTCCCATGATCTGCCAGTGGCCTTCGATTAGACCTTCAATCCCCTGCCCTTCGCGGAGGAGTTCATACCAGTCGATGGGAGCGAAATCGACGGCGCTGCCCTTGCCCTTTTCCCAATCGGTGGTGCGGCCGCGGCTGAGGTTCCAGGCGTAGTCGTGCAGCGAAAGACCGTAGACGGAGCGCAACTGGCCCGGGCCCTTGCGGAGCAGTTCTTCGAAAAAGCCGCGCGTCCAATCCCACTCGCCGGTGTTCGGGCCGGAGGCAATCAGCGAAAGGTCCTGGCCGTAGCGCGGCACCCAGGTGGCGAAGCGGCGGAACTCCACGGCGTATTCCTGCGGGGTAAAGTTTCCGCCGCAGCCCCAGGATTCATTCCCCACACCCCAGAAGCGCACCGCGAAGGGATCAGGCGAACCGGCGGCGGCGCGCTGCTCGGCGAGCGTGGTGCTGCCCGCGGGAGAATTGCAGTATTCCACCCAGCGGTAAAAGGATTCCGCGGGCAGGCTACGGAGATTGGCGGCGAGATATGGCTGCGCCTCAATCAGGCGGCAGAAGCGCAGAAATTCATTGGTGCCGAAACGGTTGGTTTCAAATTTGTGGCTGGCGGGCGAGGAAGGAGTTTCCGCTTCTTCCCAGAAATTGGTGCGGCGGGGGCGTTTTTCGGCGGGACCGATGCCGTCTTCCCAGTTGTAACTGTCGGCGAAACAGCCGCCGGGGTAACGGACCACGGGCGCGTGAATCTTGCGCATCTCCTCGACGAGGCGCTTGCGGATGCCGTTGACGTTGGGGACGGGGGAGTTTTCGCCGACCCAGATGCCGTCGTAGATCACGCCGCCGAGGTGCTCCGTGAAATGGCCGTAGATGTTGGGGGAAATTGTGCCGAGGGGTTCGTCGAGAAGGATTTCGATGCGCGAGTCCGCGGAAGCGGAATCCGCAGCCAGCAGGCGCGCCGGTCTGGCGGAGGCAGCGGCGCCGGCAGCAAGCAGGGTGGTGTGCAGAAATTCGCGTCGGCGCATTTGTAGTTCCTCCATAGAGTGGCGAACGGGCTATGGTATATCGGCGGAGGAAGGATTAGTCAATCGTTGTCAGTGATCGGAAGGAAGAAGGGAGTGCCGCTTCACGATTTCTGACAGCGGGATAGTGGACGAGCGTCCAGAGCGAATGCGACTGAGCGCTTGCTCGGCAAGGAAAATATCCTCGAGTTCTTCCAGATAAATGAGAATCGCCTCGCGGGCGAGCGAACTTTTCGTGCGCTTCGAGCGCCTGGCAATTGTCGTCAAGCGCCGTTCGAGCAAAGCTGGCAGATTAATGGTCAGCATGAAAGGCTCGACTGGTCTCTGCTCACGCTTGGCGAGTGACCAAGCACAAGTCACTAAACCAGGGGTTCCGACCAGTTTTCCAGGGTTTCTTTTACTTTGTGGAGGAACTGGTGCGCGACGGCGCCGTCCACGACGCGGTGGTCGTAGCTCAGCGTGACGTAGCACATGGAGCGGATGGCGATCGCGTCGTCCACAACTACGGGACGTTTTTCGATGGCCCCCAGGCCGAGGATGCCGACGTTGGGCTGGCTGATCACCGGCAGGCCGAAGAGGCCGCCGAAGACGCCGGGATTGGTGATCGAAAAGGTGCCTTCCTGGACTTCTTCGGGCTTGAGTTTTTTGGAGCGCGCGCGTTCCGCCAGATCGTTCAAGTTGCGCTGGATGCCGAGAAGATTCTTTTCGTCGGCGTTCTTGATGACCGGCACGATGAGCCCCCAGTCGAGCGCGACGGCCATGCCGATGTTGATCTCCTTGTGCAGGACGATATTCGTGCCGTCGAGCGAGGCGTTGAGCGTGGGATAAGCGCGCAAGCCGGCGACGGCGGCTTTCACGAAGAAGGGCATGTAGGTGAGCTTGGTTTCGTAGCGGGATTCGAATTCGGCCTTGGCCTTGGCGCGGATGGCGGCGACCTTGGTCATGTCAATTTCATCGACGGAATAGACGTGTGGCGAAACGTGCTTGGAAGCCACCATGTGCTCGGCGATCTTCTGGCGCATGACGGTGAGCGGCTGGACTTCGTAGTTGCCGAAGTAGATGCGCTCGCGCGGCACGCCGAGCTGCAGCGCGGGCTGATACTGTGCGCCATGCAGCGGCGGGCGCACCAGGCGCGGCAACCGGTGCCGGCGGCGGAGGCGGGGCTGAAGGACGAGCGGCAGCCGGCGCGGGTGTCGCAGGGGCAGCCGCGGCGGGCGCGGACTGCGCTGCGATTACGGATTCGATGTCTTCCTTGGTGATACGGCCGCCGGCGCCGGTACCTTCGATAGCGGTGAGGTCCACGCCGTGTTCCTTGGCCAAGCGGCGAACCAGCGGCGAGGAATGGATGCGCTCCGCAGAAGCGGAACTGGCAGGCGCCGCTGAAGCAGCGACAGGGGCAGCCGGCGCGGCGACTGGAGGTGCCGGCTTTGCGGCCGCCGGTACAGGCGATGGAGCCGAAGCCGGAGCGGCCTTGGCGGGGGGCGCAGCAGGGGCCGGAGCGGATGCCGTGGCAGAGCCCGCGCCATCAATGACAGCGACGATCGTCTGAATAGGAACGGTCTGACCTTCGGGAATTTTAATTTCTTTCAGAACGCCGGCGGAGGGGGAGGGGATTTCGGCGTCCACTTTGTCGGTGGAGATTTCGAAGAGGGGTTCGTCGCGCTCGACCTTGTCACCGGGTTTCTTCAGCCACTTGGTGATCGTACCTTCGAAGATGCTTTCGCCCATCTGGGGCATGACGACGTCAACTGCCATGGGATTGCTCTCCTTCACTGGGTAGGCCTGGCGAACTTCCGGTGGTGCAGGGCGCCCGCGGCATGAACCGCAAAACCTTATTAGTTTACAGCGAAAGGCGGGCCGGGCAAAGGCGGCGGGGCACGAAGAATTACGGGTGAGCGGGAAGCAGCAACTGGTGCAGGAAGTCCACTTCCTGCTGGTTATACGGCGTGCCGTCAGTGCGGAAGATGTCGTGGAACCACACTTTCGGCGGGGCGTCCACGTAAGGCTTTTGCCAGGAGTCCCAGGGGAGATAGGTTTGCGATTTGCCGGCGACGAAGCCCCAATTGATGGCGGCGACGCGATCTTTTTTGGCGACGGGCAGAATCGCTTCGAACGTGCTGCCGGTTGGGCGGGCCATGTATTCGGTGCAGAGGAGGGGACGTCCGTAGGGCTCCAGCCACTGGACATGTTTTTGAAAATCTTCAGGCGGGGCGTAGTTGTGGAAGGAAATCACGTCGGACTGGTCCAGTTGAATCTTTTCCATGGCGGTGAGTTTTTCTGGCGAAGACCAGTCGCCCTTCCAGACACCGCTGGTGAGGGGCTGCGTGGCTCCGGCTTCGCGCGCCCAGGCAAAAACCTTAGGGAGCAGGGCGAGAACGAGTTGTGCCTTGTTGGGAAGTTCAGAGGCGGCGTAGCTGCTGGCATTGTCGTTGTCCGGTTCGTTCCAGACGTCCCAACCGAGAACGCGGGGGTCAGAGGCGAAGGCGCCGACGACGCCTTTTACGTACGCCTCCAGGCGCGGATACTGCGAAGGATCGCTCAGGGCTTTCGCGCCGGGGCTCTGCACCCAGCCGGAATTGTGCACGCCGGGGCGCGGGGCGCGCTGCTTGCCCAGCCGCGGCAAGGGATCCCAGCAGGAATCGAAAAGAACGAAGAGGATGCGGATGTGATGTTTTTCGGCGATGGAGAGAAACGTATCCATGCGCTTACGAAAGCCGGCGGCGTCCTGCTGCCAAAGCAGGTCATGGAGAAAAACGCGCATCACGTTGAAGCCGAGGGACTGGGCCCAGCCGAGTTCGAGGTCGATGCGCTTGGGGTCAAAAGTTTCCGGCTGCCACATTTCCAGTTCGTTGATGGCGTAGGCGGGAAGGTAATTGCTGCCGACGAGCCAGGTCTGGCGCGCGTACCAGTCGCTGGCTTGTTGAGGGGACCAGGGCGCGGGCTGCGCGGAGGCTAAAAGCGCCGCCGAGCAAAAACAGCAAAAGCAGACGGCGAGAACGCAAGAGCGCAGCGGCCATATTGGAATGGCCAGACTACACCACTGGCCGCGCCCTCGACAACGCGGCTTTCCGGCCGGGTTTTAGGGTTTGGCAGAAAAAGTGAAGTTGACGGTTTGGGCTTCGCCGCTGGCCGACACCGTAATGTCGCGGGTTTGCGTGCCGAGAAGTTCATGCCAGGCGGTGACGGTGTAATGCCCGGGAGGGAGTTCTGGAAGCTCGAAATGACCATCGTCCCCGGTGATGGCATAAAAGGCGGTGTTCAGGACGGCGAAGTAGCCGTGCATCCACGGATGGATGTTGCACTTCACGGAAATAAATTCCGGACTTTCGTACGCGTAGGAAAACGGCGGCGTGCCGGCAGGCTGGATTTTGTTCCACTCGCGATTGACCTTGGCGAGGGGATGAATGTTGTGGGACAGCGGATCGCTGTTGGAGATGCGCACTTCCTGGCCGACGCGGAATACCAGTACATGCGTGGCGTAATGGCAATCGAGTTGATCGAAAACGGCCGGGTTGGGCGGCACCGCGCCGGAAGGCGGCGCACCGGCGGAGATATAGACGACCACGTTGCGGAGGGAGTTGCCGGGACCCGTGAGCAGGGAATCAGGATACAGCGGCTCGGTGGCGTGCAGTTTGGCGCACACCGGCTCTTTCGACAAATCGTAAGGTTTAAGTTTGCCAACCGATCCGGAAAAGGTGACTTGTCCCGAGACGCGGGCGCCGCCGCCGGGACTTGCCAGAACACAAATGGGGGTCCAAGCGAACAAAAGAGCGGTAAGGAATGCGAATTGACGTTTCATCATCGGCGTAAAGCCTCCGGAGTCGAAAGGTCCCAAGGAGCCCTGAATCGCGAAGGAACTGGAGCGCGACGCGGATGAACGGGAAAAAAACGAGCGGGAAGTACCGCGCCTCCCCTCGCTCTTATTTTAAAAAGAAGGGAGCGCGTGGAATGGAGTTTCGAGAGCGGTGAGGTGAATCGGTTAGTAACTTTTTGAGTGAGTAGGAGGGGGGAGGGCTTCGAAACTTAAATTAACGGATAAGGGACCTGGAGATGCAAGCGGGGAGCGGCCCGCCTCGGAAGGCGGGCCCTACCATGGCGGTTCGGAAGGGATCTTTGGGCTAGGCGGAAGGTGATGGTGGCTGATCTGTCCGACAGGGGAAAGGCGCCCGCCTCGGAAGGCGGCCGCTACAACGGCGTTTGGGGTCAAAATTTGGCGAGGTCTTTGGCGGCGGTGAAGACTTTTTGGGCGTTGGGGAGGAAGGCTTCCTCGAGGGAGGGGGCATAGGGCACGGGTGTGTCGAGGGAGGTGACGCGAAGGACCGGGCCGTCCAGATCATGGAACGCTTTTTCAAAGAGAATGGCGGCGATTTCACCGGCGATGCCGCCCGTTTTCGTGTCCTCATGGACGACGAGACATCGGTTGGTTTTGCGGATGGACTGAAGAATGGTTTCTTCGTCGAGGGGGAGCAGCGTTCGCAAATCGATCACTTCGGCTTCGATGCCTTCTTTGGCGAGGGCTTCGGCGGCTTCCAGCGAAGTGTGCATCATCGCCGCGTAGGAAAGAATGGTGAGGTGCTTGCCCTCGCGGCGGACGACGGCTTTGCCGATGGGCACGGTGTAATCGCCTTCGGGAATCTCTTCCTTGATGCGGCGATAGAGAAATTTGTGCTCGAAGAAGAGGACCGGATTATTGTCGCGAATGCTGGACTTGAGCAGGCCCTTGGCGTCGTAGGGCGTGGAGGGATAGACAATCTTGAAACCGGGCGTGTGGAGAAAATACATCTCCGGGCTTAAGGAATGGAATGGCCCGCCGTGGACTCCGCCGCCCGACGGGCCGCGGACAACGATCGGTGCGGGCGCGTTCCATAGATAGTGCCCCTTGGCGACAAAATTGGTGAGCTGGTTGAAGCAGCAGGCAATGAAATCGATGAACTGCATTTCAGCGATGGGACGCAGGCCGAGATAGCTCATGCCGCAAGCGGCGCCGATGATGGCGCTTTCGCTGATGGGCGTGTCAATGACGCGCTCCCAGCCGAATTTTTCCAGCAGGCCTTCGCTGGTTTTGAACGCGCCGCCGTAAACGCCGACATCTTCGCCGATGAGGACGACGCTGGGGTCGGCGGCCATCTCTTCGAACATGGCCTGGCGAATGGCTTCGAGAAAGGTGATCTGGGCCATGGGCTACCTCCGGCCCTTTCCGCGCGCGGCGGATTTCGCGGGCGCAGGCTTTCGGGCGGGAAGTTTTGCTGCCGGCTTGGCAGTGGATTTTGTTTTCTCCTCGGCGCCATTTGCGGCGGGTTGCGTGTCTCCAAAATGGATGGGCGCATTTTCGCGGGAAGAGGACTTGCCGCGGCCGAAGCCTTCGACGGCCCAGACGGGCTCGACACTGGATTTTGGCGGCATCACTTCGGCGATGGGGCGCTCCCACTTGGCGCGGATCTTGTGGCAGTCGTCGCCGGTGCAATAGACGCCGGTGGCGGCGAATTCCGGCGGCGGCGCGGGCGAGTTTTCGGCGAACTCGCGCTCTTTCTCCAGGAGCGCGGTGATTTTTTCCTCAATTTCCCGTTTGCCTTTGGGGTCGAGAAGTTTTTCAGTGGTCAGGAATTTTTCGTATAGGAGGATGGGGTCGCGCTTCTCCCAATATTCGCGCTGCGCCGCGGGAACATATTCGGCGGGGTCGTGCTGGGCATGGCCGCGGCGGCGGAAGGTTTTTGCTTCGATCAGGATGGGGCCTTCGCCGGAGCGGGCACGCTCAACGGCTTCCTTCGCGGTGGAATACATGGCCACGACGTCGTTGCCGTCCACGATGTAGCTGGCGATGCCATAGGCCTTCGCGCGGTCGGCAAGATTTTCGATGGGCACCTGGCGGCGCACGGGCGTGGAATAGGCCCATTGATTGTTTTCCAAGATCAAAACGAACGCGGCTTTTTGCGAGGCGGCAAGATTCATGCCCTCGTGAAAAACGCCGGTGGAGCTGCCGCCGTCGCCGATCCACGTCATGGCCACGATTTTCTGGCCGAGATAGCGTCCCGCCATGGCGACACCGGTGAGGACCGGAATGAGATCGCCGAGCATGGAGATGGGCGAAACGATATGAAGATTTTCGAGGTCGCCGAAATGGCTGGTGCCGTCTTTGCCCCGGGTGGGCGAAGTGTATTTGGCCATGTGCTGGGTGAAGATGTCGCGCGGGGGAACACCTTTCACGAGCAGCGCGCCGATATTGCGGATCATCGGCGCCATCCAGTCTTTTTTCTGGAGGGCATAGGCGCTGCCGACGGAAATACCTTCCTGGCCGAGGCTGGAATAGAGGCCGCCCACGATTTTGTTCTGGCGGAACAGGCGGGTCATGGTGTCTTCGACCTCGCGGTTAAGGCGCATGTAGTAGTAGAGGTCGAGATATTGTTGGCGGGAAAGCTTGGCTTTGGTGGCTGCTTGCGTGGCAGGCATGTTCGGCGTTTCTCCGGAGGTATGTCCGGTTGTCTATCTTACGGCGAAGCGGGGGCGGTTGGCGAATTGGCGGAGGGGAAGAATGGAGGCAGACAAAACTAACGCGGAGGCGCTGAGGAGCGAGATAGTTAGGGCCCGCCCGCCGAGGCGGACGGGCCCTACGAAATGGGAGTTACTCGGAGAGATAGGATTCGAGGACGATGAAGCAGCCGAGCCAGCCCTCGTTGTGCTTATCGCGCTCATCGGCGGAGAGGAAGTTCTGGTGGGTGAGGCTGACTTCTGTGGAACCGCCGAGGTCTGTGAAGATAACGGTGACGAGGGATTCCGTGGAGATTTCGTCTTTTTCCCAATGCCAGGTGAAGACCAGTTTTTCGGGCGGGCGCACTTCTTCGTAAGTGCCGCTAAGGCGGCTGACCCTGCCTTCCTTGTGATGCATTTCCAAGGAGTATTTTCCGCCGACGCGAAGGTTAAGCCGCGTGATCACGGTGGTGTAATCGGTGGAAGGATGGAACCACCGGGCAAATTCGCGGGCATCGGTCCAGGCGCGATAGACCCGTTCGCGGGGAGCCGCGAAGGTGCGCTTTATTTCGAGGGCGTGTTGCGGTTGCGATTGCGTGGTGGCCATGATTTGTTCTCCTTCTGATTATCCGGCTGAGGATTTTCGTTGATATAGCGTTCCAGGGAATCGAAGACACTTTCCCAAAAGCGGCGGTATTGGGCGATCCAATCGTCGGCCCGTCTCAAAGGATGTGCCGAGAGAGTGCAGAAGCGCGTACGGCCGATTTTCTTTTGGGAGACAAGTCCGGCGTTTTCGAGGACGCGAAGGTGCTTCATAACCGCGGGAAGGGACATGCGATGAGGCTCGGCAAGATCAGAGATAGAGGTTTCGCCAAGCATGAGGGAGGCCAGGAGGGCGCGGCGAGTGGGATCGGCGAGTGCGCCGAAGGTGGAATCAAGAGAGGCTTCATACTTAACCATATGGTTTAGTATTGAACTTCGTGAAGCGCTTGTCAAGTGAATTTGGCTCTGGCTTGACGCTATACAGATGGCGGTGCTACAAACTGGAGCATTCTGACGCAGGTCGGCCCTTTCGGAAGTGCAAACGTCGCACGCCTGCCCAACGTTTGAGCTTCCACACCACGAGCAAATCAGAAAATATTCCCGCGCAGGCGATACTCGTTCGTCCAAGGAGAGAATTACAAATGAAGAAGAAACTGCTGTTGTGTTTCGTGGTCATGGCGATGATGTGCATTTCCGCGGTGGCGCAGGAAGCAAAGATGCAGCCACTGACTTTCTGGTATGAGTACACGGTGAATCCTGGCAAGGAAGCGCAATTTTTGGAACTGGTGAAGACGGTTGGCGCGCCGGTGCGGGACAAACTATTGGCAGACGGTGTGGTTCTGGCGTGGGGCGTTCAGGTGCCGCTGCTGCGCATTCCGGGCAGCGCGACGCACCAGATCTGGTACACAGTGGCCGACTGGAGCGGCGTGGAAAAAGTGGACGCGGCGATGCGCGCGCAAATCGCGAAGCTGGACGAAGAGGGAATGAAGGGCGGCGCGACAAAGAAAGGCGCAGCACCTTCCGGGGGTGTGACGGCCCGGATGATGGAGATCGCTGACGTGAGCAAAACTCATGATTTCGTCACGCGCGATCTGATCTTCGTCACTGGAAAAGGCGACCTGCCGGCAAATACATTGCCGTGGGCGCGCTACAACTTCGTGAAGGCGAAACCCGGGAAGGGCGCCGAGTTGCGAAAGCTTTGGGAAAAGTACAACCAGCCGGTGCTGGACAAGCTGGTGGCGGATGGCGTGGTACTGGCGTACGGCTTCTCCGTGGAGGATGTGCGGACGGACGGAGACTTTACGCATTACATCTGGTATGCGACGAAGGATCTGGGCTCGATGGAAAAGATCCGGAACGCGTACACGGCGGACCGAAACAAACGAAGCCAAGAGGAGCAGGATGCGATCTCGGCGGAGTTCAACGCGTTGCTGGATGCGGATGCGTCGCGGAGCGAGATCGACCACGCGATTATGTTCAGGGTTGGCGGGATGAAGTAGAGAGGGCCGTCCGCTTTAAAACTTAAAAGCATTAAAGGCCCCGCGTGTGCGATTGACGCGGGGCCTTTTGTTTTGGCTGACATTACCAACACCACCTTGTAGGGGCCGGGTTTGTCCAACGACCAAGCGGAAGCAACGTGGAAGACGCAAAGCATCAGTAGTTTGCTCGGCCCGCCTCGGAAGGCGGGCCCTACACTTGCGACGAATCCAAATCACGCAGCAAGGAATGGATGTGTTACTGAATTGGCGGTGCCGGGAGTGATTTGAGTAATTCGTTCAAGGGAATCTCGTGCGGTGTGAGGGAGAGGAGGTCGGCGAGGTGATGAGTCAGGCGAGGTTGGACTTCTGCGAGAGTGACGCTGCGATTGAGAAGTTTTTCAAGAGAGGTGGCTTTGCGGTCGGGGATGCCGCAGGGAACGATCATGTCGAAATAGCGAAGGTCGGTGGCAACGTTGTAGGCAAAGCCGTGCGAGGTGATCCAGCGGCTGAGGTGCACGCCGATGGCGGCGAGTTTTTCTTCGGGGATTTCCGCGGGAGGCTGGACCCAGATGCCGGTCTTGCCGGAAATGCGATAAGCGGTGACGCCGAAATCGGCTGAGGCGCGGATCATGGCCTCTTCGAGGGTGCGGACATACCAGTGAACGTCGCGGCGGATGCGATCCAGATTCAGGATGGGATAACCAACGATCTGGCCGGGGCCGTGATAGGTGATGTCGCCACCGCGATTGGTTTCGCGAAGTTCGACACCTTTCTGGCGGAGAACGTTTTCGGAAGCGAGAAGATTTTTCTGGCTGGCGTTGCGGCCGAGCGTGAGCACGTGCGGATGCTGGCAGTAAAGCAGTACATCTTCGATAGCATCGGCCTTGCGGGCGGCGACGAGGCGTTGTTGCAGGGCGTTGGCGTCAGCCCAGGAGAGGAGGCCGAGGTCGCAGATGTGAAGTGGGGGCATGGAGTTAGGGAGAAAGCAGACAACAGATAACAGATAACAGCGAGCAGGAACCTTTCGGAACCTCGTAACAGCTCGGATGCAGTTCTGAAATATTCAGCTGCGGTACTTTGCAAATTGAGGCACAGCGCGCCGCCTGCTATTTGTTATCTGCTCGCTGCTATCTGCTTCTCCCCCTACACGTTGATTTGCAGGCCCCGAACAGAGGCGAAGGCGTCGCCCATGGCTTCCCAGACCGTGGGATGGGCGTGGATCATGTTCATCATGTCGTCGATGCAGCCCTCAAGGTTCAGGACCGCGGCAGCTTCTGCGAGAATTTCGGTGGCCAGCGGCCCAATGATGTGGATACCGAGGATTTCGCCGTACTGTTCTTCAGAGACGACTTTGATGAAGCCGCCATGATTGCCTAGGATGGTGGCCTTGCTGTTGCCGACGAAGGGGAACTTGCCAATCTTCACGGCATAGCCGGCATCGCGCGCCTGTTTTTCGGTCATGCCGATGGAGCCGATCTGCGGCTCGCAGTAGGTGGCGTTGGGGATGCGCAGTTTGTTGATGGCGTGCGTGGGCTTGCCGGCGATGTGAGTGACGGCGACGATGCCCTCCATCATGGCGGCGTGCGCGAGTTGTGGAAGTCCGGCGACAATATCACCGATGGCGTAAAGGCCGGGCTCCTCGGTTTCCATGAACTGATTGACCAGAACGAAACCGCGATCCAGCTTGGCCTTGGATTTTTCGAGACCGCAATTTTCGGTCATGGGTTTGCGGCCGACGGCGAGGAGCAGTTTTTCGGCTTGCAGCGTTTGCGGCTTGCCGTCTTTATCCTTGAAGGAGACGGTGACGCCCTTGGCGTCTTTTTTCACGCCGTCCACCATGCAGCCGGTCTGAACGGCAATGCCCTTTTTCTTGTAGGTCTTTTCGAGTTCGGTGGAAATTTCCTCGTCTTCCACGGGCACGACGCGCGGAAGAGCTTCGAGGATGGTGACCTGCGAACCGAACGAGTTATAGATGGAAGCAAACTCGACGCCGACGGCGCCCGCGCCGATGACAATGAGGGTCTTGGGTATTTCCGGCAGTTCGAGGATGGAGCGATTGGTGACGATGATTTTGTGATCCGGTTCAATGCCCGGAAGCGACTTGGCCTCTGAACCGCTGACCATCAGAACGGCGCCGGCTTCGATGATTTCGCGCTTGCCGTCTTTTTCGACGCTGATTTTCCCCGGGCCTTCGTATTTTCCCCAGCCCTGTTTCCATTCGACTTTATTTTTCTTGAAGAGAAACTCGATGCCCTTGGCATGCTTGGTGACGATTTTGGATTTGCGGGCCAGGATGTTGGGCCAATTGATTTTCACGCCCTCGACATCGAAACCGAGTTCGGCGGCGTTCTTGAAGTGATCGTAGACATCAGCGTGGTGAAGAAGAACTTTTGTGGGGATGCAACCCACGTGGAGACACGTGCCGCCGAGAAATGGATCCTTCTCGATGACAATGGTTTTGAGTCCAAGCTCGCCGGCACGAATGGCGGCTACATAACCGCCAGGCCCGCTGCCAATAATTGCCACATCATATTTCGCCACGCGAAGTCTCCCTTCCCAACAAACAAACTCCACCACAGGCGCAAAAAAGGTTTGGGCAATGATGGAAATTTCCGACGGAATTGCCCTGTGGGGCGCGGCCAGATCCCGCGAAAAGTTAATTGTAACAGTGGCCGGAAGAGGGGGGCAACTCGAAGGCGAAGGTGAGGAGAAGCAGGGACCAAAACGGGAATGCAAGTGGGCACGTTGAAATAGAGGTTGGAAGGAGGGATTTTTTGCCTAAATCCAATAAGTGATTATCGTTCTGTAACTTAACGGCAACGGGAAACAAAGGCCGGTGGCGCACTTGCGTTGGCTACGGATCGCATGGCGATTGACAGAGTGTTTCAGTTCGGGAAAAACGGAATGGTGCCGGCTTGTGATCGGAGAGGCAGCGTAATCCAGCGAAATTCCGGACATGTTTATTAGTTTACTATTGCATTAGCTTCTCCACTGCTATATATAAGCGCCCCGGCCTTCCCTCCATGTATCGCCTAAGGTCGTTACTCTGTTGTTAACAGTGGGGCCGGGGAATTTTGAACGATGCAAGTGTACTGGCAATGCGTAAACCGGAATTGCGGGCTCACTGCCCTTTCGACAGCGAAAGAGCGGGACCTGGAGAACCGCATGTGCGTTTGCGGCAGCCCGATGGAGAAACGCGAGCATTCGGTGGTTTTTTCCTATTTGAATTTCTTGCGGGAAGAGTCTGAGACGGAACCAGCGGAACGAACGCGAAAGGAACAATGGCCATGAGGGAGACGAGGGCGGGGACGGTGCATCTGCGGAGTCATACGCCGCTGGCGGTGCTGGGGAGTTCACCCCACACCTTTCGCGGGCTGGGCTTGTTCGCGGAAGCAGGTTTGCTGTTTTGCGGCGGTTATTTGCTGGCGCAGGTGATCGTGAGTCCGCTGAATGCGGGAACGGTTTCCGTAATTGGAGGGGGCCTGTTTCTGGCGCTGGCAACCGTGCTGCTGTTTTATTTGACCTGGCCAATCTATGCAAAATCGTTCGCGAGACGGGAAGAACCAACCACAGTGAGTTCGGACGTACCAGGGTTACTGGGCGGTGAACCATTGGACCGGACTGCGAATGCCCGCTGGCGGTTGGAAGAGGATGACGATCTGCCCGGGCCGATGTGACGCACGCTCATGCAGCAGGTAAGGCCGGGAGGTAGCGCTGCTCCAGAATGGCCTGATGGTGGATCGCGTGGCCGGCAATGATGAAGGCCAGTGCGAGGGCGGAGATTTCCTTGCCGCTGGCGGTGCCGCGCCGCAAAAATGAGGCATCGTCGAGCGAGCGAATCAGCGTAACACTGGCGTTGCGGACGGCGCCGAACTCTTCGAGGAGGCTCGAGAGTTCCGGGCGGAGGAATTCGCGGTTTTGATGTAATCGTCCTGCTCGAAGCTGGCGAGTGGGGTCTGGTCGCCGCGGGCGATGCGGAGCAGGCGATAGGCAAAGATGCGTTCGGCGTCATTGATGTGGCCGACGATCTCCTTGATGGACCATTTCCCGGGCTGGTAGCGAAAATCCGCCTGTTTGTCAGTCAGCGGCGCGAGAAGCCGCGTCATTTTCTGACGTTGTGCTTCGAGCGTTTCCAGAAACTCACCGTCGGGCACCTGCGAAATATAGTTGGCGAAGTTAGGAGCGTACTCACTCGATTGCGGGCGCTTTTGTGTCATCATGCGGTTACCTCCGCGGGCTTCAGACTAATTATAACGCCGAAAGCGGAAGAAAGACGCGGAGGAATTGCACGACAGGGACACGAATGACGGAACTGAATTTCAGGAAAATGCGCGTCGGGTTTCAGGGCGAGCCGGGCGCGTTCAGCGAATCAGCGGCGGTACAACTTTTGGGCGAAGAGATTCGGACGGTGCCGCGGGCGACTTTTGACGCGACGTTCGCGGCCATCGCCGAAGGAGCCGCGGACGCCTTACTGGTGCCAGTGGAGAATACACTGGCCGGATCGGTTGTGCGCGTCTATGACTTGTTGCTGGAAAGTCCACTAGAGATGTGCGGGGAAACGATTCTGCCGATCGAGCACCAGTTGATGGGCATGCCAGGGGCAGAGATGGAGGAATTGCGCGCAGTGGCTTCGCACCCGATGGCGCTGGCGCAGTGCGAGCTTTTTTTCGCGGCGAACCCGAAAGTGAAGCGCGTGCCGGCAGAAGACACGGCGGGAAGCGTGCGCGAGATGATGGAGCTGGGTGATAAACACTCCGGATCGATCGCGGGACGCCGCGCGGCCGTGCATTACGGCGCGGTGATTCTGAAGGAAAACATCCAGGACAACGCCGAGAATTTCACGCGCTTCGTTCTATTATTGCCGCCGGAAGAAGCGCGGCAATTTCGCGGCCCCGAGGCGCGGAAGATTTCGCTGGCGATGCGGCTCGCTCACAAACCGGGAGCCCTATTGGCCTCGCTGCAGCCGTTTGCGAATCACGGAGTGAATTTGTTGAAGATCGAGAGCCGGCCGATCCACGGCAGCCCTTGGGAATATCAGTTTTTTCTGGATGTGGAAGCGGAGGAGCAGGAGAATCTGGAGCGGGCGTTGAGGGAAGCGCGGGACGCGACGAGCGAACTTCGGGTGCTGGGAAGATATGCGGCGGCGCGAAGGTGAGAGAGTTTGTGCTGGAAGTTATAGTTGAGATCCTTCGGGCCGCATAGGGCGCGGCCCTCAGGATGACAGCGGGTGGGTGGCGCGCGTTCTACGTAGGACTTAGAAATTAAAACCAGCTTTTTAATTTGGGGCGCAGAAACACTTGGAGTTCCTACGCCGCGAACTGGTTTCAATTAGCAGTAGCTGCAGGCTTCGTCGCCGACGTTCGGATTCGATATGCCGTCTTTCATGCGGCGGAGGCGGCGGCCAAGGCGTTCGGCAAGCTGATGGCGAGCGCGCCACAGCCGGGCCTTCAGCGTGTTTTCCGTGACGCCGAGTTTCTTGGCGGCTTCCCCGGTGGAATATCCCTCGACTTCGCGAAGAAGGAACGCGGTACGCAAAAGAGGAGAGAGTTCGTCGAGATTTTCGTTGATCATCTCGCGAATTTCCGTTCCGGCGTAGACTTGCTCCGGAGTCGGGCCGTCGTCCGCAAATCGCTCCGCGGCGGGAAGCTCGTCCTCATGATGCGTTTCGTCGAGCGAGACCGCCGGGCGAGATTTGGCACTGCGACGCTTCATTAAAGCGGCATTGATGACGATGCGCGTGAGCCAGGTGGAAAACTGCGAGCGGCCCTCAAAACGCTTGAGGTTCCGGTACGCGGAAAGCAGCCCGTCCTGCAGGGCATCTTCCGCATCTTCGGCGTTTCCTAGTACGCGAAGCGCGGTTTGAAACAACTGGCGATGATAGCGGCTGAACAATTGTTCGATGGCCTGAGAGTCGCCCCGCTGACCAGCACGAATTAACTTCTGCTCGGTGAGTTGCGTTGGATTGATCACTTGCGTTGCCATTTGGTCCCCCCAAGTAGCTTCCTAAGAGTCGTTACGCAGGAAAAGGTTACAAAGTTTCTCTAGTGCACCGGTACCGCGCCACCACCCATCTTTGGGCGCCTCATAAGAAAGAAGATAGGAATGATGGCGAAAAAAATTACCCCCAGGAGTTTGAAGTTGTCGACAAAGGCCAGCATAGTGGCCTGCCGCTCGATCATATTGAAGAGCATGCCGTGTGCCTGGGCGACCGAACCCGGGCCAGAAGAGCCCCCGGCGATTGAGGCGGCGCCGAGGCCAGTCATGGTTTTTTGAAGAGCAGGATTCATGCTGTTCACATGATCCATTAGACGCACCTGATGAAGTTGGGTTCGCCGCTCTAACAGAGTTGTAACAGTTGCAATGCCGACGCTGGCGCCGATATTGCGGGCTAGGTTGATGATGCCGGTGCCCATGTTTGTTTTCTCGCGCGGAACATAGGCAAAGGCGGTGACGTTGATGGGGATGAAGAGGAATGCCAATCCGAACGACTGCAGCACGCGGCCAAGAATCGCGTGATTCAGGTCCAGAGAGAGATTCCACCCAGCCATCACCAGAAGGGCGGAGGCGGAAATTGTACAACCAAAGGTGATCAGATAGCGCGTGTCCACTTTGGAAACCAGGAAGCCGACTATGGGCATGCAGAACATAATCGTGGCACCGCCAGGCGAAAGCGCGAGGCCGGCCAGCTCCGCGGGATAGCCCATCAGTTGCTGCAGCATCTGCGGAATGAGCACGGTGCTGGAATAGAGCACGAAGCCGAGGAAAAACATCGCCAGCGTGGAAATTGCGAAGTTGCGATCTTTCAACATGCGGAAATCCACCACCGGTTCTTTGGCTTTCAGTTCGCGAATGATGCCGCCGACGATTCCAATGACCATCAATACCGCAAACAGGCGGATGAAACCGGAATCGAACCAATCGTCGCGCTGACCTTTGTCGAGAATGATCTGCAGGCTGCCAAGACCGAGACTGATCAGGCCCAGGCCGATGTAATCGATGCGGAAGCCGTCGCTGATCTTGATGCGCTTCATATACGGCGGATCGGAGACGAGCAAGTAAGTAAGCCCCATCGAGAGCAGGCCGACCGGTACGTTGATGTAGAAAATCCAGCGCCAGGAAAAATTGTCGGTGATCCAGCCGCCGAGCCACGGGCCAAGTGTCGGCGCAACCACCACAGCTATGCCGTACACGGCGAAAGCCATGCCGCGTTGTGAGAGCGGAAACGTGTCGTTCAAGATCGCTTGCTCGCTGGGCTGCAATCCACCGCCGCCAACACCTTGCAAAATGCGGAAGAAGACCAGCATGCCCAGACTGGCGGCGAAACCGCACAAGAAAGAGCTGAGCGTGAAGATCGCAACGCATCCCATGTAAAAGCGCTTGCGCCCGAGCAAAGAAGAAAGCCAGCCGGAGAGCGGCAGAATAACGGCGTTGGAAACGAGGTACGACGTCAGCACCCAAGTGGACTCGTCTGGGCTGGCGGAAAGATTTCCGGCGATGTGCGGCAAGGCGACGTTTGCGATTGAAGTGTCGAGAACTTCCATAAACGTGGCAAGCGTTACGGTAACGGCGATCACCCAGGGGTTGATCGAGCCGTCTGGCATGCGCAGTTTATGTATGAATTTCTCGATCATATTTGTCTACGTTCTCAGAGCCCGCCTATTTGGTGATTACGGTTGCATCCACATTCATGCCGGGCCGCAATATTGCGACGTCGGCAGGAATGGGGTCGAGGACAATTTTTACCGGGAAGCGCTGCACTACTTTCACAAAATTGCCGGTGGCATTTTCGGGAGGCAGCAGGCTGACGACGCCGCCGCTGGCACCGGAGATGGAATCCACGTGTCCGGGGAAAGTCTTTCCGTAGGTATCCACGTCGATGTAAGCCTTCTGGCCGGCATGCATCTTGCGAAGCTGAGTCTCCTTGAAATTCGCGGTGACCCAAACGTCCTGCAAAGGAACAATCACCATCAGGCCCTGGCCTTGCTGCACAATCTGGCCTTCTTCAACTTGCTTGTGGGTGACCACGCCATCCACGGGAGCGACGATGTTGCAATAGCTGAGGTTGAGCTGCGCGGCGTCCAGCTTGGCGCGGGCTTCATCCACTTTGGCGAGTTTCGCCTGCTCGTCCGCGGAACGCATGGCTACGCGGCGGATATCCGCGTGCGCGGTGGCCACGCCCGCTTCGGCCTGCTGAACACGAGCCTTGGCGGCATCCAGTTGCGCGCGGCAGATTTCAATATTGCGATTGGCCTGCGCGAGTTTTTGTTCATCGGCATGAAGCGCGCTGGTTGTCGCATCGGCGTTGGCCTTGGCCGCATCGTATTGCTGCTTGGAAATTTCTCCACGCTGCATCAGCGGCAAATAGCGCGCAAGGTCGGCCTGAGCAAGCTGGGCATTCGCCTGGCTTTTTTCGACGTTGGCTTGCGCAAAGGCCAGGTCCGCGGTCTGCGACTGTTCGTAAGTAGCCTGCGCGCGAAGCAGGTCAGCCTGCGCGCCAGACAATTGGGCATTCGCACTGGAGGTGTCGCTGGCGGCATTTTCGCTGGTGCGCGGAATGTCTACTCCCGCTGAACGCGCTTCGCCTTCGGCCAGCGCCAGTTCTGCCTTGGCTTCATTCAGGGCAGCTTGATAATCGCCCTGCTCCAACTGCACGATCACCTGGCCCGCTTTCACTGGCTGGTTGTCTTTCACCAGGACTTTGCCAATTCGGCCGTATACCTTGGCGGCGATCGGCGTGATGTGTCCGTCCACCTGGGCATCGTCAGTGGTTTCCCGGTTATGGAAGTAAAGATAGAGGCCCAGGAAAACCGCAAGCAAAATGGCGCCGCCCAGAATCAAGCGCGTGCGCAGCTTGGAACTGACGAGCTTCTCGGGTTCGAGGTCCAGCCTTTGCGTTTCTGGCGCCGGAATTTTTACCTTCGCCGCGTTTTCCAGTCCTACTTCGATCTCAACACTCATGGTTCCTCACTTCGCGTAAGTTTTTTCCATCTGGCCAACGGCGCGCGCGAAGTCGGCACGGGCCTGGTTAAAACGGTAAAGCGCCGCGATCTGATTGTCGTTGGCGCGGGAAAGCGAATCCTGGGCGGAAATAACCTCGATGTTGTTAGCCACGCCGGCCTGAAAACGGTCGCGCGCCTGATCCACTTCCTGCTGGGAAAGCTGCACGCCGAGGTTAGCCACCTGCACTTCCGTGCGCGCGGAATTCAGATTGAGCAGCGAGGTTTTGACGTCGAGAGCGATCTGGTTGCGGATGTCGTCCTTTTGCTGCTCCAGTTTCTGCAATTCCAGATCAGCCTTCACAACTTCCGCGTGAATGCGGCCGCTGGTGAAGAGCGGCATGTTGAACGAGGCCTGGTATTGATACGTGGGAATGCCGTTGCTGGTGGATGTGCCGAGATAGGCCCAATTGCCGTCGAAACGGAGCGAGGGCAGGCGCTGATATTGCGACGATTGTTTGTCCAGCTTGGCCGATTTTTCCTGAGCTTCGATGGATTTCCACTCTTCGCGGGTGGCAAGGGCGCTGTCTATGCTGGAATCCACGTCAGGCTGCGGCGTGTCGAAGAAGGCCAGCGAATCGGCAAGGTCGATTTTCTGACGCGGGTCGAGGTTCAGGAGTTTGCTGAGACCGAAGAGCGACGCGTCCCGATCATTTTCCGCTTCGATGAGCCGCTGCTTCTCATTCTGGAGTTCCACGTTAGCGCGGAGCGTGTCAATGCCGGTTCCAACGCCTTCTTTTTGCAGGTCGGCGGCCTGATCGTAAAGCGCCTGCGCAAGATCCACGCGCGAACGAGAGGCCTGCACATTGGCAGCGGCGCGCAACGTGCCAATGTACTGCGAGACGACCAGCAAGATCACCTGCTCGCGGGTGGAGAGACTGTTGGCCTTGCTGACATCCACATTGCTGCGGGCCGCCTGGTAGCGCTTCCAGAGCGAGAGATCTATGACACTGCTGCCGAAGTTGGGGCCGGCGGAGAAAATCTGATAGGGCCCGATGTGTTCCGGGAACGGAAACGTAGGCGGAACGTTGCCGCCAAATTGGGCCACGAGATTAACGCGATTGGCGGAGTCCGCGACGTGCAGATTCGCCTGCGGCAGCAGGTCAGAGCGGGTGATGTTTTTGTCCTGAATGCTTTCTGCAGCGTTGAGAACGGCGATTTGTTGCGTTGGATTCTGCTTGATAGCCAGTGCCACGGCTTGCTGCAGGGTCAGCTTCAGGACCCCGTCCGGCGCGGTCGCGGGCAACGAAGGGGTTTGCGTCTGGGCAAAAGTGAATGCCGGCGACAGGAGCAGACTGAAAAAGATGATGTAGAAAATAATGGACGAGCCTTTGGAGGACTCGCCGTCTTTTGTTTCGCGGTTGGTGGTCTTATCTCCGGCGGAGATTATTTCGGTGACAATCGCCTGGTTAAGGCAGCCTTCGGCAAGAAGTTCTGCGCCCAGGCGGTGCATCTCTTTAAGGAGAACCTTGCCAGCATTGTCAATGAAGCTGACGCCGCACAGGTTGACAAAGAATTTGGGGCGGGGGGAGGTGGCATAGAGCTCGCGCCAGCACTGTTCCAAGGTTGCGACTCGGGGTCCAGAGAGACTGCCTTCGACGCTGAGGAAGAGCTTGCCTCGTTTAGTTTCGGTAGTGATTCTAAGCATAAGTAGTTGGGATCGCTCCCTTGAATGGGCAACGGTGTGGCCAAAGAAGATGTAAATTCATTTATATTTAAGGCTTTTATTTACTGTTATTTACGACGATTTGGAAGAGATCTGACGGAAGAATGACTGACTTGAAGTTGGACATATGACCATAAATAGGCAAATGCTATTGCCCATTTATGGTCATATTCTGCAGATGTCGACACGCGCAGCTACCGGAGAGCCATCTCCGCACCCTATTTGCAAGAACGCCGAGGTTAGCGACGGACGGCGATGGCCTGCATTTCAAAATGGCCGCCGCGCAACAACGAGCCCGCGCCGATAAACGCACGGGCCGGGAAATCCTTCGAAAAGCGGGTGCGGTAGGCAGCATTGAATTTGTCGTAGAGCGAAAGATCCGAACAGAAGACCTGGACGAAAACCAGGTCGTCCATGGTCATGCCCGCAGCACTGAGAACGGAGTTGTAGTTGTCGAAGAGGTTTTTGATTTCATCCTCGACTTTATCGGGAGCTTTGCCGGTTTTCGGATCCAGGCCGATGCTCCCGGCAAGATAAAGGGTATCGCCGGCCAGAATGGCATTGCTGAACGGGGCCTGGGCTGGTTTATCCGGCAGATTAATGACGCGGCGCTTCGACTGCATCTCGCCTTGCGAGAAGGCTCCACGGACAGTGAAAACCGCGGATATACCCAGAGCGATGAACAAAACCCACACGCGACGATTCATAGAGAACTCCTGAAGGATCTAAGATGACGTAACAAGTCGCCGGAGTTTAGACCGGCGCGCGGAACGGGGCAAGGAAAAAGGGTGCGCGCAGAACGGAATCTGGTTCGGCCTCTAGCTTTGATAGAATGCCCACGGATCTGGAGAAATGAATGAACATGAGACGAATCTTATTATTCGCAGTGTCGGCAATTCTGGCGGGAGTCGGCCTGCCGGTCGCAGCACAATCCAACCTGGATCAAAAGGTGGACAGCAACATCAACGACTGGGTGGGAACCTACAAGTACCTGCATGAGCATCCAGAGCTTTCGACCGAAGAGAAAGCAACATCGGAAATGGTGGCTTCGGCGTTGAAAAAAATGGGCTACGACGTCACCGATCACTTTGGCAAATATGAGGATGGCAGCAGTGCGTATGGCGTGGTGGCAGTGCTGCGCAACGGTTCGGGGCCGACGCTATACATTCGCACGGACATGGACGCGTTGCCGGTAACGGAAAACACCGGTTTGCCCTATGCGAGCAAAGTGCGGGAGAAACGACCAAACGGCGAAGTGGGCGTGATGCACGCCTGCGGGCACGATCTACACATGACCGTCCTTTTGGGCACGGCGAAAATGATGGAAGAAACCAAAGATCAATGGAGCGGCACGCTGGTGCTGATCGGCCAGCCAGCCGAGGAGGTCGTGGGAGGCGCGGCGGCAATGCTGCGCGCGGGCCTGTACACAAAATTCCCCAAGCCGGATTACGTGATTGCCTTGCACGATTCTTCGTTTCTGCCGGCCGGGACGGTGGCATGGCACGCGGGAACAATGCTGGCAGGCGCGGATTCGGTCGACATAACCATTCGAGGATACGGCGGACACGGAGCTGCGCCTTATGTCACGAAAGATCCGATCGTCATCGGCGCTGAACTGGTGATGGCGCTGCAGACGATTGTGAGCCGGGAATCGGACCCGCAGGTGCCCACGGTGGTTACTGTTGGCTCTTTTCACGCGGGTACAAAGCACAACATTATTCCAGACGAAGCGCACCTGCAGTTGACGGTGCGAACGATGACGCCGGCGCAGCGCGAAAAGGTGCTGGCGGCGATCAAACGCATCACTAACGGAATCGCCGAAGCGGCGGGAATCCCAGCAGAGCGCGCACCCATCATTGAAATTGCAAAAGACGCCGTGCCAGCGACGATCAACGATCCCGCGTTGACACAACGCATGGCCGTCTCGCTGGACAAGGCGCTGGGCAAAGAAAATGTCTGGCCGGGTCAGCCGATTATGGCCAGCGAAGATTTCAGCCTGTTCGCGCTGGAGGATCCGAAGCCGCCGATTTCAATGTTCTGGCTGGGCGCGACGGATCCCGTAAAGTGGAAAGACGCCCAGGAAAAGGGAACGCGGCTCCCAGGACCGCATTCGAGCGAGTTTGCGCCGCTTCCAGAGCCGGCGATTCGCACGGGCGTGAAAGCGATGACCACCGTAGCTACAGATTTACTGCACAAATAAGGATTTCGCTGAGAGAAGTGATCCCGATTCAGGGCTTCGCGGATTCAATGGGAGTCGGAGTAGTTGACGCAGGCGCGGCCGGCGCGACGTCTGCTTTCGGTGGGTCCGCGGCTGGCGCGGCAATTTTCTTAACAATTTCCGCGGTACGCCGCTGGCTGATCTGGCAATCGGGATCATAGATGCGGCATTGCGCGAGCGTGAATTTGCAGCCGCAATCACAGGACTCGGCGTTGAATTTGTGCAACGCGGCGTCTCGCTGGTCTTGCGAAAGCTTGGTCATGTCCACGCCGGGGAGCATTTTGGCTCGATCGGCATGTTTGAGGAAAATGTCGCCTTCATCCTGAAACGTCTCGACTTTGGCGGTGACGGGAAGGCCGAGAAGTGCGCGCACTTCCGTTTCGTAAAGAGCGGGATTGTAGAGGCCGACGTGCTTCTGAACCACGCGGCCGTCGGCATTGATCAGGAAAACGGTTGGAAGCGCTGCAATACCGCCATACTCGAAACGAGTTTTTCCATCCGCAAGTGCTATCGGATAATTAATTTTTTCCGCATCCACCACGCCGCGGATTTCCTTTTCGTCGTCGTCATCCACAACCAGGCCGATAATCTGCAGGCGATCTTTGTAGCGGTCCTGCAAGGCGATCAGGCCGGGAATTTCCTCGCGGCAAGGGCCGCACCAGGTGGCCCAAAAGTTCAGCAGCACTACTTTCCCTTTGGAGGCCTCGAGATTCAGGTCTTTGCCGTCCAGATCTTTCAACTGAAAAGCCGGCGCGGGATCGGGATCACGGACAAAGCGAATCACCGGCAACTGCGCGAGGGACGACGATGCAAATGGGAAAAGGGCAACGGTTGCGAGCATGCATATCCGCGCAAGTGAGCGACATCGTTTCGTGATTGGCAGCGGCTTCATCGGTCTACCTTATTAGAAGAGCACAGTCTTTTGGGCAATCCAAGCGGGCATGACGCATTCAGCAGCAGGCATCACACAGGACGTTTGATGCCGAGCTTGCGGATGCGAGCTTGCAGTGTGGTTCGCTTCATGCCCAGCACCGTGGCTGCGCCGCGAGGGCCAGAGATGCGCCACTTCGTTTGACGCAGAGCCCGGAGAATGTGCTGCCGTTCGGCGTCTTCGAGCGTGGCAATCGGCGTGGAAGATGGGATTGCAGGCGGCGATGGAGAACCGGGATTGAGATAGGCGTAGGATGCCGCGGCGGTGGCGGAGACAGCGGATGCCGCTTTGAGTTCGGCCAGCGGTACGCGCAGCTCATTGCCGCCGGAAAGCAAAACGGCCCGTTCGATCAGATTTTCAAGTTCGCGAATGTTTCCCGGCCAGGAATAATTGACCAGGGCCTCCATCACGTCCGAGGGAATGTATTCCAAGGTTTTGTTCTGGCGGCGACTGAAAGTCTGCACGAAATAACGCACCAGCAGGGGCACATCTTCGCGGCGCTCGCGGAGCGGCGGCACCAGGATGGGAAAAACGTTCAAGCGGTAAAAAAGATCGCTGCGGAATCTGCGCTCGGCAACAAGTTGGGCCAGATCACCGTTGGTGGCTGCCACGACGCGCACGTCCACACGCTGCGTACGGTTGCCGCCCAGGCGTTCGAATTCCTGCTCTTGCAGCACGCGCAGCAATTTCGGCTGCAATTCCAGCGGCAGGTCCGCGATTTCGTCGAGGAAGAGCGTGCCGCGGTCCGCAAATTCGAACCGGCCGATTTTTTGCGCGAGCGCGCCGGTGAAGGCGCCACGTTCGTGCCCGAAAAGTTCGGATTCCAGCAGACCCGCGGGAATTGCGGCGCAGTTCACTTTGACGAAAGTCCGCTCGCGCCGCGGGCTGAGATTGTGAATCGCCCGGGCTATGATTTCTTTTCCGGTGCCGGTTTCACCTTGAATCAGCACCGTGGTGCCGGCTGGCGCGGCGAGTTCTACCTGGGCGAGCGTGCGCCGCAGCGCCAGACTTTCGCCGATGATCTCTTCGAAATTAAATTCGGAACGAATTTCTTCTTCAAGATAGAGTTTTTCGACTGCGAGTTTGTCTTTCAACGCGTCGATTTCTTTGAATGCCAGCGCGTTCTCCAGCGCGATGGCCACCTGCGCCGCCACTTGCTGTATGAGTTCCACGTCGGCGGGCGAAAAAGCGTCGAACTTGCGGCTGGCAAGGTTGATGGTGCCGAAGGTGCGGCCGTGGGTAATCAGCGGCACGCAACATATCGACTGGACGCCCTGTTCGCGCAGGACACGCAAAAAATCCTGCTGGTATTTGTCGATTTCTTTGCCGCGCGTGATGAGCACCTGACTGTTTGAGAAGCACTGGCCGGCTGGCGAGCCACCAAGCGGCACGGTGATTTCGGCTCTGGCCACCGAAGGATTTCCTGGAAGATCCAGATAATGGATTTTCAGCAGACCGGAGGCGGCATCGAGCAGAGCGAGGCTGGTGTAGTCGTGCTGCAGCACGGGTTTGAGCGAAGAGACGATGCCTTTGAAAACTGCGGCAGGATCGCGCGTGCTGACCAAAAGATTGTTGATTTCGAGCAGCACTTGCAGGCGATCGCGTTCGCGAGCCAATTGTTTCTGATAGGCCTCGGCGGCTTCGAAATTCAACGCGTTGTCTACTGCCACGGCCACCTGGGCCGCAACGCGCTTCATGAATTGAATTTCGGCTTCGCTGATGCCCTGCGGAACGAATCGCCCGAAGACCAAGGTGCCCAGGCGATGATGAGCCGTGGTGAGCGGAACGATGGCGCCGGAATGCGCTCCCGAGGCTTGCAGCTTCTGCATGAATTCGGGATAACGCGGGTCTTTGGAGGTGTCCTGGGTGACGAAGGGTTGCTGGTTTTCGAAAACCCAGGCCGAAGGCGAATTCGCGATCGGAGATTCTTCCGCCGATTCTTTTTCGATGGGCTGCTGCGTCACCAGAATGTGCAGACGCATGGTACCCCGCGCGGCATCGTGGAGCACCATGCCGAGGAAATCGAACTGCAATACGTCGTGGAGACGATTGGAAAGCTCACGGAATAAAGCCTTCAGGTCGCGCTGCTGGGCAATCGTTTCGCTGACCTCAAGCAGAGCCTCAAATTCTCGTCCGGGCTGCGCGATGGCGGAAGATTGTGCAATTTCCGGAGCGGTATCTGGAAGCTTCGCCATAATGCGAGAATAGCACCCGGTTTGGCGTGGTCACAACCCGAGTAGAGGGTGCGGGCTTGGCAGGGGTTTTCGTATACTCGCGGGACCGTCTGGAGACGGTGGTGTGGAATACCGGGGACAAATCGGTGAGAAAGATTCGAACTTGGAAATGGTACAGGCCGCCGCGCGTTCTTGCTTTGATTGCGCTTTCTATCGTCGTGCCTGGATGCGGGCCGGCGCCCGAAAGTTCGCTGCACGAGGATCGCACCTCAAGCCGGGAAGCAGTTCCGCCTGCGGCAAACCGCTATGATCTCGCACGCGACGAAGAGCGCGGCGGGCACACGTTGCAGAGGCACGTAGCGCGCACCGATGCGCAACTGCGCGAACGCTTGCAGCGCGAGCGCAACATTTCCGCGGCGTCCACCTGGACCGACCGGGAAACCGCGGAAACAGTAGTTGCGGAAGGACTGGCAGCGGAACGCGGACCGGCTGGAGAACTGGATGCGCCGGGGCTACCCGCGCGCGAATCTGGCACTGCACTATAACGCCGGAAGAACGATCGGCCGAAGCTTGCGGCGCGGCGAAGACGCGGCAGTTGATTGCACGGGCGCGGTAATCGTCTTGCGCGCCGATGGTCCGGAAAGCTTTTATGTGCTGACCACCTATCCGGAGGCGCGCGAATGACCCACGAGGAGCACAAGCGGCAAGCGTTTGATCCAGAAAACTATCCGGCGTTGCTGGAATTCCTGCCCGCGTATCTGCACGAGGATTTCGCGGTGGAATACGGTTCCGCGCCCAGAGCATTCGGAGCCCTGATTGCGGATGCGAGCGGCGATCAGATTCGCAACGTGAAAGACGAGTGGCAGGCGCTGCGGAAAGCGCTTGCCGGGGAGCCATGGGAAGCGACGCAACACGCTCTAAGAGCGCTGGGAACGGCTTGGCGGCCCGAGTCGGAGCAGGAGTTGCAGGCAATCGACGAAATTCTCAGCCGGGCAGAGGCGTGATATTCTTAGAAGGTTGCAGGCCCGTAGCTCAGTTGGTTAGAGCGCTACCTTGACACGGTAGAGGTCTGGGGTTCGAGTCCCCACGGGCCTACCATTCCCGCGAAGTTTGCCTCTCCAAATTTTATTGGCGGGCTCCCGAAACTATGGATTCTGATCGGCGCATCTACAGACACAGTTTTGAGATCCGGTTTGAGCAGGTTTGGAGGGCGTGGTATTTTACTGGCTAGAGGCAGATGCAAAATGTTCAATGGAACAATCCATTCGATTCATATCGCGGCAGGCGCTAAGGAACCGTTGCATGCGGTTGGTGAGGTCCGCGCCATTCCCGGAGTTGGATTGGAAGGGGACCGCTACGCGCTGAAGCTGGGCACTTTCTACAAGCCGGAGCCCGACCGTGAGTTAACGCTCATCGAAGCCGAGGCTATCGAAGCGATAAAAAGCGAGTATAAGGTTGAAATCGCGCCCGGTGAATTGCGACGTAACCTGGTGACGCGCGGCGTGCCTCTGAACCATCTGGTGGGCCGCGAATTTCGCGTCGGTGATGTGCTCATACGGGGCATTCGCCTTTGCGAACCTTGCAATCATCTGGAGGCGCTCACCCAGCGGCCCGTGGTGAAATCGCTGCGCCATCGAGGAGGCCTGCGTGCCCAGATTCTGAAAGAGGGCACGATCCACGTGGGCGACACCGTCAGCGCGTAAGTCTGCGCCTCCTGGCTTACGAGCCTTCTCCGCACATTCCTTGCTTCGTTACCATTGCAAAACTTCGGCTGCCAGTGTTCAACGGCAGACATCATTCAGCTTGGCGAGTACGTTTCCGGATTGATCCGGAAGGCTGATGTGGCGAGTCCGCAGCACCTGTTGCGAAAAAAGGTTGTCCCAATGTCCGGCGAGCGCAGGATCTTCATTGTAGATGGGATCGGCCGCGGCTTCTGGCAAAGTGATCAGCTGAAAGTTTTGTTGTTTCAGCAGATCAAGGAGTTTGGGTAGCATCACGGTCTGAAAACCGCCAACGTGCAAGAGCATGATGTATTTAGTGTCCCGGTGGTACAGCTGGTCTGAAATTTTTCGTCCCAGAACAAGCGACTCCGCCGCTCCATCCAAGTAGCTCTGCTTGAGCTGCTCGACTGCCGTCGCATCGTGTTTCGCGAGACATCGGGCATATGGCTCGTTGTAGGCATAATCGTTAAAGCTGAGCGTCACTTCGGCTACCTTATAACCGTGTTCCTTCAGAAATGCTTCGATCCCGAGATGCTTTTCCGCAGCGTCTCCTTCGTGAAGAAACGGGAATCGGAACCAGTGCCAGTCTTCTCCGGCGCCGTATTTCTGAAGTGTGGATTCATTCGCAAGGACGTCTTTTTCGAAAGCCTCCAGGGAATTGGTGTCGAGATCCATGTGCGAATAG
>CAWGRE010000008.1:0-509717 GCA_963824925.1 uncultured Acidobacteriota bacterium
TTTTGTAGAGCCAGTTCCCCCGCATGTGCCGGCTGTAATTCGCGCGAATCTCCTCCGAATCCTTCTCATGAAAAATCGCCTGCTCGGTAACCCGAGATCCCGCCGCGGACCACATATTCGAAACATAAATGTCCGGCCGTCCGTCGTTGTTGAAATCCAGCCAGGAAGCGCTCATCCCCGCGCCCACGTCGTTCACATGCGCTTCTCCCGAAACCGCCGTGAACGTTCCATTCCCATTGTTCCGGTAAAGATTGCTGCGCCCGAAATCATTGGCGACATACAAATCCGCGTGTCCATCGCCGTTGTAGTCATTCCACGCGCACGCGAAGCTGTACCGGTCGTTCTCTGCGTTGAGTCCCGCCGCCTCCGTGCGGTCTGCAAAAACTCCGTTTCCCTCGTTGTGCAGCAGATAATTCGGCGGCCCGTTCCGAGCATCAAAATAAGGCGCCGGATAGTGATATTGATCCAGCCCCAGGTAGTAGCTGTACAAGCAGAAATAAATATCCAGCCGCCCGTCGCCGTCGTAATCGGCAATGGCAGCATGCGTAAAAGTCCCCTGCGGCGGTTTTGCAAACTGAAACGCGTCCCGCTTCGGCAAAAATTTCCCGTTGCCCTGATTTACAAACAAAAGTGGCCCGCCGGCACACACCACCAGCAGGTCTTGCAATCCCTTGTTCTCAAAATCCGCGAACAGCGCGCAAGCCGTTCCGTCCAACACAGCCACGCCTGCCGCTTCTGTCACATCCTCAAAGGTTCCATCACCGCGATTCCGGTAAAGCCGATTCGGAAGGCCCGCCGGCTGGCAGATATATAGGTCATCGAAACCGTCGCCGTCGTAATCTCCGGCGGCCACTCCGTTGTTCCCGTAAACATCAATCCCCGTGGCGCCATCCAGCACCGTCCGCCAGTAATCCGCGCCGCCCAGCAGTTGCGTTCGGTAAGATTCCACCTGCCCCAGCGCTTGCGCACTCACATCCACAAACGCGGGCTGGCGCGCCCGGCTCATCGTCTCTTCGCTCGCCGCCCACTTCCGCGCCTTCCAGGCCCCAGTCGCTTGCCGCGTCCATTCCGTTTTCCAGTGCCCGATGCGTTCCTCGCGCTCGCCGTCACCATGCGTGCCCACCAGGTCGTACCGAATTTCAATCTCTACGGTCAGCGGCGCGCCTCCCGCCTCATGTATCTTCGTAATCTGGAATTCCGCGGTCTCAATTGTTTTGTACTCCGCCAGGTACTTCCGCATCGCATCCAGAAATTGCTCGCGACCCAGGTTCAGTTCTGCCGGAAAAGTTCGCTTCAAAACCTCCACGCCATATTCAGACCGCAATTTCTTCTCTGCCGGTGCAGCCAGCGATGCCCGTCGCATCGCGGAATCCAGAACGCTGGCCAGCGCGGCCAATCCCGAAGCGTTTCCCCGCAACTCCTTCGCCCATTCCGCCAGCAGTTGCGAAATTTCCATTGCATATTTTTCGGTGATGTATTGATCGCTGCCCGGCGCCACATAGCGCAGCACATCCTCCAGGGGCGATTTCTTCGGATAGTGCGGCGTCAGCCGGTAATCCGCGAAAGGGAACTCCATCCCCGGCGCGCAAAACAAGGAATTACCGGGACTTAGAAATGTGCTCGGATAAAGTGGCGCGGGAAGAAATGCCAGCGGCGCCCAGCGCATCCTGCCCAGAAACGCTCGCCGCGAAAACTTCGATTTTTCCTTTGGGTGACGCCCCATCCTTGGGTGCTCGCGCTTCTCTCCTGCAGCGATTTGATGCTAACACCTGCCAGAAGGCAGCCAAACGGCCCAACGCTATTCCGCGCGCACCGGCCCGGAGGAATTGCCCACAAATAATTCCGCGGATATTTCGTACTGCTTCCCCTCGGGATTCGGCGAGCTGCACAACTCGTGCAATACGTCCGCGGCCATCTGGCCCAGCAAATCGCGGTGGATATCCACCGTCGTAATCGAAGGATTGCTGTATTCCGCCAGCCGCGTTCGATCGAAGCCAATCAGCGAAATGTCTTCCGGCACGCGGCATCCCGCCTTCGTCAGTCCCTTCAGCACTCCCACCGCCGTCAAATCATTCACGGCCATCACCGCCGTCGGTCGCGGAGACATCTTCGCGATCGCCAGCCCCGCCGCAAGTCCGCCTTCAAACCGCAAATCTCCGTGCAACACCGGTCCGGGCTTCAATCCCAGCTCCAGCATGATCTTTTCGTATGCTTCCAGCCGCAAAATGTTCGACCGCAGTTTCGGCCGCCCCGCCACGAATGCGATGTTCCGGTGCCCTTCCTTGTAGAGATACCGCACCGACTGTTCAATTCCCGAAGCGTAATCAATCCGCAGCGTGCTTACGTAGCCTCTCGCCGGCGCGTGGTCCAGAAAGGTCACGGCGATCTTTCTCCGCACCAGTTCGTCAATCAGTTTCGGGCTGATTTCCGAAGTCATGATCGCCACGCCGCCCACGTTGTGCGCCATCATGCGGCTGGCCGCTTCTTGCGTGCGCCGCGGATCGTAATTCGTGTCGCTCAAGATCGCGTCGTAGCCCAGCTGTCGCGTGCGCGCCAGAAAACTCTTGATGATCTCCGGGAAAAACGGATTTTCCACGTCGGAAACGATAATCCCCAGGGTGCGCGTATCGCGCGAAGCCAGCCGCCTCGCGTGAATGTTCGGCAGGTACCCCAGCCGCTTCACCGTCGTCAAAACCTGGCTCTGCGTGCGTTTTCCAACCTTGCCCCGCTTGTTCAGCACGTTGGAAACAGTTGCCGTGGAGACACCGGCCGCCTTGGCTACATCCCGTATCGTCAAGCCCATGGTTTCAGTGACCGGCCCTCGACTCTGAACTCGTAAACGCCGCGAATGTTTCAGGATGCGGCATGGTGCCCAGAGTATAGATGAAAAAAAACGCTTGACAACATTCAAAAGGCTGTGGTTTAGTCTTCGGCAAGGTTAAGCGGTTAAGTTTTTGGGGTGCCTGTTAAGCGGTTAAGTTGCTGGGGGATTCTTCGCGGGTCGTGTTCGGTCGTTCGCTTTCCCCTCCTCCTTATCTCCGCTTTTCAGTCAGCGTTTTTGGCGTTTTCGTTCTCTTCACTTTGCCGCGGGTTTCGTCGAGGAACCCGCTTGGGCCTGTTTTTGCTCGCCTTGCTTGGGCGGGCCGTTGCTATTTGCCAAATGGTTTAGGAGGGTTGGGCATGAAGGCAAGGACGACATTCCGCTGGTTTCGCAATCTCTCGCCGCTGGTCACTCTTATCGCTCTATTGCTCGCCGCGGTTCCCCTGCGCGCGCAGGTGGACTCCGGTTCCATCCTCGGCACCATCACCGACGAATCGGGTGCCGTAGTCTCGGGCGCCTCCGTCACCCTCACCAATGAGGGCACGGCCGCCAGCCTCACCACGATGACTGGCTCGGACGGCAGCTACAAGTTCACGCCGGTCAAGATCGGCAGCTACAAGTTGGACAGTCTCGCTCAAGGGATTCCAGCCGATCACCGCGAAGGGCGTCGTCGTCAATATCGGTGTGGACGTGGTTCAGAATTTCGCACTGAAACCCGGCAACGTCACCCAGTCCATCGAAGTCACCGCCGCCGCTCCTCTGCTCGAATCGCAGAGCGCCGCCGTCGGTCAAGTTACAGACACGCAGGCCGTGAACGATCTCCCCTTGAACGGTCGCAACTTCACCTTCCTTGCTCAACTCGGCGCCGGCGTCAACACGCCGCAAGCAGACACCCGCGGCAACGCCGCCACTGGCGCGTTCTCCGCCAACGGCCTGCGCCCCGCGCAGAACAATTACCTCCTCGACGGGATTGATAACAACTCGGACACTGTGGACTTCCTCAACGGAACCAACTTCGTCGTCCTGCCCCCGGTGGACGCCGTTCAGGAATTCCGCGTCGAAACGTCCAACTTCAGCGCCGAGTTCGGCCGTTCCGGCGCCGCCGTTCTTGAACGCCACCATCAAGTCCGGCACCAACGAGCTCCACGGCTCCGCTTGGGAATTTTTCCGCAACGACGTTCTGGACGCCGCCGACTTCTTCGAAAATGCCCACGGCATTAAGAAGGGCGACCTTCAGCAGAACCAGTTTGGTGTCACCATCGGTGGCCCAGTTGTGATTCCTCACGTTTTCAACGGCCGCAACAAACTCTTCTTCTTCGCCGATTACGAAGGCTTTCGCCGCGTACAGGGCACCGTCTTTACCGGCTCGGTTCCCACGGACGCGGAAATCAACAGTGGCTACACTAATTTCCAGGATTTGATCACCGGTCAGCTGAACGGCGCGAGCAGTACGGATTCTTTGGGGCGCACGTTCGGAGCAGGTGTTGATCACTGATCCGACCACGACCCGTTTGGTGACGGCAGGCAGCACTGACCCCGTTACCGGACTACCTGTCCTAAGCTCGGGTTATGTACGCGATCCACTTAGTGCTGCGTTTGGTACCGCAGCCTGCGCTAATGACCACCTCGAAGTTTTACATCTACGAACATGGGTACTTGCGCGTTAAACGTCATTCCGACCGGCAGACTCGACCCGAATGCCATCAACCTCTTAAAACTCTACCCGGGTCCGTCGAACGGCAACCTTTTCAGCAACTACGCGAATTCTCCAAAGTTGTATGAGCACTCGAATTCCTTCGATGCCCGCCTGGACGCCAATTTCAATGAAAAGAACCAGGTGTTCTTCCGCTTTAGTCTTAAGGATGACCCGCAATTTATCCCGGGAATCTTTGGCGGGCGTTGCTGATGGCGGCGGCTTCCAGGACGGCAACCAGACTGCGAACGGCCAGCAGACGCGCTTTCGGCTATACCCACACCTTCTCGCCGACTCTAATTAACGAATTCCGTCTCGGTTTCAACTATCTGCACACCACGCGCAGCGGCCCCGTGGCTTCCGACTTGAGCGACATCCCATCGACGTATGGAATTCAGGATATTCCGCAGACAACATTGAATGGCGGATTGCCTGCCTTCGGTATCAACGGACTGGCCACGTTCGGCAGCAACGCATTTTTGCCTTCTGACGAAGTCAGTTCCACATTTCAACTGACGGACTCCGTCACCAAGATCTTCGGCAAGCACACCTTCAAGGCCGGCTTCGAATACCAGCACGTCAAATTCTCTACCTTGCAACCACCTTGGTCGCGCGGCGAATTCGACTACAACGGCGCCTTTACTGACGTGCCTAACGGCAACTCCGGAAATACCGGGCCGCGCTGATTTCCTCCTGCTTCCTTCGACGTACGGCGCGACGGGCGGAGTGGCTGGACTTTACGGTGCCGGTCAAAACGGCGTCGACAATGTTGGCGGTTCCAGCCAAATCTACATCTCCAACATCTCCCTCACAGACAACGGCAAGAACTATTATGGCGGCTTCGTCCAGGACGACTGGAAAATCACTCCGAAACTCACCGTCAATCTCGGTTTGCGCTATGACTTCTTTGGGTTGGTGTTCGAACACCATCGGCAATCAGGCTAATTTTGTTCCCAACGGTGCTCCTCTCGGATGGTCCGGCTTACATCATTCCGGGTGACCCATCGACGGTTGGACCACAATCGTCCCCGAGCTTCATCAGCCTCTTGGCCAGTCAGCCGACACCGATTCAACTCGCTGATCTACGAATAAGTATGGCGGGGGCCTCGGTAATTCTCAAGGCAACAATTTTGCCCCCCGAGTGGGCTTTGCCTACCAGGCCACTCCGAAGCTCGTTGTGCGCGGCGGTTTCGGCATGTTCTATAACGGCTTTGAAAATCGCGGATTTTCACCGAATCTTGGGCGAAAACTATCCGTTCCAGTTCAATTTCAGCTTCTTTCCAGCGAACAGCATCTCGCCTTATGTTTTCCAAGATCCGAACAATCCAGGACAACCTGTGTAACACGACAATGGGCCCAGGTGGATCAGGAACGTTTGAAACGGGTTTTCTTGCACCCCGCTTGACTCCCAATCTTGTTAACGCCAATGGCTTGCGGCTACGCGGCATCCAGTTTAACTACCAGACGCCCTACAATATGGGTGCCAATCTTACGGTGCAGTATCAGCTGACCCCGACCGTTGCGGTTCAAGCCGCCTACGTCAACTTCGCTCGCACGCCATTTGGAGGTTTTCCCAAACTAACAACCTGCCATCAACGATTGTCGGCCCACTTGTTGGTGAATCCTACCCTCGTTCCATTCCCCAACTTTGGTACGGGCGCGAGTTTGGCCGTCAGACGGAGGGCACAAGCAATTATCACGGTTTGCAAACCAAGATCGAGAAGCGCTTTGGCAACGGTCTTAGCTTGCTCGCTACCTACACCTTTTCCAAGGTGATGTCCGACGCTCACGACCTGCTTGAACGGTGGCAGCGTCAACAATCCAGACTCCGGAAACGTCAACGGCTATCGAGCTCCTGCAGTGTTCCTGGTTTCGGGGCATACATGCGGACTATGCCTTGGCGCCCCAGGACATCCGTAATGTCTTCCATTTTAGCGGCACCTATGACCTGCCGTTCGGCAAGGGCAAGAAGTATGCCTCGGACGCCTCAGGCTGGAAGAATCAGGCCATTGGCGGTTGGAGCGTCAATTGGATTGCTACCCTTCAGGACGGCCAGCCAATAACCATGCCCTGCCCGACGCAGACTGCCTCGGGTATGGCTTGCGGAGCGTTTTCACGGGGCGCCGCTCAAGTTAGGCCTCCACACCGATGTCAAACGGACAAGCTCAGTTGGTTCGGGAACCCGGCGGCGTTCACCCAGCCCTGCGTATTGGACAACAATGGAATTCCGGTCGTCCCGAATACGCCGGCGGGCTGCGTTCCGGTAACCGGCATCGGCGCCCTCGGTGGCATGACCCAAGTCCCTGGCCCCGGCTTCCACCGGATGGACTTCTCGATCTTCAAGGATTTCCCGATCAAAGAACGTGCAACTCTCCAGTTCCGCACGGAGATCTTTAACATCACCAACCACCCGAACTTCAACGCACCAAACTTTGGTGGCAACGGCGTCGTCGCCATCTCCGGTTCGGGTAATTACAACAAGCTCCACCTTCGGCGAAATCGGATCCACGCGCGATGCTCCTTACGACCCGCGCCAGATCCAGTTCGCCCTGAAGCTGATTTTCTAGTCAGCCCCAAACACCCCAACCGGGAAGGCGCTTCGCAAGGAGCCCCTTCCCGGCTTTTTTTGCTCCCAGCCTCCGCGCATGACCCGGTGCTACCATAATCTCATCGTGACTCTCAGGGCGTTTCTTATGGCTTCCACGCTCGCCGTTCCCCTCGTCTGCGCCACGCCGCGCTCTGCGGCGTCAGCCCAACAGGCCAACCTGGATCGCGATTTCCAGTCCGCCGTCGCCCAATATGAATCTGGCCATTATCCCGAAGCCGCCGCTCAACTCGAAAAACTCCTCCCCCAGGCCCCGCAGAGTTTCGAACTCCACGAACTCCTCGGCCTCGTCTACGCCGCACAATCGAAAAATGACAAGGCCCTTGAACATCTCCAGGCCGCCGTTCGCCTCAAACCCGAATCCGCATCCGCCCGCACCAATCTCGGCAACATTCTGATGCAACTCGGCAAGCCCGATCTTGCCGAGCCCCAATTCAAAAAAGCCGTCACGCTCGACCCCCGTTCCTACGACGCCAATCACAATCTCGGCGAACTCTATGCCCGCGCCAACAAGCTCCCCGAAGCCATCCCCTATCTCGAACGCGCCCAGCACGCCAATCCCTCCGCCTACGACAATGGTTACGACCTCGCCCTCGCCTATCTCCTCACCAATCGCCTCCCGGAAGCGCGCCAGCTCATTCAATCCCTCCTCAAGGTGAAAGACACCGCCGAACTCCGCGATCTCCTCGGCGAAGTCGAGGAAAAATCCGGCAACTACGTCGCCGCTGTCAACGAATTCCAGGCCGCCGCCCGCATGGACCCCAGCGAAAGCAACATCTTCGATTGGGGCAGCGAACTCCTCCTCCATCGCACCCTCGAGCCCGCCATCGAAGTCTTCAGCCACGGCGCGGAGCGCTATCCCGAATCGCCCCGCATGGCCATCGGCCTTGGCATGGCCTACTACTCGCTTGGAAAATACGACGATGCCGTCAAATCGCTCCTCCGCGCCGCCGATCTCAGCCCCTCCGATCCCCGCGGTTATCCTTTTCTCTCTCGCGCGTTCGATAGTTCCCCCAGCCAGGCCGAAGCAGTCATCCAGCGCTTTCGCCGCTACGCCGAACTCCGGCCCAACAACGGAGAAGCAGTCTATTTCTACGCCATGAGCCTGTGGAAGGGGAAACGCGCTGAAGATCCCAACGTGGATCTCACCCAGATCGAATCCCTCCTCAAAAAGTCCGTCACGCTGGCCCCTAATCTTGCCGAAGCGCACCTGCAGCTCGCCAATCTCTATTCCGATCAGCGCAAGTATGCCGAATCCATCCCGGAATATCTGAAGGCGCGCCAGCTCAATCCCGATCTTGCCGACGTTCATTACCGCCTGGCGCAGTCCTATGTCCGCACCGGCGAAAAGGATCTCGCCCAGCAGGAACTCGCGGTCTATCAGAAGCTTCGCGCCGAACACCTCTCCGATCTCGACCGGCAGCGCGCGGAAATCCGCCAGTTTGTCTATTCCGAAAAGAAGGGAAGCGAAGCCAAACCATGATTCGCTCCGCCTGCATAATTCCCGAAACGCGCTGCTGCACATTGCAGCGATCTTTGCGTACCCAGTTCTCTCGTTGCCTTGACTTTGCCTCTACCGCGGCATACGTTTACGGATACCGGTGAAATTTGCATGAATTCCCGCCCCGATTTGCGCAACCCGCACGCCCTGTTCCACTCCCTCGCTGATCGTTTCTCGAATCCTCGCGACATCGCACAGCAGCTCTCCTATACCCGCCGCGAGTTCCTGCGCTCCGCCTCCGGGCTAGCTCTCGGCAGCGCGCTGCTCCATTCCTCTCCTCTCGCCTTTGCCGCCACGCCCCAGTCCAAGCGAAAAGTTGTCGTCATCACCTTCGGCGGCGGCGCCCGCGATCAGGAAACCTTCGCACCCGAAGGACAGGAAAATATCCCCCACATGATGAAGGAGCTCATCCCGCAATCCTCCTTCTTCACGCAGGTCGTCAATCGCGGCATCCTCGGCCACTATGTCGCCACCGCCAGCCTCGCCACCGGCGCTTATGAAACCTTCAACAACTTTGCCGCGGTCTCTCCAGACTCCCCCACGGTCTTCGAATATTTCCGCAAGGAACTCAAACGCCCCGCATCAGACGCCTGGGTCGTCGCTCCCAGCAACGGATTCAACGGCATCGGCGAAAGCAGCAATCGCGCCTTTGGTCCCGGCTCTGGCGCCCGCGTGATCCTCCCCAAGCATCTGCTCAGCGCGGCCACTTCCGGCGATTCGGATTACAGCCATCTGCTTCGCGACAGTTATGAAACGCCACTCTACGCGCCCACACTCGGCGGCAACACCTTCGAACTCGCGCAGATGGAAAATCTCCTCAAACTTTCCGTCAGCGATTTCAAATCCCACGCCCTCACGCTCTCCAGTGCAGACGAGCTTTCCGTCTATATCGTGCGTCAGCTGATGAAGCAGCTCGCCCCCAGCCTGCTCTGGGTGACGCTGCACGATATCGATGTCGCCCACGCCGGCGCTTATTCGCTCTATATCCAGGGGATTCGCCGCACGGATCGCCTCTGCGCCGAACTTTGGAAAGTCATCCAAAGCGAACCCGAATACGCCGGCAAAACCACGCTCTTGATCCTTCCCGACTTCGGCCGCGACGCCGATGAAGACGCCGGCGGCAACGGCTTCCAGCACCATCGCACCGGCGACACGCTTTCCCGCACCACCTGGATGATGGCCCTCGGCCCCGGCATTCGCGAAGGCGTGGTCTTCGATCGCCCGCTCGATAGCACCGATCTCGTTCCCACCATCGGCTCGATGATGGGATTTTCCGCGGCCTATTCTCATGGCAAGCCGATTTCGGAGATCTTGTAACTCTCATGCTGCCTGCGGATCTCAAACCCGAACAGTTCAGCGCCTACCCCCCGGAGGCAAAAAAACTCGCGCTCGACTATCTCTCCACTTTCCAGCGCATTCCTCTCACTTTTCTCCCCAGTCTTCTCCGCGAAGTGATCGAGTACGATTACAAATTTCCTATTGAGCGCAGCACTCTTGAAAAAGAGCTGGAGAATCTCCGTTCGCTCTCTCCGCAAGACACCAAAACGTGGTTCAGCGCGTTCTCTGCCATCCAACTTTCTCCCAGTCTGGAAAAATATGATTGGGTAAACTCTCCCGCGCAATTTGTCGAGCAACTCTCCGCTCACCTCTGGACTACCCACCAGATGGATGCCTTCCGCAAAGCCGCGCTCGACTATGCCGATCGCCTTCGCGCCGCGGTCCCGCCGGAAACGCCTGCGCAACCGCGCCTCGGCATCGTCGTCATCGGCCAGGGAGTGGAAATTCCCGATGAGCCGCCGTTCCGCAAATTGCGTCCGCACGGCGCCTATTTCGTTGCCGTGAATCCAGAAAGCGGTCTCCAGCAATTGCTCGACGCTGTAACCGTCCGCGCCAAGGCCAATCCTGTTCCTTACGGCCATTGGTACATTGACGGTGGCGAGGCCGCTGCGCACGATTCCGCGATCACCTGCGTTTCCTACGAAGGCCTGGCTCCCGTTCGCACCGCTCTGTTGGGAAAAATTCAGGAGGAAACTCGCAAGCCCGGCGTCGGCCCGGAGGCTTTGCGCACCACCATGGCCCAGTTGCGCCCCGCCGATCTCGGCATGGACAAGTCCGGCGATCCCGTCCTCGACCGCTTCGAACTCAAACTCCTCACCGAGGGCTCCGGCACGCAAATTTTCAGCACCAGTTTCGCGCAATGGGCTGCCCGCGAATCCCTCCGCCGCGCCCAGCCGCTATCCTTATTAGTACGCTTTGCCCCGCGCCAGCGCCAAAAGCCCATGGCGGAGCTCCTCGCCCCCACCAGTGCGCCCCCGCCGCTGGATCCAATGGGTTCCCTGATGGATGGAGACATGGGCGCCTACTACAATTGGATCAACCAGCAGCGCCTCCCCGGCTCAGAAAAATCGATGTTTTTAGTTTGGTTCGAAAATCACAAGGAAGCCGTCGCGGTCTCCCCATCCCTGCCCCGCGGCACTGTCTCCACCGCCGCCTCCACCCTCCCCCAAATCCTCTCCTGGATGTCCTGAACCAGCCTCCCAATGTAGTGGCCGGATTTTAGACCGGCCAGATCTTCCCTCACTCCGCCAACCTAACCAACTTCAAACACTTGTCATTCCGAGCGCGCCGTCTGCGCGAGGAATCCGCTTTATCCTCGCTTCATCCTAATAATCACACTGAGTGGATAGTAGAAAGTCCGCGCAATTAAAGAGACGCTGTCATTCTGAGACCATCCGACCAGGATGGGCGAAGAATCTCAACCGATCCTTCAAACCCCGCTTACACATCACACAAAACCACCGCCGCCTCCAACGACTTCAGCGGATCCCCCGTAGGAATAAATTCATGCGCCACATAACCCGTATAACCCGTCCCCGCGATGCCCCGCATCACTCCCGCCCATTCCACCTCTTGCGTATCGTTCAATTCATGCCGCCCCGGCACGCCGCCGGTGTGAAAATGGCCCAGCCATTTGATGTTTTGCTGGATCGTCCGGATCAGATCCCCTTCCATAATCTGCATGTGATAAATGTCGTAAAGCAGCTTCACATTCGGCGAATTCACCGCCTCCACCACGCGCACTCCCCACGCCGTGTGGTCGCACATGTAATCGTGGTGATCGATCTTGCTATTCAGCAATTCCATGCAGATCGTAACCCCGTTGTCCTCGCCAATTTTCTTCACGCGATTCAGCCCCGCGATGCAGTTCTTCGCGCCCTCTTCGTCGGACATTCCGTCCCGGTTTCCCGAAAACGTAATCACGTTCGGCACCCCCAGCTTTGCCGCCTTCGGTATGCTCTTTCGGAACGCCTCTTCAATCTTCGCGTGATTCTCCACGCGGTTCATCGCGCTCTTGATGTCTCCGCCGCCTCGCGTAACCCATGCTGCAGATCAGCCCGTACCGCCGCGGCACTTCCCACTCATCCTCGTTCAGCAGGTCAATCGCCTTCAACCCCATCGCCGCGCCTTTTTCGCACAACTCGTCCAGCGGAATCTCCTTGTAGCACCACCGCGAGGCGGACTGTTTGATCCGTCCCTTGCGTTCCGTGTTCGTCATTCCCATCCCTAAAGCCACTCCTGGCGATGCCGCCAGCGATGCCACCGCCATCTCGGAAATCACCTTCTTGAACATCCACCGCCGCGTCAGTTTGCTCATAATGCTGCAAAGTCTATCCGAAATTGTGCCCCCCCGCGAGCCTCGGAATCTTCCGCTTCCACCGCAAGTCCGACTAAAATAGAGTGCGGCACCCGGAACCCCTCGCTGGCGGGCAACATGAATTCGCAACCAATCTCTCCCCGAAAGTCGCCCTGGAAAAATCCGCTGTTGTACTCATCTGTGATCCTTGGGTGCGTGGCCCTTTATGTCGTCTATATACTTGTCGCCCGCCATGAATCCAACGTTCGTTACACTCAGCAAACCAAAGAGCGCCAATCCGCTCAGCGCCACGAAGACGATCTTCGTGCCATCGAACAACTCGGCGGCTCAGACCTCGCCATCCGCGGGCTCTACGTCTCTCCCTCCAGCATCGACGCCGGACAATCCGCCCAACTCTGCTACGACGTCGCTAACGCCAAAACCGTAACCCTGGATCCACCCGTCGCCTCCGTCTGGCCTTCGCATTCGCGATGCGTCGATGTCTCCCCCAAAAAGACCACCGCCTACACCCTCTCTATAAAGGATGCGGCCGGAAACACCGCCTCCCAAACCGTCGAAATCCGGGTCCGCTAAGCCTCTCCCAGTCCAATCGTAAGCGGCTGAAAATAAGCATGTTATCTCAGTTATCGTCCCCGCCTTCTCCTTTCCCTCTTGAATGTCCATTTATCAACCATCTATAATGTTCACGCGGAGTCCGGCTCAGCCGAACTCCGCATCATTTTTCTCTGACGTGGAAAATTATGTCTGACCCTCTCGCTCCAATTAGAAAGAAGCTCCAGGCGGAAATTGATGCCCTGGAACACGAACTGAATGTTGACCTCCCCAAGGAGATCGCCGTCGCTCGCGCCCACGGCGACCTCTCCGAAAACGCCGAGTACAAGTACGCCAAGGAGCGTCAGGGTTACGTCAACGCAAAAATCGGCCATCTCAAAAAACGCATGGGCGACCTCGGCATGTTGAATCTCACCAACATTCCCAAGGATCGCTCCGGCTATGGCTCGCGCCTTCGGGTCATTGACGTGCAGAAGAGTGTCGAAATAGAATACAAACTCGTCAGCAGTGAAGAAGCCGATGTCGAGCAGGGACTAATCTCCACCACCTCGCCCATTGGGCGCGCGCTTCTGAATCGCAAAGTCGGCGATGAAGTTCAGGTGCAAACTCCAGCAGGGAAGAAAGAATTCGAAATCGTTCGACTCGTCACGATTCACGACGAAAATTAACGGAATCCCACCGCCCAGCCTGCGGCGAGGTGCTATGTTCTATTGGGGAGCTGGTCCAACTCTTGGTCTCCTGACGTGCCTCGGGTACGCCGTCTTTCTTCTCGGCTCCATGTACCTCTGGCGCTATCGCGAGGAACTCTCTCTCTGGGTTGAGGACGAATTCTCCGCGTTCCGTCGCAACTTGTCTCGTTTTGAATCCGTCGGGCCCTTCTATCTGCCGCGCACGGAATCCCGCCTCCGCGTCATTCCCGCCGGTTTCATTCACTCCGTCGGACGTCTTCCTCTTCGCCGCTGCTGCCTGGGTGGTTTCCTCCTTGTCCTCGGCATGCTCCTCTTCGCCCTCGATTTCTTTATGTAGCTAACATCGGTCCCGTCTCTGCCACCCTCTTTCTATTTCCCACTTTCTATTTTCTATTCTCGCCGTCCCCTCGACACTATCCCTAATCTGCTATCCTCTTCTCCCATGCGACCCTCACTCATCGTCCACGGTGGCGCCTGGGACATTCCCGACGATGCTGTCGACGCCTGTAAGGCCGGTTGCCTCCGCGCCCTCCATGCCGGCTGGAGCGTTCTCAAAACTGGCGGCCACGCCCTTGATGCCATTGAAGCCGCCATCATCGTCCTGGAAGACGATCCCGTATTCGACGCCGGCTACGGCTCGCATCTCACGCTCGATGGCCACGTCGAATGCGACGCCATCGTCATGGATGCCGCCACGCTTCGTGCCGGCTCCGTCGCCGGGCTTCGCCGCGTCAAGAATCCCATTCGCGCCGCCCGTGCCGTCCTCGAAAAATGCCCTCACATGATGCTCATCTCCGAAGGCGCTGAAAATTTTGCCAGCCAGCACGGCGTCGCTTTGTGCGATCCCAACGACCTCATCTCCCCCGCCGAACGCGAAGCCTGGCTTCGTTGCAGCAAAGATTCCCACGCCGCCGAACATCATCGCGGCCACGAACAGGGAACCGTCGGCGCCGTCGCCCTCGACGATCAGGGGCGCCTCTTCGCCGCCACCTCCACCGGCGGCACCTGCTGCAAACTGCCCGGCCGCGTTGGCGATTCGCCGCTCATCGGTTCCGGCTGCTACGCCGATTCGGAAACCGGCGGCGTTTCCTCCACCGGTTATGGCGAAGCCATCATGCGTGTGGTCATGGCCAAGACCGCGGCGGATTTTCTCCGCCCCTCCAGTTCCACGCCAGACCGCGCAGCGCAGGCCGCCGTTCAATTGCTCGCCAAGCGCGGCAAAGGCACTGGCGGCGTAATCCTGCTCGACAAACATGGCAATCCAGGCCTGGCCTTCAACACCCCGCGCATGGCTTATGGTTTTGTAAAGGACGGAACTTCGTTCGTCGCTTCCGTCTGATGTTACAATCCGGTGACAGTTGACCCGCACTCCAACTCTCTCTACCATTCTTTTATGTTCTTGCAGCACCTCCATCTCCGCCGCCTGACAGTTTTTCTCCTCCTCTCCGCGGCCGCCTTTCTGTTTGTTCCTTCATTTCTCCAGGCGCAGACCGCGGACGACGTCATCAACGCCTATTTGAAGGCCCGCGGCGGCATTGCCAAAATTAAAGGCGTCCAGACGGAGCGCGTCACAGCCACCATTACCTTGCAACCCGGCACCGATGGCGTGTTGGTCTACGAACGCAAGCGCCCCCTGAAAATGCACATGGAAATCATCGCCGCCGGCCAAAGCTTTCTCCGCATCTATAACGGCAAGTCCGCCGGCTGGATTTATAACCCCTTCGTCCCCAACCCTGTTGTCCAGGCTATGAGCGAAACGGATCTTCTCGGCGTTGCGGAAGAAAGCGATCTGGATGGTCCTTTCGTGGATTACAAAGCCAAGGGCAATCAGATTGAGTATGTCAGCAAGGAAGTAGTGGATGGCAAGTCCGTTCAAAAACTCAAGCTCACCAGCAAGCAGGGCGATACCAGCTATTTTTACTTTGACGCCTCCACCGGCCTCATCCACAAATGGGAAGGCACGCGCAAGGTGAAGGATCGCGTCTCCGGTAAAATTGTGGATGTTCCGTGGCAAAACCTCTTCCGCGATTTCCGCGAGGTCGACGGTCTCAAATACCCGTATCTGGTGGAATCCGGTGCGGTGGACGGCAGCCAGTCCCAGCAAATCGTCACCACCAAAATCGAAATCAATATCCCCATCGACGATTCGCAATTTGCCGAACCCAAGCCGCCCGCTCCGCCCGCCGCTCCCGCTGCGTCCAACTGAATTTCCCGTGCCCGGCCTTGCCTGATGACCAGCCACCCCTCATCCCCCGAAACTAATCCCCGCCTCGGCCTATGCGCTGGCTGCCTGCACGCTCGTCTCGTCGAATCCTCCAAGGGCTCTCAATTCCTTCTCTGCCAACTCTCTCAATCCGATCCAGCTTTCCCCAAGTATCCGCCCCTTCCCGTGCTCTCCTGTCGTGGTTATTCCCCCAACCCTGCCCCTTGAACGGCCCTCCTCCGAAACCGGACCGGCGCCTTCTGTTTAGTTGTTCTCTAACAATATAGTTATTTAGTATACTCACTTGCGAGAAACCCCTGTGTCGCCCGGCATCCTATCGCGTATCTCGCTCTCCGCCATGCTCGCATTTTCCTGCGCTGTCCTCGTCTCCGCAAAAAATCTAAAAATCACCACCACTCCCCCCGGAGCAACCGTCGAACTCGACGACAAAATCGTTGGCGCCACGCCCTTTGAACAGGAATTTCCCTCCGGCTATTTTCAGCGTCCCATCACCATCCTCCAAAAGCGCCTCGAACATCCGATCCACGTGCGCCTTACTCTTCCCGGATACATCACCCAGGAAATCCTCCTCACCCTCGGCCCCAAGGATTGGCTCGATCTCCATCGCAGAAGTCACGGTTCATATTGGCTCTTCAAATCCGACGAATTCCACATCGACCTTGTGCCCCTGCCGCCCGCGCCTCACCCAGCAAATACCGTTGCCTTTCGCTCCACCTCTTCCGCGAGTCCACTTGCATTGCCCCAGCCATTTCCCTGTGCTAGCATCGCCTCGTTAAGAAGAGCGGACCAGGGATTTATTCGTTTCTCCTTCGCCCCGCGCTCCGGGACCCAGGTAGGGCCGCGCTCTCCTTCAAACCATAAATCTCACCAGGCGCCGGCCCGCGCCTGTTCTCTTCTTTCGGCGGACCATCGCCCGGTGACCTCTTTTGGTCACACCTACGCGGAGGTCTGTCATGAAAATCTATTCCACCAAGGACATCAGAAACGTTGGCATTGTCGGCCACGGCGGCACCGGCAAAACGCAACTCGTGTCGTCGTTACTTTACGCTGCCGGAGTCACGCCTCGCTTCGGTAAGGTTGCAGAGGGCTCCACCACCACCGATTGGGATGAAGAAGAAATTGCGCGCAAAATCTCCATCCAGACCGGCTTGGCATCCGCCGAATGGGCTTGTACGCTTTGCGCGGGCAACACCGTAAAAATCAATCTTCTTGATCTCCCCGGCTATTCCACCTTCATCACCGAAACCAAAGCCTCTCTCATCGCCGCCGATGCTGCCCTCATCACCGTGGACGCCCACGTCGGCGCCCAGGTCACCACGGAAAAAGTTTGGGACTATTGCGCCGAATACGACATCCCCCGCGCCTTCGTCCTCACCTGGATGGATCGCGAACTCTCCAGCTTTGAGCGCTCCCTCGAATCCCTGATTCAGGTTTTCGGCCGCACCGTCATCCCGCTCCAGATGCCCATCGGCGCGGAAAAAGGCTTTCGCGGCGTGATTGATCTCGTTTCCATGAAAGCCCACATGTATACGCCGGATGGCGACGGCAAAGCCACCATCGAAAATATTCCTGATGCGCTGAAGGACGAGGCCGAAGAAGCCCACGAGCGGCTGGTGGAAATGATCGCCGAGGGCGATGACGAAATGATGGAGGAATTTTTCCGCGAGGGCACCATCCCCATCGCGGACCTGATCCCCGCCGTCCGCAAAGCCATCGTCGCCGAAAAAATCGTCCCCGTCCTGATGATATCTTCCACGCGCAACGTCGGCACCGCCAGCCTGCTTACTTTCCTGGCGGACGTTTTTCCCCATCCGGACGAGCACTCGCAGTTTGGTTTCAAGGAACCCGGTGCCAAGGGCGATCGCATCGACCGCAAGTACGACGATTCGCAGCCGCTCTCCGTCTTCGTCTTCAAAACGCTCGCCGACGCCTTCGCCGGACGCATCAACTATTTCAAAGTCAAAAGCGGCGTCCTCAAAAACGACGCCACGCTGCAGAATTTCAATCGCAACATCCCGGAGCGCTTCCAGCACACCATGCTCGTCCAGGGCAAACAGCTCACTGAGGTGCAGGAGCTCCACGCCGGCGACATCGGCGCCATCACCAAACTGAAAGAAACCATCACCGGCGACACGCTGGGTGACAAGGCTTCTCCCATCTATTACGCCCCGGCGAAGCTCCCCGAACCCTCCATCACTTTTGCCGTCGAACCCAAAACCCGCGCCGACGAAGACAAAATCGGCCTCGCCATTCACAAAATTATGGAAGAGGATCCCGCGCTGCGTTTTTCACGCGACCCGCAGACTAAGGAATTTCTGCTTGCGGGCAGCGGCCAACAGCACATCGAAGTCGTCGTCGCCAAAATGCAGAAGCGCTACAACGTCAACCTAACCCTCAAGCCCCCCAAGGTTCCTTATCGCGAAACCATTCGCGGCAAAGCCGACGCCGAAGGCAAACACAAAAAGCAGTCCGGCGGCCATGGACAGTTCGGTGTCTGCCGCGTCAAATTTGAACCCATCGAACGCGGCAAGGGCATCGAATTTGTGGATGACGTTTTCGGCGGGGCGATACCCAAGAACTGGATTCCTTCGGTTGAAAAAGGCCTTCGCGATGCCGCCGCCCGTGGCTTTCTCGCCGGCTTTCCGGTCACCGATTTTCGCGCCACCCTCTACGACGGCAAATATCACGACGTCGATTCGTCGGACATGGCCTTCAAAATCGCAGGCTCCCTCGCGTTCAAAGAAGCCATGAAGTCCGCGCGCCCTTCGCTCCTCGAACCCGTCATGCATGTGGAAGTCTATGCGCCAGACCAGTATTCCGGAGACTTGATGGGCGATCTCAGCTCACGCCGCGGGCGCATCGAAGGGAGCGAATCGCGCGGCCACAACGTCATCGTCAGAGCCCAGGTTCCGTTCTCGGAAATGCTCAGCTACGCCACCGATCTCACCTCCATGACTCAGGGCCGCGCTACCTATTCCATGGAGTTTTCTCATTACGACTACGTTCCCAGCGAAATGGCCGACAAAGTCATCGCCGCCCACAAACCGTCCCACGGCGAAGCCCTGGTCGAAGAAGAAGCCTGATCCTTGTAGGGCCCGCCTTCCGAGGCGGGCCGTCCTTAGGAGCGCCAATCTCCAGATTGGCCAGCCCTCTCCTCCGTCCCCTTCCTTGTAGGGGCCGAGCTAGCTCGGCCCTCTTCGATCGCGAGGGGATCACAGGCTTCACGCCACAAGCATTCTTGTCTGTGTTCAGGGGTCGGAGCTTTAGCTCCGACATTGAAGCGTCCGAAGAAAAGGGCTTCAGCCCCTGAGGAATTGCTTTTCGCCTGCGAACAGTGATCTTCCTACCCCGGCAACTCCTTTCCCTTCGTCTCATACCCCCACGGCAAAAACGCCAACCCCACCAAAAACGCCACCGACGTCATCGCCACCGGTACCCCAATCGTGTGATACCGCGCAACTCCCGCCCCCACCAGAAACGTGAATCCCGCCCCCGCAAATCTTCCCACTGAGGTCGCAAACGCAAACGCGCTTCCCCGGCACTCCGTCGGGTACTGTTCCGGCAGCCACAACGTATACATCGCGAAATTCGCCCCGCCCAGCCCCAGAAAAACCAAGCACACCAGAAACCATTTCAGCGTGTCCTGCGGCAAATAAAAAACATACCCGAACCCAATTGCAATCGATGCCAGCATGCACACAAAATAAATCCCCAGCGTCACTCGCCGCCCCAATCGTTCCGCCAGGGGAGGCAAAATCACGCATCCCAGAATCGTCGCCACGGAAAGCAGCATTGTCGCCAGCGAAATCACATGCGCCACGTTTACGTCCGGCATTTTCGTCCGGTTCACGATCTCCGTAATCGCCGCTGGCACATACACGGATCCCGCCCAAAGCCCGATGATCGAAACCAGCACATAAATCGAATTCACAATCGTCCGCTGGCGATACTCCGGCGAAAACAAAACGGCCAGTGGCCTGGTCAGCGACCAACTCTTTACCTCGCTCGCCTTGCTCTGCCACCTCTGCGATTCCTTCACGCCAAACCGGATGAAACTCACCAGCAGTGCAGGCACTCCTCCCAGCGCAAACATCGCCCGCCACCCGTACCGCGAACCCACTCCATAGTTCGCGATCGCCGCCAGAAAAAATCCCACGTAGTATCCCGTATGCATCCAACCGGCCGCCATCTTGCGCCGGTCTTCGGGCCACTCTTCCGCCACAAACGTTCCGCCCATCGCCCATTCGCCGCCAATTCCAATTCCCGCCAGAAAGCGGAACACCGCCAGTTGCCACACTCGCGTGCTGATGCAGCACAAAAACGTGAACACCGAATACCACAGAATCGTCAGCATCAGCGTGCGCACGCGCCCATATTTATCCGCAACCGGGCCCCACAAAAATGCGCAGCCCCAGCCCACCAGGAACAGACGCGAACAGCAGATCCGCCGTAATACCCAACGCCGCCCACGTCGCTGCGCAATCCAGATCGCGGCAGCAGTTCCTTCAGCGCGGGCACCATCACCAGCGCGAAAATATAAGAATCCATTCCGTCGAGCGCCCATCCGCCCCACGATGCGAAAAATCCCCGCCATTGATTTTTGGTGAGAGGTGTAGCTGTCTGTGATTGTGAATTAGTGTGGGTGCCCATGCCTCTGCCAACCGCACACTATCTCTGCCGCCGAATTACTTCAACTTATTCTCTGAGTTCTCTGTGGTGAAAGCCGCTCGAACGGAGTTTCCCGCTTCTTCGCGCGCTTCATCCCGAACCACAAGACGACCCACACGATCAACATCGCATTCCATAGCCAGCCGGCAATTTCGGCTGCTTGCGTTGGTGTGAGGTGCACCGAGTTCATGCGCGAGGGGAGTGTTAGCGGTTGGAGCGGGAACGGGCGGGGCGAGGGCGATTGTCGACGGGGACTGGCTCAGGCGCGGGGAAGAGTTGCTCGGCGGCGGCGCGGAGAGTTTCGGCGCACGCGTCGCGAAGATCTTTTAGTGCGCGGATCACGTCGTCCACCACTTGCGCTACGCGCTGCGATAGAAAATCCATCAGTGCACCTCAGTGAGCGGCTTCAGCCGACGGGAACTTCGGCGGGAGCTTCCCATTCCTTTTCTTCCGGCAACAGCGACTTCACAATGTCTTCCAGTTCGTGCGAACTCTTCACGTGATCCGGATAGTTGTAAGCCGTAAGGTCGAACGCGAGTCCGTATTTTGCTTTTACATCCTGCAAGCCTTCCTGCAGCCGCAGGGCAATGCGCTTGGCGTTGAGTGTATCCGTTTCCGGCAGCACAATGCCAAAAAGATTGTTGGAAAGATGATAGATCGAATCGGTGGGGCGCAGGCGGCGGGCCATCACCTTGGCAGCGTCGCTGAAGGCAGCCTGCTCGTCTTTGGGCGCCACGCGGGAAGCCGGGCTGGCTTTGGCTAGAACAAGGGACATGGTTTTCTCCAGGGTGAGGGCGCGGCGGAACTCCATGCTGAGGCGGTCCCAGAAATGGTTTTTGTCCGGCATGCTGCGCAGCAGATCTGTGCTGGCCTGCACCTGCAGGGAGATGTTGCGTTCCAGCTCCGCCAGCAGGCTCTGCTTGAGCTTGGTGAAGGTGCGCTGCCGCTCGAACAGGTAGCCCGCAAAGAGCAGCGTGAGCGCGCAGAAACCGAAGAAGGCCACGCGCATCGTCCACTTGTTGCCCTCTGGATGGACGAAGACCAGCGGATACATGAAGCTGGCCAAGCCGCTGGCCAGGACCAGCACAAAAACAGCGGAAAGAATAGTGAGCTGGAGGTTGCGTCGTTCGAGCCGGTCGAGTTCCTGTCGGTCGATCGTGGGCATGGGCGGCACCTTGCTGCTGCGGCGGGCCACAGGAGTGGGCTCCTGGGTGCTGCCGGGGCATAGGGGTAGAGTGCGGTCTGGCGCGGCGGGTGGCAATAGGCGGCGGGTACCATGTGATGAAAAAGGGAGAAGTAACGAGGTGGTGACGTGTTGGGGGAGTGATCCGTGGCCTGTGGCCCGTGTTCTGTGAGGATCGGAGGTTGTAGCGGCCGCCTTCTGAGGCGGGCGGGTTGTGGCTGTGGTGCGTGGCCTGTGTTCCGTGGCACGAAGAGCGGATGAGTTCCTGTTTGTGGCTGGTGCGATCGGGGGTATATACCCCTTGTATTTGCGTAGATATAGCAAATGATTGGGGTTACGGGCGCGCTGTCCGTATGTATATGAGGGATTGGGGTTTCCGCCTTCGCCGCGAAAGGCGCGGCTACGGCGGACAGGTCCGCTTCGGGGAAGGCGCGGCTACGGCGGACAGGTCCGCTTCGGGAGGCACGCGGGTGCGACGGACTGGGCCGCTTCGGAGAATGGTGCGGCTACAGAGGGCCGGGGCGTTTTCACAAGGCGTCGGTGGGCAGGCTCGCTTTGGCCAGGGCTTTGGCGGGTGGGGGTACCCTGTGGTTTTGCGTAAGAGACGTAGGGAAAGGGCTTAGGGGAAGTGATGAGTGGCGAGTGACGGGTGGCGAGAGTGGGGCAAGGCGATGAAATCGAAAATGGAAATTGGAAGATGGAAAATGGGCAGATCCGTCGTGACGAAGGCTCAGGGCAGATCTGTCGCGACTTGCACTGCGGGCAAGCTTCGCGGTGGGCGCTCAGGCCAAGCCCGTCGCGGAGGACGCTTAGGGTGAACTGGTGCGCGATGGTCACGTGGAAGGGTAGCATGGGATTAGTAACTCTGTCAATAGTTAACTGTGTGGTATGCTATTCGAATGTTTCGGGCGCGGTAGGCCCGGATCTGTGCGCCAGTGGGTTGGACGGGAATGCGGCGGCTAGAGGGTGGCTTGCGGTTAGTTTCCCGGTGACAGGGGCTTGGCCCTAACTTAAACTTGGGGCAGATTGGAGCGGGAATGACCATTGAGGTAAAACCTGAGATTGCCGCCGCGCTGGAATCACTGGCCGCGGCAAAAGGCTTGTCGGTTGAGGCGTACCTTGAGCAGTTGGTGGAGCGCGAACTCCCCGTACGCGCCGGAAATGGCGCAGCCTCTGAGGGCAGCGGGTTGGTCTTGGAAGACGGGCTGCTGGTCTATCGCACGGGAAGGCCATTGCCATCGAACGCCGTTGAGGATGTCCTCCGCCAGATCCGCGAAGAGAGGGCGGATCACATTTTGGGCCACCGCTCTTGAAGAGCTTCTTTGACAGTTCCGTTCTGATTCCGGTCTTCTACGCCGACCATCCTCACCATGCTTCCAGCACGAAGCTGTTCCTTGCAGCTGGGAAAGCGGATTTTTGCGCCTTGCGCACAGTCGGCGAAGTTTACGCGACCCTAACCGGTCTCCCACTGAGGCCCCGAATCACGGGGTCCGAGGGCATTCGCATCGTGGGACAGATTCGAGAAAGACTCACCCTGATCTCTTTGAGTGAAGACGAATATTTTTCCGCCTTGCAGTTGGCCTCCGGGGAGTCGATTATCGGCGCGGCAACCTACGACGCCCTCATCGCGAAGTGCGCGCTGAAAGCGGGAGCCGAAGTTTTGCTGACCTGGAATGTGAAGGATTTTATAAGGTTCGGAGCTTCCGTTGCTCCGCTTGTGAAGACGCCATGGGAAATTTAACGCCAGTTTAGGCTGCAATAAAGATGAGGGCAAAAACGAAAAGGACGGGGAAGCGGGCGGCGCGGGTGAGCGACGGCAGTGCAAACGTGTTTGCGGACCTGGGGCTGCGGAATCCGGAGCAGGAGCTGCTGAAGGCGCAGCTGACGCTGCAAATTTTTGTGATCTTGAAGGACAGCGGCAGGACGCAGGCGGAAATCGCGAAGCTGTTGGGCGTGCAGCAACCGCAAGTTTCCCTGCTGATGCGCAACCGGACGGGCAATTTTTCCGTGGGACGCCTGATGGAATTTCTGACCGCGCTGGGCCGGGACGTGCAGATCACCGTGCGGGCCGCGCGCGAAGGAACAGGGAGCGCTCTCGGTGGTTTCGTCGTGAGGGAAGAGAAAATCGGCTGTTAGCCGTAAGCTGTTAGCCTTAAGCCGAAGAGAAGATACCCCAAGATCCAGGTTCAAAATCCGAACCGGGGGCACCCTCCGCGGTAGTTTGAGTTATTGATTGGGGGGCGATTCGCGGTCTCGATCGACTTTAGGTGGTTCCGGAAGATAAGCTTGTACTCTGGGCCACTCGCCTACGCTGGCAAGGATTTGATCCACCTCACTGCGGTGCGGTTCAACTCGCCATCACCCTCAATTCGTGAGAAGAGAGCATTTCGTCTTCCCTTTTCGAGACGCCTAAGTGAGCAAATAATCTCCACTCGTTCTCCGTCGTCTGCTGTGTCGTAGGAAGCCGCAATTCGCTCGAGGTCCGCGTTTGAGCCGTGCTCCCCGAGAAAGGCTCTACAAATCGTCCTCAGGTAGCGTGGGGATCTAACGTCAAAGCACATGGTGCGGCATGCGTCCACCACATATGGAGCAGGTCGAGTGTCATTCTCCCGAAGCCACGAAACGATCTGGTATTTTTGATAGTCGTAGACAATTTTTCCGGACAAAAGTAGCTCGACTATTGCTGGTTCCAGCGATCCCATCTGATAGGTCGCTGCCAAATACTTGAGGATAGGTTGGGTCTCTTCCGCACGGGGCCCCAGCAGGCTAAGTGCATGTTCGCCCGCGAAATTGTCTTCTAGCTTAGCCAAGCGATTCAGTAGGAAGTGAAATAGTGTCTTGTTGAATCCCTTCGCACCATCCGCAAAGTGTTTTTGATATGCCTCTCTAACTACTTCGATAGGAGTTTCGTCAGCACTTTCACTCAATATCTCGTCGGCTTCATCCAACTCTATATATGGATCACCCAGTCCAATTGATTCAATGGCCTCATCAATGTACTGTCGGCGAACTTCGTTTACAGTTTTTGTTACGCTCTGTATCTTGTTCTTGGCATGCTCAGCGGGGAGAATTTCACTTTTTGAAGATTGCAAGCTTAGGCCTCGTCTTCTGAGGAGTTGAGTGAGGTCGACAAACAGTTTCTTTGCGTCGACGTGGCTCGCACAGAAAACGCGAATGTCATCGACGTACCGAAAGTGGTTGTATCCCATATTCCTGAGATTCTGGTCGATGTTATTGAGGTAAAGCTTCGCAAGAATGTCTGAAGGCGAATGGCCTTGGGGAATTCCTCGGCCACCAACCTGCGCCCACTTGTTCAGGCAGATTGAGAGTTGTTTTATTGCTGGCTCGGGGGCGCCGACTGCGCGGAGATCCGAGAGTAATATTCCTAGATCGATGCAATCATAAAAGGTAGAAATATCAGCGATCACGACAAATGGGTAACCCCTGGCTATCTGGGCGAGGCTCTTCTCATCGAATGCTTTCCATCCCGCGAAGCGACCCTTGGTCCAATGAGCGCTGGCAAGGTCATCATTAAGCATGTAAGAGAAGTCGACACGTCCCTGAGACCAGGATAGCTCCCTGTGAATGGCTTTGAAGCATGCCCCAACGCAGGCTGCATATATAAGTTTGTCAATAGTGGATAAGTGACTTCCGGGCCGGATCAGACCGTTTTCTTTGGGCACATCGCAAACATACATTGGATTTGGTGAGTAAGTGTCCTCAAGGACCGCCTTCAGTCGTGTGCCCAGCCAATTGGCTAAATCGAAATCCACAAGTGGTCCAGCAAAGGGGGGCACGATGAAGGCTCTCTCAGCTAGGTCGATCTTGACCCGAGACCAGGCGAGTTCCAAGTCCAATAGTTGTGCTAATTCCTTCGACAATTGTGACACCTCAAACTGCTCAGTTTACTCTATACCAGCGGGAACGCCGACTAAAACGCCCTCCTCCTGATAATTTCAATTGGCATCCTTACAGGCTGGGGAGGGCATAAAAGACCCCTCCAGGGCAGGCGGCTGATACGTTTTTGGGGAGGGGGCGTCTAAGCGGGTAACGTCTGGGCTTGGCTGTCCTCGTGGGCTGGGCTGCGAGCGTGGAAGATCAGGAAAACGCGAAGAAGGAACGGGAAGCGCGGTGGAAGATGGCTTCCTTGGGCCTGGAGACCGCCATGCGCTGCATAGGTATTTTTGTGCGACGGCACGTTTCAAGAGTTTTCTCATCCCTGTTCGCGGCGAGCGTGTTTGCTTTTCTGTGCGCGGCAATTCCAAATTTGACGGTCGCGGCGCCGATGGTGGGCGAAGAGGCTTCGCGGAAGGTGACGAAGCTGGCGGAGGGCGTTTACGCGATCGAGCATCCGGGGCATCGGCACGACGGAATGTTCAGCGGGAACACCACGGTGATCATTGGCACGCGGCAGGTGCTGGTGGTGGATACCGCATACCTGCCGGAGGTGACGCGCGCGGACATCGCGCAGATCCACGAGTGGACGAACAAGCCGGTGTGCTTTGTGCTGAACACGCATTTTCACAACGATCACAACCTGGGAAACAGCCTGTACATGGAGGCGTATCCCGCGGTGACGATCATCGCGCACACGGTGACGAAGCAGAACATGGATATGTTTGGCCCCGGCTCCTCAAATCGCGAGCAGCGCACCAACGCGCGGCTGCAGACAATGCTTGAGGAAGGGAAGGGGCCGGATGGGCAGCCGCTTTCCGCGGACGACAAGGCTTACGTAAAGCAGGCCATCGCGGAGCGTATTCCCCTGACCGATGAGATCAAGCAGGTGCGCTATCAGAGCGCGACGATGACCTTTGACCACGACATTACGATTGATATTGGTGAGCGCGAGGTGCAGGTGAAATTTCTGGGCCGGGGCAACACGGGCGGCGACGCGGTGGCTTATCTGCCGAAGGAAAAGATCGCGGTGGTGGGGGATCTGGTGGGCTATCCGATTCCGATGGCGAACGATGGCTACCCGAGCGAGTGGATCCAGACGCTGCAGAATTTGAGTCAGCTGGATGCGGACAAGATTGTGCCGGGGCACGGGCCGGTGCTTTACGACAAGGCGCAGATCCTTTTGTATCGAGAGTTGCTGATCAACGCGGAAGGGCAGATGAACGCGAAGTTGACGCAGGCGGGGCCGGCAATGTCCCGCACCTTGGACGAGGTGAAAGCGAGTGTGGACCTTTCAGCGTACAAGGAGAAATTTACGCGGGGCGACGCGAGTTTGGATGAGGATTGGGATGAGTTTACCAGCGGGTTGATCAAGACGATGTTTGAAGAGGCGAGTTTGCGGTAGGGGCCGAGGAGAATAGCCATGGAGAGGCAGGAGAGTACCCCAAGAGGGCCGGGCACTTCGAGGCTCAGTGTAAACAATCCCGGCCCGTACAAGGTTGGGAGTCGATATTGGACGTTTGTGGCGGTGACGCTTGTGTTTGGCACGGGCGTGTGCGCAGCCGGAATTGGCGGTTAGCGTGGCGCCGGATTCGCCGCGGTGGGATCTGCAAGGCAACGCGAAGCCCGCGGAATATCAGGGGCGCAAGTGCCTGTTGATTGATGGCGGCGCGGCGGTGGTGAAGGATTTTGAAATGCGCGACGGCGTGATTGACGTGGACGTGGCGACTCCTGCGCCGCGGGGATTTTTCGGCTTCGATGTGCGCGTGCCGGAGGACGGATCGAACTACGAGGAAATTTATCTGCGGCAGCACAAATCCGGATTGCCGGACGCGATGCAATACACGCCGGTGCTGAACACGGGGCGCAACTGGCAGTTTTTTAACGGGCCGGGCTTCACGGGCGCGGTGGATATTCCGAAAGCCGAGTGGTTCCACCTGCGGCTGGAGGTGACCGGCGCGCAGGGCAAACTTTATGTCAAGGATATGGAGAAGCCGGCGCTGGTGATGGACGACCTGAAAAGCGGCACGCAGAAAGGGCAAGTGGCGCTGTTTACGCTGATGGGCGAAACGTATTTTACGAATTTTGTGGTGAAGCGCACGCCGGACGCGCGCTGGGAACCGCATTTGCCGGCGATGCCAGCGAATACGATTACGAAGTGGAGCATTTCGCCGTCGTACGACGGGCTGGCGCGCAATCTGGAGCGGCCGCTGACGGCAGCGGAGAGCAGCGCGATCCAGTGGCAGGATGTGACGGCGGAGCCGCCGGGATTTGTGCTGCTCTATCGCTATCGAGAGGCGCCGCACCCGCGGGTGACGTTTCAGGGCGACTTTTCGAAACGGCTGGAGCCGCAGCCGGGGATGAAGGTGCTCTATGCGCGGACGCAGATTGTTTCGGAGCGCGAGCAGGTGAAAAAACTGGAGCTCGGGTACAGCGATGACGTGAGCGTATTTTTGAACGGAAAGATTTTGTACCGGGGGCGGAGCGCGCAGGGCTTTCGCGACCCGGGATTCCTGGGGATTGTGAATCCGGAAAATGATGCGGTCTATCTGCCGCTGCAAAAGGGCAGCAATGAATTAATGCTGGCGGTGAGCGAACTGGGCGGCGGGTGGGGATTTATCTGCCGGCTGGTGGATTTTCCGCAAGAGTAGATCGATCTTCCTCCTTGCGACATCTAATAAGATAGGTTCTGCGCGGTTGGCGCCGGCGTCGGATTGGCGTGCCGGGGGAATCGCGCGGGTGTAAGATACGCAGAGAAAGCCAGAGAGCTGGCGATGTCCCTCGAAGATGGAAGCGGACCAGGAAGGGAGGGACCTGCAATGAAAAGATCCCAGATCATTCGAATGGTGTTGGCGTGCGCGGCGCTTGTGGCGCTGGCGTGGTGCCGCAGGCTGCGTTTGCGCAGCGGGGCGGAGGCGGCCATGGCGGCGGTGGTGGTGGAGGTTTCCACGGCGGCGGCGGGGGAGGTTTTCACGCAGGAGGCGGTGCAGGTTTTTCCGGCGGCGCCCACGCGGGCTATGGCGGCGGACATTATGGATACAGCGGCGCGCACGGTTCGGGCGGATATCGCGGCGGTGGCTACGGTGCCGGTGGCTATCACGGTGGTGGATATTATGGCCACGGCGGATATGGTTATCATGGCGGCGGATATTATGGGCATGGTGGATATGGCTGGTATGGCGGCCGCGGATATTACGGATGGGGCGGCCGATATTGGGGCTACCCGGGATATGGATGGGGCTGGGGAATAGGGTTCGGCTGGCCGTATTGGGGATGGGGTTATCCGTATGGATATTACGGATACGGGGCGGTGTATGCGCCGGGATATACGTATACGTACCCGCCTTCTTCGGACGGGCCGCCGCAGCAAAATCAGGAACAGGGTATTGATCCGAACGCGTACCCGTTTACTTGCCCGCCGGGATATACGTGCATTCAGGACGGAACCGGCGTTCCAGCGCCTCCGCAGAATGCGCCAGCGAATGCGGCGCCGCGGCCGAGTTCAAACGCGAATCCGCAGCCTTGGAGAGCGCCAGCTGGAAACGGGAGCGCGAATGTGGGAGTCAGCACGGAGTCTTACTATGTGCCGCGCGGGCGGGTGATGTCGGAAGACCATATTGTGGCGACGCAGGCGAGTTACCGAACGGCCGTGCCGGCGAAGACGGTTTATGGACCGATGAGCCCGGAGCTTGAAGCGGGCGATGCAGATGCTGCACGAGATGCCGCCATTTGCGCGCGAGCGGGAGATTGCGACCGGGCGGTACAGCCACTTCACGGCGCAAGAGAAACAACTGCTGCGCAGCGTGAATTGAACACGGGAAGGCCCCACAAAAAAGCAGATCCCTCCGCTACATGGCCGACGTTCGCGCGGCGCGAACGGAAGAGAAAATCGGCCATTCCGGTCGGGATGACCGATGGGTTGCGAGGAGCGCTAGTGGATGTAGAAGGCGGAGCGGGAGAGGATCGTGTAGTCGCGGCCCTTTTTGCCGAATTGGGGAGTGAGGCGGAGATCGATTTTGTGGGGCTTGCCCTGCGCGGCTGAGGCGTTGGTGTAGTAGCCGAGGGTGTAACGCGTTTTGATGCGCTCGATGAGGGCGCGAAACATTTCATCGAGATGGGCGACGTCTGGGACGTCGAAGATTTCCCCTCCTGTTTGTTCCACTACTTTTCGAATATCAACAAGGCCAGGGATCATGGCGGCGGCCATGCGCGTTTCCGGCGGGTTGTAGCCGGGAATTTTCAGGTTATAAACGGTCACGTCGGAGGCGATGGCCTCGGTGATGATGTCGCGCGTGCCCTGGCCTCCGGCATCGGTGCCAACGTCGTCGCTGATCAGGATGATCACGCGGCGCTCTTTTTGCGGGGCGTTGAGGAGATACTGCGCGGGAACGAAGATGCCGTCGTTGATATTGGTGGCGCCGCCCACGCGGAAGGCGCTGATCTGCTCCGCAATCTGGGATTTGTCCTTGGTGAAGGGGACGCGCAGTTGCGCCTCCGTGGAAAAAGTGAACAAGGCGACTTCGTCCTCGGGCTTGAGCGCAGAGAGCGCGACGTTGGCGGCCTGACGCAGGGGAACGAGGAAGGGGCCGATGGAGTCGCTGAGGTCGAGGACCAGGGCGACATCGAGAGGCAGTTGATCACGGCTGAAGATCTCGATTTTTTGTTGCGAGCCGTCTTCGCGGACCTGAAAGTCGTCCTGCTTCAGGTCGGTCATGATCTGGCCGGCTTTGTTTTTCACCGTGGCGTCGACCAGGACGAGGTTGACGTTGACGTGGATTGCGTTTGGGGGTTGGCCTTGTTCCTGCGCGAGGGAGAAAGGTAGGGACAGTGTGGTGGCTAGGCCGCACATACAGGAAATACGGTAGAGGACTTGTAGTCGTCTGGGCATGGTGGGGTTTGCTCGGCCAATTCCAGTTTGCAGGATGTAGGACGGTTCGACAAGTCTGGGATGTAACAAGGAATTTACGGAAGAGGCATCGGGAATTCACGGAAGAAGAATGAGGGAGAAATCGAGCGCGGTCAGAGTTGGCCTCCCAGTCTGAAAACTCGAAGAGGAGGAACAGCATGACTGTAAAACGATTTGCGTCCCAAGTGCTGCAAGGCACCCGAGTGGGCCTTGCTTCCCTGGTGATGCTGCAGATGGGCCTGGCGGGCCCGTTTTTGGGCACCGCACAGGCGAAGGACCACGACAGGGACGATGGCGGCCGCACACGCACGCCGATCAAGCATGTGATTGTGATTGTGGGAGAAAACCGGACCTTCGACCACATTTTTGCGACCTATGAGCCGAAGGGCGGCGAGAGCATCCAGAATCTTCTCTCCGAGCACATCATCAAGGAGGACGGAACACCGGGGAAGAATTTCGCCGACGCATATCAGTATTCGGCGGATGCGACGGACAGCTCGATTTTCCAGTTGGCGCCGAAGAAAAAGACCTTGTTTTCACCGCTGCCCGCGGAGTTGAACGGGGGGCCGACTGATGTGTGCAAAAACAACGGGATCTGCACACTGGGAGATGCGACTTCGTCGGAAAATGGACTGGCCACCGGCTATTACCAGTTCATGCTGACGGGCGGATCGGAACTGACCGGCAAAGTGCCGGATTCGCGGATCACGGGCGTGCACAACACAGCGCCCTATTCCACGCTGCCGCCGGGTCCATTCCAGCTTTCCAACGGAAAAGCGTTCACGGATGATTCCTACGCGGCAAGTCCAGTGCACCGTTTCTACCAGATGTGGCAGCAGGAGGATTGCGACGCCTCGCACATCTCGAAGAAGCATCCGAACGGTTGCCTTGCGGACCTGTTCGCGTGGACCGAAGTGACCGTGGGCTCCAATAACAACGGCAACCCGCAACCCGCGAATTTCAGCACGGACTATGCACCAGGCAAGGTAACGACGGGCGAGGGCGCGACAACCATGGGCTTCTACAACATGGCCCGGGGCGACGCCAAATACACCAAGTATCTCGCGGACCACTATGCGATGAGCGACAACTACCACCAACCCGCAATGGGCGGCACGGGTCTGGACGAAATCATGTTGTACTTTGCGGATCCCATCTGGTTCAGCAATCCGGACGGGACACCGGGAATGCCTCCGCACAACGCGGGTGTTCCTGGCTGGACCGGAACGGTGGACGAGATCGAGAATCCTAATCCACAGCCTGGAACGAATAATTTCTGGATCCAGGATGGCTACGGCGGTTTTCACAGCGATGGATCAATCTATGGCGGCGGTTCTTATACGAACTGCGCGGATCCCAGCCAGCCGGGTGTGCAACAGGTTCTCAACTACCTCGCTTCACTCCCCCGCCCGATCGAGCCCAAATGCGATGCGGGCCATTACTACCTGTTGAACAACTACAACCCGGGATATTTTGGGGACGGCAGCAACGCGTTCACAGATGCAAATCCCAGCAACTATCCGTTCACGATTCCTCCGACCAGCCAGCGCAGCATCGGCGATGTGCTGCTGGAAAACCACGTCTCCTGGAAGACGTACAACGACCAGTGGGATGCCTATCTGACCGACAAGTATCAGTTGAACTATGGAACTGTGGGACCCAACAGCGACCAATACTGCAACATCTGCAACGGGTTTCAGTATCAGACGCAGATGATGACGAATGACGCGGTCCGCACCGCGCATATGAAGGACACGACGGATCTGTACAACGATATCGCCAAGGGGGATCTCCCGGCGGTGTCTTTTGTGAAGCCGAGTGGCTGGGTGGATGGGCATCCGGCATCTTCGAAATGGGACCTTTACGAGGGTTTCGTGAAGAAGATCGTGGATGCCGTACAGGACAACAAAGAGCTGTGGGAAAGCACGGCGATTTTTGTCACCGCGGATGAAGGCGGCGGTTACTACGACTCCGGATATGTGCAACCACTGGACTTTTTCGGCGACGGCACGCGCATCCCGATGATCGTTGTGTCCAAGTACACGAAGCCCGGGCACATCTCGCACCAGTATGCGGACCACGTTTCCGTGCTGAAGTTCATCGAGCGCAACTGGAACCTGCCGACCATCAGCGGACGCAGCCGCGACAACCTGCCCAATCCTAAGGCGGAGTGGGACAACCCCTATGTGCCGACGAACACGCCGGCCCTTGGCGACCTGTTCGATTTGTTTGACTTCGACCGGGACCACGACGGCCACTAACTGAAAGCAACCAAGCAAGAAATAGGTAACGAAACACGAAGAGACCTCCGGCGCGGATAGCTTCGCGTCGGAGGTTTTTATCACTCTCTCCTAATATTCTGTAAGCACTTGACAAGTCGGTTAGTATGCTCATAGGCTCAGGGGGCGATGGAGCTGGAAGCTTCCCTCTCTTGGCTGGCCATGACCCTGACGCCCGGCGTAGCGGCCCGGCTGTCCGCGCGATTGCTGCGCGAGTTTGGATCGCCGGAAGGTGTGTTCCGGGCGAGCCTGCCGGCACTGGAATCCTGCAACCTGCCGGCACCGGTTGCGCAGGCGCTCTATAAGAAGCAGCATTTCTGGCGCGCGGAAAAAGAGGTGGCGTCGTTGCGGGCGGTGGGCGCGCGGCTGGTGAACTGGACCGAGCCGGAATACCCGCAATCCTTGCTGCAGATTTACGATCCGCCAGTGATGCTCTATGTGCGGGGCGACGCGGGAATCCTGAACCAGCCGACTCTGAGCATTGTGGGGACCCGGCGGCCGACAGCTTATGGCACGCAGATGACGGAACGCCTGGCGCGCGACCTGGCCAAGCGTGGCCTGGCGATCGTCAGCGGCCTGGCGCGCGGCGTGGACGCGATCGCGCACCAGGGAGCCACGACGGTGGGTGGCCAGGCGATTGGCGTGATCGGAACGGGCATTGACGTGTGCTACCCGAAAGAGAATAAAAAACTCTACGAAAAGGTGCTGGAGCGCGGCGCAATCTTGAGCGAGTTTCCGATGGGCTCGCATCCGGCGCCAGAAAATTTTCCGGTGCGCAACCGGATAATCGCCGGGATGCCGCTCGGGGTTGTGATTGTCGAGGGGAAGCAGTACAGCGGATCGTTGATCACTGCGCGGCTGGCGATGGAGTTTGGGAGGGAAGTTTTTGCCGTTCCGGGGAACGCAACGCAGGAGATGAGCTTTGCGCCGAACCAATTGATCAAGCAGGGAGCCAAGTTGGTGACCAACGCCGAAGACGTGATCGAAGAGCTGCCAACTCCGGTGAGGGCGGCTTTGGTACAGGCCGAGGTGGTGGGTTCGGAGCAGCGGAATTTCCTGGCAGAAAGCAGTCTAACTGACTCACAAAAAAGGCTTTATGACCTGCTGACGGTGGAAGAGCCGCGGGGTATTGACGATATTGTGGAAACCAGCGGGTTGAATTCCAGCGAAGTTCTGGCTACCCTCTTTGACTTGGAGATGAAAGGGATGCTGCGCCAGCTCCCTGGAAAGCAGTTCAGCAAAGTATTGTTGTAAGCGCAGGGGTTAGCGAGCCGCCGCGAGCGAAATGCACCCTACCGGCGATTTCGGGCATCTTCCAGCAGAGGGACCCCAGCGCCAGCAGGTATATATAAGGTAGCGAGAAGGACACAGCCCGCCCCGGTCGGCCTTCCAAACGCAGCCTCGCAGGTTACAAAGGAACACATGGGACGTTCATTGGTTATCGTCGAGTCGCCGGCAAAGGCGAAGACGATTAATAAATATCTTGGGAAAAATTTCACCGTGAAGGCTTCGATCGGCCACGTGATGGACCTGCCGACGAAGACGATCGGAATCCGTCTGCCCATAGGCGAAGACGAAATTAACGCGAAGAAGAAAAAGAAGAAGAGCAAGCGCGGCGGAAAGGCTGCGGCGCCGAAACCTCCGCTGAAACCGATCTATCTGGACGACCCCAAAATTTTCGAGCCCACGCTGCAGGTAATCCCCGGCAAGGGCAAGGTGATTAACGACCTGCGGAAGAGCGCGGCGACCGCCGATGCGGTCTATCTGGCGGGCGACCCGGACCGCGAGGGCGAGGCGATTTCCGCGCATCTGGCGATGGTGCTCTCTAAGCCGGCCAAGTTTCTGATTCCCGATGACGACGAAGACACGAAGAACGGGAAAAAGAACGGGGACAAGGACGCGAAGGAAGCGGAAGCTGCTGCGGCCGCGCTGACGGCTGGAAAAAAGGGTGCGAAGGGCAAGTTCGCGAAGAAGCCGCCGGTGAAGGAAAAGATTGAGATCGATCCCATCGATCCGAAGAAGATTTTTCGCGTGACGTTCAACGAAATCACTCCGAAGGCGATTCGCGCGGCGTTTGAGAAGCCCCGGCAGGTGGACGCGCAACTGGTGGACGCGCAACAGGCGCGGCGCGTGCTGGACCGCATCGTGGGCTACAAGATTTCGCCGCTGCTGTGGGACAAAGTGCGGCGCGGGCCTGAGCGCCGGGCGCGTGCAGACGGTGGCGCTGCGGCTGATCGTGGAGCGCGAACAGGCGATCCGCGCGTTTATTCCGCAGGAATATTGGACTATCCACGCCATGCTGGACGCGGGCGAGCCGCCGGCTTTTGAGGCGCGGCTGACGAAGAAGAACGGCGAGGACATCGAAGTTTCGAACCAGGAAGCCGCGGACGCGATTGTGGCCGCGGTGAATAAGGCGAAGTGGCAGGTGGCCAGCGTCACGCTGAAGGAAAAGCGGAGAAACGCGCCGCCGCCCTTCACCACTTCCAAGCTGCAGCAGGCGGCGTATAACCGGCTGCGGTACACGGCGAAGCGCACGATGGCGCTGGCGCAACGGCTTTATGAAGGCGTGGAATTGGGTGAAGAAGGTTCGGTGGCGCTGATTACTTACATGCGCACGGATTCGGTGCAGGTGTCGAACGATGCGCTGGAGCAGGTGCGGGCGCTGATCCCGGAACGGTTTGGCAGCGCGTATTTGCCGGAGAAGCCGAATTTCTACAAGTCGAAGAAGGATGCGCAGGGAGCGCACGAAGCGGTTCGCCCCACCGATGTGGCGCGGGCGCCGGAAGATGTGCGGAAGTATCTCGAGGACGACGTTTTCAAACTCTACCAGTTGATCTGGCAGAGGTTTGTGGCTTCGCAGATGTTGCCGGCGGTTTCCGACCAGACCACGATTGATATCAACGCCGGTGATTACACGTTTCGGACCACCGGCTCGATCATGAAGTTCGACGGTTTCCTGAAGGTCTACCAGATTCCGGTGGCGGGCGCGGACCGCGAAGATGATGAGAAGGACGAAGAAGGCGAAGGCAAGGCGCTGCCGCGCGTGACCGAAGGGCAGATCTTGAAGCTGGAATCCATCAAGCCCGAGCAGCATTTCACGGAGCCGCCGCCGCGCTATACGGAAGCGACGCTGGTGAAGGAATTGGAAGAGGACGGCATCGGGCGGCCCTCGACGTACGCTTCGATTATTTCAACGATTGTCGAGCGCGAGTACGTGAAGAAGGATCAGGGACGTTTTACGCCGACAATGCTTGGCGAGCGCGTCTGTGTGCTGCTGATCAAGAGTTTTGAAGATGTGTTCGACGTGAAGTTCACGGCGCGGCTTGAGGAAGAACTGGACGAGATTGAAGAAGGCAAGCTGCCGTGGCGCGAGTCTGTGAAGGAGTTCTGGGAAAAGTTCGTCGTGGACCTGGATAAGGCCGGCGACGAAATGATTTCCTATAAGGCGGGAATCCCGACTGGAAAGAAATGCGAAAAGTGCGGCCAGGGCGAGTTGTTGGAGCGCATCAGCCGGCACGGATTCTTCCTGGGTTGTTCGCGCTATCCGGAATGCGATTTCATTCAGGATATGTCCGAGGAAATTCCCGAGGACGCGGAAAACAAGGTTGAATACTGCGAGAACTGCGGCAAGGAAATGGCGCTGAAGCGCGGGCGTTTCGGCGCGTTCCTGGCCTGCACGGGTTACCCGGATTGCAAAACCACGCGGCGACTGGTGGCGGGGACGCGAATCGCGCACCAGCCAGACGAGCCGCTGGATGAGAAGTGTCCGCTCGATGGCAATGGCCTGGTGAAAAAGCACGGGCGCTTCGGCGAATTCATCGGCTGCTCCGGCTATCCGAAGTGCAAGTACACGCGGCCGATCACCATGGGCATCAAATGCCCGAAGTGCAGCGAAGGGGAATTTGTGAAGCGCGGAAGCATGGGCAAGGGCGGACGCGGAAGATTCCGCGTGTTCTATGGCTGCTCGCGATATCCCGATTGCGATTTCACCACTCCATTCATGCCCATCGCGGAGCCTTGCCCGAAGTGCGGGGCGCCATTTGTGGTGGAGAAGAAGACCAAGATTGGCGTGGTACGCGCCTGCCTGAAGGAAGGCTGCGACTGGGAGAAACTGGCGCCGGAAGAGAAGCCCGCGGAAAAGCCGGCCGCGCACGTGGAAGAAGCGACGCCGGTTGGCGTGAAAGCCTGAAGCAGCCCGCGGCGGACAACGTAAGCAACAGCCCCTCGAGGAAAACCAATTGCGCGCCGGAGTGTATCTATACTTTAAGGAGAAGCGCGGCGGAGCATGAAGCCAACGATCCAAAAATACCTGGAATATCTGCGGTCGGTGCGGAACGCGTCCCCGCACACGCTGATCAATTACGGAAACGATCTGGAACAGTTTGTGACGTTTTTGACGCCGCCGGGCGTGGAGACGCCGGAGCTGAAGCAGTTGACGCATCATGTGATCCGCGAATTCGTTGGGCACCTGCATGAGCAAGGAATGGAGAAAAGTTCCATCGCGCGGAAGCTGGCGGCGCTGCGCTCGTTTTTCAAATATTGCGTGCGGGAAGGGAAGCTGAACGAAAATCCTGCGCGGCTGGTGCCGACGCCAAAGCTGCCAAAGCGGATTCCGGCGGTGCTCTCCGCGGAAGAAATGAATGGATTTTTGAACCAGCTGGCATGCGGGGAGGAAAGCGGTGCGCAAGCCGGGGGCAAAAAAAACAGGAAGCGCGAAGATTTCCACCGCGCCGCGAACCGGCTCGCGCATTGATGAGGACAGTTTATTGCTGCCGCGAGACCGCGCCATCCTGGAATTGCTCTACGCCGCGGGACTTCGCGTCAGCGAATTGACCGGTTTGAACCTGGTTGACATGGATCAGAAGGAACAGATGCTGCGCGTGCGCGGCAAGGGCAACAAGGAACGCATCGTGCCTTACGGGCAAAAAGCAGCGCAGGCACTGAAAGCTTATTGGGCGCTGCGGGAAGGGTTGCTGTTGGAGTGCGATCATGGCCGGCCGCAAAGCCAGCGTGGACGCGGTGTTCCTGAATTACCGCGGCCGCCGGTTGACACAGCGAAGCATCGGGCGAATCGTGAAGAAATACGTGAGGCTCGTAAACGTCAACTGGGATTTGCATCCCCACTCGCTGCGCCACGCCTTTGCCACGCATCTGCTGGCTGATGGAGCGGACCTGCGGGCGATTCAGGAGCTGCTGGGCCACCAGTCACTTTCGACAACCCAGAAATATACCCATGCTTCGATGCGCCAGCTGATGGATATTTACGATAAGGCGCATCCCCACGCTTAGCCTTTACTCACCGGATTGCGGAGCAGCTCGGGAATCGATTCCCCCGCAAAGCTTAATAACCACTTCCAGCTGAATCATAGGAGACTATAGGGGCTGTAGGCTGAGGGGAGACGAATGAACTGGAGCTGGACGTGGGTAGTAATCGTTGTCCTTGTGACCGGGTTGGCGAGCGCAAAGCTGGTGCGAGCGCAGGATAACTACGAAATCCAGGTGTATGGCTCGGATACCGTCGCGGCCGGGCACACGATGGTGGAGTTGCACAGCAACTTCACGTTTCAGGGATCGAAAACCTCGGTGGACGGCATGTATCCCACCAATCACCAGTTGCATGAAACCGTGGAAATCACCCATGGATTCAACGACTGGTTCGAGGTTGGCTTTTACATTTTCACCTCCTCGCAAAACGGTTACGGAGTGGACTGGGTGGGCGATCACATCCGGCCGCGCGTGCGCGTGCCGCCAAGCTGGCACTGGCCGGTGGGCGTCAGCATTTCGCAGGAGTTCGGCTACCAGCGCAGCCAGTTTTCCGCGGATACCTGGACGTATGAATTGCGGCCGATCATCGACAAGCAGATGGGGCGCTGGTATTTGTCTTTCAATCCCGCGTTCGACAAATCTTTTCACGGACCGAGCCAGGATCAGGGGTTCATTTTTTCGCCGAATTTCAAGGTGAGCTATGACATCACGAAAAAGATCGCGGGCGGCGTGGAATATTACGGGTCGCTGGGACCAACGTCGGGGTTCTACCCTGTCTCCGAACAACAGCAGCAGATCGTTCCGGCGATTGATCTGAACTTGTCGGAAAAGTGGGAAATCAATTTTGGCGTCGGCGTGGGCGTAACGAAATCCACGGACCACCTGCTGACAAAGATGATTCTGGGTTACCGGTTTGATTTTTAGGGTCTCCAAAATGGCTTGACGTCAACTTCGCAGAATGCGAAGACTTGCCGTGCGGGTTATCAGCCGTAGGAAAATTCGAGAAGCAAGCAGTACCCACCCGGAATGGGGCGCTTCGCTGAGCGGCCTGGTACAAGATCGTCGACAACAACTCGACGGATTGGGCGCACTTCGGCGACGTCAAAAGCACTTGGAAAAATTCGGACATTGCCGGCATCTGCGTTGTGTTCGACATCAGCAACAACCGGTGCCGATTGATCGCGTATATCAACTACCGAAGCCACGAAGTTTTCATTTTGCACATTCTGAGTCACTCCGAATATGGGAAGGAGCGCTGGAAAAATGATTGCGAATGTGATTGAAAAAGACACTTTGGAAGGCGTTGCTGCGCCGAAAGTGATCACCTCCGATGCTCAGAATGAGCGCTATATTTCCGTATTGCTGGAACTGGAAAAGAAAACTCGACTGACCACCAAGGAAAAAGAGTTCGCCGAGCTGCTGACCGTGTTGATCGAAACCTATGAGGAAAAGCACTATCCAATCCGCGCGGCCAGCCCAGTGGAAGTACTGGCGGAATTGATGGACGCGAACAACCTGAAGCAAAAGGACTTAGCTCCCATGCTTGGATCGGAGAGCGTGGTCTCCGAAATCCTTCGTGGCAAGCGGGAATTGAACAAAGGCCACATCCAGCGCCTCAGCAAACACTTCGGCGTCTCCCCTGCTGTTTTCTTCTAGAAAACACCGGAAGTCGCAGAGAAGCGCGTTGACGATACCGCGACCCGACCCGTATAATTAGTGTTTGTCTTGAGCCTTGGAGGAGAGATGTACGCTGTTATACAGACCGGGGGAAAGCAGTATCGTGTCGCGCCCGGCGACACCATCCGCATTGAGCGGGTCAAGGGTGAAGTGGGCGAGCAGGTGAAGTTCGGAACCGTGCTGGCGGTACACACCGACGACAAGAAAGTGTTGGCAGGAACGGATGCGGGCAAGGCCAGTGTCACGGGCAAGATCGTGCAGCAGGGCCGCGCCAAGAAGCTTACCGTTTTGAAGTTCAAGAAGACCAACCAGTACAAGATTCAGCGGGGCCACCGGCAGAACTACACGGCCGTGCAGGTCGGCGAGATCAAGCTTTAACAATTTATATTTATTTTGAATTATTGGCTGGCCGGTCTGAAGTCCGGCCACTACAGGGAAGGATTCAGTCATGGCACATAAGAAGGGCGGCGGCTCGTCTACAAACGGCCGCGATTCACACGGGCAGAGGCTGGGCGTCAAGCGGTTCGGCGGACAATTGGTGAACGCCGGCACGATCCTGATCCGGCAGCGCGGCACCAGGCACCAGCCGGGCGTCAACGTGGCCAAGGGCAAGGACGACACGTTGTTTGCGCTGGTCACTGGCTACGTGAAGTTTGAAGACAAAGGAAACCGGGGCCGGTTTATCAGCGTGACACCTGAGGCGGAGCAAGCGAAGGCCGCGAACTAAGTTCGAAGTCATTCGAGCGGCCCCGGCGTGAGTCGGGGCCGTTTTGTCTTTATAGGCTAAACGGTAAGCGGCCTTGTATTGACGAAAGGATTTTTCATCACAGAGGACACGGAGAGCACAGAGAAAGCGCCCAGAGAAGAGTGAAGCATGTTAGTTGACGAAGCGAAAATATCGGTGAAGGCGGGGGATGGCGGAAACGGCTGCGTGGCGTTTCGCAGGGAGAAGTACGTCCCGCGTGGCGGACCCTCGGGCGGGGATGGCGGCCGGGGCGGCACCGTTTATCTGGAAGCGAATCCCAATGACAATACGCTGCTGCGGTACCGCTACAACCGCGAGTTCAAGGCGGATCGCGGCCGGCACGGCGAGGGTTCGAACTGCACCGGGCAGTCCGGCGACGACATGGTGTTGAAAGTTCCGGTGGGCACGTTGGTATTCGACGCCACCGGCGAGGAGTTGCTGGCGGATTTGAAGCGGCCCGGGCAGCGCGTGCTGGTGGCGCAGGGCGGACGCGGCGGGCGCGGCAATCAGCACTTCGCGAAACCGTGGCACCAGGCTCCCCGCGAAAAAGAAGAAGGTGAAGTTGGCGAAGAGCGGACCCTGCGGCTGGAATTGAAACTCCTGGCGGACGTTGGCCTGGTGGGCTTCCCGAACGCGGGAAAGTCCACTCTGATTTCCGTGATCAGCGCGGCGCGACCAAAAATTGCGAATTATCCGTTCACCACTCTGGAGCCGAATTTGGGCGTGGTGAATGCCGACGGCGGAACAGGCGGACACGGCACGGAGCTTGGACGCACCTATGTGGTTGCGGATCTGCCGGGGCTGATTGAAGGCGCCAGCCAGGGCGCGGGCCTGGGCATTCGCTTTTTGCGCCACGTGGAGCGCACGCGGCTGCTGGTGCACTTGATTGACACCAGCGACATGGCGGAGATGGATCCCGTGAAGGCGTTTGAAATTATCGAAGGCGAACTCGGCGCATTCAGCGTCAAATTGCTGGAAAAGCCCATGATAGTGGTGGCAACGAAACTGGACGCCACAACGGATCGCACCCGGCTGGAAGAGTTGCAGAAATTCTGTAAGAAAAAGGACCTGGAATTTCATGCGATTTCCGCGGCTGCCGGCGAAGGCGTGAAGGAACTTGTACGCGGCATCGCGGACGCGTTGGATAAAATTCCGAAGGAAGCATTCGAGGACGAAGAAACGGAAGCCGGCGTTGCGCGTGAGGCGGAAGCGGACGAGCAGGAAGTCTTGGGCCTCGAAGTCTATGAAGCAGACGACGAAGATTCCGGCGAGGACGATCAGGAAGCGGGAGCAGCGAGTGGCAAGAATTCGTGAGAGAATCGGATTGGGGAACATCCGGGAGGCGGATTGACCACTGCGCAGGCTTCAGCTCACCGTACGGCGTCAAAACACGATCCCAGGCGCATTGCACTGTTTGGCGGTTCGTTTGATCCCATCCATTCCGGACATCTTGCCGTCGCGCGCGCCGCGGACCGGCGTTTTAATTTTGACGAGCTGCATTTTATTCCAGCAAGCCGCCCGCCGCACAAGCTGAAGCAGCATCTGGCGCCTTTTCCGCACCGCTTTGCGATGGTGGCGCTGGCTGCCGCTGAGCATCCGCATTTTGTGCCGTCGCTGACGGAGGCGGGTGAGGACTTCAGCGGCACGCAGCTTCATTATTCCGTGGATACCGTGCGTTATTTCCGGCACGCGTATCACGGGCAGGGCGACCGCATTTTCTTTATCATCGGCGCGGACGCGTTTCTGGATATACCGATGTGGAAGGAATACGAAACGCTTCTGGGACTGTGCGATTTTGTGATCGCCAACCGTCCGGGAATTCGCCTGGAAGCGTTGCGACTGGTGATTCCTCCGGATTTGCACGGGCGCCCGAACCAGAAGCGCGAGAAGGAAGAAGAAACCATCGCGCACGGCACGCCGATTGTGGCGCGCCTGGATAAGACAACCGTCTACTTGCTGGAAAATGTTTCCAGCGAAGTGAGCGCGACCGACATCCGCCGGAAGGCAAACCGTGGGCAGTCTATACATGGCCTGGTCTCCGCGCGAGTGGAAGAATACATTTTGAAACAGGGGCTCTACCGGTGAAATTGGAAAAATTGCCGAAAGGCGTGCGGTTGGCCGTGGAAGCGGCGCAGGAAAAAAAGGCGGGCGCAATCACGGTGCTCGATTTGAGCGGGCTCGGCGCATTCACGGAATATTTCGTGATCTGCACCGGCTACAGCACCCCCCAGTTGCAGGCCATCTGCTCCGAAGTTGAGGATTCGCTGCATCGCGAGATGAAGCGAAGTCCGGTGCATCGCGAAGGGCATCGTTCCGCGGAATGGGCGCTATTGGATTTTGGCGGCTTCATCGTCCACGTTTTTGGCGAACAGGCGCGGCGTTTTTACGATCTGGAGCGGTTGTGGCGGCAAGCGCCTTCGCTGGTGATTCCGGACGAGCCGGAATCGCGCGGGCGCAGAGAGCTTTCCGAAAAAGCAGGCTAGTGGATTGTAAAAGGCGAGTGCATTGTTCCAGGGTAGCGGGTCGTCACACGCTCCCGAATTGCCACCTGTAATTCCCGTCTTCCGATTTAATCGCACAAAGCACCGAATTGTCATTCTGAGGGCATCCGATGAGGATGCCCAAAGAATCGCAACCTAATGCGTGTGCACGAATTTTACGTTGAGATCCTTCGGACCGCAAAATACGCGGCCCTCAGGATGACAATTTACCTTCGATTCTGGAATGTGAGTGCAGGGAAAATTGCGGGATCGCAAGCCGAGGTGAATCCAGGGTCTGACAAAGTCCGCGCTACACTCGCTTGACCAGCACCGCGGTGAGGTCGTCCATCTGTTTGGTGCCGCCTGAAAAGGCCAGCACCGCTTCGTAAAGCGCTGTGATGATCTGTTCGGGAGGCAAAGCGCGTGATTTCCGCACCGCTTCCTCCAGTCGTTTTTTTCCAAACTCTTCGTGCGCCGGATTTTCAAATTCCACAAATCCATCGGTGATCAGCAGGAAAATGTCGCCTTTTTCCAACTGAAGCTTGGTTGGCGGGCCGGAAACCAGGTCGGGGAGGATCCCCAGCGGCACGCCCTGCGAATCGATTTCACGGAAGGAATCACGCGCGGCCGAATAGAGAATAATCGGTCCGTGCCCGGCGGAGAGAACTTCGATCTCCCCCGTGCCCGGCGCGCAGGAAACCCCTGCAAACGTGACGAATCGTGTGGGATCCAGATCTCGCGCGATGGAGGCATTGATTTGCGTGACTGCGGGCAACAATTCCGCATGCGCCGCGAAACTGGACCGCGCGTACGCCCGGCACGCTGCCATCAGCAGGGCAGGCCCGATCCCATGGCCGGTGACGTCGCCCAGAACAATAATCAGGCGGCCGTCTGGCAAGGTCATCCAATCGTAGAAATCGCCGCCGGTGTCGTCGGCCGGCTTGTTCCAACCCGCCACCGCATAGCCCGAAATTTCGGGTGGCCCCTGCGGCAGCAGCGCCTGCTGGATATCGCGCGCGGTCTGCAGATCATGCTGCACGCGGTCGAGCTGCCGACGAGTCTCCACTTCGCGAAGCGCGGCTTCCACATGTTTGCGAATTTCGCCGGCCACTCCGCCGGCGATAAAACCGCTGACCAGCAGAATGACGGCGTAAAGGGTCACGTCGGTCTGGGTCACCGGCGCGGGGTGCCCGGGCGTTGGCGGAATCCAGCCCAGATAAACGGCGGCGGCAACATAAGTGACGGCCGCGGTGATGCCTGCAATCCGGCAGATCCAGCGATCCAGGCGCAAAATCGAAAGAATGATGAAAACAAAAAACAGCAGCGTGGCGGGGCTGGCCAGCGGGCGGTATGCGGAGTCGAAACCCGGATTCGTCAACCAGGCCACGCCGATGGCGGGCACGGCCGTTTCCAGAATCGTGCTGCTCACCCAGAGAATGCGTGGAAATTCCTGATTCGCCCGCAGCGCGTGATTCACCAGCCGCAGCATGGCGTACTCGTAGAGGCCGAGCGTTGCGGCGAGGACCAGGTTCCAGCCGGCATGACCGCTGAGGACCGTGGTGTGCAGCAGGAAAACGCGAATGGTTAGAACGACTGCGACCACGGCGAGGAAGGTGAGCACGCCAAAAATGCGCACACGTTCGCTGCGGAGCTCGGCGTTATAGAATGCGTGCGATACGATTTGCTTTTCGGCCATATTCGAAAGGCGGATTCACGGCCATCATATTCGCGGTGTGAAAGATTCCCAAATTAAATTATGCGCCGCATTGGGGGGCGCGCCAGGGAAGGGTAGACTCACAGCATGAAAATCTGCCTGCTGATGCTGGGCAAGACGCGGCGGCCGGAAATCAACGCCGTGCTGCAGGACTATGTGAAGCGCATTTCACGCAGTTCGCCCGTCGAAGTGGCGGAAGTGCGGGATGCCGCCGCGGCGTTGAAACGTCTTGAAGTGAACCGCGCCGCGACTTCCGTCCTGCTGGATGCTGGCGGAAAGAGCCACGATTCCGAAGCATTTGCAAAGTGGATCGGCGGAGAGCGCGACCGCGGCACGCGCGAGATAATTTTTGTTTGCGGCGATGCGGGCGGCTTCCCAGACAGTCTGCGGGATCGCGTGAGGCAGAAAATTTCGCTCAGTCCGATGACCTATTCCCACGAGTTAGCGCGCGCGATGCTGGCCGAACAGATTTATCGCGCGTTTGCGATCCTCTCCGGAAGTCCTTATCCAAAATAGCTGGCACCCTGCTGGAACCCAGCGATGATTGCCAGAGTGCGTTTTCCCGGGTTCCATGAAATGATGTGCAACGGTAAACTTCATGCCCATACGCTTCGCTCCCGATAAAGACCGCCCATCAGTTGCGATCGAAATTCCTTTGGAAAAACCGCTGCCGGATTACGATCTGGAACAGATCGAGCAGCCGACTCCGCGGGACATCGATGCGCTGCTGGTCTCGCAGGGTTTTCGCGATCTGGTGGACGACGCACGCGGCATCCTGACCGAACTGATCTGCAACCCGCCGCCCTTGCCCAACGATTCGCATCTGGTGGACCTGGGGCTCTCCCACGTCCCCAACTTTGAAATTGCCCAGTTGACCGGCGCGATCTGCCCAGCGGAAGACGAAGTCTATCGCCCCGGCCTTTGGATTGTTTTGAAGGATAAAAAGTCCCCGCCGAAAGAAGGCCTTGGCGAAGTCGCCATGGAACACGCGCACGTGATCGTCGACGAATTAGTGAAACGTCTGGGGCTTTAGCTGGCGCGCGCCGTTTTTCGGCACCACAATTTTCGACAACTTGACGTTTGCCGCATGACTCCGCAGACTTAGAAGACTCACCTGACACCGCGTCCAGACAGGGAAATGGATTCATGCCTGAAGGAAAAGGACTCCTGATTGTTTATACCGGACCCGGCAAGGGAAAAACCACGTGTGCGCTGGGTACGGCGTTTCGCGCGGTTGGGCAAGGCTTGCGCGTGCTGATGGTGCAGTTCATCAAGGGCTCGTGGCATTACGGCGAACTCGATGCCGCGAAAATGCTGGGTGACGATAAGTTTGAGATTCGTCCCAATGGGCCGCGGCTTCGTGAAAGTGGGCGGCGCGGAAACCGATCCGGAGGATATTCGTCTTGCGGAAGAGTGCTGGGAATCGGGTCGCGCGGCGATCTATAGCTGCACGTACGATTTGGTGGTGCTGGACGAGATCAACTACACGATCAGCTACAAAATGCTGGACGCGGAAAAAGTAGTCGAGGCGCTGAAGGGCCGGCCGGAGCAGGTGCACGTGATTTGCACGGGCCGCAATGCCCATCCCAAACTAGTGGAGGCGGCGGACCTGGTCACCGAAATGAAGGAAGTGAAACACCCCTACACGAAGGGTATACTGGCGCAGCGGGGGATCGACTATTGAGCCGGCAGTTTTCGGCGAACGATCACTTAGCACTTAAAACTAAGGACTAAATATTTTTCCATGTCGTGGTTCAAGCGGGACAAAAAATCAATCGACCAGGTGACGCCGCCCGAAGAGCGCCGCGTCCGCACCGAAGGGTTTGTGGGTGAAGTGCGAATCCTGCCGCGCGATCGTCTTTCGCAAAGACCTGGAAGAAAATCTGTTCGTGTGCCCCAAGTGTCAGTTCCACTTCCGCGTGAATGCGAAAAAGCGACTGGAGCTGCTCTTCGACGGCAAGTGGACCGAGCACGACCCAGGCATGGTCTCTACGGACCCGCTGAAATTCGTGGACACCAAGCCGTATGCCAAACGCATCAAAGAGGCGCAGAAAAAACTTGGCTTGAATGATGCGATCATCACTGCCGAAGGCCAATTGAATGGCAAGCCCGTGATCATCTGTGCGATGGAGTTTGGCTTCATCGGCGGCTCGATGGGCGCGGTGGTCGGCGAAAAAGTCACGCGCGCGATTGAAATGTCCATGGAAACGAGGCAGCCGCTGATCGTGGTGTCCTGCTCCGGCGGCGCGCGCATGATGGAAGGCACGATCAGCCTGATGCAACTCGCGAAAGTGTCCTCGGCGCTGGCCCGCATGGACGAAGAAAAGTTGCCGTACATTTCGGTGCTGACGGATCCGACCACCGGTGGCGTCACCGCAAGTTTCGCGATGCTGGGCGATCTGAATATTGCCGAACCGGGCGCGCTGATCGGTTTTGCCGGTCCCCGCGTGATCGAGCAGACCATCCGCCAGAAGCTGCCCGATGGCTTCCAGCGCTCCGAATTTCTGCTGGAGCACGGTTTCCTGGACGCCGTCGTGCACCGCAAGGATCTCAAGAGCTTCATCTCCAGCGCGCTCGACCTGCTTACCTCCTGAAATGAACTACGAAGACGCGGTTCGCTATCTGCTTTCTTTGGGCCGAGAGTTGGCGGCGCCCACGCAGGCGGCAGCCGCCAAGTTCAGTCTCGAAAACATCACGATTTTGCTGGAACGTCTCGGCAGGCCGGATCGCGCTTGCCCGGTGGTCCACATCGCGGGCACAAACGGCAAAGGATCAACAGCTGCCTTTGTCGAGCGGATTCTTCGCGAAGCGGGCTTTCGCACCGGGCTGAACACTTCGCCGCATCTGGAGCGCATCAATGAACGCGTGCGCATCGGCGGTGAAGAGATTTCCGACGAGCGTTTCGCAGAAGTTTTCACGCGCATCCACGCGGTGATCGAAGAGCTTCTGGCCGAAGGCAAGCTGCAGGCGCATCCCACCTATTTCGAGTGCGTGACCGCATTGGCCTTCGAAGCCTTCGCGCAGGAGCGCGTGGAATTTGCGGTGATCGAGGTCGGCCTGGGCGGCCGGCTGGACGCGACAAATGTCGTTGCGCCGGTGGTCACCATCATCACGCGCATCGATTTCGATCACGAAAACTATCTGGGGCATTCTCTGAAGGAAATTGCTGGTGAGAAAGCGGGAATCCTCAAGCCGCAAGTGCCCGCCGTGTTCGCCCCGCAATTTCCGGAAGTACATGAAGTGCTGGTCACGCGGGCGAAGGAACTCGTCTGCCCGTTTGTCGAGACCAGCGAAGCTTATCGGGTCGAAAACGAGACGTTCGAGGCGGACGCGCCCGTGCCACAGTTTTAGAGACCGCAACCCCGAACACCTATTGCTTAGAGCCCAGCCTGCCCGGCCGGTTTCAATTGCAAAACGCATTGAACGCGCTTGCCGCCGCGCGCATCCTCCAGAATCGCGGCTATCGCATCACCGATGAAAATATCGTGCAGGGCATTGCGGACACGGAATGGCCCGGGCGCCTGGAACGCCTGCAGACGCGGCCGGACATTTATCTCGATGGCGCGCACAATCCCGGCGCCGCTCGCGAGCTGGCCCATTTTCTCCAGGAAAATTTTGCGGACCGCAAGGTGTTTCCTGATCTATGGAGCCATGCGCGACAAAGCCGTCGACGAAGTAGCTGGCCTGCTGTTTCCGCACGCCCACGAAGTGATATTCACCCAGCCCGGAACCCCGCGCGCCGTCAGCGCCGCGCAGCTTGCCGAAATCGCCGGCGACCATGCCAGGCAATTCGCGATGATTCCGAACGCCGAACAGGCACTGGATTCCGTGCTGGCCAAAGCCAAGCCGGAAGACGCGATTTTTATTACCGGTTCGCTCTACCTGGTCGGCGAGTTGCGCCACGTGTGGAAAACGCGCGGAAAGGTCGCATCGCGCTGAAAAAGGCCGTAGAATGGGACTTCTTCAGGATTCTGCCGGCCCAGCGGCCGGCGTTCTATTTTGTGGGTACCAATTCAAACTTAGGGCGAAGACCAAAAGCATGAAGAAAAAATCGCGTGCCGCGAACGGAAAATCGAGTGCGCCGCTGGTGGGCATCATCATGGGTTCCACCTCTGATTGGGAGACCATGGAGCACGCCGCGAACACCCTGCGCGAGCTTGGCGTGGCGTACGAAACCCGCGTGGTTTCCGCTCACCGTACCCCGGATCTCCTTTTCGATTATGCGTCCTCCGCGGAAACGCGCGGCCTGGAAGTAATTATTGCGGGGGCAGGTGGCGCGGCACATCTTCCTGGCATGACGGCGTCGAAAACAGTTTTGCCGGTGCTGGGCGTTCCGGTGGAATCAAAAGCGCTCAAGGGACTCGATTCGCTTCTTTCCATCGCGCAGATGCCCGGCGGCATTCCCGTTGGCACGTTGGCCATCGGAAAAGCCGGAGCCATCAACGCGGCACTGCTGGCCGCGGCGATTCTTGGCACCAAGCATCGCTCAGTTCGCGAAGCCCTACGCGCGTTTCGGCACGCGCAAACGAAAAAAGTTCTGGCTCAGCGCGATCCTGCCGTTGCGGCTCAAAACGCTCTGCGCTCCATGCACAAGCAGCTTCCCAGGAAAAAATAGTGACCACCATCGGAATCCTCGGCGGCGGACAACTCGGCTACATGCTGGCGCTGGCCGGCTATCCGCTGGGGCTGCATTTCCGTTTTCTGGATCCTTCGCCCGAAGCGCCGGTCGGCCGCATCGCCAATCGCGTAACCGCGGACTTTCAAGACGAACAAGCCTTGCAGAAATTTTCCCATGGCCTGGAAGTGGTCACTTACGAATTTGAAAACGTGCCGGTGGCTGCGGCAAAGTTTCTGGCCGACCGCGTGCCAGTCTATCCGCCCTCGATTGCTCTTGAAGAAGCGCAGGATCGCGTCCGAGAAAAACAGCTCTTCCGCAAACTCGGCATTCCCACCACCGAATTCGCACCTGTGGCGAAACGCAAGGACCTGGACGCTGCCGTAAAACTTGTCGGACTGCCAGCCGTGCTCAAAACCTGCCGCATGGGCTACGACGGTAAGGGACAATGGCTGCTGCGCACCGCCGAAGACGTCGAAAAAGTGCGCCAAGAATTGCCGGATGTTCCGCTGATTCTGGAAAAATTTGCGCCGTTCACCCGCGAACTCTCGATCCTCGGTGTCCGCGGGTTGAGTGGCGAGATTGCCTTTTATCCGCTGATTGAGAATCATCACCGCGGAGGAATTTTGCGCTTGTCCCTGGCGCCTGCACCGAATCTGACGGAAAGCCTGCAAAAAGAAGCGGAACGCGCGGCAAGCGCATTGCTCGATACGCTGGGTTACGTCGGAGTGTTGTGCATAGAGTTTTTTGAAGTCGATGGCCGCTTGCTCGCCAACGAAATGGCGCCGCGCGTCCATAATTCCGGCCACTGGAGCATCGAAGGCGCGGTGACCAGCCAGTTTGAAAACCACCTGCGCGCCATACTCGGCCTGCCGCTCGGCTCGACCGCGGTGGTCGGCGTTTCCGCAATGATCAACCTGATCGGAGAAGTTCCGCAAAGCGCAGAAGTTTTGCGCGTTCCGAACGCGCACCTTCATCTCTATGGCAAAGAGCCGCGCGCAGGCCGCAAGCTGGGCCACGTTACAGTCCGCGCCGACCACGCGGAAAAACTCCACAAGCGCCTCGCCGAATTACCACAGTTCTTTCAGCGTCCCGGGTTTTGCATGGAACACGCGCTGACGGAACCCCTCGCGCGTCGCGCGTAACACTCAACCACAAATCTCCACTGCAGGGCACATTCTGGCGCTGGCCTCGCCGGGAGCATTCAGTGCGCCCGCTGACCGTCCCGGTTCCGTCCTGGTGTTTACTTGATTTAACAGAATTACTTAACTATAGTTAAGGTGCTCAGCGAGCTGGGTCAAGGGGGCTTCTGCTAAGCGATGCGACGCAAAGCGCTTTTTCTTCTCTTCGCCGGTGCCGCCTTTCGTTTTCTCTCTCCGGCGCCGGCCGGCGCCCAGGGCGAAACCACCGCTGCGATTGTGGGCCGGGTGGTCGACCAAACTGGCGCTCCAGTTCCCGCGGCCATAGTCACCATTTCGAATAAGCAAACCGGACTGAAGCGAATTGCGAAAACCGATGCGTCGGGCCGCTTCGATTTCCCGCAACTGACTCCCGGCGGTTATTCCGTCAGCGTCGAAGCGGCTGGTTTTGAGCCGCAGCAGAACGACAACGTGCCCGCGGCCCTGGGCCAGAAACAAACGATTGATTTCAAGATCAAGGTGACGCAGGCGAAAGAGAGTATCGAGGTCAGCAGCGAGGTCGCGATTCTCAACACCGAGGACGCGAATACTTCCACCACGCTGAATGCCCGCTCCTTAGAAAATCTCCCGAACCCCGGCGGAGATTTGACCTACCCATTGCAATTCGCCGCGGGAGCACAGATCAACACCGCCGGGAGCGGCAACGATTTCGTCGGAGGGACGAACGGATATGGCAATGTGGAATTCAATGGGCTCCCCGCGCTTTCCAATGGCTATATCGTGGATGGTCTGGAAACAAACGATCCACTCACCAACCTGAATAGCGGGCTTTCGACCAATCTGGTGCTCGGTCTGAATTCCATTTCCGAGGTCACCATCAACACACTCTCCTATGGGGTGGATCAGGGACGCTACGGCGCCTCGCAGGTTAATTACGTCACCAAGTCCGGCTCGAACCAATTTCATGGCAGCCTTTACGAGCTTTGGAACGGCTCGCGACTCAACGCCGCTAACTACTTCACGAACGCCACCCCCGGGAACCATAAGCCGCGCTCCACCGTGAACCACTTCGGCGGCAACGTGGGCGGGCCGATCCTGCACGACAAGCTGTTTTTCTTTTTTGACAGCGAGTGGGTGCGCATCGCGCTGCCCATCGTGAATGCAACAACCGTCCCAACGCCGGCGTTTCAGAGCTACGTACTGCAGGAACTCCCGCTCGGTGGAACGGATTCCGTCACCGGATCGGTCTACGCTCCATCGCCGCAGTCCGTCCCTTTTTACCAAAAAATGTTTTCGCTCTACGGCAATACCAGCGGTACACCGCTTGCGGTACTGGGCTGTCCCTTTGATGTGGGGGGGAGCACGCCGGCGGTCGCCAACGATGGAAATGGTTGCGCAAACCGCCAGAGTATCTCGCGGTCGAGCGCCGACCACGAACAGGTTCAAACGGTTCGCGTGGATTACAACATCAACGAGAAAAATTCCGCTTGGTTCCGATTTCAGACGGACAATGGACTTCAGGCCGCCTACACGGATCCGATCAACCCGCTCTTCGACGCCCTCTCACCGCAGCCCCTCTATTCCTTTGCCGCGGGATTTACGCATGTCTTCTCGCAAAATCTTGTGAATTATTTCAATCCTGCCTTCTCCTGGTATCAGAGTTTGTTTGGGCCAAGCGATTTTCAAACGACATTAGCTGCTTTTCCCATCGTTCTGGAGGGCAACGGAGCGAACGCCCCATTCACGACGGTCGGCGGCCTGGATAATACCTGGATACAGGGGCGCAGCGCGACGCGATTTTTCATCAACGACAATCTGGCTTGGACGCACGGGTCGCACGAGTTGCGCTTTGGAACCAACACACGCATCTTTCGCCTGAATGACTACGACTTCGGAGAAGGCGTGGTCCCAACGGCCGTCTATACAACATTGCCGCAGTTCATTTATGGTGTCGCCTCCACGGCGACCCAGACCTTTCCCACCTCCGCAAATGAGCCATTCAACTTTCTGAATCTTGACCTGTACGCGCAAGATACCTGGAAAGTGACCAAGAATTTGACGTGGACCATCGGGCTGCGCGACACCTTCAATTCCAATCCCCTCAATCCTCACGAACACATAGCTCGACTCACCGGCTCGTTCGACTCCGTCACCCATGACGTGAACCAGCCCCTGAACGCTGCGATTCAAACTGGTCTGGGTAATATCTTTGCCTCGACGCCCCTGGCGATTCTGCAGCCACGAACGGCGATTGCCTGGCAATTCGCGCCCAGAACCGTACTGCGCGCCGGCTTCGGCATCTTCAGCGACATTTTGCCGGGCAGCATCGCCGACGTTGTCGGAGTCAATCCGCCGTACGTCCAGTCTTTCCAGGGCGGGCTTCTTGGCACCGTAGGTGGGACCACCATTGCTCCCGGAGTGCCCGGAAGTGCCGTGGACGCAACCGTGGCCGCAAACCAGTCCTTCAACTCCGGCTTTGCCAGCGGTGAACTTTCGTGCGTTTCGCCGCAGGCGAATCCAGTAAGTTGTCTTCCTCCCGTGGCGATCACCGCCGTGCCCAATGGAAAGCTCCATGCGCCGTATTTCATGGAGTGGAGTCTCGGCCTGCAACGTGAATTGGGAACCACGGGAAGCGTACAAGCGCAATACGTTGGAACCCGTGCCGTGAATCAACCCTATCTGACTCAAGTGAACGGCTATCAGGATGTTTGCGCCGGGTGCTTTACGCCCTTTCCTTTCGAGCAATCCACTGATCCGCGTTTTGGCGCGGTCACGCAATTTTCGACCGGTGCGAACAGCCACTATTACGGTTTGCAGCTTACGGCGATGAAGCGGCTCGCGCGCGGCTTTACGGGACAAATCAACTACACCTGGAGCCGTTGCATGGACACGGTTTCCAACGGAGGGTTCCTGAAGTTTTCCGCCGGCGGGATTATTTCGCCACTTCCCGGAGATTTGGCACGCGATTCCGGGCCATGCGATTACGACATCCGCAATAATTTGAATGCGCAGTACACCTATGAGTTGCCGTTCAAGATTCGCAGCCGAGGCCTGGGCTACGCGTTGAACGGCTGGCAGATTTCCGGAACTGTGTTTTGGCATAGCGGCATTCCATTTTCCGTCTTGAGCACACCGTATTCCGCCAACGGAAATGGAATTGTGAATGGCAGCGGGCCACAATTCGCCAGCGTTGTGCCCGGCGTGCCGCTCTACGAGCACCATGCAATTCCCGGCGTCACGCAGCCCGGCACCATTCAATGGCTCAACCCAAACGCATTTGTTTCCGCCGTGGATCCAAGCACGGGTCTGTGTTCTGGAGGAGACACGCCGGCAAATTGCCAGTTCGGAAATCTTGGCCGCAATGCATTGCGGGGTCCCGACTTTACCTGGAGCGACCTCTACCTAACGAAGTCTTTTCCTTTAAGCGAGCGAATGAAACTTCGCTTTGACGCGCAATTTTTCAACGTGTTCAACCATCCGAATTTCGGGTTGCCGAGCATGGTGTTGGCAGGCATCCCGGGCAAACCCACCACGCAAACTGGATTTGGCGCGCTGACCTATACGACTTCTCCACCGACAGGTTTGCTTGGGGTCGGTTTGGGCGGCGACAGCACGCCCCGCATGATTGCGGTTCAATTACGCCTGGAGTTTTGAGGGCCGCTGCCGCTGGGAGACTTCGCGCGGCTATACCTGCAAAACGTCGCCCTCGCGCGCGACCATCTCATAGAGCACCGGGTTCACGAAAAATCCCAGCAGCAGGCGCGACAGCAATCCCGCGACCACCACAATCGCAAACGGTTTCTGCGTATCGCTGCCAACGCCCGTGGACATCGCGGCCGGCAGAAGTCCCAGGCAGGCCACCAGCGCCGTCATCATAATGGGCCGCAGCCGCAGCAGCGAGGCATCCAGCGTGGCTTCGCGAATACTCTTTCCCTCCAGCCGCAGCTTGTTGATGTAGCTCACCAGAATCACCGCGGTTTCCACGGAGACTCCGAGCAGCGCAAGCAAACCAAGCGCGCTGGAGACGCTCAGCGGTGTGTGCGTCAGTTTCAAAGCAATCAGCGCGCCGACCGGTTCCGTGACCACCACGCCAATCGCAATCGTGAGCGGAAATTTAAAGTTTCCGTATAGCGCGAACAAAATCAGGAAGATCAGGAAAATCGCCAGCGGCCCGATCACATATAGCTGGGACTTCGCTTCCAGCAGTTCGCTGTATTCGCCGCCCCAATCCAGGCGATATCCTTCCGGCAGGTTCACCGCTTTGGCGATATTCTGCTGCCCGGCCTTCACGATGCCTTCCAGGTCGCGCCCTTCAATCGAAAACTGAATGCCGATGTAGCGCGAATTGTTCTCGCGATAAATGAAAGAAGCGCCGGTGGATTCCTTGATGCTGGCAAGTTCGGCGAGCGGAATTTGCTGCCCGGCAGGAGCTGGCACCAGCAGATTACCGATTTCGTGCGCGTCGGAGCGATATTTCGGCTCCATGCGCACCACCAGGTCAAACAATTTCTCCCCTTGAATCACCTGCGTCGCCGCTTGTCCCCCAACCGCCGCTTGCACCACGGCTTCCACGTCCGCCACGTTGATTCCGTACCGCGCAATTTTCGCGCGATCCGCTTCAATCAGCAGGCTAGGTTGCCCGAGCTCTTTCACGACGGTAAGTTCCGTGAACCCCGGCGTTTTTGCCAGCACCCGCTTGATCTCCACTGCCTTGCTCTCCAGCACGTCCAGATCGGGACCGAAGACTTTCACCGCCAGCGCCGATTTCAGCCCCGTCAGTGCCTCGTCCACCGCATCTTCCGCCGGCTGCGTGAAATTAAAAATCACGCCGGGATAGGCATCCAGCTTTTTCTGCAGGTCTTCGATCAGCTGTTCCTTGTTTCGAACGGAGGATTGCGACCAGGACTTATCGTTGTAAGGTTTCAGCCCCACATAAAACTCGCAATTGAAAAAGCCCGTGGGATCCGTGCCATCATCAGGGCGGCCCAGTTCCGATCCGGTCACCGTAACCATCGGATATTGGATCAGCAGGTTGCGTACTTGCGGCGCAAACTTCTCCGCATCCTCAAACGAGATGGTGTAGGGCATCGTGGCGCGCACCCACACCGCGCCTTCATCCAGGTGCGGCAGAAACTCGCCGCCGATCAGCGGCACCAGCAGCAGCGTCGCTCCAAAAATCAGCGCCGCCACCACAATCGTAATCACCGGATGGTTCAGGCACGATTTCAGCATTCCTGCGTACTGATCGCGAACCCAGTTGTAAATGGGATTTTGCTTTTCCTTCACGCCACCGGTGAACCAATAGGAAGCCAGGACCGGAACCACTGTCAGCGTAAGGACCAGCGCGCCCAGAAGCGCAAATCCCATGGTGTCCGCCATCGGGTGGAAAAGCTTTCCGGCAGGCCCGCGCAGCGCATAAATCGGCAGGTATCCCGCGATAATCACCGCCACGGAATAAAAGATCGGCCGGTCCACGTCTTTCGCTGCCGCCAGGATCACGTCGGTCAATTTATATTCGGTGCCATATCGCTCGCCCAGTTCGCGGTAGATGTTTTCGACCATCACGATGGTGCCATCAATGATGATTCCGAAATCGATGGCGCCGATGGAAAGCAGATTCGCGGCTTCGCCCGTCCAGTTCAGAAAAATAAACGCGAACAGCAGCGCCAGGGGAATCGTCAGCGCGGTAATCACCGCGGCGCGGAAACTCACCAGGAAGAAAATCAGCACGATCAAAACCAGGATCATCCCGCGAAGCAAATTGCCTTCCACGGTATCCGTGGTCACACGTACCAGGTCGCTGCGGTCGTAGTAAGGCCGCACCTTCACGTCCGGTGGCAGCAGCGTCCGGTTGATCTCTTCCGTCTTTTTCTCGACGCCTTCCAGCACGTTTTGCGTCTGCTCGCCGCGGCGCATCAAAATCACGCCTTCCACCGCGTCGTTGTTATTTTTCTGCTTGGTCTGGAAGCCGAATATTCCCAGCCGAGGCGCGTGTCCAATTTCCACGCGGCCGATGTCCTTGATGCGCACCGGCACGCCGTTCAAGCTGGCCACCACCACTTCACCGATGTCTTCGGTGCTTTTCACCAGACCCAGCCCGCGCACGTAGTAAAACTGCCCGCCCTGGGTATAAAATCCCCCGCCGGTATTCGAATTGTTCGCGTTCAGCGCCGAAAGCACCTGCACCACCGGCAAGTGATAGTTGTAAAGTTTCGTGGGGTCGAGGAGCACGTGATACTCCATCGTCGGCCCGCCAAAGCCCGAATCATCGGCCACGCCCGGCACGCTCTTGTACGCGCGCTCAATGATCCAGTCCTCGTAAGTGTGCAGTTCCATCGGCGTGCGGTCCGGACTTTCCACCACGTAGCGATAGACCAGTCCGCTGGGACTGAAGAGCGGCGCCATGCTAGGCGTGACGCCCTGTGGCAGCGTTGCGTCTCCGATGCGTTCGAACACCACCTGCCGCGCGAAGTATGGATCCACGCCTTCATCAAACGTCAACCGCACGTCGGAGAGTCCGTAGAGTGAAATTGAACGCATCACCTGCAGGTGTGGCGAGCCGTTCATCGCCAGTTCCAGTGGCAGAGTCGTCAGCCGTTCCACTTCCTCCGCCGCGTGTCCCGGCCACTGCGTGATCAGCTCCACCATCGGCGGCGAAAGATCCGGGTAGGCGTCCACGGGCATCTGGCGGAAAGACCACGCGCCTCCCACGGCCATCAACACCGTGAGCATCAGCACCAGGAAGCGCTGTTGCAGAGCGAATTGGACGATGCGATGAATCATCGAGAGGTCTCCGGCGCGCTTTTTAGTGCTGAATCGAGTTCTTGAATTGCAGGAACAGGCTGCCGTTGCCGACAACCTGCTCGCCTTCCTTCAGCCCGCTGGTAATCTGCGTGCGTCCGTTGCCGCTGGTGCCGAGCGTCACTCCGCGCCGGGCAAACTGGTTGCCGTTGGTCAGCACATAGACGAACGGCTCGTTTTCAGAATCGCGCAGGACCGATGTGTCCGGCACGGTGATGGCATCGCGAATCGCCCCGGCATTCACTTGCGCGGTCACATACATATCTTTCTTAAGCTTCTTTTGGGGATTTTCCGTAACGATGCGCGCCTGCAGCGTTCGAGTGGTGGGATCCAGCGCCGGCGCCACATAGGAAATTTTCCCGTGAAACGCGTCGGGATACGTTTCCGTGTTAATTTCCACGGTGTCCCCCACATGCACGAAGGGCAGATCGCTCTGGTAAACGTTCACCAGTACCCACACGGTATTCGTATTCGAAATGGTGAAGCACTGCGTCGCGCCGGCCTGCAGCAACTGCCCGGGGCCCACCAGCCGTTCCACAATTTCCCCTGACACTGGCGCAACAATGGGAATTTCCGAAGTTGTCGGGAGCGTATTTTTCACCACCGCGTCCGGATCCTTCAGGCCCAGCGCGCGCAAGGCATCCGCCGAAGATTCCACGTCCGCGTGCGCCTGCGTGTGCACAGACTCCGCCTGCTGCAGATCCGCCTCGGCAATGGCGCCGTGCGCGAAAAGGTCCTTCGCCCGCGTATAAAGCTTGTCGGAAAGCGCGTAGGCATCCAGCGCCTTGATGTAGCTGGAGCGCGCCGCCGAATAGTCCGGGCTGGTGACTGTGAGCAGCGGCTGCCCGGCGTGCACAAACTGTCCTGGCGCCACCAGGATTTCGCGCACCGGCCCGCCTATCGCTGCAAACACCGGCGTGGTTTCGAATGCATTGAATGCTACGGCCCCGGAAAGACGTAGCAGGCGTGGCAGCGGGCCCTTCTGAACGGGCACGATCTCCACATGTGCCAGCTGGTCCTTTGGCACGCTGAAAAGTTCCGCCGTGTCCGCCTTCGATTCGCTGGCGGTGAATGAGGTCATCTTGGACTCCGATTCCCCCGGCCCGGAGCCGCAACCCACGAACACGAGCGCCGGCAATATTCCGAGCAAACAGCCAATCCAAATATTTTTTCGTCTCGTAATCAACTGCTTCATGGCAGATTCCTCGTCCCCACCGCCTGGCGCATCTGTTCCAGCGCAAGCATGTAACTTGCAAGCGCCTGGCGATAGGCAAGCTGATTGGCGCGATACGTTCGTTCCGAATCCAGATAATCCAGCAAACTTGCGGCGCCCTTGCGATAGGCGTATTCACTGATGTCTCGCGACTGCCTGGCCTGGTCCACGTAGCCGCCTTGATAGAGCTGGATGATCTGGTCGTTGGTTTGCAGATTGGCGTAGGCGGAGACCACATCGGTGGAAACTTGCTGTGCAGTTTCGCTGGCGAGCTGCTGCGCCTGGGTCACGGCATATTCCGCGCGCTGGATTTCGCCCTGATTGCGGTTAAAGATCGGCAGCGGCATGTTGTAGAAGAACGCCCCGGTATTCACGCCCGCCGTATGCGTGTAATTAAACGTTCCGGTGATGTCCATCTTGCCGTTGGCTTTTTGCAGCGCCAGTTGGCTTTCCGCAGCGGTCACGCCTTGTTGCGCCGCGCGCAGGTCCGGCCGGTTGATCGCCGCAATGGACTTTAAGCCCGCCACATCACCGTGTACCGGCTGGTAGTCCAGCGCCCCCTGCACATCGTAATCATCCGGAACGGATTCGAAACCCAGCAGCTGGCGAAGCGCCGCCAGGCTTTGCACGCGAGCCAGTTTGGCTGCGGAAAGATCGCTCTGGAATTGCAGCAGCTGCAGCTTGATCTTTAAAAAATCGCCTTCGCTCATGTCCCCCACGCGAAAGCGCTCATTGCTGATATCCACCGTCTTCTGAAAACTGTCCAGGTCCTGTTGCGCGAATTCCAGCATGGATTCGGCCAGCAACGCATCCACGAATTGCTGGCTGACGCTGAAAACCAGTTGGCGTTCGCTGTCCGCCACCTGGGAACGCACCACGGAGGTCGCGTCGCGGGCCGCCTGCACCCGGTGCTGACGCTTTTTCCCGCGCTCAAACAGATAGCCCACGCCGGCATCGAATTGCGCCTGCTGGTCGATATATTCCGAACTGAACTCGCTGGGCTGAAAAATCGGCAGAAACTGCGCATCCAACCCCAGCGTCGGGTTCGGCCGTAGGTTGGCGGTCACTTCTTCCGCAAGGCTTTGCTGGATTGTGGAGCGCAGCGCCTCCAGCGCATGGTTGTGCAGCAGCGAAAGCCGGATCGCATCGTCCAGAGTAATGCGGTCCTTTCCCGCCGGGGAGGCGGCTGCTTGTGCTGGAGGATTCGCCGGCGCGGGCGCAGGGCTCTTCTGGCCAGCGGCGAATGGCGGTACCACCATCAATACCAAAGCCAAAAAACTACGGTGCTTCAAGGGAGGACTCCTCGTCCGGCCCCGAACGCAAGGGACGGACTTAACTGGCTTTTCATTTCAGGGAGTGGGGGCTGTTTACAGGGATGACGGGGGACCGCGCGGCGCGATGCCTTGCGGAACAACGAGCGGAAGTGCGATCACCACGCCGAACTCTTCCAATCGGTTGACGGCTGGCGCCATTTCTATGGCCGGAGTGGCCGCAACGATTGCTGATCCCCCAGCCGAACAGATTGGACAGACATGCGAATCCAACGACTGCGAATTCAATTCCACGCAGCAATGCAATTGTGCGCCAATCAACAGGCTTGCAAGAATTGTCGCCAGCAGCAGGGCCCTTGTGGAGATTTTCGGCATTTTGCGAGGTTTTTTGATCGTTTTATATTACACCGGACCCGCCCCAAAAAGACACCTCGCCGCCAACTGCCGTAACGTGAGGCAAACACCCATTTATAAAGCGACCAATAGTAAAGCCTAGGCTATCCTATTTCTTTGAAAATGAGCCAAAAGCAGGGAAAACAGTCCGTGCTTCGGTCCCGGAATGCGCACCACTCAGGGTTTGTAGTGGAGGGGCTTGCCCCTCCCTCTCCTCTGATGCGCTCTCGAAGCTGCCGCGGGGCTGTCGTGGCCTTGTGCCCTTAAGTTTGAAGGCGGCTAAGGGCAAAACGCTGCCCAGCCTCCCTGGGATTCGGCAGCCCTCCGCATAGTGCGAGCCAGCCGTTACCGGACCAGGTTCGCAATCGTTTGCATGGGCAAAAACAATTTCCGTGGGTTGCTGTAGATTTCCAGAAACCCGTACCTCCGGTAAAAGGCGCCCGCCTTTTCGTCGATGGCGTCCACAAATACGGCCCACGAAGCAACCTGCTTGCTCAGTCGGAAAGCTCTACGCAAGGCGTCCATCAAGAGCAACTCCCCCAAGTTTTGCCCCTGATAGGAAAGATCACGAGCAAGGCGCCCCAGCAACGTCGCCGGGATTGCCCGGTGCCTGGTCAGTTTCCTCAGGATCGCTTCCGGAAGCGTGTCTGCTTCCACGGAATATTGCGACAACGTGTAATACCCGGCCACTTTCTTCCCGTCTTCTGTAAGAACGAATACAGCGGCCAGGTTTTTTTCCGCATCCTGCCGCGCCTGGGTTTTCAAATAAAGGTCCAGCGCAGCCGATCCGCACGAAAAAGCCGCTCGATCGTGATTCGTCGCGAGCGGCTCGCAGAAGAACAAAGGTTGGCCCTCCGCGGCCTTCAAGAGGGCTTCATCCGCTTCTTATAGCGGGCCATCGCTGCCTTCGCGGCGGCGTTGGGGGCCGGCGGATTCAGCAGCGCCTGCATGAAGAGCTCGCGGGCTTCGTCGCGTAGTTGCAAGGCCTCGAATTCGCGGATCGTCGCGGCGGCCGCCTGCTGGATTTCCGTGACCACAAAATCCGTCACCGTTCTGCCGCGCAAGAGAGCCGCCCGTTCAATCAGGCGTTTTTGTTCCCGGGTGATGCGGGCTTCCAGTCGTTGATTTTTTATGGCCGGTTTTGGTGATGATGGCATCGCGGAACCTCCTTGCGCTGCAATAATTGTACGGCAAATTGCCGTCAGCATCAATTGATCGTACGGCTCTATGCCGTACGCTCTTATACGGGCTGAATTCGCCGCCAGCCAACCGCGGATTTCTTGCACAGGTTTGCACATATTTCCACAGAGTTTCTGCGAGATTACACTTGCTAACTTTTTGCGCCGCCCCTACTATGCGTCCAGATTGATCGGGAAGAGAAACTTCACGAGTCAATTCCGGGATGGCAGCCAGGGTTAAACCGAACTGTCGGCTCGAGTTGAAATGAGAAGTGAATACTTTTCGCAAACGACGCATGAAGTTGCGGGGGTAAAACCTCGCAACCTACGGCGCACCGGGGCGGGAAGAAGGTCTCCGCGGTTTCCACCGGGGAAACGGCAAGGGTAAAACCGAGCAGGTTCCACGGGAAGAGATCGGGGAGAGAGCTTCGCGGTACGCTCACGGATGGGGCACGGGTCAAACCGCGTCACAGCCGGGGGATGAACTAAGAGGTCGAGCTTCACGCCCCAGTCAGCGGGCGGCGGCAAGGGTCAAACCGAACCGCAACCGGCAAAGTTGGGACGGGAAGCGGAAACTTCGCCGTCAATCAAAAGAGGGCGACGCGGGTTAAACCGAGTCGCCCTTAATTTTGCCCATCACGCTCCCCTCTGATCTACCCAACTGATCCGTCCAACTGAGCGCCATGCTCATTCCGAGATTAGTCTCCCGCGAATTCCAGCTCCGGACTCGCGCCAGCGAAAGCCTCTCCGGCGATACCGTCCGGCCACGTAGTTTCCCCGCACGTCTGGTTGCCCGAGCCTTTGACGGGATGCTACGATGCTGGATTCCATGATCCCCGCTGGCCCTAACCGACCCCGCATCGGCATCCCTTGGCGCACGTCCGAGGAAGGTCTGGCTGCCACGCAGCCCTGGCAGGGCAAAATCCGCTATTACGCCGATGCCGTGGAACGCGCGGGCGGCGAGCCCGTGGAATTGGCCCTGAACGACCCCCAGAGCCTCCAGACCATGTTGCCTACCCTGGATGGCTTCGTCCTCCCCGGCAGCCCGGCGGACGTCGAACCGCGCGAATATGGGAGCCACAACGTTGGCCTCTCTGCTCCAGCCGATCCCCTCCGCGAGCAGACCGACCGTTCCATTTTGGAACACGCCTTCGCCCTCAAAAAGCCTGTATTAGCCATCTGTTACGGCTGCCAACTCCTGAACGTCTACCTGGGTGGCACCCTGATCCAGGACCTGCGCACAGAAACCGGCACGCATCTCCCACATCGCCGAAAAGACCTTACGCCGGAGCCGGAAGACGATCCTCGTCACTCTGCGCAATTCGTGCCGGGTAGCCGCCTCGCCTCGCTCGCCGCTGGCGCCGAATCCGTGGTCAATAGCTCGCACCACCAATCTATCGAGCAGCCCGGCCGACAGCTGAAAATCACGGGCCGCTCCCCGGACGGCATCGTCGAAAGTGTGGAATGGACCGGCGACGCCCACTGGGTTACCGGCGTCCAATGGCACCCGGAGCGCATGACCGGCGACCCGCTGGCCGAGCGGCTCTTCACCGAACTGGCGGCAGCAGCCTTGGCGGCTCGTACGGTTTCCGCAACAAAGCAGTAAGCGGTCGGTCCAACCTTGGCATTCGGTTTTCGAATCAGACTATGGGGGAATCATGATTTCATTGGCAGGCAAGGCGGCACTCATCACCGGAGGATCCCGCGGCATCGGAGCGGCAGCAGTCAGGCTGTTCGCGCAAGCGGGCGCTGACGTCGTCTTCAGCTACAACTCCGCCAAGGAGGCCGCGAAGCAGCTCGAGCAGGAAGCCGCCAAGCATGGCACCCGCGTCGAAGCTTTCAAGGCAGACGTGGGCAAGCACGATGACAACCGCAAATTGGTGGAACACGCCATCAAGCGCCTGGGCCGCCTGGACATCCTTGTTCCCAATGCCGGCGTCTGGAATCTAGAGGATCTGCCCATCGAAACCATGACCGAAAAGCAGTGGGACGACATGATTCGCATCAACCTGAAAAGCGTTTATTCGGTGATTCATTTCTCCGTGCCCCACATGATCAAGCAGAAGAGCGGAAAAATCATTCCCGTCAGCTCCACAGCCGGCCAGCGCGGCGAATCGCTGCACACGCACTACGGTGCTTCGAAGGGGGGCATCATCAGTCTCACGAAAGGGCTGGCCACTGAACTGGCGCGCCACGGAATTCTGGTCAATTGCGTCGCCCCCGGATGGGTGGCCACCGATATGTCCAATCCCGTGCTGTCTTCCAAGGCCGGGAAGAAAATGGCTTCGAGCGTCATTCCGCTGGGCCGTCCTGCCAGCGCGGAAGAAATCGCGGGACCGATTCTGTTCCTGGCTTCCGAACTTGCCAATTTCATGACCGGCGAGATTTTGAACGTAAATGGAGGCTCGGTTTTGTGCGGCTAGCTCGCAAAATAATCTGGCTGTGCGCCTTGATAGCCGGGTCGCTGGCTCCGCTGGCCGTGCGCGCGCAGAATCCAGACACCATTGCGCCCGAAGAAAGCGAAGCACGCGCCCGGAAAGTGATCGATCAACTGATCCAGGGCTTTGGGGGACCCGCCTTCCTGGGCATGAAAGAGCGCCAGTGCGACGGTCGCCGCGCTCTGATCGGCCACGATGGCGCGCTGACAGGTTACGTCCAATTCAAGGATTCCTGGTTATACCCGGATAAAAATCGCACGGATTATTTTGCCAAGAGCCGCAACACCCTGCTTGGCTTTATCGTGGGCGTGCAGGAACTGGATCTCTCCCACGGCGGCCTGGTAATTACCACCTTCAATGGCGAACAAGGCTGGACGATGGACCGCGGCGGAGTCTCCGACATGCCCGAAGACACCCTCGCCGAATTTCAGGCCGCAGTACAGCGCAATCCAGAAAATCTCCTCCGCCTGGGTCTGAAGAATCCGGAACTGTCCTTCCGCTGGGCGGGGCTGGATACCGTGGATCTTCATGAAGTGGACTGGGTGGAAATCGCAGACCGCGATGATCACGTCTCCCGCCTCGCTGTCGACCGCATGACCCACCTTCTGGTACGCAGCGTCTTCCTGATCAAAGACAGTAATTCCGGCGAGCAGCATGAAGACGTCTCGATTTACACCAATTACCAGCCCAAGGCCGGTGTCCAGATCCCGATGCAGGTCAGCCGCGAGCGCGACGGCCGCCGCATTTCCCAGATCTTCAATGAATCCTGCGAAATCAATCCCCAGCTTGCCGCCGACTATTTCAGCCGCGAGGCCCTGGTCCAGCGCTATAAGGAAACAGGTGGCAAAAAGGGTAAGTAAACCTCAGTTCTTTGCCCACAGTCTCCTTTTTTGACCGATAATTTTCTAAAGACTCTTCGCCGTGCGGCGCGTCCTTGGGTTCTGGATATTAGCCAGTAAAATATCCTTTTCCTGAGGGGCTGGAACCTTGTTAAGGTAACGGGACCCAGCCGCAAGCAGATGCGAGTCCGTGCCGTGTACGGCGCTTGGGACGGGTGTCATGAGAGGCCGCAGGACCGAATTACACGGTAAGATCGGGCGAGCTTCCGGATTCAGCTTGACGGAACTCGTCGTGGCGCTGGCGGTGGGCCTTATTCTCATGGGCATCGCCCTGCCTTCATTCCTTCGCGCCTATCGCTCCTACCAGTTAAGCAATGCCGCCACGCAGGTGACCGACATTCTCCGACTCGCTCGCTATGAAGCGATCCGCCTCAATAAACCCATCAATTGTTTCTTTCAACCGGACACCACCGATCCCACCATGACGCGCGCTTCCCTCACCGATGCGGTTGGCAATCCCTTGACGGGCATCAGCGCAAAAATCATTCTGCTGGGCTCGGCGGGGAACCTCGTCGATTCCGGTTCGGTTCCCGGCGCTGGCGCCTTGCCTGCCGCCGCGGCCCTTGGTGCAACCATACCAGTCAGTGTTCCGCCATCTGGAGCGATTCTCCAGTTTGACGCTCGCGGCGCATTGACCTCCCGCAACGTGGACGTGTTTTTCCTGAATTCGCCCAGCTCCGTGGACGCCGGCTATCGTGCCGTGCTTCTGATGCCCGCGGGCTCCATCCAGATCTGGACCGGCGACGCCTCCGGCAATTGGCAGCAAATGCGATGAAGCGCCGCACCCAATTCGTTGGATTCCCCCTCGCTTCGCGGCGCGCCAGCGAACGCGGCTTCACACTCATTGAGATGCTGTTCGCCACATTGATCGTCGTCATTGGCCTGGTTGCGGTCGCTCAGCTCGTGCCCACCTCTCTGATGATGAACGCCAATAATCGCAGCGATGGCACCGCGCTGGTCCTGGCGCAGAAACAGATGGAAGCGCTACGCGCGATTCCCCTGAACGCCACCACTTTCACCGACCCGCTGGGAATCACTTGCCCACTGGCTACCACCTGCAACGTTGGTGATCCCACGCAGCCTGGAACCGTTGTCGGCAGCCCCGTGAAGATCCTCGATAATTCGCCCATCATTGATTACACGCAACCGCTGGTGGCGGGTTACGGCTTCACCTATACGGATCCCAACGATCCTTCCGGCGCGGTCAACGACGTTCGCTGGGCCACTGTCACCACCACGAATGGTTCCACCATTGGCCGCCGCATCATCGTGGGTGCCTTTCGCCGCGGCATGAAGTCGCCCGAATATCCCATCTCGCTCGATACCCAGGTGTCCAAATGAACGCCGCCGCGAAGAAACTCGTCCGCGGTTTCAGCATCCTGGAGCTGATGATCGCAACGTCTATATTTCTGGTCCTGTGCGCTGCCATGTTCGGCCTGCTGCAGCTTTCACAGCAGAAATACACCAGCGAATCGCAATTGACCGGCGCTTTTCAGGAAGCGCGGCTTGCCGTAGACCAGATCGTGCGCGATTTCGACGTTTCCGGCTATCCGGCCGTGAGCCTCTTTTCGAGCGTGCCGCCAGACTCTTCGAAATACGCGGTAAGCCCGGTGGCCTGGGACCCTAATTACGCGACGAACCCGTGCCTGATCGGAGCGACCTGCACCACCCCCGGCGATTTTGATCTGATCATCGAAACGGATCTCGGCACCGGCGTCAGTTGGGTCCGCTACCAGTTGATTGGCACCACCCTATATCGCACCGTGGTGCCCAAGACCGCCGGCGCGGATCCCGTGGCCTCAACGCCGCTTTCCGCCATGGTTCCGTTCCTCACCAACGTGATGAACAACGCGCAAGTCGCCCAGCCTGCGCAATTCGCTGAGATTGTTGCCGCGTACCCCGCGATGTTTCCCGGCGGCGTTCCACAGCCGATTTTCAAATATACTTGCGATTCTCCCGCGGGGCCGCAATCCTGCCTGACCGCTGGAAATTACGGCGTGCCGCCCAACATCCGCGATGTGGATATCAATCTGATCGTGATGACGCGGCAGCCGGATTTGCAAACGCAATTGCCCAAGATCGTGCAGCTCACGGGAAGGGGCCATCGGGTGAATCCTTCGAACTAGGCGAGCGTGTGAAACGGAACTACGGATGAAGCGTCTGCGAAAATTCGTCGAAAGCCAGCGGGAAAGCGGCGCCGCTCTGCTGATCGCGATTTTTGCGCTTCTGCTCATCAGCGTGGTGGCCATCGCGCTTATCGTTTCCTCCGGCACGGACACCGCCCTGGCGCGAAACTATCGCACCTCCACCAACGCCTATTACGCGGCGCTTGCCGGAGTCGAGGAAGCGCGCGGCCGCCTGCTGCCCACCAATCCGAACTTTATTCCATTGCCTGGCTCGCCGATGCCGCTCACCCAGGTGATCTACATCATTAATCCGTTGGGCGGCGAAACGGTCGCGCCGGATAACACCGGGAATCCGGCAACCTATCCCGATACCGAATACTTTCAGGAATTTGGCGTGGATGTCTCCACGCGCGTCGTCACTAAATACGCTTCCGTCTCACCAGTCGCCGGACTTCCCGGACCCGCTTACAAGTGGGTGCGCATCAATCCCGTCACAGAGCAATCGCTGGGCGATCCCGGCGGCCCCGCCCCGGTTGGCGTGGATATCAATTCCGACGGCACCGTGGACCAGTTCACGCCGCTCTTTTACGACCCGGAAAACAAAAACGGATTTGGCGCCCTTTCTCCGGGCCTGATCGAAAACGCCACTCCACCTCAGACCGCTGGGCAAGCGCTTGAAATCACTGCCTACGCCGTCCTTCCCAGCGGCGGCCGCCAGATGCTCCAGTACGTTGTTCGCCCCCTGGTCATTTTCCCGAGCCTCAACCAGCCGCAATTTCCCGCCGCGCTCACTTTGGCGGGAAACAATGTCACGTTCGCAGGTCCGCAGACGGTTGACGGCACGCCGCCTGGATCACCCAACTTCGGGTTTTACATCAAGGGCCAGGACGGTTGCGCCGGTTCGCCACTCGCCATGCCAGCAATCGGCTTTACCAACATTGGCGACAATTCGAAAGCCAATATCACCGGAGCAGGCGGGGCTTTACCTGCCGCCAACTATCAAGGCATGCCAATTTCTCCCGGACCGCCGCCAGTTCCCGCCGTTTCACCGCAAAGCGTCCAGGACGTCAGTGCGGGAATGAATCTCAACTGGCTCAATCCGAAAACTCTCGACGGTGTGGTGCAGGACATCACCAACAATGCCGATGTGGTGATTCAAGGCCCCGCGACCTCCAGCAGCCTGCCCTCCGCAATGTCTCCTACGCATCTCATGACCGTGGTAGTAAACGGCAATCTGGATCTGAATGGATGGCACAACACCGGTTACGGTCTGCTCGTTGTCACCGGCAACTTGCTCTACGATCCCGACGCCAGTTGGCAGGGAGTGATCCTGGTCGTCGGACAGGGGAATTTCATTTCCACGAAAAGCGGTGTCGGCGAAATTGATGGCGCCGTGTTTATCGCCAAGACGCGCGATGCCTCCGGCAACGAGCTTGCCAGCCTCGGCGCCGCCTCCTTCAGCCAGACCGGTTCGGGCGCTCCCAGCAGCAATCTCGGCAAGGGCATCTACTTCAACAGTTGCCTCGCGCAAGCCGCCGAAGGCCCCATCACCTACAAAGTCATCTCCTTCAAGGAAATTCCCACCAACTAGAAGTCCTCCGCTACAACCAAATTACGCTTCACTCACAAAAATTGTCATCCCGAACCCCGCGCCTTTTGCGGGGTGAGGGATCTGCTTTTCGCCCGCATCCAACCATACAAACAGCCCCTCCGCCCAAAAATGACCCGCGCCCACCGCCGCGCTATACTACTTAAATGGCTCATACCTCTGGAGGCTCACAGATACACGGCACAACCGTCCTGTGCGTCCGCAAGGAAAACAAAGTCGTCCTCATTGCCGATGGACAAGTCACCATGGGCGATCACGTCCTCAAGCACACCGCCAAAAAAACCCGCCGCCTGTATAACGACAAGGTGGTCGCGGGCTTTGCCGGCTCAACCGCCGACGCCATTTCGCTCTTCGAACGTTTCGAAGGCAAGCTCCAGGAACATTCCGGAAATCTCCAGAAGGGCTCCGTGGAACTCGCCAAGGAATGGCGCAAGGATCGCGCGCTGCGCCATCTCGAGGCCCTGCTGATCGTCGCCGATTCCAAAGCCACCTTCGTGCTCTCCGGCAATGGCGATGTGATCGAGCCCGACGACGGGCTTTGCGCCATCGGCTCCGGCGGAATCTACGCCCTGGCCGCCGCGCGAGCCCTGATGAAGCACACCAAGCTGGCCATCAAGGACCTTGCGCTGGAGGCCATGCGCATCGCCAGCGAAATTTGCATTTACAGCAACGAAAACTTTACCGTAGAAGAGATCTAGGGGAACCGCCGGAATCAACGCCGGCGGCAAAGGCAAAAGAGCAAACGTCCATGGCTATCAAGTCTGATAAAGAAATCACCCTGTTTCCCGGCGGCAATGGTGCCGCGCCCACGGAAGATGGAGAAATTCTTCCCGCGCTCGACGACATGACCCCGCGGGAAATCGTCATCGAGCTCGACAAATATATTGTCGGCCAGGCCGCCGCCAAGCGCGCCGTCGCCGTCGCCCTGCGCAACCGCGTCCGCCGCCAGAAGCTTCCTCCCGAAATTGCCGAGGACGTCCTGCCGAAAAATATCCTGATGATTGGCCCCACCGGTGTGGGCAAAACGGAAATTGCGCGCCGCCTTGCGCGCCTGGCGGGCTGCCCGTTTGTGAAGGTCGAAGCTTCCAAGTACACCGAAGTCGGCTACGTTGGCCGCGACGTCGAATCCATGGTGCGCGACCTCGTCGAAACCTCCATTGATATGGTCCGCGAGGAAAAACTCGACGAAGTCGCCGATCGCGCCGAGCAGTCCGCCGAGGAACGCGTCCTGGACCTGCTCCTTCCGCTTCCATCGGAAATCCCCGGCATGCCAGAGGCAGAGCGCGCCGAACAGCGTGAACAGACCCAGCGCACCCGCGAAAAACTCCGCATGCAGCTTCGCGAAGGAAAACTCGACCAGCGCATCGTGGACCTGGAAGTCCGCGAGCGCGCCATGCCTTCCTTCGAGATCATCTCCAATCAGGGCGTCGAGGAGATGGACGTCAACATCAAGGACATGCTCAGCGGCATGTTCGGCCAGCAGAAAAAGAAGCGCAAGATGAGCGTCGCCGACGCCTTCGAATACCTGATCCAGGAAGAAGAGAACAAACTGATCGACATGGATCAGGTCACCCGCATCGCCGTCGAACGCGCCGAGCAGATGGGCATCATCTTCGTCGACGAAATCGACAAGGTCGCCGGTCGCGAATCCGGCCACGGCCCCGACGTTTCCCGCGAAGGCGTACAGCGCGACATTCTCCCCATCATCGAGGGCACCACCGTCAACACGCGTTACGGCATGATCCGCACCGACCACATCCTATTCATCGCCGCCGGCGCGTTTCATGTCACCAAGCCTTCCGACCTTATCCCCGAACTGCAAGGCCGCCTGCCCATCCGCGTGGAAATGCAGTCGCTCAGGGAAGAGGATTTCGTCCGCATCCTCACCGAGCCGAAAAACGCCCTCATCAAGCAATATATCGCCCTGCTGGATACCGAAGGCGTGAAGCTGCAGTTCAGCGAAGACGCCATTCAGGCCATCGCGCGCTTCGCCACCAACGTCAACGAACAAACCGAAAACATCGGCGCCCGCCGCCTGCACACCATTCTTGAAAAAGTGCTCGACGAACTTTCGTTCGAGGCCCCGGACCTGAAAAAGAAAAACGTCAAGATTGATGCGGCCTACGTCAACAAGCAGCTCGCCGACATCGTCAAGAATCAGGATTTGAGCCGTTACATTCTCTGAGCCGCGAAATTTGAAATTGGAAAATGGAAAATAGAAAAGGGACGCTCTCCATCCGTCGTAATCGCCCCATTCGTTCCGCTCCCATTTTCTATCTTCTATTTTCCATTTTCTTTCTTGCCGCGGGTTGCGGGGCTCCCGGTGAGCCTGTTCCCCCCATTCCCCCCGTTCCTCAACCCATTATCGATCTCAAAGCGAAACAATCCGGCGATGCCGTTTTGCTCACCTTCACCCTGCCGGGCAAAAGCACCCTCGGCGATAGCCTGCCCCAGGCCCCCACAATCGAAATTTCCCGTGGCGCTCTGCGGCCCGACGGCACCCCAGACCTAAAATCATTTCGGGTCGTGGACACAATTCCAGGCGCACTCGTCTCTCGCTACTCACAGCACGGCCAGCTTGAATTTCTGGATCCCGTCGCCCCCACGGATCCCCAGCTTCGTGCCGGCCAGCCATTTGTTTATCGTGTGCAAACGCTCATTTCCTCGAAGCATCCCTCCGCCAATTCAAATGCTGTTTCCGTCCGCCTCTATCCAGTCGCGGAGGCCATCGCTTCCTTGAACGCAACCCTCACTGAGCAGGGCATCGATTTGAAATGGACGCCCCCTGCGCACACCTCCTCCGGTGAACCGCTCACGGCAGTGAAGGAGTATCGCGTCTATCGCGGCGAATTGAATCCCGCTGTCACCGGCAAGCCCGCTCCCGAAAGCCCACAGAGTGCCTGGAAATCTCCGTTGATGCAGCTCGGGGTCACTTCCACGCCGGACTACCGCGATTCCGGTTTCGACTACGGGAAAACGTATGCCTATGTTGTGCGCACCGTTGTTGATTCTCCCGCGGGCCCGCTCGAGTCCAGCGATTCCGCTCAGGCCGTCGTTACGCCAAAGGACATCTTCCCGCCCGCCGCGCCGCAAGGCATCGTGGCCGCCGTTCAACCGGGCGCCACGCCTTCCTCTTCGGTAGTTGAGCTTTCCTGGTCCATCAACGTAGAGCCGGACCTGGCCGGCTATCGCGTCTATCGCAGTGACCAGGAAGGCGCCCGTGGCTCCCTGCTCACTCCGGAACTTTTGCCCTCTCCCGAATATCGCGATACCTCTGTCCAATCCGGACGGCAATACTGGTACTCCGTAACCGCCGTGGACCGCACTGGGAACGAAAGCGCGCCCAGCCCTGCGGTCTCTGTGGATCTCGCGCAACCTTCCCGCTGACCCCGTGTTCCTATTTATGAGCGGCTCAGAAGTTACCAGCCCGCGTCATGTCAGCATATTTGCACCAGTCGCCTCACCGGCGGTTCCAATTCTTTCGTAACGCCGCGATTCGCGTCGGCCTTCATACCGGGGTGTGCCTCTCGCTCATTTTTTCTGCCTGGCTCCTGCTCGCGAATCGCATCCCGTTCCTTGAACCGCTCGCTCAGCAACGAAACCTCGCGGCAACCGTTCTGCTCCTTTTGATTTCGGTTATGCCCGTGTTCCGCTTTCTCCGTTCACCTGCGGACTTGCTGCGCTCCGGCCTGCTTGCCTGGAGCCTCCTGACGCTCACCTATCGCGTTCTCAGCTTCTGGTTTACGGCACTCGAGGATTATTTCAGTGCCTTCCACCTCTTCGTTCTCGGCGCGATTGCATATTTGTTTTTTGCAACGCTCTCCTGGGTTGGTATCATGATTTGGCGGGTGCGCGCAGCACAGCAGAACACTCATATCTCCCGCTGAACAGGGCCCTCTACCATGAAATTTTGCCGGTTTATTCCCAAATCCGCGGGCGCAGCCTCCCGCGTTCTGCCTGTCTACGGTCTGATCGAAGGCGATCTTATCCATGGCATTTCCGCGCCTCCGTGGCAACAGTGGTCGCGTGAATCCGCAACGCTTCCTGTTCGCGAGGCGCGCCTGTTCGCTCCCGTCGAGCCGTCCAAAATTGTTTGTGTCGGCCGTAACTATGCCGCGCACGCCGCGGAAATGGGCAATGAAGTCCCCAAGGAGCCGCTGATTTTCCTGAAGCCGCCTTCCTCGATCGTCGGTCCCGAGGCGCCCATCGTGCTCACCCGTTATTCGAAACATGTCGAACACGAGGGCGAACTCGCCGTCGTCATCGGCAAGCAATGCTCCCATCTCGGCGACAACGACGATCCGCTATCCTATGTCCTCGGCTATTCTTGCCTCAATGATGTCTCCGCGCGCGACCTCCAGAAGAGCGACGTTCAGTTTGCCCGCGCCAAGGGCTTCGACACCTTTTGTCCTGTCGGCCCGCACATTGAAACGCAACTCGATCCCCGCGACGTCCTGGTGGAAACCCGCGTCAACGGCCAAATCCGCCAGTCCGGCAAAACTTCCCTGATGATCTATCCGGTTGCCTTTCTGATTCGCTGGATCTCCCGCATGATGACGCTGCTTCCCGGCGACGTGCTCGCCACTGGTACGCCCGCCGGCGTCGGCCCGATCGTTCCCGGAGACGCCGTGGAAGTCTCCATCGCAGGAATCGGCGTGTTGCACAATCCGGTGCATCCTCCCGTCTCCTGACTTCGCTTCACCCCCTCATATTCGCTAAGATAAACACTAAGGGTGAAGAAGAGCGCCCCGCCCGAAGTTTTGCGATGCCTTCGGTGTGATCCGCTTTTTCTTTCCAACATTCCCGTTTTATTTTTGTGAGAGGTTGCGCGTTGAAAGAGTTGCTTGCCGATTGGAAGTTGCTTCTGACGATTGGCGGCGGATGTCTCGCCGCTCTTGCCCTGATCGTTTTTGCGTTTGCCCGCCCGGCCGCCGATCCGGAAGCCGAAGAGCGCAAACGCCGCTTGCATCTGAATCTGATTGGCCGCATTGCGGAGGGTCAGGTGGTGGAGCTCGCGCAGCATCCCGCGCCTCCCGCCGAAGAGCGCCGCGGACTTCTCGGAAAGCGTGCGCGTCCTTTGCCGGATGGCGGCCCGCGCAGCCTGGTTTCCTACAGCTATTCCATTTCCGGCGTCACCTATCACACGGCGCAGGACATCACCGGCCTCGAGGGCCAGGTCCGCGCCGAACGCCTCGTCACCGGCTATCCCACCAGCGTCAAGTACGACCCCTCAAATCCCAGCGACTCCATAGTAGTAGCCGACGACTGGTCCGGTCTCCGCTAAATTCCGAAACTCTCCCGAGCGCCAGCGGCGCGAAACTCTTTTTGCCCAGCGCGAAAGCGCTGGGAACCCTACCCAAAACTCGCGAGCGCCGTAGGTGCGGCACTCCTCTCTTTGTTCCCCCAACCGGGCCATAGCTACCAATGTCCCCGCACCCAACATGCTCATGCCGGTTCCCAACCCCCCGCTTCCTGCTTTCCCTGCGAATGCGATATCCTTTGGCTGGCTGGGATCCCTGGGATTTCTGCCGCCCATGAAACGGGTAATCCTCTCCATTTTGACGGTTTTGATGATCGTGGCCACCACGCTCAGCGCCATGGTCATCCTGGTGCGTGCCACGCTCTATGTCACCTCCATTGAATCGCCGCTGCCGCGCGCCGGCGCCATCGTCGCTGAAATTCTCCTCGGCGTGGTCCTGCTGCTCGGCACCGTCTGGTTGGCCACGCACATTTCCGTCCTGATCTTCGCCCCAAAGAACGAACCGCCTAAGGGAGGGCCTCTTGGCTGAGAAAAATCACAGCACCTGGGAATCCGCCGGCAACGCGGACCGCATGGACCAGTTGCGCCGCATCTCCGCGGAAGCCGAGGCCGGTGGCGGGCCCGAGCGCCGCGAACGCGAACACAAGGCCGGGAAACTTTCCGCGCGCGAACGCATCGAACTCCTCCTCGATGAAGGCTCCTTTGAGGAACTCGATAAATTCGTCCGCCATCGCTGCGTGGATTTCGGCTCCGAAGAGCAGCGCCCTGCCGGTGACGGCTTCGTTACTGGTTTTGGCCGCATCGAGGGGCGCCTGGTCTACGTCTTCGCGCAGGATTTTACCGTCTTTGGCGGCTCGCTCTCCGAATCCAACGCGCAAAAAATCGTGAAAATCATGGATCTCGCCATGCGCAACGGCGCTCCCATGATTGGCTTGAACGATTCCGGCGGCGCGCGCATCCAGGAAGGTGTAGCCTCGCTGGCCGGCTACGCCGATATTTTTCTCCGCAACACGCTCGCTAGCGGCGTTATCCCGCAGATCAGCGCCATCATGGGTCCTTGCGCCGGCGGCGCCGTCTATTCGCCCGCCATCACCGATTTCGTGCTCATGACGCGAGACACGTCGTACATGTTCGTCACCGGCCCCGACGTCATCAAAACCGTCACCCACGAGGAAGTCACCAAACAGGAACTCGGCGGCGCCATGACCCACAACTCCACCAGCGGCGTCGCCCATTTTGTTTCCCGCGACGATGCCGATTGCCTGGCCATGATCCGCGAACTCATCAGTTTTCTTCCGTCCAATAATCTGGAGGATGCGCCCCGGCGCCCCTCCAGCGATCCCGCCGATCGCCGAGAAGAGTCGCTCAATTCCGTCGTCCCCGAAGATCCCTTGAAGCCTTACGACATCAAGGACGTCATCCACGCGCTGGTGGACGAAGGTTATTTCTTCGAAGTCCACGAACACTACGCCAAAAACATCGTGGTTGGATTCGCGCGCTTTGATGGACGCCCCGTCGGCATCGTTGCTAATCAACCCGCTTTTCTTGCCGGCACACTGGATATCAACGCTTCCGTGAAAGCAGCGCGCTTCGTGCGTTTCTGCGACGCGTTCAATATTCCGCTGATCACGTTCGAAGATGTCCCGGGCTTTCTCCCTGGCACGCAGCAAGAATATGGCGGCATCATCCGGCATGGCGCGAAGCTCCTTTTTGCTTTCGCCGAAGCCACCGTGCCGAAAATCACCGTGATTACCCGCAAGGCCTATGGCGGCGCGTATTGCGTCATGGCCTCCAAACACATCCGCACCGACGCCAATTTTGCCTGGCCCACCGCCGAAATTGCTGTGATGGGGCCAGAGGGCGCCGTGGACATCGTCTACAAACGGGAACTCAGCAACGCCCCTGAAGCGGAGCGCGCCGCTCTACGCAAAGAAAAAGTTGCCGAATTTCGCAACCGCTTCGCCAATCCCTTCGTCGCCGCCGAACGCGGTTACATCGACGCCGTCATCGAACCCGCCACCACCCGCGCCCATATCATCACCTCTCTCCGCGCCCTCGAGAACAAGCGCGACACCAACCCCAAAAAAAAGCACGCCAACATCCCGCTCTAGAACCGATGCGGCTGTTTCAGGGAAGTTCAACGATTCGATACGGTGCGAAGGTGCGAGGATTCGAGGGAATAGGATTGGAATAACTGCAGGCTAGCTTATTCCGGAATAATCCGGAACGCCGCTCTCCGAGCGGTTCGGTACACAGAAAAATCCCGGCGATCTAACGTGAATATTGTCTTGATGTTTTCGCGATTCGCAAGGTAGACGAGCATAGCGTCCGCGAACTGTGCGCGGAGACTGCTGTACTGCTTCATGATGTCTGCGATGGCCGCCGCTTCTTTCCCGGCTACTGGAAGTATCTCTACCACGCCGTCCGAAATGCTTCGCAATAATCTCTCGAAACCCAGCGGTGCCCTTCGGACCAGCCAAGCGGCCTCTGTGATAACCGGCCAGCAGGTCAGTAACGGACCGCGCAAGCTCCGCACCGTCTGAAGGCAGAGGCCGTGATACTGATCGTCTGGCGACAGAATCGCGACCAGTGGACCCGTGTCCGTCAGCACGCGCACTATTTCGATTCTCCAAAGCCCTTCAGATATTTCTTGTTTGTGCTGAGATCCCGGGGCACGCCGCGAACGCAGCCGATCAACCCCGCTCCCTGCAAAAGATCGTAGGTAGTTACTTCGGTATGTTTGTTGGAGAGGTATTGCTCCAGGGCTTCTCGCACAACTTGCGATTCTCGGGCACCTGTCGCCTTGGAACGCTCTTTCAGCCGCCGCACAATACCACCGGAAACTCGAACGGAAATGCGCTGTGATGCCACGTTGCCTTCCTGGGACTCCCCTGTCAGACAGTATACCATAAATGTCAGACAGCAAAAATTGTTCCGATAAGGTTCAAATACTGGAAACCTCTCTCACAGCCTCAGTTTGGCCCCGCGACTCGCATGCTAAAATTCAACTGCATTTCAAACCTATGTTCAAGAAAATCCTGATCGCCAATCGCGGCGAAATTGCCGTCCGCATCCTGCGTGCCTGTCGCGAACTCGGCATTCAAACCGTCGCCGTCTATAGCGAAGTGGACCGCACCTCGCTCCACGTCCGCCTGGCCGACGAGGCCTACGCCATCGGCCCCGCCCCTTCGCGCGAAAGTTATCTCCGCATTGATAAGCTCATGGACGTCGCGAAAAAATCCGGCTGCGACGCGCTCCACCCCGGCTACGGCTTCCTCGCTGAAAATCCCTCGCTTCCTCGTGCCTGCGCGGAAACCGGCCTCACCTTCATCGGTCCCTCCGCCGAAGCCATGGAAGCGATGGGTTCAAAAACCGCCGGCAAGCAACTCGCCCGCCGCGCCGAAGTTCCCACTGTCCCCGGCACCAGCGATCCCGTTGAAAATCCGGACGAGGCGCAAGCCTTGGCCCGCAGCATGGGCTACCCGATTGTTCTGAAGGCTATCGCCGGCGGCGGTGGCAAAGGCATGCGCGTGGTTCCCGAAGACGCCGCATTTTCCGCCGCATGGCGCGACGCCGCTTCTGAAGCCCTGAACGCCTTCGGCGATTCCCGCGTGTTCATCGAAAAATATCTTCATCGGCCCGCGCCATATCGAAATCCAGATTCTTGCCGATGCCCACGGCCGCTGCGTCTCGCTCGGCGAACGCGAATGCTCCATCCAGCGACGCCACCAGAAAGTCGTTGAAGAAGCTCCCTCGCCGGTCATCACTCCGGATCTTCGCCGCAAAATGGGCGATGCCGCCGTCCGTCTTGCCCGCGCGGGCGGTTACACCAACGCCGGCACCGTCGAATTTCTCGTCGACGCGGATCTCAACTTTTATTTCCTGGAGGTCAACACCCGCCTGCAAGTCGAACATCCGGTCACCGAACAAGTCACCGGCCTCGACCTCGTCAAACTCCAGATCGCCATCGCCGCCGGTCACCGCCTGCCCTTCGCCTGGGAAACCATCACGCCTCGCGGCCATGCGATGGAAGTCCGTCTCTACGCCGAGGATCCCGACAACAATTTCTTTCCTTCCCCTGGAAAAATCGTTTCGCGCCACGCTCCCACCGGTCCCGGTATCCGCCTCGATGAAGGAGTCTACGAAGGCTGGACTGTGCCCATGGATTACGATCCGCTCCTGAGCAAACTGATCGCCTGGGGCAACAGCCGCGAAGAAACCATCGCACGTCTTCGCCGCGCCCTCGATGAGTACAGCATCACCGGTATCCGCACAAACGTCAGCCTCTTCCGCCGCATCCTCACCGAACCGGAATTTCTCCGCAGCGAAATTCATACCAAGTGGCTCGATGAATTGCTCGCCCGCCCCCGGCCGCCCGCCATTCCGCCGCGCCTCGGCACGGAAGAAGCCGCACTCATCGCCGCGGCGCTCTGGCACGACGCAAATTCGAATGCTTCCGCGCCCGATGGCAACGACGCTCCCTCCCGCTGGAAAATGGAAGGCCGTCGCCAGCAGTTGGATCACACGCCATGAAATATGAGATTGAACTTGCCACTGCGGCCGGCAAAACCAAACATATCGTTGAGCTGACGCAAAAAGACGGCCAATGCGAAATCACTCTCGATGGCCGTCCCATAGAAGGCGATGCCGTTCAGGTTTCTCCCAACACGATCTCCGTAATGCTCGGTGGCCAGTCCTTCGAAATTAACCTCTCGCGCTCCCTGGATGGCGCGATCAAAATGCAATGCGGCTCCCACGAATTTTCCGCTCAGGTGGTCGACCCCCGCGCCTGGCGCGGTCGCAGGCAAGGCGCCATCGAAGTCGAAGGCCGCCAGGAAATTCTCGCGCCCATGCCTGGCAAAATTGTTCGCGTTCTGGTGGCCGCGGGTGAATCCGTCGAAGCCGGACAGGGACTCCTCGTCGTCGAAGCCATGAAAATGCAAAATGAAATTCGCTCTCCCAAAAGTGGCAAGGTCGAACGCCTCCTGGCCAAAGAAGGCCAAGCCGTAAACGCCGGCGAAGTCCTCGCCTGGGTTGATTGACCAGCCCTTGCTGCAACTTTCAGGCACCGTAGGGCCCGCCTTCTGAGGCGGGCCGCATGTAGTGGCCGAACTTCAGATCGGCCACCAGAGATCAATCACCACAAATCACCCACAAAAAAGCCCGCCTAAACATAAAAGGCGAGCCGTCTTTCTCTAATCGGAAATTGTAAAAAAGGGGAGGGAACTACTCCGTCTTCGCAGGCGAACTACTCGGCGGCAACGGCACCGGCGGCTTAGCAATTGGCGGCAACGTGGACTTCGCGGCATCCGGCAGCTTTCCCGCCGTCTCCACCACCTGTTCCGCCAGATAATTCGTCACCTTTGCTTCATCCCGCGCCACAGCCAGATAAGCCGAACGCAGCAACTGCTCTTTGCGATTCCGCAACGTGTCGCGGATCGTCTGCTGTACCTGCGGATCATTCACGCCTCGCTGCCCGGCTGCTTCGCGCGCCACCAGTTTCAGGATTCGAATGCTGTCCTTCAGCTGGATCGGCGGGCTCACCTGCCCGGGCTTCAAAGTCAACACCGTCTTCTTCAACACTGGATCCGATTGGTTCAGCGAAGACTCCGGTATATATCCAAGATCCCCGCCATTTCCCGCGGTGTTCACATCCTCGGAATAATCCATCGCCAGTTGAGAAAAATCCGCACCGCTGTTCAGCTTGTCCGTCAGCATCTTGGCTTTGCGCTGCGCTTCGGCTTCGTTGGTCGCGTCGTCGTTCTTCCGGTTGCGCACCTGCAATTCCTTGCGCGGAGTAATCACGATCTGCGAGATGCGGTATTGCGGCTCCGCCACATTGAACTGGTTGTGATTGGCGTTATAAAAATCCACCACGTCCTGGTCGGTGATGGTGATCTTCGCCGCCACTTCGCGGTTCAGCAGCTTCTGGATGGAGAGCTGCCTCCGCAGGTCGCGCTTCAGGTCGTCCACACTCATCCCGCGCGCCTTCAGTTGCCGCTGGAATTCTTCTTCGGTGAACGGGCTCTTCAGCTCCGTGAACTTGTCTTCCACCTCGCCGTCGCTGGCTTCCAGGTTCAGCTTCTTCGCGAGCTCCAGCAGGATCTCATTATTGATCAGCTGGTCCATCACGTTCAGCTTCAGCGAAAGCGCTTCTTCCTGCGAGGGTTCCTGCGTCTCCGGATTCACCTGCGAGCGGTAATACTTCTCCACTTCATCCCTGTGGATCTCCGTCCCATTCACCACTGCCCACACGTCCGGCGCATGATGCTCAGACGGCTTGCAGCCGCCGAGCACCGCGAACACCAGTCCCGCCAAGGGCAGAAACGCCCCGGCGCGCAGCAGGTTCGCTGCTTTGCTGGTGGTGCTTGGGGAAAAGTTCAAAGGTTTGCTCAGGCCGCTTTTTTCACACGGCCCAAACGGATGCAGGCCGTGCACACGCGAATCTGTTTGCTCACGCCGGATACCACCGCCCGAACCCTCTTCAGGTTGGGGTTCCAGCGGCGACGCCTCGTATTATTGGCGTGGCTTACCACGTTTCCATACTGCGGCCCTTTGCCGCAGAGTTCACACTTCATTGCCATAGCGTTTCCTGCACTCCAAAAGATTGAAAAGCAAAGTCTTAATTCTAGCAGATGTCTCCGGAATCACAAAGCCGAACTCGCTGTCGGCAAGTGCATCCGTTTCAATCGATTTGAAGTGGTCGAAGCCTGTGCTGTGCAAGCCGGAGAGATACCCCGCCCCTGCCTTTGCTATACTTGAAAAGGATTTTCGGGGAATCGCACCCTTGAACCCTCTTCGCATCTCTATTGTGGAATATCTGAACACCGCGCCATTGGTGCGCGGCTTCACGCACGGCCCCTCGCGTGGCAAGTATCAGCTTTCGTTCACCGTGCCTTCCCAGTGCGCGGAAGCCTTGCGCTCCGGCGCCGCCGACGTGGCCATCATTCCGGCCATCGAATACCAGCGCATCCCGGACCTATTAATCCTTCCGAATCTTTCCATCGCCTCCAAAAAATCCGTGCGCAGCCTGCTGCTCGTTTCCAAAAAGCCCATTCAGCAGGTCGCCCGCATTGCGCTCGATCGCAGTTCTCGCAGCACCCAGGCGCTCACCCGCATCCTCTGCGAAAAGCACTGGCAGCATTGCCCCGGAATTTTTCGAAGCCGCCCCCGATTTGCCGGAAATGCTTCGCCATTCAGACGCCGCGCTGCTCATCGGCGATCCCGCCCTGCGCCTCGCCCTGGCCACAGCCTCTGCAACGCGCCGCGGCACTTCCGGCGAACTCGTAACCAGCGCCGCAGCCGCCGGACTTTCCGATTCCGGCCCGCTCTATCTCTACGACATCGTCGAACAGTGGCGCGCCCTAACCAGTCTCCCCGCGGTCCTCGCTGTCTGGGCTGCCCGCCGCACCGCCGTCACTCCCGAGCTCGTCCAGGATTTCCAGGACTCGCTCGCCTTCGGCCTCCAGCATCTGGACGCCATCGCCGCCGAAGCCTCCGCCGAGATGAATCTCCCGGCCGCCGATTTGCGCCGCTACCTCTCCGAAAACATCGACTACCATCTCGACGAAGAAAATCTGCTGGGCCTTCAACGCTATTTCGATCTAGCCGCGAATCTTGGCCTAATCTCTCAAGCCAACCAGATAGAAGTAGCCGCCCAGTCCCATAAATCAGCCCCAGCAAATGTAGTGGCCGACCTTTAGGTCGGCAGCAATCGAAGCCGCGCAGCAAAGGAACCGAAAAATGCCGCTAACCAAAAACCAAGCCCTCGATATGCTCCAGTCCGACGACCTCGTCGGCATCGGCATGGCCGCTCATCAGCTCCGCCTCCAGAAAAACGATCCCCGCATCGTCACCTATCAGATCGACCGCAACATTAACTACACCAATTTCTGCACCGAATATTGTTCCTTCTGCGCCTTCTATCGCCCGCTCGGCGCCAAAGACGGCTACATCCTCTCCTTCGAAACCATCTACGCAAAAATTGAAGAGATGCTCGAACTGGGCGGCACCGGCGTCCTCCTCCAGGGCGGCCTGCACCCCGATCTGCAGATCGGCTACTACGAAAATCTTCTTCGCTCTCTCAAAGCCCATTACCCGCAGGTTCACCTGCACTGTTTCTCCGCTCCGGAAATTATCTGCATCGCCGAAGTCAGCGAACTCTCCATCCGCGACACCATTCAACGTCTCAAGGACGCGGGCCTGCAATCCATCCCCGGCGGCGGCGCGGAAATTCTCGACGACGAAATCCGCGGCAAGATCGCCCGCCTCAAATGCACCAGTGACGACTGGGTGGAAGTCCACCGCACCGCGCATTCCCTCGGCCTGCGCACCACCGCCACCATGATGTTCGGCTGCGGCGAAACCCTGCAGCACCGCGTCAATCATCTCGAGCGCATCCGCCAGCTCCAGGAAGAAACCGGAGGGCTTCACCGCCTTCATCCCCTGGATTTTCGCCGCGGAAAATACCGCCCTCGGCAAGAAAGTCCAGGAAACCACCGCCGTGGATTATCTGAAAACTCTCGCCGTCAGCCGCCTCTATCTCGACAACATCGATCACATCCAGTCGAGCTGGCTCACGCCGGGCATCAAGGTCTGCCAGGTAGGACTGCAATTTGGCGCCGACGATGTCGGCAGCATCCTGATTGAAGAAAATGTGGTCTACGCCGCGGGCGTCCGCAATCGCACCAACGAAGCCGAACTCCGCCGCATCATCTCCGAAGCCGGCTTCCGCCCCGAGCAGCGCGACACCCTCTACCGTTCCTACATCCTCAAGCCGCCCGCAGTCCGCGAACTCACCGCCGCCTAGATGTAGCGGCCGCCTTCCGCTTGCCCCGAGCCTCGAAGGGAGGCGGGCGCCTTTGCAGTGGAATTATGTACTGGCCGACCTTCAGGTCGGCCACCTTAAACCCCAATCAAAAATGTTCGGTATTCCAAACCCCCGCGAGAACCGCAAGGGCAACCCCCCTACTTCCGCAATCTCAGCAACAACTCCACTTCCGTCCCATCTGGCAAATCCAGCGTCTCATAAGGTTGCAGCACCCCATCCTGATACCGCGCCACCAACCGCATCGTCGCATCCTTAGCAGCCGTCGGCTTTTCCGCTTTCGATCCGCCGCTTCCAGACGTCTCATCCAGCGCCTGGTTCACCAGCGCGTCCGCCTCTTTATTCTGTTCCCGGTAAACATGCCCGATCCGAAAGATCTCCAGCGTCTGCGCCATCTTCTTCGCCCGCTCAAAGAGCGGGCGCAGTTCCTCGCTCTTCACCTTGTATTGCCCGCGCATCTGCTTCACCATCAGTTCCGAATCGCTCTCCACCCGCAGCGCGCGGATCCCATGCGTCTGCGCGTAGTCCAGCGCCGCAATCAATCCGAAATATTCCGCTACATTGTTGGTGCTGTTTCCGATGTACTTCTTCAGGCGCGCCACAATCTCACCGCTCGGGTCGCGTACCACCACTCCATACGCCGCCGGCCCTGGATTGCCCCGCGATCCGCCATCAATATTCACCTGGTGCGCGGCAATCGCCTTGCGCTCCGGCTCCGCTTCGCCGAAAAGCCCCGCGCCCCTCGGCACTGGTGGACGCTTCATCATCCGCCGTTCGCAGCCCCGTTGGCCGTTTCCTGCGGCGCGGCGTGGGGAATCGGTTCCAGCGAATAAAGAATGCGCCCGCAGGATTCGCAGCGAAAAATCTCTTCATTCGCTTCCGATACCAGCAATTGCATGATGTGCGGCAGCGCGCGCAGCCCGCACGCCTTGCACTGCCCGTCGCGCACCTGCGCCAGCGCGGTTCCTGGATGCTTTTTCGCGATGCGCTCGTAAAGCTCCAGCATGTCTTCCGGAATTTTCTTGCCCGTGGCCTTGCGCTCGGCGGTGGCCGCTTCCCAGCCCTTCTTCTTCTCGGCGAACTGTTCCTCGATCTGCTTTTTCTCCGCCGCAATCGCCGTTTCCGATTCCTTCAGGTCCGCTTCCAGCCGCTTCACCCGCCGCTCCGCTTCTTCGATGGACATCATCTGTTCCAGCACGCGGTCCTCGGCCTTGCTCGCTTCCGCTTCCGCGTTGGCAATCTCGTGCTGCAGCGCCTTGTAAGCCTCGTTGGTTTTTACGGAACCGCTCTGCTCGCGGTATTTCTTGGCGCGGATTTTCCACTGCTCCACGTCCAGTTCCAGCTTCTTGCGTTCGGTCAGCGCGTGCGTCAGCGCCTCTTTTGCGGAGGCCAGCGCGGCCCGTTCCCCGTTCAACTTGGCGTCTGCCTCGCGCAGCCGCTTTGGCATGCCCTCAAGTTCTGCCCGCAGCCCCGCGGTAATCTGGTCCAGCCTCTGCAACTCCAGCATCTGTGGAATAGAAGGATTCATCCGGCCCCGATTCTAACACACGCCGAACGCCCCTCTTCCCGGTAGCCTCGCTCCGAATTTGTAGCGGCCGCCTTCCGAGGCGGGCGCCTTTACTCCCGAATTTTGTACTGGCCGACCTTTAGGTCAGTTCTCCGCCGCCGCGCCGCAATCGCACCCTCTGCCCGGGCAGCCTGCCCGCCTCGCGTGCGCTGTCATCCCGAGGGACGCGTCTTCCGCGTCCCGAAGGATCTCAACCAAAACCTCATCCACAATCCCAGCCACGATCCTCTTTCCGATTACTGATTACCGATTACTGTTCACTGTCCTCACTCACCCCATCTTCAAATCCCGCCGAATCAGCGCCGCATCCACGAAATACCCCAATCCCACTGCCAGCGGCAAAATCCCAAACGCCGACGCCACCAGCGTCTCCCGCTCGCCCAGCACCCGCGCGATCATCGCGAACATCACAATAAACCCCACGCCGCTGCTCACCAGCAAAATCCCGGATCGCCGCGATCGAGCAAACTGCGTCAACTCCGGTTCCATTGGAATCTCCGCCCCACGCGCCAGCGCTGCCAGCCGCTCTTCCGTCCGCAGCTTGCGCACCCGGTAAAATGTGTACATCAACGCCAGCGGAATCCCGCACGTCAAGACCACCGCCACCAATCCGATTACGTCGCCACCCATGTTGGTTCTCCCTTCCACATTCAATCATCAGGCCGCTCTCTGCTGCCTTGCCAATACATACGCACCAGCACCCAGGATTGTTCCCGGCCGGATCCTCGCTTAAGAAGGGAATTGGAGTCTGGAAAACTTACTGAATTTCCTGCAGTTGCATCGTGGAATCAATCGCCAGCGTTGGATAACGGATAGACGAGCCTTCCGGCGCAGGCGCATGCCGTGCCACCACCTGAAATTCTGCTCCGCCCATGCAACTGATCTCGTAGCTATACCCGCCGCGTCCCGGCTGCGTCATGTTCAGCGCACCCGCGGACATCAATTCTTCCAGCGACGAACACTTGCTGTTCAGCGCAATGTTGGATCGCTCCGCCTGCGCGATCTGCAGCAAATCCGCGCGCACCCCGGTCAGCGATATCGCCTGCGTCGCCGCCGTGCCCGCGTCGGACGTCGGCAGCTTCTTCAGCGAGTAGGTATAAATAAAGTAGCCGACGGCAACGGCTACCAGAAGGGAAGCTAGCGATTTCATTACTCTATTTTCCTCCATCGTTTCGTTTCCGCAAGCCTTCCGCCGCCGCTGGCGCACAATTGGTAACAACCCCTCCCAATTTCTCCCCCCGCTCGCAACTCTTCCTGCTATGCTTCTCTCCACGCCGTGCCTCTCACGGTTCGATTCTCCCCTCCGGACAGGTCCCATGGATACCCTACTGCTTCCGCTTGAATTGCGTTCCATTGAAAAACTCCGCGAGCAGGACCTCGAAGAGGCTCGCACCATCCAGAACGTGATGCTCCCTGCGCACCCCCTGCGCACGGAAGAGGTCACCATCTCTCACGAATTTCAACCCGCCGCCGAGGTCGGAGGCGACTATCTCGATTATTTCTCCCTCAGTGATGGCTCCGTCGGCCTTTATATCGGCGATGTTTCCGGCAAAGGGCTTCCTGCTGCTCTCTACGCCGCGCTCGCCGTCGGCACGCTCCGTGGTGTTCACAAAACCGGCCAGCATCCCGGCCGAGTTCTCGCCACTCTAAACGAACGCCTGCTTCTCCGCGGCATTCCCGGCCGCCATACCGCCATTCAGTACGCGCTCTTCGATCCCCGCACCGCCCGCATGCGCATTGTCAGCGCCGGCATGCCCGGCCCGCTTCTCCTGCGCGGCAACGAATCCAATCTTCTGCAAATTGCTGGCTTGCCCCCGGGCCTGTTTTCTGCCGCCACATACGATGAGCTCGCCCTGGAGCTCCTGCCCGGCGATTCGCTTCTTTTTTTCACCGACGGCCTCACCGATGCGCGCAATTCCCAGGACCAGGAATTTGCCATGGATGGCATCCGCGACGTCTGCCGCCGCCACGCCGGCGAAGCCCCGCTCGATCTCCTCGGCCATATCTTTCAGACCATTCAAAGATTCACCACCAACTGCAAACAGTGGGACGACATGACCGCCGCTTATTTCCGTTTCGGTGGCTGACCTTCCATTTCCTGCCCCCGCATTGGTCAAATAGGCAAAGCAAACCCTATTTTCAATTGACCCCACCCGCCTTCCCCAGTTAACTAAAGTCATTGTCGATTCGTTTGACCCTAGGAGTCCCCGATGAACAGAAAGTCCCCGCCCGCCGTGGCACTCGTTTGCGTCCTCTCGTATTTCCTGGCCATCCCTTTTGATTCCTTTGCTCTTCCGGATACCCCGAACCAGCGTGCTGGCGAGGTTTCCCGCGTCATTCCCGCCGTCAATATCACGCGCGGCGCGAAGTCCATGTCCGCGAACGCCAAAACCGCCGTCGACTGGCTGGACGTGGTGAATACCCAGGCCAGTGGCCGCGCCCGCGTTTCTCTCGACGACGGCTCGGTCCTCAACGTCGGCTCGGATTCCTCCGTCAAAGTGGTCAAGCACGATTCCGGCGCGCAACAGACCGACCTCGAACTCACCGTCGGCAAAATCCGTTCGCAAGCCCAGAAGATTTCCCAGCCCGGCGGCAAATTTGAAGTGCACACGCCCGCCGGTGTTGCCGGCGTTGTCGGCACGGACTTCTACGTGGACTATGAAAACAACGTCATGACCGTGATGGTCTTCGAAGGTCTCGTCAAGGTTTGCAACCTCGCCGGCGTCTGCGTGATCGCCAAGGCCGGCCAGTTCACCACCGTGCGCAACAGCGATTCCAGCGGTCCCGCGCCGCCCAATCAGGCCACGCTCTCCGCGCTCTCCGACGCCGTTGCCAGCACCACGCTTGAAAACGGGCCAGGTATCGGCCAGGTTCATCACATAACCAAGGGCACCGCCATTGCCATCGGCATTCTCGCGATCATCCCTCTGGTGGTAATCCCGATCGTGGCAACGCGCGGCCAGGGCACACCGGCCACCGCTCCGCCAACCAATCCGCAATGCCCGCCCGGCGACGCGAAGTGCTAGCCTCGGCGCACATTTCCTAAGCATTCAGGGCCCCGGCGGCAGTGCTTCCGGGGCCTTTTCCTTGTACGCCGTGCATGTTCGGCAGCTTGCGGGTGAAAGTCCCGTCCCAACCTGATGGAGGTGAAGGGTAGCGAAGCGCAAGGGCGTCACCGTGAGGTGAGGTCTAAAGGAAGCGTGGAGCAAAGATACGGGCCGATGGACAAGAACCGGATTTGAGGCCTACGGCGCCGGACGAGCGAGCAAGTGATCGCGAAGTCCGTATCCATCAAGGACGCTGGTGGTAAATCCGGCGGTCGCGTATCGAAAGCAGTCGAGCTTATCGCGGGAGATCTGCTGCACGTCTCGGATTCGTGACTGAGGGTGAAGCAATTCACTCTGACCCTGTAGCAGAAGTCAGCAGCGGGCGTAGTACTCACGGAAGTGAGGAAGGCCCAAACAGTGAGAGCGAGTAGTAGAACGTCGAACTCACGGGTGGCACTGCGCCAGCCAATCAGCTTCGGCTGAGTTTTGCAGGTTCAGAAGACGGTGAAGCCGAAACGGAAACCTGCAGAGCGGCGAAGCCCTTGTGGCGAACGACGACTCGAACCTCCGGCCCGCAAGGGCTCAACTTGCTGAACCGCCGTATGCGGACCCGCTTGTACGGTGGTGTGGGAGGGGCGAGCAGATGACTGCTCCCCCTATCCCGATTAGCAACTCTCCGTGCCCCAAGCCCATCTAATATTAAGTAGTACCCGGATCGCTTCTCGCCGTTTTGACCGCGCTTGGTCTACCTCCCGGCAGTGGCGTACACTGAATCTTTGAATATTGCGTCTAATTGTGAGTGAGGCACTCTTGAATCAGACAATCCGCGTTTGTCTAACGCGCCCCTTGCGTCTCGGCGCCGCCGTTTGCACCCTTTTTCTTCTTTCTTCCGGCTCCCGCCTTCTGGCTCTTCCGCCGGACACTGCTGCAAAGCCCTCGCCGCTCATCGATGCGCTCAAGACCGAACTCGACCGCTCCATGAAGGTCTATAGCGCGCAGGATCCCGCCGCGTATTTCATCACCTACACGCTCACGGATACCCAGCGCGCCACCGTTTCCGGCTCCAACGGCGCTCTCCTGCAAAGCGACGCCAGCCGCAACCGCTGGCTCGAAGTCGCTGTCCGCACCGGCAGCTATGAACTCGATAACACCCACAAGATTGACGGCCGCCCGGCGCCCGGCGGCAGCCCCGGCACCAACGTTCCCGTGGACGACGACGTGGACGTACTCCGCCGCGCCCTCTGGCTCCAGACCGATATCCAATATCGCGCCGCCGCCGAAGCCCTCATCAAAATCAAGACCGGCAAAGAAGTGAATGTGCAGACCGAGGAAAATGCCACGCCCGATTTTTCCCGCGAAAAGCCCCACACCTTCACCGGCCCATGGGTCTCCTTCACGCTGGATCGCACTCCCTGGGAGCAGAAAGTTCGCGACTATACCGCCTATTTCCGCCAGTCGCCCGCGGTCATCAATTCCATCGTCACCTTCACCGCTCAGGCGCAGAACCAGGTTCAGGTCAATACCGAAGGCACGCAGCTCCAGTTCGGCCAGATTCGCTATCGCCTGGAAATTTTCATCCAGGGCAAAGCCGCCGATGGCATGGACATCAATCGCTACTACAACTTCGATTGGGTCAATCCCTCCGACGCTCCCGACGACAAGGCCGTTCTCGCCGCCTCCGTCCAGCTCCGCAAGGAGATGGAAGGCCTCGTCGTTTCGCCCCTCAATGACCCCACCGTCGGCCCCGCGCTCCTCACCGGACGTGCCGCCGCCGTGTTCTTTCACGAAGTGTTCGGCCACCGCGCCGAAGGCCATCGCCAGAAAGATGTCACCGAGGGCCAGACGTTCGCCAAAAAAGTTGGCGAGCAGATCTTCCCCGACTTCCTCACTGTGGTGGACGACGCCACCAAGAAAAAACTCGGCAGCCAGGATCTCCTCGGTTACTACGAATACGATGACGAAGGCGTTCCTTCGGAACGCGTCGTTCTCGTGGACAAAGGCGTCCTGCGCAATTTCGAAATGTCGCGTTCTCCCCTGAAGGACTTTCCGCATTCCAACGGTCACGGCCGCCGCCAGATCGGCGCCACTCCCGTTTCCCGCCAGGGCAATCTCCTTGTCGAGAGCAACAAAATGCTCACCAACGCCCAGTTGCGCGCCAAGCTCGTCGAACTCGTCAAGCAGCAGGGCAAGCCTTATGGCCTTCTGATCGACGACATCGCCGGCGGCTTCACCTTCACTGGCCGCGGCCAGCCCCAGGCTTTCCAGGTTGAGCCTCTCGTCGTCTACAAAGTTTTCGCCGATGGCCGCCCCGATGAACTCGTCCGAGGCGTGGATATAGTCGGCACACCGCTCGCCGCCCTCACCAAAATTGTCGCCACTGGGGATACACCCGAAGTCTTCAACGGCTATTGTGGCGCCGAATCCGGCTACGTGCCTGTCTCCGCCGCTTCACCCGCGATCCTCACTTCCGAACTGGAAGTCCAGAAAAAGCAATCGTCCACCGATCGGCCTCCGATTCTGCCGCCTCCGGCGCACGACTCTCAGAAAGCGGGAGGCCAGTGATGCGCGCCCTTCGACCCTTCGTTCTCTTCCTCGCCATCGCCGCGTCTTCCGCGGCCTTCGCGCAGGCCCCTGCGGACAACGACCACACGCTCCAGGCCATGCGCGATGAAATGGCTCGCTCCAAAACGCGCCTCGAGCTGCAAATTCCCAAGCTCGATAAGCCCATGCGGCCCTATTACCTCGAGTATCGCCTTCTCGACATGGATGTCCGTGAAGTCACTGCCGAATTCGGCGCGCTCGTAACCACCACGCACACCCGCAACCGTCTGATGAACGTCGAAGCCCGCGTCGGCGATTACAAACTCGATAGCTCCAATTTCATCAGCGAAGAAGGCTTCCGCGGATTCATCGGTCCCTCCGGAACTGTCGGCATCGATCGCGATTACAATTCGCTCCGTCAGGATCTCTGGATCGCCACGGACCAGGCCTTCAAGGAAGCCGTCGAAGCTTATTCCCGCAAGCAGGCCTATCTCAGCAGCCTCGCCCGGCAATCCGATATTCCAGACTTCTCACACGCCCAGCCCATCCAGCACATTGAGCCGCTCGTCGCTCCGGACTGGAGCTCCCGCAATTGGGAGCAGGAAGCCCGCGACACTTCCGCCGCCCTTCGCGCCTTCCCGCAAATTTACGAATCCCGCGTCACCTATTACCTCATCTTCACCACCGAATACCTGCTCACCAGCGAGGGCACGGAAGTTCGCGCAAATCATTCCTACGCCGCCATCGAATCCGGCATGAGTTCGCTCGCCGATGATGGCATGCAGGTGAATCACTTTTATTCCACCTATGCGCCGCTCCCTGGTGAACTCCCTTCGGCCGATGCTGTTCGCAAAGCGCTCAACGTCGCTGGCACCGAACTCATGGCCATGCGCGTCGCTCAGCCTGCTCCCGATTACACGGGTCCCGTGCTCTTCGAGTCGCGTGCTTCCGGCGCACTTCTTGCCGCGGTGCTCACGCCGTCTCTCAGCGGAGCGCGCCCGCCGCTCGCCTTCCAGCCCGTTGTCGATCAGTTGATGAACAGCCTGGGTGGCCGCAGCGATTGGAGCGGCAAGGTAGGTCAACGCGTTCTGCCGCCCAGCGTTACGCTCGTGGACGACCCTCTCGTGAAGGACTACAAAGGCACTCTCCTTATCGGCGGCTATTCCATTGATGAGGATGGTGTGCCCGGCCAGAAAGTCACTCTTGTGGAAGATGGCAAGCTCAAGGATCTCCTGATGTCTCGGCGTCCTGGCCCGGACTTCGAGGATTCCAATGGCCACGGCCGCAGCTCGTTTCTTGCCGACCCGCAACCCGTCATGAGCAACCTCTTTTTCACTTCTTCCGAGGCAGTCTCAAAGGACGATCTGAAAAAGAAATTTCTCGATTCCTGCCGCTCCCAAAAACTCGAATTCTGCATGGTCGTCCGCCAGATGGATAATCCCTCGCTTAGCCTGCTCCATCAGGATGATTTCAGCGAACTCCTCGCCAGCTTCGGCGGCAACGCCGCCACGGATCGCTTGACCCTCGTCGTTTACAAAATTTATCCTTCCGATGGCCACGAGGAAATCGTGCGCGGCGCCCGCATCAGCGGCTTCAACCCGCGCGCGCTTCGCAATATTGATGGCATCGGCGACGACGCTTTCGTCTTCAATTACATGCAGAACCAGACCGTCGGCGTCGCCGGCACCGCTCTCGCTGCATTCGGCTCCGCGCAAAATGGTTTGCCCGCGTCCGTAGTTGCCCCCTCCCTGTTTTTCCAGGAACTCGACGTCCGCGGCGCCCGCGGCGAACCCAAGCACCTCCCCATAATCCCCGAACCCCCCATGAGCCCCAAAGCCTCCGGAGCCTCAACGTCCCGGTAGCACAGGCTTCAGCCTGTGCGCCGTGTAGGGGCGGCTTTACGCCGCCTTCTTGGGTTTTCTTTCCCCTGCCTATCCCCCCTTTTTCACCACTCCCCCTCCACCTGATGTAACCTAATTTCATGGTCCTCGCCCGAGCCCTCCAGGCCGCCATTCAGGAAAAGAAACGCGCCGCCCTTCTCAGTATTGGTTCCGCCGCGCTTCTCCTCTGCCTTAAAACCTTCCTCGTCCTTCGCACAGACAGCCTCGGCATTCTCTCCGAAGCCCTGCACTCCGGCCTCGACCTCGTCGCCGCCATCATCACCTTTCTCTCCGTCCGCGTTTCCGATCAACCTGCCGACGAGCGCCACCCCTACGGCCACGGCAAATTTGAAAATTTCTCCGCCTTCATCGAAACCGGCCTGCTCTTCCTCACCGCCGTCTACATCATCTATGAAGCCTTCTATCGCCTCTTCTTCCACACCGTCCACATTCAGCCCACCCTCACCGCCATCCTCATTCTTCTCGTCGCTCTCGCCATTGATTTCACCCGCGCGCGCACGCTCAACGCCGTCGCCCGCCGCCACGCCAGCGAAGCACTCGAAGCCGACGCGCTCCATTTTTCCACCGACGTCTGGAGCACCATCGTCGTCATCTTCGGTATCGCCCTCGTCTGGGCCGGCAATCGCTGGAATCTTCCCTGGCTCTCCTACGCGGACTCCCTCGCCGGCCTTGCCGTCGCCGGAGTAATCCTCTGGGTCGGCGCGCAACTCGGCCGCCGCACCCTCGACGCTCTTCTCGACGCCGCGCCCGAGGGCATGCAGGACGAAATCATGGCCGCCATCCGCGGCATCCCGGGAGTTCTGCAAGTGGATCGCGTTCGCCTCCGCCGCGCCGGCAATCGCTATTTTGTGGACGCCACCGTCAGCGTCGCCCGCACTGCCAATCTCGAGCAGGTCCACGAACTCACAGACCGCATCGAAAAGCGCGTCGCGCAAATTGTTCCCGCCGATGTCATCGTTCACGCGGAGCCGCGCGCCCCCCGCGACGAACATCTCTTCGAAACCGTCCGCGCCGTCGCTCTCCGCCTGGGTCTCGCCGTCCACGATGTCACCGCGTCCCAGCAGGACGACCACCTCTTCGTCGAACTCCATCTTGAAGTGGACGAAAATCTTTCCCTCAGCGAAGCCCATCGCCGCGCCACCGAACTCGAAGATGGCATCCGCGGCCTCGGCAAGGGCAACGTCGACGTCAACATTCACATCGAGCCGCTCGGCCGCCACATCGCCACGCCAGACGTTCGCGCCGGAGAAATGCGCCAGCTCGAATTGGCCGTCGAATCGTTCCTCAACAACATGCCTTCCACCTACGACGAACTCCTCAACACCCATGACGTCCGCGTCCGCCAGGTTGAGCACCACATCCTCGTCTCCTGCCACTGCTCCATGAAGGGCGATCTCTCCATCACCCGTGTCCACGATGTCACTGCCGCCCTCGAAGACTCCGTAAAAGAACGCTTCCCCCAAATCTCCCGCGTAACCATCCACCCCGAGCCCCCCGACGCCGCCTGAATCTTTTGTAGCGGCCGCTTTCCGAAGCGGGCGCCTTCTCTTCTCCTCCGTCCTCCTCGTAGGGCCCGCCTTCCGAGGCGGGCCGCCTCGCAACCTTGTCTCCCTCCCCTCTTGGTAGCGCCTGCTTCTAGCAGGCAAGCAGGGGCCAGCCTTCCGAGGCGCCCCTCCGCTCTTTTCCGCTCTCCGCTTCTCCTCTTCCCTCCAACCTCTTTCCTCCCCCCCGCTCACCCCTCCGTTTGACACCCGTCCAATCCCCGCATAGCCTGTCTTTCGGCAATTTTTTCCGTCAATCTCATGGGAGTTCCACGCATGCCCAAAATCCGCAATCCTTTTCTGCGTACATTCCTTGCTCTTCCCCTCCTCCTCTCTCCCGCCTTCGCCCAATCGCCCGCCGATCCCTCCGAATCCGCCATGCAAACCATCCACGCGGACGCCATCCGCGCGGACATGGCTTTCCTTTCCGACGATCTTCTCGAAGGCCGCGGCACCGCCACACGCGGCCACCAGCTCGCCGCCAAATTCATGGCCACGCAATTCGAATCCATCGGCCTCTCTCCCGCCGGAGACAACTCCACTTATTTTCAAAACGTCCCGCTGCGCTCGGTCCGCATCGATGAAGCCAATTCCACGCTCACGCTAATCCACGACGGCAAGCCCGAAACGCTGGTCATCCGAAAGGATTTCCTCCCCTTCCCCAACCCCGCGCGCAAAGTCAGCTCCGTCGAAGCCCCCGTCGTCTTCGTCGGCTTCGGCGTCACCGCTCCCGAACAGAACTACGACGATTACAAGGGCATTGATGCGAAGGGGAAAATCATCGCCATCCTCTATCAGGCGCCAAATTTCGAATCCTCACTGAAGGCCCATTATTCTTCCGGTGAAGTAAAGCTCGCCAACGCCGCCGCCCACGGCGCCGTCGGCATCATCGTCCTCGATGATCCCATCCTGGAAGGCATGTATTCGTTCAGCGAGCGCGTTCGCGATCTTGCACAACCCACGCTCCGCTGGCTCGATAAGCAGGGCCAGCCCAACGATTATTTCCCCCAGATTCAAGCCGCCGTGGAACTCAGCCTCGATGCCACCAAAGCCCTCTTCCAGGGCAGTGGCCACACCGCCGACGAAATTTTTCAGGCCGCCAAAGACGGAAAATCCTTCACCTTTCCTCTCGCCATCACCGCCAAAATTCATAACGAACAAAAATTGGAAGACGTCACCAGCCCCAATGTCGTCGCAAAACTCGAAGGCAGCGATCCCACTCTCAAAAACGAATATCTCGTTTACACCGCCCACCTCGATCATCTGGGCATCGGAGAACCCGTCAAAGGCGACTCCATCTATAACGGCGCGCTCGATAACGCCTCCGGTTCCGCCATCCTTCTCGAAGTCGCTCGCGCCTTTTCGCAAATGAATCCGCATCCCAAGCGCTCCATCCTGTTTGTCGCCGTCACCGGCGAAGAAGCCGGCCTCCTCGGCTCCGATTATTTCGCCAGCTTTCCAACGGTCCCCAAGGAATCCATCGTTGCCAACGTCAATATGGATGAAGACCAGATGCTCTGGCCGCTTGAGGACATCATTCCCTTCGGCGCCGAACATTCCAGCCTCGAAAATGTCGCCAAGCGCGCCGCCGCGCGCCTCCATCTCGATCTCAGCCCAGATCCCATGCCCCAGGAAGTCATCTTTATCCGCAGCGATCAATATTCCTTCGTCAAGCAGGGCATCCCCGCGCTTTATCCCACTCCGGGCATCAAGTCCGATAATCCCAACATCAAACCCGCCGAAATTTTCCAGAACTGGGAAGCCACCCGCTATCACCAGCCCTCCGACGACATGCAACAACCCGGCCTCGATTTCGCGCAAGCCGTCAAATACGCCGACTTCATCTTCCTCTCCGGCTGGTACATCACCCAGGATCCCGCCCGCCCCACCTGGAACCCCCACGACTTCTTCGGCGACCACTACGCCCACAAACAGTAGGGGCACGATAAATCGTGCCCTCTTCTCCGTCCTCCTCTCCGTCCTCTCCTCTCCCGGGTGCCGCACCCTGATGCTTTTCAGGGTGCGGGTTTTTCCATTGCTCCCCCTCGGTCCCTCCTTCCCTGAATCCTCCTTCCAGTGCTATCCTCCGGCCAAATCCAATGCCTCTCCTCTTCCTCGTAAAACGATCTATCCCTCAATAGGAGCCAGCTCGATGAAAATCATCACAGCCTTCACCTTCGCCCTCCTCCTCACCACTCCGGCCAAAACTTTTTGCCAAACTCCGCCCGCCGAAAAATCCTCTCCCAAGCTCTATGGCTGCACGGAGTCCGATATCAAGAGCTACACCGCCCGCCGCGCCACCGGCCCCATCAAAGCCGACGGCCTTCTCGACGAGCCCGACTGGCAGAAAGCAGAAAAATCTCCTCGCTTTGTGGACATGGCTACCGGCGATGCCGCTTTCTATTCCACGCGTTCCGCCGCTCTCTGGGACGACCAGAATCTCTACATCGCCTTCTGGATCGAAGAGCCACTTGTCCAGGCGCATCTCACCGGGAAAAATCCGCTCATCTTCAACGAAAACGACGCCGAAGTTTTCATCGATGGTGGAGACACTTACTACGAATTTGAAACCAACGCCCTCGGCACCCAATATCAAATGTTTTACATCTGGCGCGACGCCTATAAACCAGGTGGCCGCTTTGATATTCCCGAATTCGATCCCGTCAAAAACAACGCCATGACGTTCGGTGGCGACTACGATCGCCAGGCCCCCACCTTCTGGAAGGGCACCAATCCTCGCGGCCTGCGCTGGGCTTATTTCGGCTGGCAATTTCCCGGACTGCAAAGCGCCGTCCACGTTGATGGCACGCTCAACGACAACTCCGATGTCGACAAGGGTTGGACCGTCGAACTCGTCTTCCCCTGGAAAGGCGCGAAGTGGCTCGCAGGCGATCGCCCACTTCCTCCAAAAGATGGCGACATCTGGAAGATTTTCTTCGGCCGCTTCGAACTCCTGAAAATTGCGGGCCACGAAGTCGAGCCCCATCCCGGCTGGGCCCTCAACCCCCACGGCGTCTATGACACCCACCTCCCCCAATGCTGGACCGCCGTCCACTTCTCCACCCAACCAGTGGGTGCACGATAATTCGTGCCTTCTCGGGGTTCAATTCCTCCCACTCCACAAAACTTGTAGGGGCCGAGCTCGCTCGGCCCTCTTGGGGCTAACTCCGTGCCTCTCCCGCTCGATCAATAAGCAATCTCACGAAAATTTTTTCCTCTCCTTCATTCTCGAATTTCGCTAGAGTGAACCTAACAATCAGGAGGTTCCCAATGACCGATCCCCACTCACTCCCTCGTCTCGCCCTATGCCTCGCCATCACCTTTGCCGTTCCCCTCCTCGCGCAAGACGAACAAATGCACGCCCACCATCACGAAGCTACCGAACAACTCGGCAAAGTCTCCTTCCCCGTCTCCTGCGCTCCTGACTCACAGAAATCCTTCGAACGCGGCGTCGCTCTTCTCCACTCCTTCGGCTACGAAGAAGCCGAACAGCAATTCTCCGAAATTGCCCAAAAAGATCCCGCCTGCGCCATGGCTCATTGGGGCATCGCCATGAGCTTCTTCCACCAGCTCTGGGAACGCCCGCAGGAGCCCTCGCTCCAGCGCGGCAATCAGGAAATGGAAAAAGCCCAGAAAATCGGCGCAAAAACTGACCGCGAGCGCGCTTACATCTCCGCCCTCGCCATTTTTTATCGCGACCCCGCCGCCAAGGACTTTGAAAAACGCGTCACCGCTTATTCCGACGCCATGGGCAAGCTCTACCAGGAATATCCCAAGGACCTGGAAGCCGGCGCCTTCTACGCCCTATCTCTCCTCGCCGCCGAGCCCGCGGGCGACACCTCGCACGCCGCCAGCAAAAAAGCCGTCGCCATCCTCATGCCCTTGTTCCAGCAGGACCCTGATCATCCCGGCCTCGCGCATTACATCATTCACGCCTGCGACAATCCGCAGATGGCTCCGCTCGCCCTCGATGCCGCCCGCAGTTACGCGCAGATCGCCCCGTCCTCCGCGCACGCCGTCCACATGCCTTCGCACATCTTCGCCCGCCTCGGCCTCTGGCAAGAGAGCATCCAATCCAACCTGAAATCCGTCGCCCTCACCGAGAAATCCACCGAACTGTATATGCGCGGCCACGAACTCCACGCCCTTCACTTTCTGCTGTACGCCTATTTGCAAACCGGTCAGGACGAAGCCGCCCGCCACATCGTCGGACAAGCCGAGCAGATTGTTGCCAGCGCTCCCAAGGACGGCAACGATGACGGTATGCGCGAATATCTCGACTACGCCGCCGTCGATTTTCCTTCCCTCTACGATCTCGAAATGCACCACTGGTCCGAAGCCGCTGCGCTGCCGCCACCCAGCTCCGGACCGCAGTATCAGATGATCACGTTTTGGGCGCGCACCGTCGGCTCCGCGCGCATGGGCGACGCCGAAGCGGCCCAAGCCAACTCGAAAAAATTTACCGAAGCTGAAGAAGCTGTGCGGAATTCAAAATACGCCTACATCTTGCAGGGCCCGAACACGCTTCAGGGTGAAGTCCAGGCTTGGCTTGCCTTCGCCGAAAAGAAAAACGACGAAGCCGTCCGCCTGATGCGCCAGGTCGCGGACACGCAGGATCAGGTCGGTAAAGGCGAAGTCTCCATCCCCGCGCGCGAAATGCTCGGCGATATGCTGCTTTCGTTGAATCAGCCGCAGCAGGCCCTCGCCGAGTACGAAAAGTCCATGAAGATCGATCCCAATCGCTTCAACGGTCTCGCCGGAGCCGCTCGCGCCGCCGAACTCTCGCACGATCCCGCCAAGGCCAACACCTACTACGCCCAACTCCTCAAAAATTGCGGCGACGCCCCCCACTCCGACCGCCCCGAACTGCGCGCCGCCAAGCAAACCCTCTCCTCCGCCAACCACTAACCCACCCCAGCATCACCCACGTGTAGGGGTACGATAAGGCCCGCTTGGCTGGAACTCCCGCAATCGCAAACCCTGTAGGGGAACGATACATCGTGCCCTCTTGGGGTTGAATTCCCGCACATCCCCCCGCCCAATTCTCGCGTCCAATCAAACGACACTCCCAAAATTCCCCGCCGCCAAACCGGAAATTCACCACCCCGGTTTGTTCTATAGGTAGGGGCACGATACATCGTGCCCTCTTCGCTGGGGAGGAAGGCGCGATGCGGAGGCCCATGTGACAGACGATTCTTTCCCTCTGGCGCTGCCCCTTCCGCGATGTGCGGCCAGTTCCTCGGAGGTCACCACGCTGTACCGCGAATTGCGCAAACCCCTTCTGCGCTATCTGGTCTGCCTCGGTCTTTCCGCTGACGAAGCGCAAGACGTCATCCAAGATGCCTTCGTCAGCCTCCAGACGCCACCTGGCTTCCGACGGCGCGCAAGACAACATCCGCGGCTGGCTCTTTCGCGTGGCCCACAACGCCGCACGCAATCGCCAGACCAGCTATCACCGCCGCTTCGCCCAACCGCTCGATACGGAAATGGAAATCTTCGCCGCGCAGGCCACGCCGGAGCAGGCCCTGCTCGAAAAAGAAAAGTTCCGTCATCTCGCCGCGGCAATCCGCCAGCTCAGCGCGCCGGAGCGCGAATGCCTCCTGTTGCGTGCTGAAGGATTGCGCTACCGCGAAATTGCGGACGTTTTGGAGATGGCCGTTTCCACGGTGGCGGACACCGTGGATCGCGCCATCCGGAAATTAGCGGAGAAATGCAATGTGTGAACATCAACCAAACCTGATCGCCTGGCTCGATGAAGAACTTTCCCCCATCGAAGCCGCCGCCGTCGCTCGTCACGTGGACTCCTGCGAAGTCTTGCCGCGCCCGATTCGCGTCGCTGCAAAACGCCAGCGAAAACTTCCGCCTCTATCGCGACGCGATTTTCGCCGCCAACTCCAAACCCAAACTTTCCCGCTGGGCCCCCGCGCTCGCCGCAGCCGCCCTCGTCGCTGCGGCCTCATTGTTTCTGATCTTCCCGCGCAAACATGCCCCGATCCCGCCGCCAACCCCCGCGCCAATTTCCACGGCCACCAACACGCCGGCTGTCGCGCCGCAAAACAAGCCCGCCCCTTCCCCCGCGCCGCGAAAAACATCCCGTCCCCGCCGTGCGAATTCTCGGCAGCCGCGCGCCACCGCCACCTGGCATCCCACGGAAACCGCCGTCGAAATCGCCATCCCCGCGGACGCCATGTTCGCCCCCGGCGCCGTTCCGCCCGGAATGAATTTCTTCGCCGAAATGAGCATCGCGCCAGACGGCTCCATCCGCCAGGTCCGTTTGCGCCAGTAAATTGCAATGGATTTGTGATAAAAGGAGAACCACTCACCATGAAACGTGCACTGTTGCTTGCTGTCCTCGCCGCATCCTGCGTTTGCGCCCAGGAAAAGGCAGACGTTGTCTATCAGACCTCCGGTACGGTCAGCGCCGTCGCTTTTCTCGGCCCCACCGATCCCGTGCTCGGCGCACCCTATTCCGCCACGCTCACCAATGAATCCGTTCAGACCCTCGCCGACGGCAATCGCATCGCGCAGACCAGCACCGGCACCACCGCCCGCGATTCCCAGGGACGCACTCGCCAGGACATGGCCCTGCCCGCCCTCGGCAATCTCGCCGCCACCAACTCGCCGCATCTCGTTTTCATTCAGGATCCCGTCGCGCAGGTTTCCTACACTCTGAACCTCACGGAGAAAACCGCGCAGAAAATGCCCGCGCCTCCCCCGCCACCTCCGCCTTTTCCCGGTGACGCCGCCGTTCCCGACGGCCCCTCAGTCGGCACGCGAGTCGTCACGCGCAGCGCGGCTCCGCTCCCGCCTCCAGACGCCATGCCCGGCAGCGCAATGGCGATGGCCACCGGACCCGTCGTCTTCCAAAAACAAATCTTCACCAACGATTCGGCCCACGTCACCACCGAAAACCTCGGCTCGCAAACCATGGAAGGCGTCCTCGTCACCGGCGTCCGCACCACCCACACCATTCCCGCCGGTGAAATCGGCAACGATAAACCCATCATCATCACCACCGAAGTCTGGAAGTCCGCCGACCTCAAAACCATCGTCTATAGCAAGCGCTCCGACCCGCGCATGGGCGACGTCACCTTCCGCCTCACCAACATCGTTCGCACCGAACCCGACCCCGCCCTCTTCACCGTCCCCGCCGACTTCAAACTGGTCGACTCCCCCCAGCCAATCCTCTACCGCACCAAGCAATAATTTCTCCGCACCCGTACGGGCACGATAATTCGTGCCCTCTTCTCCCCTCCTCTCCTCGTTCCTCCATGTAGGGGCGGCTTCAGGCCGCCTTCTTCTCTTCGCGCCCCTCCTCCTCCTCTCTGCCATGTGCCGCCTCGCCAGCAGAGGGCGCACCTCTATCAGTCAAGGGCTTACTTCAGACATCCGCCGCCTAAGGGGTCGGAGCTTTAGCTCCGACATTAGTCAGCCATGAAACCTGGGCTTCAGCCCCGGAGGCATTGCCTATCCTCGTTTGGGTGCGGTTTTTCTCTTCTCCGTCTGAACACCACCAAATTGTCCCTACCACTCCTCCCAATCTCCTCCAAAATCCGTAACCATGGAAATCCTTATTCGCGAAGCGCTCCTCCAGGATCTTCCCCATCTCGTCCGTCACCGCCGCGCCATGTTTGAAGACATGGGCCACCGGGACCCGGCCGTTCTCGACCGCGTGGATCAGGCCTCCCGTGAATATTTCGCCCACGCCCTGCAGGACGCCACCTACAAAGCCTGGCTCGCCGAACTCCCCACGGGCGAAATCGTTGCCGGCGGCGGCATCGTCCTCGCACGTTGGCCGGGGCATCCCACCGAAACTCTTCCGCAGCGCGCCTGGATTCTCAACATGTATACCGAACCCCATGTGCGCCGTCAGGGCCTCGCCAGGCGCATTCTCCAGATCATGATGGATTGGTGCCGCGCCAACGGCTTCGCCAGCGTCTCCCTCCACGCCAGCACCGCTGCCCGCCCCCTCTACGAATCCCTCGGCTTCCTCCCCACCAACGAAATGCGCCTCCCCCTCCGCTAACCCGGCCGGGTGCCGCATCCTCCGCCGCGGAGGGTGCGGGTTTTTCTTCTCCCTCCATTCCTGAATGCATCACCTTCTACTCCGACGCCCACCAGGGGGTCGGAGCTTTAGCTCCGACATTGGGCGCCCACGCAAAATGGGCTTCAGCCCCTGGGGCGTTGCCTCACCTCCGCCGTGGCGGGCGGTTGGCGGATGCTGGAACCTTTTGGGTGCCGGGTGCCGCATCCTCCGCCGCGGAGGGTGCGGTTTTTCTTCCCTCTTTCGATTCCGATATGAAGCGCTGGCTTCCCGTGGAAAGTGTCTTTTAGGCCAGTCTCCTCTCTTCTCCTAATCTCTTCGCCAGGGTGCCACACCCTTCCCGCCCCGGGCGCTGCCGATGTGCGCCTTCCAAGGGTGCGGTTTTTGACTTTTCCACTCCTCCCGTAGGGGCACGATAAATCGTGCCCTCTTCTCTTCTCGCTTCATTCCAATACGTAGCGCTGGTCTTTCAAGCCAGCCTCTTCCTATGCGGTGCCTCTGTGTCCCCTCCCTTTTTCTCTGTGTGAACTCCCCTCCAAACTCCGAAACCACCAATTCCTTCATGCTCTTGGAAATCTGGGGACAAACCGAAAGTCCCCCGTTCAATCACTTGAAATTCAAAATTAAGGGCCGCCGCCCGTCACCTACTTCTTCTCAAACGGGTACCACGTCACATCAATCCCCGTATCCACAATCTCCTGGGTCCGGCGCGCATACTCCGACAACGGCCATTCCGCGTACACCGTCGCCACCCACGCCTTCCGCTTGCCAAACGCTCGGCCCACTCCGCCCTTCAACATGGGCGCGAACCGATTCGTTATGCAGTCCAGGTACGAATCCGATTCCACAAACAAAGTGGATTTCTTTACCCGCATGTTCAACGTCAGATCGGGCTCGAACTGTTTAATCGGCCCTAGCCTCGATTCATGCACCGACTGCTTGTAGCTGAAAAACCCCGTGAACTCGAACCGGCTGGACAGCACCCAGGCCATAGCCCACGTGCCCTTCAGGTTCGTGCTCGCCCCTCCGATCAGATTCTCGCTCGATGTCTGCGGCACCACTTGCCCCAATATTCCGGTGCGGAATTTGTCATTCGCGTAGGCCACCCACCCCGCCGTGATTTCCATGTCTCCGGAACCAAAGGCAGACTGCGTCGCCGTGCTCATCCAGACCACCGGCACCAGCACGGACACCGCCAGGTTCTGATGGGGCCCAAAGGCATATAACAGTTTCAGACGCGTCCGGTTAATCGTCACGTCGTCAACCAGCTCTTTGTAGTCGTATTGAAATACCGCGCGCGTTCGCAGGTAGGTCAGGTCGCGGTCACCCACTTCTTCCTGTAACTGGCTCTCGTTCGATTGTGTCTGCGTCGCGGCACTCGGCGGCGTACTCGCAGCCTGGCCCCACGCCGGCGCGCCGCTCGCCAGCAAAAGCACTCCGCGCAACAACCATCGCGTTTTCCCCCGCAATATCCTCATGCACCCGCTTCGCAAAGAGATCACCCCGCCTCTCGCCGAGCCACAGCCAGGACAAGTCCGTCGTAATTGGGGTCAGAGTACGTTCCAGAAAGTGTGCCCCGCCACTGGGGAAATCCCCAGTTTCGCAGCGACTGTACGGTTGCTTGTTACTTACCTGTAGGGCGACGATAAATCGTGCCTGGGTGCCGCACCCTTGTGCCTTTCAAGGGTGCGGTTTTTGACTTCTCCGCTTCTCCGGGCGGGTGGCTCGGATACAAATTGCCTTTCAAAATCCGGGGACAGACGAAAAATTTCCCTTTTCAACAGCAAAAATTAAAGTCAGAAAAACGCCCGTATTGTCCCGCCGCGGCTTGGATATGGTAAATTCCGCTTCTATGTTCAGCCTTAACGACGAACGCTGGTACCAGCTTACGGGAGGCTACAAGACTCCATTCGACCCGCGTCCCGCACTTGCGAAACTCTCCAAGCTTCAAGACGAAGTAGGAGCTTGGGAGGAACTGTGGGAAGAATTGCACCATCAGGGCGACGTGGGGGACGCCTCCTACGCGGCGATACCAGAACTTGTAAGGATTCATCGAATCGGTGGGATCGCTAGGTGGAACACCTACTCGATGGCCGCAATCATTGATCTGGCCCGCACGGAACGTGGCAATCCAGAAGTGCCGGAATGGCTGCGCGAGGATTATTTCCGGGCGATTCAAGAGCTGGCCGAAATGGGTGCAAGGGAGATTTGGAGTGCAGAAGATTCGGAAACTATCCGGGCGATTCTCAGCGTTATTGCAATTGGTAAAGGACTTCGAACACATGCCAAGTTCCTCATCGGATATTCCGAGCAGGAGATGTCGACTTTCGAATCTCGATAACCGGCGGGTGGCGCATGCCTGCTGCGCTAGAACCACCTGAGGGGCCCACCCTTTCCAAAACCAAAATCGAAAGGGTAGGCCACCCAAGAGTGGGAGTCTATTATTGATTGCCTACAACCGACAAGTGCCTGTTAACTTAACGTGCTAAAATTCGGAAATGGATGCGCCACCCGCCGCTAAAGCTTCATGTGCGCGTGGGGTGTGAGCTGGAGTAGACTATGTTTTCCTCCTCTGCCGCAAATCCTTGCGGAGACCCCAATGACCGAAGAACGTAAGCACGCGATCCTTTTCGCCGCCACGCTACTGTGCGCACGGAAGCTAATCGAAACTATGGAATCAGATAAGCCGAATTTTGGCGGGTGGCCCTGGAACCAACCGCCCAAGTCGATAGCATTTCTCGCGTTCGACACCCAAACGTTTTCCTGCTCTCAAATCAAACTGACGCGAGGCGCCCCTCTCCCACAATTCCCGGAAGACGTGCAGCGGTGATATTCTCTCAATCGTTTCCATGTCAACGGATTTCAAATTTCAACCCGGGCCGCCCGTAAGCTTACCCAGCCTAGGTGGCTTTCCATTCGTGAGAGGATGTTGATGCAATGCGTCTAAGCAGCCATTTTGGTAGTAGCGGCACCCTGAGGACGGTCTTCGCATTGCTTATCACTTTGTTGGCTTGGACAATCACGGCGTCCTTGTTCATCGTTTTCAAGCTAGCTCCCTTAACACGGGGCGCGCTGGTGGCCAGATATTATGCTGCACTGTGCTGCTTACTCCCGTGGCTGGCCGGATGCATGTTTTGGACCAAGGTCGGGAAGAGGACAAGACTGAACAAAATCGGCAAAGATACAACCGGTTTTTGCTATAGCATCATTTTTCTCACCGTGGGTGCCGCTTACGGGGCCTTGGTTTCAATGGAAACCTTGCTACTTTGGGTCTTGACCAAGGCAAAGTGACACGAAGTTGGCCCACAAACAATCTACTTGCATCTGTTTTCGGCCGATCGATCGCGAGTCTCGATTCCACATCGTGTTCGAAACGAAAAGTACGCGGAGGGTGCCCCAGGTTCGGTTTCAGAACCTGGGTCTTGGGTTTGAATTTTCTTCCGTTCGAATCGTTTAACGCCAATTGTTAGCCCGTCCCACGGACCAAACGTTTCTTCGCTCCCAAGCTGTCATCTGTCGACTGTCAACTGTCAGCTTCCCTCCCAATTTCTTCCCCGTTACCGATTGCGCGCAAAATCGTTCCAGTACTATAGAATACTGTTGATAGAAAATACATCCTGCGAGAAAATGCCTGGATGTCCTCGCGGGGAACTCTCTCTCTTTCCACCCCGCCGCTTCTCGCCCCAATCCAAAATTCCCCTAAGTCCAATGTTTCCCCTACATACGCGCGACGCGCCCGTAACTCCAATCATTCCCATACATACGCAAAAACAGGGGGGTGTCCCCCTTCAATGCCCAACTCACAGGACACGGGCCACAGGTCACTCTCCGCCCAGGCAGCTTCCCGCGTCCCTCTAACTCCTTTCCCTACCGATCTCTTATACGAGGGGCGCAACCCCCGGGGGTACCCCCTTCATTTTTCGGCCACCAACCACGCTTCTGCTTCCACCAGCTTGCCCTCGCAGCCGTCGCGAGTCGGGGTCACGGATCAGTACTCCACGTCTCAGGCCCCGTCCGCCGAAGCCCGGCGAAGGCGAGTCCGATCCTTTACCTCCTCAACCTCCTTTACCTCCTCAACTTCCTTTCCCTCCCATCTCTCGCTACAATCGCGCCATGAAACCCAGCCCCCGCCTGTGTCTCTTCCTCTTCTCCATTTTCTATTTTCTCTTCTCCACTCCGGCCCACGCCCAATATTGGTCCCTGCAAGACACCTTCGTCCTCACCGACGTCAACATCATCGACGTCCGCACCGGCGCCATCCTTCCTGACCAGGTGGTCATCATTGAGAAGAACCGCATCCGCGAAGTCGGCCCGCGCAAGACCACCCGCTACCCGCGCAACGCCGCCTCCGCCAGCGCCCGCGGCGGCTTCCTGATCCCCGGCCTCTGGGACATGCACGTCCATCTCGTCTTCGGCGAGTGGTTTCCCAACGCGCAGGATATTTCGCTCCCACTTTTCGTCGCCAATGGCATCACCGGCGTGCGCGATATGGGCAGCGAACTCACTATCGTCCAGAAATGGCGCAATGCCATCGAAGCCGGCGAAATCGTTGGCCCGCGCATCTTCACGCCCGGCCCGATGCTCGATGGTCCCAAGCCTAATTTCCCCAGCTCCGTCGCCATCACCACTCCCGAAGACGCCCGCAGAGCCGTGGACGATCTGAAGCAGGGCGGCGCCGATTTCATCAAGCTGCAATCGCTGATTCCCCGCGACGCCGTTTTCGCCATCGCCGAAGAAGCCAAAAAGCAGGACATTCCCTTTGAAGGCCACGTTCCCGATTCCGTTCGCGCCAGCGAAATGTCCATCGCCGGCATGCACAGCTTCGAGCATCTGATCGGCATCTTTGAAGGCAGCTCCCCGCTTGAAGACGAATTTCTCAAGGGTGGAAAATCCGAAAGCAAGTTCCTCGCTTCGTATGATCCCGAACGCGCCGCCGCCCTCGCCCAGCTCCTCGCCAAAAATCAGACCTGGCAATGCCCCACGCTCGTTTGGGAACGCGGCGGCAACCTCCTGGACGTCACCGACTTCAGCAAAGACACCCGCGCCAAATACGTTCCCGCCTACTGGAAAGACCACACCTGGAAAATCTTCACGCAACAGGTCCAGACGCAATTCAACACGGAAGATCTCGCCACTCGCCAGGCTTTCGTCGCCAAGGAACTCGAAGTCGTCCAGCTCCTGCACAAAGCCGGCGTTCCGTTTCTCGCCGGCACGGACACGCCTCCCGGCGTCTATATCTTTCCCGGTTTTAGCCTGCACGAAGAGCTCCAACGCTTCGTTGCCGCCGGCTTCACGCCGCTCGAAGCCCTGCAGACCGCCACGCTCAATCCTTCCATCTTCTTTCACAAGGAAAGCGATATGGGCACGGTGGAAAAAGGAAAATTCGCGGATCTCGTTTTATTGGAAGCCAACCCGCTCCTGGATATTCGCAACACGCAGAAAATCGCCGCCGTCATCGTCGACGGCCACTATCTCGGCCGCGCCGACCTGCAGAAAATCCTCGATAAAGTGGAAAATTCCGCCAAGCAGGAACCGCCCAAACCGAAAATCGGAACCGTATTTCAATGAGCCGGATTCAGAGAGCCGTCCTGCAATCGCCGTTCATGCAGACTCTGAACGTCCAGCCTCATCCTCTTCTTCCTCTTCCGCAGGCTCCGGCAGCGATTCCACCTGCGCAACCCGCCGCATCTGAAATCCCTGCGCCGTATCGCGGAATCCCGCTCCCACCAGCCACTGCGCCATTGCATGTTCTCGCGCGGGCACATCATTAATCTCGCCAATCAGCATCCCCGAACGCCGCCCCTGCCAGCGCACCGCAAGTTCCGCCAGCTTCCCAGCCAGCGCCCGCGCAAATTGCCCGCGCTCCGGTTCATTCTCCGGCAAAAACACGCGCAGCGCTGGATTCTGCTTCCGCACAAACGCCGCCAGATTCCCATTCACCAGAATCACGCCTGCCCCGCGCGTGCGAGACATTCCGTGCCCAACATTCGCCGCAGTCCTCGTCCGCCTGCAATCGCGGCCACGCCAGTATCGTTCCATACGGATTCGCCGGATCCGCCGCTGCCAGAAACACCGCTTCCGGTGCCTCTGGATCCACTCGCTGCGTCCGCAGCAGATCCACCGCCGCGGGCATTGCGAATTGCGCCGCGCCCAAGCCCTCCACAAACATTCCGCGGCGAATCCATCCGCTCTCTTCCATCGTTTTCAGCGCTGGATATATTGACGGGTACCCGCCAGGAATATTCTCGGCCAGCGCCGTTTCGCGCATCGCAATTCCGTGCCGCGCCAATAATTGTTGCGCCATGTTGGCGCTCCACTGCGTCACCGTCAACGGCGCCGCGATTCGCTGCCGCACCAGCGACCAGCGCCCCTGCGGTCTTCCGCCCGCCGATGTCCGCGTGCGCAGCCGCCGCAGCAGTTCCGGCGATCCCGGAGGACCATCCGCCAGAATCGCCCGGTCGCGTTTCCGTTCATCGGGAAAAAGCAAACTCCGCAGCGGGTGCAAAGTGTCGTTCGTCGCGCGGCCAGACCACGCAAGCTCCCAAAGCGCCTCCTGCGTCTCCCGCGGGAAACCGCCCACCGCTGCGTGCACCTGCGCAAAAAACGAAGCCCCATTCGCGCCGAGAAACTCTTCAATCTTCCGCGCGCGCTCGGACAACTCTGGCGCATCTCCGCGAATTTCTTCCGGCGGCAGCAGCAGCGGCAGCGAATCCGTCAGGTACAGCGCGATTCGCCCATCGCGTTCACCGACCTGCTCCAGCCCGACCCAGACAATTTCCCCCGCAGCCATCAGCGTATCCAGATCGCCGGCGCGAAAATCCGCCAGCCGCGCCGGCAGAATCTCCCGTTCCAGCTCCGAAGCCAGCAAAGCCGCGCCCTGCAACGACTCGATCACGTCGAGCAGCGCATCCATTCCTTTGCGCTTCACCGCAACGCCCTGCCATCGCGTCAGGAATCGCGCGTACGCCGCCGGCGCAACCGGTTCCACTTCCTTCCGCAATCGCGCCAGACTCTTGCGGCGAATCTGTTGCAGGATTTCCGGATCGCACCATTCGTGTTGCGCGCCGCGCGGCCGAAATTCACCTTCCAGCAATTGCCCGCGGCCATGCAGTTCGTGAAGAGTTGCACTCGTCGCATCGGACGAAATCCCATAGCGCGCCGCCAACTCCTGCGTCGTAAATGGCCCATGCGTCCGAGCATAACGGCGCACAATGTCACGAAGCGGATCCTCCGCGCGCTGCAGGAAAACATCCGGAATCCCGGCGGGCAATGGAACGTCGAGACGCGTCGCGATACCGCGCAGCATATTCCACCGGAATGAAACGGCCGCTGCCGCCAATGCGCACAGAAACGGCGCGGCCCGCATTCACCAGTTCCGAAATCCCCGCCGCAATTTCCGGGCTGGTAGCGCGCGCGGCAATCTCATCCGCGGAAAGATCGCCGAGTTTCAGCAGCAGATCATGCAACCCATCCGTGTGCCGCGCGTGGTATTCCGGATGCAGGAATTGCAGCCGCGCTTCCACCTCTTCGATCGCAACGGGATCCAGCAGTTCGCGCAGATCCGTGTCGCCCAGGATTTCCTGCAACTGCGATGCGTCAATCGAGAGCGCCTGCGCGCGCCGCTCCGCCAGCGGAGCATCACCGTCATAAATATAATTCGCCACATAGGAAAAGAGCAGGGAAGCGGCGAACGGCGACGGCTTTTCGGATTCCACGCGTGTCACGTGGATCTCGCCCCGCTCGATGGAAGCGAGAATCTGTTGCGCTGCCGGCATATCGAAGAAGTCCCGCAGGCACTCGCGGTAACTCTCCAGCAGAATCGGAAACGTGGGAAAGTGCGATGCCACAGCCAGGAGATCCGCGGCGCGTTTCCGCAGTTGCCATAGCGGCGCGCGCTGCCCCGCGCGGCGTTTCGGCAGCAGCAAAGCGCGGCCCGCTGCCTCTCGAAACTTCGCGGCGAACAGGGAACTCCCGCCCAATTGCCGCAACACCAGTTCGCGAAACTCCTGCGTGGAAGGAAGCAGCAATGCGGTTTCGATCGGATCATCATTATCCGGAATGCGCAGCACGAAACCGTCGTCCGACCACAGCGACTGCACTTCCATCCCAAGCGCGGCGCGCAGTTTGGAAGCCACCGCCATGCACCACGGCGCGTGCACGCGACTGCCGAAGGGAGAAAGCACGCAAATGCGGCGGTCGCCCAGTTCGTCGCGGCAAACCTCGATCACGATGTCCTGATCGCTGGGCACTTTCCGCGTGGCGGCAGCCTGCTCTTCCACATAGCGCAGCAGATTTTCCGCGGCATTCACATCCAGGCTGTGTTGTTCCACCAGTTGCGTGAACGCCGCCGTTCGCGGCATCCGCAAAAGCTCTCGCGTCATTTCACCGATTCGCCGCCCGAATTCCGCTGGCCGCCCCGGAGCATCGCCTTTCCAGAACGGCATCTTGCCCGGTTCGCCGGGCGCGGGCGAAACAATCACCCGGTCATGGGAAATCTCTTCAATCCGCCAACTGGAGGCGCCAAGCACAATCGTTTCGCCAACGCGGCTCTCGAAGACCATTTCCTCGTCGAGTTCGCCGACGCGCGCGCCCTTCGTTGCGCCCGAAAGGAACATGCCGTAAAGCCCGCGGTCCGGAATTGTGCCGCCATTCAGAATGGCGATGCGCTTGGCTCCCTGCCGCGCCGTCAGACGATTGGTCACGCGATCCCATGTGATGCGCGGCCGGAGTTCCGCAAACTCCTCGGAAGGGTAGCGGCCAGAAAGCATGTCCAGCACGTTTTCAAAAACCGGGCGGGAGAGCGCAGCGAAGGGCGCGGCAGAGCGCACCACAGAATAAAGATCTTCGAGTCGCCACGGTTCCGTCGCGACCATGGAAACGACTTGCTGCGCCAGAACATCCAGCGCATTGCGCGGGTAGTGCACCGATTCAACTTTTCCTTCATACATCGCCCGAGTGATCGCGGCGCACGCCAACAAATCCGCGCGAAACTTCGGGTAGAGCACCGCGTTGCTGACCGCCCCGACTTGATGGCTGGCGCGGCCCACGCGCTGCATTCCGCTGGCCACCGAGGGCGGCGATTCAATCTGCACCACCAGATCGATCGCTCCCATGTCGATCCCAAGTTCCAGAGAAGAAGTCGCCACGAGCCCGCGAACTTTCCCGCCCTTCAGGTCGCTTTCAATTTCCTGGCGCTGCGACAATGCGATGCTCCCGTGGTGCGCCCGCAGCAGAGTTTCACCCGCCAGTTCGTTGACGGCTCCGGCAATGCGTTCCGCAAGCCGCCGGTTGTTCACAAAAATCAGCGTCGAACGATGCGCGCGCACTAATTCCAGAAGTTGCGGATGAATGGCCCCCCAGATCGAACCGCGGCGCGTGGGAGGCGAGGGGGAACCATTCGGCCGCGTCTCGACAGTGTCGAGCCGGGACATATCTTCAACCGGCACCTGCACGCGCAGATCGAACCGCTTGGCCTCGCTGGCATCGACGATTTGCACTGGCCGGTAAATTGGCAGCGAATGTGTTCGAAGTAAATTCGGAAAACACTTCGTCTTCGCAGCGGCCGAGATTCTTCCGCATTTCCCGTGGCAGGGAAGGCTCGCAGCCGCCCAAAAATCGCGCGACTTCATCCAGCGGCCGTTGCGTTGCGGAAAGCCCGATGCGCTGCAGCCTGCGCCCCGCAAGATGTTCCAGCCGCTCGAGCGAAAGCGCCAGGTGCGAGCCGCGCTTGGTTGGCACCAGCGCATGAATCTCGTCCACGATCACCGCTTCCACTGAACGCAACATCTCCCGCACATTCGAAGTCAACATCAGATAGAGCGATTCCGGCGTGGTGATTAAAATGTCCGCCGGATGCCGCGCAAAGCGGGCACGTTCGGTCTGTGCGGTATCGCCGGTCCGAATCGCGATGGAAGGTTGGTGAAATTGCGTGCCCAGGCGCAGCGCGGCTTCTGCAATTCCCGCCAACGGGGCTTGCAGGTTGCGCTCCACATCCACGGCCAGCGCCTTGATCGGAGAGATATAAACCACCCGGCAGCGCGTCGGTTCCGGCGGCACAGGGCTGAACATCAACCGGTTGATGCACCACAAAAACGCAGCCAGCGTTTTTCCCGATCCGGTGGGGGCAAGGATCAACGTGGATTCGCCGCGCGCAATCGCCGGCCAGCCAAGCCGTTGCGCTCGCGTAGGAGCAGGAAAATGCGCCTCGAACCACTCGCGCACGGGCGCATGAAACGGGCGCAGCTCCGGATAAGCCGATCCCTGTGACGAAACTGTTTCAGGAGGAGTCATTCGCTGTCGTCGAGGTCTGTGCTCACCCCAAATTAGATGCACGTAAGGATAGCGCCGGGAATCCTGCCGGGGAAGCGCCTCAGCCCGCTCGAGCACCCCCAATACAGGAACGCAATTGCGCCATCCAACAAACGCTCCCCCCGCGGTGCGGCACATTGCTCCCCATTCGGGATGCGCAACGCCCGAAAGTATCCTAGAATAGTTAAGGTGTGAATATGGGCGTGTAGCTCAGCTGGGAGAGCACCTGCTTTGCAAGCAGGGGGTCGCAGGTTCGAACCCTGTCACGTCCACCAAAATCCTCTCAGATTTGACGTTTTCGGTCCCGCAGGCCATTCCTGATCGGCATTCAAACCTCAATTGACAACAAGACAGGATCGACTCAGACTACGCCCTATGCGACCAGCAATTTTCTTTGTCCTGGCATTCCTGCTTTCCGCATCGATCACCCAAGCTCAGACTCCTTCCGGCGTGCCTGTCATCAAGTTTGCGAAAGAGGACAGCTCGATTAAGTTCCACGTGAGTGCCTCCGTGGCTATAGACGGCACATTCGATCAGTGGGACGCCACGGCAACCATGACTTCTCCGGACGTGGAGTCGGGCGTCTTGGACATCAAAATTCAAGCAGCGAGTGTGGATACGGGAAGTGGCATGAAGGACGGCAAATTAAAGGGCAAAGACTTTTTCGACGCCCAGAACAATCCGCTAATCACCTTCCACTCGACGAAGGTTGTTCAGACAGGCCCCAATACACTTGATTACGTTGGCGACTTCACGATACGCGGAGTGACCAAAACCGAGAAATTAACGTTCACGCTTACGGGCAAGGGGACAGGCGCAGGCGAGATCAAAGGCACGATGGCCTTCGACCGCAAGGACTATGGGATGAATAAAGGCATTCCATTGGTAAAGATTGCAGATCGTGTCGAAGTGATAGTCCAACTCAAAGGGAAGCGAGTCAGCGGACCTCCCTTGGTATTCAAACAGTAGCCCGCCCGGATTCAATAATTGCTCCGTTGGAGGCCGAAATGGCTGTGGGAAAAGGTATGCAAACTCGCGGCAAGGTACTCCTGAAGTGCTTGATCCTGTGCCCTCTGCTGGTCATCACATCGTCGGCACAGGAACCGAATTTTCACGACGCCCCGGCTTCGGCCAAGACAGAGAAAAATCCTTACCAGGGCCAACAAACAGCTGCTGGCCAGTCCGCGTTTCAACAGCGTTGCGCGGCCTGCCATGGCCCAAACGGAGAAGGTACGGGGAATGTTCCCTCCTTGGCGAGTGAGAAGGCACAAGGGGCCAGCGACGGCGAACTCTTCTGGTACATCACCAAGGGCGATCTGAATAACGGAATGCCCTCTTGGGAATCTTTGCCCGCGGAACAACGGTGGCAAATCATCAACTACATTCGGGTGCTTGGCGCTTCGAAACCCGGCTCGCCCCGCGTGAAACTTTCAGCCGATGAAGCGGTGGCTGTCGGAACGAACGCGCCTCCACCAAAGGCTCCGTTTACCGATTACCGTTATGAGAAGCCCGGCACGATTCGCAAGATCACGCTGGAGGATTTACCCGCACCGCTCGCAACCAGTTCAGCAGGCAACGGTCCTCAGGTGGTGGATCGCCCGGAAAAAGCATGGCCACAGGTTCCTTCCGGTTTCGAAGTCAAACTGTACGCAACCGGACTCGATCAGCCACGGCTGATCCGCACTGCACCGAACGGAGACTTTTTTGTCGCGGAAAGTAAGCTTGGAGAAATCCGCGTGTTCCGGGGAATCACGGCGGAAGGTAAGCCGGAACAAACGGCCACCTTCGCTACAGGCTTGAAACGGCCATTCGGAATTAACTTCTATCCACCGGGCCCCGATCCGCAATGGATCTATATCGGCAACACCGATTCGGTTGTGCGCTTTCCCTACAAGAATGGAGATTTAAAAGCCCGCGGTCCTTCCGAACATATCGCGGATTTACCGGGCGAAAACAGCCATTGGACTCGAGACATTCAGTTTTCGCCCGATGGCAAAAAAATGTATGTTTCCGTTGGTTCGGCCTCTAATATCAACGACCCGGATACGACGCCTGCGGAGAAGAATCGCGCTGACGTTCTGGAATTCAATCCAGATGGTTCCGGAATGCGCGTATACGCCTATGGCATTCGGAATTGCGTGGGACTAGCGATGCAGCCAAAAACGGGTGAGTTATGGTGTTCCGTGAATGAACGCGATGGGCTGGGGGACAACCTGGTTCCAGACTACATTACCCATGTCCAGGAAGGCGGCTTTTATGGCTGGCCCTGGTGGTATATGGGAAAACACCAGGACCCGCGTCATCAGGGCAAACATCCCGAACTGAAAGACAAAGTTATCACCCCCGATGTGATCCTGAATCCGCACAATGCATCGCTTGAGATGGCTTTTTACGACGGCAAACAATTCCCGGCCGAGTATCAGGGCGACATTTTCGCCGCCGAGCATGGATCCTGGAACAGGGCTGTCCGCGTGGGGTATGAGCTGATTCGCGTGCCGCTCGATAAATCTGGGCACGCCACCGGCGAATACGAGGATTTCATGACCGGATTCGTCGTGGACAACGGGCATGTTTGGGGAAGGCCAGTAGGAGTCACGGTCGCTCCTGATGGATCGCTACTGGTGACTGACGACGGCTCAAAATCGATTTGGCGGATAAGTTATACAGGAAAGCCGCCAGTCAGCCAATGAACGGTCGTTAGAATATATTCAGAGACGAGCACGGAATTCTCTATTCGCTCTGTAAGCCGGACAATTGGAATTCCAATCAGTCTTAGCCACCAGCCCTATTTGGGCATCGGAATAGACACAGCCCTACCCGCGCCACGTTCCGCAATCCAGATTGTATCGCCTGCAGGTTCGACTCCGGTCGGTGTGTTTAGTCCGTCCTTCAGTACGGTAAGACTTGCCTTGTCGCCATTTACGGTGAGAGCAGAGATTTTGCCGCTGGCATTCTCTCCTCAGGTTTGATCGGCAACCTTGGAGGCCAGATTAGACCACAGCTGGGAATATCCCCGCCAGGGGTCCGGCGGAATATACAACGACAGATAAGGGGCATCTCTAGAGTCGGACTGCACGGCGCGCGTTGAACGCACGTCCGCGAAAACCGCTAGTTCGAAGGCGTATCGCAACTGGAAGCGCGGGAGAGCAGGAGGTCGCGCTCGCGGGAGTTCTGCGTTAGCGCGGCGGCGCGCTGGAATTCAGCGCGGGCTTCGTCGTGGCGGCCAAGCTTGTAGAGGAGGTCCGCGCGGACGCTGGGGAGCAAGTGGTAAGTTTTCAGCGCCGGCTCGCTGGCGATGGCGTCAATGATCGCAAGGCCGGCGGCGGGGCCTTCGGCCATGCCTACGGCCACGGCGCGATTGAGTTCGACGATCGGCGATGGAGCGACGTGCGAGAGTGCGGAGTAGAGTGCCGCGATGCGTGGCCAATCCGTTGCATCGGCGGTGAGCGCGCGCGCGTGGCAGGCTGAGATCGCGGCTTGCAGCGTGTAGGTGCCGGTGCGGCCCAGCGTGCGATTCAATTCTTCGGCGCGAGCGAGAGCGGCGAGGCCGCGGCGAATCAAAAGTTGATCCCAAAGGGCGCGATTTTGTTCGAGCATCAGAATCGGCTCACCGCTGGCGCTGACGCGAGCGCGTGTGCGACTCGCCTGAATTTCCATAAGCGCGACGAGGCCGTGAACTTCGGGCTCGCCTGGCGCGAGTTCGGCAAGGATGCGGCCCAGCCGGAGCGCGTCTTCGCAGAGCGCGGGGCGATGCCAATCGTCACCCGCGGTGGCCGAGTAACCTTCGTTGAAAATCAGATAGATCACTTGCAGAACATTGCCGAGGCGTTCGGAAAGTTCTGCGCCGCGCGGCACTTCGAAAGGAACCTGCGCCTCGGCAAGTGTGCGTTTGGCGCGAACGATGCGCTGCGCGATCGAAGTCTCGGGCACGAGAAAGGCGCGCGCAATTTCGCCAGTGGTCAGGCCGCCGATCAAGCGGAGGGTGAGTGCGAGTTGCGCATCGGTGCCAAGAACCGGATGGCACGACGTGAAAATCAGGCGGAGCAGGTCGTCGCCGATGTCATCATCGAGAGCGGAAGCGTAGTCGGGCACGGAATTTTCCTGCTTTTCCTCGAGCTCGCGGCCCAATTCACTGTGCTTGCGCTCCAGCAGCGAGCGGCGGCGGACCAGATCGATCGCGCGATGCTTTGCGGCGGTCATGAGCCACGCGCCGGGATTCGACGGGACACCTTCCCGCGGCCACTGTTCAAGCGCGGCGACGAGCGCGTCGTGCGCGAGATCTTCGGCAGCGGCGATGTCACGCGTGATGCGCATCAGGCCTGCGATCAGTCGCGGAGACTCGATCCGCCAGACGGCGTCGATTGCGGCGTGGGTGGCGGCGTGTTCGCCTGGTTGCGGATTTGTTGGGTGAGTGCCTTGGGACATGGCTGGCACTCATCACAACATTTTTCCACGTGAGCCGCAATCGCACCTTGACTGGTGCACAGGCCCACCCCGGCCTTTGGGCCCATTCGGCCGCGCTACTGCTTGCCCGGCTCAGCGCCGGCGTCGCCGAACTTCTTTTGGATCTCCTTTTGCGTCTCGGGATCGAAGTCGGTTAGGTCAAACATCCGCCGGACTTCCACCACCAGTTCGTTGTCCGAGCCGGGGATGCGCGAGGCCCATTCGAGCGCCTCTTCGCGCGACTTCACCTCGATGATCCAGTAGCCGCCGACGACTTCCTTCGCTTCGGGAAACGGGCCGTCAGTAACTTTTGGCTTTCCGCCTTTGAAGGTGACGCGCGCGCTCATCGTCGAGGGCGGAGTCAGCCCGTCGAGCGCGAGCAGCACGCCCGCTTTCCCCAGTTCCTCGTTGTACTTGCCCATTACCTCCATGGCTTTGAGGTCCGGTACCCAGCCGGGTTTTGCGATTACGTATTCTTTCGGAAACTGGATCATCATGAAGCGCATTGTGTTCTCCTTGACTGTCGAGCGGACGCCGTTTTAGGTCCGCTACTTTAATATGGGAGCTCGGGCTGCGACGCGCCTTGAAACTTTCAAGGCGCCTGATGCGCGGTGCGGCTCCACTTATGCGTCGAACGAGCCGGACGGCAATCGACGGACAGTTTACTGTTTCTTCGTGTGGCCGAGGCTGCCGGAAACGGTAATTTTTGCTTCAGGACGTACCATCGACCCATTGAGACCACGACGTTTGGCAGGCCCTATGTGGTTAAAAAACAAAAACCAATACCGCTGGCGATGGTTAGCTCGGCAGAACACAACCCTGGTGGGTTAATGCCGTATCGCTATGATCCGAATTGCAGCGGCAGCGAGGTCAGGCGGATCTTCGTGGCGTCGTAGTAGGCATTTCCGAGCGCGGGAGCGACGGCCATGATGGGTGTTTCGCCGGCGCCGGCGGAAGGAATATCTTTTCGATCGAGCAGTATCGCTTCAATCTCTGGCACATCGCGAAAGCGCGGCACACGATAGCTGGCAAAGTGCGGGTTGGTGATGCGGCCATTCTGAAAACGGATGGACTCAAACAGCGCGCCGCCTAATCCCTGAATCATCGCGCCCACCACCTGGTTGCGCAGCCCGTCGGGATTTACGATCGCCCCGCATTCGAACGCTTCCACCAGTTTTTTCACGCCGATTGTCTTGGTTTTGGGATCTACGGCAATTTCCGCGAACGTCGCGACGTAGCTTCCTTTTTCGTAGCCCGCCGCTACACCGAACCCCTGGCCTTCCGAGCTTTTTTGCCGCGGCCATCCAAACGTCTTCGCGCCCGCTTCCAGCACCGCACGCATCCGGGCGTCCGAAAGATTCGTCAGCCGGAATTGCAGCGGATCTATCCCCGCAATCTGCGCCAGCGAATCCATCTGCGATTCCCTCGCAAAATGATTCGCGGTAGCCGCCAGTCCTCGATAGGAGCCGCAGCGCAGCACCAGCGGCACCTGATGATACTGCGTCACCTGGTTCGCAACTTCGTATGGGGTTTCAATGCCGGACATTCCAGAGTGATAGTTGTGAAAATCCCAGGCGGTCAGCTTCCCATCCGCAGCAATTCCACTCTTCACTTCAATCACGCCCGCCGGCCGGAAATACGCCCACGTGAATTCTTCTTCGCGCGTCCACACAAGTTTCACCGGACGCCCCGCCGTCGCCCGCGCCAGTCGCGCCGCTTCCAGGCCCGCATCGCTGGTGTGTTTCCCGCCGTAGGCGGAGCCGGTGTCCGGCACGATCACGCGCACATTCTTTTCCGTCACGTGAAACGCGTCTGCCAGATCGTCGCGCACGGCGAACGGCCGTTGCGTTCCCATCCACACCGTGAGCTTCCCGCCATCCCACTGCGCCACGGCCGCGCGTGGCTCCAGCGGAGCGTGCGCAATATAAGCAACCGTGTAGCTCGTCTCCAGCTTGTGCGCCGCCGCAGCCAGCCCGTCCGTAACCGAGCCTTTCGCGCTCCGGAAATGCTCGTTCTTCAAAGGCTCCGCATTGTTTTTTAAATATGTGAAAATTTCCTTGTCGGAAATTTGCGGCACTTCTTTCCACTGAACGCTCAGCTTTGCCAGCGCGGCTTGCGCCCCGGCAACGGTGGGTGCCGCGGCGGCCACAAAATCTCCGTCGCGCACCAGCACCACATCCTTCATCTCCTTCGCCGCAGAATCGTCGTAAGAAACCAGCGTCGCCCCAAACGATGGGGGCCGCAGCACTTTGCCGTAAAGCATGCCCTCCGGCCGCAAATCCGTGCTGTAGCGATGCGCGCCAGTAACAAACGCTCGCGCGTCCACTTTCGCAATCGGCTGCCCCGCGATTGCCCATTGCGAGGCAGGTTTTGTTTTTTCTCCCGCGGGAGGATCCGCTAGCCCGATATCCTCGCGCACCAGTTCCGCATAGCGCAGCGATTTTCCCGACGCCGGATCCAAAATCTTGCCGTCGCCCGCCACCAGGTGGTCCACCGGCACATTCCACTGCTTCGCCGCTTTCTCAATCAGCAAAGTGCGCGCCGCCGCTGCCATCTTGCGCAACTGTGGCGTCATGGTCGGCGTGCTGCGACTGCCAAAAGTTCCGGCATCGAATGGGGTCAGCGCGGTATCGCCCAGCACCATCTGGACGCTATCGAACGGCACTCCAAGTTCATCCGCCAGCGTCTGCGCCAGCGAGGTCCGCACGTTCTGGCCAATCTCCGCCTTGCCCACAAAACCGGTAACTTTGCCATCCTCGCCGATGTGCAGCCACGCGCCGATCTCTTTTGGCAACTCTTCGGGATGATAGCCATGTGGCGCCGGCGCGGTTTCCTGCATCGCGGAAACTTTTTTCACCACCGCGAAGACCGCGAGCCCCGCGCCAAATATCTTGAAAAAATCACGCCGGCCCAGCGCAAACTGGTGCATCGGCAGCGCGCGGAATTCGTAGCGCTCTGGTTCCAGCCCCGGAGATTGCTGCGGAGCGGGCTTCACTTGGCACGCTCCTTCATTTTGCCGGCTGCCTGCTCGATGGCCGCGACGATGCGCGGATGCGTGCCGCAGCGGCACATGTTTCCTTGCATGGCTTGCACGATCTGCTCTCGCGTGGGATGCGCATTTTGCTGCAGCAGCGAAATGCTGCTCATAATCATGCCGGAGGTGCAATACGCGCACTGAAACGCCCCGGCGTCCAGAAACGCCTGTTGCACCGGATGCAGCGCGCCGTCTTTTTCCAGCCCTTCGATGGTTGTGATTGGGCGGCCCGTCGCGGCGCTCACCGGAATCTGGCAGGACCTGCGCGCCGTGCCGCCCAGCAGAACCGTGCACGCGCCGCACATGCCCTCGCCGCAGCCGTATTTCGTGCCCGTCAATCCCAGTTCATCGCGCAAAACATAAAGCAGCGGCGTATCCGGCGGGTAATTGACGGAATAATGCTTGCCGTTGATTTCGAGTTGTAAGTTTCCAGACATCCCAGGTCCTTCGCAAATCTAACGCAGCTCGATCAGTGCTTGTGGCAAGTGTCGCAGGAAGATTTCGCGTGATTCATTTCGTGGCAATGCAGGCAGCTATACATGGTGGTCACGCTCGTAACTTCAGACATCGTCGCCATCTCCGCGACGTTGCCATGGCACGTCTCACATTTTACTCCTGCGGCGAGATGCGGGCGATGGGTCCATGCAATTCCCGGCAGAACCTTATAGACGCGCACCCAGGGAATGGGCTGGTTGGAACTGGCATACGACGCAAGCTTTTCAATAGACGGTTTATCCTTGGCAACCGTGGCGTGGCATTGCATGCAGACTGACGTTGCGGGAAACGTCATCAGATTGCCCGGCTCGGGATTCTCGTGGCAGCGTTTGCAGGGCAGGCTGAAAGCCAGGTGCTGCTTGTGGCTGTAGGGAATAGGCTGCTCCGGCGCCGGATGCGGGCTCGGGTTGTCGGGCACCATTTTCACGGATTGCTGGCCCGTTGCCGTGGCGCAAAGAAAAAGAAAAGCCGCCAGTATGGCTACAACGATTCCAGAACTGTTGTTCGTCGCGCTCCGCATTTTCACTTCTCCTCGCCGCGAAAATAAAATCCCGAAAATTCTGCGCTCAGGATTTCTTGGCAACCACTTCTTCGATCGAAGTCCCAAAATCCTTCAGCATCACGGTCGCGGCATTGCGGCCCGGCCCGCCGGTCACCGAACCGCCCGGATGCGTCGTCGCGCCCGTCTGATACAAACCGGGAATCGGCATGCGGTGCTGTGCCCAGCCGGCCATCGGCCGCAGCGGCCCGGTCTGCGCGGCGTTTTGCGCTCCGGCATGCGCGCTGCCGTGCCAGAAGTGCGGGTTCATGCGCTCCAGGTCCAGCGGGCTCTCCACAAAACGCGCCAGGATTTTGTCGTCGGTCAGATTCGGCGCGAACCGCCTCAGATATTTCAGATTGGCGTCGGAAACGTCATTCTTGATTTTGTCCCAGTGCTCCGGGCCTTCTTTTAATTGATAAGGTTGCCAGCCAAGTATTTTCAGCGTGTGCATGCCCTTGGGCGCGCGTGTGGGATCCGCGATGCTGCAGCAGATCACTTGCAGCGGTGGCTCGTTCAGATTGATCTCGCCACGCGTATCGTCAAACGCAAAGCGCAGAGCACGATACGGGGAGGCCAGCACACCCGACTCCACCGGCGAAAGCGTTCCACCATCCACTTTATAAATCGGCGGCTCGCTGGTGGCATAGTGCGTCACGAACATTGCGTTTTCTGCCTGCCACGTCTCCACGCCAAAAAGAAAATCTTCGCCCCACAATTCCTTGGGCGCCATATCCACCAGATGCTTGATATGGATCGTGGACACCACGGCCTTGGAGGCGCGATACGCGCTGCCGTCGCTGCATTCCACTCCAACGCACTTGCCATTTTCCACGATCAGGCTCTTCACCCATTTATTCACGATGATCGTGCCGCCGTGCGCCTCGATGAAACGGCCCAGCGCTTCGCTCAACGCGCCGGATCCGCCTTTCGGCAAGGGCCTGCCGCTATGTTGTTGCCGCGGCGCGCCGTAGGCGAGCCGTCCCGTCACCGGCGCGTCGGGGGGCTCCGCGGCCAGATGCGACATATACAGCATGAAAATGCGGCAGTGATCGTCTTCAAAATTATCGTGGATGATGTCCCATGCGGACATGGCCAGTCGCCGTTGCCAGATTTTTCCGTGCGGAATTTGCGCCAATTGGTCGTTCAGCGGCTTGCCAAATCCGATGGGGGTGAACGCTCCGGCGGCGATGATCGGGCGAATCGCATCCAGGTCCGCCAGCATTTTTCGGTAGGCGGCCGCATCTTTTTTGGAAAATTTCGCGAATTCAGCGGCGGTGCGGTCCACGTCTTTCCACTGCGTAAGATACGTTCCATCGGGAAAAGGAATGTGGAACATCGGGTCGGGATCTATATATTCCAGGCCGTACTGTCCCAGGTGCAGCTCGTCGTTCTTGATCAGCGGGTTGTCCTGAATGAAAACGTGCGCGGTGGAGCAGCAATCGTCGTGAAAGCCCTTCAGCGTGAGCTCCGCGGTTTTCACGCCCCCGCCAATTTTCGGCCGTCCTTCCAGCACCAGGCAGCGGTAGCCGGCTTTCGAAAGATAGGCAGCGGTGATCAGGCTGTTGTGCCCGGCGCCCGCCACCACAATGTCGTACTTGTCCGCCGTGCCGGTGACTTGCTGCAGCGCCAGGTGCTTCACAGCCAGCGGCGCGATGGCCGCGCTCTTTACGAATTCCCGCCGCGTCGTCTTCTTCATCCCCGCTCCCCGTAGCGGCCACTTTCCGGTGGCCCAACCATTTCCCGCGAATTCGTTTCTACGCTTTCGGTTTCACCACTGCGTCAATGCTGGATCCAAAATCCTTCAGCATCACAGTTGCGGCGTTGCGGCCGGGCCCGCCGGAGACCGACGCGCCCGGATAAGTCGTCGCCCCGGTCTGGTATAAGCCTGGAATTGGCATGCGATGCTGCGCCCATCCCGGCGCCGGCCGCAAGGCGCCGGATTGCGCGGCATCCTGTGCGCCGCCATGGCAGGTGCCGTGCCAGTTGTGCGCGTTCATGCGTTCCAGGTCCAGTGGGCTCTCCACAATGCGCGCCAGAATTTTGTCTTCCGTCAGATTTGGCGCAAATCGCCGCAGATAATTCAAATTCGCTTCCGAAATCTGATCCTTGATGGCGTCCCAGTGCTCGGGACCTTCCTTCAATTCATACGGCTGATTGCCGATGATCTTCACCGTGTGCATTCCTGCCGGCGCCCGCGAAGGATCGACAACCGAACTGCAGACCATCAGCAGCGGCGGGTCGTCCACATTTACATTTTGCGTTGCGAAATCATACGAGACCCGCAAGCCGCGTTCGGCGGTGGCCATGGTGCCAGCGGCCACGGGAGAAATCGTACCCCCGGCGACCGGGAATTTCGGAGGTTCCGTTGTCGCATAGTGGCTGGCAAACAGCGTGATCCCCGCTCTCCACGTCTCAACACCGGCCAGAAAATCCTCGCCAAACGCTTCCTTCGGAGCCATATCCACCAGATGCTTGATATGGATCGTGGAAAGCACGGCCTTCTGCGCCTGGTACTTGCTTCCGTCGCTGCATTCCACGCCGGTGCATTTCCCATTTTCCAGAATCAATTGGACGACGTTTTTATCGGTAAGAATCACCCCACCATTTGCTTCGATCAGTTTCGCAAGTGCGTTCGACAAGCTTCCCGACCCGCCTCGTGGGGTAGTCCAACTCCACTTCTGCCGTCCTGCGCAAATTGCGTACGCCAGCCGTCCCGTGGCCGCGGCTTCGGGAGGCTCCACGGTCTGATACGCCATCCACACCATGAACGCGCGGCAGTGCTCGTCTTCAAAATTCTCGCGGATGATTTCCCAGGCGGACATCGCCAGCCGGCGCTGCCAGATTTTTCCCTTGGGATGTTCCGCAAGGCGCTCGTTCAAGGGCTTTCCAAAACCAATCGGCGTATATGCGGTGGATGCAAATAGCGGATGGATTTCTTCGTACTCGGTCATCATCCGGCGGTACGCTTCCGCATCCTTTTTTGAAAAACGCGCAAACTCCTGGCAAGTGCGATCAAGATCGCGCCATTGCGTGATGTAACTTCCATCGGGAAAGGGAAGATGAACAACAGGATCCGGAAATAAATATTCCAGTCCGTAATCGCCCAGCTTCAGTTCGTCGTTTCGGAAGATGGGGCTGTCCTGGATCAAGACGTGGGCCGAAGAACAGGTGTCGTGATGGAATCCGCGCAAGGTCAGTTCCGCGGTCTTGACTCCGCCGCCGACCAGTGCGCGGCCCTCCAGAACCAGGCAGCGGTAGCCGGCTTTAGCCAGGTAGGCGGCGGCAATCAGGCTGTTGTGCCCCGCTCCCGCAACAACGATGTCGAATTGATCGGGCATCTGGCCGGATGCTTCCTTAACTTGGCGCGGGCCTGTTACAGGTGTCGGACGAATGACCAGGACTTGAAACAGGCCCGCTGAGCGGAGTCCCAAGGCCGATAAAGCTTCGAATCGGTCTGGTTACTGTGCCACCATATAATACCGCGCGTCAAGCATTTATCGTTGTAACCCATTCAAAATTATGATAGTCGTGCGGTAGTCATTCTGCATGGTATATAGGTCATACCAATTAACATGGCCGTCTTGGAGGTTCTTGTGCCCCACATCTTTAGATCCCTTTTCCTGCTTACGCTTAGCGTCATCGGAACGGCTGTTTGCACGCCGTCCCTCTCGGCTGCTTCCGCTTCTCAGGCGGAAGTCGAAAGACTCGATCAGGATTTTTCTGCCGCTCTCAACAAGGGGGATCAAGCCGCCGTGGCGAAGTGGCTGGACCCGGAGTTCAGCTGGACCAATCGCTCCGGTAAAACTCAGTCGAAGCAGGAATTCCTGGCGTCACTCTCAGCCCTGACGACAGACGCCGCCGCCGACGTGCAGGCGATGGATGCCGGCACAGTGGTTCTGATTCATGGGACGCATCGAGACGTCGCGCAAAATGCCACCGTCCGCTTTCTGCGCGTTTGGGTCAAGCGGCCGTCCGCCTGGCAACTGTTTGTCTACCAGGAAACCACCAAGCCGGAAACGCCGCCGGAAAAACGCAGCGGCTTTGGGTCGCCGAGCAATGGCGCGCCGGTGAGTTGCGATAATCCCTGCAAAACTGTGCCGTACAAGCCAGACAATCCCGCCGCGCAGGAAGTGGTGTCCATGTGGCAAGCGGTAGAGGTGACCGTTCTGACGAACGACGTGGACGCCTGGGCTCCCAATTTCACGGAAGATTTCCTGTTTGTAACGCCGGATGGCGGCACGCCCCTCAACAAAGCCGATCGTGTGACCATGATTAAGGAACTCCGGCGCACCAACACCACGCTGATCCCGGCGGAAGTTCTGTCCATGCAAGTGTGGATTTTTGGGGATTCCGCGGTGATGCGCTCAGAGCACAAGCCGAAGCACGGCAAAGTCCTGCACATCACGCGTTTGTTTGAGAAGCACGATGGTCGCTGGCAGATTGCCTTTGGCCAGCAAACCTGGGTGGAATAGGTTCGTTCGGCGCTAATCTTTTTTCTGAACCACAGCCTCCAGGCTGGTCCCGAAATCCTTCAGCATCACCGTGGCGGCATTCCGCCCCGGGCCTCCGGTCACCGAACCGCCGGGATGCGTCGTGGCGCCCGTTTGATACAAACCGGGAATCGGCATGCGATGCTGCGCGTAGCCCGCCATCGGACGCAGCGCCCCCGATTGCGCCGGCCCAGAGGCTCCGGCGTGGCAACTGCCGTGCCAGTTGTGCGGATTCATGCGCTCCAGATCCAGCGGGCTCTCCACGGTGTGCGCCAGAAACTTGTCGGGCGTCAAATTCGGAGAGAAGCGCCGCAGAAATTTCAGGCTCTCGTCGGAAACGTGCTCCTTGATGGCGTCCCAATGCTGTGGCCCCTCCTTCAACTGGTAAGGATGGTAAGCCACCACCTTAATTGTGTGCATTCCTGCTGGGGCACGTGTGGGATCTACCGTGCTGCAACAGATCACGTGCAGCGGCGGATTTTCCAGATTCACAGCTCCAGTCGCGTAATCCAGCCCCATCTGCATGGCGCGCTCGGAGTTCACCATCATTCCAGAGTGAACGGGCGATAATTCGCCGCCATCCACTTTATATTTTGGAGGCGCCGTGGTCGCGTAGTTGGTTGCGAAGAGCGTCAGCCCGGCCTCCCAGGTGTCCACGCCTTCCAGAAAATCCTCGCCCCAAAGTTCTTTGGGAGCCATGTCCACCAGCTGCTTGATATGAATCGTGGACACCACGGCTTTTTCCGCGCGATAGGAGCTGCCATCCGCGCATTCCACGCCCATGCAGCGTCCGTTTTCGATGATGAACGCCGTAACCCACTTGTTGGTCAGAACCGTCCCTTGATGCGCTTCGATCAGTCGCGAAAGCGCCACGGTCAGCGCGCCCGATCCGCCTTTCGGCAGCGGGCGGCTCTGGCGCTGCTGGTGCAGCGGAATGTAAGCGGAATGCGCTGAAGCGGGTGCCAGCACGGGCTGCAGCGAAAACGGGCAGCCCATCATGAATGCGCGGCAATGGTCGTCTTCAAACGTCTCCGACAAAATTTCCCACGCGGACATGGCCAGCCGCCGTTGCCATATTTTTCCCTGTGGATGCGCAGCCAGCAGTTCGCTCAACGGCTTTCCGAACCCGACGGGAGAAAATGTCACCTGGCCCAGCAGCGGCTTCACCGTTTCGTATTCCGTGATCATCCGGCGATACGCTTCGCCATCTTTCTTCGAGAATTTTGCAAATTCCGCGCACGTGCGGTCCAGGTCGCGCCATTGCGTCAGGTAGGAGCCGTCCAGAAACGGCATGTGAAACACGGGGTCGGGATAAATGTACTCCAGACCATAATTGCCCAGCTTCAGCTCATCATTCCGTATCAACGGATTGCCAACCACTCCGTTGTGTGCCGAGGAGCACACATCGTGCACAAAACCTTCCAACGTCAGGTGCGCGGACTTCACGCCGCCGCCAACAATCGGCCGCCCCTCCAGCACCAGGCAGCGGTAGCCCGCCTTCGCCAGATACGCCGCCGTGATCAGGCTGTTATGCCCCGCGCCCGCAACCACAATGTCGAACTTCTCCGGCATTCTGCCCTTTCCCTGAATCAGTGCGCGGCCAGATTTTTCTGGATGGTCGCGCCATCCAGTTCGTGTTCCCAGCGAGCCACCACCACCGTGGCCACACCGTTCCCGATCATGTTCACCGTCGCGCGGCACATACTCATGAACCGGTCGATGCCCAGAATAATTGCCATTCCCGCAACCGGGATCGTGGGAATCACCATCAGCGTTCCCACCAGCGCGATGAACGACGCGCCTTGCACGCCGCTCGCGCCCTTCGACGTCAGCACCGCCACCGCCAGAATCGTCAGTTGTTGCATCAGCGTCAGATGCGTTCCCGTTGCCTGCGCCACAAACAGCGCCGCCAGCGTCATATAAATTCCCGTCCCGTCGGTGTTGAATGTGTAGCCAGTCGGAACCACCAGCCCCACCAGCGCTTTCGAACAGCCCAGTTTTTCCAGCTTTTCCATCAGCGTCGGCATTGCCGGCTCTGAGGAGCTCACCGCCAGCACCAGCACAATTTCTTCCTGGATGTATCGCAAAAATTTGAAAATTCCGAACCCGCACAGCCGGCAGATAATTCCCAGCACCAGCACCACGAACAGGATGGAAGTGAGATAAAAAATCACGATCAGCTTCAGCAGCGGGCCCAAAGACGCCAGTCCAAATTTCCCAACGGTGAACGCCATGGCCCCGAACGCACCAATCGGCGCCAGCTTCATCACGATCTTCACCACGCCAAACACCGCGTGCGTCAGCGCATTAAAAAGATCCATCAGCGGTTTGCAGCGCGGCCCCACCGCCGAGAGCGCGAATCCAAACAGCACGGAAATCAGCATCACCTGCAGGATGTCGCCCTTGGCAAACGCGTCCACCACTGAACTGGGAATGATGTGCAGGATAAATTCCGGCACGCTTTGCGCCTTCGCGGCACCCGCGTAATCCGCCACCGCTTTGGCGTCCAGCGTTGCCGGATTCACGTTCATGCTCGAGCCGGGCTTTGCAATATTCCCCACCAGTAACCCGATCACCAGCGCGATGGTGGAGACCACTTCAAAATAAATCAGCGCCTTGCCGCCCACGCGGCCCACCTTCTTCATATCCTCCATGCCGGCGATTCCCGTCACCACCGTGCAGAAAATAATCAGCGTGATGATCATGGTGATCAGCCGGATGAAGCCATCGCCCAGCGGCTTCATGGCGATCGCCGTGGCCGGGCGCAGATAGCCCAGCACGATCGCCGCGACAACGGCGAACAGAACCTGGGCTGTTGGATTGGCGTAGAGAGGTTTCTTGCTTCCCGTCGACGTGGTCATGGTCAGGGCCGGGCGCACCGCTTCACCGGCAATCTATACCCCTCTCCAGAAAATTCTTTGCCAGAGCCGCGTTACAGCCACTTCTCCGGTTCGCGAATGGCGCCGGCCAGCTCGCCCAGAAATTCCGCCGCACGCGCACCGTCCACCACGCGGTGATCGCTTGAAAGCGTCATCGTCATTACCGGGCGGATTCCCGGCTTCCCATCCACCGGCACCACGGCATCCGCGATGGCGCCCACCGCCAGAATTGCGCACTGCGGCGGCGTGATGATCGCGCTGAAGGCGTCCACTTTGTACATTCCCAGATTGCTCAACGTAAATGTTCCGCCACTGATGTCCGCGGGCCGCAATTTCCCGGCACGCGCGCGTTCTGTCAGCTCGCGCCGCAACTTGGAAAGCTCCGCGATCGCCTGCTTGTTCGCTTTGGGAATCACCGCGCCCACCACGCCGTCTTTCACGGCCATGGCCACGCTGATGTTGATTTCGGGATTCAGCCGGACGTTGTCTCCGGTCCAACTGGCGTTCAGCTTTGGATGTTTTTCCAGCACCCGCGCGATCAACGCGATCAGCACATCGGTAATCGTCGGCCCGGTGCCCGCCGCGCTCCCGGCGCTCAATTTTTTCTGGGCCGCTTGCAATGCGCCGGCATCCACCGTCTGCTGCAGGAAAAAGTGCGGCACGCTTGTCCAGCTCTGCGTCGTTCGTTCGGCCATCAACCGCGCCATTTGGCTCAGCGGTTCGCCAATCGCTGTCGCTGGTGCGGCCGTCGTGCCTGTGGCGACAGAAGCACCCTTGCCCTCCGAGGCCGCCTGCACATCTTCGGTAGTAATCGTGCCATCGGGACCCGTGCCGCGAATCTTCCCGATATCTACACCAAGTTCTTTCGCCAGTCGCCGCGCCTTCGGTGAAATCTGCACCGCTGCGGGTTCCGCGGACGGCCGCGCTACCGCCGGTGCCGCCGCCACGCTTTGCGCCGCGCTGGTCGCCCGCGCTGTTGGCGCAGCACTCGCCACCGCAACGGGCGGCTTTTCGCCCGGCGCCACCAGCCAGGCGATCGTCTCGCCCACCGGAATCACCGCGCCAACGTCCGCCGTCACTCCCGCCAGAATCCCGTCGCCCGGCGCCTCAATTTCCACCACCGCTTTATCCGTTTCAATTTCCAGCAGCGGCTCGCCTTTGCTGACGCTTTCGCCTTCTTTTTTGCGCCACGCCAGCAATTTTCCGTTTTCCTGCGCCATTTCCAGCGCAGGCATCACCACACTGATCGCCATAGTTTTTTCCGGTGCCGGGATTCAGCCAATCAATCCGTGGACGCCACTCCTTCTCTTTTCGCGCCTGCCACCATCTCCTGCACGCGGCTGTTGGGAGCGGCTTCATTTTCTCGCGTCGTCGAAAGCGGGCCGGTGACCGTGTGATAGTGGGCGCCCGCCACCAGCAATTTTTCCGCCGGGAATCGCGTGATCACTTCGTGCCCGGTTTCCGTCACCACGATTTCTTCCTCGATACGCGCCGCGCTCCAGCCATCCTTCGATGGCCAGAATGTTTCCAGCGCAAACACCATGCCCGGCTTGATTTCGTGCGAGTGCTCCAGCGAAACCATCCGGCTGATCACCGGTTTTTCCCAGATCGCCAGTCCGATGCCATGGCCGAATTGCAGCGCAAACGCGGCTTCCTCGTCGGGGAATCCAAACTCCTGCGCCTTTGGCCACACGGAAGCGATTTCCGCCGTCGTGCGCCCGGGCCGCACCAGTTCAATCGCCGCATCCAGATAGTCGCGGCACTGTTTGTAGGCATCAATCATCGCGTGCGAAGCGTAGCCGATCGTGAAGCAGCGGTAATAGCAGGTGCGGTAGCCCATGTAGGAATGCAAAATGTCGTAATAGACCGGATCGCCCGGACGCAGCACGCGATCGCTGAAGACGTGCGGGTGCGGATTGCAGCGTTCGCCGGAAATCGCGTTCACCGCTTCCACGTATTCCGAGCCCAGGTCATAAAGCACCTTGCTCGCCAGCCCCACGGCCTGATTTTCCGAAAAGCCCGGCTTCATCGCGCGATAGAGTTCGTCGTACGCCGCGTCCACCATCATGGCCGAATGATTCAGCAGCGAAATTTCATCTTGCGTCTTGATCACGCGCGCGTCGGACATCAGTTGCTGCCCGTCCACGATCTTGATGCCTTCGCGCTGCAGCGCGAAAAGGATTGGAGGCTCGACTATATCAATGCCCAGCGGCTCATTCAGCAGGCCACGCTTTTCCAGTTCCACCTTGATCTTGCGCGCCACGTTTTCCGCGCGGCCCATCTCCGGGGACATCGCACCGCGCAACAGCGGAATTCCTGCGCGCGAGCGTTCGCCAAGCCACGGGCAATTCTCCTGATGATGGCGCGCCGCGGAACCAAAATCCCACAGGATCGGCTCGTCATTCTGCGGCAGCAGGCAGAAGCGGCTGTTTTTGTCCTGCGCCCAGGTGCCGATGTGCGTCGCGGTGATGTAGCGCACATTGTTCATGTCGAAACACAGCAGCGCGCCCATTTCAGACTTTGCCAGCAGCGCTTTTGCCCGCGCCAGGCGTTCCTTGCGCAGGCGGTCGAAATCGATGCGGTTTTCCCAGTCCACCGCCATCGGGCCGTAGGTCTTCAATGCCACGTCAGGCCTCCTCTTGAAAATCGTTCAGGCTTTTCCGCAAAGTTTGCGCGCCGCTTCAAAGACGGTTTGCTCCGTCGGAACGGTCACGTCTTCCAGCGGCGGCGAAAAAGGAATCGGCACGTGCATCGCGCCCATACGCTTCACGGGCGCTTCGAGATTGAAGAATGCGCCCTCGGCAATCACGGAGGCAATTTCCCCCGTCACGCCATAGCGCCCGTATCCTTCATCAATCACGATCGCCCGTGAAGTTTTCTTGGCCGACTCCACCAAAGTCTTTTCGTCCAGCGGCCACATGGTTCGTGGATCAATCACTTCCGCGCTTACGCCGATCTCTTCCAGCAGCTTCGCCGCGCCCAGCGCCACCTCCACCATGCTGCTGGTGGCCACCAGCGTGATGTCCTCGCCTTCCCGCTTCACGTCCGCCACGCCGAAGGGAATCGTGTATTCATCCGCGGGCACTGCGCCCTTTTGCTTGTACATCATCTTGTCTTCGAAAAAGATCACCGGATTGTTGTCGCGAATCGCCGTTTTCAGCAGGCCCTTCGCGTCATAGGGCGTGGAGGGCATGGCCACCTTCAGGCCGGGTACGTGGCAGAGCCACGCGTGCAGCGATTGCGAGTGCTGCGCCGCGGACCGCCGCGTCGCGCCCAACGTCGTCCGCAGCACCATGGGAACTTTCCACGTGCCGCCGGACATGTAGTGCGCCTTCGCGGCCTGGTTCACCAGTTGATCCATCGTCAGCGTCAGAAAATCGCCAAACATGATGTCCACCACCGGCCGCAAGCCGGTCATCGCCGCGCCCACGCCCATCCCGGTGAACCCGGCTTCGGAAATCGGCGTGTCCAGCACGCGTTCGGCTCCAAATTCTTCCACCAAGCCGGACAACACTTTGAACGGTGTGCCCGCTTCCGCAACATCTTCCCCAAAGATGCAAACCGCGGGGTCGCGGCGCATCTCTTCCGCAAGCGCTTCGCGGATGGCTTGCGCAAATGTCAGTTGGCGTTCCGCGGTTTCAAGCATAAACGTCCTGGTCAACCTCTTCGACGCCGGGATAAGGCGCGGCGATGGCAAACTCCACCGCGGCTTTCATCTCTTCGCGAGCTTCGTCTTCGATTTTCTTCAGCGCGCTTGCATCGGCCAGTTTTTGGCCGGTCAGCCACTCGCCCATATTTTTGATGGGATCGCGCTTCGTCTTCCACTCCTGCTCTTCCTGTTTGGAGCGGTAATACTCGCGGTTGATGTCGCCCACGTGGTGTCCCGTGTAGCGATAGGTGTTGCACAGCAGCATGGCCGGACCTTCGCCCCGCCGCGCGCGTGTCACCAGGCGGTGCGCCGCGGCATATACCGCTCGCGCGTCCTGCCCGTCCACGCTCTCCGAGAGCACTCCAAACGCAGTTCCCCGCGCCAGGATATCTCCCGCGGTCGTTTCGGAGAAGTGTGTGTATTCCGTGTACAGATTATTTTCGCAAACGTAAATCACCGGCAATTTGTAAAGCGCCGCCAGGTTCATCACTTCGTAGAGCACTCCTTGACCGAGCGCACCTTCGCCGAAAAAGCACACCGCCACGTGATCGGTCTTCAAGCGCTTCGCCGTCAAAGCTGCTCCAGTGGCAATTCCCGCGCTCCCACAAACGATGGCGTTCGCGCCCAAATTCCCAGTCGCAGGATCCGCAATGTGCATGGAGCCGCCCTTGCCCCGGCAATAGCCCGCTTCCTTGCCCAGCAGTTCGGCAAACATGCGATCCGGCGTGGCGCCCTTGGCCAGGCAATGCCCGTGGCCGCGATGCGTGCTGGTGATGTAATCCGTTTTCTGCAGCGCCTCGCAAATGCCCACTGCCACGGCTTCCTCGCCGATATAAAGGTGGGCAAGCCCCGGCATCAGCGCGCGCGTGTAAAGTTCATTCACCTGTTCTTCGAACAGACGGATGCGCACCATCTGCCGGTAAAGCCGCGTTCCCAGTTCCGCACTAACCGCGGTGTCTGTCTTCGTAGAGTCCTCAACCGTCTTCATGGCTTTACCCCGGACATCTGTGCCAGCACATCGAAAACAACCGCAAAATCTTTTTCCACCAGCCCCATACCACGCGCCGCGGTCAGAAATTCGTTGGTCACCGCGGTCGTCGGCATCGGCACATCCAGCTGCCGCCCAAGTTCCAGCGCCAGCAGCATGTCTTTCTGCATCATGTTGACGTTGAACCACGCCTCGTCCGGCTGCTTCAGCACGAACGGCCCGCGATATTGCACCATCGGCGAAGCAATCACGCTGTGCGTCAGCACGTCCACCGCAACTTCGCGCGCGATGCCGCTCTTTTCCGCCAGCAGCACGCCTTCGCAAAACGCCAGCATCTGCACGGCAAGGCTCAGGTTCGTCCCAATTTTCATCACCAGCGCCAGACCGTTGTCTCCCACGTGCGTAACCTTGGGCCCGATGTCCAGCAGCAGCGGCTTCACTTTTTCAAACGTTTCCTTGCGGCCGCCCACCATCACGGAGAGTTTGCCTTCCTGCAAGGTGATCACGCTGCCGGAAACCGGCGCGTCCATCAGGTCGCTGCCCTTTTCACGAATCTTCGCCGCAAAATCGCGGCTCACTGCCGGGCTCACCGTGCTGATGTCCACGAAAAGTTTGCTGGGCCCGGCGGCGGCAATCATGCCATCCGGTCCGTTCATCACCGCGGAAAGCGCCGCTGAATTGGTGACCATCGAAAAAATCACATCCGATGCCGCCACCACCGCTCGCGGAGAATCCGCCCACTTCATTCCTTTCTTGAGCAGCCACTCCGCCTTCGACCGCGTCCGGTTGTAACCCGTGACGCTGTGCCCTTTGCTGAGCAGGCGATTCACCATTTCGCTGCCCATCACACCAAGTCCCACAAATCCTAAGTTCGCCACAATCTCTCCTGTGCCTTTGGGTTCCTGCCGCGGGTGATTGCCCAGCTACTCGGTGGGCGCTTTCCGCGAATCTTCCCGAACTTGCTTCAAGTGCGCCTTCATTGCGTCGCGCGCTCCTACCGGGTCACGGTGCTCGATGGCTTCCAGAATGCGCTTGTGGTGATACTGGCCGCGCTCCGGACCGCCATCCACCTGAAAAATTCCCATGCGCTGTTCGCGCAGCAGTCCCACAATCGAATCAATCAGCGAAAGGATGATTGGATTCCCCGCGGCTTCCGCTAGCGCCAGGTGAAAATCCAGGTCCGCTTCGATGTAGGCATCGGGATCGCGCCGCGCGGCATCCATCACCGTCACTTGTTCGCGCATCGCCGCCAAATCCTCGGCGTCTGCGCGGGTGGTGGCCAGTGCCGCGATCTCCGGCTCCAGAATTTCCCGCACCTCGGCCAGCGAAAGGAAGCCTTCCGTCCCGGACCGCATCAGGCGATCCAGCGATTGCCGGATCGTGTACGAACTTCCATCCGTGATGAAAGTTCCCCGCCCGGGGTACGCCTCCACCAGACCTTTTTCTCGCAGGGTTTTTACTGCTTCGCGTACTGCCGTGCGGCTCACCCCAAACTGCTCGGCAAGCTCGCGCTCAGGCGGAAGTTGATCTCCTGCTTTCAATGCGCCTTTGTGGATGGATTCCTCGACCTGCTGAACAATCTGCTCGTAGAGACGTGAAGAACGAACAATTTTGTACATAACGACCTCCGTTGCCGCACCGTTTCAATCGACGCATTGATCTGAGCACCGTGGAGGGGACAAAAGGGCGGCAATCGCGGCAGATCGAAATATGGTCGAGTTGTCGGACCACGTTACCATTCGATCCTTTTCCCCGCAAGCCCTTCTTATCCTTGCTCCACCCACACTGTCTTCATGTTCGTAAACTCTCGGATTCCCACCGCTCCCAGTTCCCGCCCATGCCCAGACCACTTCACCCCGCCGAACGGGATTCGCGGGTCAGACGCCACCATGCGGTTGATAAACACCATCCCCGCGTCCAATCCATTGATGAATTTCTGTTCCTCCGTGGAATCGTTGGTCCAGGCGCTGGCCCCCAGCCCAAAGCGGCTATCATTCGCAATTCGAATGGCATCCTCAACGTCTTTTGCGCGAAACACGCTGGCCACGGGACCGAACATTTCTTCCTTATACGCGGGCGAATCCTTGGGAATGTTCACCAGCACCGTCGGGGCAAAGAAATTCCCCGGCCGCTGCAGGGGTTTGCCGCCCGTCAATATCTTCGCGCCCATCTCCACGGATTTCTGGACGTCCCGCACCAGATCCGTAACTCCATCGGGCGTGGAAAGCGGCCCCAATTCCGTGGTTTCGTCAAAAGGATCGCCCACCCGCAGCGCGGCCATTTTCTGCGCGAAAAGGCTCTCAAATTTATCCGCAATGCTTTCGGCCACGATGAAGCGCTTCGCGGCGATGCAGGATTGCCCGTTATTGAAGATTCTGGCCTTCACCGCTGTGGTGGTTGCTGTTTCCAGATTCGCGCTGGGCATCACGATGAAGGGATCGCTTCCGCCAAGTTCCAGCACTACTTTCTTGATGCGCTTCGCCGCGCCGATGCCCACTTCAATCCCCGCTTGTTCGCTGCCTGTCAGCGTAGCCGCCATCACGCGTGGATCACCCAGGACGCGATCCACTTCGCGCGAACCGATCAGCAGAGTTTGAAATGCGCCATCGGGAAATCCCGCGCGATGAAACAGTTCTTCAATCAGCAGCGCGCTCTGCGGCACGATCGAAGCGTGCTTCAGCAATCCCACATTTCCGGCCATCAGCGCCGGCGCCGCGAACCGCAAAACCTGCCAGAAGGGGAAATTCCACGGCATCACGGCCAGCACAGGTCCCAGCGGCTGGTAGCGGACATAGCTTTTCTTCGCCCCGGTCTCCACCGGCTCATCGGCCAGGAAGCGCTCCGCATTTTCCGCGTAGTACCTGCACACCCACGCGCATTTTGCCGCTTCATCTACCGCGGAGCGCAGCGTCTTGCCCATCTCCGTGGTCATCACTTTCGCAAACGCTTCCTTGTCCTGCTCCAAAATAGCCGCAGCCTTCAGCATCCTTTCGGCCCGGTAGGCAAACGTAGTGTTGCGATAGGTCGCGAAGGTATCGGTGGCTTTCTGCAGCTTGCTTTCGATTTCCGCGCTGGTCAGCGGCTCAAACGACTTGACCAGCTGTCCGGTGGCAGGATTTACGGTGGCGATAGCCATAATTGGCCTCACAGAAGATGTTGGACCCGGGCGGCGGGGTCCCTGCTGGGGATTCCAAGCAAAACCCGAAATTGGTCCGACCAATATACCCCAACCAGGGGCCACTGTACAGCCTAAGCATCGAAATATCTAATCAATAGAAATTAATCGTTGACACTCTTTCCTGCAAAGTGGTACAGGGGTCCTACCTTTTCATGTTTGGGCCCGGAGTCGGGCCCCTTTCGGCTTGTGGGGTGCACCCCGGCTGAGGCGCCTGACTCAAAAACTGAGCTATTCGCCGCGGGAGACCACATTCCCGCCGGGCCCAACCGAAGGAGCCACGCATGAAGCGTAAAAAGCCTGTCCGACCGCTGGAGCCGCAACCCAAGAAATCCAGTCATCCGCAGCCCGACGTTTCCACCCCCTCCCGCCGCGATTTCCTGCTCACCGCGGCCGGCGCAGGCCTCGCTCTGGCAACCTCTCCCCTCTCCGCGCTGGCCGACCATCATGGTCACCCCAGCCCGAACAGCATCTCCTATCTGGATCGCCGCACTTACATCCGCAACATGGAGGTTCTGGCACACTTCGCGCCCGGCCAGCCTCGCCACGGCAAAATGCAGATGATGTCCGCCGGGGACCGCCGCTACATCTTTCAGCAGGGCGATGTGATCGACGTCAGCGACGTTCGCAAGCCCATGATGTTCAACAAAGCCGGCTACGAGGGCTATCAAGTCCAGATCGCGTACAACAACACGCTTAAAAAATGGATCCTGGTCACCGGCCAGCAAACGCCCATCACCGATTCCACTCCCGAAGCTCCGATGGGAAAATATGACGATCCCCATCTCGACGACAAGCGGAAAAATTACAAGGGGCTGCGCGGCATCCGTGTCTATGACGCCACGAATCCCTCCAAAATTGTGAAGCTCTCCGAATTCAGCACCGGAGCCACCGGCCAGGGCACGCATCGCAATTATTACGACGGCGGAAAATACGCCTATCTGGACACCGCGCCGGACGAAACCTTCATCCACCAGCCTTCCTACTTCCGCGAACTCGTCAACGGCAACATGATCGTGGACATCAGCGACCCCACCAACGTCAAAGAAGTTTCCATGTGGTGGGTTCCCGGCTCCCGCAAGGGAGAAGAAGCGGAATACAACAAGTGGGTGTGGTCGAAACTTGTGCCGCCAAAAGTAATCGCCGATCAGACGCCCTTCGCCGGTTTGCATGGACCCGTCTACGTTCCCAAGAAACTCGAAGATGGCGGCAACCGCGGCTATGGGGCATTCGGCTGCAACGGCTTCCGTATTCTGGATCTTTCCGATCCCACGCATCAAAAAGAAATCGGAAAATTTGAGCCGCCTCCGCAATATGCCGGCATGGGCATCGCCTTCCACACGATTTATTGCGGCATCCTGGACCGCGGCTTCGTGCTTACCAACGGCGAAACCACCAACTCGGACTGCAACCAGATCTACCTGCCCAATTGGGTGGTGGACATTCGCGACGAGGAAAATCCTGTTCCCGTCTCGCAACTTCCACGTCCCGTGCCTCCTCCCGAAGCGCCGTATCGCGATTTCTGCTTCAAACGCGGCCGTTTTGGCGCGCACAATCCTCCGCACCTGAAAGCGCCGGGCAAACCGCGCCAGGAATTCATCGCCTACAGTTACTTCATCGCGGGACTGCGCTGCTACGATATCGGCGATCTTTATAAGCCAGAGGAAGTGGCGTATTTCATTCCGCCGCAGGGCGGCGATCTGAAAAAGTGGGGAAGTTACGATCGCACCGTGGACAATGTCCTGGTGGAATGGGATCGCAACATCATCTGGGCGGCCACGGACACCGGCCTTTACGCCCTGAGCTGCCCGAATCTGGGCAAACCCAATCAAGATCCCACGCCGGTGTCCGAGTGGTCGCTCGACAAACTCAACGAAGGCGCGCCCTGATTGCGGTCCGCCAGGAGAATTCAAATGAAGCATCACCTAACCGCGGCAGCCGGAATTCTCGCGTGTGTACTATCGCTCTCTTCGTGCGCCCAGGCACAGGGGCAGACTTCCGCGAAACAGCAAGTTCACGTACTCACGCTGCTGGGCCGGCCGCTGCAGTTCGTGGTTGCCGATAAGCAAGGAATTTTCGCGAAGCACGGCCTGGAAGTCGTCAACGACAACAAGAAAAATTCCGAGGAGCTTCGCGCCGACCTTGCCGCGGGGAAAGGCGATCTTGCCTATCTCGCCGTGGATAACGACGTGGCCATGGTGGAACTCGCCCATCAGGACGTAGTCATCGTGATGGGTGGCGAGGGCTCGCAGAACGAGCTGATGGTGCAACCCACAATCAAGTCGTTCGCCGATCTTCACGGAAAAACGGTGATCGTGGATGCGGTCAACACGGCCTACGCTTTGCAATTGATCAAAATCCTATCCCTCAATGGCCTGAAAGCCGGCGCCGATTATGAGCTCAAGGCCTATGGCGCTACGCCGGCGCGGCTCGCTGCCATGCGCGATAATAAAGACTTCGCCGGCTCGATGCTCGGCCCGCCGACCTCGCTTGTCGCAAGGCACGATGGGTTCGTAAGCCTCGGCTCGGTGCCGCAATTAATCGGCCCCTATCAGGCCGCGGGTTTTTTCACCCAACGCGCGTGGGCCAAGGAGCATCACGAACTCCTGGTTTCTTTTCTCGCCGCATGCATTGAAGCGCAGCGCTGGCTGATGAATCCCGCCAATAAATCGCAAGTCGTGGAAATCCTGATGAATCAATATCACCTTGCGCCAGAAATCGCCGCGGCGGATTACCAGATGGCCGTCGCGCAGCCGGGGGGCTTCGCCAAAGACGCCCAGTTGGACCTGGAAGGCTTCAAAAACGTATTGAAGTTGCGCGCTGAAGTGGAAGGCCAGTGGGGCGGCCATCCGCCTTCGCCGGATAAATATTACGACGCGTCTTATTACGACGCGGCGCTTGCCACAGCAAAATGAAAATGAAGAGGAGAACTATTTTGCGCGAAATCATCGTTTGCTTGTTTGCTGCAATTTTTCTCGGCGCGCTTGCGCCGGCTTCCATCGCACAGCCGCAAAAAGAACGTACGTTGGATGAAATCAAGGCCGAGGCTATCAAGCGCGCGGAGAACGGCATGTACCCGCTGATTGGTCTGGATCCTGCCGATGTCCGCGAAGCCTTCTCGCATCTCACTTCCACGGACAACGATGCATGGGCCGCCGCGTTCAGCGCCGTCGCGGACCGTTATATGACGGAAGCGAAATCCCAGCTGGCCTCCGATCCGGCGAAGGCCGACGCGAATTTTATCCGCGCCTGGCGGCTATACTCCTTCGCGCGCTGGCCGGTTCCCGCTTCCCCGGGCAAGAAGCGTGCTTACGCCATGGCGCTCGAAGCCTTTCTGGATCACGCGAAAATGATGGATCCTCCGCTGGAGGTGGTGCACATCCCGTTTGAAGGCTCGGAAATCGTCGGCTACCTCCGCCTGCCGAAAAACCGCAAAAGCCCTGTGCCCGTGGTGATCGCCATCAGCGGGCTGGATAGCCGCAAAGAAGACCTGACGGAAAACTTTGGCGTGGTGCTGAATTCCGGCATCGGCTTTATCGGCGTCGATTCGCCTGGCACAGGGCAGGCGCCGATCAAGGCCAGCGTGAACGCGGAGCGTATGTTTTCGAAAGTGATCGATTATCTGGAAACGCGTCCGGAAGTGGATAAGACGCGCATCGGCGTGGACGGACAAAGTTTCGGCGCGTACTGGGCCACGAAACTTTCCATCGAAGAGCACGCGCGGTTGAAGGCAGTGGTGGCGCAGTCGCCACCGGTGGATGCCTCGTTCCAGAAGGATTTTGTTTTGCAGAAAACTCTTGGCAATCGCGAGTACCTGTTTGGGCTAGGTCCAGCGCTTGCTTTCGATTTTCGAAGGCGCGAATCAGGTGGAGGATCTCGGCGAAATTCTGCCGAAGTTGTCGCTGGTGAATCAGCATTTGCTGGGCAAGCCGACCACATCCATGCTGATCATCGCGGGCGCGCTGGATACGCAAGTGCCTGTTTCCGACGCGTATCTGCTATTGAGCAATGGCGATGTTCCGAAAGAAGCGTGGATCAATCCGCAAGGCGGCCACTTGGGACGCCAGGTGAAAATCTGGCCCGACCCGGTAATTTTCAGAAAAGTGCTCGTCCCCTGGCTAGTCCGCAACCTGGAAGTTCCGCCCACGGCCGAGGCACACTAACCGGTAGCGCCTGCATCCTGTAGGCAAGCGCGCCGAGTCTTCGAGGCGTTCTGCTAACCGCAAATTTGTCGACGCTCATCCGGTACGTTGTCGAGGCATGACGCTCTGCCACTTTGCGGCCCTTCGCCGAAAGGATGCCGGCGCTATTGCTACGCCGAATCCGATTCTCGTCGGAGTTCGCAAGCAGCCGCAAGGCGGCAGAGTCTTCGTCTCGAAAACGACAAGGGGAAATCACCGAACGCTGTCGCCCGCGAAAATCCTCGCGGACTCGGCCCCTCGCCGGCAGGATGCCGACGCTACCACTACGCCTCATCCGATTCCGTACTCTCGCCGGGATGTGCAAAGCGGCGGTACTTCAAATTCCGAGAACGAGAATGGAGGGGTGCGAGTAGACTTAATTTCTACGAAAATCCTCGCGGACTCGGCCCTTCGCCGGCAGGATGCCGGCGCTACCGCTACGCCGTATCCGCTTCCTACGTTCTCGCCGGGATGCGCCAGTGCTTCGTTCAATTTTTTAATATCCAGCTCGCCTTGCCAGCGGCTCACCACAAGTGTTGCCACGCCATTCCCCACCACGTTCGTCAACGCCCTGCACTCGCTCATAAATTTTTCGATCCCCACCAGCAGTGCCAGCGACGTCACCGGAATCGATGGCACTGCGGCCAGAATCGCCGCCAACGTCACAAATCCCGTGCCCGTCACGCCAGAGCCGCCCTTGGAAGCCACCAGCGCGAACAACAGAATCCCGCCAATCTGCCCGAGCGAAAGATGCGTGTTGGTGGCCTGCGCCAGAAACAGCGCCGCCAAAGTCAGATAAATATTTGTACCGTCGGTGTTGAACACATAGCCGGTCGGAAAAACCAGACCCACGATGCTGCGCGGCGCTCCCAGCGCTTCCAGTTTGCGCATCATATCGGGCAGCACAGTTTCAGATGAGCTGGTGCCCAATACGATCAGCAATTCATCCTTGATATACGCCAGAAATCTGAAAATCGAAAAGCCTGAAAAGTAGGCGATCGCTCCAAGGACAAATACAACGAAGAGAATGCTCGAAAGATAAAACGTGCCCATCAGTTTCAAGAGATTCGTGAGCGATGCAATGCCATAGCTGCCAACGGTGAAGGCCATCCCGCCCAGCGCCCCCAGCGGAGCCGCGCGGACTACGATGCGCACAATGCCAAAGACCACTTTGTTCGCCAGCTCGATACCCTGCAACGCCCGCTGCCCGATTTCTCCCAGATTCGCAATTGCAAATCCCGTCAGGATCGAAATCAGCAGCACCTGTGGGACTTCTCCTTCGGCCAGCGCGCCCACAAACGTGCGCGGAATGAAAGCCAGCAGGAAGGGAATGAAGCCGGTTTCTTTTGCGCGGCCCACAAAAACAGCGGCGGCTTTCGGGTCCAGCGTCGCGGCGTCAATATTCAATCCCGCGCCGGGATGAACCACCACGGCAACCACGATGCCAATGATCAGCGCCAGCGTCGAGACCACTTCAAAATAGATCAGCGTCTTGATGCCGATGGTGCCGACCTTTTTTAGATCGCTCATCGACGCGATGCCCTGCACAATCACGCAGAAGATCACCGGCGCAATCATCATGCGAATCAACGCCACAAACGAATCGCCCAGCGGTTTCAGCGCTATCCCGGTTTTCGGAAAAAGCGCACCGATTGCGCAGCCGATCACCACGGCAATCAGCACCTGGATGTAAAGAACGGTGTACCAGGGCCCGCGCTTTCGTTTCGAATGTGCTTTGGCCACCGAGTGTTCTCCGTGCCGCGTGAAATCCTGTAGCACAGCCATTCCTGGCTGTTCAGCCGATCTGTGTGCGTTAAACCGTGCACAGGCAAGAGTGCCTGTGCCACTTTCAGCTCACAACATCCCGCGGTGATTCGTTTCCAGAAAAAAATCGCTCGATATTGCGCCACGAAGAGCGGAAAAGAAACGCCGTGGACTGTCGCGTCACACCGGCAATGTGCGGAGTAAGAAGAACACGCTGTTTCGCCTCGCCCTGCAGCGTGAACAGCGGATGATCTGCCGCCGGAGGTTCGGTGGAATAGACGTCCACGGCTGCGCCGCCCAGTTTTTCGTTTTGCAGCGCTTGCGCCAGCGCCGCCTCGTCCACGATGCCGCCACGCGAAGCCTGGATCAGCACGCTGTGCGGCTTCATCAACGAAAGCTCGCGCGTGCCAATGAGGCCGGTGGTTTGCGGGAGCAGTGGAACGTGCAGCGTAACCACATCGGCGGACTGCAGCAATTCATTCAAAGAACAAGAACTTGCGCCAAGCGCCTCCGCCGCGAGCGGGTCGCGCGGCGCGGGATCATAGAAAATTATCGAACACCCACGCCGGTGAAACGCACTGGCCACGGCTACGCCGATGATTCCGAATCCCACGATCCCCACGGTCAGTCCATCGAGGCCCAGCAAACTCTCCGCAATCATGCGCGCGCGAAAATCTTTATAGTTGCCGCGTTCGAGCTCCGTATTCGCCCAGGAAATTCGCCGCAGAAGGACGCTTGCCGACGTCACGGCGTATTCCGCAACGGCTTCGTTGCTCCCTCCCGGCACGTTGGCAACGGCAATGCCCAGCTGCTTCAGAAGCTTTAGATCCAAGCGGTCCAGGCCGGCGCCAGTGACTTGGACGAATTTCACGCTGGCGCCCTCGAAAAGAGTCGCTGGGAGTTTTGGTCCGACTGCAGGGATCACCAACGCACGAGCCACTTTCATCAAAGCGGGAACATCTGGGTCGTTCCACGCGCGATAGGCGACCTGGAATTTAGCGGGAGCCAATGCGGCAACGCGTTGAAAATCCGCTTCAGGCCGCAGGCAGAGGACGTCGCAACTCATCATGGTTTGGGCGGCCTCGCCGGAACGCCGGGTTCCTGCGTTCCCACGGTAATATCGGGCACGGGGAAAAAGCAGAGCAGCAGCAGGGGTTCCTTGCCGGTATTGCGCGTGACGTGTTTTTCGCCAGCGGGCATCAGCAGCGTGTCACCTGCTTTCAGCAAATATTCCCCGCTGTCGGCAAACGTGGTGCCTTCGCCGGCCAGGACAAAAATGCACTCTTCAAAATCGTTGTGATGGTGCGCCGCACGCGGCGGCTCACCCGACAAGGGCACGGGAATTTCCGCGATTCGCAGCGTCACATTGCGTGAGCCACGCGCGCCCGAGACGATTTCCAGCGCTTTGCGCCCCGGAAGCCCGAGCTGTTTGGCTTCGGTCTGCTTGAACAGCTTGGCCATCAGCGTCCTTTATCGAGCTTGCGCACTTCGGCCACGCCGCCCTGGATGCGATCGAGTTCCGTAAAAATCTCTTTTGATTTCGCGGAGATGGAATCCGCAACCTCGGCAACCATTTTGTTCGCCTTTTCCACGGTGGCATGTTGCGGGCTGCCATACCACCCTGTCGGCGCGATCGAACGGACATCGGTCAGCACCGGCTGGTAAACGCGTGTGCGCCGCAGCGCATCCACTTTGTGGCCGTGCGTGTGGTCCGAAGAGTAGTCGATGCGGTCCAGGTGCACCAGATCCGGGCGATAGGCCAGCACCGCAAGCGCTTCGATCTCCCCGCCGTGCGTCAATCCGCCGCACGTCTTGCCAAAAAGTTCTTCAGCGACGAAGCATGCCTGCACGGTCAGATACTGTCAGTCCGTGTTCGCGGTGCAGCCGGTCCGCGGCAACGCCAAGTGCAGGAATGTTCATTTCATGCCAGTTCAGAATCAGCAGGTATTTCGCGCCGTGCTGGGCCATGGAGGCGCACGTTTCCATCACCAGCCGAATGTAAGTGTCCGGAGTGAGCGTGATTGTGCCTTCAAACGGCATGTGCAGCGGGGTCACACCCAGCGGGCCTCCCGGCAGGACGAGGCCGTCCATGCGTTCGGCAACCGCGTGGCCGATGATGTTGGAGGCGAAAATATCCGTGCCCGTCGGCAAGTGCGGGCCGTGCTGCTCCACGCTGCCCTGCGGCAGAATGATCAGCGGATTCTTTTTCAGTTGCGCTGCGATTTCCGGCTGCGTCAGGTCAATAAAGTAGCGGCTGGTCAGCATGGCGTCTCCTGTCAGGCTCCCAGCCGGGCTTGCACTTGCTGCAGGATGTCCGCAATGCGGATGCGCTGCCCGTTCTCCTCGATGGATCGCAACGCGGCGTACACCATGGCCACGGCCACGTTGCCGTTGTAAGCGCTCAGCTCATTCGATTTGCCGGAGCGGCAGCTATCCGCAAACATTTCCAGCTCGGCGCGGAACATATCGCTTTCCGGGACTTTCAATTCCTCACGCTTCGCGTAGCCGTCCTTACCGCGCTGGATATAGAGCGTGGAATTCTTGTGCAACTGGTCGGGCGTATCCCAGGTGTCGAAATCAATTTCATAATGCATCAGCCCGGCCGAACCGAACACCCGCACGGAGAAAATTCCCGGCGAGGTCCAGCACGATCCGACATAGCCCACTTTGCCGTCTGCGAATTTCAACAAGCGTCATGGACTGGTCGTCGACTTCCGCGCCGACTGGGGAAAGTTTCGAGGCAATCGAACTGGCTTCCAACACTTCGCCGCCGAGATAATGCAACACGTCGAACATGTGGATGGCGAGTTGCGAAAGCGGGCCGCCGGGCGCGCGGTCCTTGTACCAGCGCCATGTTTTCGGCGTAAGTTCCAGAGCGCGGTTATTGGAAAAATTCGCTTCGATGAATGCCACGCGGCCGAGTTCGCCTTTGTCAATCGCTTCGCGAATCTTGCGGATGCCTCCCATCAGGCGCGCGCTGTGGCCCACGGTCACGGTGATGCCGTATTTTTTTTCCAGGTCGGCGATCTGCAGCCCTTCGGCCAGAGAGCTGGCGATGGGCTTTTCCGTGTATACGTGTTTTTTCGCTTTGGCCACCAACTCTGCCATCGGCAGGTGCTGCTCATTGGGCACCGTAAGAATCACGCCCTCAATCGATGGATCAGCCAGAATTGCTTCCATGCTGGCGGCGGAGGGAACATGCATTTCCGCCTGGAACGCTTCGCGCTTTTCCGCGGAGCGGCTGTAGCCGGCCACGATTTTCAATTTGCTGGAATTAGAGATGGCGCGGGTAAGAACTTTGGCCCAGCGGCCGAGCCCGACGATACCAACCTTAACAGGAGAAGAAGTCACGAGTGCCTCGAGTGCGAAAGGGTTAGAATGGATAGAAAGGGTTGCATGAATGGCCTACCCATAGTACCGTATTACGAGAATATGAGACAGTCAAGTCCTCAATCCGCTTCCGCTCTCTCCCTCGGCACCATTTCCAAGGCTGCGGCGCCGCTTCGCCGGCAGGTCTTGCTGGAACTGCGCCAGTCCATTATTTCTGGCCGGTTGATTCCCGGCGAGCGTTTGGTGGAGCGCGAACTGATTTCCATGATGGGTGTTTCGCGCACCGTGATCCGCGAAGCACTGCGCCAGTTGGAGTCCGAAGGTTTGGTGGCGATCATCCCGAACAAAGGTCCGGTGGTGCGCAAGCTGACTTTGGAAGAGGCGCAGGATCTTTACGCCATTCGCGCGGTTCTGGAGGGCCTGGCGGCGCGGCTATTCACGCAACACGCGGACGAAACGCAAGTGGATCAACTGGACACGGCGCTGCACGGTGTTGCCGATGCGTTTGTGACCGGCGATCCGGAACGCATTCTGGAAACGAAGAATACTTTTTACGATGTGCTGTTTGCCGGGGCGCGCAGCCAGACGCTTTCTTCGATGATCGGCATGCTGCACGGGCGTATCCGGCGGTGGCGCGCGATTGGATTGTCTCATCCGCAGCGGGCCGTGGAGCGCCAGCAGGAAAGCATCCGGAATCTTCGCGTGATGTTGAAGGCCGTGCGCGCGCGTGACGCGAAACTGGCGGAGCAGGCCATCCGCGAGGACGTGCAAAAGGCGGCGGCGGAAATCAACCGGTTGCTGGGCAAGGAAACACCGCAATAGTTCGCAGCGTGCGAATAAATCCAGGAAAGAGAAACGCAGATGACCACGCATTTCATTGTGCACGACAAGGCCGACACCGTTGGCGTTCTGGTGGTGGAAAACGTGAAGGCCGGCGAGGACCTGACGGGATGGATCATGGAAACCGATGAAACCATCACGCTGAAGTCGCTGGACCCGGTGCCGCTGGGTCACAAAATCGCGCTGAACGATATTCATTCGGGCGACACAATCTTGAAGTACGGAAACGACGTGGGCCGCGCCGTAGCGGAAATCGGCAAGGGGCACCACGTGCATGTTCACAATATGAAGACGAAGAGGTGGTAGGCATGGGACGCTACGATTTTTACGGCTACAAACGAGAGAACGGGCGCGTGGGAATTCGCAACCACGTGGTGCTGCTGCCGCTGGATGATTTGTCGAACGCCGCCTGCGAAGCGGTGGCCAACAACATCAAGGGCACGCTGGCGCTGCCACACGCTTACGGGCGGCTGCAATTCGGCGAGGATCTTGAGCTGCACTTCCGCACGCTGATCGGGACGGGCAGCAATCCGAACGTGGCGGCTTGCGTGGTGATCGGCATTGAGCCGGGATGGACCGGCCGCGTGGTGGACGGCATCGCGAAAACGGGAAAGCCCGTGGCGGGTTTTGCGATCGAGGGCAATGGCGACATCACCACGATTGCGAACGCTTCGCGCAAGGCGCGCGAATTCGTGCAGTGGGCCAGCGAGAAGCAGCGGGAAGTTTGCTCCATCAAAGATTTGTTTGTTTCGACGAAGTGCGGCGAGAGCGACACGACTTCGGGTCTGGGTTCGTGCCCGACTGTTGGCAATCTGATTGACAAGCTGGATCCGCTGGGCGCGACGACTTGTTTCGGCGAAACTTCAGAGTTGACCGGCGCGGAAGTGGTTTGCGCGAGCCGCGCGGCCACCAAAGAAGTGGGCGAGCGGTTCCTGCAGGTTTTCCGCGCGTATCAGGACGTGATCGAACGCTACAAAACCAGCGATCTTTCCGAATCACAACCGACGAAGGGAAATATTGCCGGCGGATTGACGACCATCGAGGAAAAAGCCTTCGGCAATTTCCAGAAAATCGGGAAAAAGACCAAATACATTGACGTGCTGAAGCCGGCGGAAGCGCCAGCCAAGGGCGCGGGGCTCTATTACATGGACACTTCTTCTGCGGCGGCGGAATGCGTGACGCTGCAGGCCGCGGCGGGTTTTGTGGTGCACCTGTTTCCGACGGGGCAGGGAAACGTGATCGGAAATCCGATCGAGCCGGTGATCAAGCTGACGGCGAATCCAAAAACCGCGCGCACGATGAGCGAACACATTGACCTGGACGTTTCCGGCCTGCTGCGGCGGGAGATGACGATGGACGAAGCCGGCGACAAGCTGATTGACATCACGCTGCGCACCTGCAACGGGCGGCTGACGTGCGCGGAAGCGCTGGGGCATCGCGAGTTTGTGATGACGAAGCTGTACCAGAGCGCGTAGGGCGAATCGACTTTTCGCAGTGAATAGAAAATAGACCTGTCATCCAGAGGCTATCCGATGAGGATAGACGAAGGATCTCAACTGTGAAATTGTGCAAGGCGGATCGGTTGAGATCCTTCGGGGCGCAGACGGCGCGCCCCTCAGGATGACAAAATTTTTGTGGTTGGTGCCAGGGCGCAAACTTCGCCCTTCGCGAAGAACGCTCGGGGCAAGCGCCCCTCGGGATGACAGTTTCTTTTTGTGTGGCGCGAGTGGAAACGGGGTTGCGCTGGCGAAGCGGGCCGGGGCGAGGATGCACAGACGGGTTACTCGATGCGGGTGTTGAAGCTGAAGAGCATTTGCCAGCGGGCGCTGCGGTTGATCCACATGCGGGAATTGAAATAGGGCTTTGCGCCGCGGCGCTGTTCGCGGGCGATCATCAGGACGGTTTCTCCCAGATCAAACATTTCCGCGGATATCAGTTCCGGCGGAGCGTTGTGCTTGCCGGATAATTTCTGTTTCTGGATTTGCTCCAGGCGATCGGACTTTCGTATAAGGCCGGTCGTGAAACGTGTCGGTAGCGGTGAACTCGTCCGCGATCAGCGGGGCATAGGCGGCCGCATCATTTTCCGCCATGGCGCGCATCACGCCCTGCCAGGAAGCGATGGCGGCTTTTTCGGATGGCGTGGCTGGCTGGAACGGAATTTCCTGGCAGGGATTGCGGCAATCGCCAGAGAGCGGGCTGTTCACCGGCTCTGATTTTTCCACTTGCATGACTTCCTGATACAAAAGAATTTGCCAGCCCACGGCGGTTTTCACCCACACGTGTAAGACATTCATCTTTCCTTGATTGGCCCAGACAACGGCGGAATTGCCGTAGCCGCGCGCTTGGGGAGCGGCGCCGGCATTGGCGATCGCGGGAAAGGTTGCGAGCGCTTGAGCGCGCGTGAGGCGCTTGCCAACGGAATCGATCCAGACGAAATCCGGGGCGAGAAGTTTGGCGGCGACGGTTGAGTCGCGCCGCTGGAAGGCGGCCGTGAAGGCATTCTCGGCCTGGAGAAGGGAAGAAGCGTCGTCGGCGCGGGCGGCGACGGAGAGGAGCAGCAGGAGGAGCAATGTCGGCGCGCCGACATTTACGCAATTTTTGTGATTATGATAACCAAGAAATAACATAATGAATATGTTCCATGTGAAACATTTGTTGGTAAACGTTCGAACGTCGGGATCGTTCGAATGCGCGCGCCATTTCGATACTACTGCGGCGTTCCCGCCTCAATGCTGGTCTGAAAGCTATAAACCATTACCCATTTACCGTCGCGCTTGATCCACAGGCGACTGACGTGCACGGGCTTGCCATGATGCGGCTGGTGCAGGCAGGTCATGATCACGGCGTCTCCGAAATCGTACATTTTTGCGGAGACCAGCGGGGATGGCGCGGAGCCGACGCCAAGTTCCTTCTGCTTGTCGAGTGTTTGCATGCGGGCGGCCTTGGTGATTGGGTGGTCGCTGTTGGAGCTGATTTGCACGAACTCGTCGGCCATATGCGGGGCCCAGCCCGCGGCATCATGATGAGTTACAGCGGTTTCGAGCGCCTGCCAGGATGCGATGATGGCGGCTTCGTCTGGCGTTCGCGGGCTTGAATGGCACTTCCTTGCAGGGATTTTCGCAGTCGTTCACGCCGGTGCCCTTGACGTTGGAGGGTGCGTCAAGTTGTTTTACTTCGTGATAGACGAGCAGGCGCCAGCCGGCGGGGCGCTGCACCCAAAGGCGCAGGACGTGGATCTTGCCGCTGCTTGCGGTGACGGCGCCGACTTCGCCGTAAGTGCGCTCGGTGAGATCAATACCGGATTCGTCGCCGAGCGCTGGCTTGGGGACGGAATGCAGGACTTCGGCGAGCGTTGAGGTTTTACCTTCCGAATCGGTCCAGGTGAAGTCCGCGTCCAGGAGTTTTCCGAGGGCTGAAGGATCGGGCTTGGCGGCGGATTGGATGAACTGGCGATCGGCTTGCAGAACCGCGGAATCGGCTTGGGCGGCCAAAGCGGGTGAATTGCCCAGCAAGGGGAAGAAGCCACAAAACAAAATAATTGCGGAAAGGAAACGTGCAAAAATCAGTCGACTAAGAAAGTTCCGCTGACCGAGAGTTTCCTCAGGGGCTAAAGCCCCAATTTTTTAGGGATTCAGATGTCGGAGCTAAAGCTCCGACCCCCTTAAGGCCATAGATGAGATGGATATGACTGCTTGTCCGAGCGCGCATCTGGAATTGATCCTTTCGCTGAAATTAATTTTTCCTTGCGACGCATGATGAAAAGCGTTGCGGATAAAAAAGGGGCCGGAACGAGTCCGGCCCCCGGAAAGCTCAGACCTGGAAGGCGAGCTTAGAAGAGAAACTTCAATCCGAACTGGATGGCGCGAGCGCCGCCGGAGCCGAGCACCGGGTTGACGGAAGCGGTGTCTGGGGTAGCGCAGCCGCAGCCGAACTGGACCGACGGAAGGATCGGCCGTTGCGCCGACGCCCTGGCCGGTGGCACCGCCGAAGGGATTCGCAAAGTTGGGGTGGTTGGTGATGTTGAACATTTCCGCGCGGAACTGCATGGTCAGCTTCTCGTAGAATCTCCAGCTCTTGGAGACCGAGAAATCCAGATTGTGGAATCCGTATCGCGGAAGATGTTGCGGCCGGAGTTTCCGAAAGTGCCAATCGCCGGCGGAAGCAGGAAGGACTTTCCATTCGCGCTCACATAGCAACCGCCAGTACCACTGCCCATTCCTATGTTGAGCGAGGTAATCATCCCAGGCGTTGCGTGCGCCAAGCACCAGCCCAATCAGCATTGGTTTGGGCGGCGGAGAGTGGCACCGGATTCGGAAGATTTGGATTGATAAAGGAGCACGAACCGCCGGAAGTGGGATTCGTGGTATCGCCGGTACATTCGGCAATCGACTGTTGCCCGGGCGATTGGAAATCGGAAGGACTGCCGAAGAAGTCCCAACGATCGGCAAGTTCGCCGGTTCCACTGAAGTCGTTGCTGGAGTCAAATGCTTGCCAGGGTTGACCGCTCTGCAACGTGAGGATGCCGTTGAGCTGCCAGCCTTCGAGCATTTGCGCGTAGCCCTTCTTGCCGGGAATGGTGTAGGTGGCTGAGAGCGTGAAGCGATGACGGATGTCGAAATCGCTGTTCCCGTATTCTCCGGCTGGATTCAGCGCTGTTTTTGGGCAAATACTGATTCCAGTTGTAGGACTGATTGTCGATCGCGTGAGCAGTAGGTATAGCCGGCAACAAAGTCCAGGCCATGCCAATTGCGGCCCGTAAATGCCAATTGCATGCCGTTGTAGTTTGACCGGTAGATGTTCGAGTAGTGGTTTATGAATCCCAAGTAAGGATATTGGCCGTTGAGGGTGAAAGGTCGCGCGGCTGATTCAGCCCCGCCATCCGCCATGCCAGCGTAATTGCATCCGCCGTCCAACCAGAACCCACCGCCGGTTGGTTGATGTCTTGAATGCCCGTCAACCGAGAGCCATGATTACCGACATAGGCGGCGTCCAAAGACAGCTTTCCGGAGAAAGCATGCTGGATGCCAAGGGTCCAGGTGGTGACATAGGGGGTTTTGTAGTTGCGGTCCATGGCAGAAGATGTCACATGGGCCCGCGTCGGTGACTTCTCCAACAGTGAGTCCGTCTCCGCAAGTTACCTGAGAGACCAGGTTGGAAGGATAGATGCCTGCGCCACCGACCGAGGAACCGTTCCAATTGAGTTCGGAGGCCGGAAGCGTGATGCCGGAGGCGACGATGTTGCCGATGCCCGGAGTGGAAACACCATTAATCTGAAGCACGGCACCAGTCGGTACAACGTTGGCACCCAGAGTGACGGTGTTATTCGTATTCTGTTGCGAAAGGAAGGTGCTCATAGAGAGCAGGTCGTAGACGATAGCGAAGCCACCACGGATGACCGTGGTTCCTTTGCCGGAAAGGTCCCACGCGACGCCGACACGCGGCGCAAAGTTGGTGGCGTCCTTGTTGTAGAGGGATCCAATATTTTTGCCGACTTGTTCTAGACCCACGCCGGGTTCAAAGTTCCCCAATTGATTGTTGGAATCGCTGGGAACGCCCTGAAGCTCATAGCGAAGCCCGAGGTTGAGGGTAATGGCCTTGGTAATGCGCCAATCGTCCTGGAAGAATCCAGCGAAGAGGTTTTGCGTCATGTGGCGAACGGGATCTCCCGCCAGAATGCTGGTGTTGCCAACCGCACCGGCCAAGAAGCTTTCGAGCGCACTCGAACCCGGGAAGGCATTGCCCCCTCCAAAGACGGGACGTCCACGTGCTCCGCGATAGGTACCTTGATCGACTTTATCAATGCGGAATTCGGCACCAAACTTCAAAGCGTGCTTCCCGCGCAAATTTGATACCTGGTCCACGAAATCGTAGACGTTGTCGGGTCCCACCAATTTGGGGAAGTTGTGGAAATCCGCCGAGTTCTGTGAAGCCGCTGATTCTGACGTTGGGCAATCCGCCGACCGTGGCGACCACGTCGGGCGAAAGGCCGGTGTTGATCTCGTACGGAGTGCCGACGTTGGCGGGGACGATCGTAAGGTGATAGCGGGTGTAGCCGATTCTGAGGTCATTGGCCCAATTCGTGTTTGGGGTCCAGGCATAGTGTCCAGCGACGGCCTGTGCCCGGGAATGAATCACGGTGCCGTATTCCGGCAATAGTTCCGCTGAATCCTCGGCCGTAATGTTGTCGTTGCCGAAGAAATAGGAGCCGCTCAGGGTGTTCTTATCATTGATGTGATAGTCGACCTTGCCGAGAGCATTTCTGGAGGAATCCACGTCTGGAAAGCCTCCAGGTCTCTGTTTTGAGCCGGTTGCGTTCGGGCCATAGGCGCCGCCCGTGCAGGAAGTATAGGGAGCAGCAATATCCGCCGGGCAGCCCAAGGAGATAGAGGCTCTGCTGGCTGAAATTGGAAGTTGGTTTGCTGGAGCCGGCAGATTGTATGGCAATGCCTGCAAAGGCGTCGGGAACGCTAACGGACGGGTCTGGGCCGCCGGTAGCGGTGACGGTTGTCGGGGAATTGACACCGATGGAATTGCCCACGGTGTAGTTGCGGAATTCAAAACCACCGAACCAGAAGAGTTTGTCCTTGATGATGCGGCCGCCCGCTGTGGCGCCGTACTGCTCGAGTTCGACCGCGGTCTTGGGTGTGCCGACCGGGTTGAAGTAGTTGCGAGCGTCGAAAGAGTCGGAGCGGCCGAAAGCGTAGGCGGACCCGTGGATCTGGTTGGTGCCGGACTTCAAGCCGACGCTGGTGATGGCGCCGGGCTTCCAGCCGAATTCGGCCTTGGGGTTCACCTGGGTGTTGAATTCCTGAATGGCGTCGATGGGAAGAATCGTGGCGGCATCGCCGGCGACGGCGGCGGCGTTGGTGACGCTGAAGCCCATGAAGGCTTCGTCGTTGCTCAAGCCGTCGACGAGGTAGCTGGTATCTTCGGGGCGCGCGCCGTTGGTGGTTTGCGTCCACGGACCACCGCCGGGATAAATCGTGGTGCCGGGGCGAAGGGTCAGAAGATTCTGATAATTTCTGCCGTTCAATGGAATTTCGTTGATGGTCTGGTTCGAGATGGTGCCGCCGAGAGTGGTGGAGGTGGTATCCACCATCGGGACTTCTTCGGTGATGGTGATGGTCTCGGTCTGCGAGCCGGTTTGCAGGATGGGATCCACGCGGGTGTCTTTCGCGACCTGCACGATGATGTTCTTGCGCTCAAAGGCTTTGAAACCCTTGATCTCTGCGCGAACGGTGTAGGTGCCGGGAATGAGGTTGATGGCGACGTAAGCGCCGTCTGCGTCCGTGGTCAACGTTTGTGAAAGGCCGCGTGTAGGATCGGTGACCGTGACCGTTGCGCCGACGATATAGCCGCCGGTCTGGTCTGTAACGGTGCCGAGAATGCGCCCGAAGTTCCCCTGAGGGAAGGCCGGGCTAGAGAGGAAAAGAACAGCCAAGAGAACAGCCAAAACCCCAATGGACTTTTTCAAATTGACACAATTCTGCATCACACACCCCTGTAAAATCCCCTGCTCGGGAATGAACCCCGCACAATAGGTATAGCCGCTGTACCATCATACGAGGCGCATTGTCAACTATTTCCTTTCTTTTACGAAGCGGAATAACTGATACAAGGGGCGACTGGCGGTCCAATTGGTATATTGGACAGACCACTTAAATCTCGGAAAAGGCAGGGTTTTGCTAGGCAGGTGGTGCCGAGGGCGGGCCAAAACGGGCCATTAGACGTTCTGGTACCCCAAGTTAACTGTTCAGGGACAGGGGCGAGGATAATTGGTCTTGCAGACCAGACCACAGCGGAGCCGCAAATTAATCTTGCACGGTATAAATCCAGATTTCGGCACCGTGATCCGCGCGAGGCGGGACTCCCAGGAAGTAGCGATCGAAGCCTTTATGACCCTTTCCAAAATAGCCCGCCGTGCGAGCCCCGAGCGCGGAGGGGACCTTGGCGAGCAGCGAATAGTGATCCGGGTCTGCCTGCTGAAAGACGCTGATGAAACCTTCGCCGCCGCAAATGTAGATGCGTTTGCGAGCAGCGTCGTAGTAGACATCGTCGGCGTCCTGAACCGCGGGAAGCTCGGCCACGATGCGGCCGGAGGCGGTGTCGAAGACGGCGAGGCGCGCGGGTTCGTGGGTGGCGACGAAGAGGCGATGATCGGCTTCATCGAGAGCCATGGGGAAATTGTGCTCGAGGGTCAAGGGCCATCGCGCGATTGCGCCGGTTTTGCGGTTGACGACGGCAATCTGCTTTAAATCGGGGAGATTCACGTAAATATTGGGCCCTTCGGATTCGAGCTGGAAGGATTCCGGGTGGGCGCCGAGTTTGTATTCTTCAGGAAGGCGTTCATTGGTGAGTGCATCCACAGTGCCGATGGCGCCTGTTTCGTCTTCGCCGAACCCAACGTAGACGCGATGCGTGGCGGGATCGTAGCGAAGATTGTCCACGTCGCCGTGAAAATCGATTTCCCTGAGCAGAGTGTAACTGGTGCCGTCGAAAATGCGCAGCGTGCCGGCGCTGCTGGCGACGAAGAGTTTTTTGGCGTCGGGAGCGTAGACGACTCCCTGGGGGCGCGGAATGCCGGTGAGGGAGCGTTCGCGGACGCGTGCGCTGATATCGATCACTTCCACGGAGTTGTTACCGAGTGCGGCGACGAAGAGGCGATTTTTGCCGTCGAAGCCGAAATGATCGAAGCGGCCGACGAGGCCAGGAGTGGCGATGGCTTCGGTGAGGACGAGTGGGCGGGGTTGCTCGGGAGCCGGCGCTGACTGAGAGAAGAGGCGGGACGGGGTAGCGAGGATGGATAAGAGCAAACCGCAGAGGGCGGCGAAGAATTTCATGAGGTCTCCCAGTTAGAAAACGAACAAAGACATGAATGAACGTGTCCGAGCGGAGGAGAGGATAGCGCAAAAGGGTTGACGAGGCAAAAGGTCCGGTGGTAGAACCACAATCCACTGGATCGATCGTCGAGTTCGATTCCTTCCAGCGGGTGCAGGGGTTCAATCCTGGAGGGTGGCGATGGGAATTCGATGCAAGGAATTGCTTTGGGTGCTGGGAGCGGTTTTGGCGGCACCGCTGTTGATGCCCTGGAACACGGTGGCGGTGCGGGGACAGTTGAGCACGGGAAGAGAGGCGGCGGAGGCGACCTCGACGCACGGGTACGTGGTGCCGCGCGAGGCGATTCCGGGGGCGAAGGTAGCGGGGGATTACACGTTCGTGCTCACGCGGGACGAGATTTATGTACCGATCCTGGTGCGGAAGCCGGAGGGAAAGGGTCCGTTCCCGGCAATCACGATGGGCTGGGGCGAGGGGCGCGAGGGAATGATGAAGGTGGAGGACCTTTCCGCGCGGCTGACGCAGATGCAGGACCGCATGATTGCGAGAGGCTACGTGGTGGTGACGGTGAATTACCGGAACGAGATTCCCTACGCGTACGAGAATTCGAAGCCGCCGCAGAATTTGCCGGACAGCATCAGCGGCGACCGGAGAATGTTGAAGTCCGGGCCAACGCTGGATCATGAGGATCTGATTGCGATTCTGCGTTACCTGCAGACGCTGCCCTACGTGGACAAGAACGCGGTGGGTGCAATGGGCGTGAGCCACAGCGGCGAGATGATCATGAAGGCGGCGAGCGAATACACGTTTGCGGCGGGGGTGTGCATCGAGCCGGCGGATCACGAGTTTCTTTCGGTGAACACGGGACCCACAGCGCCGAGAAAAGACAATGAGATTCAGTACAACGATATTGAAGTGGCGCGGAAGAATGCGAACAAAGCGGCGGCGATGGAGCGCATCGAGCGCATTCACACGCCGATCTTGATTTTCGGGCGGGATACCGACCACCAGCAGGGAATTTTCAAGCTGACGTATGAGTGGATGAAAGAAGCGGGGAAAGACGTGCAATGGGCGAGCTTTGATCATTCCGTGCACGGATACGTTTTTATTTTCAACCAGCCGGACGGGTCTTATAAACCGGATCCCACGCAGCAGAAAACGTTCGATATCTTCATGGATTATTTCGACAAACATCTGAAACACTAGGGCTGGCAACTGGAGCAGGATTGGGTTATGGGAAATTGGGAAGCGGAGGTGTGCAGTGAAGGTGGGATTTATCGGGTTTGGGGATATGGGGCGCGCGATTGTGCCGCGACTGATCGCCGCGGGGCACCAGGTGACCGGCTGGAACCGGTCGAGAGAAAAGGGCGAGCCGCTTTTTAAGCTGGGAATGCTGTGGGCGAACTCGGCGCGCGAGCTTGCGGCGGGATCGGACGTGGTGATTTCGATCGTGACGGATTCGGAGGCGGTGCGCAGCATCGCGCTGGGCGAAAACGGAGTGATCGCGGGACTGCGAAAGGATGCCGCTTATTGCGACATGAGCACGATTGATCCGGACATGAGCCGGGCGATTGGCGCGGAATTTGCAAAAGCCGGGCTGACGATGATGGACACGCCGATTTCAGGGACCACGCTGACGATCGGACAGGGCAAGGCCTCGTTGATGGTGGGTGGCGAAAAGGCGGCTTTTGAGCGCGTGCAGCCATTGCTGATGGCGATTGGACCTAAGGTGACGCACATTGGTGCGCAGGGGCTGGCGATCCAGCTGAAAGTGGCGTTGAACATGACGCTGGTGATCCAGGTGATTGGATTCTGCGAAGGCGTGGCGCTGGCGGAAAAAGGCGGGGTGCCGCGCGAGGTGGCCGTGGACGCAATGCTGAAGAGTGTGGTGGCGTCACCGGTGATCGCTTATCGCGCGCCCTTGATTCTGGAGGGGCATATTTCGGACGCGACCTATGGCAGCGTGGATCTGCAGCAGAAGGACATGCTGCTGGCGCTGAACATGGGAAGAAAAATGGGAGTGCCGGTGCCGCTAGGGGCGGCGTGCAACGAACTGCTGAATGCCTGCCGCGGCATGGGATTGGCGGAGCACGATTTTGTGACCGTGTATGAGGTGTACCGGAAGCTGGGAGGAATGTCGTAATGAAACCGTACCGAACGAATTTGAGCGCGGTGCCGCGCGTGGGCGGGCTGAAGGAAGATGAAGGCTGGATCAACATGCAGGTGCAATTCCTGATTGACCAGAAAACCGCGGGGTCGGACAAGTTGCTGATCGGGTGGACGGTTTTGCCGCCGGGTTCGCGGCACGACAAGCACCGGCATCCAAACTGTGACGAATTTTTTATCGTGATTCAGGGAAGCGGTTTTATTTACACGGACACGGGCCGCGAGCCTTCGGCGAAAGGCGACGTGATCTTCACGCCGCGCGGGCACTGGCATGGTTTTGATAACACCGGCGCGGAAGATGTGGTGCTGGTGTGGGGCTGGAGCGGCGCGGGCTCGCTGGAAGCGGCGGGTTATGAAATTCCTCCCGAGGGTTATTGAACGAAGATTGGAATGGGAATGGCGCACGCGTGGGAAGACCCGCGAATTGTAAATGGAATGAAGGAGCAATTGCGCTGGCGGCGCGAATTGCTGGCACAGGGCAAGCGGCCGCTCGGCTGGAAGCTGGCATTTGGCGGGCCAGCGGCGATGGAGCGATTGAAAATCAACGCGCCGCTGGTGGGATTTTTGATGCGCGATGCAGTGATCGCGTCAGGTTCCAGCGTATCGCTGGCTGGATGGAAAAAGCCCGCGGCTGAGCCGGAGCTGGCGGTTTATCTGGGAAGCGATGTCGCGCCGGATTCCGACCGGCAGACGATTCAGGCGGCAATTACAGGGCTAGGAGCGGCGATTGAACTTGCCGATGTGGATCATCCATCCGAGGATGTGGAAGGAACGCTGGCACGAAATATCTACCAGCGGCATTTGATTTTTGGAGAGCGTGATAATTCGCGAGCGGGCGGCAGTTTGGCGGGGTTGCAGGCACGCGTGGAGCGGAATGGTTGGGAGACGGCGAATACAACGGAACTGGAAGCGCTGACGGGAGAATTGATCACGATCGTGGCGCATGTGGCGAATTTGCTGCCGCGGTTTGGGGAAGGGCTTTGCGCGGGGGAGTTGATTATTGCAGGTTCCATCACACCGCCGCTTTGGGTGGAGGTTGGAGAGCGGCTTAGTTTTCATCTGGAACCCTTGCAGCCGATTTCTGTGAGTTTTGCAACGGTGCAGGGCGCCGAGTAGAAGTAGAAGCAGATTCCTCGGACAAAGGCGTCCTCGGAATGACAAACGGCTACAACGGCTTTGCCACCTTGGGCAGCGTTGAATGGTGTTTTGGTTTGTGGTTGGGATTAGCTAGGCAGCGGGCACGAAGGAGTCCATGGGCTACGTACGATTGGTAATTTTCGTTCTGGTTTTTATTGCGTGCTTTACCGGATTGATTTCGCCGCCCGTGGCGCTGACGCTGGGGATCCTGTTTGGACTGATCCTGACGAATCCTTTGCCAAAAGAGAGCAGGACGGGCGCGCGATTGCTGCTGCAGCTTTCGGTGGTGGCGCTGGGGTTTGGAATGAACCTGCACGAAGTATTGAAAGCGGGGCGAAACGGATTTGTGTACACGGCATTGGGAATTGGATTTTCGTTTCTGGCGGGACTTTCGCTGGCGAAATTATTCAAGGTGGGCGGAAATTGCGGATACTTGATTACCACGGGCACGGCGATTTGCGGCGGAAGCGCGATCGCGGCTGTGGGACCTATCCTGAACGCGGACGCGGAAGAGATGGCCATATCGCTGGGAACGGTGTTTGTGCTCAATTCGGTGGCGCTGCTGATTTTTCCTCCGTTGGGTCACGTGCTGAAGCTTTCGCAGCCGCAATTCGGATTGTGGGCCGCGCTGGCGATTCACGACACAAGTTCCGTCGTGGGAGCGGCGTCAAAATATGGGGCCGAGGCGCTGGTGATCGGCACGACGGTGAAACTGGCACGGGCGTTGTGGATCGTGCCGCTGGCGCTGGTGACAGCGGCGGTGAAACACAGCAAGTCCAAGATCCAGTTTCCGTGGTTCATTCTTTTCTTTTGCCTGGCCGCGGTGCTGAACACTTATTTGCCGGCGTATTCGGGCTATTTTCACTGGCTGTTTGAGGCGGGGCGGCTGGGCTTGACGGCCACATTATTTCTGATTGGAGCGGGGATTTCGCGGGAGACGCTGCGTCAGGTGGGTTGGCGACCGATGGCGCTGGGAGTGAGTTTTGTGGCTGATCGTGGGGACTTTTTCTTTGTACGGAATTCTGACGAAATGGATTTCGCTGTAATTAAATTTTGATCCGGAAATTCCAATGCGTAATGTTCGGGAGAATTTGTAAAGTGGAGGGTTTTATGAAAATAAAGCGAAGCACACGAACGATCGCGATGGCAGAACGTTTTTGGCTGCTGATCGCGGCGGTGATTTTCTGCGCCGTCCCATCCTTCGCTGGACAAAGCACTGCCGTCAAACCTGATTCCTGGTCTGGCGTGCTGGTGACCAGCGCCTGCAACGCGGATGAAGCATTCATGGAATCCGCGGAGTGCTACAAAGTTGTGCCGGGCGCGGAAACTGCGCTTTATGACGACACCAACCGGGTGATGTACAGCCTGGCGCCGCAGGACAAAGTGAAAGGGCGGCTGGGGGATACGGTAACGGTGCACGGCACACTGCAGGAAGACACGATTCAGGTGGTTTCGTGCGGGCCGATGGCGATTGGACTGGAAGTGGGGCAGAAGGCGCCAGACTTTTCCCTGCGCGACGAGTTCGGCAAGACGCAAACGCTGGAAACGCTGAAGGGGGCGAACGGCACGGTGCTGCTGTTTTTCCGTTCGGCGGACTGGTGACCCTTCTGCAAAGGGCAGCTGGTCCAGCTGCAAAGCGCAATGCCAAGATTTGAAAAGCAGGGAATCAAGTTTGCGGCAATCAGTTATGACTCGCAGGAGATCCTGAAGTTTTTCGCCGACCGCTTCAAGATCAGTTATCCGATGCTGGCCGATCCGGATTCGAAAATCATCCGGGAATATGGGGTCTTTAACCACGAAGCAACCGGGATGCAGAAGGGTTTTGCGCGGCCGGGATATTTTTTCATTGGGCCGGACGGGATCATCAAGGAGAAATTCTTTGATCCGAAATATCGCGAGCGGCTGACGGGAAACAGTATCTTGTCGAAACTGTTTCCGGAGCTGGGCCAGGAAGTGACGGGGACGGTGGAAGCGCCGCATCTGAAACTGGAGCTGGAACAGTCCGACCTGACGGGGGTGCCGGGGACGCGCATCACGGTTTACGCGAAAGTGGAGTTGCCGCCGGACGTGCACGTTTATGCGCCGGGTACAGTGGGGTATAAGCCGGTGAAGTTGATACTGGATCCGATTCCGGACTTGCTGCTGGGATCGGTGGAATATCCGGCGTCGCAGACTTTGTATTTACCGGCGATTAAGGAGAAGGTACCGGTTTATGAGGGGACTTTCCGCGTCAGCCAGGAGGTGAATGTGAATACGAGTTCGTCGTTCTGGGGCGGCCTGGGAAAAGACGGGAAAGTGATTCCGATCACCGGGAAGCTGGAATATCAGGCTTGCGACAAGACGATGTGTTTTGTGCCGACATCGGTGGCGGTGAAGTGGCAGTTGCAGGTTTATCCGCTGGATCGGGTGCGGGCGCCGGTGGATATTCGGCATAAGTAGGTGGCAGCGGGGTCGCTGCTTTGGGGCATAAGAGCAGACAGCAACAAGCGACAAGCAAAAGCAGATCCCTCACCCCGCAAAAGGCGCGGGATTCGGGATGACAGGTTTTTGGTTGAGCCGCGAATCGCGGGGTTTCGGGATGACAAGTACGTGGTTTGGCGCGCGAGGCAGTGGTTTTCAGGCTCCCGAGGCGAACGCATCACCCATCGGGTGAATTGCCGTATGATACGGGCATGCGAGTGCTGCTGGTGGAGGATGACGCGCGAATCGCACGATTTGTGGCCAAGGGGCTGCGCGAAGAATCGTATGCCGTGGACGTGGCGGAAAACGGGAACGACGCGGTCTACCAGACGGAAATCAACGATTACGATCTGATTGTGCTGGACGTGATGATTCCCGGCATGGACGGGTTCGCAGTGTGCAAAGCCATCCGCGCGGGCGGGAAGCGGACGCCGATCCTTATGCTGACGGCGCGAGACGGCGTGGATGACCGCATCACGGGCCTGGATTCCGGCGCGGACGATTACCTGACCAAACCGTTTGAGTTCCGGGAACTGCTGGCGCGATTGCGCGCGCTGCTGCGGCGCCCGAATGAATTAAGGCCGCCGCGCATTGTGGTGGGCGACCTGGAACTGGACACCGCTTCACAATCCGCGAAGCGCGGAACTCGCGAGATTCCCCTGACAGCGAAGGAATACGCGCTGCTGGAATATTTCGCGCGCAACGCCGGGCGGGTGATCGGGCGTTCTGAAATTGCCGAACACGTGTGGGACGAGACCTTCGACCCATTTTCCAATCTGATCGAAGTTTATGTGAACCGGCTGCGGCGGAAGCTGGGCGAGGAAGCGGGCAAGCCCCTGCTGCAGACGCGGCGCGGCAGCGGTTACGTGCTCTGCGAAGGCGAGACTTCGGGGAAAAAACCGCCAGCGCCAAATTCCGGGGGAACGAAAAAATCCCATGCTTGATTCGGTGCGCTCCCGCATGACGGTGTGGTACAGCGCGCTGCTGGGGCTGTTCCTGATCCTGGTGGCGGGGCTGACCTACTTTATTTACTGGCGCAGCAGCGTGGAACGAACGGACAGCAATCTGATGGAATTGAGCGATACCTACATCGCGACGTTCAACGCGGAGCTGCGGGACGATAAGGACGCCGACGGGATGAAAACCGCGGCGCGCGAAGCGATGGTGGAACATCGCTTTCGCGATGTGGTCTACGCCATCGTGGATGATAGCGGCCAGGTGATATTGAGTTCGCTGGATTTGCCGGCAGTGCGCGGGGGCGCGGAGAAAATTACGCCAGAGCTTTTCGAATCGAAAGAGTTCCGCGAGCTTGCACAGGCCCCGGCGAAGGCCGCTCCGGATTCGTTCCGGAATGTTCATGGCGGAAGAAACGGATTTCGAGGTTACGCCCGCCCACTTTTTCCAAATGATCGCAGCGCCATCCTGGTGGTGCTGCAATCGCTGCACCCGCAGTACGAAATTATGGAAGTTATCCGCCACACCTTTTATTGGATTATTCCCATCGCCTTGCTGCTGTCCAGCATGGGCGGATATTTTCTGGCGCGGAAAAGCCTGGCACCGGTGGCGGATATGGCCACGCAAGCGCGCGGCATGGGCGCTTCGCGGCTGAGCGAACGGCTGGAGGTTTCCAATCCGCGCGACGAACTGGGAACGCTGGCGCTTTCGTTCAATGAACTGCTGGACCGGCTGGAAAAATCATTTGAGCAGCAGCGGAGATTTGTGGCGGACGCATCGCACGAATTGCGGACACCGGTGGCCATCCTGCAAGGGGAAACGGAAGTGACGCTTTCGCGGACCGACCGCACACCGGAGGAATACCGCGAAACGCTGGGGATATTGCGGGAGGAATCACACCGGCTGGCGCACATCATTGAGGATTTGTTTACGCTGACGCGCGCGGATGCCGGGCAATACCCGTTGCAGCTGCGCGAGGTGTATCTGGATGAACTGGCCGCCGATGTGCTGCGACGCACGCGTTCGCTGGCGATTTCAAAAGAGATCATGCTGACGTCGGCGATTCAGCCGGAGCTGGCGCTGCAGGCGGATGAAGACTTGCTACGTCGGATGCTGCTGAATCTAGTGGACAACGCGATCAAGTACACGCCGCCGGGCGGGAAGGTGCATCTGGAGTGCCAGCGCGAGGGAGAGGAGTATGCGTTGAGCGTGACGGACACGGGGGCCGGGATTCCGGCGGAGTTGCAGGCGCGCATTTTCGAACGGTTTTTCCGGGCGGATAAAGCGCGTTCCCGCAGCGAAGGCGACACTGGTGGGGCCGGACTAGGGCTTTCGATTGCGCTGTGGATTGCCGAAGCGCATCACGGGCGGCTGGAACTGACGCGATCGGACGCCACAGGAACAATGTTTACCGCCTGGCTGCCGGCGCCTGCCGCGGCCAATTCCCATTAATGGTGCGTTTATCTCGCGCTCTCTAGGCTTGAGTTAGAACAGGCGGCCATTCCGGCCCGGAAGCCTTGTTCGTTCAGGGGCGACGATGGAGTTGATTATGAGAAAGACATTCATCCCGACGGCTATTGCAGTGGGCTTGGCAATTTGTTTGTGCGCGGGGGCAAGCGCGCAAACGCAGGTTCCGGCCAAGTCGAAGATTCCCGCAAAACTTCAAAAGGAAGCCAAGATCTCCGTGGAAGAAGCACGTGCGACAGCGCTGAAGCGAGTTCCCGGCGAGATCCGGGAGGAAGAACTTGAGAAAGAGCATGGGAAGCTGGTCTACTCCTATGACATTCGGGCGACCGGCCAGAAGGACATCACCGAAGTGCAGGTGAATGCGATCGACGGGACGATCGTGAGCGTCGAAAAAGAAGACGCTGCCAGTGAAGCAAAAGAAAAGCAGCAGGAGTCCGGGAAGCCGCAGCAGTAGATCCGGGGACAGGGCCCCAGGTCAATCCGAATTTAGAAAATCGAGGGAAGTAGCTTGGCTTGGAAACATCAATTTGGGTGGAGCGCGGTGCTGTGCGGAGGGGTGTTGCTGGGGGCCGCTATTTCAGTGGCCGGGCAACAGGTGGATGCGCCTGCTCCGCAGCCCGAAGTGCTGGCGAAGCAGGCGCAAGCGGCGGCGACGAGCAAGCCCGCTGCGGGCGCGCCGATTTCTTTGAGCCTGCAGGAGGCGCTGGCGCTGGCGCGGAAAAATGAGCCGTCGTATCAGGCAGTGGCAACGGAAGCGGGAGTGGCGCGAGAGGCGCGCGCGCAGGCTCGCGACGCGCTGTTGCCCAGCGTGAATTTCAATACTTCGGCTTTGTCTACGCAAACCAACAGCAGCCAGCTGGGTCTGAAATATATCGCGAATAATGCGCCGCACGAATATGTGAGCCAGGGCAACGTGCACCAGATTCTGGATGTGGCTTCGTGGGAGACGTATCGCAGCACGGCGGCGCTGGCGGCAGCCGCAAAGGCGCGGGCAGAGATTGCGGCGCGCGGGCTGGTGGTGACGGTGGTGCAGAATTATTTTGCGGTTGCGGCGGCGGAGAAGAAGCTGGAGTCCGCAACGCGGACGGCGGAGGAAGGCGAGAAATTCCTGAAGCTGACTGGAGCGCTGGAAAAGGGCGGCGAGGTGGCGCACTCCGACGTGATCAAGGCGGAGCTTCAGGCGCAGGACCGGCGGCGGCAATTGCAAGAAGCGAAACTCGAGGCGCTGAACGCACGGCTGGATCTGGCGGTGCTGCTGTTCCCGGACTTCAATGACAATTTTCAGATCAGCGACGACTTGCACGGGAATGTTGCGCTGCCACCGCAGGCGGAATTTGAGGCCCAGGCCGGGCAGCAGAATCCGGAAATTCGCGTGGCGCTGGCAACCGCGCAGGCGGCGGGGCACGACGTGAACTCGGCGCGGGCGGGATATTTGCCGTCGATCACGCTGGATTATTTTTACGGGATTGACGCCACGAATTACGCAGTGAATGGGACGAATCCCGACGGAACAAAATTCAGCAACCTGGGCTCTTCGGGGCTGGCTTCGCTGAACTGGCCGGTCTGGAATTGGGGAGCGACGCAAAGCCAGGTGCGGCAGGCGGAGTTGCGGCGCGATCAGGCCAAGCGCGAGCTTTCGTTTGCGCAGCGGAAAGCTGCTGGCGGAAATGCGCTCGCTGTATTCGGAAGCGGAGACGGCGCTGAACGAACTGGCGGGCTTGCAGCGATCTTCGGAACTGGCGGCGGAAAGCTTGAAACTGACGACGGACCGTTACCAGGGCGGCGAGGCGACGGTATTGGAAGTGGTGGACGCGCAGACGACGTTTGCGCTGGCGAACGCGGCGTATCAGGACGGTGCGGTGCGTTATCGCGTGGCTTTGGCGAACTTGCAGACTTTGACAGGGGTGCTGACAACACCATGAAGAATGGCGATTTGGAATTGCGAATAAGACGGAAGCGGATTTTGACGCTCGCTGCAGGATTGCTGGCGGGCGCGATGCTTTTGCTTGGATGCGGCGCGGCGCAAAAAGAGCCGGCACCGCTGGTGACGGTGCAGGTGACGCCGGCGAAGCGCGGGCCAATTGAGCTGGAAGTAAGCGCCGACGCGGTGGTCTACCCGCTGGAGCAGGCAGTGATCACGCCGAAAATCACTTCGACGATTGCGAAGTTTTATGTACAGCGCGGGGCCAAGGTAAAGCAGGGGGAACTGCTGGCGGTGCTGGAAAACGCGGACCTCTCTGGGCAAGCGGAGCAGAGCAAGGGCGAATTCGAACAGGCGGAAGCGAGCTACACGACGACGACGGGCGCGAGCTTGCCGGAGCAGATTCAGAAGGCGGAGCTGGACGCGGCGGCGGCGAAGGCGGCCTTCAACGCGCAACAAACGGTTTACGACGCGAGGAAAAAGCTTTACGACGAGGGCGCGCTGCCGCGCAGGGACTTTGACTCCGCGGATGTGGCGCTGGCACAGGCGCGCAGCACCAACGAGCAGGCGCAGAGGCAACTGGCGGACCTGGAAAAAATCGGCAAGCAGCAGGCGCTGAAATCGGCAACCGGACAGCTTTCCGCGGCGAAGGGAAAATACCTGAACGCCAAGGCGCAGCTGAGCTATTCGGAAATTCGCAGCCCGATTGACGGCGTAGTCACCGACCGTCCGCAATACCAGGGAGAACTGGCGACGGCAAATGTGCCGCTGCTGACGGTGATGAACACTTCGAAACTGATTGCGAAATCGCACATTTCGCAAGCGCAGGCGGTGCTGCTGAAGGTGGGGAACCCCGCAGAGATCGAACTGGCGGGACTGGACGAGCCGGTGAAGGCGAAAGTGACGCTGGTGAGCCCGGCGCTGGATCCGGGGAGCACCACCGTGGAAGTGTGGGTGGTTGCGGACAAACCCAACCCGGCATTGAAGCCGGGCATGAATGCGCGCGTGAATGTGATTGCGAAGAGCGAGGAAGATGCGCTGGTGGTACCCGCGTCCGCGGTCTACACCTCCGAGGAGGCCGGCGAGTTCGTGATGGTGGCAGGGACGGATAAGAAAGCGCACCTGACGAAAGTTAAAGTTGGAATTAAAAACAAAGAGCTGGCGCAAATTGAATCGGGGTTGAAGGTAAACGAATCGGTGATCACCGTGGGAGGTTACGCGCTGCCCGACGGGACGCAGATCCAGATCGAAGCCGCGCCACCCGCCGAGAAGGAAAAAGATGCCGCGGGCGCGGATGACAAGGGCGGGGCGGCAGATGATAAGGCCGCTCCAGCGGACAAACCGGCGAAGGGCAAGGAGTAGCCGCGCATGGCCCCAGGTTCCGAGGAAACTCAGGAAAAGAAGATTGGAGTGGGACAGGGCGAAATGAAAGAGCCCTGGTTCCGCAAACTTTCCATTCCCATCCTGTTTCTGCTGGCCAGCCTTGCGCTGGTGGGGATGTTCCTGGCGTTGCGGATACCCGTCTCTGTATTTCCGAGCACGGATTTTCCGCGCATCGTGATCGGCGTGGACAACGGCGTGGCGCCGATTGACCAGATGCTGGTGACGGTGACGAAGCCGATCGAAGAGGCCGTGAACAGCGTGCCGGGCCTGACGAAAGTGAAATCCACCACCAGCCGCGGATCGGCGGAAGTGGATTTGTTCTTCGACTGGAGCTCGGACATGGTTCTGACGTTGCAGCGCGTGGACGCCGTGGTGGCGCGCCTGCAGCCAGACCTTCCCATCGGCGCGAAGATCGAAACGCACCGGCTGACGTTCGCGACGTTTCCGATTCTGGGTTACAGCCTGACCTCGGACACCGTGCCACAAAGCAAGCTCTGGGAAATTGCCACTTACGATCTGAAGCCGCGCATCAACCGGCTGGACGGAGTGGCGTCTGTGCTGGTGCAGGGTGGACGCGTGCCGGAATTTCAGGTGACGCCGGACCCAGCGCGGTTGCTAGCCGCAGGAATCACGGTGACGGACATTCTGGAAGCGATCCGCCGCACCAACCTGATTGATTCCCCAGGGCTGCTGGAGCACGACCATCAATTGGTATTGGGACTGGTGAGCGGGCAAGTGCGCACGCCGGAAGAGATCGCGCAGATTGTGGTGAAAAGTTCCAGCGCAGGCGTGCCGATTCGCGTGGGAGACGTCGCGAAAGTTGGGGCATCGGAAGCGCCGGTTTATACGATTGTGACTGCAAACGGAAAGCCGGCGGTGCTGCTGAGCATCAATCGCCAGCCGCAAAGCAACACGCTGGACGTGGCGAGGCTGGTGCACGCGCGCATCGCGGAGTTGCAACCGACACTGCCGCCCGGAGTGCACCTGGAAGCGTTTTACGACCAATCCACAATCGTGCAGGAATCGATTTCCAGCGTGCGCGACGCGGTGCTGCTGGGAATTATTCTTTCGGCGGCAATCCTGGTGCTGTTCCTGAGGGATTGGGGATCCTCGCTGGTGGCCGGGCTGGTGATCCCGGTGACGCTCTCGCTGACGCTGATCGTGCTGTGGCTGGTGGGGCAGAGCTTCAACCTGATGACGCTGGGCGGGCTGGCAGCGGCGGTGGGCCTGGTGATTGATGACGCCATCGTGGTGCTGGAAAACATCGTGCTGCACCGGGACGCGGGCGAATCCCGCTTTCAGGCGATCCAGAGCGCGTTGAAAGAAATCACGGTGCCGCTGGTGGGCTCCACGATCACGCCGATTGTGGTGTTTCTGCCGCTGATTTCGGTTACGGGTGTTACGGGAAGTTTTTTCCGGGCGCTGGCCATCACCATGACGGTGTCGCTGCTCAGTTCGCTGCTGCTGGCGCTTACGTGGACGCCGACCTTGAGCCAATACCTTGTCCGTCGCAAAGATACTGCGACGCCCAGCGAGGTTGCCGGCGGCACGCACGACGCGGCGGCGCTGCTGGCGGCGGAGGAAGCGCACCTCTCGGGATTCTTCGGTAAGATCGTCAATTTTTATGGGCGCGCGATGCAGAGCATCCTGCGCGCGCCGTTGCTGTTGCTGGTCTCCTCGCTCGTCATCATCGCGCTCTCTTATTTCTGTTACAACGCGCTGGGTTCGGATCTGCTGCCAGAAATGGACGAGGGCGGCTTCATCCTGGATTACTACACGCCGCCGGGGAGTTCGCTGGCGGAATCGAACCGCATGCTGCTGCACATCGAGGAAATCGTGCGCTCCATGCCGGAGGTGGAAAACACATCGCGGCGCACTGGCCTGCAGCTTGGACTGGCGGCGGTGACGGAAGTTAACCGCGGCGATTTCACGGTGAAATTGAAGCGCGACCGCAAGCGCGGCATCGATGAGATTATCTCCGATATTCGCGCGGAGGTGAAAAAACAGGAACCCGCGGTAGACGTGGAATTTGTTCAGGTGTTGCAGGACATGATCGGGGACCTGACCAGCGCGCCGGAACCGGTGGTGATCAAATTATTCTCGCAGGATCCCAAATTGCTGAATTCTTCAGCGACGCGCGTGGCGGACGCGATTCAGAAAATTCCTCATGTTGTGGACGTACTGGACGGCATCGAGAACACCATCAGCGGACCCGCGGTAACGTACCAGGTGAATCCCGTGGTGGCCGCGCGTTCGGGATTTTCCCTCGATGAAGTCGCCGTGGACGCCGCGGCGGTGCTGGAAGGCGAGCCGGCGGCGACTCCGGTGGTGCTGAACGACCGCATGTACACGATTCGCGTGCGATTTCCGGAGCAGAGCCGGTCTTCGCTGGACCAGATGAGCAACACACTGCTGACAAGTGCGACCGGGAAAACGGCGACGCTCGGAAGTCTGGCGACCATCTCCACGGACCCTGGACAAACCGAAATTACACGGGAAAATCTGCAGCGGCTGGTGGAAGTGACCGGGCGTTTTGAAGGCGTGGATTTAGGAACGGGAATGGCGTCTGTGCAGAAAACGGTGGCGGGACTGCATTTGCCGTCGAGCATTCGCGTGGAATACGGCGGACTTTACGAAGAACAGCAGAAATCGTTCCGGGATCTGGTGACGGTGCTGTTACTGGCCTTGGTGCTGCTGTTTGTGGTGCTGTTGTTTGAGTTTCGGACCTTCTGGGCACCGATGGCCATCCTGTCTTCCGCATTGCTTTCGACGTTTGGCGGATTCCTGGCGCTGCTGGTGACCAACACGACGTTCAACGTTGCGTCGTTCATGGGCATGATCATGGTGATCGGGATCGTGGCGAAGAACGGAATTCTGCTGCTGGACGCCGATCAGCGATTCCGGCAACTGGGATTCAGCCCAGAGGAAGCGATGATTCAGGCTGGGCGGCGGCGTTTGCGGCCGATTGCGATGACGGCTCTGGCGACGATTGCCGGGATGTTTCCGCTGGCACTGGCGCTCGGAGCGGGATCGCAAATGTTGCAGCCGCTGGCGATTGCGGTGATCGGCGGATTGCTCAGCTCCATCGTGCTTTCGCTGGTGTTTACGCCAACGATTCACTATTACCTGGACCGGATGCAATTTGGGCGCCGCAAGGTGGCTGCGGAAGCCTGAGGAAAGCGCATCGCAGGTGTAACGCTCCGTTAACCCCGCATTCACAGATAATCTCCTACGATTCCTCCTCTGGAACCGAACATGCATATCCTTATTGTGGAAGATGAGGCGGAAATGGCCGGACTGCTGAGCCGGGGACTCCGCGAAGAGTCGTATGAAGTAAGCGTTGCGCGCGACGGCCGCACGGCGCTGGAGCTTTCCGCGGTGAACGCCTTCGATGTGATTTTGCTGGACGTGATGCTGCCGCAGATGGATGGGCTGCAGGTGGCGAAGCAGTTGCGCTGCCGGGAAACGGAAACGCCGGTGCTGATGCTGACGGCGCGGGACTCGCTGCCGGATATCGTCAACGGGCTGGATGCCGGCGCGGACGATTACCTGACCAAACCATTCTCGTTTGTGGAATTGCTGGCGCGGATGCGCGCGCTGGTGCGGCGGAACCAGTTCCGGCGGAAAAACGTGCTGGAAGTGCAGGACCTGGTGCTGGACCGGACGACGAGGCGAGCCTTCCGCGGCGGCGCCGAGGTGTTTCTTTCGCTGACGGAATTCCGTCTGCTGGAACTGCTGGCGAGGAACGCGGGGCGCATCGTGTCTCGCCACGAAATTCTGGCGAACGTGTGGGGACCGGGCCGCGGAGTCAGCGAAAATACGCTGGACGCGTTTGTGAGGCTGCTGCGCAAGAAAGTGGATGACGTTGCGGAAACGAAACTCATCCAGACGCACCGGGGGTTCGGATATTCCCTGGGGCCGGTGCGCGGCGAATGAAAATCACGATTCGCGCGCGATTGACGGCGCTCTATTTTCTGGTTTTGGCGGCGTCATTCACCGCGTTCTTTTTCATTTGTGATTTCGGGTTTAGCCGCAGTATCGAGGTGACCGTCAATGACGCCTCCCGGAACAATCTCGAAATAGTCGGAAGAGTTCTTCAGAACTCGCTGGATAAAGGGCTGCCCAAGGTTCAGCAGGAGCTTCGCGAGCTTTCTGAACTCTGGGCAAATGGGGCCATCTTTGAGCTGGCCGGGCCAGATGGACAGTGGATTTACCGTTCACCGCGGTTCTTGTCCGCACAGCCGCCGCTGGAGGCCACCAGCAGCGAGCAGATTTCCTTCCTGACCACGAACCTGGAGTCGCTCCAATATCGCATCGCACGAAAAATAATCAGGATCAACGATCAGAGCTTTCGGATAGACGCGGCAGTGCCGACCGAGCCATTCGATCAGGCGCTGGATAACTTCCGGCTGGTTGAGAGACGGTTTTTGCCGCTGTTGGTGGTGCTGGCGTCGCTGCTGGGATTCTGGCTCAGCGGCAGGGCGCTCGCTCCGGTAAACCGGATCATTGAGGGAGCGGAGCGCGTGGGGGTACGCAATCTTTGCGAACGGCTGGATGTTCCCAAAGCGAAGGATGAACTGCGGCGGTTGACGGAGACGTTGAACGCCATGCTGGACCGGATCGAGACGTCGGTGAAACGCATCACGCAGTTTACGGCGGATGCTTCGCACGATTTGCGGACTCCGCTGGCGCTGATCCGCACCAACGCCGAACTGGCTTTGCGCCGGCCGCGCAGCGAGAGCGAGTATCAGGAATCACTTTGCCGGATCCTGGCAACTTCGGAAGAGACCACGGAATTAATCGAGAAGCTGCTGATGCTGGCACGCGCGGATGCAAATGTGGCGCAATTTCGGCTGGAGCCGGTCAGTTTGTACCCGGTGCTGCAGCATGTGGCGCAGAAAGCCAATGTGCTGGCACTTGGGAAAGGAATTGCGTTCTCGCAATCCGTGGTGCCTTACAGTCACACGGTGATGGGAGAGGAAGCGGCGCTGGAACGATTGTTCCTGAGCGTGCTGGACAACGCCGTCAAGTACACCCCCGCGGGCGGGCAAGTTTCGCTGGGGTTTCGTCTGGCAAACGGCCGGGCAGTGATCGAGATTGCAGATTCGGGAATCGGAATTGAAGCGAAAGACCTGCCGCACGTGTTCGAGCGATTTTACCGGGCGGATCAGGTGCGTTCGAGAGAAACGCGCGGCTCCGGCCTGGGGCTGTCGATCGCTAAATGGATTGTGGAGAGGCATGCGGGGTCCATCGCACTGCAAAGTGAAGCTGGGCAGGGAACTCGTGTGACCATCAACATTCCGCTGTCCGAAGAACTAGAAACACAATTCGGGAACCTGGATGAATCCCGCGAAATTCCCACCAGCCTGATTCAGTCCTCGCGAACCTGAAAAATCTTTCACCCGCTGTTTAACCTGGCGTTAACACACGTTCATCCGCGGTTCAGCACCTGCGTGGCTAGATGGGGCTCAGAAGTTAGCGTTGAGGGTGGCGCATGACCTGCCTCTCCTTATCGCTCAGGCTCTGCGGCGCAAAAGTTGCCCTTCGTTGGGCGGGCAGAGTTTGAGAGCGTTCCCTGCCAGCGGGAGGCGCAAGATCCCGGCCCCAGCGGCGAACCATCCCACGCTAATGGATTGCTGGAATGTCCTCGGTGCGGGCAGCCCCAACCAAAATGCGGAAGAACGTGTATCAGAGCGACTTCAAGAAGTAAGGAGAGCCTCAAATGAAATGCATCATCCGCCCACTGGCAATGTTAGCGGCCTTGCTGGTTTTAATCCTTGCGCCAAAGGCAGCGGCGCAGAACGCGAAGGGAATCATTGCAGGAACCGTAACGGACAGTTCCGGAAGTGTTTTGCAAGGCGCGCAAGTGGAGCTGCAGCCGGGGACGTTACTCGCCGTTTCTAACAAGCAGGGAAGGTATTTTTTGAATGACCTTGCGCCCGGAACATACACGATCACGGTGACCTATGTTGGCTTCGCCCTGTTCACAAAAGTAGTGAACATTGCGGCGGGCCAGACGACGACACAGGACGTCAGCATGGAGGTGGCTTCCAAGGCGGAACAGGTGCTGGTGACCGCGGAGCGCGCTTCTGGGGAAGCGGAATCGATTAATCGCCAACTTACAGCGGACAACGTGGTGCAGGTTCTGACGAACGAAGTGATCACCAGTCTGCCGAACGCGAATATGGCGGATGCGCTGGGTCGCCTGCCAAGCGTGACCCTGGAACGCGACGAAGGCGAAGGGAAATACGTGCAGGTGCGGGGAACCGAGCCGCGCCTGACCAATGCGACGATTGACGGCGTGAACGTGCCTTCGCCGGAATCCGGCGTGCGCCAGATTAAATTCGATACCATCCCCGCGGATCTGGTGGAATCGGTGGAAATCAACAAAACTTTGCAGGCCAACATGGATGGCGACGGCATCGGCGGCTCCGTGAACATGGTGACAAAGACGGCAAGCGAGCGGCCCACGGTAGCAGTGAGCGGCATCGGGGGTTACACGCCGATCGTGAATGGACGCGGCCTGGTGGAGACCTCCGCTACGCTTGGCCAGCGCTTCGGGTCGCAGAAGAAATTGGGCGTTCTGCTGGGCGGTTCCTACGATTGGAATGGCCGCGGCATTGACGACATCGAACCGGTTTCCGACATTGCCACGCTGCAGAACGGCAGCCAGGTGCCCTGGAAAGATTCGATGGACATACGCGAATACCGCTACTATCGCTCGCGGTGGGGACTGGCTGGAAGCGTAGATTACAAGCTTCGAGACGATTCGAATATTTATGCGCGCGTGATGTATTCGGACTTCAAGAACTTCGGGGACCGCTGGGTCTACTCGCTGACAGACAATTCTCCCGTGACGACGCTGAACGGCAACGGCGGTGGGGCTGGGATCCCGAGTTTCAATACTTCCATTCGGCGTCCGGATTACGCGATTGGCAGCCTGGTGGTCGGCGGGAAACATGTTTTCACAACCAGCTGGGCCAGTTGGGATTTTTCCGCGTCGCGGGCACGGCAGATTGAGAATGGGGATCCTCAAGCTAATTTCATCAGCACGTTGTCCGGCAGCAATTGCGACTACAATCCCGTCGCCACGGCGCAATTAAGCATCTACCGCCCTCAGTGGACCGATTCGTGCTTCTCCGAAGCATACGATCCCACGACCATGATCCTGGATCCCGCGAATGGCATCACTTATTCCCACGGCAAGACGGCGCAGGTGAATCTGCAAGGCGCCGGCGCTTATGCCAAGCGGTATCACGTGGGATCCCACCTATCCACGATTGAAGTCGGCGGCAAATTCCGGAATGCGCACAAGTACGACGACTCGATCAACTACACCATTCTTCCGCTCGATTCCGTCGGCGAAGTGCAGCTGTCTGCGTTTCCGAATGTGCTGGTGAACAACAACTATTACAACAAGTCTTATAACCTGGGCTATAACCCCAGCTTTAACGCGGTCTGGGCTTACTATTCCGCGAACCAAAGCCATTTCCAGAGCCCGGACGATCCGGCAACGCAGGATCTTTCTTCACAATTTGACCTGGTGGAACAGGTGTCCTCTGGCTACGTGATGGATACTCTTGATCTTGGCAAAGCGCGCATTATCGCGGGGATTCGGTTTGAGGGAACCAACCTGCGCACTGACAGTTTTAACGTGAACGACAATACAGTGGATATTAAGGGCTCGGGCTCCTACTTGAATGTGCTGCCTAGCATCGGGCTGCACTATGACATGGGCCACGACACCATGGTGCGCCTGGTTTACGCGCGCGGCCTTTCCCGGCCGGACCCGCAGGATATCGCGCAGTCCGTTTCCTATACGCCGCCCGCGGGTGCAGGCAGCTTTGGCACGGCCACGATTTCCAATCCCGCGCTGAAGGCGGAAACCGCGGACAACTTCGATCTGCTGCTGGAGCATACGCTCAAGCCCTTCGGGTTACTGACGGCGGGTTTTTATTACAAGAATTTGTACAAGCCCATCGTGCAGGAAACATTTCTCATCGACAATTACCAGCCGGCGCCGAATGCCCCCATCGGCACCTATCAGGTGTCGCAATTCGTTAATGCGGGCAGTGGCTGGGTCTACGGATTTGAGGTTGCGTATGTGCAGCACTTCACGTTTCTTCCGGGGTTGCTGCGGGGATTTGGGCTGGGCGCGAACTATGGCTATGCCAATTCGCGCGCCATTGGGCTTCCCGGGCGTTCCGACAGTCCACGGTTGCTGAGGTCGGCGCCAAACACCTGGAACATCAGCCCCACTTATGATCTTGGGCGAGTTTCCTTTCGCGCCGGGATTTCTTACAACGATGCGAACATCTACAGCTACGGCTACCAGGACGGCACGGATGGCTCGACGCCGACTCCCGGGGGACTCAAAGGACCGTTCAGCGATACGTATTTCTATCCGCACCTGCAGATTGACATGCAGGGCAGCGTGCGTCTGACGCATGGGCTGACGTTTGTCTCGTACATACTGAACGCCAACAACGAGGTGTTCGGCTTCTATCAGGGAAGCAGCCAATACATGATCCAGCGGGAATATTACCGGCCGACGTATGCGGCGGGGTTTCGCTGGTCGCCATCCATCGAACGCAAATAGCGAGAGCACTTGGCCAGCAGCGGGCGAAGGGCGGAGAAACCCAGTGTGAATTTATGATGGGTTTATCCGGCGGGGGATAGAAAGGTAGCCTGAGGAGAGTGACTATGAAACGAATGGCGATGCTTTGCGTGATGGGCGCGGCGTTGATGGTTTCCACGGCCAGCGCGGGAACAAACTATCAGTTGCTGAAAAAGGTGGCGCTGCCGGGCACGGGTGGCTGGGATTACGTGACGGTGGATGAGGGCGCGCGGAGGGTCTACATCACGCACGCGACGGAGGTGGAGGTGCTGGATGCGGATACGCTGGCGGTGGTGGGGACCATTCCCAACACGGCGGGTGTGCATGGCGTGGCCATCGCGGCGGAATTTGGCCGTGGGTATATCACGGCGGGCAAGGCTGACGCGGTGATTCCGTTTGATTTGAAAACGATGAAGACATTGCCGGAAATTAAAGTTGGGAAGAAGCCGGACGCGATTGTTTATGAGCCTCTGACAAAGCGCGTATACGTGATGAACGGGGACAGCGACAGCATCACGGTGCTGAATGCGGCGGATGGCAGCGTTGCCGGCACGATTGCGCTGGGAGGCGGTCCGGAGTTTGGCGTTTCTGACCTGAAGGGCAATTTTTACGTCAACCTGGAGGAAGAGAACCAGACGCTGCACATTGACGTGAAAGCAATGAAGGTGGAGCACCGCTGGCCGCTGGCTCCCTGCGCCACGCCGACGGCGCTGGCGATGGATATTGAGACCGAGCGGCTGTTTATCGGGTGCCGCAGCAAGCATCTTGGAGTGCTGGATGCAAAATCGGGGAAGCTGGTCTTTACCGCGCCGATCGGTGAGCGCGTGGATGCGGCGAGCTTTCGACCCCGCGACGAAACTGGTCTATCTTTCCACGGGCGATGGCAAGGTTTTCATTTTCCACGAGGATGCGCCGGATCAATATTCCGTGGCGCAAGAGCTGACCACGATGAAGGGTTCGAAGACGTTTGGGTTTGATCCCAAGACCAAGCGGCTGTATGTTCCGGCGACGGAGAACGGGGCGTTCCAGGTCTTAGTGTACGAACTGCACTAGACCGCTCAGGACGCGAAGAAATTTTCCGGCATGGTTAGAAACCGTATTTGGCGATGACTTGCTTTGTCTTTTTGTCGAGCAAAGCCAGCGCGCCATGCTGGGCGGGAAGGCGAAGTTCCAGATGCGCGCCGGTGTCGGCGTCCTGCAGATTGATCGCGGCGTCCTGATCCGATTCGGATTCTAAAATATAGAGGACGGAATCCCGCAGTGCCACCGGGTAGATCAACACGCCGGACGGAGCGCTTGCGAGCGAATGGAACGGCGCTGAAATCGCCAGTTGCGTCGAGAAACTTTTCGTAGATGCGGGACGCGTAAGACGAATCCCTCGCCAGTTCGACCGGGATACGGCTTCCAGGAATAGTTTGCCCTTCCCGAGCGCGACTTCCTTTTGCGTGGCGCCATCCGGAAATTTCCAGTACTCAGCCAGTAGCTGTTTTTCCTGATCAAATGGAATTGCGGGAGCGTTCGGCGGTGCGTCCGGACCTGCTTCGTGCATGGTGAGCGGAGCGAGGACGGCGGTGACGCCGAGCGGCGAGAGGCGATCCACGGTGTGCCAGTGCTCATCGCGCGCAACCGGGCCAGTGACCAACAAATTGCCGCCGTTGCGAACATAGGCGAGCAGCGCTTGCCAGGTGCTTTCCTGAAGAGCCATCGCGGAGGCAAGAATCACCAGCTTCGGAGCGCCCAGCTCGGCGATTTGATTTTCCGCGAGCAGGAAACAAGGCTGGTGCAGATTGTAGCTGAGCGCGCGAACGGCATTCTGCTGGGCGGTAAGCTGCAAGCCGTTCAAGACCGAATATTGCGCCACTTGTGATGTGACGACCGCAATTTCAGGCGACTTTGGATTTTGCAAGTGAGGCGAGGCGGCGGCCGCGAACTTCGCCAGATTGCGGAGCACGGTGGCTTCCGGCTTTTCGGTGCCGTCCGGGCGGATCGCACCAATCGGCGTTTCGTTGCTCTCTGACATATACGAATTGGAATTCCAGAGCCATTCGATGGCGCCGGAGCCTTGCACGAACGACATAACGAATTTCCGTTCGAAGAGCATGGCTTCTTCTTCCGGAGTCCGGCGCGCGATTTCATCGAGTGTAAGTTCGCGTTGCAGGCCAGTCTCCTGAATGAGCATGGCCTTGCCGGGTTGCTTGGCGACCAGCGAATCCCAAAGCAGCGCGTCGTTCTGCCACCAGGAATGGTTGGCGGTGAAATCCACGAACGGCGCGAAGAACGCAGGAGAGAGCCGATCCATATTGCCTCCCTCATCCTGGCCAACGGTGATGGGTTGCGGGGAGCCGGCGGCGCGAATCACTTCGCGCATGCCGCGAACCCAGTCCGCGAATTCCTGCTGCGCGAAAAGATAATAGTCGTAAACGCGAAGCGAATTCACGCCGACATACATTCCCTGCACGGAAAATTCCTGGTCGGATGGCAGTGAGACACGGAAATTGCACGGCTGCGGCGGGAAGATTCCACGCGGCGGCAAGAGCTGCGCGGTCTGGATAGCGCTTCGCGAGCCAATCATTCCACGCGGCTTTTTCCAGTTCGTCGTTATTCGGACGCATGGTCCACAGGCGTGTGGAGAAGCTTGGTTCATTGATCAGATCCCAGGCGAGGAATGGCACATCGTGGAAGCGGGCCACGACGCTGCTGACAAGCTTCTGCTGCCGACGCACGGCTTGCGGATCCAGATAGGCGTTTGCGCCGCCCAGCACATCGGGAAGAAACGCGAAAAAATTGAATTGCACAGGCAGATCATATTTCCGCGCGGTCATCAGATAGGCTTCCAGGGTACGCAGCGTGCGCTCGTAGGGCCCTCCGGTTTCATCACAGATTTTGTCCCAGCCGGTCCACCAGCCGGCGCGGATCATGTTGAGACCCGCCTGGTGGATTTGCGCCAGGTCGCGATTCCATACATACACATTCGGATGATCGAAATAGAGACGCTGGACCTCGCTGGACATATAGGTGGTGCCGACGACGGCGAGCGGCTGGTTATTGACCAGGAAATAATCAGAGTTCACGGCGAGATGCGGACCGCTGCGGAGATATTCTTCATCACGAATCCAGAATGCGGAGTGATAGATCGCGCGAAGTCTGGGGCCTTCGAACAAGCGTGCTTCGATGATGTGAAGGCCCTTGCTGGAAGGAGTCGGTAACAGAGCGGGAAGCGAAGACGGAAACGCAATCGTCAACGATTGCTTCTGATCGGGATGATCCTCGGGATAGGCAGTTACTTGAACAGTTGCCGGCGCGGCAGATGTTCGGGCGGCGTGAAAATTCGTTTCCAGTTCCACGGGCTCGCCAGGCAAATAGAGAGGCAAGCTCGGACGAACATAGAAATCCAGCGCGCCATCCATAGCGCGCAGAGCGAGAGAACGAAGAAGTTGTGCGGCGTCCGGGGCGGAATAAAATTCCACGGAAAGTTCGGCAGAGAGAAAAATCCAGCGGCCGCCGTCGAATCCGGAGGAAATCTGATCGACTTGCTGGACTGGCGCGGACATGCGGCGGCCATCGGATACGCCCCAGGCAAGCGCAGTGAGGCGGGCATCGAGAAATCCTGTCGAGCCGCCGCGGCGATAGACGTCGTTGGCGCTGAGGCGAATCACCGGGCTGAAGGCGCGCTGCCAATGGAAGGGCGGAAGTTCGATGGGAATATCCGCGTTGGTGATGAAGCTCGCGCCCTCAGAACCCGGCGTGATTTGATACTGATCCATCAGCAGCGGATGCAGAAAACGGGCGGAATAATCGCGCAAGTGCCAGCCGGCGGCATCGCGATACGCGGCGCGCGTGAACGGGCGGCCGCCCAGCACCAACAAATTGCCCCCGCGACGCAAATACGCGTAGACGGCTTCCCACGCAGCTTCGGGAAACACGGAACCTTGAGGGAGCAGGAGAAGTTGCGTCTTGGGATCCTGGAGTTGCGCAGCGAGTTGGTCAGCCGGCCTGAGGCGAGCTTGCGGAAAAGCTTTGGCCAGAACATCTGCGGATGGCGCAGCGGAATCGGCGGCGGGCAAACCGGGTTCGGACCAGATGACTACGCTGGAAAAATCCTGGGCGCGCAGCAGTGACGAGCCGGATGAGCAGAAAAAACAGAACAACAGAACAACACGCAACGGATTGCGCATTCCCGGGTCCCTTTCCTTCGACAACGCAGAACACCGCTGACAGTCTTATACCATTTGGCGCGGGAAGCGAAAGGGTGCCCTCCGCGAAGAAAAAGTCTTGCTTGAGATCCATCGCAAGAGGCCAGGGAGAGGGTGGGACGTCCGAGCTAGTAGCGAAGCTGAGGGGCAAAAAAAGGGCAAGGCTTGCGCCCTGCCCCTGACGAAATTTTCAAATTAGCGATATTTACTTGGCCATCTCCAGGCTGGTGAGCTTCAGATCGTCGCCAGTGACCGTGCCCTTCACGACGACGTGGTGGCCGGCATGCGCCGCAACCATCTTCTGGTCGTCAATCATATAGACCTTGTGATCCGCATCGTTGACGAACACGTACTTGGCTCCCTTCTCGTTAACGCACTTGGTCGCGCAGGCCGCGTGCTTCTCGTTAGCGCCCTTGGCGCCGCAATCGCTGTCCGAGATATATCCCGTCCAGCTTCCATCGGCTCCGAACGTCAAAAATGCGGCACAAAGTGAGAGTGCCAATCCAGCTGCGAATTTAACTTTCATCGGTAATCCCTCCTGAACTCAGCTTCACTTGCCATACCCCCGGCTGGGCGCTCCTCAAGGGTGTCACAACCATTAAGTACGTGTCCAGAGCCGTAATCGGACGTAAGGAATGCTCACCCGGAAAGAAAAAAGGGAGGATTCTCTGGAACCCTCCCTGCGAAACGCTGCTCTCAAGAAACGGGTCGTGTCCCGGGCGGAAGTTACTGTCCCGAGGTGTTGCTGGCTGCGGTGGCGGCGCCTGCGGACTTCGGCGTGGACAAGTATCCGGTGATCTGATTCTTGTTCACGTCAAATACCACGATTTCATAAGGCGAAGTGCGCGCGGAACCCTTCACATAGAACTGCACAGGTTCGCCGGCGGTCTTGTCCTTCTTTTCGATGGATTTGTCGTCCACCAAGACAGTGATGGTGTACTTTGCTTTTTTCGAATCGGCCTTGTTCAAGGCGATGGCTACCGGGCCGACATGTTCCGGCGTCTTGGCTTTGGCAATCGTGAATTCATAATAGTTGCGGTCGCCGCGGCGCTTGAGTTCATCCAGGTCGTCGTGATTGCGGGCGATCAGTCCGCTCATCACGCCCATGTCGCCAGTCGCGCGATCCAGCTTACCCTTAGTTTCATCCAAGTCATTCTTGACGCCGGTGACGTCGCCATTGAGCTTGGTAACATCGTCGGTGCTGGCTTTCGTGGCGAGCTGCGTGTTCACATTCGATTGCAGGCCAGTCAGTTTCTTGTCGTAGGCCACGACGGCGGCCTTGGACTGCTTGCGGGCCTTATCGAGTTCGTCCTGAGTTACGTTCAGCTTGTCGGTGACAACCTTAAGATCACTCTGAAGTTGCTGGTTCTGATCGTCGGCCTTACCGAGGCGTTGAAGAAGCGCGTCATTTTGCTGCTTCATCGAAGCCTGAATGCTCTGCTCGGTGCTCTTGCTCTGATTTAGGGCCGTGACTCCTACTCCGACGCCCAGCAAGGAAGCTGCTCCCAAAGCGGCAATGGACAAGCCAACCCAGCGGGGCATGGCTGCCTGAGTATTGGAATCCTGAAACTCGCTCATGTACGTCTCCTTTTGCGGCGGTGTCGCCGTGTGTGATAGGGAAAGGGCACCCCTAAAGCCAAACCGGGTTATGAAGTTCGTGGAGTGTTACAACATTACAAAGAAAGAGCTTAGAGGAGTTAGGGGAGGGAAAATCAGAGGGAACTAATAGTTCTAGTACTAGTAAAGTTTACAGGTTGTCCTGTACAACGGGAATTTTTACCGGAAGATTCATGCAGTATCCACAGGATCTCAACAGGGCGTAAAAAAAGTAAGAGCAGGAAGGCGTTGGCCTTTCCTGCTCGGAATAAGTTCAGAATAAATAAGTTAGGTGAAAAAATTAGGCCGCTTGAGAGCTCGGAACTGCTTTCGGCTGGCCAAAATAGCGATCCAGTGTAGTGGTTGCGGCGTCTAAAACCAGCCGGCAATCGGCGCAATCCTGCAAATGATGTTCAATCTCTCCTTGCACACTCGGAGAGAGCTTTCCCTCTAAATACATGCAAATCAGATGTATAGTGTCTCGACAGCTCATAAGTGCGTCCCCCCAGACTCGGCCAGCAAGCCCCCCGGCTGGCATATAGATGTGATGCATCTGTTTCGCCAAATGGACCATTTTCGCCTACGGTGTTTAATGTCTCTGTTTACAGTGTTTTACGGAGAGACGCGGTGGATTGCGCTATCGGAGAGATTGACAGGACTGGAAATCTTTACCGCTTCGGGGACAGACTAGCGCAAGGGAGTGCCCGTCATCTGTTTTAGGGCGGCGATGCGGTCCTCAAGTGGAGGATGGGTGCTGAACAGCGAGGAAAATGTGCCGCCGCCAAAAAGCGGCTTAACGATACAAAGGGCCGATGTGCTTGGGGAAATGGCGGTGGTGGGGATGCGACGATTATAGGTCCCCAGCTTCTCCAGGGCACTGATCAGACCGTAGGGCTGGCCCACCATGCGGACGCCGGTTTCGTCTGCGGCATATTCGCGGGTGCGCGAGAGGAAGAGCTGCAGGAGCAGCGCGGCGAATGGCGCAAGAAAGATCATCAGCAGGCCGGCAATTCCGCCGCCGCGATCGTCGTCGCGGTCCCCCCTCATTCCGCCAAAAATCATCGCCCATTTGCCCATGCTGGCCAGATAGGTGACGGCCGCGGCGATGGTGGCGGCGATGGAGCTCGTCAGGATGTCGTAGTTGCGAACGTGGGAGAGTTCGTGGGCGATTACGCCTTCCAGTTCATCGTCGTTCATGATCTGCAGCAGGCCCTGGGTGACGGCAACGGAAGCGTGGCTGGGGCTGCGTCCGGTAGCGAATGCATTTGGCGCGGCGTCTGGAACTACATATAGCTTGGGAACCGGAATGTTGGCTTTCGCGGCCAGGCGCTCCATCACGTTATAGAGGCGCGGCAACTGCTCGCGCGAAACGGGCTGCGCTCCGCTGGAGCTGAGCGCAATCTTGTCCGAGAAAAAATAGGAGACAAAATTCATCACCACGGCGATACCAAGCGCAATTTGCAGGCCGCCGCGCCCGCCAATGGCGCCGCCCGCAACCACCAGCACTACGCTCAGCAAGATTAAAATTGCACCGGTACGCAGAACTTTCATGTGGGAAGCCTTCCTAAGTTAATACGGGCGGCGAGACTGGAAATTTCAGTCTAGAAGCGGGCGCGGCGAGCGTCAAGGCAGCGCACTCGAAGCACCCAAACTCCAGGGCTGAAATTATGTTTTCGCCGCGGCGGCTGGTTTCTTGGCCGGAATGCGTTCGAAGCGCATCGATTCTTTCTTCCCATCGCGATCCACGCGAATGTGATCGCCCGGAAGCACCGCGCCCTCCAGAATCTGCATTGCGAGAGGATCCTGGATCAGGCGCTGAATCGTGCGGCGCAACGGGCGCGCGCCATACGCCGGATCGTAGCCTTCGCGCAGGAGCACTTCCGTGGCGGCCGGAGTGAGCTCCAGCGTGATCTGGCGCTCGGCGAGCAGCTTTTCCACGTTCTTGAGCAGCAGGCCGACGATGCGCGCGAGCTGGTCCTGGCCTAGTGGATTGAAGATCACAATTTCGTCGATGCGGTTGATGAATTCCGGGCGGAACGCGGCGCGCAATGCATCCATGGCTTCCTTGCGCGCTTTATCCGGATCTTTGCCGGAGAGTTCGAAGATGGCCGCGGAGCCAACGTTGCTGGTCATCACCAGCACGGTGTTGCGGAAATCCACGGTGCGGCCTTTGCCGTCGGTCAGGCGGCCGTCTTCCAGGATTTGCAGCAGCACGTTGAAGACGTCCGGATGCGCCTTCTCGATTTCGTCGAAGAGAATCACGGAATAAGGATGGCGGCGCACCTGTTCGGTGAGCTGGCCGCCCTCTTCATAGCCGACATAGCCCGGAGGGGCGCCGATGAGGCGCGACACGGTGTGCTTCTCCATGTACTCGGACATGTCGATGCGGATCATCAGCTTTTCGTCGTCAAAGAGAAATTCCGCGAGCGCGCGGGCGAGTTCTGTTTTGCCGACGCCCGTGGGGCCCAGGAAGATAAAGGAGCCGATGGGGCGCTTGACGTCGGAAAGTCCGGCGCGGCTGCGGCGCACGGCATTGGCCACGCGCGCAAGGGCATCGTCCTGGCCGACGACGCGCTGGCGCAGGCGCTCTTCCATGTGCACGAGTTTTTGCGCTTCGCCTTCGAGCAGGCGGCCGACGGGAATGCCGGTCCATTTGCTGACAAGCTTGGCGATGTCTTCTTCGTCCACTTCTTCTTTCAACATTGGAGAATCTTTTTGCACCGCGGCAAAGCGTTCCTGCGCTGCGTTCAGTTCGCGTTCCGCCTGGGCGATTTTGCCGTAACGAATTTCGGCGACCTTGGCGAGTTCGCCGGAGCGTTCGTAACGTTCCGCTTCCGCTTTCAGTTGTTCGATCTGTTCCTTCAGTTTGCGGATTTTGGAAATGGCTTCTTTTTCCGCCTGCCAGCGAGCCTTGCTGGCGCTGGATTCCTCGCGCAGCTTGGCGAGTTCCTTTTCGATTTGCTTGCGGCGTTCAACGGAATGGGCGTCGGTTTCCTTCAGCATGGCCTGGCGTTCGATTTCCAGTTGCATGATGCGGCGCTCGACTTCGTCAATCTCCGTGGGCAGGGAATCGATCTGCATGCGCAGGCTGGCGGCGGCTTCGTCGATCAGGTCGATGGCTTTATCGGGCAGAAAACGATCGGAGATGTAGCGGTGCGAAAGCGTGGCGGCGGCAAGAATGGCGGCGTCCTTGATGCGCACGCCGTGGTGCACTTCATAGCGCTCTTTCAGGCCGCGAAGAATTGCGATGGTGTCTTCCACCGTGGGCTCGGAAACCAGTACCGGTTGGAAGCGGCGCTCGAGCGCGGGATCCTTCTCGATGTATTTTTTGTATTCGTTGAGCGTGGTGGCGCCGACGGCACGCAGTTCGCCGCGCGCGAGGGCGGGCTTAAGCATATTGGAGGCATCCATGGCGCCTTCGGCGGCGCCCGCGCCGACGAGCGTGTGGAGCTCGTCAATGAAAAGAATGATCTGGCCCTCGGCTTCCGAAATTTCCTTCAAGACGGCTTTCAGGCGGTCTTCAAATTCGCCACGGAATTTTGCGCCGGCAACCAGAGCGGCAAGATCCAGTGCAACCAGCTTTTTGGTTTTCAAGACATCGGGGACGTCGCCGGAGACGATGCGCTGCGCCAGACCCTCCACGATGGCGGTTTTGCCGACGCCGGGTTCGCCAATCAGCACGGGATTATTTTTCGTGCGGCGGGCAAGAATCTGCATGACGCGGCGAATCTCTTCGTCGCGGCCGATGACGGGGTCGAGTTTCGAGCGCCGGGCCAGATCGGTGAGATCGCGCGCGTATTTTTCCAGCGCGGCATAGGTGGTTTCCGGATTTTGCGAAGTGACGCGCTGGCTGCCGCGCACCCCCGCCAGAGCCTGCAGAATGGCTTCATGCGAAGCGCCGTGCTTTTTCAGCAAGCGCCCAGCGGGATCGCTATCGGCCGCGGCGATGGCCAGAAAAAGATGTTCGGTGGAGACGTACTCGTCTTTGAATTTCGTGGCTTCGTCGAAAGAGCGCTCCAAAATATCGTTCAGGGCGCGGCTCATGTGGTGCTGGCCGAAGCCCTGCACCTTGGGCAGGCGGTTGATCTCGCGATCCAGATCCTGCATCAGCAATTCGCTGCGAATGCCCAGGCGGGCGAGTAGCGGCGGCACGACGCCATCTTTTTGCTCGACGAGCGCGACCAGGAGGTGCAACGGTTCGATGGCCTGGTTTTCGTGCCGGGCAGCGACTTCCTGGGCTTCCTGCACGGCTTCCTGGGCCTTTACGGTCATTTTGTCAAAGCGCAACATGGTGGATCCTTGAAATTTGCTTTTACTTTTTACTTCTTGCTTTTCCTAAATCGGCTGCTGGCCGGTCTAAAGTCCGGCCACTCCATCGGCGTCGGAATGGCCGGTCTAAAGACCGGCCACTACACAAAACGAAGCTGGGCGGGCTGCGGACCACTTCCCACGCGAAGAGGGGCTGGCTTGGCCGCCAGCCCCACATGCTAACTCAGAGAGAGCCTCGCCGGAGCGAGACTTTGTTGGGTTACTTGCCGGCTGCGGCGGCCATCGCCGGAGCTTCGACGTTCACCTTGATCTGCTTGGGCTTGGCTTCTTCGCGCTTCGGGACGGTCAAGGTAAGCACGCCGTTCTTGTACTCGGCCTTGATGGCCTCCGCGTTCACGGTATTGGCCAGCGAGAAGCTGCGGCTGAACGAGCCATAGGAACGCTCAACGCGCAGGTACTTGTCTTCGGTGACTTTCTTCTCGAATTTGCGTTCACCGCGAATGGTAAGGATGTTGTTCTCTACGCGAATGTCCAACTCCTCCGGCTTGATGTCCGGAAGGTCGGCTTTCACCACTAACTCCTGCTGGGTCTCGAAAATATCGACGGCCGGGGCCCAAGTGGTGATGCTGGCTTCGTCTGAGGAGCGATCAAACGACTCTTGGAAGAGGCGATTGATCTGATCCTGCAGAGTGACGCCGCGAAAGGGTTCAAAACGACTGATAGTGGTTCTCATGATGGTCTCCTCCATAACTCATGCTAAACGAAGCATATTATCTTAGTGTCTGCTTGTCAAGTATTGATTTAGCGCCCTTTGAATTCTCAATAAGGCGTTTATTTACAGTCGCGTAGTCCGGTTTCTAGGACTGCTTTTGCCCTGCTATAACCTCTTACTATGCCAAGGGCCTAGCAACCCATCAGTATTGCTATAGTTAGTTCTTATGCGCGTCGACGAATTCGATTACGAGTTGCCGAAAGGGTTGATCGCACAACGTCCGCTGGAGCGGCGCGATGACTCACGAATGCTTGTCTTGGAGCGCATCGAACCCGGTTGGAGAGATTCGCGATTCATCCAATTGCCGGAAATGCTTAACGGCGATGAGCTGATCGTCTTCAACAACGCGCGGGTGATCCCCGCCCGTCTGTTTGGCCGCCGAGCCGGCGTTCATTCACAAAAGCCTTCGCGTAAAACAGTGCGCGAGCATCTCACGGGCAACGTGGAAGTTTTTCTGACCCGCAAACTGGACGCCGACACCTGGGAAGCGCTGGTGCGGCCAGGAAAAAAAATGCAGGTAGGCGAGCGGGTGATTTTTGGCGAAGGGGAACTGGAAGCGGAAATTGTCTCGCGCGGAGAATTAGGAATTCGCGGCATGCGCTTCGAGTCGCGCAATGAGCGTTCCGTTGAGCAGAATCTGGAGCAGCTCGGCCACATGCCTTTGCCGCCTTACATCGATCGCCCCGACGAGGTGGCGGACCGGCAGCGCTATCAAACAATTTTCGCGCGGCAGGGCGGAGCGGTGGCGGCGCCGACGGCGGGTCTGCACTTCACGCCGGAAATTCTCGAGCGCCTGAAGAAGCGAGGCTGCGAACTCTGCGAAGTCACGCTGGACGTGGGCCTGGGAACATTTCAACCCGTACACACCGAAACGCTGGAAGCGCACAAGATCCACACGGAAGCCTACGAAATCAGCGAAGAGACCGCCGAGAAAATCCGCGCAGCGAAACGCGAAAAGCGTCCGGTGCTGGCGATTGGAACCACGGTAGTGCGCACGCTGGAAGACGCCGCCGCGCGAACCTTGGCCAGGGGGAAAGTGGATTGCGTTGAGGCGGGCCGCGCGGAAGCGGGAATTTTCATTCTCCCGGGCCACCAGTTTCGCGTTGTAGACAAACTGCTGACAAACTTCCACTTGCCGAAATCGACGCTGCTGGCCCTGGTTTCCGCATTCGCGGGGCGTGACCACGTGCTGGCGGCGTACCGGCACGCAGTCGCGGAGCGCTACCGCTTTTACAGTTATGGCGATTGCATGTTAATTCGCTAGCTGGCAAGGCTTTCCGGCGGAGATGGAAAAGGGAAGCTAAGTTTGCAAACCAGCTTCCCTCGCATCCAATCAGGAAGGTTCACGGGCGCTCCCGTTATTCGGAGAGTACGAAAACTTCGGCTTTGCCTTCGAAGCGGAGTTCCAGCACGCGGCCATCGGCATCGGCAACGATGCCCGTATAGGGGGACTTGTTTTCGCGGGTTTCCCAGCGTCCGGCGGATTCGGCCACGACTTTCTTGCCGTTGAGGAGGGTCAGATGGTTGTCGTCGATCGTGGCGCGATAATCGCCGGCTTTCACGTCTACCTTGCCCATTTTCACGTTTTGCGTAAGCGGGAGAGATTTGGTCACCGGCTTTGCAAACGCGGGAACCGTAAAGGCCAGCGCGCCCAGCAATGCCAGATTGCGAACCAGGGAATTGCGTTTCATGTGTGTATTTCCTTTCAACGGAGCGAGTCAACCGGGACCTGTTCCGGTGAGGAGAGAGAGTTGACACACAGGCAGGCGAAGAGTAGCCTCTCGTTGCAGACACCTCTTCTTCCTGGTCCAAGAGCCGGAAAGACTGCGTGTCATTCAACCCCGCGGCTGCCACCGCGGGGTTTGTTTCTTAAACTCTGTCCATCCCGAACAGCCTGAACTCGGCTGCACCCGTATAGACGAAAACCACTAGGGGAATGTTTCGTGGCGTTCTGCGAATATTTTTAAACCTTTTTACATACTTGCCAACCTGGTGTGGATGGCTGGCGGCCAACTTGGCGTGCACCTTTTCGTGGCTTCATCTATACTCTTCAAAGGTCCGGAACTCCTGGATGCGACTCTTAGTCCTTACGGATATCCATGCGAACTTATCAGCACTGGAAGCCTCGCTCCGCGCCGCGGAAGGCAGCTGGCAGCGTCTGGTGTGTCTTGGCGATGTGGTCGGCTACGGACCGGATCCAAACGAAGTCACTTCCCTGATCCGCGAACTTGGGGCGGTGACTATTCGGGGGAATCACGATAAAGCCGTTGCCGAACTGATGGCCACGGACGATTTCAATCCCGTCGCCAAAGCCGCTGTGCAGTGGACCCGCTCGCAACTTTCTAACGAAAATCTGGCGTGGCTGGCGGCTTTACCGCAAGGCCCGCTGGAAGCTGAAGGCGTCGTGTTGGTGCACGGGGCGTTTCAGGATGAAGATGAGTACGTATTCACGCCCGCGCAAGCGCTGGAGGGTCTGCTGGATTCTTCCACGCAGGTAACCTTTTTTGGGCACACGCACCACCAGGGCGGATTTTCCTATCAGGATTCGGAATTGGAAGTGTTGTCTCTGCACCCACGTAGCAACGAACCGCGCTGCGCCTTGCGACTGGAGACGGCCAAGCGCTATCTGCTGAATCCAGGTTCCATCGGCCAGCCACGGGATACGGATCCGCGCGCGGGTTTCGCCATCGCGGATCTCGAAAACCAGTTGATTGAGTTCTGGCGAGTTCCTTACGACATCAGCAGCGTGCAAGAGCGGATGCGCGCGGCGCGTCTGCCAGAGCCACTGGCATTGCGGCTGCAAGTGGGCCGCTGAAGAGTTTCCAACGGGAACGAATCCAAGCGGAGGCGGACCGGTTCAGGAAATGCTGCAAGACGAATCAATTAACGAAAAAAGGAAAGCCGTCCGCGGTGACGGTGGGAATCGGCGTTGTGGTGGTTGCAACGATTGCCGTGAGCCTGTGGGCGTTATTCAAAGCTCCGGAGAGCAAGCCGTCGCCAGTGCTGCAGGTGAATGTTCCGGCGACGATGAGTCCGGAAGAACAACTCTACGCAAAAACGATTCGGGTGGAGAACATCGCGCTGAGCCGCGCGGAAAATTTCATCCACCAGGAAGTAACGATCCTGAACGCGGAACTGGTGAACGCCGGTCCACAGCCCGTGCAGCGATTGACGGTTACCGTGGAATTTACCGACGACATGCACCAAGTGGTGCTTCGGGAATCACGCGGCGTCATGGGAAGCCCGCCCAGCAAGCTTGCGCCCGGGGAGCGGCGAAGTTTTCAGATGTCTTTCGATCGAGTCCCCGCCAGTTGGAACATGCAGCAGCCCACCGTACAGGTAAGCTATTTACAACTCGCTCCACTAAAATAGATATAACGTAGCTAAGACGTTATATTACACTACCGCATATGGAACTTGCCGAAGATCTGCGGGCCAGCTTGCAGGAAATCTTTGTTCGTGGAGCCGTGGAAATCCGCGAAAACGGTAGCCGTGTGAGTTCCACCACGCCGCTTTCCTGGGAAGTGCGCGGCACCTCGGAAAAGCCGCTATTGCACATGTGGTCGGAAAGCTGCAACGTTACGCGGCGCGTGCTGGCCATCACGCACAGCGCGGAAGACCGCATCGCGCTGGCCGTGGAACGATTCGGGCGCATCCGGCCGGAGCGCATGGAGATCGTTTGCTTGCCCTTCGAACGGAGCGTGAAAGAGGTTTCCCGTGAAGGATTCTGCGAAAAGCTGCGGCGCATCCTTGCGGAACAATTTCCGGATGAGAGTCTTGAGAAAATTTCCGTAGCCGCGGACATCGAGCATTCTCTCTCCCGCATTTATGCGCGCGGCATATCGCACCATGGGTCAACCTCGATTGCGTTCCTGGCGGTTCCAGACGGGGAATCGCAGGACGCGCTGGAAAGCAGCCTCACTTATGGATTGCTGTGGCTGGATCGGTCACGCCAGTCGGCGAAGCGTGCTGGGATAGCGGCATTGCGGCTGATTGTGCCCAAGGGAAAATCCGGTGCGTTGGCAAACCGATTGCGCGCGCTGGAGGGCCGCGTTTCGCTACAAGTTTTCGAACTGGATGCGCAGCGGGAGATTCTGGAGCCGGTGAATCCGTGCGCCGGCGGAAACGTCGCCTCCTGGCTGGTGCCGAGGCGCGAATCGCAACTGCTGCTGGACCGGGCGGAAGCCGCGCTGGCCCCGATCCAGACGATGGCTCCCGACGCTATCCACGCGCACGCTTCGCCGCACACGCAGGAAGTGGTGCTGCGTTTTCTGGGGCTGGCGTTCGCGCGCTGGCACGATAACAAAGTTTATTTTGGAAGCGATTCCGTGTGGCAGGAATTGCGGCGGGAAAATGAACGCGCGCTGAAGCAGTTGATTGCCAACCTGCAAAATTTCCGCAACTCGCTGGCCAGCAATCTGCGCCACCCGCTCTACCGCGCGCAAGCGGAACGCTGGATGCAGACGCTGGTGTGCCAGGACGTGACGCGGATCGATATCGCGCTCGATCCCGCGTATGTCTACGAACAAGTGTTCGCGCAGGTTGCCGGGCAACACGGGGTGTTGGACTTGCTGTGCGTAACGCGAGCGCGGCGGCTGGCGATTCTGGAGTTGAAGGCCACGGAGAATCTGGACCTGCCGCTGCAGGCTGCCGATTACTGGTCGCGCATCCGCTGGCACCAGCAGCAGGGCGACTTTGCGCGATACGGTTATTTCCCGGGCCTCGAGCTGCAAGCGGCGCCTCCGCTGGTTTATCTGATTGCGCCGGCGCTGCGTTTTCATCCGACCACGGATTCGCTGCAACGGTATCTCTCCCCGCAGATGGAAATGATCCGTGTGGGGCTGGCGGAGAGCTGGCGGCGCGGCCTGCGGGTGATGTTTCGCCAATAAAACCGCAAAATGAACGTTTCGTGATTCCCTTGCCTTCAGCGCACATCGGAGTAGAATCAAGCCTCTTTCGTATAAGGCGGGAACGTGAATTTCACCGTACAAATTCGGCAAGCCGATAATGTGTCGCTGGTGGATGTTTCGGGGCGACTCACCTCTTTTGAGGGCCAGGCGTTTCGCGATGCAATTCAGCAATTGCTGCAGCAGGGCCACAAAAATATTGTGCTGAATCTGACGTCGCTCGATTACCTGGACAGTTCCGGAGTGGGGGAACTGGCGCGAACGTATTTGGCGGTGGTGAAAAAGGGCGGAGCGATGAAGGTGGTCGGGCTCGCGCCAAAGGTGGAAGAGATTTTGAAAATCACGCAACTCTATCAGGTCTTCCCTGAATTTCCGGATGAAGCGTCGGCTCTGGAAAGTTTTCCCGAATCACGGCACGACACCAGGGCGTAGAAGCAGCGATTGTTCCTGCCTGAAATTTTCCACACTACAATTTGCACACTACAATTCCCCCCTTGCAAATCGACTTGATAGCGCTGTCATTCTGAGCCTATCCGATGAGGATAGGCGAAGAATCTCAACTGCAAAATTGTGCACAATTTTTACGTTGAGATCCTTCGGCCCGCAAAATACGCCCTTCGCAAAGAACGCTTCGGGCAAGCGGTCCTCAGGATGACTCCGTTTTTTTAGGCCCAGTGAGAATTGAACGAGCGAGCAATCAGCGCCCGAGAAAATAATGAGTAAGGGAAACGCTAATTGAAAAATACTACTGGAAAACTCGGGCTGAAAATAGGAGAGGAGCCTGATCTCCACGTGTGTGGCGCTCAAGCTCCCCGGGGTGTGTCCTCGAAGTGGTTGTTATATAGATAGATGCATTGCAGCGAAAAAGGTTTCCTAAAAGTTACGGGTGATGAAGATTTTCCGAGAGGACGCGTAAGCTTTAATAAAACAAATACTTACGCCACCGTTCATCGCGATGGCCGATCAGGCGCATCAGCTGCCGCGAGGTGTGCAGCGTGAATGGGCGTGGTTTGCGGGCCAGTTTGAGCCCGGCTTCTTCGGGCGTGCGATCGCCCTTGTTGTTGTTGCAGCGATAGCAGCAAGCCACCAGATTTTCCCAACTGGAGCGGCCCCCGCGGGAACGCGGCATCACGTGGTCCAGGGTCAACTCGGCGCTCGGGAAAATCTTGCCGCAGAACTGGCAGGTGTTGCGGTCTCGCAACAAAATATTTTTCCGCGAAAGCGCGCGGCTCTGCTGCGGAATGTGGCGATATGCCAGCAGACGAATCACGGAGGGCACTTTGTGGGAATTCGCGGAGGAATGTACTTCCGCGTTGTGAACTTCTTCCGCCTGGGCAACACCCTTCAAGAGCAGGACCATCGCGCGACGCACAGCCGTGACATTGATCGGCTCATAGGTAGCATTGAGGACCAGAACGGGTTCCTGCATCAGGGAAGCGCGGCGGGGAGTGAGGCTGTGAACATGGCGGGCGCTGGCATTCCCCGAAGCGCTGGGCACAAGCACGCTGCCCGCTTCGGGGACGAATCGCCCCCGGGCATCGACCGTCTCTGGTCGTCTTGCGCTCATCGCGCGCCCTTCAGGCTAAGCACTTTCTCTGACGGGGATGGCTTGCCGCACGGCGCGGGCGATGGTCAGCCCGACTACCGATTTGGCGCCTGCAGCGCGTAACGCACGGGAACATGCGTCCAGCGTTGCTCCAGACGTCATAACATCATCTAGCAGCAAGATTCGAGAATTGTCAACCTGGCCGCCCTCGCGAATAGCAAAAGCGCCACGTACGGCCTCCCATCGTTCTTCGTAATGTAACAAATGCTTTTCCGGGCGGGGACGTTCGCGTTTCAAAAGCACGGGGCGGTAAGGCAGCCGGAGCCGGCGGGCGAGCGGGCGTCCAAACAGGTCTACTTGATTGAAACCGCGCTCTTTCTGGCGAGTGCGATGGAGAGGCACGGGAACGATCACGATCGGCGGCGAATTTCTCCGGCAGGTTACGGGCGACTTCCTGAAGGCGCCGGGCGAACCATATTCCCAGCGGTTCCAGTTGCTCGTATTTCAGCAGCACTATGGCTCTGGCCAGACTGCCTTGATAAAGGCCGAAGCTCCGCGCGGCATGGAATGCAAATCCGCGTTCGCGGCATTCGCGGCAACTGGCGCTGGAATCTTCCTCGGCCGCTTCCAGGCTCCAGGGCTGGCCGCAGCGCTCGCAGACGTGCACGGGAAGTTGCTGGAAAGATTGCAGGCAGGGATCGCAGATGGGCAGGCGGGTGGCGCGCGTGAGCAGCGCATCGCAAAGCCGGCATTCCGAAGGGAACAGCACAGAGGCGATGGCGCCGCCGAAAGTGCCCATCCAGCGCGAGACGGCGATGCGGGAGTTCGAAAGAAGCATGGGTCCGCCGGGGAAAGAATCAACCGGCGGACCCAGTATATTGTAGTTATCTTATGAAAGGGTAAAGAAAGATACGCGCTACAGGAGACCCTGTTCCTTCTTTTCCTGGCAGGTGATGCAATGCTTGGCCCAGGGCACGGCTTCCAGGCGCTTCTGCTGCATCTCTTCCTGGCAGTTGGCGCAGGTTCCATACTCCTCGCTGCGGATGCGCTTCAGGGCTTCATCAATCAGGTTAAGAATTGCGCGGTCCGTATTGGTCTGGCCAAACAGGAATTCCTTGGTGTAGGAATTGGCGGCTTTATCCGCCAGATCCACGGTGGGATCATCGTCGGCTTGGCGACCTTCTTCTTCGGTGCGCGTGATGGTCTTCACGAGCTCGTCGCGGCGATTGAGCAGCCGCTTCTTGTAATACTCCAAACGCTTCTTATCCATGAGAACCTTCTCCAGGCGGCCCGAAAGGGTCGTCTAAAAACTCCGTAGTGTAGACTGCATGATGCTGCGTGTCAAGGTAACGTGGATGTTTGAAAAAGTTTTTAGGTTGCATCGCGCGTAAGGTATCGGATTAGTTGCGTTACAGGATTTGCGGTATGGAATAGGATTGCGTCCGATTTCCGTGTGCGACGCGCATTGAAGAAATTCCTCCTGGCTGCGAATAAATTCCGCGCGGAAGAATAGATTTAGTGACGGGAATCTGTCCGATGCGCGGCTGATGGGCCGGAAATCGCCCCAGGCTGGTGAAGCGTTTTCCGTGCTCCGCCGTCTAACCCTGCGGCTTTCCCTGAAGTGGGCCCACCTTTAGCGATCTAAACCCTTTGGGGAATTCTACGTTCGGCAACTATCCCAAGATCGGGACTGCGTCTGCTGCAAAGGAGATAATCATGAAAAAGATTTCGCTGCTGTTTACCGCTGTGCTGCTGTTAACGCCAGTTTTCGCCAAGGCGACTTACGGGAAACAGCCGCAACAGGCCGCTGCAAGCGCGGACAAAACCGCGCCCAGCTACGATATGAAAGCGCAGGCTCTGCTGGACATGCAAGGCGTTCATAAAAGGATTGTGGAATTGGCGCAGGCAATTCCGGCGGAGAAGTACACATGGCGGCCCGAGGCTGGCGCACGTTCGATCAGCGAGGTTTTCCTGCACCTCACAGCGGCGAATCACAACATCATGGCGTTGATGACTGGAGTCACCGATATGCCGGAATTCAAGGTCAAAGGCTTCGAAGAATCCACGACGGATAAGGCCAAGATCGTGGCGATGCTGGATCAATCGTTCACGTTTGCCGAAAACGCGATTCAGGGGATGACCAACGCCGACTTTGCCCGTCCGGAAAAGAAGCTGGGACCAGACGCCAATTCCGGCGATGTGGTTTACCTGGAAGTGACGCACGTGCACGAGCATTTTGGCCAGTCCATCGCGTACGCCCGCGTGAATGGCATTACCCCGCCGTGGACGCTGGAAGCGGAAAAGAAGGCCAAAGCAGCGCAGGGCAGCAACGCGCCAAAGCAAGATTAATCGGGTATAATTAGAGATATCCTGGAGCGCCGCAGCCGCTATCTGCAGGTGTTGCAACGTTCCAGGTGGGTTTCCCACAGCTTCCACAGGGGTGTGGAAAGCCGCGAAAAAAGTTTGTTGCAGGGCTTGACATATTTTTTCGTTGCTGTAAGATTACAAATGGTTCGGCACTTCCTCAAAGTGCTGGGCCGTGCAGGGGATTCACAGTCGGGTCTCAAGTTCTCCAAGAACAGATCCTATAGTGAGGCGCCTTACGAGCACTGGGTGAAATTTTGTCGAGCATCGCGTGGATACGCCAGAACAACTGGCGTATGTGCCCGGCGCTCGACGCCGGGTTTTGCATTTTAGGGGGACTTTTCAGCGGCAACAGATGCTGAGAATACCCAGGTCCTCCGCAAGGAGGGCGCCTCGATGAAAGTCGGGGCCCCTGATGGGATCAGGGCCAACGTTCTTTGACAACAGTAAGGCTGGCAAATTCACGCCGATAACCCGGAAGCGATTACGGTCGCCCTGGGGATTGAAGGTGTGGATTACATACAAGTTCTGCTCGAGTATGTTGAGCAGTGCTGTGGATTACAAGGCGAGCTCAGTCTCAAGCACCTGCGGATTGTAGGGTCGAAAGCCTAGGTACCGGAGCAATCTGGGAACGGGAAAAATGGAACTGCAGAAACAGGGCGAACGAGCTGAGGAAAGCCGGAGTTTAGCCACTCCGGTGAGTTTTGCAATGTAGTGGCCGAGCTTTAGCTCGGCAAGTGCAAAACACCTTAGCGAGCGACGTATTGAGTGAGTTTTATGATTAAGCTACTAAGGGCGTACGGTGGATGCCTTGGCGCTAGAAGGCGATGAAGGACGTGGCAAGCTGCGAAAAGCCTCGGGGAGCCGCAAGCAGGCTTTGATCCGGGGATGTCCGAATGGGGAAACCCGACGAGATGAACTCTCGTTACAGCCGGCTGAATACATAGGCCGGTATGAGCTAACGCAGGGAAGTGAACCATCTCAGTACCTGCAGGAAAATAAATCACAGAGATTCCGAAAGTAGCGGCGAGCGAAATCGGAAAAGCCCAAACCCATGTGTTTACACATGGGGGTTGTAGGACCGCATAAGTAGAGTTATCAATCCGGACACTACGCGAACCCGAAGGAAAGCGGGACCAAAGAGTGTGACAGTCACGTAGCGGAAAGTGGACCGGACTCGAAGCGGCATCCTGAGTACCACGAGACACGTGTAATCTCGTGGGAAACTGGGGAGACCACTCTCCAAGGCTAAATACTCTCTAGCGACCGATAGTGAACCAGTACCGTGAGGGAAAGGCGAAAAGCACCCCTGCGAGGGGAGTGAAATAGAACCTGAAACCGTATGCTTACAAGCAGTCGGAGGGCCATGCACAGACTTCGGTCTGTGAAAGCCTGACGGCGTGCCTCTTGCTTAATGAGCCGGCTAGTTAATGTCACGTGCAAGGTTAAGCGCAAGCGAGCCGTAGCGAAAGCGAGTCCGAATAGGGCGACAAGTACGTGGTATTAGACGCGAAGCGGGATGATCTACCCTTGACCAGGTTGAAGGTCGCTTAACCGCGACTGGAGGACCGAACCGGTGTGAGTTGAAAATCGCTCGGATGAGTTGAGGGTAGGGGTGAAAGGCTAATCAAATTCCGTGATAGCTCGTTCTCCCCGAAATGTCTTTAGGGACAGCCTTGCATGAATTCCCACGGTGGTAGAGCTCTGAATGGACTAGGGACCAACTCAGGTTACCGAATCCAATCAAACTACGAATGCCGTGGAGAACTATGCGGGAGTGAGACTACGAGGGATAAGCTTCGTGGTCAAAAGGGAAACAGCCCAGATCGCCAGCTAAGGTCCCTAAGTATGTGCTAAGTGGGAAAGGAAGTGTATTCGCTCGGACAGCCAGGAGGTTGGCTTAGAAGCAGCCATCCTTTAAAGAAAGCGTAACAGCTCACTGGTCAAGCGGATATGCACCAACAATCCAACGGGGCTCAAGCACATCACCGAAGCTGCGAAATTGTACATTAGTACATTTGGTAGGGGAGCATTGCGTGGGGTGTAAAGGTAGACCGAGAGGACTACTGAACGCCACACAAGAGACCCTGCCGGCATAAGTAGCGATAAACACGATGAGAACTCGTGTCGCCGAAAGTCTAAGGTTTCCTGAGGAAGGTTAATCCGCTCAGGGTTAGGCGGGTCCTAAGGTGAGGCCGAAAGGCGTAACTGATGGACAACAGGTCAACATTCCTGTCCCGCCTGGCGACGTTTGACGATGGGGTGACGCAGAAGGATAGGGGAGCCACCTGATGGATGGTGGTTGCTCAGCGCAAGCCGGTTCCCGTAGGCAAATCCGCGGGGGCATTCAACGGTGAGGCTGGGGACGAGACCGTTAGGTCGCAAAGTCTCTGATTTCACGCTGCCAGGAAAAACCTCTAAGGAGTCGTCCAGGTGCCCGTACCACAAACCGACACAGGTAGACAAGGTGAATATCCACAGGCGCTCGAGAGAACGCTTGCTCAGGAACTAGGCACATTAGTCCCGTAACTTCGGGAGAAGGGACGCCGCTGTAGGGTTTATAGCCCGAAGCGGTCGCAGTGAATCGCGCTCTGCAACTGTTTAACAAAAACACAGCTCTCTGCTAAGTCGAATACGACGTATAGGGGGTGACACCTGCCCGGTGCCGGAAGGTTAAAGCAAGGGCTCAGCCCGCAAGGGCGAAGGCTCGAACTGAAGCCCCGGTGAACGGCGGCCGTAACTATAACGGTCCTAAGGTAGCGAAATTCCTTGTCGGGTAAGTTCCGACCTGCACGAATGGTGGAATGATAGAGCGACTGTCTTGGCAAGCGGCTCGGCGAATTTGTGGTTCCGGTGAAGACGCCGGATGCCCGCATCTAGACGGAAAGACCCCGTGCACCTTAACTGCACTCTGGTCATGAGTAACGGTCCGATCTGCGTAGCATAGGCAGGAGTCTGTGAACCTCGGGTTTCGGCTTGAGGGGAGACACCAGTGAAATACTGCCCTGATTGAACTGTCGCTCTAACCTACCACCCGTGACGGGTGGGGAGACACGGCCAGACGGGTAGTTTGACTGGGGCGGTCGCCTCCTAAATTGTAACGGAGGCGCTCAAAGATCGGCTCAGGTGGATTGGAAACCCACTGTGGAGTGCAAGAGCATAAGCCGGTTTGACTGTGAGACCTACAAGTCGAACAGCAACGAAAGTTGGATCTAGTGATCCGGTGGTCCCGCGTGGAAGGGCCATCGCTCAACGGATAAAAGGTACGCCGGGGATAACAGGCTGATCTAAGCCAAGAGTTCACATCGACGCTTAGGTTTGGCACCTCGATGTCGGCTCATCGCATCCTGGGGCTGTAGAAGGTCCCAAGGGTTAGGCTGTTCGCCTATTAAAGCGGTACGTGAGCTGGGTTCAGAACGTCGCGAGACAGTTCGGTCCCTATCTGGTGTGGGCGCAGGAAACTTGCGAGGAGTTGTCCCTAGTACGAGAGGACCGGGATGAACAGACCCCTTGTGTACCAGCTGTCACGCCAGTGGCACCGCTGGGTAGCGAAGTCTGGAAGAGATAATTGCTGAATGCATCTAAGCAAGAAGCTCGCCTCAAGATAAGGTTTCCCAAGGCAATAAAGCCTATGAAGGACAGTCGCAGACTACGACTTTGATAGGCGGGAGGTGTAAGCGTGGCAACACGTTCAGCTGACCCGTACTAATCGTCCGTTCGGCTTAATCATAAAACTTTCTCAAGCCGTCGTTTCAAAAGAGAAAAGTTCATTGCAGGCTGGTTTCTAGACCACTCTGCAACGTCTTGTAGCACATAGCACTCGTTCGGCAGCGGGCCGAACTTGTATCGCCAGCCTACTTACTGTTGTCCGCATCGCCTAACCGCGATGCGCACTTTCTTCAGGAAGGTTTTGAAGCGCAGCTTCGTTCCTGGGTTTCTGATATCTGATTACTGATATCTGTTAACCGCGAGCGCAGCGAGCTTCCCCAACTTTCCGGTGGTCATACCGCGAGGGTCACACCCGTTCCCATCCCGAACACGGAAGTTAAGCCTCGCCGGGCCGATGATACTGCACGGGCAACTGTGTGGGAACGTAGGTCGCCGCCGGGATAAAATCCAAAGGCCCCGATTGCGCCAATCGCACTCGGGGCCTTTTTCTTTTTCCAGCAATGCGAAACAGGTTAACCCACTACGGTCCTGATAAACTCCCGGCGAGGCCGCCATGAGAACCAAGAGAAAATTCACGGTGCTGATCGAACGCGACGAATCCGGGTATTACGTCGCCACTGTTCCCGCCCTGCATGGCTGCCACACCCTGGCAAAGAATCTGGACACGCTGATGAAGCGCGTTAGCGAGGTTATCGAGCTTTGCCTTCAGGAAGAGAACGGCGACGTCCATGAACTGGATCTCGTTGGCATCCAGCAAATCACTGTATGACCCGATTGCCCCGCGTCAGCGGCAGCCATATGTTTCTGAAGCACCCGGATGGAAGAGCCACTTCCGTGCCGGTGCATTCGAGAGAAACCATCGGCCCAGGTTTACTGCGCTCCATCCTTCGCGACGTTGAAATGGATGCTCATACCTTTTCCGAATTTCTATAAGGGTGTGCGTGAAAGCCGTCCGTTTCTCCCTGAAAACGAAAGTTAAGCTTTGCCTGGCCAGTGCGTTTTTCCTTTTGCATTTGTAGCGGCCGCCTTCCGCTCGCCCTGACGAAGGAAGGGAGGCGGGCGCCTTTCTCTCCGCTCTCCCCATTCCCAAAAGTAGCGCTTATCTTTCAAGTCAGCCCGCCGCGCCAGCGGCCTCTCAATATTGGGATACGATCAGTGGAAAGACGAAAGATTGGTGATTGGCAATTGTTTAGTTGAGGAAGACAGAACCGCGAAGCGGGGGTCAGACTCGAATGGCTTCCACACAACGTTCGATTCGAGATCGCGGGAAACGTCTGGACCGAATTGTTTGTTAAGGGCACTCTGCAGCAGGGAGAGTGCATCTTCTCGGTATCCCTGCGCAGCGGCAATGAGTGCAAGGTCGTATTCCGATGAGGCGCAATTCGCGTGTGTTTCTCCAAGAACCTTGCGCTGCGACGCCATGGCATTTCGTATCTGTCTATCCGCTTGCGAATAATTTCCTTCCAACCGATAGACGACACCTAGGTGAACGGCCGAGAGAAGGGTATCGGGATGCTCAGGCCCGAGCACTCGCTGCCGGATTCCCCAGGTTTCCCGCGAGAGTTTCTCGGCTTCCTCATAACGATGCAGAGCCGCAAGATCGTTCGCGAGATTATCCATGGTCAAAAGAGTAGACGGATGTTCGGACCCGATAATGCGTTTTTGGTTCGCCAGTGTTTCCCTGTGAATCACTTCGGCTTCCGCGTAGCGGCCTTGCTCATAAAGGAGTGTGCCCACATCGCCGCTATTCTGCAGCGTGTCTGGGTGGTCCGGTCCCAGTATCCGGCGCCGAATTTCCAGCGTTTTGCGGGTGATTTCTTCGGATTCGGCCAACCGGCCTTCGCGATCGTAATTGTCAGCGAGGTTGCTGATGGCCTTTATGGTTTGTGGATCTTCCGGTCCGAGGGTGCGGTTCATGATCACCAGGGCCTGGTTGTAGATATCGTCGGCTTCCCGATAGCGGCCCAACGCTGCCAGGGTTACACCGAGATTGCTCATCTCCGAAAGTGTCAAAGGATCTTCTGGCAAGATGCGCCGGCGAATCGCGAGTGCTTCTTGATCGACTTGTGCCGACTCGGCGTAGCGTCCCTCGCCAAACAGTGCAATCGCGAGATTTACCTGCGAGTCCAGTGTGTCGCGATCTTCCGGGCCAAAGAGTTCGCGGCGCAGCGTCAGAACCTCCCGCTCCATTTTCTCCGCTGCCACAAACTCCCCTTGCTCGAGAAGGACCCAAACCACCTTATTCATCGAATCGAGAGTTTGGCGGTTTCGAAGACCGAGTTGTTGACGATGGATGCGCACGGCGTGCTCAAATAGCGACCGGGCTTTTGGGTAAAGACCGAGATTCAAATACACTTCGCCCATGATGTTCATCATCTGTGCCTGCAGCAGGGGGTCCTGCGAAAGGCCACTCTCGATTTCTTTGGACGATTTATCCAGGATTTCTCGAGCAGTGATGGAGTTGCCTCGGGCTTCACTCGGGTCCGAGACCGTGAACATATTCTTCATGAACTCGGTGACGCGATTGGCCCGGTCGCGTTCGCGAGTGGTTCGTTGCAGTTGAAATGCCTGCACGACCGTGAATGTGACTAACAGCGCCAGTACGCCTGAACTGATGCCCACAGCAACCCGGTTACGGCGTACATATTTCTGTAAGCTGTAGAAAGCGCTGGGTGGCCTCGCCACCACTGGGCGATTTTCCAGATACCGATTAATGTCAGCCGCAAGCTCGGAGGGCGATCCATAGCGCCTGTCGCGATCTCGCTCGATGGCCTTCATGGTGATCCAGTCGAGGTCACCCCGGAGCAGCGTGCTCAGTTGCCTGGAGTCAGTGCCCCGCATTTCCGCGTGCGAAGGCGACGCTCCGGTGTCCTTCGATACTTTCGCGCTGGGAATCGGCGGATCTTCTTCACGAAGATGGCGAAGCATCTTTTCCAGGGACTGTTTCCTGAGCTCTCTTGGATCGAAAGGCAGATTTCCGGTGAGGAGTTCGTACAGAATTATGCCGAGAGAATACACGTCGGTGCGAGTGTCGATATCCCGGACCGTGGGGTCAGACTGTTCCGGGCTGGTGTAGCCGGGCGTGCCCAGAATGGCTCCCACTTGGGTGAACAGAGTTTCACCAGCCTCTACAGGAACCACGGCTTTCGCAAGCCCAAAGTCAATGATGCGTGGGGATGGCTTGCCGTCGACTTCCAGAACCAGAATGTTGGCAGGCTTAATGTCGCGATGAATGATGGCTCTTTGATGTGCGTGCTGAATTCCATCACAAACCTGCAGGAAAAGGCGTAGGCGCTCTTTGACGGAGAGTTTCTTCTCGTCGCAATACTTCGTGATGGATGGACCTGCGATATATTCCATCACGAAATACGGTTGTCCCTGCGGTGTTGTGCCGGCATCGAAGACTTTGGCGATGACGGGATGTTCCAGAGTGGCCAGCAACTGCCGCTCCACTTGAAATCGTTGCAGTAGCGCCGAGCTGAACATGCCTCCTCGGATAAGCTTTAGGACTATTTGCCTGCGTACAGGGCTAGTCTGCTCGCTCAACCAGACCTGCCCCATGCCTCCCTCACCTAGCTTTGTGATCAATCGATAGGGACCTATCACTTGACCTGCCAGAGAATCACCAGTTAATTGATCTGGCCAAGGGGAGTTGGAAAGATCCGCGTTCGCGTGCGCGGATAGCAGCGACTCAACTTCCGCGCGCAATGCCGCATCGTGCGCGCAAACCTGGTCGAGAAATGCAGACCGTTCACTTGAATCGCAGTCAATCGCGGCACCAACGATTTCCTTAATTTTTTCCCAATCTTGTAGCCGTTCCACGAACCCCTCTCGTCATCTCCCGGGTTAACCACGCTTTTGCCACATTCCAATCTCGTTTCACGGTAGCGGGTGAAACCTGCAAGACGTTCGCCGTCTCTTCCGTCGTCAGCCCTCCAAAAAAACGGAGTTCCACAATCCGGCTCTGTTGCTCATCAAACCCTGCAAGCCCATTCAGGGCATCGTCCAGAGCAATGACATCTACCGTGCGGCGAGCGGGAAGCGCCAGAGCTTCCTCGAATTCAACTTTATAACCGGCATTCCGTTTTGTCGCACGATGGCTGCGAGCGTAGTCCACAAGAATTTGCCGCATCAGCCGGGCGGCCACGGCTACAAAATGAGCGCGGTTTTCGGTGGCAAAAGGACCTTGATCGACCATGCGCAGATACACTTCGTGGACTAAAGCCGTGCTCCGAAGAGTGTGATCGGAGCGTTCGCGCCCGAGGTATCGGTGGGCAATGGCGCGCAATTCCTGGTACACCAGGGGAATCAGGACGTCTAGCGCCTCCTGGTCACCATCTCTCCATTTAAGCAAGAGTTCGGATACGGCCTGGGATTGCATCAAGATAAACCCGGACCTTTCAAATCCGCGGATTTGTCGAAGACGATAGCTTCCCTCCGCCTCTAAGTCAATGTGCAAGCAAGGGCAGCCGGTGGCGCCCGCGAGCAATATGCATTTGCGCAAAATTCTTGAGCCATTTCACCCACGGATTCCGCCAATACAGGTAAGGGCAAGAAGCAGCTCCTCCGGCAGTCCCGGGGAGGGCAGGTCCGGAGACGGCGCGAAGAGCGCCGAACCGTTGTTCAAGGAGTGGTGAACCGATCATGATGAACCAAAAGAGTTTCATTCGGGCAGTCGGCGGGAGAATTTCGTTGCTTTTGCTGGTCGTGGCCTCCTCCTGCTTTGCCCAGAAAGACCCCGGCGTCCGGAAGGGGCCTCCGGGGGCAGGTAGTCCGCTTCCCGGGCTCTCCGCTATCGAGCAGTCCATGTTCGACGAAGGCTTGAACCGCGCGCTGCAACTCGAGTCAGTTTGTGACGAGTGCAGCGATTTGACGCTGGGATCGCTTACGGATCCGGCGAAGGGAAACTTGGTGACGCAGACCAACTCCTCTGGGCTGGGCGTGCGCTTTAATGGCGACCAGTGTACCGCCTGCCATAACCAGCCCGCGCTGGGCGGTTCGGGCGGCTTTATGGTCCCGAATCCGCAGGCTCCGGCCGGGCAACAACGGCCGCCGGAGAATCCCATGTTCGACTTGATGCCGCATCGAAAAGGGGCAGTGAACAAAGTGCCGTCTTTTATTCAGCAGTACGGGCCAATTCGCGAGGTCCGCTTCGTGAGGAAGCCGGATGGCACCGCAGATGGGGGTGTGCACCAATTATTTACCGTCGTCGGGCGAAGCGATGTCTTCCCAAAGGGACAGCCGAACACCTGCAGTGAGAGTGATTTGCCGGCAACCGATTTCGAGACCGAATACCTCAGGAATAACGTGCGCTTCCGCATTCCATTGCAACTGTACGGACTCGGTATTCTCGACGGTATACAAGATCGCGAAATAATTGAGCGCCATCTCGATTCAGCGACGATCCGCGAGGAACTTGGGATCCAGGGCATTCCGAATCGCAGCGGCAACGATGGGACCATCAGCCGCTTTGGCTGGAAAGCCCAGAATAAATCCATCATGATTTTTGCCGGAGAGGCTTACAACGTCGAGATGGGTGTGACCAACGATCTATTCCCCCAGGCCACCGACGAGTCTCCGAATTGCACGGCAAACAAAAGCGAACCGAACGATATTTTCCGCAACGACCCTTCGGACTCACGAAACCAGGCATTTAATAATCCGCTGCACTTATTGCCGGACTGGCAAATGTTCGCGATTTTCATGCGATTCCTCGATGCACCACGTCCGGTTCCGCTCACTTCCAATGCCCTCCATGGCCAGCAACTCTTCGGCACCGATCCGCACAATCCGGGTATCGGCTGCGTGGGCTGCCATACGGCGACCATGATCACGCAACCGCAAAGTGAGACCGAAGCCCTGCAGAATCTGGTCGTCCATCCCTATTCGGACCTATTAATTCATCACATGGGTAAAGGGCTGGCAGACGACATCACCCAAGGCAAAGCCACGGGCGACATGTTTCGCACCACGCCGCTCTGGGGTATCGGACAGCGACTTTTTTTCCTGCATGACGGTCGCACAAGCGACTTAATGGGGGCAATTCGATCGCACGAGTCTCATGGCAGCGGCTGTAATGAAGATAGTCGACGGTCTGGCGCCGGATGCTATGGTCCGTCGGAGGCGAACACAGTGATTCAGAGATTCAACGAACTTTCTGCGCCAGACCAGCAGGCGATTCTGGATTTTCTGCGATCGCTCTAGCAAACTGTTCCGGGAGTATGTGGTGAATTAGTTCCTCTTCAAGTGTCAGAGGTGTTGGTGCTTCTGGAGGTGGCGGGTGGCTCATCAATAATAGACTCCCACTCCTGGGTGGCCTTCGATAAGAGCGAAGGCCACCCAAGAGGTCGTAGCGCAGCAAGCATGCCCCACCCGCCGACTTGGTAGGCATAGTGAATAAATCTATTCTGCGCTTCCAAGTCGGTGTACCAGCCATGCGACGCGACACCATCACGCGCAAAGTTGAAATCCTCGTGAAGTGTCGGGGTCAAATGCAGAATGCCGACCAGAGCAAGAGCCGAGAACACTAGTGGCCAAATACGAAGCAAGCGGGACGGGCGGCGAATCTTCACTGGGCAATCACCCTTGCAGCATTCTACCGTAGGACTATCAGTCAACTCCTGATTGCGTCGGATTACCGGACATCTGGGTACTAAAACCTATTTGTCCGGTAACCGCGTTAATCAGGCATGTACACGGGCTTTCAGCTTATAATCACCGAGGGCTTCAATCTTCTGCGAATGAGTAGACCTGACGAGCATCCCATGCACATGGCGTGGTGGTTGGTCAAACACACCGACCAATTATTCGAAACGTTCCAACCCACAAGTGAATTTGACAAACCTATCCAGTACGGCCTGACGCTGCACGAGTGGAGGGCTATTTTCCTTGACGTATTAGCGAAAGACGACGATGAGTCTGCAAAACAGCTTATCCGATTGAACTACGAATCCATCGTCGAGCTGGGAGACCCGATTCCTGCTTACCCGTTGCTGTCCCACATCAAGGGGTTGCTCTGGGACTCCAGTTTCGAGCCCGATGAGGTCCAACCGCTCCTTGAGGAATGCGTCAAACTCTTGGAATCCACTGACAACGTTGTGGCTCGTCGAGGGCTCGAAAAGCTGATTCGGGTTTGCGATGAAGCGCGACGGTCCGGCCTTGGCATCGTCATGCTGGCGGATTGACAAGACCCACTCAGTCCCGATAAGTCCCGGTAAAGTGGCTCCTAGTGTGCTGTCCCGTAAATAACTGACCGAGACTACAGATGCGATTGTATTGATGCTGCAGAACTTAGACCGTGGAACTTAGCCAAGGAATGTCCGGGACAGCACACTAGTACCCATATGTACGGTTAGCGCGTTAATCGGGACCATGTGGCGGGCTCACATGACGCTTTGCTAGATTTTTTTGCCACCTTTAACTTCAATCCAAACCGGGTTCGTGTTCACCTTTCCTTCCCACGCTTGATAAGGCAGCCGCTTAAGTTCTTCAACATAGTCTGCTAGCGGGTTTCCGAAGTCATCACGAACAAAAAAACCACCTGAGTAGTATTGGCCTTCAATTCGATATCGACCGGGAATCCTCAATCTCTCATAGGAGCGAGAATCCAATACAACCTCTCCGCCGTAAAAATGGCCGGGCGGGAGCGCCATCCAGTATTTACTGAGTTCGATAGCCAAAGGTGGTTTGTTGGTGTCATTCGGGTCCCGTGGCCAATAGTCAGCTGAACCCCGTTCTGTCGGGCCATCCACTTTCGTTCCGTAGTGAAGCAGGATTTCGAGAGAGCCATCATAAAGGCTAAAATTCTTGCTCACGAAGATATCCTTGGGGCCTTCGTTCCAAATCTCGACATGTAAGTGCACTGACTCACCTGGCACGAAAACATTTTTGTTCGCCTGAATTTTGACGACGATTTCATTTTCAGGTTTTGCTGCAGGCTGGTCCTTCTTCAATCCAATCTGACCGCTACTTGAAAGCGGAGCCATTCCCACTAGGAGAATTACGGGAGTAAAGCGCAGTACGCGAAGCAACGAAGGATAGAAGTGGGTCATATCTAACGGTCTCATCCCAAGAGGGTACATCAGTTTCAATCACAAATTGAGTCTAGCTCCTGGGAAGTCGCGTAATCGGACAAGTTCCTGCTAGTACCCGCCTCGGGCATTGGTCGTGGACATTGGACCTGTTGCTGACTTAGAGTCTGGGAAATGGACCAATCCACGCTGACGGTGACTGCATTTTTGAGCCTGTTAGCAATTTGCGTCACGGTCGCTTCAATCGTCATTCTCAGCGGCGGTAAGCTCTACCACAAGATTCCTGCGAAATCGCGGCCAAGACGGTGGGTCATAGCCATCTTCTTCTCGTATTTTGTTGTGTTTTGTGTTTGGTTTCCCGTTTCGTTTTTCTACCCGCGCTCAGCTATCTCGAAGGTAGCTAGCGTTATTTTTCTCGCCTTCACCTGCTTCATCGCGGCTTGGTATGTTCTTGGGAAAGTCGGAGCCTTGTTGTCGCCCGTGATTTTTGCTGCTATCGCTCTTGTCGAGTGGATAAAGGAACGGTCACAACGAGGAGACCCGCCGATTTGAAATTTCCGTCTAGGGCTTGGTAAGTTTGAATGTATAGGTCACGGGAGGAGCGCTTGGTGTAGAAAAGCTGAACTCAGCTGCAAGCTGATTCAGAACACCAAGGAGGCTCCCCCATGGAACCTATGTATTACATCGGACTGGATGTCCACAAGAGGACGATCAGCTACTGTGTGAAAAATAGCAGTGGTGCTGTTTATTCTGAAGGATCGCTTCCCGCCACCCGCCTGGACCTGGATCGCTGGATGAAGACGCTGCCGCAGCCGTGGAGTGCGGCGATGGAAGCGACGATGTTCAGCGGTTGGATCTACGATCATCTGAAGCCGCACGCCGCGGCACTGAAGGTAGCGCATCCGCTGATGTTGCGGGCCATTGCTGCCGCAAAAAAGAAGAACGACCGCATTGATGCCAGTAAGATTTGCGATTGCCTGCGCTGCGATTTCTTGCCGGAGTGTTACATGATGCCAACGGCGATTCGCGGGTGGCCCAGCATTCATGGGGTTTCATTGTAGCGGCATTGCGCGACGTCGGCCAATTCCGATTCTGAACAACCTCTGGGGTGGCCTACCCTTTTGTTTTGGGAAGGGTGGGCCACTCTTCAGCCTTCCATCCGGTTGGAAGCCCGAGTCCGGTTTCGGTCCCTGTGTCTTAGGGTCGAATTTTCTTTGATCCGAACTGTCAGTCGCAGACCGCCAACGCACTTCCGCCGTTCCTGTCCAAACGTTCGAACGAGGTACCACTCAGTTAACTATTGACAATGTTACTCATATCCATGTTACCCTTCCGCGTGACGATTGCGCACCATCTCGCACCGAACACCCTCCAACGGCCTGCCCGCCGAAGTCTTCCCGATCTTCCAATCTCTTCCCCCGCAAAACTCTGCGCCCTCTGTGTCTCTGTGGTGAGTCCCTCTTCGCCTTTCTCCCAGGTAATTGCATCACTCCACCACTTCCGCTAACTCCTGTACTTTCCAGATTTGCGGCGCACCACCCGGCTAACCACTTTATTTACACAAATCTACAAAAAACAGGGGGAGTATATACCCCCCTTCAACTCAGCGATCGCTACCCGCGCCAGTTGCGGATGGCTTCGCCGGCGCCGGAGAGGTTGGCGAGGCGCATTTCGGAATACTTGCGGGAGAGGAGGACGCCGGGGGCGCCGGCGCGGAGGGCAGCGGTCACCGCTTCGTTCACGCTTTGTGGGGTGCATTTGCTGTTGCCGGGCTCGGTGGGAATATCAATGTCGATGCCGGGCCAGATGAGGGTGTTGGTGCCGGCGACTCCGGCGAGGGCGCGTTTGGTTTCGCGATAGACGTAGTCGGCGGGAAGGCCGGTGCGGGGAATCTGGTCGTAGCGATACTGGCCAAAACCCATCACCGCATCATTGAAGTCGAGCAGGCCCTGTTTCGTGAGATCGCCATAAACGGTGGAGCCGATGTTGTCCACGTAAAGGGCCAGGCGCTCGCCGCCGCAGTTGTTGTACATGACGACCTTGATGAAGTCGGAATAGCTGGAGAGGACGTGGAGGTCCTGCTCGGCGCGATAGATGGGGCTGAAGGAATTGTTATGCCAGATGTGCCAGCCAACCGGCAGCGCGGGCTTGGCGGACTTCACGGTTTTGTAAATGGCGGCGTAGGTTTCGCGCAGGCTGTCGGTCCAGAGCATTTCCCAGGCGAGGAGTTCGGGATAGCGCAGCATGAGGCGCGTGAACTGCACGTAGTAGCCATCCACGGGGCGATGCCCGCTGCGCGCGGCGAGCACGTATTTTTCCAGCTCCAGAAAACCTTCGCGCGCGCGTTCCACGCTGATGCCGCGCTGCTTGGCCTTGGCCTGGCAGAATTCGCAGAAGCAGGTGACGCGGCCGGGGTCCACCGGCGGCACGTCATGCGTGGAGCCGATGCTGTCGGAAAGCGCGCCCTGGCGCTCGGAGCCCCACATGATGCCGTCAATGTCGTAGGAGCGCGCGTAGTCTTCGACGAGGCCGAGGAGAAAATTGTGGTAGTCGGGATTATTGAAGCACAGCGTTTCGGCGTTGCGCCCGTAGAGATCGCGCTCCTGCAGCTTGGCAACGTTCGGCAGGTCCGTGCGGAAGACGTCCTCCAGCCAGCAGATCACTTTCATGCCGCGCTTTTTTGCGGCGGGGAGGACTTCGGCGATGATGTCGAGATTGCCGTGGTCGGGCGCGCGCGTGTCCTTGAGAACGGTGTTCTTGTAAAACTCCGGATGCGGCGTGGCGAAATTTCCGCCGTGGAAATTCAGGTCGTACTCCTGCTTGCCGTGATCGGGCAGCGGCTGGCCGGGAATTTGCCTGCCGGCAATTCCGCGCCCGTAGGTGAAGACCGCAAGAAAAATGGTGTTCACGCTGCCGCGTTCCTGCAGCACATCGAGCACTTTTTCGGTGCCTTCATCCACAAAGGAGATCGCGCCGGCCTGGATGCCGACCATTTTGGAGGTGGCGGCGCTGCTTGCTTGCGAAGGCAATGCCAGCGCGGCGCCCGCTCCCGCGGCAATTTTCAGGAATTCGCGGCGATTGAAATCGGAATTTTGCATGAATTACTCCGTTTGCCGAAGATTTGGGTGGAGCGTGAGCGAGCCGTCTTCGTTTAGTTTCTGGTGGCAGGCCCAGCGCACCGGATAGCGCATGCCTTTCACTTCAAGTTCGGCGCGCAGTTTGAGGCCTTTGAATTTGGTCCCTTGCGGCAGAACAAATTGCGCCTGGCGAATTTTTCCGGGCAAGGGGAAGCCGGGATCGAGGCAGCCGCTCTTGAGGACTTTGCCATCCTCGCTTTCGATGGTGACGCGCAGAACTCCGGGAACGCCGGCAATTCCGTCGTTCGCGAAGCCGATGATGATGCCCAGGTAACCGGCGTCCTCGTAGCTCCAGATAAACGAGGGGCGGACGCGATAGCCGATGCGGCGATTGATGCGGTCGAAGGCCGCGGGATACGCCTGGTAATAGCTCATCAGATTTTTGGCGCTGATCTGATGAAAATTCCAGAGCGACCAATAGTTCGCGCCAATGTCGATCACGTGATCGATCATGTTTTCCGCCGGAGAAATTCCCTCCTGCGAGGGAAATGCATCGGGCGGCTTGCCGGGAAGGCCCTGTTCGAGGAGCGCAGCGATCCACGGCGGGCGATTGCAGAGCGCTTCGATCTGCTCGTTCTCGATGAAGATGGTGTCGCTGCGAATCCAGTTGTTGCTGCGGACGGAGCGATCCAGCATTTCGGAATTGCCGACCTGGCTGAAGTCGGGTTGCGTGTTGGTGAGCAGCGGAGTTTTTGTGAAGTGCTGGAGTTGCACTTCGAGCATATGCATCCAGGTGCGTTCCGCGGTCTGAGCATCCGGGAAAGGATTGTTGGCGAAGGGCCAGGTGTGGCCTTCTCCCCAAAAGCCGTACATGAAGGTATCGATAAATTCGATCTGCGGGCTGCCATTGAATTCCGCGGCCAGCAGAGCGACGAGTTCTTCGAAGGCTTGTTGAAAGAAGGGATCGTCATAGCGCGGCTGATAGCGCGAATGCGGATTATCCAGATAGCGCTGCGCGGAGGCTCTTTTCTTTCTGATCGGTGAGGACCAGATCCACCTTGGGGACTTTTTCGAGGACGAAATCCGGAAGCGCAGGCGCGTGAGTGTAGTCCGGCGCGCACATCTGCACGCGCAATCCGATGCGTTTGCCAGTTTGTTTGCTCAGTGCAAAAACCTGCTTGAGATATTCGGGGAGCTCCAGGCGGCCGGGTTTCGGCTGAATTTCGCGCCAGGTCGGGCGAATGTAAAGTTGCTGGCCGAGGGGAAATTTGACGAGGTCCTCGATCGCCTGCGGTATGTTGTCGGACTTGATTTCCTCCGTGCCCATGTCCGCGGTGATGTAGGTGACGAGTCCTTTGCCGTAGTTCGGCACGACGTCGTCGGTGGGAGTCGTGGTCATCACGACGTCATCGGTGGGGATCACGGCGTCGGGTGGATATTGCGGGAAAGGGCCCTGATTGAGGCGGTCGGTTACGGTTGGGCCGGAACCAAAATCGTAATTGCCCCAGTTGTGGGCGGGGACGATTCCGTCGGCGCCGCCGATTCCGGCTTTTGCCGCCGCGGCGAGAGCAACACCGTTGCGCAGGAAATCTCTACGTTGCATTGCATGTCCCCCGGCGGATCCGGCTCAAGTGGATCACGCGAATAGCCTGAAAAGCGAAAGAAATCGAAGTGAATCGTAACACAGACCGAGACAGCGTGGTGACAATACGAATTTCTCGCGGGAAATGAGGGAGCCGAACCGTTCTTTAGCGCTTTGGTTTCGTGAAGGGATTTCGGATCGTGAGTTTGCCGTGGATCAACTGGCCGTCACCCAAATCTTCGGAATAGAGAGTGGTGCAGTTGGATTCAAGGGCGGCTGCAATCACCATGGCATCGTAGATGTTGTAGTCAAGTTTCTCTGAGAGTTTCAGCGCTTCTTCATGCAATTCGATGGTGATGGGGAGTGGGGAAGCGCAAAGCACGCGAAAGGCATCCAGGGCTTCGGTCAGTTGCTTCCAGGGCATCCGGAGTTTTCGCCGCGCGACGGCGGCGAATTCGTTGAGGATTTGCACACTGAGGACACCTCCTGCAGCCAGTAGTTCCTCGGCCTGCACGTTCCGGGGATCGTTTTCCGCGATGGCGTAGATCAGGATGTTGGTGTCGAAGAAGGCCTTAGCGGGCATTGGCCTCTTCCCGGTCAAAGACAAAGCCGCGGGGCAAAGGACGCCGCAATTTGCGCAACCGGGCTAGCGCTTTGGATCTGGTCTGATCGCGGCTGACCGCGAACTCGCGTTCCCGCGCGATGCGGATCTCAATTTCGTCGCCTTCCTTGAGGTTCAGCGCGTCCACTACGGAGGAGGGTAGGCGTACCGCCAGGCTGTTTCCCCATTTCGAGACTTGCATAGGATCTCCTAGATATACATCACGAGTGTATATCCAATCTGAAAACGAGGCAACATCAGGCGTGTGGCCGATTCCAAAACTCCGAACAGGGAGCCTCACCGCTTCAATAAGTTTTCCCAGTTCCAAAGGCTGGAGGTGACTTTCTGCGAGAGGGGGAAACCGAGCTGGTGGGCGAGCATGCAGACCTGGCCGCGATGGTGGGCTTCGTGGGCGAGCATGTAGCAGAGCATTTCTGGACCGACTGGCCAGGGGCGGGCCCAACCGTCACGAAGAAAGTTTTTGATGCGGCCGCTGTCATTTGCGAGGGCTTCGGCCAGCATTTCTTCGCAGCGGGCTGCGCTCTCAGCCAAGCCGGCCCGGGCTTGGCGCGGCGTGCATCGCGCGCGGTCGAGTTGACGTGGAATTTTCAAATGCGGAGCGGTGAGCCGGACCCACTTGGTGCGGACATTGTGCATGTGCGTGAAGATTGCCGCGATCGGCCGCGTTTTGCCGGGCGGCTTGGCTTTCCAGGCAGCTGGATCCAGATTCTCGATGAGCATCTGGTTCATGCGTTCGTTGACGGCAAAGATGCTCACTGCGGCGCGGGCAAAATCCGGGCGCGGTTGCGCGGGAAGTGTTCGCTCGCGGGCCTTTCGCGAGGAAATCTTCCGTTGACGTTTGACCACGGCTACATGCTCCTCGAACGATGCAACTTCTGGAGAGAGAACGAGCGACTTATTTTCTGCAAATCGCCAGCTATCAGCTCTCCACTCACCGCGCTATGCGCCGAACTGACGCAAATGATGGTCAATGTGTTTGTACATCACACGGGCCCACTCATCCGGCGTCAGCGGGCCGAAGAAGGTGTGCGGATGTTTTGTGCAACCTTGCGGGCCGGCGCTGGAAAAGCGCTCGATCAGTGCGGTAAGGCGTTGACATTCTTTCACCAGGTCGCGTTCATCGGTGATCACGAGGCTTTTTGCCGTGGGCGTATTGCGGGCCATGGGCTTTTCGTCCTTCAGCAGACCAGACTTCGCGATCGGGCCGATGATGCGCCCGATGAACATCCGCGGCGGGTTGGTGTCGCCAACGGCCCACTCCATGCCAATCGAGCAGTGCGCCATCGCTTGCGGCGCCGTCATCTTGCCCCATTGCCGAGTGTTGGTTGGACCGAGCCGGCCGATGCGGTCCTTGATTTCTTTTGCTGTCGACGCTTCATACAGATTTTTCATGCCGCGAGTCTCCCTGTTTTGAACGTCCTATTGCTACGTATTCAATCGCCTGGATCCGAATGCGAGCCGCAGAATGTTCTCTGATTAGATTGCGGACCAGCAGATTGCGGCACGTGTTCTTTTCTAGCCCGAGCCCCTGTTGGCCCACGCACTTTGTTTTGTGCCCGGTGGGAATGGCGTTCACTTGTGGCCTTCGCAATCAGAAAGGGGTTGTTTCTACGGCACACGGTGACATTTTCGGGCCCGGTACTATTGACCACCACAAGTTGGCCGTTCATTCTGCGGGAAGTATACCCCCTGGCCCGCAATCCCCTGATGAAAGTGTGGGGTGAACTATGCCTGCGGCGCCATCTCCTCAACGGGTGGAAACCCGAATTCCCATGCGCATGTTTGTGAAACTCTCGTCTGGCGGCAGCAGTGCGTTCGAGCTTTCCGCCACGATCAATGTGAGTTGCCACGGAGCGTGCGTGGAGACGAAACAATATTGGCCAGCCGGCGAACAGATCTCCGTGCGTTCGATCCGGGGAAATCTGTTTTCTCGTGCACGGGTTGCTTACTGTCGACCGCAATCCTCAAATGCTTACCTGATGGGCCTTGATTTCCAATTCCCGAGCGGGGACTGGACGCGCACGCCCTGACCTGGCGCAATGACGCTGAAGGCGCAGGGAGTTGTTCCGCTGTTATAAAGCGCAAAAGTGTAAGAGAATCGCCCGGAAGGTCGTGGGCATTCCGCGGCAGTTTGGGATTGCGCGGGAATGCTGCGGCCAGAATTTCGGCTCCCCAACAGGGAGGCGAGCACCGCCTGCTCCACTCTCCCAAAAACGCGTATATGAGTCTGCCTAGCATCCAGAAGGAGTAGGCGCGTGTGGGAATCCAGTCAATGAGAGACCAGAACATGGCTGAACGACGGCGGGTATCGCGTGTGATATTTTGGATTATCGTTTTGGGCGCAATTTTTACACTGGGCGGCGTCGCGCTGGTTGCACTGACCAACAAGGCAGTGATGTGGTCGAGCTCCAATGCATTTTGCGGGACGGTTTGCCATTCGATGACCTGGGCTTCCCTGGGATATCAACAAGGTCCGCATTTCATTAATGCTTCGGGTGTGCGGGCCAGTTGCGGCGAATGCCATATTCCGTACGAGTCGAGCCACGCGACGGCAACGGAGTACGTGAAGCTGCTGCTGTTCAAAGCCGACCGCGGGGCGAAGGACTTCTGGAACGAGTCGCGCAAAAGCATTGCCACGAAGGAAGAATGGGAAAAGAGACGCCCACTACTGGAAGCTGATTTTGAAAATTATTTGCGGGCGCACAATTACATCACTTGCCGGGGATGCCATGCGCTGGAGGCGTTTGGCGGGCCGAGGAGCCACATGAAAGTGGTGATTCACCAGATGGTGATGAGCGGCGATGATGTGGATTGCCTGCGGTGTCATCGGAATATTGGACACGTCTACCAGCAACCGGGGGCCAAGGTGGATGGCTGGTACACGATGGAGCAGGCGGCAAATGGCGAAAAGCTTTACCAGGCGCACTGCGTGGCCTGCCACGGAGCGCAATTGGAGGGCGGCGCGGGACCTTCGCTGAAGGGCGCTTCGTGGCACCAGTTGTATGGGGGCGCGAAATTGTTGACGGTGTGGGGCGAGATCAAAGGGCCGATGGAGCAGTATGCTGGCGCGACTTTCAGTACGCAGCAGTCATTGGATATTCTGGCTTACTTGCTGAAGGAAAATGGATTGCCTTCCGGGAATAAACCGCTGGCGGACACGCGGGAGCTATCGGATATTTTGCCTGCGAAATAGTTTGAAGGGATTGAGCTGCCTTTGCCCACGTGGACAGTTCCGCTGGTGAAGGAGTGTTGCGCGCGCGAGATCTCAGTCTCTGGCGAGCTTGCGCATCAGATCCGGCGAAAGTTTGTTTAATAATTCGAGGAACACTCCGTTCGTCCAGCCGAATCCGATCACGTTTTCGTGATAGCCGGCGCTTACCTGGGTCTCAGAGGAACGCGTGACAGCGTTATATTTTTCACGGATCGTTCCGTCGCGGCGGAAATTCTCCATCACCATCGAAAGGAATTCGTAGGAGAGACGATCGGCCTGCTGCTGGAAGCCGTAGCGACGCAAGCCTTCGTCCGCCAGAAGTTGGCACGGGGCCCAGGCGTAGGGGTAGTCCCACTGCGCACCGGTCTGGTAGGTGCTGGTCACCAGGCCCCCTTGCCGCTCGAACAGGTAGAGATGCTTCACGACAGCGCTTGCCTGGTCCTGGGTGGCCAGGCCGGCCCAGAGCGGATAGAAGGTGGTTACGAATTCGTAGCCGGAGCGTTTCTGTTTCTCGAAATCGTAATCGAAGAACATACCGCGCTGGGCGTCCCACAAATATTTCTGGATGTTTGCTTTGCGTTCTTCCGCTTGACGGTTCCATTCCGCGGATTCCTTCGTGCGACCCAGAATCTCGCTTATCCGCTGCAGGTCTTTCTCTGTTTTGTAGAGCAGGCTATTCAGGCCGACTGGAACAAAATGGTGCGTGCGTGCGCCATAGGGGCCGAAGCGGAAACTGATGTCAAAGCCCGACTCGCGCATGGAGCGATCACCCTTGTAAAAATCGGGAGATAGCGCGACGCCGCCCGCCGCGGTGTTCACCAATTCCTGGCCGGCTTCGGGGTGAGCCTGGAAATACGCGGCGACGTCGCGGTAATGACTCGTTTCATCCTGCAGGCTTTCGGCCGCCGGACCGTCGCCGAAATCGAAATAGCGCGAAAGCCCGGTGGTCCCCGCCAGGTGCGGTGCGACGGTCCAAAAATCATGATCTTTCACCGCCAGTTCATACGCTTTTGCAAGCCAGGTTCGTTCTTTTTCGCGCGTGGCGCCTTGCGCGTCGTAGACGGCGAGAATCATCGAGGTTAGAAACGGGGGCTGGGAGCGCGTCAGGTAGTAAGTGCGATTGGCGTTGAGAACCGCGCCGTAATGCTGCACCTCGAAAAGGAAATTGTCGACCATATCCTTGGCGAGATCGCGGCGGCCATCGCGGAGGAGGCCAAGAATGATGAAGTAGCTGTCCCAGCCGTACATCTCGTTGAAGCGGCCACCGGGAACGACGTAGGGGTTATCGAGATAGAGCAAACCGGCGGGTTGCAGCTTTTCCACCCCGGGCTGGCCGATGCGACTGGCATTGGAAGGGAGATTTACGGCGTGCAGGCCGCAGCGGGATTCCAGGGCACGAATTTTCCCTGAAATTGGAAAGTCGGATGGCAAATAAAGCTGGGGCTGAGATTTTAATTTGGGGTCTTCGTAAGTGGAACAATCGGCGAGCGAGCGGGAAAGCTTATTCCAGCCATCGGAAATATAGGCGCGAATGGGGGCAAGGCCGTCGGCGGTTGCCGCCGCCGTCTGGGCGAACACTTGGGGCTGAAACCAGAGGCAAATGGCGAGCAGCAAGCTGCAACGAGCGCGAATCCGTTTTCGAACCATTGTGTTCTTGAGTTTACAGCGGTCTCTGGGAGGATGTCTCGCTTCCCGAGCGAAACGGAGTGCACAAGCGCTGGATCAGACCGCGGGGTGAGAACTGAAATTAATTTTTTCGGAGCCTGGCGAGATGGTCGTGATACATTACTTGTGGCCCTGTTCCGCTTGGAACGGGGCCTTTTTCTTTTTGGTCCAATCAACATTCTTAATCTGGCTTATTCGGGGGACCCATGGAACTTCATTTGGGTTGCGGTCATTTGGACGATGAGGAATTCGTGCGTGGATTTGAGGAATGCAAATTAGGCCACGCGGCGTTCCGTCACGCGGACCATATTCGACTGGCGTGGATTTATGTCAGCCGGCATGGGGGAAAGGAAGCGGAAGCGCGGTTACTGGCAGGAATCCGGAAGATGGCACTTCATGCCAACGCGCCGCAGAAATTTCTCTACACAACTACGGTGGCATGGACCCGGCTGGTGGCTGCGGCGCAAGAAAACGGCGGAGGGGCGGATAATTTTTCAGAGTGGATTCAGCTGCACCCGGAACTGCTGGACCGCAATTTGCTTGCGAAATACTACTCTGCGGGGCGGCTGGAAACGCAGGAGGCGCGATCTGGATGGGTAGAGCCGGATCTGGCGATCTTTCCTATATAACAGGTTGGCATCGGCGCGCGGCGATGCGTAGAATGGGCCTCTCGACAGGGGAGAATCATGGTTGAACCGCAACGGACGGTGCTGATCACCGGCGGAACGGATGGGCTCGGGCGCGCGGCGGCTCTGCTGTTGGCGGAGAAAGGATATCGCGTATTTGCCACCGGACGTTCGGCGGCAAAACGGGCGGAGCTGGACGGGATCGCGGCCGCGAAAAAATTGCCCTTGGAAACCATGGAGCTGGATGTCTGCGATGAAGGGTCCGTGACGCGGGGAGTGCAGGAGATTTTGCAGAAGGCCGGCGCGATTGATGTGCTGGTCAACAATGCAGGCGTGGGAATGGCGGCGGTGGTGGAGGAGTTAAAGCTGGAGGATCTGCGCCGGCTGTATGAGACGAATATTTTTGGGCTGCTGCGGGTGACGCAGGCGGTGCTGCCGCACATGCGAAAACGAGGCCAGGGGCGCATCCTGATGCTCAGCAGCGCTTCGGGGCTGGTGACGCCGCCGCTTTCCGCCGCGTACAGCAGCAGCAAACATGCGGTGGAGGCGATTTCGAACGCGCTGCGGCTGGAGATGTACCCGTTCAATGTGGAAGTAGTGCTGATTGAGCCGGGCTACATCATGACGAATTTTCAGGAAGCGGCGAAGGAGCTTGGGCAGGAATACGTGAACGGGCCGCGGCGAGTCCTTACGCAAAGGTTTATTCCGGAGCATTGGAGGGCGCCAGCAGCAGCCGGAAGGAATCGAAGACTACCCCGGAAGATTGCGCGAAGGTGATGCTGGAGGCGATCGAAGCGAGCCATCCGAAGGCGCGGTACACGGTGACGCCGCTGGCGAAGTGGGTGGCATTTGGAAGGCGGGTGCTGCCGGATACACTGCTGGATTCGTTTTTGCGGCGAAAGTTTGGAATTGAACGACTAGAGCTAGACGAAGATTAATGGGGCGCTGAAGAATCGCGCGACACCATAGTCATCACGTTGATCATTCAGGAACGCAGGATCCCCAGCCAAATTGGGAACAGCGACGGCCGCCGAAGGATATCTTCCGCGGCGGAGTAATACTAAACTGCTTAGATTGTGTTTTGAATTGCGAGGCTTGCGTTCATGAAAATGGAAACATTGGCCGTTCACGCGGGAGCTGCAGCCGATCCGGTTACCGGAAGTGTGGCGCCGCCGCTGCACCTCTCGACTACGTTTCTGCATGGCCCCGCCACGGAGGAGCTGCACGGATACACTTACGTGCGGGACAAGAATCCGACGCAGGATCGGCTGGAAACGGCGATGAGCGCGCTGGAGGGCGGGGAAGATGCGCTGGTGTTTTCTTCGGGCATGGGCGCAACGGCGGCTTTTTTCCAGGGACTGGAGCCGGGTTCGCATGTGATCATTCCCGAAGATGTGTACGTGCACGTCCGGCATGTGACAGCGAAATATTTCGCGAACTGGCAACTGGAATACTCGACGGTGGACACCGAATCGACGGCGGCGATCGCGGCTGCTCTGCGGCCCAACACGAAAGCCATCTGGGCGGAGACTCCATCGAATCCGCAGATGAAAATCATGGACATTGCCGCGGCGTCGAAAATTGCGCACCAGGCGGGCGCCTGGCTGGTGGTGGACAACACGTTTGCAACGCCGGCGTTGCAGCGGCCGCTGGAACTTGGCGCCGACGTGGTGATGCACTCGACGACAAAATATTGCGGGGGGCACAGCGACGTGCAGGGGGGATGCCTGGTGTTCAAGGAGCGCAAACCGTTATACGAGAAACTGCTTTCGGTGCGCACGGTGCTGGGAGCGGTGTGTTCGCCGTTCAATTCGTGGCTGATATTGCGCGGTCTGCGCACGCTGCCGTGCCGCATGGAGCGGCACTCAGCAAATGCGATGGCGGTGGCGAAGGCGGCGGCCCAGTCCAAGCAGGTGGAGCGTGTTTTTTATCCCGGGCTGACGTCGCATCCCGGGCATGAAGTGGCGGCCGCGCAGATGAAACAGTTTGGCGGGATGCTGTCGCTCCTGATCAAGGGTGGATGGGACGACGCGGTGCGGGTGGTGGGGCGCGTGAAATTGTTCCAGCCTGCTACGAGTTTGGGAGGAGTGGAAAGTTTGATCGAGCACCGGGCCTCGGCGGAGGGGGAAGAATCGAAGTCGCCGCGGAATTTATTGCGGTTATCGATCGGGTTGGAGCATCCGGATGATTTGGTTGAGGATTTGTTGCAGGCGCTGGGGTAGGGGAAGGGCGCCCTCTTCGTCGAGACGGGCGGAGGAATCTGCGCGGGGTTTGAGAAAATGCGCCCGCCTCCCGCCTTCGCCGCAAAGGGCGCGGCTACGGCGGGCAGGCGGAAGGCGGCCGCTACAAGGGCTTAGTTGGAGACCTGGAAGGAGAGGCTGGTTTCGCGGAGGGCTTCCCACTTTTTGCGCCAGGCGTCGTGCAGCGGGCTTTCGGCGTAGTCTGCGGCGGCTTCGGCGCTAGTGAATTCGATGATGTAGACGCCGCTCCAATCCGCCAACTGGTTTCGTTCGGTCTTGAGCCAGATATTCTTGATGCCGGGAATTTTCGCGGCCATTTCGCGGATGCCATTGATAGCCTGATCCTGATCGTTCTGGGAGGTGGCGGCGCGGAATTTGTAGGCGACCACGTGGACGACTGTTTTGGGCTGGCCGAAGCGGTTCACGGCCGAGGCTTTTTGCGTGAGCGCGCTACCTGCTGCGCTCCCGGCCAGAAAAATTGCGATTCCCAAGGCGAGCTGCAGCCAACGGCGATTGCGCGATTTCATTGAAAACCTCCCGAGTTAAACCACTCTGGCAGTCTAAGCGACTCCCACGAACATCGGCAACCTGCCCTGATTTGACGGGGAATGCGAGTTGCCGTTAGGCTGAATTCTTCCGTTTTCAAGGAGCACTGGATGACCCGAAGCCTGATGGTGGTGGCGATTTTCTGCGCGGCAGCACTGGTTTCCCCCGCGGCACGCGCGCAGACGGAAAAAAGCGTGAACGCCGAAGCCCGCGAAATTTTTCAAGAGTTGATCGAGATAAATACCACTGATTCGGTGGGCAGCGTGACGAAGGCGTCCGAGGCGATGGCACAACGGTTGCTGGCCGCGGGCTTTTCCGAAAAAGATGTGATCGTGGCGGGACCGAACGAGCGCAAGAAAAATCTGGTGGTTCGTTATCGCGGCACCGGCAAAAAGAAGCCGATTCTGTTCATCGGCCACCTGGACGTGGTTGAGGCGCGGCGGGATGACTGGACGACCGATCCATTCCAACTGGTTGAGAAGGATGGATTTTTCTACGGGCGCGGCACCGAGGACATGAAGGAAGGAGACGCCATCCTGGTGGAGAGTTTTCTGCGGCTGAAGCGCGCGGGCTATGTTCCGGACCGCGATCTGATTCTGGCGCTGACGGCGGATGAGGAGGGCGGCGACTTCAACGGCGTGGACTGGCTGATCAAGGAACACCGCGACTGGATTGACGCAGAATTCTGCATCAATCTGGACGGCGGCGAATTTGAAATGCTGAAGGGGAAGCGGGAGCTGGCGGGGTTGCAGGCAAGCGAAAAGGTTTATGCGGATTTTCAGTTCGAGACAAGGAATCCGGGGGGACATAGCTCTGTTCCAGGGCCGGAAAATGCGATTTACGAATTATCGGCGGCGCTGCTGAAAATCCAGACGTTTGCGTTCCCGGCGGACATCAACGAAATTACGCGGAATTATTTCGCGCACTCGGCAACGCTGACGACCGGGCAATTGTCCGCGGACCTGCGCGGGGTGGCGAAAGAACCCCCGGATCCGGAGGCGCTGAAGCGGCTTTCTGCGAATCCTTATTACAATTCGCTGCTGCGGACTACTTGCGTGGCCACCATGCTTTCTGGCGGGCACGCACCGAATGCGTTGCCACAGACGGCGCGGGCGAACGTGAATTGCCGCATATTTCCTGGCGAAGCTCCGGAGCATATCCGCAAGACGCTGGAGCACGTGGTGGGCGACGCAAAAGTGAGCATCACGGTGGTGCCGGAGAAAACGGCGGATGGGAAGTTGATTCCGATCGTGGCTGTGCCACCTTCGCCGCTGCTGCCGGAGGTGGTGACAAGTATGAAGCAGACGCTGGAAACGATGTGGCCTGGCGTGCCGGTGGTGCCGACGATGTCCACCGGAGCAAGCGACGGCAAGTTTCTGCGCATTGCGGGAATTCCGACGTACGGAATTTCGTGCATGTTTTTTGACATGGATGATAACCGGTCGCACGGGAAGGACGAGCGGGTTGGCGTGCAGGATTTTTATGATGGAGTGGAGTTTGGGTACAGATTTATGAAGGTGCTTTCGGGGGATTAGGGATGAGGGGAGAAGGCTCGGAGTTGTGTTAGTTGAGATCCTTCGGACCGCATAATTCGCCCTTCGCAATTAACGCTCAGGGCAAGCGCGTCCTCAGAGATGACAAGTTCGGTGGTTGATGGTTTGAGGGGGAGGGCTGGGGGTTGGATAAGTTGAGATCCTTCAGCCCAAAATTCGGGCTTCAGGATGACGAGTTGCTTGGCGGCTGGTCATCGGGAAAAAGTGAACCGAGCAATAAAAAAGCCCCCGGAGAACCGGGGGCTTTTTGCATTTTCGGAATGGTTGAAAGAGATTAGGGTTTGGTCGGATCTGGAGCGTCACCCGGCTTCGTGTCTTGCGGAGCCGTGGTGCTGGCGGCGACTGGCTTGGTGGCTTCGGCGCCATAGCGCATCAGGTAGGGCATGAACGGAGTGATTTCGAAGGGCATCTTCTCGCGTTCCGCCACAGTCCCGACGGGCTTGCTCTTGATCAGGGAAAGATTGTCGTTCCAAGGGTCGATCTTCACGCGGCCGCCAAGGGGAAGCGCCGCGATCTTCTGCGGATTGGCCTTGGGGTCGACCGGGGTCATGGATTTCAAATCGTTGATCTGCGGTACGCGGTTACCCAGGTGGCCGCTGATCAGGTTGGGGATTTCCTTCTGGCGGCTATCAAGAGCCTGCAAAAAGAGACCGGCGTTTCCAAGCTGATTTTTATAGGGCGAATTGTTGAGGATTTGAATGGCCTTGGCATTGGCCTGGGCTTCTTCTTCCGGGGTGCGCGCAAAACCAAAGTGGCGGAAGGTGTCCTTATCTTCCACCAGCAGTTGATCGAAGAAGGCATATTGGGAATCAAGGCGGTGGCCGAGAACGATGTGGGCGAGTTCATGGGACAGGATTGCGGCCAAGCTTGCTTCATCGGGCAGAACGTCGATCAAGCCACGGCTGAGCACGATCGTGTGACCCACGGTGAAGGATTCCAGCGTGGAGGTCATCAAGACGCGGCAGCGGACTTCTGGATCCACGTCAATGTTGTTGGTGACTTCGAGGTTGTTGACGACGGTATCGAGAACCTTGTCGACTTCGCCCTTCGGAGCCATCAGGCCGATGCGTTCGAAGCGGTCGATGATGTTGTCTTCCGCCTGGCGATCCCAGGAACGCTGCGCCTGGATGGGCGAAAGGTCATTGGAAGTCTTCGTGTCGTCCTGCATGGGAGTTTCGACCAGGATCTTGCTGAGTTCCTGTTCCTGGGAAGCGCCGCCAAGGTTGTAGCCCCACAGGCGGGTCTGGGCCTTGAAATCCAGTTTTTTGGAAATAGCGTAGTGGAGATCTTTCTCTTCGCTATAAACGAAGGTGGGCAGCCAGAGGCCAGGCTGCACGTTGGTGCGCCAGCTATCGAAGTGGAAATACCAACTGGAGTGGCCATTGCCGCTATAAGCGCCATTGAAGCGAACCACGTGGTATTCCTGATCCTCCACCCAGATGCGGCCCAGAAAGCGGCCATGATTATTCTTTTCCAGCGGAGTGACGTCAAACACCAGGCAGCGGACCTCGCCGAGGAATTCGCGGCGGACGTAATCGAATTTGTAATGCTGGCGGTCAAAGCCGTTGGTATCAATGAAAATCATCTGCAGGAAGCCGTCGGGCAGGAACTGCATGGCGAAACTGAAGAAATTGCCGACGGAGGCAAACATTTTCTTGCCCTTGCTGGAAGTCTCGGTCAGGGGCACCAGACTGACGCCTTTGGAGAAGTTAGCGCGGCCAAGGAAGTACTTGTCGCCGGCGGGGACTTCGCCAAGATCCTTGTCGGGCTTCAAATTCTGAATGTAAGTCTCCACCAACGGAGAGTAGTTGCGGATCTGGCCGTAAAGCTTCTGCTCGTTGGCGGTGACGCGATCCACGACCTGGTCCATCGTGCGCGGCTGATCCGCGTCGGGAGGCGGCGCTGCCCAGGTGGCTGCACTAGCGCAAGCGCCCAACGCCAGAGCAAGAATGGACTTCGACAACGTTCGCATGATCATCTCCCCCTCAGTAGGCCAGTCGAAATTCGATGCGGATCACGGCCGGATAATCCACCGGTTCGTTTTGCCGCTTGGCTGGCTTGAATTTTATTTGTTGCGCAGCGCGCGTCGCGGATTCGTCAAGGCCATGACCCAGGCCGCTGACGACGCGATTGATCTGGATAGTGCCATTCGCCAGGAAGACGACGTCAATTCGCACATCCCCTTCGATTTTCAGGCTGCGCCCTTCGGCCGTATATTCCGGTTTGGGCTTGTCGAGAATTTCAGGCGGAGCATCCGCCGGTCCACCGGGGCCGGCCTTTTTCTTCGGCGCGTCCGTGGAGGTATCCGTAGCCGCAAAGCCTCCAGCGACTACAGCGCCTTTTTTGCCACCGCCGCTGGGAGGAGGATTAGCTGTCCCGTTGCCAAAACCCGTGCTGGCTACGGTGCCGCGGATGCCTTCCTTGCCGCCGGTGCCGTTGCCATACCCTTCTCCGCCGGGCAAAGCCGGGGAGCCGAGGCGCGCCACATTGGTAGCGTGTTTGGGATCGCCCTTGCCGGCGACGCCATTGGGATCACCGAAACCGCCGGTCTGCACTTTTTCCACAGGGGCGACGACGGTGGCAGGGGCTGCGCTGCCCATGTTGTTGAGCTTGACGTCTTCCTTCGGGCGCTTCGGGCCGTTATCCTTCACATCAATTTTCGCCGCTTCGAACTTCGGCGTCATGTCTGGTTCTTTGACCTCAACCTTTTCCACCTTGGGTTGCAGGGGCTTAGGTTTAACCAGGTTGGCAAAGATGTGGGGCTGTTGCGGATTGAGTTTCGGTGCCTCCACAGGAGTTGGGGGAGGCGCGACTTTGGGAACGACCGCCTTGATCTTAGGAGGGGGAGGCGGCGGCGGAGCAACCGGCACCATGGTGACCGGCTGCGCAATCGCGGTATACGAATATTGAATGGCAGTCTTCATCTGCTCTGGGTAGAGCATGGGAATAAGAATGAAGAAGGCCAGGATAGTGAGTTGGACCGCCGCGCTGAACCCAACGCGATGCCAGTTAGGCTTAGCTTCGGGGAGGAGTGCCAGACGCGCCGGCACCGGCTTGGTCCCAATCTGCTGCTTCCAGGCTTCCGGGTTTCCCGCGCGGTTGCGGCCGGAATTAAACCCCACGCCCAGCGACCTGCTCGTTGGTGGCTCTGCAATCATCGTGGTCATCCGCTTCGCGCCTCATGCGAGGATTCGTTCCAAAGTGGCAAATCATACAGAATTGCTCACTAAAGATCAGAACGTATGCTTTACCAGTACGAGAGTACTTATCGACTTTGGGCGCTCGAATAGGACTTTCGTACTAACGACGCGAACTCGCTAATGCTGAAGCGAGTGCATCTTACATAGAGGCTCTGTATCTCGAACAAACCCGCCGAGGCGAAATTCGTTGCGGGGCAGGAAGCGCAACGACCATAGAATAACCTATTTGGAGGGGGACTGACCTCGGTAATTGCTGGTACGCACGCACCGGTCACTCCTTTAGGGTAACCTCTAGGATGCAGCAACCCTGGTTCGCGTTGGTTCTTTCCGAAGGCTCGTAGTAAATAGAAAGATAAAGCTTTAGACTCACGGCAGGAGGATTCCGGCCCTGTCTCCAGACGAAAAATCGGCTTCGCGGGGCCTCCCCTCGTTGCTCTTGGCTTGCGAGCCGTTAGTGGCCTCGGTATTTGATCAGAGCGGGGCGGGTCGCTGGGGACTTTCACGGGCACAATTTTTCTGTGGGGTCGAACGCAGCGTGCGGAAGCGGTTTCAGGATAGTCCGCCAAGCCGTGAGCGCCTGGAAGATTACCTACATTCCCTCCATTCGGAAGATCTTGCTCTGGCTACAGCTTGCCTGGAGGGCTCTGAAACCGCTTGGGAATATTTTGTAATGGAATACCGTGGATACCTTAGGTCCGCGGCCGGTGCGATCAGCAAAGCTAGCCGTATTGGAGCGAACCCGCAAGAGTTGGCGGACTCCCTGTTCTCTGATCTGTTCGGGCTGATGGATGGAAAACGCGGAGAACGCTCGCTGTTTCGCTATTTCCACGGGCGCAGTTCCTTGAAGACCTGGCTGCGCACCGTGCTGGCGCAGCGCTACGTGGACCAGATTCGGGCGCAACGCCGCTGGCAATCCCTGGATGCGGAGGACGGCGAGAAGTTTGAGCTGCCGGCGGAGCGGACGCAGCCGACGCTGCTGGATCCGCACCGCTCGCATTATCTTTCGTGTTTTTCCGCCGCGCTGCAGCACTGCCTGAAAAATCTGGAACCCGGGGATCGCGAGCGGCTGGAGCTTTACTACGTGCGGCAGATGAAGCTGGCGGAAATCGGGCGGCAACTGGGCGAGCACGAATCCAGCGTCTCGCGCAATCTGGAACGGATTCGCGGCGAACTGCGAAAATTGACGGAGATGAAATTACGCGAGGCGTATTCGCTGAGCGAGGCGGAAATCCAGCAATGCTTCGAGTACGCGGCGGAAGATGTGCCGATCGATTTCCGGAAAATGTTTCCGGATGCGAAGCCTGGCGTGCTGCCCGCAAGCCGAAAGGAACCGACGTGAGGAGCTGCAAGATTCACCCGCGGAAGCGTTCAAAGGAAGGAGAACGCCATGGCTGTTGATGACCGCGACCCGAAATTTGAACGCGCGCTGGCGCGTGAGTTGCGCGGAGATTCCGCGCAGGCGGGCTGCCCGGATGCGGAAACGCTGGCGGCCTATCATGAGCGATCGTTGTCTTTGGAAGAGATGGCGCATTGGAAGCAGCACATTTCTCGGTGCGCGCGTGCCAGGAGGCGCTGTCGCTGGTGGAAGTGACGGAAAAAGAGTTGGCGGAAGATTGGGAGCAGCAGGGGATTCCGGTGCTGGAGGCTGGGGCGGTTGCGCCGCATGCAGCCATTAGAGCTTTGCCGAAAGGCGATGGTTTAAGGAGCGTGGCATCCTCAGCAAACACGGCGCCGGTGGTGATGGCGCAACGGCGGCGACCGAAACTGGCGAAATGGGCGATTCCGTTGGGCGCACTGGCTGCTGGGGCACTGATAGCGATTGGGATTTATCAGCAGCGGACTGTGCTTTCGCCGGCATCGAGGAATGTTCAGGTGGCGGAAAATCGGCCACAAGCTGCGCCGGCGCCGAGCAAGAACGATGCTATGCAATATTCGGGGCCTGCTTTGGAGCGGGACACACGGCGAGCAGAGCAGGCGCAGCTTGACGACGAAACCAAGCGGAAGGAAAGCGGAGCGTTGCCGAAAGAAATGATGGCGCCGAAGCTCACTGCGCCGACTGCAAGCACCGACGCGTTGAGAAAAGATACGCGGGAGGCGAAAAAGCAGGCATCTGGGAGTTTGATCGGCGGTGTGGCCGGAAGCGCTGGTGCGGCGCCTGCTCCGTCGCCGCCACCACCCGCGCCAAGCACGCCGGCAAAAACGGAGAAGCCCGGAGTGGCGACCGAATCGGTGGAAGTTACCAGCGAGGCTCCGGTGACGACGAGCGCTACATCCGCGCCTGCAGGAGTGGGAAGTGGTTCCGGTGCGGGCGTCGGCGGCCGCGCGGATGATCAAAAACTGGCTGCGGCAAACAAAGAGAAATCCTCGGTACAGCAGCAGTCCGCCGACCGGAGTCTGAATGCGATGATGATGGGCAAGCAGGCCGTCAGTGCGGAGACAATTCAGATCGTGACGGAGAATCCCGGCGTGATTCTTACGCCTGATAACAAAGCGTGGTGGAGGCTCACCGCTGATGGGACGGTGGAGCTGACAACGGACTCCGGTAAGAAATGGAAAGCGGTGAGCACTGGAGCGAGCGCGCAACTGACAGCCGGGTCTGCGCCGTCGGGGAAAGTTTGCTGGATCGCCGGAAAGGCCGGGACGCTGGTGCTGACCACGGATCGCGGCGGACATTGGAAGAAGCTGACCACGCCGATCTCCGGCGATTTGGGAGGAGTGCACGCGAGCGACGCGAAGCACGCGAATATCTGGGATGCCGCGAACCGGCAGAGCTTTGAAACCAGCGATGCCGGGGAAACCTGGAAACCGGTGGCCAACGAATAAGGCCTGCAAGAAAGTCCCGCACCCGCGTTCTAACACCGATGGCAAATTCTTGACGAGGTGAAGCGAAGATGAAAACTCCCGGAATGCTGAAGAAGCGCGGACTGCGCCGCGTGGCCGTTACGGCGGCGATGGCAGTGGCGGGCGCCGCGGCGTTCGTGCCCGCGTATCACGCAGGCAAGAAAGATCAAGGGCAGGAAAAGGAATCCAGCCGCAACGCGAGTTCGGATGCGTCCACATCCCTGAACGACCAGACGGATCTGGCGGTGACGGTTTACAACTCGAACATCGCGTTGATTCGCGATGTCCGCGATTTGGCGCTTCCCAAAGGCGAGTTTCGGCTGAAGTTCATGGACATCGCGGCCACGGTGAATCCCGCGACGGTGCATTTTCGTTCGCTGACGGACGCGGACAAGCTAAGCGTGCAGGAGCAGAATTACGAATACGATTTGCTGGAGCCGGCGAAGCTGCTGAACAAATACGTGGGCAAGGAAGTGACGCTGGTGCGCACGTATATGGACAACGGCACCACGAAGCATGAAGAGATCAAGGCCACGCTGCTGGCGAATAACAACGGCCCGGTGTGGAAAATCGGGAACGACATTGTGACCGGCGTTTACGGCGAGAGTTACCGGTTTCCGGAAGTGCCGGCGAATCTTTACGACCGGCCGACGCTGCTGATGTCTTTGCAGAATTCCGGCGCGGGGCGGCAAAAAATCGAGACTTCGTATCTGGCCGGCAATCTTTCGTGGAACGCGGACTACGTGCTGACAGTGGGGCGTGACGACAAGGCGGCCGATCTGGACGGCTGGGTGACGCTGATCAACAACAGCGGCACGGCGTTTCACAATGCGCGGCTGCAGTTGGTGGCGGGCGATCTGAACCGACTACCGCAGCGCGATCAGTACCGCGCGATGGAGATGGCAGCGAATGCCCCAGCTGCGAAAGCGATGGGCGGGTTTCAACAGGAGAGCTTCAGCGAGTATCACCTTTATTCGCTGGGCCGGCGCACTTCCGTGGAGGATAAGGAGACCAAGCAGATCAGTTTGCTGGAAGGGAGCGGCGTTCCTGTCGAGAAGCTTTTCGTGGTGAACGGGCAGAATTTTTACTATCGGAACGCACAGAACCCAGGATCCCCTTTAAAAGATCCCGTTCAGGTTTTCTATAAGTTCAAGAATGAGGAGAAAGCGGGGCTGGGCATTCCGCTGCCCGGGGGCAACGTGCGCGTTTATCAGAAGGATTCCAAAGGCGGGCTGCTGTTTATCGGCGAGGATCATATTGATCACACGCCGAAGGATGAATTCGTGACCGTGAAGATTGGGAATGCATTTGACGTGGTGTGCGACAGGAAGCAGACGGACTTCAAGAGCCTGGGCAATCGCTTGTGGGAAATGGAATTTGAGATTACGCTGCGGAACCATAAGGACACGCCTATTAACGTGCAGGTGAATGAGCCGATCGGCGGCGACTGGGAGATGCTTACTTCCAGTTACAAGTTCACGAAGTCGGAGGCGTTTGCGGCGCAATTCGATGTGCCGGTGAAGGCCAACGGGACGGCGGTGCTGAAGTATCGAATTCGGGCGAAGTGGTAGGAGAAGTGAGCTTCTTTATTGTGCCGTCCTTCGGTTTGAGAATTCTGCAGGCCGAAGGACTTCGATTTTGAATCTGTCGTTGAATCGCCGGGTGAGATTCTTCGCGCATCCTGGTCGGATGCGCTCAGAATGACAACGGGTTTTGCCACGTTTCGTCACGCCTCAACATGTTTGCCAGGTCATACTAATTTTCGACGATGGCGTCGGCTTCGATTTCCAGGAGGATTTCGGGAGAGATGAGTTTGCTGACTTCGACCATGGAGGTGGCGGGGCGGATTTCGCCGAAGACTTCGCCGTGGGCGCGGCCGATTTTTTCCCAGTCGGCAATGTTGGTGACAAAGATTCGCGTGCGGATGACGTCTTTGAGTCCTGCGCCCGCGCGCGCCAGGGCGCTTTCGATGTTGCGCAGGATTTGCACGGTTTGGGCGTAGGTGTCGCCGACGCCGACGATTTTGCCCTCCGGGTCGGTGGCCGTGGTGCCGGAAACGCAGATGTGGTTGCCGATGCGGACGGCGCGTGAATAACCGACAATGGGCTCCCAGCGCGTGCCGGTGGCGATGTTTTGGCGTGGCATTTTGGTCCTCTCTGGTTGGCGTGGCGGCAAAGAGCCACTCCTCCGCATGTTAAACTAAAGAGCCAGCTCTGGCACTGCGGCCGCTTCGAGGCCGACACTGTGTCGGAAGAAAACTCTATGCGCTGCAATAATATTTTGGAAGCCGTTGGCCGCATTCCGCTGATCCGGCTGAATCGCATCAATCAGGGCCTGAAACCGCAGATTTGGGTGAAGGCGGAAATGCTGAATCCCGGCGGGTCTGTGAAAGACCGCATTGGCATCACCATGATTGACGAAGCCGAAAAGAAGGGCTGGCTGAAGCCTGGCGGCACTATTATTGAGGGCACTTCCGGGAATACGGGGATGGGGCTGGCGCTGGTGGCGGCGGTGCGAGGTTACAAATGCGTGTTCACCACCACGGACAAACAGTCGAAAGAGAAAGTGGATTTGCTGAAGGCGCTGGGGGCGGAAGTGATTGTGTGCCCCACGGCGGTTGAGCCGGAGGATCCGCGCAGTTATTACAGCGTGGCGAAAAAATTGGCGCGCGAGATTCCGAATTCTTACTACCCGAACCAGTATGACAATCCGAGCAATCCTGAGGCGCACTACAGGACTACGGGGCCGGAAATCTGGGAAGACACTGAGGGGAAGATCACGCATTTCGTCTGCGGGATGGGCACCGGCGGCACGATCAGCGGCGTGGGTGAGTTTCTGAAGGAAAAGAATCCCAAGGTGCGGATCATCGGCGTGGATCCGGAAGGCTCGCTTTACTACGATTTTCACAAGACGGGAAAGATCGCCAAGGCGCGCACGTATGTGGTGGAGGGCATCGGCGAGGATTTTTTCCCCACCACGATGCACATGGAGATTCTGGACGACGTGGTGCAAGTGAACGACGAAGAGTGCTTCGTGGTGGCGCGGCGACTGGCCAAGCAGGAAGGGATATTCACGGGCGGGTCTGGCGGAGGCTGCTTGAGCGCAGCGCTTCGCGTTGCGAAGGACCTTTCGGCGAGCGATTTTATGGTCGCGTTGCTGCCGGATACGGGGATGCGCTATTTGAGCAAGGTGTACAACGACGAATGGATGCGCGAGCGGGGATACGTGGAGTCGAGCGTGCCGATCACGGCCGCGGAAGTGGTGCACGCGAAGCGGCAGTCTGGCAAGGTGCGCGAACTGGTGATTGCGCGGCCGTACCAGACTGTTTTTCACGCGCTGAAGACCATGCAGGAGCAAGATATTTCGCAGATTCCCATTTTTGAGGAAAATCTGCCGATCGGCACGGTGTATGAGGACCAGATCTTGACGCTGGCGCTGCAGGGCAAAGACCTGCGTAAACTGGTGGTGCGCGAAGTGATGAGCAAGCCGCTGCCGCGGATTCCGGGAAATTCGCCGGTTGAACGGGTCACGTACATGCTGAGCCACGAAAATCCCGCCGTTTTCGTGGAGTTGGATGAAACGAAGTTCGAAATCCTGACCAAATACGATCTGATGAGCACCGTGGCCGGTTTGATGGAACAAAAGCGCTAACCGCCTTCCCCGCGCGACGCAGAACACAGGAAAACGAAAAGTGAAAATCCAGGACTTCAACGAACGGCTGAAGAACTCCATCCTTATCGCGGACGGTGCGATGGGCTCGATGCTGTATGAAACCGTTGGCACGGTGCGCTGTTTCGATGAGTTGAATGCGACCGAGCCAGAGGCGGTTTTTCGCGTGCACCAGGCGTATATCGAGGCGGGCGCACAGATTATCGAGACGAATACGTTTGGCGCGAACCGGTTCAAGCTTTCCGCGCTGGGCCTGGGCGAAGAGGTGCAGCGGTTGAACAGCCGCGGCGTGAAAATCGCGCGAGAGGCCCGCGAGGCGGCTTCACGGGAAGTGCTGATCGCCGGATCGATTGGGCCGCTGGGGATCGGAGTGCAGGCGCGGCACCCGGAGCCGGAACAGATCCTGAACATTTTTCACGAGCAGGCGCTGGCGCTGGAAGAGCGCGGCGTGGATCTTTTCATCCTGGAGACTTTTTCGTATATCGAGGAGATCCTGCTGGCGATTGACGCGATCCGTTCGTTTTCCGGGCTGCCGATCGTGGCGCAGCTGACTTTTTCCGAAGAGGGCACCACGTTCGGCGATATTCGGCCGACGCTGTTGCCGCCGCACTTCTGAAGGATAAGAACGTGCAGGTGATCGGCTCCAATTGCACGCTGGGGCCGCAATCGCTGCTGCCAATTCTGCAGGAACTTGCGAGCGCGCAGGACATCTGCATCAGCGGCATGCCCAACGCAGGTTTCCCGAAGCGCGAGGGGGACCGCATCGTTTATCCGAAATCGTCGCCGCAATATTTCGCGGAGTTTGCCCGCGAAGCGGCGGCCATTGGCGCGCGCATTCTGGGCGGCTGTTGCGGAACCACGCCTGAGCACATTCGCGCGATGGCGGAAGCGGTGAAATCACTGCGGCCGGTGAAGACCCATGCGGCAGCGACTGTGGTGGCCACGGCGCAACCAGCACCTCCGGTGCTGCAGCGCGAACCGGAGAGCCGTTTCTGGAAGCGTCTGCAGAAAAATGAGTTCACGGTGTGCGTGGAAATCGATCCGCCGAAGGGAATTGCGCTGGATCGGATCTACGAACAGGTAGAGCGGGTGATGGCTTCCAAGAAAGTGGACGCGATCGACATTAACAGCGGCGCGATGGCGCGCGTCGGCATGGACGCGATGGTGGTGGCCGGGGCGCTGGAGGCTCGCGGCGTGGAAACCGTGCCGCACCTGACCACACGCGATCAGAATATTATCGGGCTGCAGGCGATGCTGCTTGGCGCATGGACTGTTGGCGGCGTGCGCAACGTGCTGGCCATCACCGGCGATCCACCATCGGTGGGCGATTATCCGGAAACCAGCGGTGTGTATGAAGTGGATTCCGTTGGACTGGTGAAGATTCTTCACCGGCTGAATCAGGGCACGGACTGGGCCGGAAAAACGCTGGGCGGGCAGACCAATTTTACGATTGGTGTGGCGCTGAATCCGGTCTCCGATGATCTGGACCTGGAAATCGCGCGGTTTCACGCGAAGGTGGAGGCCGGCGCGCATTTCGCCATGACCCAGCCGCTTTTTGATCCCGCACACTGGCACGCATTTCTAAAGAAGTTCGGCGGCAAGCCACCGATTCCCGTGATGATTGGAATCTGGCCGTTGAACAGCTACAAGCAGGCGCTGCGGCTGAACAATGAAGTTCCCGGGATTGTGATTCCCGAGCCGATGCTGAAATCCATGGAGGCTGCCGGGCGCTTCGGCGCGCGATCGCGGGTTTGAAGTCGCGCGCGAAATGCTTGGATGGGCGCGCACGGAACTCGCCGGGGCGTATTTGATTCCGCCGTTCAAGCGGTACGAAGAGATTCTGGAAATCCTGTAGCTACGACTGAGGGAAATGCGGCTAACTCCTCCATTTCGGGGGAGAGATGTTTACGCGGGTTTGATGTCGGCGAGTGGCAGGGTTTTGGCGCGCTCTGAGCGACGCGGCGGAAGAGCGGCAAGAGGGAGACGTAGAGCAGGACGACGGCGAAGGGCGCTAACAATCCCCAGGCAACTATGGCGTGCCAGGTGGTGCTCCAGAGAAATGCGATGGTGCCCCAGAGGTTGGAACGCGCCATCGAATAGATCTGCCCGACGGAAAGCGGCAAATGGGGCGCACGGAACAGCTTCTCCCCCAAGCGGAAAAACGGCAACAACAGTGCAATCTGTGCCGGATAGAGGAAATAGTTTACCGCCTGCATGACCGGCAGATTGAGGCCGAAGGCGACGGCCAGGATGCCGCAAATCCAGACGCTCCATCCAAATGCGGGTATCACCGCGAGCGTAATGCTCAGTGCCAGGCTAAGGGCGAGCTTCTCTGGCGTAATTCCCTGACGCAGCAGGTGGAGCAGCGGCTGAATTACGCGGCGATTTAGGAAGTTCTCTTTCATGCAGCCTTTTCCGAAGCGACGTGCCCGAGTGCCCTCTGCGTTCAACACGAACAACTACAATAAAATGTAGGCGCCCATGGCGATGTTTTGCGACACCACGAACCAGCACGAAGCAGAGCATTTTCATGCCCAAGGTTTTTCCCGCTCAGGTCCCAGGCAAGAGAACCCATTCTGAAATTGTGCCGCCGATTTTTTCGGGGTTCCGTTGCGACGGTAAATGCCAGCGCCAATATGAGGATAGCGGCGGCTTCCCCAAGCGCATGAAACTCAGCTTCTATTTCGCCGCTGAATTTTCCGTAGGTATCTGCGTGGTGTGATCATGGATGATGCGCCAGCCATCTGGAAATTTTTGGAAGACGAGAGTGAAGATTCCTCCGATGTCGCCTGCCTGGCGTTGCAAGTGCCAGCGGCCCAGCACGAGCGCTGCGTCTGGCCCTAGTTGCCGAATCTCCAGTTCGGAGAATTCCAGCTTGCCCATTGCCGCCTTGGTCGGCATACGCCTTGTGGTAGCGAGCGAGCACTGGCTCCCAGCCCCGTGTAAATCCCTTGCTGCCAGCGAATGTCAGGTCCGGACGAATTCCAGTAGCCATCCATAAACTTAGGGATATCCCCTTTGTTCCAAGCGATTTGCTGGGCGGTCAGGACGGCCTGGATTGCGGCTCGATTGGGATCAGGGTCCTGGCCAGCCTTCAGCGGCCTCCCGACGGCCCAGCCCATGGCTGCGAGCAGGGCGGCGATCACCACTAAGTGCATTGGGTATCTCGTGTTCACGGAGGCTCCAGTAAAGCTTTTAACTACAATAAGATAGAAACCGCCGCGATCGGGACCTTGCCCCACCTGAGATGAGGCCCACCCTCTAAGGCTATCGCTTTAGTACTCCAGAGCTATTGGGCAAAACAGCCTTGCTCGCAATAATCATTGAGGAGGCTGAGGGATGTTCTCCGCAATGCTCTTCGCAATCGCAATCGTGGCCATGGGCCAGTTCGCGCTGTATTACTGGCGCGCGGTCTTCACTGGCGTAGCCAGCCTGCCGATCTCCAGCCGCGTGCTGGAGGCGGCGCAGGTGGACGAAATGTCCATGTGCGGAAACGATTTCGTGAAGCTCGTCAGCCTGCATAACCTTACACCCGAATTGAAAGAAGGCAAAAGCGGTCTGGGCCTGGTGCGCGCTTACTACGAAGTGATTCGCCGCGCCGAGGCGGCAATGGGCAGCGTTTCTCCGATGGTTGCCAGCTGGGCCGAAAAAGAGCGCCTGCTGTGCGCGCGGTTCGCCGCGGTGCAGATTGAGCGCCGGTTGCAGTCGAATCTGATCCAGGCTGCTTCGATCCGCTCGATCTAGTTTTCCACTCCACCTAAATTTTCCATCTTGCGAATTTTCCTGGCAATTTGAGAAGAATGGCCGCGGCGCTTTGATGCAGATACGAGTGCCTCAGGTCACGGATGACGATTCGCCGAGAAAAATCTTCGTTCCTTGCGGATTATTCATATCGCTTTCGTGTTTGCGGCGGTTGCTTATGCGGTGGTTCCGCTTCGTCGCGGTCAGGACTGCACGTGCCTCTCACCATCATGTTGTTTGTCTATGGCATAGTGGCGCTCACTTTAGGGGCAGCAAGTATTTTCATTCGCGTCAGCGTGGTCCAACCGGCAAGCGATTCCCTGCGCGATAATCCCGGAAGACAGGGCGGCTGTCGGACGGTGGCGTACGGGCATACATACTTTCGCTGGTTTTTGCGAGTCATTGGTGCTGTTTGGCTGGTGCTGCGATTGGTCGGCGCGCTCTTGGAATATTTGTGGAGTGTTTTACGCGGTAGGAATTTTCTTTTTGCTGGCGTGGAGGCCGCGACTGGAACTTCCGCCGAGCTGAACCTTTCCCTCGGTTAATTATGCGATTTTCATCACTGGGTGCGAGGCGCGGTGGTATGCTCTGGGTCCGCCCGATTCTGACCGAAACGAGGAAGACCCCATGGCAGACCTGGAACAGCTGAAGCTGAAGTATGGATCCGTGTTGAATCAAATCCAACAACTGGGAGTGCGCCTGGCCCACGTGCACATTCAGGACGACAAACTTTACATCGAAGGGGCCTGCGGCACCGAGGCCATCAAGAACCGCATCTGGGATCAGGCCAAGCTGGTGGACCCAAACAACAGCGACCTGACGCTGAATCTTACGATTGATCCTTCGCTGGCGCCGAAGCAGCAGACGTACACGGTTGCAGCGGGCGATTCACTTTCGAAAATCGCCAAACAGTTTTACGGCAGTGCCAACGAATACATGAAAATCTACGAAGCCAATCGCGACACGCTGAGCGACCCGAATGCCATCAAGGTCGGCCAGCAATTGGTGATTCCGAACTAAGCCAAATTTAATCTTGCCGGGAGAGCGGACGATAGGACTTCGTCCGCTTTTTCTTTTGGGGAAACTTAGTACGCCCAGCGGACCAGCGTGGCGCCTGAGGTAAAGCCGGCGCCCACGGCGGCGAGCAGCACCAGGTCGCCCTTCTTGAGCTTTTTCTCTTCGAGCGCCGTTTGCATCGCCAGCGGAATGGTGCCGGCGGTGGTGTTTCCGTAGCGGTCAATATTGATGATCACTTTTTCCAGAGGCATGCCCAGGCGCTCGGCGGTTGCGGTGATAATCCGGCGATTGGCCTGATGGGCAATGAAGCAGTCCACGTCTTTGCCGGTCAGGCCATTTTTCTCCAGCACGCGCTCGGTCATTTCCGCCATTTTTTTCACGGCGTATTTGAAAACATTTTTGCCGTCCTGATGGATGTAATGCATTTTCTTGTCCACGGTTTCGTGCGTTGCGGGATTCAGGCTGCCGCCGCCCGGCATGTAAAGGAACTGGCCGCCCATGCCCTCCACCTGGGCGACGTGGTCAATGATGCCTTCTTCGCCTTCCTCGGCGGGTTCCAGCAGTGCCACGCCCGCGCCATCGCCAAAAATGATGCAGACGGAGCGGTCCGTGAAATCGGTCATGGAAGAATTCACATCGGAACCGATGACCAGAACTTTTTTATACTGGCCAGATTCGACGAACTTTGTGCCGACATTCAGCGAAAACAAAAATCCCGAACAACCGGCGGAAACATCGAAGCCCCAGGTATTTTTGATGCCCAGTTTGTCTTGCACCAGGCAGGCCGTGGAGGGATACATCATGTCTGGAGTGACCGTGCCTACCACGATCAGGTCCACGCTCTGCAAGTCAAACGGGTGTTTGCACTGGAGTTTCTTCACCGCCTGCACCGCCAGGTCGCTGGCGGCCACGCCCTTGTCCGCCAGGTGACGCTCACGGATGCCGACACGCTCCATGATCCAGTCGTTGGTGGTGTCCACCATCTTTTCCAGATCGGCGTTATTCAGAATGCGGGGCGGGACATAACCGGCTACACCCGTAATTTTTGCGGTAACGCGGCGAGACATGATTCTCCTTGAGGAATTCCTGCACCCTGTCGAGACGATTGATTGTATGCGATGCGCTTTCCCGGAAACAAGCGCCGCAAATTCATTGAGCTTCGGCGGGAGTGATTTCGTAGCGCCAGGTAAACGCCGCCGTTTTCTTCAGCATTGCCGCCACAGAACAGTATTTTTCCTCGGTCAAATCCATGGCGTGCTTCACGGCCGCTTCGTCCACGGCGCCGCGGATGCGGAAGAGCACATCCAGCTTGGTCCACACGGTGGGTGGCTCGGTGGCACGTTCCCCGGAGCAGAGCACTTCCAGCTCCTGCGGCTTCTGCCGCTTTTTCTCGAGAATAATCACCATGTCGGTGGCCGTGCACGCACCCAACGCCATTAAGACCATTTCCATTGGACCGGGTGCTTTGTTCGATTCGCGGTCTGAATCGAACGGCACCGTGTGCCCGGACGGGCTGGTGCCCGCGAATTTCTGCTCGCCGATCCATCGTACGGAAGCCGTTTGCATAAGAAATCCTCTCCACGCCGGCAATCGTAACTGTGTTCGATGCCGCTGCACGGTTAATGTAACAAATTCCCTTAGCTGAGGCAGGGAAGTGGCCTGCGATCGGGATGGCTCGGAAATCAGTATGGACTCGCCGACCGTAGACGGCTTCCTGTGATCTAGTCGTTGGGAATTATCTGACGGCCCGCATCCGGTACCTTCACTTCATTTCACTTTACGTTGAGGAGTTGCCAGTCTGGCGGCGGGAACCTGATGGGCCAGAACTCTGGTGAGGGTGATTCGAACTCGAAGGTAACGTCAAACGCGCCGTCACTGGATTTTCGCGCGCCTATTACATGGCAGGGGACTCTGGCGCCGGTAGCTCTGTTGATCAACCAGAGTTTGTGGCCCCGTGGAAGTTTCAGATTCATTTCCAGCAAGCCGCCGTGGGCGTTGACCACCAGCGTGAAGGCATCCGTGGAGACTGCCCTTCCATCGTCCAGTTGAGTTTCGACGAACAGATGGAGCTGAAGCAAGATACGCTCACTTCGCCGGCGCGTCGCGGTATCGGAGCGGGGGCTCAAGGTGCAATCTCAACACCAAAACGCGACTCGGCTTTGCGGGCCAACGGCTTTTCCTTCGCACTCCTTATTGACAAGTTCCGCGCACTGGACGGGGATGCCCGCGTTAATTTCCCGTTCCCCGGATCCCGAATCAATCGAACTTAGTGAAAAGTGGCCGCGCGGGGCATGCGAGCCGAATTTTTGGGAGTCGCCCGGCATACATCCACAGAAACCAGCTTTTTTGAGGGGAGCGGGTACCTGCGAGGCCAGAGCGAATCCCATAAGCGAGTCTGTTCCATTTTGGAATACACATCGGACAAATAGGAGTTCTTGCTTTGGAACCCGAGCAGGCGGCCTGAACCGCACGCCGGACACATAATCCCCTGAAGTTTGACGATACGCCGTCCCACTGATCGGGAGCGACGATGGCATGTTGGCCGGCCCAACCACCGTTGACCAAACCCGCCCTGGGAAGTTGGTTTGGATGGTGAGATAACTCTTTTGCGTTCAGTCAATTATGCGAATATTAACAAAGCGCCACTTAGCTTGCAGGCAATATTTTCTTCCCTGCGGAAGAATGACAGGGGAGAGCGGAGAAAGCGATCTCTGTCTGTGTGATGTTCCATAGCGGCCGAGCCACCCAATTGGCGCCAGAATTCAGCCTAGTAAACCGAGCAAGCTAAAGCGCCCTGCTTGGTATTCCAACCAATTTCTTGCAACTCTCTAAACTTACCCATCCCCAGCGTAGTGTCTGCAAAACAAGGAAGTGAGCGAGCCGCAGGTAATCCGGCTCGCCATAACCCATCCCCAATCAATCAGGAGAGGCCAATGAACAATCGCACTCAAACGTTCCAGGTATCCGCCCTGGCCACCATTGTGGCGGCGGTGTTGACCACAGGCATGGCAATCCAATGGGCCAATGGCAGCAGCAGTGAGGTTCACCGGAGGAGTCGCGCCCAAGTTTCGTTATGGGCCGATGGAATCACACCACCCCCGGTGCCGAAACTGCCGCCGCCGAAAGCGCTCGCGGCAAATTCCTGAGCGGAAGCGGGTGGAGTGGTTGCGGCCACCGGCGCAGCAGAGTGGTTTGACAGCGAACTCGACCGGGGAAAAAGGTCAATTTCGGATGGATGGCTTGTCAGAAAAACTGGCAGAGATCGGGGGTATCTCTCGCTCCAGTTTATGCTAGCATACACGGAGAATCTTGAACTTCCGTGAGTTGCCGATCGGCAATGCTGGTCATTTTCATTTCGTGCTTGGGGCTTTCGTTGGAAGCCATTCTGGTCGCGGGAGGGCTTCGGACCAAGCTCGCCCAGAGATTCCCGCTCTTCTACTCATACGTATTATTTGTATTCGTTCAGGACGTGCTGCGCTCCATCGTCTACCGTTGGTACTCCGAGCTTTATCCAAATGTCTATTGGGTATCCCAGTTTGTGGCCCTTGTTCTGGGATCCATTGTGGTCTTTGAGATTTGCCGTGTGGGATTGCGGGAATTTCCGGGGACAGCAAGAATGGCGCGTAACCTCCTTGGCGTGGCGTTCCTGGGAATTTTCGGCCGGTGGCTTCTGGAGCTTGTCCCAAATTCTCCCGCCTGGCCGTCCGTTGCTTATGTAGATTTAGAGCGGGACCTGCGGGCGGTCCAGTCTGTTGGACTGGTCATCCTTATCTTGTTGCTGGCGTGGTATGCAATACCGCTTGGGCGAAACCTCGGCGGGATCTTGTTGGGATACGGCACGTTTGTGGCGATGAGCGTGGCGCAGCTCTCCATCGTGGCGCATTACGGGGAGAGGGCCGATCGCTTCTGGGTGATCGCGCAGCCCGCTACTTACGCATTCGTGCTGAGCATCTGGACTGCGGCGTTGTGGTCCGCAGATCCGATAACGGAAAGTGCGAGAAGAGATAAATCGGACAAGGACTATGATGGGCTTATGAGGTCCACAACGGCTTCGTTGAAGAAAGCACGCGGGCGTCTCCAAACGGCGGTGCGGCCATGATGGAACTGCTTGTATTTGCCGGGATGCCGATTCTGCTGCTCTTGCTGCTGTGGGTATCCGGGGTGGCGTGGGGCTTCGAAGTGGAAGAAGAAGCTCCCGAGGATCCGCGCTCGCGCTTTTCAAACGGACCGGAAACCGCGGAATGCATCCGCCGGATTTTTTCAGCTGAGGATCGCGATTTTGTGGAGCGACAGAGTTCGATGAGGTTGCGGAGGATTTACCGCGCCGAACGCACGCGCGTGGCGCTGTTCTGGGTGCGTCATACTTCGCAGGAGGTGCGGCAGATCATGCACCTGCACCGGACCGCGGCGCGGGAAACCAGGAATCTGAATGTGACGCGGGAGTTGGGGCTGGTGCTTCGCTATTTTGAGTTTCGGATGCTTTGCGGGTTGCTGAGCCTCTTCATTCGCATGTTTGGACCGCATCTTTTGAAGGATCTGGCGACGCACGCGCTAGAGATGTCGCAATCAATTGAACAGATATTGGAAAATGCCACGGCTGCAAACCGTATCGCGCCAGCCGGAAACCTTGGCGGAGCCTGACGGAAATGAACGATCACCCAAATTTCGCGAGCCGACAGACCGCTTACGAAGATCTTTTGCGCCGCACCCTGGCGAATATTCCGTGCGATCTGGCACGGCTGATTTATCTTGCCTCCACGCGGGATTACAACACCGGAACCTACCATCATGAAGGGCTTTCGACTCGGCATCAGCCCGGCGAAGCGCGAGACGCCCTGCAGACCGCACATCGCGAAATCTTCTGCCGCCTGGCCACCAAAAATCTGGAAGAACTTGTGGAGGAATTGGAGCGCTACGTCCACATTTCCCGCGAGCAGCCGACTGGATTGGTTCGTGCCTGGCAGGAGTTGGAGCCTTATCGCGTGGCCGTGCCGATGGAAGTGGACCCGACGATGGTCCGACTGTTTCTGAGCAACATCAAGATCGCGCTAGAGGTGTTGAAGCTGCGTCGCCTCCAACATCAGGGGCTTCTGTCAACCGCATCGCCACTGCCATCACTTGGCCGATAACCTCGGCCTCTTTCTCAAAAACATAACGCCGCACGGTGGCCGGGGATAGCGGGTGCGGCAACAGCAGCAGATCCTTGTCATGCAACTCGCACCAGGAGCAGGCATAGCCGTCGCGGAGTTCAATGAAATAAATGGGGCGATCAAATTCGGTCCGCCAACGATGGGGCTGGATCTTGCGCCGGCGTTGATCCACCTGCACGAATGAGCCGGGACGCAGCAGCGGGTAAAGCGTGAAATCCTGCAAGCCGATGTAGCCGTAAAGACTGTGGCGAATGTCGAGGTGTTGCAGCAGGGCGATGGGCACTTCTCCCCAGATTTCCACCATGCGCGCGAGGAGATTGGTGTTGTCGAGGTCAAACCCGCGGTCGAAGCGGACGGGAAAAGACACTGTGCGATCCGTGTCGTAAACCTCCAGATTCGTCAGGTGCGTGTTGGGCAGCGGAGAGGCAAGCTGGTGATGGGAGATTTTCTGGAGATCCAGGCCGAAGATGAGAAGCAGGTCGGTGAATTTAACGCGATAAATGGACGCCAGAGAGTAGAGCTTGAAGATACTGGGAACGGAATCGGAGTTTTCGATTTGCGTCAACCAGGCGTTGGAGATTTGAAATTCGAGATTTTTTTCGTCCTCGGCGACTTTCTGACTCAGGGTTTCCACATCACGCGTGGTAATCCCCAAGCGGGAGCGCATTTCTCTCAAGTGGTCGCCGGGCGAGCGAAGTGTCATGGCTTCGGCCATCTTAGCGCAACCCGACGAAAGAGTGGAATGCGGCGAGAGACAGGTATGCCCGCCGATATTTTAAAAGTAGTGAATATTTGGAAGATAGAGCGGCAGAACTTCCGGCTGCCGAACAGGGCCGAGCAAGCCCGGCCCCCGGAAGGGATGAACAGCTTGTCAGTCAGGATTCGCCCTTATTTTGATTTGTAGGTGAAGGAAAGCTTGGTCTCTTCGTCCAACACCAGCGGCCGGAGGAAGCGATAGGAAACGCCGTCGCGCGGAATATTGACGGCCACGGGAAGGACGCCGGCGACGCGCTGCTGGAGATTGTAAACGTTGGCCGATGCGGGAGGTGGCGGAGGCGGCACGTTCTTGCTGCGCTTTTCCTTGCGCCCGCCAATTTGCACAGTTTCCGTATCGACTGTGCTGGTCTCTGCGGACACCTCAATGCTGGTGGTCGTGGCGCCGATGTTCAATCCAATCTGATACGCGACTGGCTTCGTTGCATCGTAGTTCAGCACAGAACGCCGCGCCTGAAATCCAGGTGCGCTCGCCGTAATCTGGTAACTCCCGCTGGTGAGGCCCGGGATGAGCCATTGCCCGTCCGAGGTGGTGGAGGCGGACCAGGTTGCGTGCGTGGTCAGATTCTGGAGCTCCACATACGCGTCGGAAATCACCGCTCCGGTCTGATCCATTACGACGCCGCTGAGTTGGCCGTAGGAAAGGGCAACTCCCGGCGAAATCAGAAGGAGTTGAGAATATTCGCGACCGTTCATGGGGAGTGAAGCGAGATTACCTCGCAACCACGGGACCGGAAGCACCGGAACCGTAGCCGATTCCGCGGCCTTCACCCGTCGCCGGAGTTTTGTAGTTGCGCATCCAATTGAAAGTCCGTGGGCCAGAGTGAGGCGGAAAGGGCGTCGCCGCCAAAGTCTTTCACCTTGTAACGCTCCGGCAAAAATACCTCCCACTCCATCATGCCGATGGGGATGTCCATTTTCGGCAGTGCCAGATCGGAATCGCCTTTTTTTGCAAAAGGCGTGCCGGAATGAAGAAACACAAACGAAACGGTGTAAGCGCCGGCAGGACGGAATCCTGCACGAAGCAGGGGCACACGGCTGCCGTCCGCGCCCTGTACGGGTTTTACTTTTTCACCGGCGACCTCGGCGGTGAGAATGCTGGCTCCCGGTGGCAAATCCACTTTCAAGAAGGGCTGGGCCTGATTTTTCACCGTGAGTTTCACTTCGGTGAGCGATCTGCCTTCGGAAGTGACCAGCGTGGTGACCACGGCGCGCTCCGCAACGGCAGATAGCACGCTGGCATCGGGGAATCGTGTCCATTCCAGGCCAAGCGCCGGGGATTCGCCGGGTTGCCGGTGATAACGAAATGCCGCCTGCAGGGAATAGCGCGAAAGTGCCCGCAAGTACGGATTAATTTCCTTTACGTCCAGGCGCTTCAAGCCGCCGGATTCCTTGGCAGTCAGTTCGATCGTTCCTTGGCCTTCGACGAGGACTTCGCCGGTTTCCCGCTGCGCATCTTTGAATGCCAGGATCGGCGCGGCGGCATTTGCGTCGGAAAGCGGTCGGTCCAGCGAGATCAGGAATTCATGTACGCGGCCATGACCGGCAGTTTTTAACAGCAGAACGCCATTCTGCACTTCGCTGGATTCCAGCGTGGGGCCGTTGACGGAAGTGACCTCGAAGCCGGGCGGAATCGCTATCGGAAAATTGCTCCGCGTCGCCCTGCACGACGGTGATATCCGCAAGCGCGGCGATCTGCAGATCCGTTTCGCTGACAGAGACCAGCGACTTCACCTCCGAAAGGAAGCGCACTTCGCGCGGAACGGTGGGCGCGACCACTTCGCGGGTGGCCCACCAGACACTGGCAATTTGACCGGGAACGAGCGTCGCTTCGATTTCCGTGTTGCCGTTGACCGTGGCGCGATGCGTGATGACACCGTGATTTAATTGCACGTTGGCGCGATCTCCGGGAACGGAGAGCGAAAGGCGAACGCTCCCCGCGGAAGGCACAGGCAGCGCGAACGAGGCGCGGCCGGTTTCGATGGTGAGCGGCAGGCCGGCTTCGAGACTGACTGAAAAATCGGAGGCGCCCGGCAAAACGGCGATGTGCGTGCCGTTGTCCAGCAGCAGCGGCAGCGGGCGGGAGCCTTGACGTGCGTCGAGAATGGTCATTCCGGTGGTGAGCGGAACTTTGGTGGAATTTCCGCCGAGGGTTTCCCCGTCAATCAGGATCGCGCCGAGCACATCGCAATTGGTGACGCGGAATTTCAAGTCCGCGCGATTCAGGACATAGGGCAGCGGCGGCGTTTCGGTGGATTTCCCGGGCCGGTTGGCGAGCGCGAGCAGGCGGTTGTATTCGTCGAGGGAAAGCGTGACGTTTCCGGCCGCTGGCTGCGGGGGCTCCAGCATGCGCTGCGCGAAAGTGGGCGCTGCAAGAATGCCTGCGAGAACAACGAAGAATATCCGGAGTTTCACTTGCCACCTGCCTTTTTGTTCTGTTGATAGGAAAATTCCGCGGACGGAGACTGGTTTTCACCGGTGAGTTCGGAAACCAGATAGAGCGATGGACCGAACGCCGGGAAATCCACGCGCACGGGAAGAATGCCCGCGGCACGGGAGGCGCTTTGGGCGGCGTTGAATTTGTCCACTAGTGTTTTGTCCGCGCGTTGTTTCGCGTCGCGCTCGGTGTCGTCTTTCAGCATGTCCATCGCGGTGGAGGGCAGGCCCCCGGCAAATCCGGTGGTTGCGCTAATCGGCGGCGTCATCGGCGTATTGACAGGCGGTTCGCCGACGGCCGCAACGAAAACCGTGGAAGCCGGGTTCTCGTAAGCTTCGGAGTGAAATGAACCTGGCTCCGGCGAGAGCCGGAACACCGGCGGATAAAAGATCTGCAGGCCAGTTCGCGAGACAGGCAGGTCCAGCGCGGGCAGTGCGAGTTTCACGCGGCCCTTGTCGGTCCATGACGTGCCAGGCAACAGGTATACGATGTCGAGCGCGAATTCGGGAGCGTCGTCGCCGGCGCGTGATTTTGCAAGCGGCAGCAGCAAGCTTCCGTCTGGCGCCGAGCCGGGGCGCACCGGTTTTCCGGCCAGCGTGGCGCTCCAAAGCATTGCGCCAGGCGGCAGCGTAACCTTCACAAAATTGCGCTGATTGTTGCGCACGGCATAGCGCGATTCCACCAGCGATTTGCCGTCCCGCGTAAGCAGCACCCGATAGCGCGCCTCCTCGATATTTGCCATCAGCACGGCTTGCTGGGCGTAACGCGCAACATTGATATGCAGCGAGCGCTGCGATTTTGCGTCGCCCGGGCGGAGGCGAAACGCAAGCAACGCCGGCGACTGGCGGTTGGCCACAAGTTCACCGAGGTCGCTTGGATCCACGCGTTCCAGCCCTTGGGCCTTCACGGTGTCTTCCTTGATCTCGCCGGCACCCAGGACATCCACGGCTACGCCGCCGGTGTCGCGTTCCGTGCCCATGAGACGAAGCAGGGGGACATCAATCGCGCCGTCGTGCGGAATTGCCGCTTCACCGTTGATCACGAAGCTCGCCGCTTGCTCAACGGGTTCGAGGAAAGTGACACGCAACTCTCCCGGCTTCACTTCCCAATCCGCCACCAGCGCGCCTTGTACCTGATTGATGGTTACGTTGTCCGGAAATTGAATTCGCGCTTCCCTGGCGGCCCCTTGCGTGATATCCAGATTGACGTTGGCGATCAGCGAGGTTGCATCTTCGCCCAAGCCCACAAATTCGGTCAGCGCGCCGCGCACGCGCAGCGGCAGCGTGGCGTGGTGGTCTTCTACTTTTCGACGCCAGACGAAGGTCATGGGCTCGCCGCCTTTTCCGTAGACGGTCCATTTACCGCCGCCGTTTGGAAGATCCGCGGAGTCTGAAAACAGGCCGCCGCTCAGAGAAAGGTCCACGCCGGAGCGGGGAATTGCCAGAGTGACTTTGGTGACGCCGGAAAACGTGGAGGGAATCGAGAGACGATCCTCGCTGGCGGACGCTGCGATCGGCAGTGAAATTTCAAGCGAGATCACGGAGCGGCCGGGATGCGAAAGTAATGCGGAAAGCTGACCTGCGCCTGGGCCGGCAGCCGGGGGCGCAAGGGAAAGCGGTTTGCCGTCGAGCTTGGCTTCGCGAACGAAGAGCCCGGAGGGAATTGGCACACGGACCCAGCCATTCTTGAGGACGTCTACAGTGAGCGTGGCGCGGCCGGACGCGAGGTCTGAGTCCACGCGCAGGTCATACTCGACGCGCGTGAGTGTTGCGTCCACCGGAGGCGGCTCCGGGGCGCGCTCTGTGGGATACGCCTTCACGCGCAGGGCCCGATAATCTGGAACCGAAATCACCACCCAGCCAGGCGAATGGCTGGCATCCTGGGCGCAAACGCGCGGCACGAAGAATAACGGAAGCGTGCCAGCGATCAGCAGGAAGCCGATGACGTTTTCAAACCGGTGTAAAGACACAAAGAGACGACTGCACGCAAGGGATGTCATAGCTTTTACCTCACTTGGAGAGAGAACGTATTCACAAGGATTTCTTGCAGGATAAAAAGGTTGCTCGAGGGAGCAATTAATTAAAAAAGAAAAATTGGGAAATGCCGATGTAGTTCAAGTACTCCTAGATTCTCGGGAGCGGAATGAAGCGCTTAATCCGCGCGGCTGGAGGGAGTGGCAGGCAGGTGCCGCCGGGTAAAGCGCTTAAGAGGTGCGGGAGAGGAGCGAGGCGACTTCGATGATGGGATTGGGGAGTTGGCGCATCGCGCGGACGAAGAGTTCCACGAGACGCGGATCAAACTGCGTTCCACCGCAGCGTTCCAGCTCGGTAAGAGCTTGTTCCGCGGTGCGACCTTTTTTGTAGCTGCGGTCGCTGGTGATGGTGTCGTAGGAATCGGCGATGGTGATGATGCGCGCGCCGAGAGGAATATTTTCTCCGGCCAGTGCCTCGGGATATCCGGAGCCATCGAAAAATTCGTGATGGTGCAGGACCATGCGGCGAATGCGCGCGAGAGGCACCAGTGGCTCGAGCAGTTTTCCGCCGAAGGTCACGTGGGTCTTCATGGTGTCCCACTCTTCCAGGTTCAGAGGGCCACTCTTGTTCAGGATCGCTTCGGGAATGCCCACTTTGCCGACGTCGTGCAACACGGCGCCGAGGCGAACCTCCTCAACTTCCAATTCGGTCATGCCCAGGGCTTCGGCGAGCAGCGCCGCGTAGGCGGAAACTTTTTGCGAATGGCCTTGCGTGTATTGATCCTTCGCGTCAATGGCGTACGCGAGCGAAGTGACGGTATCGAGAATGGATTGTGGAAGCGCGCGCGGGCCATCCGTGGACGAAGGCTGCACGGACTCGATCGAGGGGAGGGAATCGGTGAACTGGCGCAGGCGGAGGTAAATTTCCTCGAACGCATCCGGCCCAGTAGTGAAAAGACGCTTGAGGGTGACGCCGAGATAGGCTTCCAGGACGTCGCGCTTCCAACGACGGGCTTCGTTGGGATCCACGTGGTCGGCTGTGGAAACCGTGTTGCCGCCTTGATGCTTGGAGAGGTACATCGAAGCGTCGGCGACCTGAATCAGTTCCTGCGGTGAAGCGCCGTGGAGTGGGTAGCAGGCGATGCCGAAGCTTGCGCTGATATTTTTCTCGCGAAGCAGGGGATCGGCGGCGACCCAGCCGCGCAGTTTCGAAGAAAGCTGGCGGGCCTGCTCCATGGTGGTTTCCGGCATCAGGATCACAAATTCGTCGCCGCCATAACGGGCAACAACGTCTGACCTACGGCAATTCGTCTCCAGAATCTGGCCGACACGCTGCAACACCAGGTCGCCCTCGAGGTGACCGTAAAAATCGTTCACGAACTTGAAGCGGTCCAGGTCCATCAGCACCAGCGCGAAGGACCGCCCGGCGCGGGAGGAACGTTTCCACTCGGAAGAGAGCGCTTCCATGAAAAACCGGTGCGTCTTCACGCCCGTGAGGCCGTCGGTGATGGCCTGCTCCTGGGCTTTCTGGAACGTGAGCGCGTTATGCAGGGCGCCGGAAATCAGGTCGGCCAGGGTGCGCAGCAGCAGCGATTCTTCCTCGGAAAAATCCACCTGCTCCAGCGTTTCCACGTAGAGCACGCCGTGGAGGTGGTCAGCATAGAAAATGGGCAAGCCCATGGCGGAGGCCGAGTCCGGGAGCACCGGTTTCACGCCACTCTGATTATTTGGCAGCGCACGATAGGTCGAGGGCTTTCCAGTGCGCGCCACCTGGCCGATCAGCCCGGTATCCAGCGGGAGGCGGCGACCCAGAGCGCCGCGACGTTTGCCGCTTTCCGCCTGAATCACGAGTTCGCGGGTGGTGTAGTCCAGCATGGCGATGCCGATGTGATCGTAGTGCAGCCCGTTTTCCAGTTGTTCGGTGATTTTGCTGAGCACTTCGTCTGGATTCAGAGTGGCGATGGCGTCGCGTGAAATCAGGTTCAGCAGGGTCAAGTGACGCGCGCGGGTGCGTTCGTTCTGGAAGAGCCGCGCGTTTTCTATGGCGATGCTGGCTTCGCTGGCCAGCACGCGCAGCAATTCCAGATGGCCTTCATCGAACGCCCGTTCGTGGTCCGAAAAAATGCACAACGCGCCGATGGCTTGATCGTAGGCGACTAGAGGTACACCGCAGAAGGATCCGCTGGCGCGAATGGGCTCGATACCCAGCTTGCGGACTTCGGTTACGTAATTTTCACGAATCAGGACTGGTTGCCGGGTGCGGATGATGTACTCGGTAATGCGATTCCCGGCCGGGCGGGAACGCGTGGGCATGCGCACGCCGCCGATCATTTCCAGGTCGAAATTGATGGCATCGCGAATCGGATCCGGGCTGGCGAGATAAAGATTCTCCACATCGAAAAGGCGCCGTAGTTCTTCCCATATCTTGCGCAGCAGGTCTTCTTTATTCAGCGTAGAGCTGAGTGCGCGCCCGATTTCGTTCAGAACGTGCAATTCCTCGGAGCGGCGCGAAGTCTGTTGAATCAGAAAACTGTTTTCGACAGCCATACCGATCTGGTGGCCCAGCGCGAGCAGTAAGCGCAATTCGGCGGAGGTGAAGCGGCGATTGTCCGGCGTGCCAAGCAGCAACAATCCAAACGCCTGTTCCTTGGCCTGGAGGCTGATCACGACGACGCTGCGCAGTCCGTGTTTCAGCGCGAGTTCGCGGAAGCGGCGCAACGGTTCGTCATTTTCCAGAGCAGTCAGATTGTCGTCACGGAGATCGCGGAAACCCAGGAGGCCGCCAAGGCGGGAGACCAGACCGACGAGATAGTCGTCCAAACCCTCTTCCTGTGTGGCACGGCAGAATTCGTCGGGAATGCCCGCGGAGACGACAGAAGTTGGTCCGGAAGTATCGCCGTGATGCAGGAACAGGGCGCCGGACGGCAAACGCACGACGCCGAGCACGCGGTCCAGTGCCTGGGCCAGCATGCGTTGAATTTCGCCACCAACAAAACTGGACGTGGCCAGGTTTAAGTTGGAGAGCGCGAGCATGTTGCGCTCCACGCGCCGTTTTTCTTCTTCGTAGACCGCCATCACCAGCAGCATGCAGACAAACGCCAGCGGGATCGCAGAGAGCGTTGGCATGGCGTCACCCACAAGAGTCCGCGCGGAGTCCAGCAGGTAGAAAACCAGGAAGATCCCGCCCCAAGCGGAAAACGCCACGCCCAGCAGGCGATCGGCGAGCGTTTCGTGATGGCGGCTTTCGTTCCAGAAAAGATAACCAACGGCGATGTAAATCAAAGAGCCGGGAATGAATGCAGGGACCGCAAAATACCCGAGTGCGTTGGCCGCGGACCACAGGGCAAGAAAAACAGCCACTCCGATGGCGGGTTTCAGCCAAAGAGCCTGGCGCGTGTAAAGCTGTGCCCCGAGGAAGAAACAAATGGCGGCGATTCCAAACAGCGCATAATTCAACGAAGTGAGAAAGGCATTCGGGGCGATCCGCGATGTTAACGCGGGGCTCAGAAAGTGCAGTGCGTAAAGAGCGAGGCCCACCGACCAATACAGCAGGTAAATTTGCCGCTTCAACGTATAGATGTACGCGAAAAACACCCCTACCAGGAGTGTTGCGAGGAGCAAGCCGAGGGCAAGTATGCTTTGAGGCATGCGAACGTATTTGGTCGTTCTGTGGGCGCAAGGGCCCGCGAAGAGACTGGGAGAAGCAGCAGGCTGCGCACTGACCTAGAGCTGGTGCTGCAAAAAAGCGCGCTCCGCACCATGCGGCTTCGAACGAGTCACCCCAAACCACACACAAAACGAATCACTTAGGATTATGCGGCACGCAAAAATGTCACGGCAAGCCCACCACAGTATTAGTTGCGAAAAAGATAGTAGGCGGGAGGGTACGAGGCGGGCACAGAGGTTTAGCCCTGCAAATTTGAACGGATGGTATTGGCGGCCCTACTTTGTTTGCTTTTTTGAATTAGGGAAATTCCCCGAGAGCCAACGGGCAGACGGGGGAATAGACTTCGGCACTGTACGTGACAGCTGGCGGCCATGTCCCAACTCCGGGGAGTGACTGCACACGGCAACCCGGGCGGGCCTTTGCAGTTTGACCGGCCTGGAAGTTGCCCTGGCCGCCGGCAATTTTTGTCGCGAGTAATTCGGCAGGTGAGAAATGCCAGATGAAGCTATTTCTGCTGCGATTCCGCGATCAGCTGCGCCACTTTCGAATTCGCTCCGACGGGCTCGACCATGACGATGTGGCGGGCGTTCAGGTACATGCGATCCGGCGAATGCCATTCTTTCCGTCGTCGAACAAGAAGCTACGATTGATGGCGCCCGAGGAACCCAGAGTGAGCTGGGAACCGGCCGTGAGATCGACACTATTGGCGTCACCCGTCCGGCCGAAGGTAACTCCATTTACGGTGCCATTCTGCGTGACCAGCTTAACGTCATCAATCAATCCGCCGGTCACGGTAGAACCGGAGAGATTCAAGAAACCAGGACCGACGATAGTGCCCCAGTATTCTGCACGTCACCGGAAAGAATCAGTCCGGTGCTATTGATTGTTCCGGTGTTGGTGATGTTGTTGGAGATCGAGCCGGCGCCTTGGATTGTGCCGGAGTTGACCAACGTAGCGCTGCCGTTGATATTTCCTTCGCCAAGAAAAACAGGCTGTCCGTTTACGAGGGTGGTCGAGAGTTGCACCGATATCGTGCCGCTGTTGGATGCGGTGCCGTTGAGAGTTAAGGTGCCCAGATTGACGTTGGTTGCACCATCCAGCAGGGCACTGCCGTTTACGGTCAGGGTCTTGCCCTGATTAAAATTGATCACGCCATCTCTATTCAGCTCCAGATTGTTGACCGTGGCATCCACGTCGAGCGTGGGACCGAAGGAGTTCCCTGGCCCACCAGATCCGATGAAGACACTACTCGAACTGGTTGGGCTCACGCCGCCAACCCAGGCGTTCGTGTCGCTCCAGTTTGTGTGCAGGTTGGTGACCCAAGTGGAAGATTGCGCGGAGGCGTTTTGTCCGAAAAGGGCCAGCGCCACAAGGGCCAGCAGCACGATCACGCGGAGCATCACTCCAACGGCTGCGTCTGGCCATCTTCTTACAAACGGCGCAAAATCTGGCACGGAAAGCAAACGAGGCAAGGAAAAAAGGCGCCTCCTGCTGGCGTAGCTTCAGGAGCATCCCGAAAAACTACGCCCCGTGGTACGTAAGCCTGCCCGCCAAAAGCCCAGGAGCTAGTCACCTTTTGCCGGTGTTGGACTCCCCACCGGAGCTTCCGCTAAACTGAACGTTTCCGAGAAGAGAGTGAGACCCTACCGATCATGACCGAAGCCGGCAAGACACATTCAGGACCCGTGCGGGTGCGCTTTGCGCCATCGCCGACGGGGTATTTGCACGTGGGCGGCGCGCGCACGGCGCTTTTCAATTGGCTGTTTGCACGCAAAGCGGGCGGGACGATGATCCTGCGCATCGAGGACACCGACGCTGAGCGCAACAAGCCGGAATTGGTCTCCGGAATTATTGACGCCCTGAAGTGGTTGGGCGTGGATTGGGACGAAGGGCCGTTCTACCAGTCGCAACGGACGCAGCTCTATCAGGAAGCCGGAAAAAAGATTCTGGCCAGCGGCAATGCGTTTTTGTGCTACTGCCCGCCGGAGAAATATGTTGGCGGCGACCACGCGGAAGAGGGCGCAGAGGGCGGCAAAGTGCGGCGGATCACGCGCTGCTCCTGCCGCGACGGCAAGGCTTCCACGCCGGGAACGAAGCCGGCGGTGCGCTTCAAGGTGCCGTTGGGCGGCACAACCAAATTTTTCGACGCCGTTTTTGGCGAACGCGAATTCTCCAACGATGAAATTGAGGATTTCGTGCTGTTGCGCTCCGGGAAAGAGGGCGAAGAGTTCGGGCAGGCCATGTATCAGATGAGCGTGGTGGCCGACGACATTGATATGCGAATCACGCACGTGATCCGTGGTGCCGACCATATTTCCAACACGCCGAAGCAGGTGCTGCTCTATCGCGCGCTGGGCGCGGAGCCTCCGATTTTTGCCCACGTGCCGCTGATTCTGGGGCCGGACAAGTCGCGACTCTCGAAACGCCACGGTGCGACGGACGTGAATATGTACCGCCGCGAGGGTTTTTTGCCCGAGGCATTTCGCAATTTCCTGGCGCTGCTGGGCTGGTCGCCGGGCGGCGGCGAAGAGTTTTTGCGTACGTCGGAGCTTCTTGAGAAATTTTCGCTCGAAGGGGTGAGCCGAACGAACGGAGTATTCGACCGGCCGAAGCTGGAGTGGTTCAACACGCAATACCTGCAGAAACTGCCAATCGAGGAGCTTGTTCCGCACGTGGAAGCGCAGTTGAAGCAGGATGGTTTGTGGAAAGAAGAGTGGGCGTCCGGGGCGGGTGGAGAATGGTTTTCCAAGACCGTGGATCTGCTGCGGCCACGCGTGCGCCTGCTGCCGGATTTTTCCAGCTGGTCACGGGCGTTTTTCAGCGATGAGTTCCCGATTGATGAGGCCGCAAAGGCGAAGTTCTGGAAAGATGAAAAGGTGCCGGGGCTGCTGGCCAAGTTGGCGGATGCGCTGGAGGCGCTGCCCGATTGGAATCACGACGCTTGCGATCATGCTTCCCGCAAAGTAGCGGAAGACGGCGGCGTGAAAGCCGGGCTGCTGATCAACGCCACGCGTGTGGCGATCGTGGGCCAGGCTGTTGCTCCGCCGCTGTTCGATACGATGGTGGCGCTTGGGCAGGAGCGCGTGGTGCGAAGGTTGCGTGATGCGGTGAGGAATTGGAAGTAGAGGAAGTAAATGAGGTAAAGGAAGTAAAGGAAGTAAGGGATCCGGGTTTCTTGTTGCGGCACCGCTCCAACGGTTGTCATTCTGAGTGCATCCGATAAGGATGCGCGAAGAATCTCAAGGTGACAAATTAAGCATGATTTCGAAGTTGAGATCCTTCGGCCCGCAAACTGCGCGGTCCTCAGGATGACAAGGGACGCTACATGTTCGAGAAAACTTGTTGGTTGGCGGGTTTGGCGGCGGAGGGATTGGCTACTACGTTGATGGTGGCATCCACATCTTTGTTGGTGGGCGGCAGGCAGATTTCGTTGCTACAGGCTTGATAGTGGAGTTTCAGGGGGAGATGCTGTGGGCCAAGCGGGGCGCTGGCGAGAACAGTGAGCGGCATGCGGATGGTGACGCTGTCGGTGTAAACATTCAGCTGCTTGTTTTTGGAAAAACTGAAGGTCTTCAGCGAGCCTTTCGGGTAGGAAACGGTTCCGAGTTTGAATCCGGCAGGAAGCTCAACGCGCAGGTCGGTGGGAATCAGATAGTCTTCGGTGACTTCGCGCGCGTTAACGTGAAAGCCAGGGCGAATCTTCATCACGACGGCAACTTGAAACGACATGCCCCGTGCAACGGGATCTTGCGAAGCGAACGCTTCAGGTGCGATCACGTCCTTGCCGGAGGGTGCTTGCGACACGGCGACCGGCGTGAGCAGCAAACAGAGCGCGAGACCGCCGGTGGTAAAAAGGGTCGCGATGCGGCTCATACCGTTACCTGAGCGCCTAGTTGCTGGGAGACTACGCGGCTCATAACGGTGTGGAGGTCTTCGCCGGTTTTCTCTTGAACAAACGTGTTGCGCGCTTCGGACCAGCCAAGTTTGAAGCTGGTGGAAAGCGCGGAAATCCAGATTTCGCGGATGGGCGTGTTTGGAGAGATCACGAACTTCGCGGCTTCCGGCTCCTCAAAAATCACTTCCAACTTGCCGCTTTCGCCCTCCACGTCGAAGCCGTGCACGTCGCCAAGTTTCAGTAGGCGCTTTTTCAGATCCTCGAAGGCGAGGTCGGCTTTTTTCTGGAAGTCGTGTTCCGTGAGCATGCGGCGGCGCTTTCTTACAGCTGCGATTCAATGGCGTGGAAGAGTTCGTCTTCGCTCTTCAAGCCCTGAAAACTTGTGACGATTTTGCCATCCCGGGAAATCAGGAAGCTGCTGGGATAGCCGAGAATGCCGCCGAATTTGTCCGCGGCTTCATCGGTGCCGAGAAGAATCGGATAGTTCATGGGCAACTTTTGGCCATCCACATCAAAGCGTTCTTTGTCGAGGAACGGCGCGACAGCGGACTTGCCCTCGTCGTCCATGGCGATGCCGAGAACCGTGAATCCCTTTGGGCCGTATTTGTTCTGCATGGCGATCAGCCAGGGAATTTCCACGCGGCAGGGATCGCACCAGGTGGCCCAGAAATTCACGAACACCACTTTGCCTTTGTAGTCGGCAAGGTCCACGTCTTTTCCGCTTACGTCTTTCAGTTTGAGTTGCGGTTCGGGCTTGCCGGAGGCGGTGGCCTCTGTGTGATGAACGCCGGCGCCGGAAACTCGGGTGGCGCGATCGGCGTAAATGGTGATTCCGATTAATGCGACTACGGTGACGATGATGATTGCGATTTTTTTCATAACGATTCCATCCATCCCAATTACATCGAAAAACGGTTCAAGAAACTTAGTTTACCCGAGAGCCAGGCCAACTTGTTAAAGAAGACCAGGCCACCGACAAAGAGCAGGAGCACACCGCTGAAGAGTTCCACGGCATGCAGATATTTGCGGAAATTTTTGTAGAAGCGCAAGAACTGGCCGAGGAGGACGGCCGTGAGTAAAAAGGGAACGGCGAGTCCCGCGGAATAAACGGCCAGCAGCAAGATGCCGCGCGCGACCGTATCGCTGGCGGCGGCCAGAGTGAGGACGGTGGCGAGAATAGGGCCGATGCAGGGTGTCCAGCCGAAGGCAAACGCGAAGCCGAGCAAAAAGCCGCTGAAGATGCCGGGCTTGGTGTCCTGGCTGCGGAGATGGACGTCGCGATTGAGCCAGCGGGCGAGTTGCGGCCCGAAGAATCCAATGATGGAAAGAGAAAAGAAGTGGCTGGCGCCAAGTCCGGCAAACAGCGGACCGTGTTTTACGAGAGAGGCGATGCCGAGCGCGACGAGCACCACACCAAGAATCAACCCGGCACGAATGTTCATGCGCATCAACGCGCCGATCAGATGCAGCCCGAACAGAATAATCAACGCCCCGGCGACCGGTGCGAGCAGCGCACGATTCTCCCGCAGGAATCCGCCAACGGCGCTGGCCGAAGCGCCAAAGCCGATGAACACGACGGAAAATCCCACCACGAAGGAAAGCGCGGAAGAGAACAGACCTGATTTTGGCTGCTCACCTTGGCGAAGCTGCTCCACGCCAATACCGGAAAGCATCGAAATATAGCCGGGAACAAGCGGAAGAACGCACGGCGAAAGAAAGGAGATAAGGCCGGCGAGAAACGCTAGACCTAAAGAGACATCCGTCATGAGGGAGAGACTCGTTTCCCTGAAATTTGAAATTCGCCGCACGGGACGCCGATGATAGCCAGCGTGCGTTTCTATTCTCGCACAAACAAGGACCAGATTGCGCCGCCGCGGCCCCGATACAAAAGAGTTAGACGCACTGGTTGGAGTGTGGTGGATGGCGACAGGTTACAGAGACAGGTGGTGGGATTGGCTGGCGGAGAAGGGTGATGGGGCGCTTTGATTTGGACTGGAACTCGCTGATCGCGGGTGAGTTGCGCGGAGGCGAGTTGGCTTTGAGCTTGCAAGAAGAGGCGCACTAGGTGGCACGGATGGGCGGCCCGCCTCCCCCTCCGGGGGCAAGCAGAAGGCGGGCCCTACCGTAGAAGCGAGAGTTTGATGCCTTCGTAGGGACGGCCTTCTGAGGCCGTCCGCAGGGGCAAGATGATTTGCGCGGGCTTGGCGATGGCCCGCCTCCCCTCCGGGGGCAAGCAGAAGACGGGCCTTACGAGTTTTGGAAGGTGCGCATGGACTGGACACCGAACAAAGTAACGCTGCTTCGCGTGCTGATCGGGTTTCTGGCGGTGAGCGCATTCGGACACGGGGCATGGATGAACCTGCTGGGCGTGGTCTTGACGGTGGCGTCGATTGCCCTGGACGCGCTGGACGGACATCTGGCGCGCGCGAAAAAAATGGCAACGCCCGTGGGAGCGCAACTAGACATCCTGGGCGACCGCATGATCGAGAATATGTTTTTCACGTACTTCGCGGTGGTGGGAATGGTTTCGGTGTGGATGCCAATCCTGTTTTTTGCGCGGGGCGCGGCGACGGATTTCCTGCGTGCGCTGGCAATGAAGGCTGGGCATTCGGGATGGGGCACCGGCGCGATGCTGCAGAGCGGCCTGGCGAGGGCGCTCGTGGCGTCGCGCTGGAGCCGGGGTTTGTACGCGGGATTGAAATGTGTGTGCTTTTGCTATCTGGGATTGGAGTTGGCGTTGACGCGCGGGCCGGTGGCGCTGCTGGGGCCGGTTTCGCTGGACGTGCACGCGGCCATTCGCGCAGGCGCGCAAACGCTGGCGTGGATGACCGGGATTTTCTGTGTGGTGCGCGGGTTGCCGGTTTTGGTGGAAGGATGGAAATTCCTGGCTAGCCAGATTGCGGCCGGAAATACCGGCGGCGAAGCGCGGGGAGACGCGCGATGAGCGGCGAGGCGATGCAGGCGCGGCGCACGGCGGCGTTTTTCGATATTGACGGGACGCTGGTGCCGGAGCCGTCACTGGAAAAAAGACTGTTCCGTGAACTGCGGCACAACGGGGCCATGCCGCTGATGAACTACGCGAGATGGGCAGCGGAGGCGGCGTGGTTGTTCCCGAAGGGTATTGCCGCGATCACGCAGGGGAATAAGAAATATCTTTGCGGGTTGCGCGTTGAGCAAATTCTGGAATCCATGGGGACGATTGCCTTTTTTGAAGAAGGAGTGGCGCGCGCGGAATGGCACGCGCGGCAGGGGCACGAAATCGTGCTTGTGAGTGGAATGGTGAAGCCGGTGGCGCGCATGGTGGCGATGGCGCTGGAGTGCGAGTTGGAAGCGCGCGGGCTGGAAATAGAAATTCTGGTGAGCGCGACGCGGCTGCAAGAGCACGGTGGAATGTTCACCGGGAGGCTGATCGGCGAAGCGAATATTGGCGAGGCCAAACGCAGATCCATGGCGACGCTGGCGGCCGCAATGCAGATTGAATTGCGCCAGTCGCACGCCTATGGAAACACGATGCTCGATGCGCCGATGCTGGAGGCGGTTGGGCGTGCGCATGCCGTAAATCCCGGGAAGGATCTGGCGCGGATCTCGAACGAACGGGATTGGGCGATCTGGCACTGGCACGTGGAAAAGAAGCCGGCTTCGGAAGAGTTGCTGAGGGAGAAAGCAAAATTTCAAATGATTGGAACACGGACATGAATGGTATGAAGAATAGTGAGGTTTCCACGGAAGGAGTGGCGCAAGTGTTGGCGACGCCCGCGGCGTATCAAAGCGCCACCAGCGAGTGGGACGCGAAACGAGAAATGGGCCAGGGGGCGACGAATTCAATCCGGAGAGAATTGGCGGTGGCCTGGGCCGCTTGCGGAGGCTTTGAGTGGTGGGCCTTCGGCTATTTTGCCGCGTCCAGCGTGTTGATCGCGCTCTTCGCGGAACACATACAGCACCCTCTGCGTTTGCTTGGTTTGCGCGCGGCGGTGGTTTGCGTGGTGCTGCTGTTGTGCCGAATACAGGCGCGTTACGGGGAATATTCGCAAAACGAAAGTCCCTCCTTTCCGGCGCGGTGGTGGCATTTCTGGCGGTATTGGTATCCGCATCTGTTTTTTCTTTTCTGCTTTGAAGAGCTGGCGCAGTTGATGACGCTTGTCCAGCCGCACTGGCAGGACGCGAAGCTGATCACTTTCGATTACTTGCTCACCGGCGTGCATCCTTCGGTATGGCTCGAACAGTTCGCAACTCCAGGGCGGAATGAATTCATGCAGTTTGTCTACCTGACGTATTTCGCCTACCTGCTGGTGCTGGGCGGGGTGCTGTATTACCGGCGGGAGTGGCGCGCTTACTGGTCGGTGATGACATATTCGATGGTCGGCTACTCGATCGGATATTTCGTCGCGATGTCGTTTCCGATTGAGAGCCCATGGTTTTCGATGGCTGCCTGGTGGAAAGGGCCGCTCGATGGTGGCCCGTTTACGGCGACGATCAATTTCATTGAACACTATGGACGTGTACGGGGAGCGGCATTTCCATCGGAGCACGTAGCGGGTTCGGTCGCGGTGCTGTGGGGAGCGTGGAGATTTCGGCGATGGATGTTCTGGGTGATGGCGCCGCTGGTGTTCCTGATGTGCGTCTCGACGATCTGGGGAAGGTATCACTACATTGCGGACATTTTCGGCGGGATTGTTACCGGGACGCTGGGATATGTGATCGGGAGTTGGGTGATGAAACACAGCGGGGCAGTTCCTGGAGAAGAAGCGGGTAACCTTTCTTCATCAGGGCCGGCCTAAAGGCGGCTGTTACTCTGGCAGTTTCGGGCGGGCGTTCAGTGGAGAAGCCTGTTCGAAGCGTGCGGCGATCTCCAGTAATAAGAGTTCATCGGTAACGCCGGCCATGAGCTGGAGGCCCGCGGGAAGGCCTTGCCGCGTGAGCCCGCACGGGACGGAGATTGCGGGAACGCCGCCGAGATTGGCGGGGCGATTATTGCGCAAGAGCAAGGCGCGCGTGTTGTGCTCGACGCCGCCGATGGAGATTTTTTCTTCGTCGATGCGCGGCGCGATGATCGGCGTGGTCGGCGCGACAATTACGTCCACTTCGTTTTCCAGAAGCGCCAGGTGAAAGCCCGCAATAAACTTTTCACGAAGTTCCATGGCTTTCAGATAGTCTACCGCGGTAACTTTTTCTCCCATCTCCAGCCTTGAGCGAACGTCTTCTCCATATTCTTCGGTCCGGCGGGGATACCAGCCAGCCTGCTGGTGATAGAGCGTCGCCTCAGCCCATGCGATTTCGTTGCCAGCCTTCTCGCTTTCTTGCAAGTAGGGGAGCGTCACATCTTTCAGTCGGGCGCCCAGCTTCTTCAGGACTTGAAGCGACGCATCGAAAGCGTGCTGAATTTCCGCGCTGACGATCTCCAGAAAAAAGTGGCGGGGAATGCCGATGCGCGGACGGCGCCCCCGTGGCGACGGAACTCGCGAAACACTATGGTGGCGCTCGTTTTTGCCGCGCGTGACGATGGCTTCGAACAAGAGCGCGGTATCCGCAACGGTGCGCGCCAGGGGGCCGACGAAATCGAGCGTGGTGGAAAGAGGAATTGCGCCTTCGGTGCTGACGCGCCCGAGCCCGGGTTTGATTCCCACAACACCACAAAGCGATGCGGGTATGCGGATGGAGCCGCCGGTGTCCGTGCCGATGCTGCCATAACAAAGGCCGGCAGCGAGCGCGGCAGCGGAGCCTCCGCTGGAGCCACCAGGAATGCGATCGAGATCCCAGGGATTGCGGACCGGGCCGAAATGGGGATTGTTGGAAGTTACGCCATAGGCAAATTCATGGAGGTTGGTTTTGCCAAGAAGAACAGCGCCGGCTTTTTTCAGGCAAGTGACGACGGCGGCGTCATGAAGCGGTTGAAAATCGCGAAGAATGCGGGAGCCGCCCGTGGTGCGGAAATCGCTGGTGTAGAGATTGTCTTTCAGAGAAATGGGGATGCCGTGAAGCGGCCCGAGGTCGCGGCGTGATTTGCCGCGCGATCTTCGTGCAAAGGGCTGATTCGGCTGCCGCAGCTTGTTGCATCGTCGCTTCCGGATTCAGGGCGAGGTAGGCGTTGATGCGGGGATTCAGGCTGTCGATGCGATTCAAAAGAAATTGTGCGAGTTCGACGGGAGAAAGTTTTCGGGAGCGAAAGAGCTTGCCGATTTCCGCAATGGAAGCGAAGGCGAGATCCGCGTCAAGACGCATCAGAAAATCCGGTCCTGCCGGCGAAGATTCCCGAACGTGCCGAGATTGGCCAGGATAAGCGCGACGCGATATTGATTTTCATTGCGCACTGTGCCGAGGTTGATGCGGCGGTATTCAAAGGAAAGCCCGCAGCAACCGCCATTGTAGCCGACCTGGGCAAAAGTGGTTTGCTGGGAACCGGCCAGAATGTCGTAGCTCAGCCCGCCGGAGGCGTTGAAGCCTTTCTTGGTGATATCGCCATAACCCATGATGGCGCGGATCTGCTGTGACAGAGGCTGCACGATGGGATCGCCCTGCAGACGGAAATGGGCCACGGTGAAGAACCATTCACTATAGGGCTTGAGCTTGAGCAGGGTACCAATGGTGGTGACCTTCTGAAGCTGCGGATCATATTCGATGATTTGCTCGGCATCGTAGAGCCCGCCGGGAGTGAGCTTGACATCGCTGATGATCGGCGACCAGTTGCGCGGAGAGGATGCGAAGGCAAAGGCAGTGACCGAATCGAGGGCATCGAAGACGTTGCGCTGGCCATCGATAATCGCGCCGCCGAACGTGGAATCGAAATAATGCTTCTGGACAATGTTCCAGGAGAGGAAATCCACGGGCTGATCGTCGCCGGATTTGATGTAGAGATGCTGCGTGATGCCGTATTCGATTTCGTTGGTGTTGGTGAGCGTGGCATTACTGTCAAAGCGGATGAAATCGGCAAAATCATGGACGCCGGTGACGTAGCGGTAGGTGGCAAAGGGTTCGAAGGTGTGCTTGTAGCGGTGGCGGGTATACGGCCGGTCAAAGAAGCGCTCCAAGGTGGCGGGACGAAATTCGAGTGCGAATTCACCGGTATTGCGGGTGATGGACTGGCCGGTAAGCACGGAAACGGAATTGAGTGAATCGCCATAATAGGTGGTGCGAAAAGCGGCGGAAGCAGTGATGCCGAAGAGGTCGCGGAAGTGAAATGGGATGGTGATTTTGGGAGAGACTTCGGTGCGCGCGACGAAGCTGGGGGTATCGAGGAACTGATCGTCGCGATGGACGGAGCCGACAAACGATTCAAACGAGAGATAAATGGGAATATTTTGCCAGGGTGCGCGTTCCACGGAACTGAAGCGCGCTTCGGGGGCGCTGCGCAGGAACACGTTATTGGGCGGATTGAGCTCCAGATAGCTGCGATCACTGATGCTGGCAACATTGAAACTATAGCCGTTGAAATTATTGGTCAGGAAGACGGCGCTGGGGATTTCCGAATTGATGGCTTCGCCGTAGGTATCGGAAAACGCCAGCCGGAAGGTGAGCGACGAGAGTTCGTTGACGTCCGCAACGAATCGCCAGCCGTGATTCCATAAAGACTGCACTTCCACCGTTTGCTGGTGGCCGCCTTGATTGATAGGGGGGCCGGTGGGTTGCGCGAGGCCCTGCTGATCGATAACGCCGAAATAATCGTAGCGGATGGAAGTGTTTTCGAAGGGGCGAGCGCGGATCTCGGCGCGCTCGGCGTTACCGCGGCGGCTGAAATAGGTGAAGCCAAGCGTGGCGTCGAACCAAGGGCGAGGCGCCCAATAGAACGCATCGCCGAGGACAAATCCTTTTTGATTGCTGTTGCCGATCAGCGGCAGAAGAAATCCGGACTGGCGAATGTGTTCTCCCGCAGGGGCAGTGGCATAGGGCAGCCAGACCAGAGGCACGCGATAGATGCGGAAATTGGAGTTCACCATGGCGACCTGTTTTTGCACGGTGATTTTGGCTTTCGTGGCGTAAAACTGCCAGGTGGGTTTTTCCGGGTCGCAGATGGTGATCCAGCCGTGCTTGACGATATATACGTCGTCCGAGAGGCGATCGACTTCCTTGGCTTCAAAGTAGAGCGGATTATTGGAGACGAGCAGGCGTGGATTGGGGCGGCGTGCGAGTTTCAGCAAGCCACGAACCTGGGTGAAAGTGCCGCGTCCAGTGGAAACGTTGTAGGTGGCTTCTTCACCTTCCAGGTGCTGGTTCTCAAAGTCGAAGATTACGTGGCCGCGAGCGACAACCTGCGATGTGGAATCGTCGTATTCCACGTGGTCGGCGCGCAGATGCATGCCGCCGTACGAAACATCGACGTCGTCATCGGCAATATAGAGATTGCCGACGCGGCGTTGGGCACCGCGAGCGGTGAGTTCCGCGATGCTGCCAGCAGGCGGGCGCGGCGGTCCCTGCTGGGAAAAACCAGGCAACGCGAACAGCGCGGACAGCGAGGCGGCGGAGCAGAAGCGCAGGACGCGGCGCAGGGCGGAATGGAGAAAGATTTGATTCACTCGGCAAATCAGTCCATGGTAATCGAAGTGTTAGCCTAGCACGCGGTTCGAACGAATTGTAGTTAGCTACTGCCGGAGCAGCGCTTCATCGAACCAAAAGCAAAACAGAGAATCAGCTGGCCACGTTTTTCGCGTGCTGGGCCTGATACCAGGCGAAAGTGCGCTGCAAGCCCTCTTCAAAGTGGATTGACGGTTCGTACCCGAGAGATTCCTGGGCGAGGCGGATGTCCGCAAGCGAGTCTCGAATATCGCCATCCCGGGCCGCTTCATATTTTGCTTCGAGGGTTTTTCCCGAGATTTTCTGGAGCATTTCCAGCACCTGGTTGAGCGACACGGAATGCCCCGTGCCAATGTTGAAGGTTCTTCCGGAAGCGGTCGGAGCTTCGGAAGCAAGAATGTTGGCAGCCACCGCATTATCCACGTAGGTGAAGTCGCGGGTTTGTGCGCCATCACCAAAGACCACGGGTGGCGAGGAATCCAGAAACGCGGTGGCGAACCGGGAGAGCACTCCGGAGTAGGGAGAGTCGGGATCCTGGCGCGGGCCGAAAATATTGAAGTAACGGAGGCAGACATTCTCCAGGCCGTAGCAGCGGCCGAAGGTCTGGGCGTAGAGTTCGCCGACATACTTCGAAACGCCATAGGGAGAAATGGGAATGGGCTGCATGTTTTCGGATTTGGGGAGCGTGGGGGTGTCCCCGTAGGCGGAGGATGAGGCGGCGAAAACAATACGCTTGACCTTGTTGTCGCGCGCCGCGACCAACACGTTCAGTGTGCCGTCTACGTTGATACGGTTGGTGTCAATGGGGTCCTTGACGGAGCGCGGGACCGAAGTTCGAGCGGCGAGGTGAATGACGTAATCAGCCTGGAGCATCGCCTTCTGGACCATCTCCAGATCCGTGATGGAGCCTTTAATGAAGGTGATTTTAGCGCGGACGTCGGCGAGATTTTCTTCCTTGCCGGAGCTCAGGTCATCCAGGACGACGACGCCATGGCCGCGGCGCACAAGTTCGTCAACAGTATTCGAGCCGATAAATCCGGCGCCGCCCGTAACCAGGTAGCGCATGTGATCCGCCTCCTGCCGCAAAAGACATCTTATTGTACGATGAGAGCGCAGGGCGAGATGGCCGAAAATCGGGGGCGTCGCACAAACGGTATGGGTAAAAAAATCTTAATCCTACTGCTGGTGGCAGTGGTGTTTTTTGCCGCGGGTTACTGGTTCTACCGGTTTTATGAAACGCGGCGGCCGATTCCCTCCGTTGCGCCCGGCACCGGGGACCGATCGCCGGCACGACAACCCGCGGGCGGAACGGCGAACACCGGTTCTCTTACCGGGGGAACGGGGATCAACAAGGGGATGAACGCCGGGCCGCTGGAATTTACGCCGAGGACCGGCGAAGTGCTGGATTTTGCGGCGAATGTTACGAAGCTTAGCAGCACGGTGGCAACCCTACAGGTGAAAGTTGGGAACCGCCGGAGTTTGGACGGCAAGGACACCTGGCATTTGCAAGCGTTCGCGCACACACAGAATCCCTACCGGATGGTTTTCGAACTGGACGACCAGTTTGATTCCTACAGCGAGACGCCGAGCTTTGCCAGCCTGCAATATGAGCTGCACTTGAGCGAGCGGGGGCAAAAAGTGGACACCGTGGAGAAGATGCTTTCATCGAGCAAGACTCCCGCGCCGGCGAATGCGGTTGCCGCCCGTGTTCTGCCCGGTACCCGGGATCCCATCGGACTGCTGATGTATTTGCGCAGCGTCGACTGGAACAAGACCAGTGAAGTGCGTTCACCGGTGTTCGATGGGCACAAGCTCTACGACGTGCGGGCGGTGCTGGTGGGCAGAAATCAGCCGGTCAGCGTGGCGGCAGGGAAATACGCGACCACGAAAATCGAAATTCATGTGCTGGACAATGGAACCGAGATGAAGGACGCGCACTTCCTGCTTTATCTCGCGCAGGACCCGGAGCGGCTACCCGTATTACTGGAAGCCGTGCTGCCGGTGGCTACGGCCCGTGTGGAACTGACGAAAGTACACTAATCGTTTGACAGCAATGCACATCGCGTGAACGCGAAGGTGCGAACCTGGTTCGGGCAATTTCAGTACAAGATTTAGCAGAGCACGATTTTTGCGCGGTGGCGAATGACCCGGCGCGTGGCGTTACGCGTGTCCACGACGAGTTTCGCGGCGTCCACGATGGCGCCGTAGTCATAAGTGGAATGGTCGGTGGCGATCACGACGGCGTCATATTGGGAGAGAGTCGCCGGATTCAGTGGTACGGATTTCATGTGGGAATAGTCGTAGTGGCGCATTTTGTGGAGTTGCGGGAAATAGGGATCGTTGTAATCGAAGCTGACGCCGCGCTTCTGAAGAATTTCCATGATTTTCAGCGTTGGCGATTCGCGAAGGTCGTCCACATCTTTTTTGTAGGCCACGCCAAGAATGAGCAATTTGGAGCCCCTCAGGCTCTTTTTCTGCAAGTCCAAGGCCTCGGTGATCGACTCAACCACGTGGTAAGGCATAGAGGTATTGATCTCGCCCGCGAGTTCGATAAAACGCGTGGAGAAATCGTATTCGCGCGCCTTCCACGAAAGATAAAACGGATCCACGGGGATGCAGTGGCCGCCCAATCCGGGGCCCGGATAAAACGGCATAAAGCCGAAAGGCTTGGTTGAGGCGGCATCGATAACTTCCCAAACATCCACGCCCATGCGCAGGCAGAGAAGTTTCAGTTCGTTGACCAGCGCGATGTTTACACAGCGAAAGATGTTCTCGAGCAGTTTGGTCATCTCCGCCGCCCGCGTGGAACTTACAGCAACAACGCGCGCCACCACCTGGCCGTATAGAGCAATAGCAGCGCGGCCGCTGGGGGGGTTCACCCCGCCGACCACTTTGGGTATTTGCGCCAAGCCAAACTGCTTGTTGCCCGGGTCCTCGCGCTCGGGTGAAAAAGCAAGGAAAAAATCCACGGGAACATTTTCATTTTCCGGGCCGGTTGCGATCGGGCAGTGATGGCCGCTCTGTTCGAGAATCGGCAGGAGGAGTTCCTCGGTCGTGCCGGGATAGGTGGTGGATTCCAGAACCACCAGTTGCCCCCTCATCAGATAGGGCTGGATGGATTTTGCGGTGTTTTCCACGTAACTCAGATCCGGCTCGCGATATTCGTTCAACGGCGTGGGCACGCAGATGATGATGGCATCGGCTTCCTTGAGCTTGGAAAAATCGGTCACCGCGTTGAAGTGGCGGCTGTTCACGAACTGCTGAATCTTGGTCTGCGGGATATGTTCGATGTAAGATTTGCCGGCGTTCAGCAGCCTTACTTTTTCGGGATCGGTGTCAAATCCGGTGACCCTGTGGCCGGCTTCCGCAAAGCGCAGGGCAAGGGGAAGGCCCACGTAACCGCAACCGATGATGGCGACTTTAAGTTGCGCGCCTTTGAAGAATTCAGGTCGTCTGTCCGTAGCCATGAGAGGAAAAGGTGCTCCTAATCTTGAGTTACGCCGTGAGGGCCCGAAGGACCGGGAGAGAAGAGCCACAGATAATATAACAGTTTCCAATGTAGCTCTTGATACAGAGTCGGGAGTTATTGCTAAATTTTCATCTTCGCGGCCAGCATGCTTATTTGGTGCGGTTTTCCTTTTGCCTGACGTGGAGACAAGATAGTCGCCGAAAAATGAGTTCCAAAATGCAATCTGCGGGCTATTTCAAGCTATGAATATTCTTCTGATCCTGGCACTGGGGCTGGTGGTGGGAATCCTTGTTGGGCTGCTGGGCATTGGCGGAGGAGTTGTGCTTGTGCCGGCCATGGTCTACCTGCTGCATTACGACCAGCATCTGGCGCAAGGGACTTCGCTATTCATTCTGCTGCCCCCCATAGGGTTGGGCGCATTGCGCCAATATTGGAAAAATAGCCAGGTGGATCTTCGCGCCGGGATTAATTGCGCGGTTGGATTTCTGCTGGGCGGCTATTTCGGCGGAAAACTTGCCGTGCCGCTGCCTTCGTACATGCTAAAGGGTGTTTTCGGTATTTTCCTTATGTTTTCGGCGATTCTTTTGTGGCGGAAGACCTCCTCCCCAAAAACGAGTGGAGACACGGATGAAGTTTCCTCCAAGGAAAACTTCCGGCGAGCAGTTGGGATTTTACTGACGGCAGGATTTTGCGGGGTGGCAGCGGGTCTGGTAGGAATTGGAGGAGGGGTGTTACTGGTGCCGCTGCTGAGCCTCCTTTTCGGTTTTACGCAACACCGGGCACAGGGAACTAGTCTGGTGGCACTGATTCCACCGACTGGCCTGCTGGCGTTCTTGATGTACTGGAAAGCGGGCTACGTGAACTGGCACACGGGAGCACTTCTGATTCCCGGAGTGTTTCTGGGTGGGATACTGGGCGGAATTCTGGCGCGCAAGCTGCACCCCAAATTGATGCGGCAGGTTTTTGCCGTGCTGATGTTTCTGCTGGGAATTTGGCAGGCCTTCTCTGCATGGGGCTGATGCCGCATACTACGGATGCATGGTCGACTTACACTGCCATATCTTGCCGGGGTTGGACGACGGCGCAAAAACAATCGAGGATTCACTGGCGATGGCCGAAGAGGCCATTCAGGATGGCATCACCCACCTGGTAGCCACGCCCCATGCCAGCAATGACTACCGTTTCGATTTCGTGAAGGTCCGCGCCGCGCGGGAAGAGTTGCAGGCACGGGTGCAAGGGCGTCTGATTCTGGCGACCGGCTGCGATTTTCATCTAGATCACGAAAATCTCATGCGACTGAAGAAAGAATCCGCGCCCTATTGCATCAATCAGAAGGACTATCTACTGGTGGAATTCAACGAATTTTCGATTCCGCCGGCAATGGATCAGACCTTGCATGATTTACAACTCATGGGTCTGCGGCCAGTGATCACGCACCCCGAACGGAATGGGATTTTGCGCGCGCAGCCCGACCGGCTGAGGGCCTGGGTGCGCCAGGGATGTTTCGTGCAGGTGACGGCCGGGTCGCTGAGCGGCGTTTTCGGGGCGGGCGCGAGGGAAGACGCCTGGACCTGGATCAAACAAGGACTGGTGCATTTCGTTTCCAGCGACGGCCACAACACGGGGCGACGGCCAGTGAAGCTTCGTTTCGCGTTCGATGCGATCGCCACGGATCTGGGCAGAGAAGTGGCGCAGGCCTTGCTGGAAGACAATCCGCGTGCAGCGTTTGAGGGTGAGCCGCTGCCCTATATTCCAGAGACATCGGCGCCCAGCGAGCGCAGCAAGAAAAAACGATTTTTCTTTTTCTGATGTAGCGGCTAAGAGCTCGCAGGCTGCAACGGAAGCCCCGCCCAGGTATTCAGTAATCCCAGAACTTCGCGTACCACATCGAGAGCACTACCCGTGGATTGCCACCAATACGCGACGTTGGGCGCATCATCGGAAACCCCGCGGACAATCGCTTCGCCGTCCTTGGAAGCAAGCCGCCGCCAGAGGGCTGCTGTGCGTCGAGTGTGCAATTTGGAGGTGACGATGATGATGCGATGTGAGCTCTCGTTTCTCAATGCCCTTCCAAAGGTACGCATTTCATCGGCTGTGTTCACGATTGGCGGATCGAGGATTCGGATGGCGCTTTCGGGGACCCCCTGGTGGAGAAGCAACAAGCGGTCATAGGTTTCCTCGCCTGCGTAGGGGACTCCATACTTTTGCAAGGTGGCTTGTGGTTCCACGGAATAGGAGAGCCACACTTGCGGGGCGTAGCCCTGGTTATAGAGTTTTGCAGCCTCCAGCGCGCGGTCTGGCATCTTGCCGCTGAGGACCGCGATGGCCGCGGCTTTTTGCACGGGATCTTCCCGGTCAAGCCAGCGCCCCAGGTTTCGAAAAGCAATCGTTCCGAAGAACAAGATTGCGCCAATAACCGCGAGCCCAATTTCGAGACGTGTCTTCCGTCTCCGGGCGGTGGGCAAGATCGTGGCGAGCAGCAATTGCATAGAGGAGATAAGCGCCCGTCCATGCTAATCCGCGAGAATCTTTCAGTGCAAACTAAAGAATTCGATTGGTCAAAGCTCCCCGGAGCACGTTAAACTTAGCGTTTTTGCGGCAGCGCGGAGGCGGAATGAGAGCGGTGGTTACCGGCGGAGCGGGATTTCTGGGGTCGCATCTTTGCGACCGGTTGCTGGCGGAGGGTTGGGAGGTGCTGGCGCTCGACAACTTCATCACGGGAAGCGGCGAAAATATCGCGCACCTTGGTGGAAATCCGAGGTTCAGGTTTGAGAAGAAAGATGTGAGCGAGCCGCTCCAGGTGGCTGGAGAGGTGGGTTATGTGTTTCACTTTGCTTCGCCCGCCAGTCCCCCCGATTATTTGAAATATCCCATCGAAACCCTAAAAGTTGGCTCAATCGCCACAATGCACGCGCTGGACCTGGCACAGGAAAAGAACGCCAAGTTCCTGCTGGCTTCCACCAGCGAATGCTATGGTGATCCGGACATTTCCCCGCAGAGCGAATCTTATTGGGGGAAAGTGAATCCGGTTGGACCACGAAGCGTTTACGACGAGGCGAAACGGTTTGCCGAAGCCACCACGATGGCCTACCACCGGCACCGGAAAGTGGATACGCATATCGTGCGGATTTTCAACACGTATGGGCCCCGCATGCGGTTGAATGATGGCCGCGCGTTGCCGAATTTCGTCTATCAGACACTGAGCGGGCAGCCGATCACGGTTTACGGCGAAGGCAAGCAGACGCGAAGTTTCTGCTACGTTTCCGACCTGATTGACGGCATTTATCGGCTGAGCCAGTCCGACGAACATTTCCCGACAAATATAGGGAATCCCACGGAGCTCACTATTCTTGAGTTTGCGGAGCGGATTCGCGCGGAATTTCCTAATCCGCCGAAGATTATCTACGAACCACTGCCGGAAGACGATCCGAAACAACGGCGGCCGGATATTACTAAGGCCAAAAAACTGCTGGGCTGGGAACCGAAAGTGAGCCTGGAAGAAGGCTTGCAGCTAACTTTGAAATACTTCAAAGAGCAGTATGCGAAGATGACCCACCGCTGACTTTAGCGAAAGGCAGCGGCGGCGCTGGTGTTGGAAGCTTAAGAACGGCCGAAGGAAGAGTAATCAAAGCCCAGGGCCTGCATCTTTTTGGGGTCGTAAAGATTTCGGCCGTCAATCACCAGACGGCGTCCCATCATGTGGCCGGCCTTCTCCCAATCCAAATTTCGGTAGACGGGCCATTCCGTGCAGACCAATGCGGCGTCGGCACCTTTGAGCGCTTCGTAGGGATCTTCAAAATAAGAAATGTTGGGAAAATATTGTTTGGTGCGCGAGATGGCCTGAGGATCCGCGGCATTCACTTGAGCGCCTTCTTCGAGCAGGCGGCGGATCACCTCGAGTGCCGGCGCGAACCGAATGTCGTCGGTGTTGGATTTGAAGGCCAGTCCCAGAACGGCAACACGTTTACCGCGGATCACCCATAATGCCTTATGAACTTTCTCAAAAAAGCGGTCGATGCGCTGTTTATTCACCCGCTCGGCGGCTTTCAGCATGTCGAACTCCACGCCGATTGCGGAAGAGAGATGGATGAAGGCCTGAATATCTTTTGGAAAGCAGAAGCCGCCGAAGCCGAGGCCGGCCTTCAGAAATTGCGTGCCGATGCGCGGGTCCAGGCCCATGGCGCGCGTCACTTCTTCCACGTCGGCGCCAATGCGTTCACACAAATCGGCGATCACGTTGGCGTAGCTGATCTTCAGCGCGAGGAACGAGTTTGACGCGTGTTTGATGAGTTCGGCGCTGCTGATCGTGGTGACCAGAAGTTCGCCGCTGGTGCCGGATGGGCACTTGCCGGCGTGCATGGGGCAGTGGAATTTTTTCTCGAGAATGGGGCGATAGACCTCGCGCAGGGTTGCAGCGCTCTTTTCGTCCTCGACACCGACGACGATGCGGTCCGGGTGGAAAAAATCTCCCACGGCGGTGCCTTCCCGCAAGAATTCCGGATTGGAGGCAACCTGAAACTTGACGGCACCACTGGGAGAATAGGCGGCCAGCGCTTTTTGCAATTGCACGCCGGTTAACGCAGGAACAGTGCTTTTCTCCACCACCAGTTTTGGCGTGCGCGCTTCCAGCGCAATCTGACGGGCAACGTGATCAATAGCGGAGAGGTCGGCTTCCCCCGTCTCCTTGGGCGGCGTGCCAACGCAGATGAAGATCACTTCGCCGGCGCGGATGGCTTCGCCCGCGTTCGTCGTATAGCTGATCTTTTTCTCTTTTACGGCGCGCTGCAAAACTTCGTCGAGATATTCCTCGTAAATGGGGACCTTGCCCGCATTCAGCAGCGCTATGCGATTTTCGTCCACGTCCGTGCAAAAAACCTCGTGGCCTGCCGCTGCCAGGCATGCCCCGGTAACAAGTCCCACGTAGCCGCACCCGATGACCGTCAGACGCACGTTCTGTCTCCTTTGTCACCCTGAGGGATGACCACCTTCATTATGAGGCGATTGGCACGATTCCCGGGCGGGGATTCGCGGGCGGTACACCGGGAAAGAAACGATGCAATCGAATCACTTTTTGCCGAGCAACAAGCCTCGAAGCCCAAGCAACACAAGTTTGGGCTGACGGCGGACCACGCTCCACAACAGCTTTGTAGATTCGTCGCGATTGATTTCGCCAAGCGATTCGCGCGCCGAAACGTTCAGCAGATCCACCAACTGGGAGTAGTCTTGCTGCTTGAAATCGTGCAGAGCGCGACGGATGAGCCAGTGCGTGCCCAATTCGCGCCGCAGCGTGCGAAGCTCTGAACTGGCTTTCCGGAGGATGGAATCAGCCACGCCGCGTGCTCCGCGGAATCCGGTTACAATCCCGCCCACCGTTGACACTTTCACCTGCGCCGCGGCATCACCCACCAGGTACACTTCGCCGTTGCCGATGGTGCGCTGAACGGGCACCCAACGCTTGTAGACGGGAATGCGAGCACCCTGCCATTCCAACGGTTCGAACCCTTTTTTCTCGAGGAATCGGTCGAAGCTGATTTTTGTGGAACGACCATGCTCGCCAATCACGCCGACAGCGGCGCGCTCCGCCGACTCCGGGATCATCCAGTAAAAATAGGGCGTGTCGTCGGGGATGAACCACACGCGCGTGGTGTCCATCGGGCAATCTTTCGGAAGTTTTACGACCGCTTGCATCAGCGGCACGGTTTCCACCGGTGGCCACCCTGCTGCACGCGCAACGCGACTGGCGGCGCCATCCGCGCCAACCACGCTGCCGGCATGCAGTTCCTCCCGTTTGCCGCACTGGTCTACCTGGACGTGCAGACCCTTGGCATTGGGCGAAAGGTCGAGGAATCTCGTGTCGTAACGGATCTGGGCGCCCGCCTGCGCCGCTTCTTCGGTGAGGGAACGGATCAGGCGCGAGCGTTCGATGATCAGGTCAGGCTGCTTCAGCGCGATTTGCGCGGAGCGGCCGTCGGTAAAAAGTTCGAAACGCCGAATTTCATTCAGGATGCTGGAACGGGCTGCCGTGCTGATCTGATTCTTAAAGAAATCGGTGACGATGAGGGTACGGGGCGTGGGATCTGGAGTGGCTTTTGCTTCCAGGACGCTGACCTGGCGGCCGCCTCGTGCAACGCAGGCAGCGGTGTACAGCCCCGCCGCGGAGGATCCAATGACAACAACATCCCCGGTGTCCCGGCCGTTACGGGACCTGTTCGTATCCTGTTCCACCGTCTCGCTTGACCCTGTAAATGGAAAATCGTTCAGCCTAGCCCACCTGACGAGGACCGCCGCGGGCTAGCAAGGCGGGCAAGGACAAGCCAGCACCCCAGCGGCGAGGAAGATTATAGCGAATCCCAGGGTGCAGACCAAACGTGATTGGATTTGCAAAGTCTTAGGAAAAATCGTATGGGAAAGGAGGAGGGGAGAAGAAGGTGCCTGCCTTCGCCGCAAAGGGCGCGGCTGCGGCGGGCTGACCTTTGCTTGCCTGCAAGATGCAGGCGCTACCGGTCGGGGCGGATAAATTTAGTGGGCAGTTTGTTTGCGAACTTGCTTCTCGTAGGGGGCGCGTTCGAGCCAGGCTACGGCAAGCAGCATGGTGCAAACGACGGCCAAGCCTAGCAACGCTGCGGGTCCGTTCGAAAGGTAAGACACCAGGACGGCTGCGCCGCCGCCGAAGGCTCCGATCAAATACATGATCAAGACCGCGCCGCGCTGGCCCAGTCCTAGATTGGCCAGTCGATGGGCGGAGTGGTCTTTGCCAGGCGTTGCAAACGGCAGAAGTCCGCGCCGTGAACGGGAAATGGTGACGAGGGTAGTGTCAAAAATCGTGGCGCTAAGAATCAGCACCGGCGCCAGCCAACCGGCCACAACAGAAGCATGCTCCAGGCGGAGTTTCAGGGCCAGCGTGGCCATCAGGAATCCGAGGAACATCGCTCCACCGTCTCCCATGAAGATCTTGGCAGGCTTGAAATTCCAGCGCAGAAAGCCCGCGGCGGCGCCCAGAACGGAAGCTGCCAGAGTGGTGACCAGCGTTTGGCCATTCAGGAAGGCAAGCATGGCAAAGAAGACCGATGCCATCGCGGCAATTCCCGCACAGAGCCCATCCATGTGGTCCAGGATGCTGAAGGAGGCGGTGATGCCAACCACCCAGACGACCGTCAGCGCGGCATCCAGCCAATAACCGGTGCGACCTTGGAGAATCACGCTGAATACCTGCGCGTGAATTCCGCTGATTAAAAGAATTCCGGCAGCCAAGGGCATACCGACGAACAACTTGAACTGATGATGCAGCCAGCCGCGATCATCAAGAAAGCCAACGGCTGCCACTAGAGTTGCTCCGGTGACGATGCCGAAGATTTGTCCGCGAGCCGGGCCGTCAAAGACGGTCAGGATGGCCAGCATCACCCCGCCATACATGGCCAAACCGCCCAGCATCGGGATGGGTTTCAGATGAACTTTTCGAGGTCCAGGGAGATCCACCATCCCGACGCGAATCGCGAGCGCCCGAACGGGGACAGTCAATAGAAGGGATGCCGATGCGGCAATTAAAAAAGCCAGCAAGCCCGCACTCATTTGTCCTCAATGCGCGTTCTGAGGAAACTGGCAGAGGGCGAGAGCGCCAGTCCTTCACAGAGACGTTGCCGGTTTGGGATCCGGCTCCCAAGTGACGTCTGTAAAAGGCGGTTTAGAGAGAACCACCGATGCTGCCCCACGCAGCGACCCCTAAGTTAGCGCGAACAGGGGGAATGCGCCACACGAAAATTTGCAGTGGCGGTCAATAGTTATAATGTAATAACTTAAGTCGTAACCACTTTCTAAACAGAGCTTCAGCGCGTTCCTCTCAGCTCATCGAAGAGCCGCAAAAGCTTCTGCAGTTCGGCATTGCGCTCATAGGTGGGCGCTGCGGCCAGTGCGGCAGCGCCCATAGCTTGCAATTTTTCCGGCTGGCCGGAGATTTCGCGAACCACACACGCGAAAGCCGCGGGGTCGTCGGGGTCCGCGTACACGGAAAATCCGCGCGATTCGCCAATCGAGACAACGTCGCATTCGCGCGGAGCCACCGCCACGATGGGTTTTCCGGCGGCGAGGATTCCGTACATCTTGCTGGGGACTACTACACCTTCCAGGCCACGCTTTACGGTGATCAAGTGGGCATCGGCGGCGGCCAAAACGGAGGCGACTTTGCTGCCCGGGAAAAAGGGGAGAAAGCGGACATTGCGAAGATCTGCGGCGGCGGTTCCCAAGCGGGCGCGCTCCGCTCCTTCACCAACAAAAACCAGGCCGATGCCATCGTCAGCAAGCAAGGAAGCGCCGGCCAGCAGCGTGTCCCAAGCGCCATAAAAGCCCAGATTGCCCGCGTGCACCAGAACAAAGCGAAAATTTCCGCGAATGACTTGAATCACGGCGGGGTCCGGCGCCTGTGGCTGCGTGGTGCCGAGATCCGCGCCGTCCCGCACGATCACCACACCAGCCGGATTCACACCTTTGGCGAGGATGCGATTGCGCATATCTTCCCCAAGCACCACCACGCGGGTGGCGCGGCGGAGCGCCCAGCGATGCAGCTTTTCCCAGACGCGCGCCAGCGGGCCGGGCCCCACGATGGAGCCGCCCACGGCCATGTCCGGATACATATCGCGGATGTTGTAAACATAAGGCTTTTTTTTCAGCAGGGAGACGATTGCGCCAACGATACCTTCGAACGGCGGGTCCGTCATGGCTAGCACCACGTCGCACGGAATGAACAAAGCTCGTGGAATCGCCAGCGCCACATAGCTCAAATAGTTGAATACCCGTCTCTTCATTTCCGTGCGCGGGTAATCCGAGGATCCCACGCGAAGCATGCGCACGCGGCCCGCTTGTTCGCTCTGAAAAAGGCGCCAGGGGCGGCGTTCGGTGGGATCGTAAGAAGGGCGCCCGCAGAGAACCGTCACATCATGCGTCTGCGAGAGCGCTTGGACCACGGTTTGCGCCATTTTCGCAGTGGCTGAAGTGTCCGGGGGATAATAAAGGTTCAACAGTAAGACGCGCACGCAACGATTGTACAGGGGAAGCGCACGCGCATGAACTTCCACGACGGCCGAAAAAAAAGGGCAGTTGAACCATTCCCGTCCCTGCGGACAGTTCCCCCGCGCTCTTCGCGGCACTACGTTGAAAGCTCCCACAGACAAGTTTTGGGAGGTTTTTATGCGTAAAGGTTCCTTCCTTCTGACAGGACTCTCCTTTCTGGTGCTGGTGTTCTGGATGGCGGCACTGAGCGCGGACGCGAATACCGCCGGACTGCCTCAGGTCTTGGTAAAGGCACGCAGCGTCTACATCGTCAATGAAACGGGTTTCGCCGATCTGGAGTTCGCCACCATCCTTGAGGTCGAAAAGTGGGGGAGATTTGAATTGGCGGAGAGCCACGACAAAGCCGACCTGATCCTGCGCTTGGATAATGCTTCACACGTCCGCGCGGTTCCGGAAGGGCAAGTGCCCAGCGCCGCGGATTTCGCTGCGGGAGACAATGCGATCCCCGCTGGTTATACGCGAGTCGCGTTGCTGGACCCGAGCTCGAATCAAGTCTTATGGTCAGGCTTGCACAAAACCGATGGAGGCAAGGTCAAAAGCGGCCACCTGCTGGATGAACTTCGCGACGCCTTCCGCGACTACGATAAGGGGAAGCGTTAGCAAATTCACAGATGTTTACCTGCCCTTGGCAGCGGCCTCCCCGTCTGCTATAGGTGCACTCAGATACGCGCAGGCCGGTCCGTATGGGCCTGCCGCAAGCACAGCCAGGGTTCGCTCCCCCGGGGAGGAACACATGGAAGTCCAAGTTGAACATTTAGGCGCCCTGCAGTTTGAGATCAAGACTCGCGGCCATTCCATCATCAGCGATCAACCCGTGGCGGACGGCGGGTTCGATGAAGGCTTCACGCCGCCGGAACTCCTGCTGGCTTCGCTGGGATCCTGCGCGGGTTTTTACGCGGCGAACTATCTCCGAAAGCACAAACTGGCCAGCGAAGGCACGCGGGTTCGTGTTACTTCCGACAAAGTAAAGGATCCGCTGACGCGCATGACCAATTTTGTAATTGTGGTGGAAGCGCCGGTCGAGTTGACGCCCGAACAGCAGCGAGGCGTTGAGGAAGCGGTGGGGCACTGCCTGGTGCATAACACGCTGTTGAAACCGCCGCAGATTTCGCTGCAGGTATCGGCGTTGGTGGCAGAGAAAAAATAACGCTCGATTAAGTTGCTCTCCTATGCCGTCAGCATCATGCCCAGGATTTCTTTGAGGATTTTTGCGGCGACCGTGGCAGTGAGGCCGCTTGGATCGCGCACGGGATTGAATTCAACGATGTCCGCGCCGACGATTGGGCCCGGCAAGGTGTGGAGGTAACGAATCGCCTCCCGGGTGGAGAGGCCGCCAGGCTCCCAGTGGGAAACTCCCGGTGCGCAGGCGGGATCGAGAACGTCCAGGTCAAAAGAAACGTAGAGAGGGCCCGCAAGGTTGAGCTTCGACGGGATTCGGCAGGTTGTCCATTTCAAAAATTTCCACGCCGTGTTTCTGTGCTTGCTCGCGCTGGTGCGCGTTGAGGGTGCGGATGCCGATCTGCACGAGCCGCTGGACCAGTTGCGCTTCCATGATCCGTGCGAAAGGGCTGGCGTGGGAGTGTGGATTGCCTTCGTAATCGGCGTATAAATCCGGATGCGCATCGAAGTGAACCAGCGTGAGGCCGGGTGTACGTATTCCGATGGCACGCAGAATCGGATACGTGATGGAGTGATCGCCGCCGAGGCTGACGGGACGCTTCGCCGGATTCCACGATCCCGGCGATGGTCGCCTCGATGCGTGTGAATGCGTCGGGCGCTTCCATGTCTGTCAAATCGCCTGCGTCCTCGAAAATTCCGGGCACACCCAGATCCACGCGGGTTTCCGTGGTTTTATTCCAGGCATCGGAATGAAGCCCCCGGCGAATCAAAGGCGGCGCCTGCGCGGGTCCGCGAAGAAAAGAGGAATTGTGATCCAGCGGGATGCCGATCAGCGCAGGCTTGCCCCACGGAGCCGGTTTGGTTGTGAAGGGCTTCATTGCCGGGTGATCAGAAAATTGCCAAGAACAAGCGCATCCATTTGCGTGCGGAGATAGCAGTCCAGGGCTTCCTCGGGGCGGCAGACAATCGGCTCGTTGTCGTTGAAGGAAGTATTCAGCACCACGGGCACGCCGGTCTGCCTCTCGAACTCGCGGATCAGCGCGTAGTAACGCGGGTTCGCCTGCTGCGCGACAGTTTGCAGGCGGCCGGTGCCGTCCACATGCGTGGGAGCGGGAATTTTATCGCGCTTTGCGGGGAGCACGGAATACGCCAGATTCATAAACGGAGAAGGGTAGGACTTCTCAAACCACTCGCCCGTTTTTTCGGCCAGTATGGAGGGAGCAAACGGGCGGAAGATTTCGCGGTGCTTGATGCGCTGATTGAGAATCTCTTTCATCTCCGGTCGGCGCGGATCGGCCACGATGCTACGGTTGCCCAGCGCGCGTGGCCCCCACTCCGCGCGTCCCTGATACCAGCCGAGAATTTTCCCGTCGGCGATGATGGCGGCGGTTTGCCGCAACAACTCTTCTTCCGGCAATTCAGTAATCATGTGGCCACCGCGGGAAACCGGGCTTGCTTGCACTGCGGACTGCACTTCCGCCTGCGAGTAGCCCGGACCCCAGTAGGCGTGCTCCAGCACAAACGATCGCGGCTTACCGAGAATCTGGTGCCAGACGTAATAAGCGGCGCCGACGGCAAGGCCAGCATCGCCCGCAGCGGGATGCACGCAGACCTGCTCAAATGGTGTGGCGTCGAAAATTTTTCCATTGGCAACGCAGTTGAAGGCCACGCCGCCCGCAAGGCAAACGGCCTTGGCGCCTGTTTTCGCGGCAAGCTTTTTCAACATGCCCAGATAAACCTCTTCCAGCCGGGCTTGCAGCGTGGCGGCCATGTCGCGATGGCGCTGCTCCAGCGGTTCTTCGGGCTGACGCGCGGGCGCTTTCAGCAAACGGGGCATCGCGTCGGAAAACATTTTGCCAAGTGTCGGCGTCTGGTCGGAGTCCGCCCAGGACATTTCCGGCCCGGTTCTGTGGTGCGTGAAATAGTCCAGGCCGAGCTTGAAACCGAAATCGCCGCCGTTGGGATTGAAATGCAGGATGTCCCGGAAGGATTCCAGATACGAGGGCTGGCCATAGGCAGCCAGTCCCATCACTTTGTATTCGTCACCAAATTTCAGGAAGCCGAGGTATTGCGTCACTGCGCTGTAATAGAGTCCCAGTGAATGCGGAAACGCAATCGCGCCGTCAATACGCATGCGATTGCCGCTGCCAAGCCCCCACATCGAGCTGGCGAAATCGCCAAGGCCGTCGGCGGAGAGCAGCGCCGCGTTTTCAAAGGGAGAAACAAAATAGGTGCTGGCCAGATGCGCCTGGTGATGTTCCACGCGGTGAAACTTCGCGGCAATTTTTGCCGGATCGGCGTCGAATGCGGCCGCCAGCGCCACCGGAATGCCCGTAAACTTGGTAATCACCTTTGCGCGTTCACGGGCGAACGACGGCATGCGTAGCGCGTAAAAGAGTTTTGTGCCCAGGCGCGCGTACGGATTTCGCGGAACGGCCACGTGATCGAGATCCGCCAGCGTGATGCCCGCTTCCTTCAGGCAATAGCGAATCGCCGCCGCCGGAAAGCCCGCGGCATATTTCACGCGATTGAAACGCTCTTCTTCCACGGCGGCCACCAGCTTTCCGTCGCAAACCAGCGCCGCGGAAGCGTTGCCGTGATACGCATTTATGCCGAGAATATTCATATTCGAATTCACTAGTGTACCGAAAACGGCCTTGCGTTGTTATCCGGCTGACGCGCCGAATGGAGGAGCGGTTCAGTTTAAATGGCGGCGGCACCATTCATTCAGGACATATAGGGACCACGGGCGGGACCAGGTGGTTTGCCCCTGCAGAAAATTGTTCCACACGGTTTGTACGCCGGTGGAGTGGAGATGGGAAGCCAGGGCCGGCGCAAGATTGGCGAAACTGTTTTCGATGCGCGGCTTCAGCGCAGTGCGCATCCAGTCTTCCCAGGGAAGTGTGAAGGTGCGCTTTTTCTGCTGAAATATCTCGGCGGGGAGCAGTCCCTCGAGCGCGGCGCGCAGCAAGGCTTTGGGCGCGTCCGGCCGCACACGCGCGGCATCCGGCAACGCGCACATGAATTCCACCAGCGGCGTATCCAGCAACGGCACGCGGACCTCCAGCGAACACGCCATGCTGACGGAATCCGTATCGCGCAGCAGCGTGCTCACCATATACGTGCGCATTTCCAGCCACGAGACACCGGCGATTGGCTCCAATTCGCGCGCCTGGTCGGCGGTCCGCTCCAGCCAACTGAGCCAGGTAGGATCCAGTGTGACGCCGTCGGCGGCAATCGCGCTGTTGCGGAAGCGCGGCTCCGTCAAGCGCCACAATTCCGAGGGAGGAAACAACAGACGGGCGAAGAAATAAGGATGCGGCAGTGTGTTCGGCACCAGCCACGCGTCGCCGGCTTTTCGCGCCGCATCGGCCGTGCCGCGCTTCCCGAGAATCCCGGTGACCAGCGGATAGCTGACTCTTCGAAATGCATCGGGTACGAATCGGGAGAGCATCTCCAGCCGCATGAGTTTTGGAGTATCGGCAAAGGTGCGATAACCGGCGAAGAGTTCGTCGCCTCCCAGGCCAGAGAGCGCAACCTTCAATCCCACTTGCCGCGCAGCCCAGGAAACAAAATAAGTGTTGATGCCGTCCATCGTCGGCTGGTCCAGCGCGGAGACAGCTTCATCCAGGCGCATCAGCATGTCCGTGCCGTGCAGTGGGACTTCGGTATGTTTGGTGCGGGTCGCTTCGGCGATTCGTCGGGCCAGCGGCGCTTCGTCGTACGGCGTATCTGGGAAGGAGAGCGTAAAGCTCTGGATGCCGGCCTGTGCGCGGGCTGCGAAGGCCGCAACCGCGCTGGAATCCAGGCCGCTGGAAAGAAATAACCCCACGGGAACATCGGCGATCAGGTGCGCGCGAACGGCGTCTTCCAGCAAAGCGCGAACGCGCGGAACCGCGGCTGCGAAATCCTGCGGACGTTTCGCATCGCGCGCGGCTGCGCTGCGGCGCGGGTCCCACCACGGCCGCGCGCGGGGGGAGCGGCGGCGATCCGGAACATAGAGCAGCAGCCGGTGACCAGGTGGCAGGGAAAAAACGTTTTCGACCAGAGTCAACGGCTCCGAGACGCTGCCGAAGAGCAGGTAACTTGTCAGCGCATCCGTGGAAAGCGAGCGGCGCACAGCGCCGGAAGCCAGCAACGCGCGAAGTTCGGACGCAAACGCGAAACCCTCGTCCGTCTGCGAATAATAAAGTGGTTTGATTCCAAGGGGATCGCGAGCCAGAAAGACCACTGGCACGGTGGCGAAATGCTTGCGCAAATCCAGAAGCGCAAACGCGAACATGCCGCGCAGTTCGTCGAGCAGGTCCTCGCCCCACTCCTCCCAGCCGTGCACCAGGATTTCCGTGTCCGATTGGGTCAGAAAACGGTGGCCGGCCATCTGCAACCGCTCGCGCAATTCGCGATAGTTATAGAGTTCGCCGTTATAGACCACCGCGACGTCGTGGGATTCATTCCAGACGGGCTGATGGCCGCCAGCCAGATCAATGATGCTGAGGCGACGCATACCCAGAGCCAGGCCCGGCACGCGCGGCTCATTGACGAGGTAGCCTTCTTCGTCGGGACCTCGGTTGCGCATGGCCTCGGCCATGGAGCGCACGCGGCGTCCGGCATCTTCACTTGTGGAAGCGTAGGCGAATCCGCAGATTCCGCACACGCGCTATTTGATCTCCGGAGTGGAAAAGAATGTCATGGTGGCGCGGCTCAGGCTGGCGCGCAGGCGCAAACGTGGAACGCGCAACCGGTAATCCGCCAGCCAGGCCAGGCAGATGCGAAGAATAAGAAAGAAGACCAGAGCGCACACGGAAAGAAAGAAATAAGCGAAGGAACGGCGTTCCAGCAAAAGATTCCAATCGAGAGACTCATCCCACCCGGGCAGCAGCCTGTCGAGCGAGTGCCGGATCACGGAGCTTTCGAAGGGCAATGCGCTGACCCTGACGTGCGCGAACTTTTCGTACGAGTAGCTGGGAATGTATCCCGGGATCTGGCTGATGGCCTCCTGGAAAATTTTTGGGTCCTGCAGGTCTTTGCGAGTCAGGAGATTTCCTTGCGCGTCTTTCATCACCACGCGGTAGGTGGCATCCACGATCACCCAGCGGTCGTCCAAGTTGACCTCGGCGACCACATGTTTTGCGGTGCGGTCCGGATTGAGCAGGAGCAAACGGCGGGATTCCACACCTGAACTTCGGGCGAGGTTCAAAAACGCATTCGTCGCGCTGCCGCAAACTTCCAGAAGTTGCCGGTAATTCAAGGTGTCGGTGGGATCGTGCGCGGAAAGGGCGGCGGTGTTTGCTGCTTCCAGCCGCGGGGGTCCCACGCGCATCCAGGTGAGAATCGCGTCCACTTTTTGGTGTGGGGTGGAAGACTCCGGGATGATGGCGTCGGAAAAACCCTTCAAGTAGTCGCGAACAGAAAGTTCCCACATGCCGGTAGCAAGAGTCGCGATAATGGCGAGGGCCAGCAGGGCGTTGGTTGACCACCAGAACGTCCGGAATATGCGATGGTTGCCCACGGCGTCGAATCTGCCCCCGAGTGCAGGATTCTCCTACGAGTTAGAGAGCCCTGCAAGCTTTCGAAACAAGGATTCCATTTCGCGGACGGGCGATTCCCAGTCTAATCGCCGCGTGGCCGGTGCGCAACCTTTCTTGAGGCGCTCAAACAGGCTGCGGTCGTCCAGTAGGCTTGACATGGCTTGGGCGAGAGCGTTTTCGTCATGGCTCACCACAAGCCCCGCAACATCTGCAAGTATCGGCGCAATCCCGCAGCGATCCGTAACGATAACCGGTGTTCCCGCCGCGACAGACTCCGCGGCTGTGTTGCCGAAATTTTCATTTTGCGAAGGCAGCACAAAAATATCCGCGTCGCCATACGCCGTCCATTTGGCATCGCCGCTCAGCGGAGCTGAGAAATGCACTCTATTTTCCACGCCAATCTCCCCGGTCGTTTGTTTTAGCCGCGCCAGCATGCCGGATTCGTCAGGACCGACAAAGGCCAAGTGGGCGTCGGTTTTGGAAGAAGCTATTTTCGCGAAGGCTTGCAGCAGCATGTCGGGGCTTTTCTTCCGAGAAAGTCTACCAAGAAAAAGGACCAGCACTGCTTCGACAGGAATGCCCAGCGATTTGCGAAAACCGCCACGCGGCGGCATCTCCGCAGGCGGTGCAACCCCATTGCGGCGCAGCACGATTTTTTCCGCCGGGATGCCTCCGGCAATGAGCTCAGCCTTTTCCTGTTCGGCAGTGGCAATGATTGCCGCGGCGTTCGCCAGCATCTGCTGGCCGAACATATTGTGGTAAAGGCGTTTCATGCGAAGGTTACGCACGATCGGGACAAACATGCCAATCGGCTCCACCACGTAGGGAAGGCGCCGCTGAACGGCGGCGGCAGCCGTCCGGGCGCCAAGCAGATCGTACAATCCAAAAATGTGCGCCACATCGAAATTTCCAAGCCGCGCACGGAGATATCGCGGCAGGGCCGGATTCCAACTGACGGCGCGATAGTGCAGCCAACTGGGCAGGTAAATCGCTTTTACTCCTCGGACTTCACGCTTTTTACCGAACGGACCGCTTTCGGCCGCAGGTTCACCCGGGAATTCCGCCAACCGGCGGTCGAGTCCCCAATCAGCGGTCAGCACCGTAACTTCGTGCCCAAGTTGCGCGAAGCCTTCCGACAGCGCACGCACTTTTTCGGGAGGCCCGCCGAACTCAAAAAATGGCGCATAGGTCTGGGTGACGTTCAGGATTCGCATAACTCGCGGAGGATGCGCTTGAAACTCTTTGAAAAAACGTTGAACCGGTATTCTCTTTCCACGCGTTGCCGGCCGGCTTCGCCCATCTCGCGGGCATGCTCCGGATTGCAGAGTAACGCGTCGATAGAAGTGGCGAGTTGCAGCGGGTCGCCGTGCTGCACCACGTAACCCGTCACGCCGTCCTGGATCACCTCCGGCGCGCCGCCGTGCGCGCCGCCAATCACCGGCTTGCCGTGGGCCATCGCTTCCAGATAGACAAAACCAAAGCCTTCGCCGCGACTGGGCAGCGCGAAGATTTCCGCGGCTTGATAACAAGCGGAAAGCTCGCGATATGATATGCCGCTCAGAAAATGGACATGGCGCTGCACGCCGGAATCGCGCGCAATGTGCTCCAGCCAGGCGCGGTCGTCACCGGAGCCGACGATGGCGAGTTGCAGGTCTGGCCAGCGAAGCAGCAAGCGCGGCATGGCCAGAATCAGCGTGTCCATTCCTTTATAACGTTCCGCGGCCAGCCAGCGCCCCACGCTCAAAATCACGCGGCCGGCGGGAAAATCGGCCGGGGAGCGCGGGTGCTGCGCCACCGGACGACTTGAGAGCAAAATCCGGATCCAGCGCCCAGGGCAAAACGCGAATGTGATTCTCGGCAACGCCCTGTACGGAAACCAGGTGATCCGCAGTAGCCTGACTGGGTGAGAGCACCAGCGTCGCCTTTGCGCAACGCGTTGCGCCGCGCCGAAGGCAGCGGCTCCCAGACCTCAATGCCGTGCGTGCAAATCACGCTTTTCATGCGCGGGGCCAACAATCGCATGGCGCGGACAACCGGCCCAAGATTTGGATGCGCGGCCAAGACCAACTTCGGCTTCCGGCGTGCCGCACGCAAGGCGCCGGCGATAAAGCGCCCCTTCCCGCGGTCGGCTCCGGTAAAAACGAACTCGCGATCCGCCACTTGCATGCGATGCAGTTCCTGCGAGTCATTCAGGCTAAGAAAGCGGTATTCCATTTTGTGAGAAGCGGCGTATTCACTCATCACCAACGCCAGATGCCGTCCTGCGCGCTGGATGCCGCCGGGCGCGTCCAATTCAGGGAAGAGGCCAATGAGCACGCGGTGAGTCTGCCAAACCCGAGAGGAGAAACGCAAGGACTGACTGAAACGGAGAGTTCGCAGTCGGGATGCTTCAGGACACTGGCTGGGCCAGCGGAGCGATCTCCAACAAACTGCTGACGTAGAGATCCGCGGGATGTGCGGCGCGGTTATGCTGGCCGAACCCATAGCTCACACCGATTGCCATCGTGCCGGCATTGCGCGCGGTTTGCATGTCCACATCCGAATCGCCGATCAGGGCGGCTTGGTGTGCGGGAACTTGCAGTTCTTCCAGAATCACTTGCGCGCCCATCGGGTCGGGTTTTTTTCTTGCAAAGCTGTCGCCGCCATAAACAGCGCGAAAGTATTTGCGCAGCCCAAGGGCTTCCAGGATTTCAACACTCATTTTAGCGGGTTTGTTGGTGAGCACGGCCATCGGCTGGCCTTGCAGCGCCTGCAAGCCTTCGGCGACGCCGGGATAGATGCGCGTCTCGACGAGATTGTGCTGTTGGTAGTGCGCCAGGAAAATTTCCAGCGCCTTCCTGCGATCCTCATCACCCGCTTCGGTGCCCAAGACGTCGGCAACCAGCCGGGGTGCGCCATGCCCGATGTAGCTCGCCACGGTTTCCAGCGGCAATGCCTCCCGGTTCATTTCCCGCAGCATGAAATTGACGGAATTCACCAGATCCCGCTTGGAATCAATCAGCGTCCCATCGAGATCGAATAGAAATGCGCGAAGCAAAGGAAATCCGTTTTTAGTCATTCTTCCTTTATTGTAATACGCTCATAACCCGCCGTTCATGCGCACTCGCCCCTGCTTCTTCCTTTTTCGGATGGACCGGATTTCGCGTAAACTATAAAGCTAATCGAGCTGCAATATTCCCTCGGGAGAGCCCATGGCCCTGGTTTATCCGTTTCGCGCATTCCGTTACAACCCTGAAGTCGCTCCATTCGATCGCGTCCTCACGCAACCGTACGACAAAATTTCTCCGGCTCAGCAGGAGAAGTATTACGCCGCCGACCCGCACAATCTGATCACCGTGGAGAAAGGACGCAGCTTTCCGGAGGATACCCCACAGAACAATGTCTATACGCGCGCGGCCGCGGCGCTGAAAAATTGGATCGCCGGACGCGCGGTGGCGCAGGATGCGCAACCCGCCTTCTATGCGTACTCACAGGAATTCACGATTCCTGGCACAAGCACGCGTAGCACACGCCGAGGCTTCATCGGCGCGGGAAGGCTCGAGGATTATGCGAACGAAGTAGTCTTTCGCCACGAACATACTCTCTCCGGGCCCAAGGCGGATCGTTTGGAACTGCTTCGCCATACGCGCACTCACACCGGGCAATTGTTCATGCTGTATTCAGATCCGTCCCGAAAGGTGGATGCGATTCTTTCTGAGATCGCGGCCGCGGAAAAACCGGTGACGGAGATGCTGGACGAGTACGGCGTGGTGCATCGTTTGTGGGCGGTGGCTGATCCCATTCGGGTCGCGGCGATACAGGGGGCCTTGGCGGACCAGAAGTTGGTGATTGCCGATGGCCACCATCGCTATGAAACTTCCCTGAATTTCCGGAATGAAATGAGGACGCGCGCCGGGAATCTCCTGCCGGATGCCGATTATGAACGCTCGATGATGACGTTTGTAAACACGCAGAGCGAGGGACTGATTATTCTGCCAACGCATCGCGTGGTCAGCAACTTGCGTGATTTTTCGTGGAGCGCCGTGCGGCGCTATCTGGAGCCGTGGTTCGCAACGGAGGTATTCTCCTTCACCAACGCGACCCAGCGTGAGGAAGCAACGGAAAAACTCCGCGCCGGATTAACGGGTGCAAAACCCCAGCGCGCCATCGGTGTCTATCCCACGCCGGGCGCGGGACCCAGCGCATTTTATTTATTGACCCTGCGGCCGGAAGCCGACCTCTCACAAATCTTGCCGGGGCTTTCGCCACTGCAACGCAAATTGGATGTGGTGCTGCTCCATCAAGGCATCCTGGAACCAGCGCTGGGAGTAACCCCGCACGCCGTTGTCGCCGAGTCGAATCTCACCTACGAACGCGAATTCCGCGCGGCGCTGGATGCCGTCGATCACGGCGCGCAGATTTCTTTTTTGCTGAATCCCGTGGATGTGGAGATGGTGATGAAGGTGGCGACCTCCGGCGAGGTGATGCCGCAGAAATCCACGGACTTTTATCCCAAGTTGATGAGCGGGATCACGATGTATCGGATCGAGGAGTAACGCGCGGCGGGGAACACTTCCGGAAAAAAAGTGGGGCAGGCTGACGCCTGCCCCCGCTGAGGAAATCGATTACGCCTTCGAAAAGCTTGCGACTGCTTCTGCTTCCGTGTTGTAGACGTCAAAAATCGTCATCAACTTGGTGATCTGAAGAACTTCCGTAAACTTTGTCCCCAGGTGGCACAGCCGCAGGGACGCACCTTGCGCCTTAGCGCTGTGATGCGCAGACACCAAGGTACCCAATCCCGCGCTGTCAATGAACGTGATGTTATCCATATTCATCACGATCTTTTTCTTGCCCTCGGCGATCATGGCCTTCACCTTTTCGCGCAATGCATTGGACTCTTCGCCCAGCACGATCCGGCCGTCCATTGCCACGACGGTTACGCCGTCTACTTCCCGATTTGTCATCTTCAATGCCACGTTATTCTCCTCCTGGACCGAACACGAATCCGGCGGCAACCCGGCCCGGAACGGCAAAGCATATATGCTTTTAGTGTATTTCGCAAAGCGGTCTTTACTACGCTTCCCGACCGCCAGGCGATTAATAGTAGTCCGCGCAGGACATGTAATACCCGCATGTGTTGCAGATCAGCTTACAGCGCCTCGATTCCAATCTTTGCGAACATACGGGGCAATACCGTGAGGCATCTTCCTGCCGGTGGCCGGAAGCTCGCTCCGACAATTGCGATGATTGGCCAGAGTCTTCGACCACCACGCCCCTAGCTGCCGCAGGGGCTATTTCCTGCTTCCCGGTATATTTCACGGCCCTCCGGTTATAGCACATCCCGCGCCGCCGGGAAAAGCCCAGGGGTAATTCGCAATGAAATTAGAGAAACGTTGAACCCGGCGGGGGCATCTAATACAATGACGCGCAGGAAGGTGCTTCTTTACAGGTAGCAACCATGCGACGGATCTTCCTACTTCTCTCGTTGGCTTTTCTCTTACCCGCAATTGGGCAAGCGCAGCACCCCGCCGGGGCAGCCATGTCCGCGCCAGTCGCTCGGTTTTCGGCCGCACCCATGGTGGCATCCGCGCCCCGTGTGGCTGCGGTTCGCCCGATGATCGCCGCGCACCCGGTTTCTCGACCCGTCAACAGGACTGGTACCCGCATCAGCGCTGCTCCACACACAGCCGCACATCCCACGGGCTGGAATCACTCAACTCAGCACGCTACGAATTCCGTGGATCCCGTCTATCCAAACGGCTACAACGTGACGAACGGCTATCCGGTTCCAGGCCTAGGCTTCGACTATCCGCATTACTTTGCCACCCACCCCAACGCGGGTCACTGCCGCCGCTGTTCTGGTAATGGTTTCGTAGTGCCGTTTGGAGACGGCGGATTTTATATTCCGACACCTATGTATGCCTTTGCGGAGCAACCCGCCGAAGAGCAACCTGCAGAGGCCACTGATACCGGTGAACAGGCCGCCCAGACCGAAGAACCGCCGGAACAGAATTATCCGAACTATCCGAATCCGCCAGCGCGCGTTGCACCGCAGCCGGTGCCCAAGCAGTCGGAATACGTTTTCGTTCGGCGTGACGGAACTCTTATTTTTGCGGTGGCCTATTCCTGGATAAACGACCGCTTGCAATACGTGAGCGAAGAGGGCCTTCGCCGCACTGTGCCTCTAAACACCATCGATATGGACGCCACGCAGCAGTTCAACGACCAGCGCGGCGTGCCCATCCGTTTGCCTGCCTGAAGTACTTCCTTTTCACTCCCGACGCATGCACCACTTTGTCATTCCGAGCGAAGCGAGGAATCTGCTTTTGCGATTGCAGGGGAAGAAAGCAGATTCCTCGGGCAAAAACCGCCCTCGGAATGACACGTGGGGCAGGCTACGGTCATTCAGAAGGTGAACTTCAAGGTGAGCCGCTAGTTTTTCCGGATGGGTTCGGGCATCACGTAGCCCGATGAGGCGGGCAAGCCAGCGCGCTCCAGTTGCACGGTGCTGTGCTCAATCTGGAATTCGTCCACCAGCTTTTTCCGGATCGCCGCCAGGATCTTTTCGCATTCGTCCATGTGCATGTCTGGGATGCGCGCGTGGCAGCTGAGCGCGTTGTGCGAGCCGCCCAGCGACCAGATGTGAATGTCGTGCACTTCCTGAACGTGCTCGATCGTCAGGATAGCGCGTGCCACATCTTCCACGCCCGCGGTTTTGGGCCGGCCTTCCAGCAGAATATGCGCTGATTCCCGCAAGATGCCGATGGAGGAGTACAGAACGAGTATGCCGATGGCCAGGCCGAGCAAAGGGTCAATCCAGTTAGCCCGGGTGTACTGCATCACCAGCGCCCCTGCGATGATCGCAATGTTGGAAAGGGCATCCCCGAAATTGTGGACCAGGATGCTGCGCAAATTCAGGTCCGAGTGGCCGCGTACCAGCGCGAGAGTGATGCCGCCGTTCACCACCAGTGCCGCAATGGACGTCCAGATCATCCAGCTTTCGACCACAGCCACCGGTGACCGCAACCGGTCAATCGCCTCATAGCCCAACCACAGGGCCAGGATCACCAGCAGAATCGCATTGGTGAAAGCCGCGAGCGTTCCCGAGCGGTGATAGCCGAAGGTTTTTTCCGAGTCGGCGGGACGCTCGGCCCAGCGCATCGCCAGCCAGGAGATCCCCAGGGCCGGGACATCGCTCAAATTGTGCACCGCGTCGTTCAGGAGGGCCACGGATCGCCCCAAGACGCCACCAAACACCTCTGCCACCACCAGCGCGAGGGTAGCCAACATAGCCCAGGCCAGCACCGAAGGCCGCATCGGCGGATGGGCATGTCCGTGGTCATGACCGTGATCGTGGCCGTTCCCATGAGCATGCGAATGGTTGTGTTCCGGGGAATGGGAATGCGTGTGCATGGCTCGCCTCTCTATTCTATGAGGTTGCGCCTTACTCCGCATTATCAACTCTCAACCCGTTATTGGAAACTATGACAACACACGCCAGCGAATTCGTTGACGCTCCTACCCTTGACTGCCACTATCACAAAAGGGACGGAAAGGCGGATTGGCTTCCCTCAACGAGGGGGTTGCCCTGCCTGCCCGCCGGTGCGCATGAGCAGCCCGATTGCAAAATTAAGCTTCTGGGGAGTCCGTGGCTCGACGCCGACCGTCGATCCCGCCACTTGGCGTTATGGCGGGAACACACCCTGCCTCGAGTTGGTTGCCCCGGATGGCACCAAGTTCATCTTGGATTGCGGCACCGGTTTGCGCGTACTCGGAAGCCGCTGGGCGGGGGACGGCAGTACGCCATCTCCCACAACTCACATTTTTGTGACCCATTACCACTGGGACCACATCCAGGGGCTCCCGTTCTTTTCGCCGCTCTACGACGAGAAAAATCAATTTCAGTTTTACAGTTTTCGTTCGAAGTTCCTGGGGCCGGATTCCCTGCGCCAGGTCTTCGAGACGCAGATGGCGCTGCCCTATTTCCCCGTTGATTTTTCGGCCATGAACGCGCGGCGCAAATTCCGCGAAGTGGAGGGCGGCGAGTCCTTCCAGATTGGCGAAAACCGCATCACCACCCGCTGGCTGAACCACCCGCAGGGCTGCCTGGGATTTCGCATCGAAACGCCCGCCGGAATCGTTGTCTATACCACCGACAATGAGCCCGGAGTGGCGGAATACGACAAGAATCTGCGCGAACTGGCCGCCGACGCCGATATCTTTATTAATGATGCGCAGTATTCCCCCTCGCAGCTTGCAACGGACCGCAAAGGCTGGGGACACTCGTCCTGGAAAGAGGGAGTCAAAGTCGCGCGCGACGCAAACGTAAAGACCCTGGTGCTATTCCATCACGATCCGGATTCCACGGATCGCGTGGTGGACCAACTCCTTCGCCACGCGCGCGAAGAGTTCGATTCCGTGTTTGCTGCCAGCGAAGGGATGGTCATCACGCTGGGTGCGGCCAATGAACCTGTCCAGGCGCATATGCCCGGCTCGCGGACTTCGCTGCGGCGCGAAGCGCAGTTCCAGGCTTGTGTGACTGGCGTGAGTCCGGATGGACAGAAATTCGAGGAACAGACCGTGGTGCGCGACCTTTCGATCCAGGGCGCGCTGATTCTCTTGAAGCACAGCCCGCGCATGCAGTCCGAAGTGCAGGTGGTTATGCAGGCGCCGTCTGCCGAGGGCATGCAGGAGATGGTGCTGCGGGGATACGTAGTGCGAATTGAAGAAGGCGCGGAAAAGGGAACCACGGCGGTCGGCGTGGTTTTCACGGACTGACACGACACCCGCGGCAATCCCGCAGCGAGATTGGCGTTCCCCAAAATTTAATTCAGCTTGGCTATCTTTTGATCCAGGTGTTCCAGAGCGGCTTCCAGGGATTTGCGGTGATTCGGGTGAGTAGCGGCTTCCAGATCATTTACGATGCGGACCCGGGAAAGTTGTAGATCGCGGCGTTCCTGGTCACGGCGCAGTTCTTCGGGCGATTTCGGCCCCGATCCTGAACTAGAACTCATAGTCTTTTTCGCTTCCACTTGAGACTCAACATCTTTGCTTTCCCATCCTCTCGCCATTCCTCTATCTTGACACAATTGGCAGGCAATCAGCGACGCGGCCTTCAACCGGCATTCCCGGACCTATGCCCCCACAGCCCGTTTCTTTGGAGCGGCAGTTACCGTCGAAGGGCTGGCCGCGAGGATGGATTCCTCCGCCAGGCGCGCGAAACGCTCCGCGAAAACGCCGTGATAGCAGAATTCCGCTTTGTTGTCGCCCCAACGTGCCTGCAAAACCCACCCGGTCGTTGCGGGCTCAACGCGCAGGCGGCTGATCTCCGCCACGGGAATCACCACCAGCGGGTGAAAATCGGCGTCGAGCGCCCAGATATGTTCCGGGGAAATGAAGAGCCGGGTCGTAGCTGTCGGTGCGTTGCCGGGTTGATACTCCCCGCCGCTCACCACCGTGCGCGCGCCAATTTCTCGGGCCTTGCGGTCCGTGCTGGACTCCGCTTCGGCGGGCGGCAGCAGCACTGCCATTACAAACAGTCCAAGCCCGAAGATGGCCGTGAACCAGCCATTCCACAGGGTCAGCGGCAAAATCACCAGCGCCGCGCCGCAGAATCCCATCGCCACGCGCAGCAATGTCCAGGAGCTTTCATTGCGATGCAACTGCAGCAGGCGTGGAAATCTCCGCAGCGCCAAAAACAGTGCCGCGCCGATGAATCCTCGGATACGGGGCAGGAATTTTGCGTCTTCGGTGCTAATCGCTGTGGGTGTCGTGCTCATGTCTGGGGTGCCGGTTATTTTACCTCAGCCTGCAGCCCTTGTATCTCTCTCATTCTGGCAAAAGCGCGGCGGACGTGGGGGATGGTTATCGACCCCCCGACGACCATCGCTACGTTCAGGGCGTCGATCACCTCGCCCCGCTTCCAGCCCACCTCCCCGCAGCGAACCAGGTGATAGGTGATGCAGTCATCGCAGCGGAGGACGGTCGAGGCGACCAGCCCGAGAAGCTCTTTGGTGCGGGTATCGAGGTCTCCTGGCTCATAGGCTTGATGGTCCAAGGAGAAGAAGCGTTTGATGCCCAAGTGGCCGCAATCGAGGATCTCCTCGTTGAGCTCCGTTCGGTTTTTCTGAAACTCGTTGATTTCGTTGGACATGTCTCCTCCGCTCAGTTGGACAGCTCCAGCATTTCGCCCTTCCGCCCAATCACGTAGCCAGGCCGCGCGCCAGTGGGCTTTCCGGCGTCCCAGACCAACGTGCCATTAACGAACACCTTTTCGATGCCCGTGGAGAGGGCCGTTGGGTCTGCAAAAGTGGAGTGGTCAATTACCGTGTCTGGATCAAAAAGGACCAGATCTGCAAACGCACCTTCCCGGATGACCCCACGATCCTTCCAGCCCAGGCGCTGGGCTGGGAGGGAAGTCATCTTACGGATGGCTTCGGGGAGGGTCAGCCAGTGCTTTCTCCCGGACGTAGAGTCCCAATACCCTGGGGAACGTGCCGGCGCCGCGGGGGTGTTCAGAGCCGACGCCACCGTCGCTAGCCACCATCACCCAGGGTTGCTGGTAGAAGGCCTTGATGTCGCTTTCAATCATGGACTGCCCGATGATGATGGCTTCCGTGTGGGCCGCGTCGCCCTCGCGGATCAGGCGAATGTACATCTCCACCTCGGAAAGTTTATTAGCCTTGGCCAGTTCGGCGATGGTGTGTCCCACGTAGGCCGGGTTCGGAGAAAACTCGGTGATCGTGATGTGCGAGCCGCCGCCATAGCTGGCCAGCGCGGTGGCGACGCTTTTCGGATTTTCATACTGTTTGTCCGGCACGACCACTTTCAGGTTGGCGTGCCACGCGTCATAGGGGTAACAGTCGGCGAGAAAATCCAGGCCCTTCTTGCGAGCCGCCTCAATGATCTGGATGTATTCCGCCGCCTTGCCCTGCACGCCCACGGTTCCCAGCTTGATGTGCGAGTGCTCCACGGGTATGTGGGCGCGCTGGCCAATGGCAATCTCCTCGTTCAGCGCCTCGAAGGACTTGTCGGCTTCGTCGCGGATATGCGTCATGTAGATTCCACCGTTGGCCGCAGCGACTTTGGCTAACGCCACAAGTTCGTCGGTGCTGGCGTAGCTGCCCACTTCGTATTCCAAGCCGCTGGAGAGGCCCAAAGCTGCTTGATTCATTGCCTGGCCCACGCGCTGCTCCATCAGGCGAATCTCCGGTTCAGTTGCGACGCGTTTGAAATCATCTCCCATAATTTGCTGCCGGATGGTGGCGTGCCCCACAAAAGTACCCACGTTCACTGCCGCTGGGTGTTCCTCCATCATGCGGGCCCAGCCAATGATCGGCCATGCGGACTCGCCGTCCGCCCCGACGATTAGCGTGGTGATTCCCTGTGACACCTGTGTTTCCGCCGCCAAGTCTTTCGGCAGCGTCTCTTCCGAATGGTTATGAATATCTATGAACCCAGGAGCCAGCACCAACCCCTTCGCGTCGATGGTGCGTTCCCCCGGTTCCGGCTGAATCTCGCCGATTCCCACAATGTGGCTCAGAGCGATGCGCACGTTGCCTTTGTAAATCGGCGCGCCAGTGCCGTCGGCAATTCGCGCGTTCAGAATCAGCAGCGATTCCGGTTTCTTCTGCGCAAATAAGGGGAGAATTGCAAGCGTGATGGCCGCGACGCATAACAGCAGAACAACAGATCGTTTCATAAATTCGTGGGTTCCCTCGGGGAAAAATAGCAACTCGCTTGATTCCGCCGGATTCAGCAACGAAATAACTTAGCACGAAAATTTGCGGCGTTTAGTAGAGAGGCACGGTGAGCGCTTTGTTCGCCAACTCCGACGCGCCGGGTTTTCCCGCAAGCACCAGGTTGGCCCATTCGACGCCAGCTTGGGAAATGCGCACCGCCTCGCTCGTGAGAGATTCTGGTCCGCCCGAATCGGAATTGCCGAAGAAAATGCGTTCCATTGGCCTTGACGCGATCATGCGGTTCTTCGTGTATTGCTCGGGCACGGCCATGAACATCGGATGCCCCCGGCGGTAAAGGCGCACTTCCACGGGATCCACGTTGAATTCCGGCAGGAGTCCTTGAAAGTCTTTCAGCACTTTGCCCGCGAGCGCTTTGCAATCGTCTTCGTTCAAAAGTGTGGACCGTTCGGATTCGCGCAGCGGTGTGTAAAACGTCAGGATGTTGTACTTCGGCTTGTATCCGGGATTGTTGCGGATGGTCCAGTCGGCCACGATGAAGTCGGTGAACGTTTTTCCCGGGCACCAGTTGTCGTAGCCTTTCCGGTAAACCGGTTTGTCGAAAATAATGTTGATCATCGGATAGGGTGCGTAGCGCATCCGTTGCATGGCCTGCTTCTGCTCTTTGGGCAAGCCCGCGACGATCCTGGATGTGTAGAACTTCGGCGTGCACATCAGCACCACCTTCGCGGCGACCGTGGTGACTTTGTCGCCCTGCGTATAGGTGACGCGTACGTCGTCCTTGTCCGGCACCACTGCCACCACTGCCGCCCCGCTCAGCATGCGTTCCGCGTATTGCGGCTTCAGCACCTCCACCAGTTTGTGCGTGATGCAGCCCAAACCGCCTGGTAGGATCACGCGCTGGTCGTCCGTTCCTTGAATTAAATACTGTGTGTCGGCAATTCCGATCAGCGCGGACGTATCCTCCGATACCGCGCCCCAGTTCGACGGTCCGTAGGCGTCCCAAAGCCGTTTCACCTCCGGAGCATACCCTTCCAGATATTTCGTGAACGGCTGCGTATCCAGTTCGGCGGCGTTTTTCTTGAAATCAATCTTCATGATGTCGTCGCGATATTTTTTGAAACTCGCGATCACATCTTTGGAGTACGGCAGATCGTTGATCCCCGATCGCCAGATGTCCGGAGCGTACTTCCCGTTGTCGATGATGGGATCCGGCATGTTCACCAGCGGCATATCCAGGCCAATTTCTCTCGCAAGACGGTCGCCGTCATCGCCTCGGTAGCCATAAGCGGAGCCAGTGGCGAAAATCTGTCCTTCGTACTCTTCCTGGTAGGCGTTGCCGCCGAAGTGCTCCTCTTTTTCGAGCAGCAGCCAGTCCTTGCCCTTCAGGAAATAAGCCGCGGATAGGCCGGCGACTCCACCGCCAACAATCACCACGTCAGCTTTCCTTGTGGCATCCGGCTTTGGGAATGAATGGCCATCGCGCACCGCGTGGCAAACGTTGAAATGCTCGCCTTCTACCATGGGCGCGGATGCGGCGCCCGCGGGTTCGGCCATCAGCGCGCGATCAATTGGGCAGCCGGAGGCTACGGATCCGGCGACAATATATTTGATGAAGTCCCTGCGTGTTTGAGGCATGAATTGAATTCCTCCTGAACTCAAGGCCGTTCCAGCAATTCCTGCGCTTCTTTGCCGGTGATGCGCGTGCGCATCTGATACCAGATCAGAATCAAAATAACGGACACCGCAAAAATCAGCGTGGAGATGGCGTTAATCTCTGGCGTAATGCCGCGCCGCAAGCGGGCCCAGATTTCCAGCGGCAAAGTGTTGTCGCGCCCGATCAGGAAAAAAGTGACCGCGATCTCGTCCATCGAAAGAGTGAAGATCAGCAAACCGGCAGCGATCAGGGAGAGTTTCAGGTTCGGCAGCGTCACTCGCCAGAAGGTCTGCCAGGGCGTGGCGCCCAGATCCAGCGAGGCTTCTTCCTGTGCGCGGTCCATCTTTTGCAATCCCGCGAAAAGCTCGGTGGTGGCCACGGAGATCAGTGCCGTGCCGTGGCCCAAAAAAACGGTCAACAGGCTTAGTTGCATGCCCGCAACCACCGCGAACATCAGCAGTGAAAGCCCCGTGATGATGCCCGGCAGAATCAGCGGCAGCAGCACCAGCCGGCGAAACACGGATTTGCCCGGAAACGTGGCGCGATCCAGTGCCAGCGCTGCCAGCAGGCCCAGCGTTAGCGATAACGCGACAGCCCCCACCGCCACCAGCAGGCTGTTCCCAACCGAATCCCAGATGGCCGCGTCGCTGAAGAGTAGCCGATACCACTGAAACGTAAGATGTTTTGGCGGAAAACCGCCGACGCCGTCGCGATTGAACGAATAGAGAATCAGCACCACCACCGGCAGGTAGAGAAACGCGAATACCAGCGCTGCATAAATTCCAAGCAGCGGTGAACGCCGGACATTCTGTTGCGTGCCGCTCATCGCAAGGCCCACCTTTTTTCCAGGCGTTCGGTAAGGAACAGCAGCGAAATCGTCAGCAATAAGATGCAAACGGAAATCGCTGCGCCCAGCGGCCAGTCATAAGCGGTGCCGAATAGGCTTTGCACGATGTTGGCGATCATCACGCTCGATGGTCCGCCCACCAGCAGCGGCGCCAGGAAATCCCCCAGCGTCAGCACAAACGCAAACGTGGCGCCCGGCCAGCAGTCCAGGAAGCGAAAGCGGTAAGATGACGCGCAAAAACGTGGCGCGCGATCCGGCGCCAAGGTCGTGCGAAGCTTCCACGAGATTGCGCGGGATATGTTCCAGCGAGGCGTAGAGCGGCAGAAATACAAATGGTGTGTAAATGTGCGTGAGCATCAGGATCACGGCGAAAGGGCTGTAGAGAAAAAAACTCACCGGCTCTCGCGTGACGTGAATGTATTGCAGGAAACCGTTCAGCACGCCTTCCGAGCCTAGAATGGTTTTCCAAGCGTAGCCGCGGACAAGGTAGCTCACCCACAGCGGCACAATCACCAGCTGATAGAGCAGTTCCTTGCGCACGCCCGCGTGGAAGGACATGTAATACGCCAGCGGATATCCCAGCAGCAGCGACAGCAGCGTAACGCACGCCGCGATCCTCATTGTCCGGAACAGCACTTCCAGGTACACAGGATTCTGGAAGAGCGTGGCGTAATTCCGCAGATTCCACTGGTGCACGATCATTCCGCTGCGCACCAGCCAGAAGCTGTGCGCAAACATCAGCGCATAGGGAAGCAGCAGGAAAATTCCCACCCAAAGGATGGGTGGCAGGGAAACCAGCGATTTGTAAGCGCGCGAATACATAGTTCACTTACTCGCGGACGGCGACGGCATCCGCGGGTGAAAACCAGAATTCCTCTTCGTGCTGCAGCGAATCAGTGGCGGGGACGCGTGCGCGCAGTATCCGGCCGTCGAGTTCCAATTCCAGTTGCTCGCTGGCGCCGGAAAACGTTCGCTGGATCAGCTTGGCGCGGAACCGTACCCCATCAGAAGAAGGCTCATTATCGGCAATCAGGTGGATCGCTTCCGGCCGCAGTGAAAACAGAGCTTTGCCGTCGGGGAGCGGCGCACTCCAGTGCAGTGCACCAAACTTTGCGATCCCTTCTTGCACTTCGGCCTGCAGCAGATTCGTCTGCCCGATGAATTGCGCGGCATAACTTGTGGCCGGATGCGCATAAATCTCGCGCGGCGAGGCCACCTGCTCCAGCGCGCCGTCTTTCAGCAACGCGATGCGGTCGGAAAGCGCCATGGCTTCGTCCTGATCGTGCGTGACAAAAAGAAATGTGATGCCAATTTCGCGTTGCAGGGATTTCAACTCGCCCTGCATCTGCTTGCGCAGGTTCGCGTCCAGCGCGGAAAGTGGTTCATCCAGCAGCAGAAGCTTCGGCCGGTTGACCAACGCCCTCGCCAGCGCCACGCGCTGCTGCTGCCCGCCGCTCAGCTTCGTCGTGCGCGACGCCGCATACTCTTCCATCTTCACCATACGCAACGCTTCCGCAACGCGGCCGGGAATTTCCGCCTTTGCCGCGCCACTCACCTGCAGGCCGTAGCTCACGTTCTCCTCTACCGTTAGATGCGGGAAGAGCGCGTAGTTCTGGAAGACAGTATTCACGCGGCGCTTGTACGGCGGCAATGTATCCAGCCGCTCCCCGGCCATCCAGATCTCGCCGCTGCTCGGCTGTTCAAAACCGGCGATCAGTCGCAACAGCGTGGTCTTGCCGGAGCCGCTTTCGCCCAGCAACGTCAGAAATTCTCCAGCGTCGATGTTCAGCGAAATGCCTTTTAATACTTCGCGAGCGCCGAAGCGTTTCGCGACGCCCCGGATTTCGAGCAATGCTTCCGCCGCGCTGGAGTGCACCGGGGTCACGGAGCGGCTTTAACCTCATTCCAGATCTCGATGTACTTCGCGCGCCGCGGCACATCCTGCCAGAAATAAATCCGCTGCATGTAGGCGTCCGGATCGTCCAGATGCAATCCTTTTTTCTCCGCATCGGTCATGAATTGCGCCGCGGTGGGATTCGCCGGCGTGTAATGCGTCACTTCGGTCACCTTTTTTTGCGTCTGCGCTTGAATCATGTATTCCAGAAAAGCGTAAGCGAGTTCCTTGTTCGGGCTGGCCTTGGTGATCATCAGGTGATCAATCCACCCGGTAGTGTTTTCCTTCGGGATGGTTTCGCCGATTGGGAAATTGGCTTGCTTCAATTGATTGGTCATCAGCGGCCAGCCCATCGCCGCCACGATTTCGTGATTTTCAAACAGATTTGTCAGCTCGCCGCCGGTTGACCAGATTTTCCGGATGTTTGGCTTCAGCGCCAGCAGTTTTTGCTTCACCGAAGCCAGTTCTTCGTCGGAGAGATTGTAAAGATGAGAAGGTTCGGGCTTGTCATAGCCCAACATCTGCGCGGCCATATACAACGTGGACAAATCGTCCCAGACGGAAATTTTGCCTTTGTATTTCGGGTCCCAGAAAATCCCCCAGGAATCCGGAGCCTGCGCGAACACCGTTGTGTCATAGAGCAGCGGATTCGGGCCCCACATGAACGGAACACCAAAAGTTTGCCCGTTCGCTTTTACCAACGGCATTTCCCGCAGCTTGGCGGAAAGCTGCGAATACGTTGGCAGTTTGCTCAAGTCCAGCGGTTCCGCCAGCCCTGCCTGCGCGATCGAGGCAGCCACGTCGCTGGAAGGCGAAATCACATCGTAATTCCCCGCGCTTCCTCCCCGCAGCTTTGCCACCAGGTCGTCGCTGGAGCCCATGTACGAAGCGGAAATCTTGCAGTGATGCGCCTCTTCAAACGCGTGAATGAACGACGGGTCCGCGTAACCCTCCCAGACCAGCAAACTCAGCGACGCCTCTTTTTTCTGGCAGGCGCCCAGCAAAAAGGCGCCGAGCAGCGCGATGCACGCAAAGGCAAAGCCCCGCGCCTTACTTCGTTTCCGCCTCATAGACGATCTTGCCTCCAACGATGGTGGTGACGACCTTTGTATCACCGATGCCATGCGGGTCGATTTCAAAGATGTTGCGGTCCAGCATGATCACGTCCGCCACTTTGCCCTCGGCAATCGAGCCTTCGGTTTTTTCCAGCCGCCCGGCGTAGGCCGCATCCAGCGTGTAACCCTCCACCGCCTGCGCCACGCTCAGCCGCTGCGAGGGGATGAACCCGTCTTTCGGCGTGCCCTCCGCCGTTTGCCGAGTAACCGCCGTCTGAATGCCCATCCATGGATCCAGCGTTACAACAGGCCAGTCGCTGCCGAACGCATATCGCCCGCCTGCTTCCTGAATGCTTTTCCAGAGCCACCCGCGTCCGGCACGGTCCGGGCCGAGATTTTTTGCCCACACTTCCAGCGTGTCTGCGTCCGGATAGGCATGCAGCGGCTGCATGCTGGCGATCACCCCAAGTTTCCCGAAGCGCGGGATGTCTTCCGCCGTGATCGTTTCAACGTGCTCAATGCGATTCCGGTGATCTTTGGTGTGATTTTTCTTTTCCGCGAATTCGTAGGCATCCAGCGCCGTGCGCACCGCATAGTCGCCGATGGCGTGGGTATAGATCTGAACGTTGCGCTTGTCGAGTTCCGCTATCGCGGCGTTCAAATGCTCGGGACTCCAGTTCATCTCACCTTTTTTCGACGGATCATCCGTATAAGGAGCCAGCAGCGCGGCTGTGTGCGATTCCACCACGCCGTCGAGCATGATTTTTGCGCTGTTCGCATCCATCCAATCATCGTGATATTTTTTCCGGCCCGCTTCGATTTTTCCTAGATCCTCGCTCGTCAGTTGATGCAGGTCCAGCCGGTACGCCACATGAAAGCGCACGGAAAGTTGTTTCTCCTGACGCAATTCTTCCAGCACCGGAAGGGCTTCGAAATCGCCGCCTGCGCTATGAACGCGAGTGATACCGTTCTGGTTGGCCCACTTCATTCCCGCGCGCAGGGCCGTCAGCACTTCCACATGGTTCGGCTCCGGAATCACCTTGTGAATCAGCGCGTCCGCATCTTCCTTTAACGCGCCGGTGGCCTCTCCGGTTTTCGGATCGCGGACAATCGCTCCGTGGGGAGGATCCGGCGTGCTGTTCGTGATTCCTGCCAGTGCCAGAGCTTTCGAATTTACCCAGGACGTGTGGCTGTCGTAGCCTTCCAGGAAAACCGGGCGGTCGGGAAAAATCTCGTCGAGATACTTCTTGTCGGGCAGCGTGGCCTCGCCAAACATGGCGTAGTTCCAGCCGCGGCCCTGGATCCAGCCATCGCCCGGGTGCTTCGCGGCGTACCCGCGAAGGCGTTTCTGCAAATCCGCAACGTCCTTGGCCCCTTCCAGATTGATCTCTGCGAGGGCGAGTGAGCCTTCCAGGAAATGTACGTGACAATCGGTGAAGCCTGGCAGCACAAGCTTTCCGCCGGCATCCACAAACTTCGTGCCGATGCCGCGGTAGCGCTCCACTTCCTCGTCGCGCCCCACCGCTTGAATTTTTCCATGCCGGATGGCAATTGCCTGTGCCCACGGCTTTGCGGGATCCAGCGTATAAACTTTGGCGTGCACGATCAGGATGTCCGCCGGCGCCAGGCGCGCGGACTGCTGCGCGAACACCGGGCAGGTGACCAGCGGCACAGCGGAGAACAGCGCGAATAAGGTAAGAAGAAAACGTAGCTTCAAGATGGTCCCCGAAAAAACGCGCTTGCCACCAGACAAGTGAAGCAAGCGCATGAATTTTAAAAAGTGGGTGGCGTGTTTACCCACAACACCCAGGCTTCCGCGCGGCCCGGATTTTTCCAACGATGCGGCGTGGAGCTTTCGAAATACAGGCTGTCTCCGGCCTTAAGGCGGAAGTGGCCTTCGTTATGCAGCCAAAGCTCAAACTCGCCTCGCAGCACGTGCAGGAATTCTTCGCCCTCATGTGCGTAAGATTCGCCGCTGCCGCCGCCCGGTTTCACGCGGAACAGGTGCGGCTCCATCGCGGTGTTGCCCCAGGCCAGCAGCTCCATGCGCACGCTGGCGCTGGTCTCCAGGATTTTGCGCTCCGATGCGCGTACCAGATGCTGCGCGTCGCCGTTGGTTTCAAAAAGCGACATGATGTTCGTTTTATAAAAGCGCGCGATGCGGCGCAGCGTGCCCACCGAACAGCGCATCTGCCCGCGCTCCAGCGAACTGAGGAATCCCACCGAGACATTCGTCGCGCCGGCCACCTGGGCCAGCGAAAGCTTGCGGCGCATGCGCAACCGACGAAAGCGCTGCCCGGGAAGTTGCGGCGCGTCGGCCGGCGCGGAGACCACACCTTGTTTTTTCAGCACGTGCACGATGGCCGCGGGATTCAACCCTCGCGCGCGCCGCAGAAACAGCGCCCGTTGCAGCAGCCGTACGTCCGCTTCCGTGAACATGCGGTATCGGCTTTGCGTTCGCTGTGGCGAGACCAGGCCCAGGGCCTCCCAGGCGCGCAGCGCCGACGAGGAAATTCCCAGCCGCCGGGCCACTTCAGAGATGCGCAGCAGCGCCGGCAGCTCCGGGCTTTTCGATACGCTGGAGAAATTCTTTCTGCTTGACACGGGTCCCGGCTTTCTCTAAGTTTACGGGATTATAGTAAGGTTCAGAGGTCCGTAGCAACCACGAAGAACGTCCGTGCCGGGGCAGGACTTCTTCAAAGAAACTAGGGGTGAGTCAAATATGAAAGACGTAAAGCGCCTGAAGGTGGTGCTGTCGGCATCCTGCCGCAGCTTACTTTATTCCGCGATCCTGCTTTTCTCCTTCCTGCTCCTGCTCTCTTCCAACTCCAATGCCCAAAGCACCGGCGGCCGCATCCGCGGCACGGTGACCGACGCCAGCGGCTCGGCGGTGGTCGGCGCCAAGGTGACGCTGATCAACGAGGACACTAATTCGACCCGTGAAGCGGAAAGCTCCACCAGCGGCGAATATCTTTTTCTGGAAGTTCCTGTCGGCAGCTACGAAGTGGACGTGGTCCAGACCGGTTTCAAGAAATACCAGCGCAAAGGAATCGTCCTGGTCCTGAATCAAATTGCCACGGTGGACATTGCGCTGCAAGTCGGCGGCTCCACGGAAACCGTGGAGGTCACGGGCGCGCCCCCGGTGATCGACACCACCACCACGCAGCTTGGCGCGGTGATGACCGACCAGTCCGTGCGCGAACTCCCGCTGAGCTCCCGCAACACTTATCAATTGCTGCAGTTGCAGCCCGGTGTGCAGTCCCAGCTTGGCGCGGATCTGTTCTATGGCAGCAGTAACCCCGGCGTGGTTTCCGTGAACGGCGGCCGCGGTCGCTCCAACAACTACATGGTGAACGGCGGCGACGGCAACGACATCTTCGTAAACGCGCCCGCGATTCAGCCCTCTCCGGATGCCATCGAAGAATTTCGCGTGCTCACGAATACGTTCGACGCGGAGTATGGCCGCAACTCCGGCTCGGTCGTAAACGTTGTCACCAAGTCTGGCACCAACGCTGTTCATGGCGACGTATACGAGTTCTTTCGGAACACGGTTCTCAATTCCAAAGGCAATTCACATTTGTGGAATCGCCCAAGCCGAATTACCAAGCAGAACCAGTTCGGGGCTACTTTGGGCGGGCCGATCGGAAGGACAAGACCTTCCTTTTTGCTTCTTACGAGGGCAATCGGCTTGTTCAGGGTATTGCTTCGGGCCCGGTGTTTCTGCCAACAGCGGCGCAGGCGGGCGGCGACTTCTCCGGCGAATGCTACTTTTGCGGGAACCCTGACGGATCAGACATTCGCCGATCAAATCAACTCCCGCCCGGGTTGCACGGCAGCGATTGCTTCCGCAGGCGGAGCGCCCGCTCAAATTGGGAATGCCTATTCAGCGATTTTCCCAAATAATAAGATTCCCACGGCGTGTTTTGACCCTACCGCCAACGCGCTTTATAAAAATTATGTCGCTCCGTATGGCACCGGTGAAATAAACACCGTGCCCAACCAGCGCGACACCTCGAATCAATTCACCGTGCGATTTGACCATTCGTTCACCCCCACCGAACACTTCACGGCGTACTACTACTTCAACGACGACGACAACCCGGTCCCGTTCTCCAATTTTCAGGCTGCCGGCGCGAACGTGCCCGGGTTTGGAGCGGTAACCAAGACTCGCGTACAGCAGTGGAATATCTCTCAAACCTCTACTATCGGCTCATCGTCCGTCAACGAATTTCGCTTCAATTATTTTCGCGAAGGACAGGGCAACCTCAACCATCCAATCAATACGTTGGCGAGTCTGCACGACGCTTGTGGGTCGTACATTCCAGCCGCAAATTGTTTTGCGGATCCCAATAACCCGCTCTCCGGAATTACCACCAATCTCCCGGGGCGCGAGGGTGTTCCGTTCGTGAGCGTTGCAGGCGGCTTTGCTCTCGGAAACAACTTTGAAGGTGAGTTGCCGCAGGTGGGAAATACCTTTCAATGGACGGACAATTTCAGCAAGGTGAAGGGAGCCCATAGCCTTAAATTCGGCGTGGATGTTCGTCGTCAGCAATTTAATCAGTTTCTTTATTACAACGTTAACGGCGACTTTTTGTTTCAGTCATTCGGTTCCAACAATTCCCCCGGTTCCGATGACGGTTATCCCGACTATTTCCTCGGCACGCCAACGCAATACTCTCAAGGGGCTGCGCAGGGTGAGAATATTCGCAACACTGGGTTGTATTTGTTTGCCCAGGACAGCTGGAAGATCAAATCCAACCTGACTCTGAACTACGGTCTGCGCTGGGAATTGAACACGCCATACGTTGACACAAAAAACCGCATCCAGACCTTCCGGCCTGGCCAAGATACGACGCAGTACCCCTGTTGGCTTTCCGCCACCGGCGCAGCCACGATTAATAACGGAGCAGGTTACGACGCGGCCGCTCCCGGCGATTGCGGCCCCGGCTCCGCTCAGAGCGCATATTTCCCAACAGGATTAGTATTCCCGGGTGACAAAGGTGTACCGCAAGGTCTCACGACCACCTATTACAAAGCGTTTGCTCCGCGCATCGGACTTGCTTGGAGTCCCAGCTGGACCGATGGCTGGCTGGGGGCACTTACGGGCGGGCCTGGGAAATCGACCGTTCGGGGCGGATTCGGGATTTTCTACAATCCGATCGAACAGCTCGTTATGGAACAATTCAGCGCAGAGCCCCCGTTCGGCATCAGCGCGTTCTCTTCCAGCCCGCTGTTCAATACTCCTTTTATTACCCAAAGCGGCTCGCAGCTTCCAAACAATGCTAGCGGCGTCATCAATCAGACGCCGACCACGCCTTGCTTCGATCCATCCGGACCGAATGGCTGCGTGGATTGGTCGTTGTTCCGCTCCATCCTGCTGTACGGCGAATTCCAGCCGCACCTGCGGACGCAATACGCCGAACAGTACAACTTCACAATTGAGCGGCAGTTGAGTAGCAGCATGCTGCTGCGCGTCGCTTACGTTGGGACCCAGGCGCATCACCTGCTGGCGTCACAGGACTTGAACTACGGAAATCCCCAGACCTGCAACGATATCAGCAACCTCAATATTCCAAACCAGCCCTGCGGAACGTTCAGCTCGGACAACTACTACTCTTTCACCCTGCCCGCGGGATCTACTTTCCACATGCCGTATATCCCGGGACCGAACCCCAACGGACCAAACATTCCGTGCCCCTCCGGGAACCCTACCAACCCTGCAGGCTGCACAATTGTCGGCGCATCTGGGGGTACTCCGATTACCCTTGTGGGACTGCGGCCCTACTCCTCTCCGAATTGCAGTCCTATTGGCCCCAATATGGGGAGCGGCTGCCCCGCGGACGGGACGGCGGTTTTTAGCAATATCTTCACGGAAAACACCGTAGCAAATTCCAATTACAATGGTTTACAGGTTTCCGTCGAGAAGAACTACTCGCACGGTTTGCTCTTCCAGGCTTCCTATACATTCAGCAAGTCGATTGACCAGGGCGCATCTTTTGAAAACGAACTCAACCCGATCAACCCCCGCGCGACCCGCGGCATTTCTTTGCTGAGCGCCAAGAATCGCTTTGTCTTCAGCCCTGTTTGGGAATTGCCCATCCCCAAGAAAGAAGGATTTGAGGGGAAAGTTGCCAACGGTTGGCAGGTGTCCGCCATCATTACTTATCAAAGCGGTTTTCCAATCCGCGTTCAGGATCAGAACGACTCCGAGTTCCAGAGCAGTATCTTCTTTGAATCTACTAACACTCCCTATCAGACCGGTCCGACTCAGTTCGTGAATCCGAAAACGAACAATGGCTATTGGTTCAATACCTCCGCCTTCTGCGATTATGCGACGGCAACCCCTCAGAGTCCTTGCGCGCAAGCTCCGGGAACTTTCGGCAACACTCCGCACGCCCTGTGCTGCGGTCCGGCACTGAGCAATACCGACCTCGTTATCGCCAAGAGAACTCCGATCACCGAGCGGTTAAACACCGAATTCCGCGCCGAATTTTACAACGCGTGGAATCACACGGAATTCTCGAATATTGACGGGAATTTCTCGAACTCAACCTTTGGACAGGTTCTTCGGATTCGGGACCCGCGCGTTATGCAGTTCGCTTTGAAGTTCCTCTTCTGAAGCCCGGAAGAGCCAAGTCTTGCTCGGAAGCGTCCCGGCTCTGCGGGGGCGCTTTTGCGCGAAAACATTCAGACAGCCGCGGATCGCTCCCGCCGCTGCGGGAAACGCGAAGAAAGGCGTAAACTAGAGAGCGTAGTTCCCTCAGGAACCACGCCGTTTTCCTCGCTGAGAGAGGCGGCCCAAAGCCGTCTACACTGACCGCAGGGAACAGACCTGCCCCGGATGACCAACTAGGAAGGCCCATCTGGACGGAGTTGCACCATGCACGAAGCATTACAAAAAGAAATCGCCCTGTACGAAAAGCGCACGCCAAAATCCGCCGCAGCGCACAAAAAAGCGGAAACGCGCATTCCCCTTGGCGTCGCCAGCAATTACCGCGCCTACGACCCGTATCCAATCTTCGTTTCCGAAGGCCGCGGCAGCAAGCTCACCGATATTGACGGCAACGAATATGTTGACCACAACCTCTGCTTCGGCACGCTGATGGCCGGCCACGGGCATCCCGCGGTCGTCAAAGCGGTAAAGGAAATCGCCGATCGCGGCACCACCTTCGGTATGCCCCACGGCATGGAATACGAACTCGCCGAGGAAATCTGCGCGCGCTATCCCGTTGAGATGGTTCGCTTCGGCAACAGCGGCACGGAAGCCACCATGCACGCCTGCCGCATCGCCCGCGCCGCCACCGGCCGCGACAAAATCCTGCGCTTTGAAGGCGCCTATCACGGACTGCACGACACCGCGCTCGTCAGCGTCAAGCCCAAGCTCGAAGACGCGGGCGACATTCACGCACCCAACTCCGTTCCCGGCGGCCTCGGCGTCATCAAGTCCGTTCTTGACAACGTTACGGTTGCCCAGTTCAACGACCTCGGCAGCGTCGAAAACCGCTTTAAACAGTTTCCCGGACAAATCGCCGCCGTGATCATCGAACCCATTCTGATGAACGTCGGCCTCTGCCTGCCGCAGCCTGGCTTTCTCCAGGGCCTGCGCGACATCTGCACTAAAAATGGCGCGCTTCTGATTTTCGACGAAGTGAAAACCGGCGCGAAACTCGGTTGGGGCGGCGCCAGCGAGTATTTCGGCGTGAAGCCTGACATCATCACCTTGGCAAAATCCATTGGCGGCGGTGTTCCCCTTGCGGCCTTCGGCGCCAGCAGGGAAGTGATGGACCTGATCGTCCAGCACAAGGTCTTTCACGGCGGCACGTACAACACCAATCGCTTCGCGATGGCCGCGGGTCTGGCCGTCTTCCGCGAAGTCCTCACGCGCGAAAACTATGCGCACGTGGACAAGCTCGGAAAGAAACTCACCGACGGCTATCGCACCATCGCGAAAAAAGCCGGCGTGGTGGGCTACGTGGTCAGCGCTGGCGTCAACGGCGCGCTGATGCTCTACCCCCAGGAAATCCGCAATTATCGCGACTGGCTCAATATTGACGTCGATATCTGGCGCCAATTCTGGTTCGGCATGGTCAATCGCGGCGTTCTCGCGATGCCCTACTGGTGGGACGAGCAGTGGACCATTTCCGTGCAGCACACCGAAGCCGACATTGATAAGCATCTTGCCGTCTTCGAGGAAGTTGCTCCCGGCTTGGCCAAGGCGCAGCACGAACGCGGCGCCAAATTCGTAGGCGCCGCCGGCCACTAAGCGTCAATAGTCTATAGGGCCTACCCGCCGAAGCCGTTTTCGCGAAGGCGGGCGGGCCGCTACCTATAAACGCCATCACTCAACGTCTTTGCCGAAAAGGAGACGACCGCTTGACCCTCGAGGCTCCAACCTCTCCCGCAGCTGAGGAACTATCGCACCTCAAGCGCGTCCTCGGCAAGCGCGACCTCGTGCTCCTTTTCGTTGTCGCCGTTTTCAATCTCAACGTGTTGCCTTCCATTGCCGCGAATGGCGGCGTCACCATCTGGCTGTGGATCATTTCGCTGATTCTTTTTTTCTGGCCGCAGGGCATCGCCGTCATCGAATTGGCGCACCGCTTTCCCGGCGAAGGCGGCGTCTATCTGTGGGCCAAGGAAGTCTTCGGCGATTTCCACGGCTTTCTTTCCGGCTGGTGCTATTGGACCAACAACATGATGTACGTGCCGACGGTGATGCTCTATTTCGTCGGCGTTTCCGTTTTTGTCCTTGGCCCGGGCCACGAGGCGCTTGCCGACAATAAACCGTTCGCGCTTGCCGCTTCCGTCGTGCTGCTAACGATTCTGGTCGTCCTTAATGTGATGGGCCTCGGCGTCGGCAAATGGATCAACAACCTCGGCGGCATCGGCACGTTTGTCGCCGCGTTCCTGTTGATGGGACTCGGCGTTGTGATCTGCTTCAAATTCGGCACCAGCATTCATTGGAGCGATTTCAAGATCCCCGCCAATCCGCGCTCCGTTTTAAATTCCTTCGGCGTGATCTGCTTTGGCCTCGTCGGCCTGGAGCTCGCCTCCATTATGGGCGACGAAATCGAGGACCCTGGCAAAACTCTGCCCGGGGCAGTTGCCTGGGGCGGCATTCTCTCTGGGCTGCTGTATGTCGGCGCCACGCTCACGCTGCTGGTCGCCGTGGACAAAAACAGTATCAGCGTGTTGCAGGGAATTGTGCAGGCCGTCAGCCACATGGCATCGCGCGTCGGCGCCGGATGGATCATCGCGCCGTTCGCCTTGCTCCTCAGTTTTTCCATCGCGGGGATCGGATCGGCCTGGCTCGGGGGCTCCGCACGCATCCCTTTCGTGGCTGGATTGGATTCGTATCTGCCCGCGTGGCTCGGCAAGCTGCACCCAAAATATGCCACGCCTTATGGCGCGCTGATCGTGCACGCCGTTGTTTCGCTCATCCTGGTGGTGCTGAATTTCACGCTCACAGGATCCGGCGTCCAGGAATCTTTTCAGCGTCTGCTTTCGCTCGCCGTGGTGCTGCAGTTGATTCCGTTTCTATATATGTTCGGTGCGTTGCTGAAAATCGCGCTCGACGACAATTTTGTCCCCGGCCATTATGGGCGCGGCATGCTCCTGTTCGCCGGCGGCTCTGGCCTGCTCACCACCATTCTCGGCATTGCACTGGCCTTTTTCCCCGCGCAGCAGATCACTTCGCTGCGTTCCTATGAAATCTGGATGGTCGGCGGCACGCTTGGCTTCATCGGCCTTGCCGCGTTCTTCTTTTTCATTTATGGCGGCCGCAAAGCTGCCCAGAAATTGGCCGCGGGTTCGCCGGCCGTTTGAAATTGGAAACAGGAGGGGAGTTGTATGTCGAGTCCAGCAAAGCCTGCCGTAAAAACATATCAGAACTACGTCAACGGCCAGTGGGTCTCCGCTGCCGGTGGCGCAACCTTTCCCGTTTATGATCCTTCCACGGAAGAAGTGATTGCGCAGGTAGCGGAATCCACCGCCGCCGATGTGGATAAGGCCGTGAAATCCGCGCGCGCTGCCTTCGATTCCGGCCCCTGGCCAGCCACCACCGCCCAGGATCGCGGCCGCATCCTGTTCAAGCTCGCCGACAAAATCCGCCAAAATCAACCGATGCTTGCCGAACTCGAATGCCGCAACACAGGTAAACCCATCGTCGAGGCCGAATACGATATCGGCGACGTGGCCACCTGCTTTGAATATTATGGCGGCCTGGCGAATAAGGTGAACGGCAGCGTCATGCCCGTTCCCGCCAACGCTCTCAGCTTCACCCTCCGCGAACCTGTCGGCGTCGCCGGCCAGATCATCCCCTGGAACTATCCGCTGCTGATGGCCGCGTGGAAACTTGCTCCGGCCCTGGCCGCTGGTTGCACTTGCGTGCTGAAACCCGCGGAGCAGACTCCGTTAACCGCGATGGAATTTGCCAATTGGCTCGAAGAAGTCGGCCTGCCGCCCGGCGTCGTAAACATCATCAATGGCGCTGGCGAAATCGCGGGTGCCGCGCTGGTTGCACATCCGGGAGTGGACAAGATCGCCTTCACCGGCAGCGCCGCGGTCGGCAAAATGATCGTCAAATCCGCCGCGGACACCCTGAAGCGCGTCACCCTCGAACTGGGCGGCAAGTCGCCCAACATGTTCTTCGCCGACGCCGATTGGGAAGCGGCCGTGGATGGCGCGCTCTTCGGCGTGTTCATTAATCAGGGCGAAGTCTGCTCCGCAGGAAGCCGCATCCTGGTCGAGAAAAAAATCTATTCCAAATTTGTTGAAGCCATGACGGAAAAGGCCAAGCGCATCAAGCTCGGCCCGCCGCTCGAGCGGGACACCAAGATGGGGCCGCTGGTCAGCAAAGAGCAATACGATCGCGTCTCCTCGTACCTCGAACTCGGCAAAAAGGAAGCCAAAACCGCCATCGGCGGCGGACGCGCAAAATCGTTCGCCAAGGGCTTCTATGTCGAGCCCACCATTTTCTACGACGTGGACAACTCCGCCCGCATCTCTCGCGAAGAAATTTTTGGCCCGGTCGCTTCCGTCATTCCCTTCGAAGACGAAGCCGACGCCATCAAAATCGCCAACGACACTCCTTATGGCCTCGCTGGAGCCGTCTGGACGCGCGACATCTACAAAGCCTTCCGCATCGTAAAGTCCATGCGCGCGGGAATCATCTGGGTCAATCACATGCAGCCCACTTACGTCGAAGCGCCGTGGGGCGGCTACAAACAGTCCGGCTTCGGCCGCGAACTTGGTCCGTGGGGCCTCGAGGAATATCTCGAAACCAAACAGGTTTACGTCAATCTCGACGAAACGCCCATCGGTTGGTACTGAGCTAAAAGGATTTTCTGATTTCAAGAAAAGGGAATAGAACCATGAAAACCATTCAACTCCGCACAGAAGTTCCCGGTCCCAAGTCCAAAGCGCTGGTGGCGCGCCGCGAGGCGGCAATCCCGCGTGGACCCGCGCTTGTCACGCCGATTTTCACCGAACGGGCCGAAGGCGCCTGGATTGAAGACGTAGATGGTAATCGCTACCTGGATTTCGCCGGCGGCATCGGTTGCCTCAACGTTGGCCACCGCGCGCCGCGCGTTCAGGCGGCGGTACGCGCGCAGCTCGATAAATTCCTGCACACCTGCTTCGGTGTCACTCCCTATGAGTCCTATATTGCGCTCGCGGAAAAACTAAACGCCATCGTGCCCATCAGCGGCGCGAAAAAAACCTTTTTCGTTAATACCGGCGCGGAATGCGTCGAAAATGCCGTGAAGATCGCCCGCGTGCACACCAGGCGGCCCGCGGTCATCTGTTTTGAAGACGCCTTTCACGGCCGCACGCTGCTCACCATGTCGCTGACCAGCAAAACAAATCCCTACAAAGTCGGATTTGGGCCATTCGCTCCGGAAATTTACCGGATTCCTTACGCCAACTGCTATCACTGCTCCTACGGCCTCACTTACCCGTCCTGCAACATGACCTGCGCCCACCATCTGGAAGACACTTTCAAGCGCGTGGTTGCCGCCGATCAGGTGGCTGCCATCATCGCGGAGCCCGTGCTTGGCGAAGGCGGTTTTGTGGTCCCACCCAAGGAATTTTTCCCGGTGATCCGCGAAATCTGCGACAAGTACGGCATCCTCTTCATCGCCGATGAAGTGCAGAGCGGCATCGGCCGTACCGGAAAAATGTTCGCCATGGAGCACTACGGCGTCGAGCCGGACATCCTCATCACCGCGAAATCCCTCGGCGGCGGCTTGCCCCTCGCTGCGATCACGGGCCGCGCGGAAATCATGGACGCGCCGATCCCCGGCGGACTGGGCAGCACCTTCGCCGGAAATCCCGCGTCTTGCGTTGCCGCGCTCGCCTCCCTCGAAACGATTGAGCAAGACGGCCTGCTCGCGCGTTCCACGGCGATCGGCAAGCGCTTCGAAGCTCGCGCCAAGCTCTGGCAGCAGAAGTGGCCCATCATTGGCCAGGTGCGTGGTCTCGGAGGAATGTGCGCGATGGAGCTTGTCAGCAATCGCGAAACCCGCGAACCTGCCGGCGCGCAAACAAAAGAACTTTCGCGTTACGCCTACGAGCACGGCCTGATCACCATCACCGCCGGAACCTATGGCAATGTCGTCCGCATCCTGGTCCCACTGGTCGTCACAGACGCGCAATTCGATGAAGGCCTCGACGTCCTCGAGAACGGTCTGGCCCACATCACCGAATCCAAACAAGCCGCCCTGTCGCACGCCTGATCGCAGCCTTGACGATTGGCGCGCAGGAGCGCCAATCTCCAGATTGGCAAGCAGAAGCCGACCTATTAGCACCGGGGCAGTTATTTTGGCGATGGAAGCGTACTGGCCGACCTTTAGGTCGGTTTCCGAAATGCGCAATTGAATTTTAGGTTTTCGCAAGAGGCAAAAAATGTCCACCGCAACCACAAATTCCGCCATCGCCCCAGTCACTCTCAAAGACATGCGCCTGTTCCGCGAAGCCAACTACGTCGACGGCCAGTGGATCCAGTCCGCCAGCGGCGCCATGCTCAATGTGGATAATCCTGCCACCGGCGAAATCCTCGGCAAAGTTCCAAAACTCACCGGCACGGAAACCCGCCGCGCCATCGAAGCCGCCAATCAAGCATTCAAACCCTGGAGCGCCAAAACCGCAAAAGAGCGCGCCGTCATTCTCCGCAAGTGGTTCGACCTGATGATCGAAAATCAGGATGATCTCGCGCGCCTGATGACCCTGGAGCAAGGCAAACCGCTCACCGAATCTCGCGGTGAAGTAGCTTATGCCGCTGCGTTTCTTGAATGGTTTGGTGAAGAAGCGAAACGCGTCTACGGGGACACCATTCCCGGTCATCAAGCCGACAAGCGCATCGTGGTTCTCAAACAGCCGATTGGCGTGGTCGCTTGCATCACTCCCTGGAATTTTCCGCTGGCCATGATCACGCGCAAAGCAGGGCCCGCGCTCGCTGCCGGTTGCACCGTGGTCATCAAGCCCGCCGCGCAAACACCGTTCTCCGCGCTCGCGCTTGCCGAACTCGCTGAACGCGCAGGCGTTCCCAAGGGCGTGCTCAACGTCATCACCGGTTCGGCGAAAGAGATCGGCGCCGAACTCACATCGAATCCGATCGTGCGCAAACTTTCCTTCACCGGTTCCACCGAAGTTGGCAAAGTCCTGATGGCCCAGTGCGCCGGCACCATCAAAAAGCTATCTCTCGAGCTCGGCGGCAACGCCCCCTTCATCGTTTTCGAAGATGCGGATCTCGACGCGGCCGTGGAAGGCGCCATCGCCTCGAAATACCGCAACACCGGCCAAACCTGCGTTTGCACAAATCGCGTGCTGGTCCAGGATTCCGTCTACGATGCCTTCGCGGAAAAACTTGTCGCCGCCGTGAAACTTCTGAAGCCCGCCCCAGGTCTCGAACCGGGCGCTTCGCAGGGCCCGCTCATCGATAACGCCGCCGTGGAAAAAGTCGAAAGCCACATCAAGGACGCGATTGATAAAGGCGCCAAAGTCGTCGCCGGTGGCCATCGCCACGCATTGGGCGGACGTTTCTTTGAGCCCACCATCCTGGTGAACGCCACTCCGCAAATGGCCGTCGCCCGTGAAGAAACCTTCGGCCCCGTCGCCCCGCTCTTCCGCTTCAAAACCGAAGCCGAAGCCATCGCGCTCGCCAACGACACCGAATTCGGCCTCGCCGCCTATTTTTACGGCCGCGATCTCGCCCGCGTCTGGCGCGTGGCCGAAGCTCTCGAATATGGCATCGTCGGCATCAACACCGGCATCATTTCCACCGAAGTCGCACCCTTCGGTGGCGTAAAAGAATCCGGCCTCGGCCGTGAAGGCTCCAAATACGGCATCGAGGAATTCCTCGAAATGAAATACCTTTGTATCGGCGGCATCAAAACCTGATTCCACCCAAAATGAAAATCTCCCTGCAGGGCCAAACTGCGATTGTCACCGGCGCGGGAAGCCCCACCGGAATTGGTTTCGCGATAGCGAAACATCTCTTCCACCAAGGCGCCTTCGTAGCCATCGGCGCCACTTCTGATCGCATCCACCACTCCGCGAAACAACTCGATCCCTCTGGCGAACGCGTCCATCCGTTCATCGCCGACCTCACACAGGAATCCGAAGCCCAGCGCGCAGTAGACGAACTAACCAAACGCACTGGCCGCATCGACATCCTCGTGAACAACGCCGGCATGGCGCAAAACGGCGATCAACCGGGCAATACCACCGTGCAGCAACTCACCTACGCCGCCTGGCTGCAGCAAATCGCCATGACCTTGCACACCGCGTTCCTCATGACGCGCGCCGTGCTGCCGATCATGAAATCTCAGCGATACGGCCGCATCGTCAACGTCAGCTCCGTCACCGGCCCGCTCGTCAGCAACGCCGGATCCGGAGCGTATGGCGCTGCGAAAGGCGGCATGGACGGCCTGATGCGCGCCATCGCCATCGAGCATGGCCTCGACGGCATCACCATCAATGGCGTTGCTCCAGGCTGGATTCTCACCGGCTCCTCGCGCCCCGAAGAACTCGAAGCCGCAAGCTACACTCCGCTCGGCCGCCCCGGCACCCCCGATGAAGTCGCCGCCGCAGTAGCCTTCCTCGCCTCAAAGGAAGCCTCATACATCACTGGCCAGATTCTAGTAGTGGATGGCGGAAATATCCTTCAGGAAATGAAACGCACCTGAGCGCGTAGATTCTCAACTTGCCTTTGTAGCGGCCGCCTTCCGAGGCGGGCGCCTTTCCCGGGCCAGACGACAAAGCCCACATCCCCTTATCGAGCTGTTTCCCGCGGCCCAGCCCCCGCCGGCTGAATCTGCACAAACTGCCACCCAAACCGTCCCTTGATGCACAAATGCCCATTGGTCACAGAGTGATCCAGCGGCGAACTCACCTTCACAATTTTTCCGTCCTGCGCGTGTACGGTCAGGTCGCATCCCACGCCACAGTACGGGCAAATCGTGTCCGTCTGCGTTTGTCGCGCTTCGTTCCACTCGCCCTTGCTCCGCATTTCGAATTCCGAACGGAACATCAGCGCCCCTGTCGGACAAACTCCGATGCAATTGCCGCAGTAGACGCAAGCCGATTCCGGCAAGGGAATCTCAAACTCCGTGGAAATATGCGCGCCAGAGCCGCGGCCCGCCACGCCGATCGCAAACGTGAATTGCGCCTCCACCCCGCAAGCCTGCACGCACTTGTAGCAGAGCACGCATTTGCCGTAATCGCGAACGTACAGCTCATTGTCGATTTTGACGGGTTGCGCGTGCGCGGCCGCATCTTTTCCAAAGCGTCCAGGCTCCGCGCCATACCGCTTGCGGTACTCCTCGAACGCGGGCCACGTGGTTAAGTCCACGGACGACCCCAAAAATTCCAATACCATTTTTCGGCTCAGCCTCACACGCTCCGAATCCGTCTGAATCACCATTCCGGCTTCCACTCTGCGGGAGCACGCTGGCACCAGCACGCGCGAGCCTTCCAGCTCCACCACGCACAGCCGGCAAACATTTACCGGCGTCAGATTTTCTAGAAAGCAAAGCGTCGGTGTTTCGATGCCCTGCAGGCGCGCCGCTTCCAGAATCGTCGCTCCTTCGTTAACAAACGATTTGCGTCCATCGATCGAAATCTCCACCATCTGCACAGGTTGCGCGGCCGGTGTCTCCGGCAGCGGGCCGCGTGGCACAGGAATCAAAGCCGACGGCGCAAGCGCGGAATCGCTCATGAAAAAAGGCTCCAGCGTTGGATCGCGGAAAGAATCGCGGTCGGCGCCGTTTGTCCCAGGCCGCAGATGGAGGCATCGCGCATCGCCTGCGCCACCTCTTTCAGCAAGGCAATTTCACTCGCCGCCGAACCATTCGGCTGTTTAGCAGCCAATCGCGCCAGAATCTCTTCCTGGCGCAGCGTGCCCGCGCGGCAAGGCACGCATTGCCCACAAGACTCGTGGTGAAAAAATCTGGCGATGCGCGCCAATATTTCTTGCAAATCCACGGAATCGTCAAACAGCATCACCACGCCAGAGCCCAGGCTCGCCCCGATCGTGCGTACTCCCTCAAACGTCAGTGGAGTATCCAGTTCATTCGGCGAAACAAAACTCCCCGCGGCGCCGCCAAGCAGCACCGCCTGCAATTTGCCCGTTCCGCCAACTCCGCCCGCCAGTTCGATCGAGTTGCCGCAGAGTGATCCCAAATGTCACCTCATAGGTCCCCGGCCGCTGCACATGCCCCGACAGGCAAAACAGGCGGTAACCCGCCGATTGCGTTGTTCCGACCCGCGCATACGCCGCGCCGCCGTGCAGAATAATTTCCGGAATGTTTATCAGCGTCTCCACATTGTTCACAATCGTCGGCCGGCGAAACAGCCCAGACTGTGTCGGAAACGGCGGCTTGTTCCGCGGCTCCCCTCGGTACCCCTCGATCGAATTGAACAGCGCGGTCTCTTCCCCGCAAATGTAAGCGCCCGCGCCGCGCCGCACTTCAATATCGAACGAAAACGCCGTGCCCAGAATCCGTTCGCCCAAAAGATTATTTTCGCGGGCGCTCTCCACGGCTCGCGTTATGGAACCCAAGCGATTCCGGATATTCGCCGCGAATATAGATGTAGCCCTTCCGCGCTCCCACGGCGTAGCCAGCTATCGTCAACCCCTCCACCACTGCGAATGGATCGCCCCGCAGAATCACGCGATCCTTGAACGTGCCAGGCTCCGATTCGTCCGCGTTGCACACCACATAGTGGATGGAGTCTGGCTTCCTCTGGCGAAGCACCGCCTCCCACTTTTTGCCGGTCGGGAACGCCGCCCCTCCGCGTCCCAGCAGGCGCGATTCGATCACTTCCCGCACCACCGCTTCCGGCCCCATTTCCATCGCCCGTCGCAGACGCTCGCGTACCCGCCGCTTTTCTGATAGTCCACCAATGCTCGCCGGATCCACATGGGCAACGCGCCGCAGCAGTCGAAGCTGCGCGTCGCCAAACTGAGGAAGAAATTCCCGCAATAGTGGTCGCGATTCTGTTAGTCCGTCGCCGCCCTCCACGCAATTTTGCAAATTTTCGGAAATCGAACCAGTGGTCGCACGCGCGATCGTCCATTCCTTCGGCGATGTTCCGGCGGACCGCAGAAACGCCACCGGCGCCTGATCGCAAAGTCCCAGGCAGGGGCTGCGATGCCACGCAGCCTTGCCGTCCATGCACGGCGCACCCTCTTTTCCCAGCGTTGCTTCCAGCTTGTTGCACAGCGCTTCAGCGCCTTTTGTTTTGCAGCCAATATCATCGCAAACGTGCAACGCAATGGCAGGGCTCGGCTCCAACCTAAACAAATCATAAAAAGACGCCACCGCATGAACTTCCGCGGGGGCAACATCCAGCCGCACCGCGGCGTAGTTCAATCCGCCCGGGCTCAACCACCCTTTGCGATCCTGCAGCGCGTGCAAGACCGGCAGCAGCAGATGTCGCCGGTTCGCCGCGGCCGTGCGCAGGTGCTCGCCATCATCGTTCCGGTCGCGCTTCTCTTCCGGCCCGAGTATTGCGTCAACCGCAGCCACTCTCCTCATTCGTCGCCCGGTCGCTGGTCAGATGCAGTTCCACTCAGTTCTCCCGAATCTTTTCAATCGCAATCGCCGTCGCCTTGAACTCCGAAGTTCCCGATTTCGGGTCCGGCGCTTCAATCGTCAAATCGTTTGTGCGCACCTGCTCTGGAAAATGCAGCGTCATGAACGCCAACCCCGGCCGTAAATTCCCGTCCAGATGCACCGGAGCTTCCACTACTCCGCGGCGCGACCGGATGCGCACGCGTTCTCCTTCCGTCAGCGCATAACGCGAAACATCCTCCGGAGAAAGATCCAGCGTTTCCGGCCGGCGCAGCGGCGAAGAATATTTCCCGCTCTGCGCGCCGGTGTTGTAAGAATCCAGCCGTCGTCCGGTGGTCAGTCGAATTGGAAATTCCGCTGTCAGCCGGTCCACTGGAGGTTCAAACTCCACGCAGGAAAATGGCGCGCGCGGCCCGATCAGCGGTTCCTGCCACAGCCGCCCGTGCAAATAAAGTTCACCGGGATGCGTTTCGTCGAAGCAGGGCCATTGAATGCCGCCCAATGCCTCCAGCCGCGCATAACTCATCCCCGCGTGCATCGGGCTCAGCGGACGCAATTCATCCCAGATGGCTTCCGCCTTTGGTTCGCCCCACTCGTGCCCCATGCGCCTCGCCAGCTCAAACACGATCGCCGTGTCGTCCATCGCGCCCGCCGGCGGCGGCACTGCCGCGCGTACACGCTGCACGCGCCGCTCGCTGTTGGTCACCGTGCCTTCGCTTTCGCACCAACCGGCCGCACCCGGCAGCACGACATCCGCGATGCGCGCCGTGTCGGTATAAAAAAGATCCTGCACCACCAGAAATTCCAGGCCAGCCAATATTTTGCTTGCGCGGTTTGCGTCCGCTTCAGAAGCCACCGGGTTTTCCCCCAAAACATAAAGGCAAGTCATGTCGCCGTGCTCCATCGCCTCAAACATCCCGGTTACGTGCAGTCCGCGCCGCGCGTCCAGCTTCACGCCCCACGCCGTTTCGAATTTCCCGTGAATCTCCGTGTTCTCCACGTGCTGAAATCCCGGGAAGCGATCGGGAATAGCGCCCATATCGCCGCCGCCCTGCACATTATTCTGCCCTCGCAGCGGATTAATCCCGCTGCCATAGCGCCCCACATGCCCCGTCAGCAGCGCCAGGTTGATCAGCGCCAGCACGTTGTCCACGGCGTTGTGATGCTCGGTAATGCCCAGCGTCCAGCAAAGTTGCGCGCGTTCCGCCTTTGCGTAGGCATGCGCCGTCTCGCGAATCAGTCCGGCAGGCACGCCGGTTTCCTTCTCGGCGCGCTCCAGCGTGTATTTCTCCACCGCTTCGCGATACGCCTCAAACCCGCTCGTGGCATGACGGATGAACTTCTCGTTCGCGAGCCCGGCATGCAGAATTTCTCGCGCCATCGCATTCGCCAGGCTGATATCGGATCCCACGTCCAGCCCCAGCCAGGCATCTGCAAACTGCGCCGATGCGCTCCGCCGCGGATCGATCACGGCCATCCGCGCTCCTCGCTTCATCGCTTTCAGCAAATGGTGAAACAGAATCGGATGCGTTTCCCGGGCGTTCGATCCCCAAAGCAGATATAAAGTCCGTATCCGCCATCTCCCGGTACGAACTTGTGGCCCCGCCCGCTCCGAAAACCGTCGCCAGACCGGCGACGCTCGGCGCGTGTCAAGTTCGGTTGCAGCTGTCGATGTTGTTGCAGCCGATCACCGTGCGCACAAATTTCTGTGCGACGTAATTCAGTTCATTTGTCGTTTTGGAGCAACTGAACATCCCGAACGTCCGTGGCCCGCGTTTTGCAATTTGTTCTCGGAATTTGGAAGCGACAAGCTGCAGCGCTTCCTCCCAGCCTGCCGGGCGGTGTCCGTCACGATCGCGAATTAGTGGGGTCGTCAACCTGCCGGAAGTGATTTGGGACATTGGAAGCTCCCTCCTGTTCGTGCGGCAGAGAGCCTTGGTCTGTGGAACTCGGCCAAAGTTGCTTCACTGCGCCGCTCCCTACCCGGGTGCATCGCAGCAGCGTATTGATGTTATCGGGAAATGCGGCGCGCCGCCAACTTGAGTTGCCGCGAATCAAACATCGTTTTTCGCATGCATCTCGGTCACAGCCCTAACGCAGAGCGTTGCTCACGATGCGCTGCGCCTCTTCGACAATTGCCGCCAGGTGCGCTTCGCTCTGAAAACTTTCCGCGTAAATCTTGTAAATATTTTCCGTGCCCGAAGGTCGCGCGGCGAACCACCCGCTCCTGGTAACCACTTTCAATCCGCCGATGGGCGCGCCGTTCCCCGGAGCCGCCGTCAATTTATCCAGAATCGGCTCACCGGCCATGTCGGATTCCTTCACGTCCGCGGGTGAGAGCTTTTGCAATTTCGCCTTCTGCTCCGGGGTGGCCGCGGCATCAATTCGTGTGTAATACGGCATCCCGAATTCCGAAACCAGCTCCTGAAAATGTACGCCCGGATCCTTGCCCGTTACCGCCATAATTTCCGCGGCCAGCAGGTCCATGATCGGCCCGTCCTTGTCCGTGGTCCACACCGTGCCGTCCAGTCTCAGAAAACTTGCGCCCGCGCTCTCCTCTCCGCCAAAGCACCACGTGCCGTCAAACAATCCCGGCACAAACCATTTGAATCCCACCGGGACCTCCGAAAATGTCCGCCCCAGTTTCTTCACCACCCGATCAATCAATCCGCTGCTCACCAGTGTTTTTCCAACGATCAATTTTTCGGACCACTTCGGCCGGTGCGTCAGCAAATATTGAATCGCCACCGCAAGAAAGTGGTTCGGATTCATCAGCCCGCCCGAAGGCGTCACGATCCCGTGGCGGTCGGAATCCGGATCGTTTGCGAATGCCACCTGGAATTTATCCTTCAGTTGCACCAGCCTCGCCATCGCGTACGGGCTGGAGCAATCCATGCGGATCACGCCGTCGTGATCCACGGTCATGAACGAAAACGTGGGATCGATCACCGGATTAACCACTTCAATCTGCAATCCATAGACCGAATTAATGGGCTCCCAGTAAGGCCTCGCGGCCCCTCCTAGCGGATCCACCCCGAGCCGCAGCGACGCGCCTCGTATGGCATCCATGTTCACGACGTTTCGCAAATCCTCAACGTAAGGCCGAACGAAGTCCTCTTGCTGCGTTGTCCCAGCCTTCATCGCCGAAGAAACGTCCGTCCGCTTCACGCCGGAATTTCCGTTGCGCAGCAGATCGTTTGCCCGATTCTGAATCCATCCCGTCGCATCCGTATCCGCGGGCCCGCCGTTCGGCGGATTGTATTTGAACCCGCCATCGCGCGGAGGGTTGTGCGAAGGCGTAATCACGATCCCATCGGCAAACTTGTCTTTGCGGCCGCGGTTGTGAACAAGAATCGCACGCGAAATTACCGGTGTGGGCGTTACGCCATCATCGCTCTGAATGATGGTCTCCACATTGTTCGCCGCCAGCACTTCCAGCGCCGTCCGTTGCGCAGCGCCGGAAATCGCGTGCGTGTCTTTCCCCATATAGAGCGGGCCATGCGTCCCTTGCGCCCGCCGGTATTCGCAAATCGCCTGCGTGATCGCCAGGATATGCGCTTCTGTGAAGGTCGCGAGGAAGGGAGTACCGCGGTGCCCGCTGGTGCCGAAGCTCACCATTTGCGTGGGATCGCTGGTGTCGGGCCGCTTCTCAAAATAATCCCGTTCCAGCTTCCCCACATCAATCAGCATCTCCTTCGGCGCGGGTTTACCCGCAAGAGGAGAAATTCCTTTAGTTTGCGTTCCCGCCTCCGGCATATTTCCGCTCTCCTAGGAAACCGGGCAGGGCGCCGCTTTCCAGATGTCCGAATTATATTCACTGATCGTGCGGTCGCTGGAAAAACATCCCGAATTCGCGATGTTCAGGATCACCTTCCGCGCCCAGGCATGGGGATCCGCCCAAAGTTGCGTCAGGCGCAGGTCCGCATCCAGGTACGACTTTAGGTCGGCAAGGTGCATGTAAAAGTCTCCGTGCGTCAACAGCGTGTCGCGCAAGGGGGCGAACACTCCCGGCTCATTCCGGCTGAAATAATCGGAGAAAATCATATCCAGCGCGGCGCGGGTCTCCGGCTCATTGTCATAATGCCAGTGGGGATTGTACCAGCCCCGGCTATCGGCAACCTGCTGGGCGGTAAGCCCGAACAGGAAAAAATTCTCCTCGCCCGCGGCCTTTGCCATTTCGATCGTGGCGCCGTCGCGCGTGCCAATCGTCAGCGCTCCATTCATCATGAATTTCATGTTGCTGGTGCCGCTGGCTTCGTATCCGGCGGTGGAAATCTGATTGGAAACATCGCTCGCCGGAATCAGATGCTCCGCCAGTGTCACCCGGTAATCCGGCAGAAACAACACCTTCAGGCGCCCTTTCACTACGGGGTCTCCATCAATGGTTCCCGCCAGATTATTCAGGAATTTGATGATCAGCTTCGCCAGTTGATAAGCGGGAGCCGCCTTGCCCGCAAAAAAGAAAGTGCGCGGCGGCATCTCCATATTCGGGTTTTGCCGCAGCCGGTCATAAAGCACCACCACCCGCAGCGCATTCAGCAGTTGCCGCTTGTATTCATGGATGCGTTTCACCTGCGAGTCAAATATCGTCGCTCGGGTCCACGATGAAACCACAATTCGTTTTCAGCCATCCCGCAAACTTGAGCTTGCATTCCTGTTGCGCCATTAAGACCGCGTCGCGAAATGCCGCGTCGTCCGCCAGCGGCTTCAAACGCGCGAGGTCGCTCAAATCCAGAATCCAGCTGTCGCCAATCGCTTGGCTGATCGTGCGCGCCAGCGGCGGGTTGCACAGCCGCAGCCAGCGCCGCGGCGTCACCCCATTGGTTTTGTTATTAAACCGCGCCGGATAAATCTCCGCGAGATCCTTCACGGTGGTGGTCCGCAGAAGCTGCGAATGAATCGCGGCCACGCCATTCGTGCTGTGCGAGCCCACAATCGCCAGATTCGCCATGCGCACCTTCCGCACCGCCCCTTCCTCAATCAAGCTGACCCGGGCAACCAGTTCCTCATCCCCTGGGAATCGCGTCCGCACCTCGTCCAGGAATCGCCGGTTGATTTCGTAGATGATCTCCAGCAGCCGCGGTGCAACCGTGCTGAACCAGTTCACCGGCCACTTTTCCAGCGCCTCGGGCAGCAGCGTGTGATTGGTGTACGCCAGCGTCTTCTGCGTTATATCCCAGGCCTCGTTCCAGCCCAGATGCGCCTGGTCCAGCAGAATCCGCATCAGCTCAGGCACTGCAATCGAGGGATGCGTGTCGTTCATCTGAATAGCCACTTTATCCGGAAACGTTTCCCAGTCTGCGTTGACGTGGTGGAAGCGCCGGACCAGGTCCGCCAGCGAGCACGCCACCAGAAAATATTCCTGCACGAAGCGCAGGGCCTGCCCCATGCTCGTGGAATCGTCTGGATACAAGACCCGCGTAATGGATTCCGCCGCCAGTGTTTCCGCAATCGCGCCGACAAAATCCCCGCTGCTGAACTCCTGGAAATCAAAATAATCCGGCGCCGCCGCCGCCCACAGCCGAAGCGTATTGATGTTTTTCCCTCCGTAGCCCACCACTGGCCGGTCGTACGGAATTCCAAACAGCTGGGAATCGTGCTGTGCCAGCGCCTTTAATGTGCCGTCGCGCAAAACAAACGAGCAATTCAGCGGGATGGAGACGCGCGCGTAAGGCCGCGCCACCTCCCATGGATCCGGATGGCGCAGCCAGTTGTCCGGTACCTCGTGTTGCCATCCATCCTTGATCGTCTGGCGGAACATCCCGTATTCATAGCGAAGCCCATAGCCCATCGCCGGAAGCTGCATCGTGGCCATCGAATCCAGGAAGCACGCCGCCAGCCGCCCCAGCCCGCCATTGCCAAGTCCCGCGTCCGGCTCCATCTGCCGCAGCACATCCCAATCCACATCCTTCTGGCTCAAAACTTCCTGCAACTGCGAATCCAGCAGAAAGTTGATCATGTTGTTCGTCAGCGATCTGCCAATCAGGAATTCCATCGAAAGGTAGTAGATCCGCTTGGGGTTCGCGTGATGATAGGTGCGGTTCGTCAGCACCCAGCGTTGCGAAAGTATTTCGCGCACCGCACGCGCAAGTGCTTCATAGTGCTCGCGCGCGTTCGTAACCGCGGGGTCCACGCTATTGTCGAATAACAAATGGTGCTGGTAAGAATCGTGCAACGTGCTGGCGATTTGGGCGGGGGCGATTCTGAACTTGCTGGCGGCTTCCGAGAGGATTTCCGTTTCCGTGGCCTTCGAAACGGCTGCTGCGTTTTTCGTGCTCATAAAATACCCCTATATTTGTCGATGGTTCGCTACATAAACTTGGAGTGCATCATCCTTTCCGCTGGCCGCCCGCCGATCCAGAGACGGCTCGACCCATTATCTTCCCACCCACTCTCCCATATTAGGATTACGCCCCGATTACAAGTCAAGCCCAGCCCCAATCACAATTCGGGCACCGCGCGAGTGCCACCCTCCAACCTTCTTCGCAGTTTTTCAGGCGCAGCCGGCAATCGCGATCCGCACCCCGTGCACTTCTGCGAAACCAACCGACACCAGAACTGCCACCAGAAGTCGCTTCGGCAGGAACCCGATCATGGAACGCACAGCCCCGCCGAGTTTCTCCGGCTTCAAGGGCTCTGGCATACGCTCGACCTCTACGAGTGAGCATTTGGCGGAAGATCAATTACATAAAAGTTCAAAACGCATTAGGGTACCGGGACCCACCTTTCCGCTCGCGCGTGACAAATCAGGACTTGGGAATTGCCTCGTTTCCATTCCAAACTTGAAAAATCTTCCAATGAGGCTGAGCATGTCAAGGATGATCGCCCCATTGGCCGCCTCCGAACGATCGGCCTTGGCCTCACGTCTAACCCTTTAGGAGAAGATTCGCCATGTCGCATCATTTCGATACGCCCACCGCAAAGGAAGACCCCCGCATCAACATCTGCGACTTCTACTTGTTTCGCGGCCGCCCGGGAACAACGGTCATGGCTTTGACCGTGAATCCGAACGCCGGCATCGGCGCGCCAGACACCTTCCGCGAGGAAGGGCTCTACGTCTTTCGCTTCGACACGAATCGCGATCTTCGCGAAGACGTCGTCTTTAAGGTCCAGTTCGGCGCGCCCGCCCACGCCGACGGCGATGAGCGCCGGCACGTTCAGACTTTCACGGTCCGGCGCGCTACAGGAGCGGACGCTCTGAAGGGTGCCGCGGGCGAACTCATCATTTCCGGGAATACGGGACGCGTCGTGAAAACGGATCAGGGCTGCCAGGCGTACGCAGGCCTCGCGCCCGATCTGTTCGCCGCCAATGGCGCCGGTTTCGGTGCCTTCAGAAAAGCTCTGTGGTCCGAAAACCGGTTTGCCCCAGAGGCGTTCAAGGATCCCCAGAACTTCTTCGGCGGCTTCAATGTCACTGCCATCGTCCTCGAGGTCCCCAGCAGCCTGATCGGCCAAGGTGTAGTGCACGCCTGGGCCACCGCCTCGCTCTACGGGCACGCGCCAGAGGTGCAGGTATCGCGTTGGGGCCTGCCGATGATCACCCACATCTTGCTCTCCGATCCCACGCTGCACGACGCATCGGAAAACTACAACCGCGCGGTGCCGGCGGACGAAGTGGCGCTGTTCTCCAAACCGATCCGTGACTTCGTGGAAAAAGTTACAGCGCTCGCCCATTCAACGGCCGACCCATCCGCCTACGCTGCGCAGCTCCTCGCGCGCCTCTGTCCAGCGGTCCTGCCGTATGAACTGGACACGCCCGCCTCATTCAGCTTTGCCGCCTTCAACGGCCGCGGCCTTTGCGACGACGTTATGGACGTGATTCTCACGCTGGCCACGAACACGGCCCTCGGCGATGGCGTGGCGCCCGATATGCGGCTAATGCGCCCGGATTTTCCCTATTTCGGCGAGCCGCACCCTACGGCGGCGAGTACCGCGAAGCAGTGAGTGTGAAAGAGTGAGCGCACGACGATCTGCAATTGGATGGATTTGCTCGTCGGCAGCGCGGAGCGAATATCCTCCGTCTCCGGCTAGCGCGCGGTCCTATCAACCGTGATCATCAGGCCAAATGGCCTGAGTGCCCAATTGACGCGCCTACCCGAGAAGTGGCTACAAGCAACTACTCGTCGTTTCCGCCCAATCGTTTATCACTTTAGCCGCGCCGTTGGGAGTGCCTCAAGCACCTTGCGTGCGGCCGCTAAATCTTCTTTATTCACGAGCAGCTGATAATACGTGCCATCATCCCGGACCGTTGCGAAAATGCCCGCCGACAAAAGCGCACCTTGCAGAATCTCCGCTTGGATCTCCGTTGCCTTTTGAAGCAGCACGAGTTCATCGTTTTGGGGCATGGCAAGGATGCTTCGCGCCGCGGCTGCATCCTCTTCGCGCACAAGCACCCGATGTCCCAGGCCGCTCCAGGCCAGATGCTCTCGCATGCGGCCAGCAGTATCCGCCTGAATCATTGCATCGATGCCTGAGGTCTCAAGGACACCTTTCGCAATCGCAGCCTCGCCCTCGCTGGCGTAAGACTGGACAACAACTAAATCACTTTGCGACATGCGCTCAGTATACTCCTGGGCAAGTTCTGCCCGCGACCACCCAACCCGCCTCAACTCCAGATCCCCGCGGCCGTGGCATTGCTCTCGGCAACCCGAATAAGGACGCTGTTGCCCATTCCGTCCAATTCTTTTCGTTGTAAGATGAGGAGAGCAATACGGGCTCGTAGCTCAGCGGTTAGAGCAGCGGACTCATAATCCGTTGGTCCCAGGTTCAAATCCTGGCGGGCCCACTAATTCTCAACTTATCGAATTCATTCCCTCCCGCGAGGATGCTACCTTGAAATTCGGCTCATCGAGGTCCATCGCCGCAAGGCTTGCCCTAGTTTTCATTTCCTGTGCATAGTAGTCCTGAGACGAGCCGCCGAAGCGACTCCATCTATATTAAGAAGCCATGCCCACGCAGACACTCCGCGAACCCCGCTGGCCCGCCTTCATCGCAATGCTGGCCGCTGCGGGTGTCTACCTCGCATTGCCGGAGCCGCTTTCCCTCGGTCCCAGTTGGGTCCTGCTGGCGATCATAGGCTTGCTGATGATCCCCATCGTTCACTCCGATCGCCGCGGCAATCACAAAGTAACCCGCATTCTCACTCTCATCGCCAATGGACTTATCACCATCGCCATGGTCGCCTCACTGGTATTCCTGGTTCGTGGCATCCCGCAGCATACCGAAACGCCCAAGGCCTTGTTGCGCTCGGCAAGCGCCCTGTGGGTCGCCAATATTCTTGTCTTCGCACTCTGGTATTGGAAACTCGATGCGGGGGGCCCGCTCGGCCGCGAAGGTCCGAAGGGAATGACCAACAGCTCCTTCCTTTTCCCGCAAATGTTAAGTCGCGACGGCCAGGATTCCTCCTGGACCCCGCATTTCGTGGACTATCTCTTTCTCGCCTTCAACACCAGCACGGCATTCTCCCCGACGGATACCTCAGTGCTCTCACGCACCGCCAAACTGGGAATGATGGCCCAGGCGTTGATTTCACTCATGATTCTTGCGCTGCTTGCCGCGCGAGCCGTAAACATTCTCTAAATAGCTTTCGTTCCGTATCCTCGCATCCGGCCGGAAAACACTTCCACGGTGGTCTGCCCGGCAGCTTGCGCTCACCTCAGCTCCGCGACCATCGATCATAAACATTGTTTGTTGTCCGGTGCCGTTGCCGTGGAGTATGATGCGCCCTTGAAGCCGCGATTCTTGTCGCTCAGTGCTGGAATTCGCTATTCGCTTGCAAAAAATATCATCCTTTTCATTCGTTGAAACATCCAAAGCACGTGGAAATCTGACCGGAAACTGAGAAAGGCCACATCGAAAATGGAAGATGCCCAGCACAACGCGAGCCGCGCAAGTGCCATGGGCCGTGCCCTGGCCGTTCTCGTCCTTCTCGCTGGACTTCTCCTCGCCGCGGGTTTGTGCGTCGCCGCGCCGGCAGACAACCCCATCCCCAATATCTTCCAGCCGCGTTCCACTCCCGCGAATGTCATCGATCATCTCTCCTACTTCGTTCTCGAAATCTGCGCGCTCATTTTCATTTTCGTCTTCAGCCTGCTTGTGTACGCCATCATCAAATTCCGCGCCCGGGCTGGCGACACCTTGCACGAACCCGCCCAGGTCTATGGCAGCACCCAGATCGAACTTGCCTGGACCGTGATTCCCATCCTCATCGTAGTGATTCTTTTTCTCGCCACCGCGCGCGTCATTCACGCCCTCCAGGATGCTCCCAAACCTGCCTCGGCCGTTGACGTCATCGCCATCGGCCATCAATTCTGGTGGGAGTTCCGCTACCCTTCGCTCGGCGTGGTTACCGCCAATGAACTGCACATTCCGGTCAGCGATCCGGCCCACCCCACTCCCACTTTCGTGAAACTCCTATCCGCGGACACCGATCACAGTTTCTGGGTTCCTCAGCTTTCCGGAAAAATCGATCTGATTCCGAACCGTGTCAATGAGCTTTGGATGGATCCGCAGCAGACGGGTATCTTCCTCGGCCAATGCGCCCAATATTGCGGCACGCAGCATGCAAAAATGCTCCTGCGCGTTTCCGTGGATTCGCCAGCAGATTTCGCCGCCTGGGTCGAGGCCGAAAAACAACCGGCTCGGCAGGACGCAGCCGCCGTCGCCGGGCGCCGCGTTTTCGAAACCACCGCGTGCATCAATTGCCACGCCGTCGCTGGAACTCCGGCGAACGGCCGCTTCGGCCCGGATCTGACGCACATGATGAGCCGCGCCACCATCGCTTCCGGCGCCGCGCTTAACACCCGCGAAAATCTACGACTTTGGATTCAGGATCCCGACGCGCTCAAGCCCGGCTCGTTGATGCCGGCCATGAAACTCAGCGACGCGGATCTCGATGCGCTTGTGAATTATCTGGAAACGCTGCGCTAGCGTAAATTTTTTGGAGGCCGAATCATGGCATCGGATGCACTGGCCATTCCTGCTCGCGGAGTTGCCGCCCGTCCCTGGGTTGAGACCCTCCACGACTGGATCACCACCGTCGACCACAAGCGCCTCGGCGTCCTTTATATCCTCTACGCCCTGATCTTCCTCGTAATCGGCGGCATTGAGGCCATGGTCCTCCGCATCCAGCTCATTCGCCCGCACAACGATTTCGTTTCCCCGCAGCTCTTCAATCAGATGTTCACTATGCACGGCACCACGATGATTTTCTTCGTCGCCATGCCCGTGCTCTTTGGATTTGCGAACTACTTCGTGCCCCTAATGATTGGCGCGCGCGATATGGCTTTTCCCCGCCTCAATGCCTTCAGCTTCTGGCTTACCGCTTTTTCCGGCATTCTTCTTTACTTCAGCTTTATCGGCGGCAACGGACTTTATGGAGCCGGCGGCGCTCCCGACGTTGGCTGGTGGGCCTACGCTCCGCTAACCGCGCGAGCCTTCTCCCCCGGCCACAGTTCTGATTATTGGACCATTGCCGTCCTCGCCTCCGGCTTCGGTTCCATCGGTACCGCCATCAACATGATCGCCACCATTCTCTGCATGCGCTGCCCGGGTATGAAGCTCGGCCGCATGCCGCTTTTCGCCTGGCTCAATCTAGTGATGTCCGGCTTGGTTCTCATCACCATCACTCCGCTTTCCGCAGCGCAGATTATGCTGATTATCGATCGCTATCTCGGCGGCCATTTTTTCGACACCCAGGCCGGGGGTTCCGCCGCCATCTGGATGCATTTCTTCTGGATCTTCGGTCATCCGGAGGTCTACGTCCTAATCATCCCTTGCTTCGCCTTCATCTCCGAAATCGTTCCCGTGTTTTCCCGCAAGCCCATCTTCGGTTACCCCGTCATGGTCGGCGCCACCGTCTGCATCGGCTTCGTCAGTATGAGCGTCTGGGCCCACCACATGTTCACCATCGGCATGAGCTCCCCCGCCAACGCCTTTTTCACCATCACTTCCATGGTTGTCGGCGTTCCCACGGGCATCAAAATTTTCAATTGGATTGGCACAATGTGGGGCGGCAAACTGATTTTCAAGACCCCCATGCTTTTCTGCGTCGGTTTTCTTTTCCAGTTCCTGATCGCCGGACTCACTGGCATCATGCTCGCCACGGCGCCCTTTGATTGGCAGCTAGGTAATTCCTATTTCGTCGTCGCCCATTTCCACTACGTCATCGTCGGCGGCATTCTCTTCGCTCTGTTCGCCGCCTTCTATTATTGGTTCCCTAAAATCACCGGGAAAATGCTGAATGAATCTTTGGGCAAGCTCCACTTCTGGCTTTTCCTCATCGGCTTCCATCTCACCTTTGATTTCATGCACATCCCCGGACTGCTCGGCATGCCCCGCCGCATTTACACCTATGAGCCCGGCCGCGGCTGGGACACCTGGAATTTGATTTGCACCATTGGCGCGTTCGTCCAGGCCATCGCCACGCTCATCTTTGTGGCCAACATGATCTATTCCTTCTTCAAAGGCAGCGACGCAGGAAACGATCCCTGGGACGCGTGGACCCTTGAGTGGTCCGTCAGTTCGCCGCCCCCCGCTTATAATTTTGCGACTATCCCCACCGTCGCCAGCCGCCGCCCACTCTGGGATTTGAAACATCCCGAAGATCCGGACAGCCACTATGAATAACCCTGCTCGCAGCACTATGAAAAGGAGGTTCCAGTGAGCGAACTCGCACCCACCGTTCCCCAAACCGCACAAGCCTGGACCCTTCCGAATCGCGGCAAGGTCGGCATGGCTTCCTTGATCATCGCGGAATCCGCCATCTTTACCATCTTCGTGGTGGCCTACCTTTATTACACGGGCAAGAGCCTCTCCGGCCCCACGCCGCGCGAAGTCCTGGAGACGCCTATTTTCTTCACCGTCTGCCTGCTCTCCAGCAGCATCACGATTCACCTCGCCGAAAAGGCTCTCGAGCTCGGCAAGCGCGGCGCATTCCTCATCTTCTGGTTCCTCACCATTTTTCTCGGCGGCCTTTTCCTATATGGCACCGGGCGCGAGTGGTATCACCTGATCTACGAGAAGGGCCTGACCATCTCCACCAACCTCTTTGGCACCACCTATTATTCGCTTGTCGGTCTGCACGCTTTTCACGTCACCGCCGGCCTGATCATGCTAATCATCGTTCTGCTCTTCGGCTTCGCTGGCCGCGTCGGCCGGGAGCAATCCGTGCGTATCCAGGCTCTCTCTATGTACTGGCACTTCGTCGACGTCGTCTGGATTGTTGTGTTCACCGTTGTTTATATCGTTGGGCGCTGAGGAGACGCCATGACCACCCACCCATCTTCCCAACCAAACCCCCACAACCCCGCGGAGATCCATCTCCCCGCGCCGACTGCCTGGCCTATCGTCCTCGCCTTCGGCTTCGTCTTGCTGTTCGCGGGTCTGCTCACCAGCGCCTCCGTCAGTATTCTTGGCGCAGTGCTATCCCTCGCAGGCTGCGTGGGATGGTTCCGCGAAATCTTTCCGCACGAGCGCGAAGAAGCAGTCCGCGTCACGCCCCACGAAATTTCCATCGCCACGGAGCGCCGCCAAGTCCAGCGCCTTCCGATCGCGTCGGAAGCTGTTCGCGCCTGGCTGCCGCTCGAAACTTATCCAATTTCCGCCGGCGTCAAAGGCGGCTGGGCCGGCAGCATTGCCATGGCCGTTCTTGCCTGCGCCTACGGCCTGCTCAAGGCAGGCAGCATCTGGTATCCCATTAATCTTCTCGGCGCTATCGTCTTCGAAGAACCGTTCCGCCTGGATCCCGCCCAGCTTAGTGCTTTCCACCTCAACACATTTATCGTCGCTCTGATTCTCCATGCCACAGGTTCCACCCTGGTGGGCCTGCTCTATGGAGCCATGCTGCCCATGTTTCCGCGCCACCCGATTTTGCTCGGCGGCCTTATCGCCCCGATTTTCTGGTCGGGACTGCTTTCTTCCATCCTCGGCCTGCTGAACCCGCTGCTCCAGAGCCTGATCAACTGGTATTGGTTCACCGCCTCGCAGATTGCTTTTGGTGTTGTCGCCGGCATTGTCGTGATGCGTCACCATCGCGTGCCCACTCGCGAAAATATTCCCTTTGCCATTCGTGCGGGCATCGAAGCGCCCGGCATGATGGAGAAAAAGGATCGGGGAGACAATTGACCTTGAGGGTCTTTGCGCAAATATTGCTGTTCCTTGCCGCCGGCTCTCTGCTTCTGGCCGGTTGCGATTCCGCGCCCGGCCGCCCGGCAAAGGGTTCAGAAACTATTGCGCCGGATGAAATTCTGGACTTCAACACCCTCTTCTCTGAAAACTGCGCCGGTTGTCATGGCGCAAACGGCCGCGGCGGCGCGGCCATCGCCCTTGCCGATCCCGTCTATCTTGCAATCGTGAATCAGGACACTCTCCGCAAAGTGATCACCAACGGCATCAAAGGCACATCCATGGCCGCCTTCGGCCAATCCGCTGGCGGCATGCTCACCTCCAAACAAATTGACGTTCTCGCCGCGCAAATCTGTTCGCGCTGGTCCAAGCCCGGCATTCTCGGCGGCGTGACGACGCCTTCTTACGCCGCGAAAACTCCCGGCGATGTCGCGCGTGGCGCGCTCACATATCAGACTTTTTGCGCCTCTTGTCACGGCGCGGAAGGCCAAGGCAGCGGAAAGGGAAGCTCCATCACCGATGGTTCCTTCCTCGCTCTTCTCACCGACCAGGAATTGCGCACCATGGTGATTGTCGGGCGTCCCGACCGGAACGCTCCCGATTGGCGTAACAATGTGCCGGGCAAACCCATGTCGGACCAGGAAATCACCGATGTCGTAGCCTGGCTCGCATCGCACCGCCTCAACGCGCCGGGCCAACCTTATCCCTCTGCCAGCAATACGTCACGTTAGGAGCCGCAGGATGTCAGACGAAAACGCAATCTCTCGCCGCGGGCTCTTCATGAAGCTCGGCATTCTCTTCAACGGCTTGGTCGCCGCCGGGCTGACCATTCCCGTGATCGGCTACATTCTTTCCGCGGTCACGCGCGGTCGCGGCAAAGCCTATCTCTCCTGGGTACCCCTCGGCCCCGTCACCGATTTTCCTGAAGGCGAAACTCGACTCGCCACTTTTAAAAGTCCCTTCGTAATGCCCGCAGACGGACAAACCGTCAACACTGCCTGTTGGGTCCGCCGTATCTCTGCGGACCAGTTCCAGGTTTTCGCCATCAATTGCGCGCACCTGGGATGCCCCGTCCGCTGGTTCCCGCAATCCGGGCTGTTCCTCTGTCCTTGCCACGGCGGCGCGTATTACCGCGATGGTTCGCGGGCTTCCGGTCCGCCCGAACGCGGCATGTTTGAATATCCTTATAAGGTGCAGAACGGCCTGATCACCATCCAAGCAGGCGAACTTCCTACCCCCGGCGCGCCCACCGCGGACCTTCAGCAGGAGCGGCCTCCATGCGCATGATCTCCCAGGTCGGAGACTGGTTCGAACGCCGCTTGCAGTTGGCCGCCGGCATCCGCGAAACCGCCGAACATCGCGTCCCACGCAACACTGCCAGTTGGTTCTACGTTTTCGGCAGCGGTGCCCTCACCGTTTTTGTCCTGCAAATCGTCACCGGAATTCTGCTCGCCTTGTCTACGTTCCGTCCGCCGCCGAAGCCTGGAACTCCCTGCAAGTCCTTAATCATGACATCACCCTCGGCTGGTTCATTCGCGCCCTCCACGGCTGGGGCTCCAACTTCATGGTCGCCATCGTGTTGATCCACATGGTGCAGGTCTTCCTTTTTGGCGCTTACAAATTTCCCCGAGAACTCACCTGGATCGTCGGCGTGTTTCTTCTCTTGATGACTCTCGGCATGGCCTTCAGCGGCCAGGTCCTGCGCTTCGATCAGGACGCCTACTGGGGTCTCGGCATCGGCGCTTCCATCGCGAGTCGCGTGCCCATCCTTGGTCCCGCCAGCGTGCAGCTCATGCTCGGTGGACCCATCATTGCCGGTGCCACGCTCTCCCGCTTTTTTGCTCTCCACGTTTTCGTCATTCCCGGATTGCTGATCGCCTTCGTCGGCGTGCATCTCCTCATGGTTTTGAAACTCGGAATCAACGACTGGCCGATGCCCGGCCGCCTCGTCAAGCGCTCCACCTATACCGCCGAGTATGAGGAACTCGTCAAAAAAGATGGCGCGCCTTTCGTTCCATACGCCATCTGGAAAGACCTCGTCTTCGCGGGCTTCGTGCTTCTCGCCGTCACCGCTTGCGCTCTTTATTTCGGTCCCTTCGGCCCCAGCGGCCGTCCCGATCCCTCCATCATTCAAACCGCTCCACGTCCCGATTATTTCTTTCTCTGGCTTTACGCTCTTCTCTCGCTGCTCCCGCCGGAGATGGAGACGCCCGCTCTTCTCATCGGCCCCGTCGTCGTGATCATCGCGCTCGTTCTTCTTCCATTTCTGTTTGGAGAAGGCGAAAAAAGCTGGCGCCGCCGTCCCATCGCCGTCCTCAGCATCCTGTTGATCGCCGTCACGCTCGGCACGTTCACGCATCTTGCGGAGTACGCCCCGTGGAGCCCGCACATGAACGCCTGGAGCGGCAATCCAGTTCCGGAGCGCTTCCTTAAGAACACCACTGCCCTCGAACGCCAGGGCGCACTGGTTTTTCAGGTCAAGCAGTGCCGCAATTGCCACGCGCTTGGCGACGAAGGCGGCCAGCGCGGTCCCGCGCTCGATAACGTCGCGCTCCGCCTCACGCAAGATCAACTCATCCGCCAGGTCATTCAGGGCGGTGGCAACATGCCCGCCTACGGCAAGAATTTAACTCCCGCGGAAACCACCGCCCTCGTCTCATTCCTCATCACCCTGCATCCTCCCGGATACCGGCCCGCGCGCGACGCCGCCCTCGAGCACATCTCTTCCACCCCCGGCACGCAACCTTAGGCGCTGGATGCCCCTCACAGGCCACCACGCGTCCAGTCCATGGTCCATTCCCATTCCGCTTACTTTGTTCGTGGCGCTAATCGCACTTGTCTATCTCAAAGGATGGAGCCGTTTGCGATCCGCCGTCGCCGCGCTACCTGCGTGGCGCGCCGCAAGCTTTCTCGTTGGCCTCGCCCTGATCTGGGCTGCCCTGGGATCACCGCTTGGCATGCTCGATGAACGCTTCCTCACCGCTCACATGCTCAAGCACCTCCTGCTCATGACCGTCGCTCCTGCGCTGCTCTTGCTCGCTTCTCCCGTGACCCCGCTTCTGCGCGGTTTGCCTCATCGCTTCGTGGAAAGCATTCTCATACCGGCATCCCGGATATCCCCAATCCATCGATTAGGCAAATTCCTCGCGAATCCCATCGTTTGCTGGTTGGCCGCCGCCCTCGCCCTCGTCGCCTGGCACATCCCGGCGATTTTTGCCGCGGCCCTCGCATCGCCCACTCTGCACCATTTTGAGCATCTCACGTTCATCGCTGCGGGAATCCTCTTCTGGTGGCCGGTCGTGAAGTCTTGGTCTGATGTTCCAAATTGGTCGGGATGGCCAATGCTTCTCTATCTATTCCTGGCTACCATCCCCTGCGACATTCTTTCCGCCTACCTTACTTTTTGTGATCGGGTTGTCTATCCTTCTTATCTTGAAATGCCGAACGGCTCCCTGAATTCCGTCCTCCAGGATCAGCAGCTTGCGGGAGCTTTGATGTGGACCTGCATCACAGTTATTTACCTCGTCCCCGCAGTTGCTCTCACGGTTCAGCTTCTGCAGCGGCCCTCGCGACCCGAGATTCTTCAACATGTCGAGCAGGAAAATCTCCGACCTAGTCCTGATAGTTCTAGGACCATGTAGGTTCCGAGCTCAAGAATGGTTTCCTTTTTCCCAGATTGCGGTTGACTGATTTTGTGCCGTGAAGCAAACTCGTTGCACGCTTTCTAGTGGCCGTTGCACAGGTTTCAAAAGCAACTCGATTCTGTTTGCGCAATTCAAGCAGTGCAGCAATCAAATTGAGAAAAAGTTTGCACACTCAGGATTTATCGGATTTTTTGGGCAAATTAAGTACTAGAGAACCAGCGAGTTCGCCTGAGGAAAAATTTTCAGCATCTGGTTGTCAAATTGCACTGCAATGACTGATGGTCTTGTCCCAATTCGCTTTTCGGGGGAACTTGTGAAACTTGCTCGCTTACTTTTAGTGGTCGCCTTCATGGCGCTAACCTGCTCGCTGGCCTTCGCCGATGACGCGCAGGACCCCGTCTTCAAGATTGGCACCGGAAGCAAATCGGTGGTTCTCACCTCTGACAGCTTCAGTTTTACCCTTGCCAAGGGAACCACGGGGGCAGTCACCTTTGATTTCATCAACTTCACGGGTGCGCTGATCAGTGAGCTCGACCTGAGTGCGCCGGCTGGCTTTACCTATTCTTGCGATAACACGGGCGACCCTTATTTCAATACTTGTTCTCCGACGACAACCACCCAAGGGCAAGCAACCATCCTCAAGTTTTTTGGCTTGGACGGTAACCATCTCGGGATTCCCTTTGCCACAAAGGTATCTGGTGATTGCGACAACGATGAGGAAGATGATCGGCCTGGGGACGAGAATTCTTGCACTCCCGACGTGGCCCTTTCTGACTTTACGGTCACCGTCAACGTGGGCAGCACCCGGCTCGGCAGTGCGCTAACGATTGGTGGCGATCTCGTGCCGGCCGCGGAGCCTTCTGTCTTGGTCCTTCTCTTGGCAGCCGGTATGGGCTTCCTTGCTATCAAGCGCTTCGGCTTCTCTGTCTAGCAATCGCATACCAGTTCGATTTCATCTGGCCTGCTCCTCTCCGAGCAGGCCATTTTTTTGCTCGGATCAAGTCTCCCCCAAAACCTGCATCGTTTCCCTCTTGGCCAATCTGGGCCACCGCCGTCGGGATCCCATCCTTCGCTCTCAATTTCCTCGGCTCGCCCAGGAATAGTGCTCCACGAATTCGCCCATCAATTGGGGATGACCGGACAGCAGCCGCGTGACTCGCCATTTCCGCCCGCCCCAAATTCAGACTGATCGATCCATGGGTTTTTGATTCGTACCCCGCTCCTAAACAGAACGGTCGCACTCGCGCCGCGCGCAAGCTCCTCATCGCAATAAATGTTCAATGTGGACTGGGTGCAGTAGAGGCAGGTGGAGGAGCGGATCCTAGATCGGCTTATTTGTTTCCAGCGTACCGTTTCATCAGCGCCTGATAATCAGGGCGTTCGTGAAGCGATGTGAATTCCGGATCCTGGATCGCATCCTTGGCGGAGTATCCCTTTTGAATCGCCAGTGCCAGATCCTTCACCGCTTCTGCGGGTTGATTCCCGATAGTTTTCACCACCGCCGAATTGTAGATAAGGCTGGCATCAGCCGGGTTAATCGCCCGCGCTCTCTTGATGAAATCACTGGCCTGTGCGATGTCGCCCTTTTTGGCATAGTAAAGCGCAAGTCTTCCGGCCACGTCGGCATCCCGTGGATTTACCCGCAATTCCTTGTAGCCCAGTGCGATTGCCTTTTCGTAAGTCTCACTCGCCTTTGCCGTGTTGCCCGCCGTGCGGTAACCGTCGGCCAGATTGCCCATCGTGGTTTCATCCTCGGGGTTCAACTCCACGGCTTTTTCGAACATTGAAAGCGCTTCGGGATACTTCTTTAGATAGAAATACCCGGTACCCAGATTTGTATAGGTATCCCCAGTTGGCTTTATCTGAAGTGCTTTTTGGAAGGCCGCGATCCCTTCATCATACTTGCCCATCGTAAAATAAGCGCTGCCCAAATCGCTGTAGCCAACTGGATTCCCCGGTTCCAATTCCGTCAGCTGCTGGAACGCCTTGATTGCTTTATCCATCTCGCCGAACCGGAAATACGCGCCTCCAAGGGAAGCCAGGTTATTCCAATAATAAGGATTCAGCTCCGCGGCTTTTTGCAGCGCTTTAAGCGCTTCTTCTTTTTGGCCGTTCGCAATGTATGCGTTGCCAAGCCGCCGATAGGCTTCGTCCGAATTCGGCGCCAGTTCCAAAGCACGCTTATCCTCGGCGATAGCTTGCACGGTTTGTCCTGTCGTGGCGTAAGCGCTGCCGAGGACAAAATGTACCTCCGGCAATTTGTCATTGAGTTGAGCGGCCTTCTTCGCCGCGTCCACTGCTTTCTCAGACCAATACCTGTCCTTCTTCTGGTCGTACATGGCCAGGTTGGCGTCCGCCAGTCCCGCATACGCCAGAGCAAAGTTTGGATCTTTCTGCAGCGCGCCTTCGAAGAAGTTCATTGCGGACTGGATGGTCTTCTGATCTGGGCTCCCGCCCAAAGAGTTCCGGCCTTTCAAGTAAAGATTGTAAGCTTCGATGTTTTCCGTTGGATGTGCTGCAATTGCCGCGGATTCCTTATCGCTGAGCTTGGCTTCCAGAGCGTCTGCCAGCTTATTGAAAATTTGGTCTTCAATCGTCAGCAGGTCACCAGTCACGCCCGGAAATTCCTGGCTCCACACGCGTTTGTTCTCCGCCAGGTTTTCCAGGTCCACCGTGATGCGCAGGTTATCGCCGGACCCTTGTACCGTCCCCTGCACGATCATATTCACACCGAGTTCTTTGGCCACCTGATCGAGCGGCATTTTGGGATCAATCTTCGCTGCTTCCGCGGAAGACGCCAGTCTCACATCCTTCAATTCAAATAACTTTGTCGAAACTGCTTCGCCCAATCCGTCCGCCACCCATCCCAGCGACGATTGGTCGCCGATCACCCGGAACGGCATCACGGCCACGAATTTCCCCTGGGATAACGCTGGCAGACTCGCATTCACCACGCTTGGCCGTCCGCCGGTCGGTGCTGCCGTCGAATGGAAAATCATCTCCCTGGTCCGCGGTATAGCCAGAAACATTCCCGCCGCCAGCACCACCGCTCCCGCCGGAGCCACCCACTTCCATGGAATCTTGCTCGGCTGCTTCGGCGCCTGCATCATGATCGACGCCATCACTGGACGCTTCCCCTGCCACGCATCCAGGTCCGCAACAATCTCCGCCGCGTTCGGGTATCGCCGCTCCAGGTCGCGCTCCAGGCACCGGCTCACAATGTCGCTCAGGCCCGGCGGCACGGTCGCATCAATTTCTCCCACAGGCACCGCGCGCTCCTGATTGCGCATCAACAAACTGGCCATCGCCGTTTCAGCCTTAAACGGCATCTTCCCGCTCAGCAACTCATAGAAAATCAGTCCCACCGCGAAAAGATCCGACCGCTGGTCCAGCGTCTTCCCCATCGCCTGTTCCGGCGACATGTATTCAATCGTCCCCAGCAGCGCCCCGGTCTGTGTCATTCCCTCCGACTGCACGGATCGCGCCAGGCCAAAGTCCATCACCAGAATCCGGCCGCCTTTGTCCCGCATCACGTTTTGCGGTTTCAAGTCGCGATGGATGATTCCCGCCGTGTGCGCCGCGTCTAGCGCCAGGCAAACCTGCCGGATAATATCCACCGCTTCATCCGGCGCAAATTTTCCATGCGCGCGCAGGATCTGCCGCAGGTCCTCGCCCTCCACAAACTCCATGGTGATGAACTTCACGCCATCCGCTTCCGAAAGATCGTAAATGCGGATCACGTTCTTGTGCGTCACCTGGTGCGCGGTCAGCAGTTCCTGCTTGAAGCGCGCCAGAATCGCCGGATTGCTGGCCATCTCCGGCCGGATCAGTTTCAGCGCGACGGTCCGCTCCACTTCGCGGTCCTTCGCTTTATAGACCGCGCCCATTCCGCCTTCGCCCAGCAGCGCCAGGATCTCAAAACGCTCGCCAAGCAGGTCGCCTTCTTGCAGCACCACATTTTGATAGGAAGTAACGTAGGACCGTGGCCCGCTGGGTGTCCGAACCGAAGTCCCACCTTCCGGCACGTTCGGCTGCACAAATGTTGCGCCGGGATCTACGGGCGGTTTTCTGGAGGGGGGCCTGGGAGGAGGTTCTATAAAGGTTGCGCCATCATTATCCAGTGGCACCTGGCTGGACGCACTATCGCCCTTCGCTGGCGCACGAAGACCGCCACCGGCATCCTCTCCGCGACCTTTCTTTGGTTTCAAATCATCCATGGGGCAGTCAGTACCCAAGCACACCCATATTGTCGGCCTGACCTGAGCCGCCTGAGTCCAACCGCGCCAGTATATAACGACCCCGCGATTCCTGGCACTGAAACTAACATCCGCAGCCCGCCGGTAACTCTCAAGGTTAGTTCCTTCCTCTCCATAACCCATCCGCCGCCAAGGGCTTCCCGCGTTGCGTGTCCAATCCAGCAACCTATACCGTTTGGGTACACACTCCATTCCAACTTGTGACAGCACTGTCCCAGTACTAGACACTTTCCCTATGGCTGAACCAGCTTCGAACAGCGCTCCGGACGGAGGTGTCTCATTTATGCGACTTGATCACTCTCGTTTCATTCGTAACCAGGATGTTGTCGCTCGCCAGATCGAGGGCGAACTCATCATCGTCCCGGTCCGCCGCGGTGTTGGCGATATGGACTCCCTCTATACGCTGAACCCGGTTGGCTCGGTTCTCTGGGATTTCATGGCCCAGGAGCACTCTCTTCCGGAGATGGTTCAGCGCGTCTGCGACGAATTTGAAGTCACCGCCACGCAGGCCAAAGGTGATATCCAGTCCTTCCTCGATTCCATGCTTCAGGAAAAATTAATTCAGTCCGTGGCTTGATTTGCGGCCGGCGCGCATTTGCGCAGTTCGCGTTGCAGTAAACGAATGTAAAGGATTTTTCAGTCTGGCTCGGGAGCATCGGTTTGATCAAAACGGAAACGTACGGTGACTTTTCCACGCAAGTGCACGAACGCCATCATGGCCGCCGCGTGCCCGCCGAAGTTTCCATTGAAGTCACTCACCGCTGCCCACTTGAGTGCCAGCATTGCTACAACAATCTGCCGATGAGCGATCCGCAGGCGCGGAAAAGCGAATTGACCCTCGCGGAATATGAAAAATTATTCGACGAACTGGTTCAAGCCAACTGCTTGTGGATTCTCTTCACCGGCGGCGAAATCTTCGCCCGCAAGGATTTTCTGGACATCTATACGCTGGCGAAAAAGAAGGGCTTCATCATCACCCTCTTCACCAACGGCACGATGATCAACACTCGTATCGCCGACCATCTCGCCGAATATCGCCCCTTCTCCATCGAAATCACTCTCTATGGCGCCACTCGCGAAACCTACGAAACGCTCACCCAGATTCCCGGCTCCTTCGATCGCTGCATGAATGGCATTCGCCTTCTTCTCGAACGCGGTCTGCCGCTCAAGCTGAAAACCGTACCCACCACCGTCAATTATCACGAAGTCTATGAAATGAAGCGTTTCGCCGAGGAAGACCTCGGCGTCGATTTCAAATTCGATCCCCTGGTCAATCCCCGCACGGATTGTTCGCAAAGCCCCTTGAATGTCCGTCTCACTCCCGAACAGGCCGTGGCTCTCGAATTTCGCGATCCCGTCCGCATGAACGAATACGTCAAGCTTTTCGAACACGAACGCACTCTCGCCCACATTCCCCTGGCCGCCAAGCGTTACACCTGCGGTGGTGGGCACAACGGCTGCGCCATCGACCCCAACGGCCGCATGACCATTTGCGTTCTATCTCATCAGGACGGTTACAACCTTCGCGATGGCAGCTTTCTCGAAGGTTGGGAAGGGACGCTCCAGAATATTCGCGCGATTCCCGCCACCCGCGAAACCATCTGCACCAATTGCCAGATTCGCTCTCTTTGCAGCATGTGCCCCGCCAACGGCGAACTCGAAAACGGCGATGCCGAAGCTCCCGTGGATTTTCTCTGTCAAGTCGCGCACCTTCGCGCCTTCAGTATTGGTATTGCAGTCCCCGAGCACGGCGATTGTGCCTGCTGCGCCGGGGGCTCGCATCATGCGGAACTCGCCCGTTCCGCCGAACGCCTCCAGAAAAATGTCTCGGATTACCGGAAACTCGCCCCGCCCCCACGCGCGCCTTCGCTGCTTCCCGTCCTGGATTCGCGCGGTGGATGTGGTTCCGGAGGTTGCTCCTCCTGCAGTTCGCAGTCTCGGTAATCGCTCGGTTTAGGAAAGCTAGCTCATGAAAGAAACTCAGCAGAACGGGAACGAAACGAATAACCAGCGGGCCGCCTACCAACCGCCGGAAGTTGTCCGGGTCAGCCTTCGCCCGGAAGAAGCCGTTCTTGGGCATTGCAAGACGTTTTCGTCCACTGGTCCGGCCGCCGCTTCCTGCAGAACATTTTTTTGCAAGACCTTCGGGTCATAAACAGATTGCTCGTCGAGGAAAGAACATGTCCGATCCCAGCTCACAACACCCAGTAACGGCCGCTCCGGAGCCGACCCGCATCGCACTGAACATCGGCGGTTTCTCGCTCGGCTTGTGGTGCGAGAAAGGTATGCCCGCTGTCCTGGACCCGGAGCATCTCCCCTTTGTCGCTTCCGCTGCAGCGGAGCGCGCCTGTGATCTGGAATTCGACGTCTCCTGGGCTTCCGCTTTGCCGTTGCCCCAAGCTGCTCCGGACTTCACCTCCGGCGGCCTTTGGTCCGCGCATCGCGATCATTCCGGCACAAAATTTTATTTTTCCAGCCCGGCATTTGGCAGCCAACCTTATAAAGCCGCTTGGCTCGATCCAACTTTCTCGCGCGGCCACGTGGTTTTGAACCGCTCCGCTCTCCTCGCGCAGGAATCTCTCTGTCCGCTCGAATATCCAATTGACGAACTCGTTCTGATGCATCGCCTCGCCCTCGGCGAAGGAGTAGAACTCCACGCCCTCGGTCTAGTAGATCAGGATGGCAGCGGCTATCTTTTTCTCGGCCACTCCGGCGCCGGAAAAAGCACCACCGCGCGCCTCTGGATGCGTCAGCCCGGTGTCCGCCTGCTCAGCGACGATCGCATCATTCTCCGCCAGCACGAAGGCGTCTATCGTATGTACGGCACGCCCTGGCACGGCGATGCCGGCGTTTCTTCTCCAGATAGCGCTCCGCTCTCCGCCATTTTCTTTCTCGAACAGGCGCCCTCGCACCAGATTCTCCCCATCGCGCAGCCGCAAGCCGCTGCCGAACTTTTCGCTCGCGCCTTTGTGCCCCACTATCTGAAATCCGGCATCGAATTCACGCTCCATTTTCTCGACGAGCTCACTCGCTCCATCCCATCTTCCATCTTCCGTTTTGCTCCAACGGACGACGCAGTGGAGGCCATTCGCCATGCCCACGCGTGAAGTCCCGCTACGCAAGGATTCCCATCTCTTCAGCGAGATGTGCGCCGCTTTGCTCCGTCGCGGCAATCACGTCCGCTTTCGCGTGCAAGGCGCCAGCATGCAGCCAAATCTCCTCGATGGAGACGAGGTTCTGCTCGCTCCCGCTGCGATCTCCGATCTTTGCCCAGGCGACGTTGCCCTTGTCGAAACTTCGAATGGTCTTCGTCTTCACCGCGTGAAGCACGTCGCTTCTCCTGCCGTCATCACTCAAGGCGATGCCGGACTCGAACCCGACCCGCAATCCGCGCAAATCGTCGGCCGCGCAGTCGCATTTTCCAGAAACGGCCGCGAATATCCGTTAAACGCCTGGCGAAACCGCTTCGCTCACCCTGCGGCAATTTTTATTCGCCGCCTCCGCCTCGCCGCCACAAATCGCATCCGTTCCGCTTCCGCGATCTTGTTCGGCACGGGCGCGCTCCTGATCGTCCTCGCCACGCCCGCGGCGCACGCGCAAACCGCCGACCTCCAATTAACCCAGACCGCTTCCTCTTCCGCTGTCGACACCAACGCCTCCACGCAATCCCTCGGCACCGCCTCCACCGTCACCTGGACCGGCGGCGTCGCCTCCTTTACCTTTCCCACTCCGCTGCCCTCCGGCGTCTTCGCCAACGCTCTTCTCACCACAACAGGTTTCGCCCCCGCTGCCTATAATGTTTCGAACGCCTCCATTACCACGGTTAATTACGCCACTGGTGTTGTCACCGTGGCATTGCCGAATACCGCACCCGGCACCGCCTCGGCCACCTCCTGGGCTTCCGGCGTCGCCTCTTTTACCTTTCCAACTCCGCTGCCCGCCAGTGCCGTCGTTGGAGCGTTGATCACCACCACCGGCTTTACTCCCGCCACCTATAACGTCACGAACGCCGTCATCACCGGCGTCACCACCACCACTGGCGTCATCACTGTCGCACTGGCCGCGCAGTCTCTCGGAACCGCCACCGCTGCCATCCACGTCAACACCAGTGGTGGCCGCCTGCAATTTACTTTTCCAACCCCGCTGCCTTCCAACGCAATAGTCGGGGGAAAACTTACAACCACCGGATTTGCTCCTGCGGCTTACAACGTGACGAATGCCTACGATCGTCAACGTCACTCCCGGCACTGGCGTGATCCAAATCGCCTCCGCCACCAATCCGGCGCCTCAACCCCGCGGAACCGGCACGGCCAGTCCCGCCGCAACCGCCACCGTCCGCGGCCCGGCACCGTCGGCCCAATAGACGCCACCACCAACGGCGCCGGCACCATTAATTTCCCCACTTCCACCGCCAACGGCACCGGCTCCGTTCCCACCGGTTACACCTACTCCGAAGTTGGTCACCAACAATTCTTCCAGCGCCACGGTCACTTCGGGCACCATCACTGTCTACCTCCAGACCCCGGCCAACACCATCTATGAGTCCTATGCCGGAACGAATTGGACCTGCACCACTCCAACCGTCGGCGGCACCGGTCCCATCATCTGTACCTACAACACCACTCTCGCCAGCGGCGCCTCAGCCAGCGCGCTCACTCTCGGTTTTCAAGTTCTTACCGGCACCACGCCCGGCACCACCATTCAAAGTTCCGCCACCGTCACCAACTCCACTTTCGTGGACACCACTCCCTCCAACAACACCAGCCTTTCTTCAATCTTCGTCGAGCCCGCCACCACTTCTGATCTCGGCGTGAACATGTCCGTCGCTCCCACTCCGGTCTTCGTCTCCTCTAGCCTTACCTATTCCATTCAGGTCCAAAATCTTGGCCAGGCCAGCGCCCCGGCCACCGCCAACGTTCTAAGCGATCCGTTGCCCGCTGGCGTCGGATTCGCTTCGATCAGCGTACCCACAGGTTGGAGCTGCACCACTCCTGCCGTTGGCTCTTCCGGCACGGTCTCGTGTTCCATCACTTCCGCGATGCCCGCCGCGCCTGCCGCCGGTTCCACGGCCACCATCGGCATCACCGTGAAGGCTCCCACCACCGCCACCACTCTCAATAACACCGCCACTGCCACGCTCGCCGGCGATCCCAATTCCGCCAACAATTCCGCAACTGCTTATACCGTTGTTCAACCGCTGGCCTGCGCAACTCCTGGTCGCGATGGAGCCGGTGGCACGCTCACCGGCATCGTCAACACCTACTATCCCGGAACCACCGCCGCGCTTGCTTCCGCTGCCACCTCCGTCACCCTCGGCGCTGCCCAAGGTGCCACCACTCCCATCGCTTCCGGCGATCTCCTGCTGATCATTCAGACCCAGGGCGCGTCTATCAACAGCACGAACACCAGTTCCTATGGCGACGGCGCCCCTGGCGATCCCGCATCCGGTTCCTCCAGCCTCGGCAGCTCTGGCCTTTTCGAATTTGTCACCGCCACCGGTGCCGTTCCCCTCACCGGCGGCACACTCACCTTCACCGGAACGGGCCCCACTGGCGGCTTGCTCAACAGCTATTCTCACGTGGCCGCTTCCGCGGCTGGCACCACGTACGTCGCGCAGCAAACCTATCAAGTCATTCGCGTCCCGCAATATAGCTCTGCCACATTAAGTTCCGGCCTGGTTCCCCTAACTTGGAATGGCACCGTCGGCGGCATCCTGGTTCTCGACGTTTCTTCTCAGCTAACTCTTGGCGGCACCGTTTCTCTCGACGCTCTCGGCTTCCGCGGTGGCGGCGCGCAACTGCTCACCGGTCCAGCCATCGGCGGCACCGACACTCCTGTGGACTACGTCACCACCGCCCCAACCAGCAACACCTCTGTGGCGGGTGCCAACGGCTCCAAGGGGGAGGGAATCGCCGGGACTCCCCGCTACGTCGCTCCGGCCACCATCACTACCACCGGCAATCCAACGGATGCTTATCTTGGTGCGCTCACCGACTCTTTGCCCGGCGGCAGCTCCGCGCGCGGCGCTCCCGGCAATGCCGGCGGCGGCGGCACGGATGGCCATCCCGTTAGCAATGACTACAATTCCGGCGGCGGCGCTGGCTCCAATGGCGGCACCGGCGGCCAAGGCGGTTACGGCTGGAACAGCATGGCTTCCACCAACACCACCGATGGCGGCTTTGGCGGCGCGCCCTTCTCTGCCTCAACAAGTTCTCTCGTGATGGGTGGCGGCGGTGGCGCGGGCACCACCAATAACGGTACGTATTGCAACTACAACACCGGCACTGGCACGTGCACCGCCAGCGGCAATGGCACGGGCGTCTATAGCAGCGGTGGCGCAGGCGGCGGCATCATCATCGTCCACGCCGGCTCCGTTGTCGGTTCCGGCACCATCACTGCCAACGGTCAGGGCACGCTCAGCACTTTGAACGACAGCACGGGTGGCGGCGGAGCCGGCGGCTCCGTTCTCGTATTCGCAAATAGCGGCAATCTTTCCGGCCTCACAGTTTCCGCCAACGGCGGCAATGCAGGTTACGCGTGGCCCTCACAGGCGCCCGGCGGCTTTCCGGGTGAACGCCATGGTCCCGGCGGCGGTGGTGGTGGCGGCGTCATATTTCTGACTGCTACTCCTGCTGGCGCAAGCGTCACCGGCGGATTCAACGGCTATACCGACACGGTTCAGGATTCTTACGGCGCAACCGCCGGCACAACGGGCATCGTCGCCTCCGCCCACGTCATCACGGAAACTCCGGGCACGCAATCCGGCGCCTATTGTGGCTCCGCCGATCTCGCCGTCACTAACGTTGGCACTCCGCCCGTCGTCGCTCCCGGCGGCACGATCATGTACACCCAGGTCGTCACTAACAATGGCCCGCTCGACGCCGTCAACGGCGTCTTCTCCGAAACCATTCCTGCCAACACCACATTTCTCTCGTTACCCGCGGTCGCTGGTTGGACTTGCACCACCCCTGCCGTCGGCGCAACCGGCACCATCAGTTGCACCAATCCAGACGTGGCCAAGAGCTCCTCTTCCACCTTTAATCTCAGCGTCACCGTAAATGCCTTGGCCGCTGGCGGTTCGCAGATCGTTGATGTCGCCAACGTTGTCTCCGGCACCTCGGACCCCAATCTCGCCAATAATTCCGCCACCGCCATCGTCACCGTTGGCGCCATTGGCACCGCCGATCTGCAGGTCGTCAACACCTCTTCCGCCGCCACTACCGTCGCCGGAACCCAGGTCACCATGACCGCCGTGGTCTCAAACATCGGTCCCAGCGCTGCCGCAGGCCTCGCTTTCACCGAAGACACTGCCAACAATTACCCGGCGAACTCCGTCCACGCCACTTTTGTTTCGCTGGCTGCACCCGCCGGATGGTCTTGCGTCACGCCGCCTGTCGGAGGCACCGGCACTATCACCTGTACTGCCACGTCTCTCGCCGTAAATGGCACAGCCACATTCCCAGTGATCTTGAGCGTACCTGCGGCCGCGCCTGTCGGCACTTTGCTTTCCGGCATCGCCAACATCACCTCCACCACACCGGATCCCAATACCGGAAATAACATCTCTACCGCAACCACCGTCGTTGCCTCTTCCGGTCAGTCCGATCTTGCTGTCGCCAGCGCCGCCGTTCCCAGCACCGTCACGCAAGGCAACAACATCACCTATACACAGACCGTCACCAACAACGGCCCTGCCGCTGCCACTGTCGCCACGTTTACCGATACCATTCCCGCCGGCACCACTCTGGTTTCCTTCACGCCACCCGCCAATTGGACCTGCAACACCATTCCCGTCGGCGGCACCGGCACCATCACCTGCACTCTAAACATCGCGCAGAATATTCCCGTCAACGGCTCCGTCAGCTTCCCGCTGGTCGTCAAAGTCAGCTTGTCCACCGCCGCTGGAACCACCATCACCAACACCGCCAATATCAATGTCCCCTGCTCTTCGGCATCCGACCCGAATTGCACCAACAACACGGCCTCCACCAACATCGTCGTCGCTTCCCCAACTCAGGCGGATGTCAGCATCGTCAAGTCCGCGGCTCCTGAACCTGTCACCTTGAATACCAATCTCACGTACACCTTGGTGGTTTCCAACAACGGCCCTGCTGTCGCCCAAAACGTCTCCCTCAGCGACAACATTCCTTCCACCACCACGTACGTTTCTTCATTCACGCCACAGGGCTCTTGCTCCACAACCGCAATCAGTGTCGCTTCGCCCTATCCTTCGACTCTGCAGCTCAACTGCACCATCGGCTCCATCGGCGTTGGCGCTCAGGTCGTCGTCACCGTCAACGTAACCGCGGCCACCTTCAGCTCCGGTTCGCTCACCACCAACACTGCCACGGTTACCAGTTCCACATCTGATCCGAATCCCGCGAACAACACATCCTCGGCCGTCTCCACCATTCAAGCGGCCACCGCCGTTGGCCTCTCTTCCTTCAACGCATTCCGCCAGTCCGATGGCACAGTCCTGCTCGAATGGCACACCCATGAGGAATCTCGCAATCTCGGCTTCCACGTTTATCGCGAAGACGGCGCAGGCCGCCATCGCATTGACACTGCGATGATCGTCGGTTCCGCGCTGCTCCTCCGCAATTCGCGTCCCCAGCACGCCGCAAAAACGTACCGCTGGATAGACGCGCAGCCCGCTCCCGATTCGGTCTATTGGATTGAAGATGTGGACATCAACGGCACCCGGACGCTCCATGGTCCCGCGAACGTTCAAAGCTCCGCGTTCGCTCCGGCTGAAGCGGTCACTGCCGCGCCTCAAAATATTTCGCGCGCCGCCATGCAGATGCGCGCTCCCGCGGGCGGTTCGGTCCAGCCGATGCTCCGCCTCAGCACTCCGCGGCCGATTTTCCCGGCGCCGCCGCGCAACATTCCCGTCTTCACCGTCGCCGATCACGCCGCCATCAAAATCGGCGTGGACCAGGAAGGCTGGTATTCCGTTCCCTTCAGCCAGCTCGTCGCCGCGGGCCTGGATCCCAACTCCGATCCGCGCTCCCTGCGTCTCTTCGCTGAGGGCGTGGAGCAGCCCATCCTTCTCACCGGCAATCTCTCCGGCCGCGCCGCAACCGGCGCTCTCGAATTCTATGGCACCGGCATAGACACGCCTTTCTCCGGCACGCGCATCTATTGGCTCGTCCGCGAAAATGGCTCGCCCCGGCGCATTCTCACCGCCGCCGCTCCCAACTCCGGCAGCCCCGCTCCTTCCAGCTTCCCGTTCGCCGTTATCCGCGAGGATCGTGTCAGCTATTTCGCCGCGCTGCTCAACGGCGAAAATAACGACAATTTCTTCGGCCCCATCGTCAGCAGCGATCCCGTCGACCAGCTCTTGACCATCGCGCACCGCGACACTTCTTCCGCGCAGCCGCTGACCCTCGATGTCGCCCTCCAGGGCGTCACCGATGCGCAGCAGCATCGCGTTTCCATTCAGCTCAACGGTTCAACCATCGGCGAACTCGACTTCTATGGCATGGTTGCCGCCGCGCAATCTTTCCCCGTCGAAGCCTCACTTCTCACGGATGGCGCGAACACCATTACGCTCACGGCCCTCGAAGGCGACCTCGACGTCAGCGTCGTCAAATCCGTCGCCTTGCACTATCCGCACACATACGCCGCCGATGCCGATTGGCTCCGCGCTATCGCTCCTGCGGGCACGAGCTTCGCCATCACGGGCTTCTCGAGTCAGCAGATTCGCGCATTCGACATCACCGATCCCCGGAACATCGCCGAGCTGCCTGGGAAAATTTCCGTCGAAAACGGTTCGTACCAAATCGCGCTTAATCTGCCTCTTTCTGGCCAGCAGCAGCGCACCATTCTCGCCTTTGCCTCCGATGCGGTTTCTTCGCCGGTTTCCCTCGCGTCCCACGCGCCTACTTTCCTCGACGATCTCCGCTCCGGCGCCGATGTCGTGATGATTTCTCACCCCGATTTCGTCTCCAGCCTCGCTCCCCTGGTTCGTCTCCGCGAATCCCAGGGCCATCACGTGCAAGTGGTCACCACGGACCAGCTTTTCGACGAATACAATTTCGGCGAACGCAGCCCCTTCGCCATTCGCGCTTTCCTCCAGGACGCCGTTTCGCACTGGAGCCGCAAGCCGCAATCCGTCCTCTTCGTCGGCGATGCTTCCTTCGACCCGCGCGATTATCTCGGCTTCGGCCCCTCCGATTTCGCTCCCACGCGCATCATCGAAACCGCCGCGTTCAAAACCGCTTCCGATGATTGGTTCACGGATTTCCAGCAGACCGGTTACGCCACCATTCCCACCGGACGTCTCCCGGTCCGCACCGTGGCCGATGCGGATCTCGTCGTCTCCAAGATCGTCAATTACGAACAGCGTTCTTCTGTCGGCACCTGGAATTCGCAGGCCCTCTTCATCGCTGACCAGAACGTGGATACCAATTTCTCCACTGCGGCCTCAGCCGCTTCCGCCAGCCTTCCTGCGTCCGTCTCCGCCAGCCGCATTTTCACGGACGGTCTCGACGCAAACACGGCGCACACACAAATTCTCTCCGCGCTGAATAGCGGCGCGCTCCTCGTCAATTACGATGGCCACGGCGCCGAACAACAGTGGTCCTTCGCCGACCTCTTCAATAACGACGACGCGCAGGCCCTCTCCAATGGCGGCCGCCTGCCCGTATACCTCTTAATGGATTGCCTCAACGGATTCTTCCAGGATGTCTACGCGCAGAGCCTCGCGGAATCCATCATCCTCGCGCCAAACGGCGGCGGCGTTGCCGTCTGGGCCTCTTCCGGCTTCACGGATCAGCCTCCACAAGCCACCATGAACCAGGCGCTGCTCCGCCAGTTCCAGTTGCATCCAACAAATCCTCTCGGCCGTCTGATCCTCGACGCCAAGTCCGGCACCACGGATACCGACGTTCGCCGCACTTGGGTCCTCTTCGGCGACCCGTCCATGAAGCTGCAATTCACAGCCGCGCCGGCCGCTGCATCTGCTTCGCAGCAGAACCCCTCGGTTCCTCCCGTCGCGGTTCCTATCGGAAAAAATTGCCTCGGCAAAGTTACTTGCATCCAGGAGAAGCCTCGCCAATGAAAACACTCCGCCCAGCGCTCTATTTTGGATTGCTTTTGTCTCTGTTCTGCGGCGCTCGCGCCATCGCCCAGGCGCCCAGCGCGCCCCTCGGAATCGTCGGCAATGCCACGGCTGCGCGCATCGGTAATTCCACCGTCACCGAAGGCGCCACCGTCTATTCCGGTGACGCCCTCTCCACAGACGACAACGGTATCCTTCTCGTCCGCGTCGGAGCTCTCTCCGTGGAACTGCAGAGCGATTCTTCCGCGCACATTTATCGCGCGCCTTATGGCGCCGTTCTCGAGCTGAATAAAGGCAGCGTCGTCTATTCCACGCCCGGTGGCGCCCAAAACATCGTCATCGTCGCCTCCGACGTGCGCGTCACTCCCTCGCCCGGTCATCCCGATTACGGCCGCGTCACCCTCGACGATCCCTGCAACGTCTCCGTGCAAAGCCAGCACGGCGAAGCGGACGTCCGCGTCGGCTCAGAGTCCCGCACGGTGGAAGAAGGCAAGGCCTATCGCGTCCACGCCGAAAACTCTCTCTCCTATCGCAAATATCTTTCGCCAGAAGCTTCCGACTATCACGATTACCATGATCACTCTCCGTGCGCCGCGGCCTATCAGCCCGTTCATGGACATGCCCCCGTCGCCGCCGGCCAAAGCCGCTTCCTCTATGTAGCCATCGGCGCCACCGCCGCCCTAACCACCTTCGGCGTAGTCAAAGCCCTGGAATCTCCCAGCCGCCCCTAATCCCCCGGTAGCGCCTGCATCTTGCAGGCCAGCATCGGCCAGCCCGCAGCAGTTGCGGGCGCCGTCCTATCCGAAAAACTCTCCCCCGCAAAAAAAAACAGCCGATCAAAAGATCGGCCGTCTGTTCCTAATCCCTTCTCCCTAAAACTCTCTCCCTACCCGTGCCCTCCCGCCAACTCCCTCACAATCGACCCCACAAAACTCTTCGCATCCCCAAACAACATCAATGTCTTATCCAGGTAATACAGCGGATTCTCAATCCCCGCGAACCCCGCTCCCATGCTGCGCTTGATCACCATCACCGTCCGCGCCTTGTCCACGTCCAGAATCGGCATCCCAAAAATCGGGCTGCTCTGATCTTCGCGCGCCGCCGGATTCGTCACGTCGTTCGCTCCAATAATCAGCGCCACGTCCGTCTGCGGAAAATCTCCGTTGATATCGTCCATCTCCAGCAGTTTGTCATACGGAATATCCGCTTCCGCCAGCAGCACGTTCATGTGCCCCGGCATGCGTCCTGCCACCGGGTGAATCCCGAACTTTACGTCCACGCCGCGTTTCGTCAGCGCATCATAAAGTTCCCGCACCTTGTGTTGCGCCTGCGCCACTGCCATTCCGTAGCCCGGCACAATCACCACTTTGCTTGCCGCCGCCAGAATCCCAGCCGCCTCTTCCGGCGAAGCGCTGCGCACCGGCTTTTCCTCCGTCTTGCCCGCCACGCTCACCTGTTCCTGCCCAAACGCGCCAAACAGCACGTTCGTGAAAGACCGGTTCATCGCCTTCGACATATTCACCGAAAGAATGAACCCCGAAGCGCCGTCCAGGGCTCCAGCCACGATCAGCAGCTTGCTCCCCAGCACGAATCCCATCGCCGCCGCCGAAAGGCCGGCGTAGGAATTCAAAAGCGAAATCACCGTCGGCATGTCCGCCCCGCCGATCGGAATAATCATCATCACGCCAAACGTCAGCGGGATCACAATCATCAGCGGGAACAGGTACATCTTCTCCGGGTGCAGCACCAGCATCACCGCAATTCCCAGTGAAATCGCCAGCAACCCCAGGTTCACCAGGTTCTGCCCTTTATAAGTAATCGGCCGCTGCGGCAGCACTTCCTGCAGCTTTCCCGCCGCCATCAGGCTTCCCGTAAACGTCAGCGCGCCCAGAATCACTTCCAGTGAGAGCACGCTCATCATGAACTTCGGCACATTCGGCGCGCGCAGATAAAATTCCGCCGTGCCCACCAGCGTCACGCACAGGGCGCCAAACGCATGGCTCAGCGCCGTCCGTTGCGGCACCGCTGTCATCGCCACGCGGCCCAGCGGCACGCCGATAATCGTCCCCAGCACCAGCGCGATCGCGATCCACGTGTAATCCACGATGCCCTTGTGCAGCAGCGTTCCCGCCACCGCCAGGAACATTCCAATTTCGCCGGCAAACACGCCGCGCCGCGCCGTCACCGGCGAACTCAGCCATTTCAGCGACAATACAAACAGCGCCGTGGCAATCAGGTAAGTTATTTCCAGAATGTATTCGCTCGCGAACATGTTCGTTATGATTTCCTCGGGCCGCTGGCCTTGAACATTTTCAGCATCCTGTCTGTGATGATGAATCCTCCAACGATATTGCTCGTCGCCGCCACAATCGCAATCGTCCCCAGCACCTTCGCCAGCATGCTCTTGCCTTCTCCCGCCAGAATAATCGCTCCCACCACCGCGATCGCATCCAGCGCGTTCGTCAGCGACATCAGCGGCGTGTGCAGCAGCGGAGACACCCGCCGGATCACTTCAAACCCGATAAACGCCGCCAGCAGGAACACGTATAACCCTGTGATCAGGTCCAGTTGCATCAGGCCCCTCCGCCTGCGGGCGCGCTCACCAGCGCCGGCATCTTGAAAAACTCCCGCACCTTCGCGTTCACCAGCTCGCCGTCCCGCGTCACCAGCGTTTCCCGCGTGATTTCGTCCTGCAGGTTCAGCTGCATCTTTCCATCCTTCACAAGGTGCAGCAGAAACGAACTGATGTTCCGCGCGAACATCTGGCTCGCGTGATAGGGCACCGTTCCCGCCAGGTTGTATTCCCCGATGATCGTCACGTGGTGTTCCACGATGATTTCATCCGGCTTCGTCAGCTCGCAGTTCCCGCCGCGCTCCGCCGCCAGGTCTACGATCACCGACCCCGGCGCCATTCGCGCCACCATCTCTTTCGTCACCAGCACGGGAGATTTCTTCCCCGGAATCACCGCCGCCGTGATCACCACGTCGCTCTCCGCGATCACATTCCCCAGCAGTTCCCGCTGTTTCTGGTAAAAACTTTCGTCCTGCGCCTTCGCGTAGCCGCTCGCGTCCTGCGCGTCTTTCGCCTCAATCGCCAGCTCCACGAACCGCCCGCCCAGGCTCTGTACCTGTTCCTTCGACGCCGGCCGCATATCATACGCCGATGCCACCGCTCCCAGCCGCCGCGCCGTTGCAATCGCCTGCAATCCCGCCACGCCCGCGCCGATAATCAGCACCCGCGCCGGCGCAATCGTTCCCGCCGCCGTCGTCAGCATCGGGCACATGCGCGGCAGCGTGTCCGCCGCCAGCAGCACCGCTTTGTATCCGCAAATCGTCGCCATCGAGGAAAGCACGTCCATGCTCTGCGCCCGCGTGGTCCGCGGCATCAGTTCCACTGCGAACGACGTCACTCCGCACGCCGCAATCTCCTCCAGCGTTTTCGCCGTTCCCAGCGGCCGCAAGAATCCCAGCAGCACTTGTCCCTTGTGCATCAGCGGCAGGTCCGAGCTTCCGTTCTTGTCGTTCGCTCCATAGCACAGGAACTGCACAATAATGTCCGCCGCGCGAAACACTTCCGCGCGCTCCGCCACCAGTTTCGCGCCCTTCTCTTCGTAATCCTTGTCCGGGTAGCCCGCGGCCAATCCCGCTCCCGCCTCCACGTGCACTTCGATCCCCGCTTTCTTCAAGCTGGGAATCACCGCCGGCACCAGCGCCACCCGCCGCTCTTTTGGATAAATTTCCTTGGGCACACCAACAATCATGCGCCCTCCTTCCTGAACAAAAATTCTGTACTCGTCGAACGCTCGTGCCTGCTCATACTCCACCTTCTTCTTTTGCGCGCTTCTGCACTCTTCTCTCCGGTTGTCGGATACAGATTTGCTTTCTTATGAATGTTGCGGAATCGGGGTCAGAGCGCTTGCCCCTGTGCTGAGAAAAGCGGCGACCATGGCTTGTACACGAACCACTCGAAACGCCCTCAATCATTGCCACCGGAATTCTATCCCGATTCCCCCGCGAAGTGTAGTGGCCGGACTTAAGACCGGCCACCCTCCCCAGCCGCACAATCTGGATCTCCGTCCTCGTGTACTGGCCGGTCTTTAGACCGGCCACTCCTCATCCCACCAAACCGTCCCCATCACCACTCCCTACCGCAACCCCTCAAAAATCCCCCGCGCCTCCCCCAATCGCTTCATCACCAATTCCTTCTCCCCCGCCGAATTCCAATCCGGATATTCCCCCGTAACCTCCATCGTCCGCCCAATCCACGCCGCAAAATATTCCGCATCCTTTTTCGAATACGCCCGCTTGCCGTCAATCGTCACGTACACCGGACTCGTCGTCCCATACGCATAGCTATCCATCACCGGATATTCCGCCTTCTCGCTCCACGCCCGCAGCACGCACCATCCGCTCTCCGCCAGCGGAATCTCTCCCGTAAAATCCCCCGTATCCTTCGCACCTGTCAGCAGTGACTTAACCACCTTCCCGTTGCACACCACCTCCAGATGCTCCACCGGCACCACCGACCGCAACTTCGCGGTGAAGGGAACTGCCGCCTGCGCAGCGTCAAACTTCAATTCGCTCCCCACCATCTCCCCGCCCAGCCTGAATTCCACCAGCGGCCCATTCGTTGCAAACGTCCGTCCCTGCTTCAATCCATCCAGCCATGTTCCCACGTTCGCGGGCCATTCCGGTGTCCACACATACACGCGGTCAAACCCGATCTGCCCGCGAATCGGCGCCGCATAATCCGTCGTCGCGTCCGTTCCCCCGCCCGCCGGCAGCTTGAATCCCAGATTCAACAGCCTATACCACACTTCCGCTGTGGACTTGTGATCGCTGAACCCCACAATCTCCATGTAATCCAGTTTCCCCAGCGCCACATCCACCGGCAACTCATCCGTAATCTTCTGCGCCGGCATGGCAAACGGATCTGGAACGCTGTCGAACGGGTGGACCGCCCCCACCAGCGCCCCCTGCGCATGCGCCATGTCATACACATCCGCGTTCATCGGATACAAACTCGCCGCCGCCGTATCCGGATACCCCGCATACCCCGGTAGCAGCAAATGCTCCTTCAATTCCAAAACACCGCGGTGGCCCCAATAGCTGGTGTGATACTCCTGTCCTTTCACCAGCACCGCTTCCCACTCGCTTGGCCCCACGCGCGGGGGCACCACAAAGTTCACATCGGGGATTCGCTGCTCCTTGTTCACAATCAACTCATTGATCACCTCAAGCCCTTCGGCCTCCGCCTGTGTCCACAGATGGCTCGCATAATTCCGATACGTTCCCGCGTAGTTCATATGCACGTGCAAATCCGAAGCCACCCAATGCCCCTCATTCGGCGTTTCAAAATCCAGCGGTATCAATTCCGCTTCCACTCTTTGCGTCGCTCCCGCTTTCACTTCCACAACCTGCTCAAACGGCTTCGCGCCCATTCCGCGAGACACGCGCACACGAGACTTTCCCGGCGGCACATCCACCGTCACCTCGCGATCTCCCTCCGGATAAAAATAATGCGCTTCGTATGCCTGCTGTTTTCGATCGAACCCGTCATCTGCAAAAATCCATGCCTCGTCCGGCGCATGAAAACGTCCCTGCTCATCCACCACGGACATCCGCGCGTAATTGGAAAACAGCGCCACCTGCGCCAGCTTGATCTCCAATCTTCCAGTGGGATGCAGTGTCTTTCGGGAATCAATCTTCAGTGGTTTACGCTCTGCCCCCGGAATCGTCAGCCAGAATATCTCTGTTCCTCCCGGCTGGTTCGATATGGCCGCGATCCTCTTCCCATCTGGCGACCACCGCGCGTTCGTCTCGTCCCAATCCCCATACGAAAGCGGAAACGCATCCCCTCCTCCCGCCGGCATCAACCACAACGTCTGCCACTGCCTTCCCAGATACGAGCTGTAGACCATCCGCGATCCGTCCGGCGAAAAATCCGGCCGCGCCTTCCAGCTTGTCTCTTCATAATGAATCTCCTTCGCCTCCGCTCCCGGCCGCGCCTCCATCCGCCAGAATCCCCCGGTCCCGTAAATATGTCCGCGGTTCGAAACAAATAAAATTTCCTTCCCGTCCCGCGTCCACGCCGGATTAATCTCCATGTCGTACGCGCTGTAGTAATACCGGGGCAGGGAACTCTTCGTTTCCCCCGTCAGCCGCACCGCATTTTCCAGCGCCCCGTCCTTCACCTCCGCCATAAACACGTGAAATCGCCCGTGAAATTCCGTCGAAACCCACACAATCTTTTTTCCATCCGGAGACCACCGCGGCTCCACATTCACCGCCCCGCCGCTCGTCAACTGCTTCGTCTTCCCCGTCGCCACATCCAGCAGCCACAATTCCATTGCATCTTTCTGGTAAGACACGTAGACCACGCTCTTCCCATCCGGCGACCAGTCCGGTTGGTAGTCATATCCCGGCCCATCCGTCAGCTGCACCGCCTCCTTCGCATCCAACCTCTGCCGCCAAAGCGATCCCGCCATCGAATAAATCAACTCGCCCGAATCCGGTCCCCAAGTCAACCAACTCGGCCCACTAGTCAACTCCGGCAAATAAAGTTCCCTGTAATAGTAAGAATGCGGCTCATCAATCTGTGGCAAAACCGCCCGTCTCTGCCCCCATGCCGGCGCCACCATCATCGCCGCCCCAATCAATCCCAACACCATACAAATCCATTTCCCCATCCGCCTCACCACCTCCTCTGTCCTTGTGGCACAGGCACTCCTGCCTGTGCTCCGATCCGACCAGCACGCATCCGCAACCTGCACAATCTCAATAGCGGTGCCTTCTCGTCTCGAACCCAGCCGAAGGCCACGCCTCCTCTTCCGTACCTCACCAAATCGCAACCCACCCGCACTTACCGCCTCGTACCCATTCGTCCATTGTCATCCTAAGGTGCGCGCAGTCCGCGAACCGAAGGATCTCAACGCCCAACAGTTCCACGCCTTAATCCGCCCCTCTTCTTCCCCGGTAGCGCCTGCATCTTGCAGGCCAGCAAGCCCGATACCCCGCGCATTCAGCGGGGTAAGGGCTCTCCTCTCTTCTCCTTCTTGTCCTCCCCAAACTCTCCTTCATAATCTCCCCTCTTCCATCGCCACCGTCCGCAAACTCCCACCACCCAGCGCCAGAAGCGCGAAATAATCTAGCCCAGGCCGCCAGGCCTGGGATCCCAACGAAAAATCATTCCGAGCGCCGTAGGCGCGACACATTCTTCTCCCAGCCCGCCGCCATCTATCCAAATACCCCGACGCGCGCCCCGCATCCTACTTCAAAAAACAAAAGGGCGCAGCACTCCGCGCCCCGCTTCCTGCCCCCTGTTATCTGCTATCTGCTCGCCGCTAGCCTCCTACTGATTACCGATTACTGATTACGGATAACCATCTCCCGCTCACCCCAATCCCACCTTCGCCAACGGCATCTCCCGATACCTCTTCCCCGTCGCTGCGAATATCGCGTTATACAAAGCCGGCGCAAACGGCGGCAATCCCGGCTCCCCAACCCCCGCCGGCGGCGCCTCGCTCGCCACAATGTATACATTCGTCTCCCGCGGCGCTGCATTCATCCGCGCCACCGGATACGTATCGAAATTTCCCTGGTCAATCACGCCATTCGTCGCCGTGATCTCTCCAAACATCGCGATGCTCGTTCCCATCACCGCCGCGCCTTCAAACTGTTGCTTCACCGTCAGCGGGTTCACAATCGTTCCCGCGTCCAGCGCCGAATCCACTCGCTGGATCTTCACCTGACCATCCTTCACCTCTGCCTGCACCACCGTCGCCACGTACGTCAGAAAGCTCCGGTGCACCGCAATCCCCATCCCAAATCCATTCCCGCTCTTCTGCTTTCCCCATCCCGATTTCTCCGCCGCCATCTGCACCACGCGCCGCATCCGCGCAATGTCGATCGGATATTGCTCATACTCCCCGTCGTAGTTCGTGTAATCCTTCGGCAATTCGCTCTTCGGAATAATCCGGTCCGGCCCCAGCAACGCCAGCAGATACTCAACGGGATCCTTGCCCGCCGAGTGACGCCAGTTCGTCCGCAAACGATTGAACTCCAAACGCGTGATAAATATTCGCCACAGACCGCAGCCAGCCAATCCGTGTGTGCGCCGGCGCTGGCCCGTTTTCGGCCCGTTGATTCGCCACCGCAAACGGCACGTCGCTGAACCCCAATCCGATCTCTCCCGCGTCCGCATATTCCGTATTATCAAATGTCGAAGCAATCGGCGGAAACACGCTGCGCTGCAGCCACGCCGTCGGCATTCCATTCGCTCCCACCGACGCCTTGAAATACATCGCCGCCACCGAATGGAACGAATCGAACCGGACATCGTCCTCCCGGCTCCAGACCACCTTCACCGGCTTCCCCGTCTTCTTCGAAAGCACCGCCGCTTCCACGATAAAATCCGGAAACGATTTCCGCCCAAACCCGCCGCCCAGCAGCGTCACGTTCACCGTCACATCTTCCGGCTTGAGTCCCAGAGCTCCGGCAACCGCCTCCTGCGCCCCTTGCGGGTTCTGCGTCGGCGCCCACGCCTCCACTTTTCCATCCTTATATACCGCCAGTGCCGCGGGCGGCTCCATCGAAGCGTGCGCCAGCATCGGCGCATAATATTGCGCCTCAATCACCTTCCCGCCCTTCGCAAACTCCGCGTCTACGTTTCCGTTTTCGCGCACCACTTTTCCCGGCTTCCGCGATGTCGCTTCCAGCTCCTTGCGAAACGCGTCCGAATTCCAAATCGCGTGCTCGCTCTTTTCCCATTCCACATTCAGCTTTTTCTTCCCCTGAAACGCCGCCCAGGTGTTGTCCGCGATCACAGCCACTCCGCCCAGCGCCTGATATCCCACGGGCGGTTTGAACGCGTCGATCGTTGCCGTCTGCTTCACTCCCGCCACCTTCAGCGCCGCCGCATCGTCCACGCTCTTCACCGCAGCTCCCCAGCACCGGCGGGTGCATCACCGATGCATACAGCATTCCTTCCATCCGCGTGTCCTGCCCATATCCCGCGCGGCCGCTGCACATATCCGTCAGGTCATAGCCCTTCTTCGGCTTCCCGATGTACGTCCACTCGCTCCGCGTCTTCAGCTGCAATTCTTCTTTCTTCGGCACCGGCAATTTCCCCGCCGCGCCTGCCAGCTCTCCGTAACTCAATTTCTTCCCGCTGGCCTTGTGCATCACCACGCCCATCTGCGTGCTGCACTCCTTCTCCGGCACTCCCCATTGCGCCGCCGCCGCGCGCACCAGCATCAGCCGCCCGCTCGCTCCCGATTCTCGCAGCGTGTCAAAAAAACTTCTCACCGAGTGCGACCCGTCCGTATCCTGGTCGCCATACTCCTTATTCCCGCCGCCCTGCACCACCTGTACGCGGCTCCAATCCGCATCCAGTTCATCCGCCACAATCATCGGCAAACCCGTGCGGTCGCCGCTGCCCATCTCCGCGCGGTGCGCCACGATGTAGACCGTCCCATCCGTCGCGATCGCCAGATACACGTTCGGCCGCAGCGCAGCATCCGCCATTCCTTCCGCGGCGCTAGCTTTCCCCGCCGCCAGCACGCTCCCCGGCATGTATCGCGCGCTCAATACCAACGCGCCCGCGCCCACAATCCCTTTCAAAAATCCGCGTCGGCTCACATTCTCAATCTGGATCATGTCTCTCACCCGGCTCCCAACACTTCGATAATCACCGATAATCCGTCCACTTCCGCCCTCTATCCTACCCGCAATCCATCCCCACGCAACCTCTTCGTAGGCCCAGCCGCCTTTCGATACGCTCCGATAAAATGTACTGGCCGACCTTCAGGTCGGCTCGGCCCTCCAAAATGTAGTGGCCGAACTTCAGATCGGCCACCCTCCCATCCAAGCGCCGTAAGCGCGAAAGCATCTAGCCCATCGCGTAAGCGGTGGGTAACGCACCCAAATCCCCACAGCTCCGGAGGGGCGACACATCCTTCCTCAATTCGTGCGGTTAATCCTCGTTCGCATCCCACCCTCCGCATTGCACAACCTCCCCGCCGCTGCCATACTCTTCTCCCCGAATCCTGGAGCCCTCAATCATGAAACGCGAATATCACCGCTGGTATTCTCCGCGCCTCGGCCTCGACCTCGGCGTCATCATGTACGGCCACTGGGGCCCGCCCCTTCTCGGTTTCCCCACCAGCGCCGGCGACGAATCCGAACTCGAAGGCCAAAGCATGGTCGGCGCCCTCGCCGATTTCATCGATGCCGGCCGCATCAAGTTCTACACCATCAATTCCATCAACGGCCTCAGCTTCTATAATAAATCCGCGCATCCCTTCCATCGCAGCTACGTCCAATCCGTTTTCGATTCCTATCTCCGCGAGGAAGTCGTCCCCTTCATCTGGGACACCTGCCAGTCCCGCGTCGCCATCGCCACCATGGGCGCTTCCTTCGGCGCCTATCACGCCGCCAACACCCTCTTCAAACATCCCGATATTTTCAAGCGCTGCTTTGCCATGTCCGGCGTCTACGACCTGAAAAATTTCATGGACGGCCTCTACGACGACAATTTCTATTTCAACAATCCCGTGGACTACCTCGCCAACCTTTCCGATCCCTGGGTCTACGACCAACTCTCCACCTGCGATATTCACCTCATCACCGGCACCGGCCCCTGGGAACACAGCGGCCCCACCTATCGCCTCTCCGAAGTCCTCGCCAGCAAAGGCGTCCGCCATTCAGTCGACAACTGGGGCCCCCAAGGCGGCCACGACTGGCCCTTCTGGAAGCATCAGATGCGCTCCTACCTCTCCCAACTCTATTAGTCTCGCAGTGATATCACGATATCATTTCTATGAATGCCGTGATATCATGATATCAGTCGCTCGCCTAACCACGCCTTCGGAGGTCTCATGGCCCAATTGGTCGTTCGCAATCTCGAACGGAATCCGTGAAGACCAAGCTTCAGTGTCGTGCCAAACGCCACGGCCGCAGCATGGAAGAAGAAGTCCGCGAAATCCTTCGCAATGCTGCGAAGGACATGCCTCAGCAGCGCAGGGGACTAGGGACGAAATCGCTGAGTTGTTTCGCGGTATCGGTCTTAGGCCCGGCGAGGAAATCCAGGAATTCGCGAGACTCAGGCTCCAAATCCCGGATTTCGATGAATGATTCTTCTAGACACAAATGTGCTTTCCGCAATGATGCAGAGAATTCCGGACTTTGCGGTGCCGACTGGCTGGATCGTCAGCCGCCCGACTCAATTTGGACGACTACCAGTCATCTATTATGGAGATCTCTGCTGGCCTGAAAATGATGCCTGATGGCCGGCGGCGTATCGCCCTGTTGGAATGATCTGTAATTTTGCTCGGGACAAAATCGAAGGACGCATCGCCCCTTTCGACATGCCAGCGGCAGAACAAGCATCGGATTTGATGGCGCGGCGGAAGGCAGAAAGGCCGGGCCGTCGAAACCGGGACACCATGATAGCTGGAATTGCTCAGGCCGCCCGCGCAACTCTAGCGACGCGCAACACTTCCCATTTCAGTGATCTCTCGATTCCAGTCGTAAATCCCTGGGATTAACCGCGTGCACCACGTCATCCTCATCCAGCAAGTCTTCTTCCACCGCGTCATCTTGAGGACCGCCTGCCCTGAGCGTTCCTTGCGAAGGGCGCCCTTTGCGCTCCGAAGGATCTCACCCCAAAAACCATCTCCAATTTTTCGTGGGAAGAAACTTCCAAGGAAAACCCGAACCACTCGCTAAAAAAACTACGCCAGCCCCAGATGCTCCATCTGATACCGCCCCTTCGCAATCACCTGGTCCTGATCAATCCACACGTCGCATTCCCGCGTCAGCACATCCACATGCGTCCGTGATTTCCAATCCGCGTGCGTCTGGCTCCCGTAAGGATCACCAAACGCAATGTGCACCCCGGGAAACTTCTCATCCTGCAGTAAATTTCCAATCATCCCGGTCAATCCCAGATTCGTGCCGAACGCCAACTCGCCGACGCGATCGCTGTTCTCATCCGTGTGGCAATATTTCCAGAACTCTTCTTCCAGATCCTTACGCTCGCACTCCGCGCGCACCAGCCGCCCGCCCGCAATCTGCAGCACCAGCGGAGTATCCTGCAAATCTCCATACTTCCCATTGAAATAATCGCCCGCCGTCGCGTCGCAAACAAACCGCCCATCCACCGTCCCTGGAGTCGTGAACACTTCCCCCGCGGGCAAATTCGACCAATATCTCGGACTGATCAATCCACTCGTCTTCACCCAATCCAGCCCGCGATCAAAATGCGCCGAAAACGAAGTCCCCGCTTCGGTCTTCACCGTCAGCGTCTCCGCCCGCAGCATGCGCTCGCGCAGTTTGTCGCTCAAGCCGGTCCACCATCCGGTAATCCGCGCGCATCCCCTGCTGCATGATCTCCGGCGTCACACCCACCATGTGCGCGTAGCGAATCTGCCGCCGCTCCACCACTCTCACAATCGACATCCGCGCCGTCAGTTCGCCCGGCTGCGGCGTCATGCACAGCACGCCCACGTCCGCTTTCTCCAGCGTTTCCAGCACCAGCTCCGGCGCGCCCTTCATCGGCCGCGGCCCAAAATCCTCCAGCAGCAATCCCGTGGACACCGCTCCGCGCTGCTCCAGCGCATTCTCCAGGCTCGCCGCCACGCTCCGGCTCACCTCATCCGCAATCAACGCCACGTGCTCGCCCTTCTGCACACCCAGGCACACGTCCACGGCGTTTTTCGCGCCCGCCATCAATTCCGTAGGAGCCTCTCCGAAGAACATCCCTGTATTTTACCTAAAATTTTCTCCCCGCCAAAATTCCAGTTACCGAAAAGGTAGCGCCTGCTTCCAGTTCATCCTGAGCCGCGAAGGGCAGGCAAGCAAAACGCACCGCAGGCGCGCTCCGAAATCTCAACCGAACCTCCTGCCCTCCCTCCTGCCCGTGTACTGGCCGGTCTTCAGACCGGCCTCTTGGGTTTCCTCTCCGCTTTCCGCCCCGCAAGAAAAAAAGCGCCAGCGGCGCGAAATAATCTAGCGCAGGCCGCAAGGCCTGGGTCCCATACCTCGAATATGCCAAGCGCCGTAGGCGCGACACATCACCCAACAACCACCTCGCCCAATCCCGACCATCGCCCCCCAATCTTCCCTAAAAATTCCCCTCTATCCTCTCTCTTCTCCTCCACCCGAAACGCCGGTATCTGCCCGCCCCCGCTCGTCACATTCGCCAGGCCGCTTGCGCTCAACCTCGTCAAAAATCCCGCCATCTTTCCCCGGAACATATACGGCGCAAAATCCACCAGCATGTCCTTGAACTCCACCTTCCCGTTCGCTCCGATGTACGGAAACTCCCCCCGCCGCATCGCAATCTTCTCTTGCACGATCCAGCATCCATCCGCTTTCCCGGGCAGCGCCCCTTCGATCGCCTTCTCCCAATCCTTCGCGTCTGTTTCCCATCCCAGCGTCACACCTGTCCCGCCATATTCGTCGCTCGGCTTCAGCACCAGGTCGTTCCGGTTCTTCCGGATGTGCTCCAGCAGCCCAATCGGTTTTCCCTTGTAGTCCGTCTTCACGTCTTCCACCACGCGCGTCCACGGCACATGCCGCTCAATCATCTCGCGCTCTTCGCTCGAAAACAGCTTCGCGTTTTTCTCCTCCGTCAGCACCGCAAAAAACGCCTTCACATGCGGAATCTTGCACCGGAAGTTATTCGCCACGCACACCGCCTGCGCCTCATAGGCCTTCACCAGCGCCGCGCACTCCTTCGGCTTCGCCACAATGTCGTTAATCAGCACTCGCCGGTAGACCAGATCAATCTTCTTCCCCTTGGCCGTCAGTCTCTTCTCGTCCCAATCCAGTTCCTGCGGCGCCGCCAGAACCACCGGCACGCGCAGCGCCTCAAACCGCTCCTTCAGAATCTCAAACTCGCTCCACGTCGGCACTTCTTTCCAGTCCGTGATCAGCATCTGCGGCCGCGCCGTCGTGCCGCCCCAATCCCGAAACGTCCCCACCAGCGCATCCAGCAGCTTCGCGCTCAGCGGATAGCTGTGCACTTCAAACTTCTTCGCGAATCCCTTCATCATCGGCAATTCGCGGAATATCTCCGCCATCGTCTCCGTGTACCCCGCTCCGGCCGGAGACTCCCCGTTGTATTCCGTGAATTTCAATGATTCCGGCAGTAAAAACGCATCCACGCGCGAAGCCGTGCTCGCCGGTCCGCGTCCCGCCGGTAGCCGCACCAGTCGCTCTTCATCCGGCCGCAGGTGAAATTGTGCCAGCAGTGACTCATCTTCCAGCGCCAGCGTCGCTAGGCGTTCCCCGACTTGCGCCAGAGTCTCCGTCGCCTTCCGCACCCGCTCCTCATCCGCGGGCGAAAGAAAAAACGGCCGCAAAAACGGGCAGTGCACCCGCTTGCCAAACATCAGGTTCGCCAGTTGCAGTTTCTTAAGGAATGCCTTCGGAAGCTCCGGCGATTTCTCCAGCACCGGGCGCAACAGCTCGTTCCACGTCTCCACCGGGTCCATGCCGAATGCGGTTGCCGCAGCCATTGTTATTTCTTTCCGAGGGTCGCCGGCGCGCTCTGCGCCGCTTGCGCCACGCGGGGAGTTCCCGTGAACCCGGCCGCGCCGCCAATTCCCAGCATCTCTTCCCACTTCGGCCACGTGTTCGCCACGTTTCCGTGCAGTGCCCGGTCAATCACCAGCCGCGCCATTTTGTCCACCACGTGCTCGAAATAAAATTCCGTGATCCGGTCTCGCTCGAAATCCGGCGCCGGATTCAGAAAATCAATCGCATAGGGCACGCCGTCCATCACCGCGAATTCGATCGTGTTCATCTCATATCCCAGCGCCAGATTGATCGTCTGCGCGTCCTTCACCACCCGCGCTCCAAGCTCTTTCGTCAAATAATTGTGCTCCACGTTGTACTTGCGTTCCTTCGGGTCATACGCCACCGGCAGAATATCCAGCTTCCCGAACGTAAAGCACCGCACATACTGCGTAAAATCAATGAACTCCTGCAGCGTCATGCAATAGGGCGAAGTCTTGTCGTACGCCTCCAGCAACTCTTCCTTGTTATTCACCTTGTAGACGTGTTTCCACCCGCCGCCCGAATAGGGCTTCAGAATCGCGGGACGTCCCACATAATCCAGCAGTCCGTCCCAATCGATCGGATAATTCAAATTCCGGAGCGATTCCGCATTAATGTCCACGTCCGCCGGATAGCCCTTCTGCGGCAGCAGCACCGTCTTCGGTATCGCAATTCCGAGTTTCGCCATCACCGAATAATTGAAATATTTGTCGTCCGCCGTCCACCAGAACGGATTGTTGATAACGTAGGTCCCCTGCAGCGCCGCATGCTTCAGATACCCGCGGTAATATTCCACTTCGTGCGAAATGCGGTCCACGATCACGCTGTATTCCGCCACCTCGCCCATCTTCGTCCCGCCCAGCTTCACAAACTCCGCCGTCACTCCATCTTTCTTCCCAAGCGCATTCACCCGCTCAATAAACGCCGGAGGAAAACTAAACTCCCGCCCGCACATCAATCCAACCTTCTTCATATTTCCTCCTGCAATTCCGTCTAAGGGGTCGGAGCTTCAGCTCCGACATTCAACTCAATCAAAAAAACAGGGCTTTAGCCCCTGAGGAATTGCCTCTTCGTCTAATTAATCGCCCTCGCTGGATTCGACTTCGAATCCATCACACTCGCCCGCGTCTCCATCACCAAATGCCGCACCACATCCTTCAAATCCCCCGTCTGCTGGAACACCCGCAACTGCCGCTCCGCGCTCGTCCCTTCATTCAATATCGTATGGATATAATCCACCGCGCTCCGGCTACCCAGATCGTCCACCACGTCGTCAATCAACCCCATCAACTCCAGCATCAGCTCGCGCATCGGCACTTCCGCCTCGCGCCCAAAATCAATCATCTTTCCTTCGATCCCGTACCGCGCCGCCCGCCACTTGTTCTCCTCGATCAGCGCCTTGCGGTATAACCTCCAGCTTTGGTTCCCCGTGTACAAACGGTGCAGCTTCACCACGATCGCCTGCGTCAGCGCCGCAATGGCCACCGCTTCTTCCACCCGCGTCGCCGTGTCAAACATCCGGAACTCCAGCGTTCCGTACGTCGGGTGCGGTCGCACGTCCCACCAGATCTTTTTTCCCGAATCGATGCAGTTCAATTTGATCAGCAGGTTCAGAAAATTTTCATACTCGCTCCACGACTCAAAAACTTCCGGTATCCCCGTCCGCGGAAATCTCCGGAACACCGTCGTGCGGAACGATTTCAGCCCTGTGTTGCGACCCATCCAGAATGGCGAGCTCGTCGAAAGCGCCAGCAGGTGCGGCAGGAAATAGCGCACCATGTTCATCATGTCGATGGTCGTCTGTTTGTCCGGCATCGCGATGTGGATGTGCATGCCGAAAATCAGCAGCGATCGCGCCAGTTGCCCCATCTCTTCCACGATGTGTTGGTAGCGTTCGCCCGGCGAAATCACCTGGTCAATCCAGCTCGAAAAGGGATGCGTCCCCGCCGCGGCCACCCGCAAACCCGTGCTCTCCGCCGCCATCACCAGTTCGCTGCGCGTCCGGTGCATTTCCAGCCGCAGTTCGCTCACGTTCTCGCAAATCTTCGTCCCAGTCTCCACGATCGACTGGTGCATCTCCTGCTTCACCAGGTCGCCCACGCCGCGCGCCGCCGCCGAACTGATCAGCTGCACCACGTGCGAGCGCAGCTCCAGCGTCTCTGGATCAATTATCTGGAATTCCTCTTCGACACCGATCGTGAAGCGGTGAGCCATCGTGGCCCTCCCGGCTGCGTGGTCTCTGCTGGAAACTTCGGAGCCATATCATACTCCTCCCCCCAACAAAATCACATCAACCCACCCCGCTCCCCTCTTGTAGGGGCGGCTTTACGCCGCCTTCTTCCTCCAATCTCGTAGGGCCCGCCTTCCGAGGCGGGCCGCTCTCCCGTTGCACACCACAATCCCATCTCTTCCAATCCCTCGTATCTCCCAACCCAAACCCAACCCTCCATTGACACCCTCCTCCTCCTGCCATAAACTCCCGCCTCATCTGCTCCTTTATCCAAATGCCATCATCTCCTTCATCGAATCGAGGCGTTTCCATGCCCAACTCTCTCTCGCCATCTCTGAAATTTTTCTCATTATTCCTACTCTTTACGTCGATTGCCTCTGCCCAAAAACCCCTCGAACCCGAAGACCAAACTCCCGACAACTCCAAAGTCGCCACCGTCGAAGTCACTCCCTCTCATCCCACCGCCGCCATCGGTGGCAAACTCCAATTCAAAGCCGTCGGCAAAGACGCCTCCGGCCAGCCGCTCCCCGATCCCGTTAAATTCTGGTTCGCTGCACCCTTCGACGCCGCCGGCGCCGAGCAAACCGGCGAAATCTCCTTCTTCCAACCCGGTGAAATCACCGTTGGCGCCCAGGTCGGCAAAAAAATCGGCTACGCCCACGTCACCGTCAGCCGTCCGCATATTGCCCGCATCGATGTCGCCGCCCCTTCCGCTCCGCTCCCGGTCGGCGGCACGCAACTCCTCACCGCCGTTCCTCGCAATCCCAGCGGCGATCCCCGCACAGATATCGCTCTCACCTGGTCCTCCCTCGATCCCAAAATCGCCAGTGTCGATTCCGCCGGACTCGTTCACGCCCTCAGCCCCGGCAAAGCCCGCATCCGCGCCTCCGGAGACAGCATCACCTCGGACGCCGCCATCGAAGTCCGCAAAAATTCCGTCACCGCCCTCGCCATCTCTCCCGCAACCTCCTCCGCCAAAACCGGCGACGTCGTCCATTTCGCCGCCAAAGATAAATCCGGCGCCGCCATTCCGTTCCAAATTGTCTGGTCCGTAGAAGGCTCTGGCGCGCAAATCGATTCCGACGGCGGTTTCGTCGCCGAACGCCCCGGCACTTATACGATTCTCGCCGCCGTCGGCGACCGCGAATCATCCGCCAGCATCGTGGTCGCTCCCCGCAACATCGCGCGCAACGTCGAAGTCGTCGGCCACGCCATGCCCAAAGACGAGCAGTTCGCCGAAGAATGGATCTGGGGCCACTACGCCTATCTCTCCACCATCAGCGACAAGCTCTACATCTTCGATATCGCCGATCCCGCTCACCCGCAACCCGCCGATCCTCTCAAAGTCGACGCGCGCCTCATCAACGACGTCAGCGTCACCGCGGACGGCAAAATCGGCGTCATCACGCGCGAAGGCGCTTCCAGCCGCAAAAATGGCATCGTCTTTCTCGACACCACGGATGCCATGCATCCCAAAGTTCTCTCCGAATACACCGCCACCGTCACCGGCGGCGTCCACAGCGCCTACATCAATTCTCACTATGTATATTTAACCGACGACGCCACCGGCTCCCTGCGCGTCATCGATTTCGCCGACGTGAAAAATCCTAAGGAAGTGGCGCGCTGGGAAGTGGAAAGCTCCGGCCAGATGCAGGTGGTTTTGCCAGACAACGAAGGTGTGGAAACCGCTGGCCGCTATCTTCACGACCTCCAGGTCGTCGACGGCCTCGCCTATCTCGCCTACTGGCGCGATGGCGCCGTCATCCTCGACGTCGGCAACGGTATCAAGGGCGGCTCGCCGGAGCATCCGCAGCTCGTCGCCAACTTCCGTTTCAATTACGACGAACTCTATGGCAATGGCTGGCTCTCCGGCGCCCACGCCATTTTCCGCTACAAAAATTATCTCTTCGTTGGCGATGAAGTTTTTCCCGCCATCTTCAGTATCGCTTCGCGCAATCGCATTCCCGTTCGCGGCATCATCCACGTCCTCGATGTCACAGACATCTCGCATCCGCGTCAGGTCGCCACTTACAGCGTCCCCGAAGCCGGATCGCACAATCTCTGGGTCGTGAACGACGTCCTCTATATGGGTTATTACAACGGTGGCGCGCGCGTTCTCGATGTTTCCGGCGAGCTGCGCGGCGAACTCTACAATCAGGGCAGGGAAGTCGCTCATTTCTGGACCGGTGATCCCGCCGGCTTCCGCCCCAATCTACCCTTCGCCTGGGGCGCCTTCCCCTATCAAGACCTGATCTACGTCAACGACGTCCACTCCGGCCTCTGGATCCTCCGCCTGGGCTCCCCCAAACCCTACTCATCCACCACCGCCCCTGCCCTCCAATAATTCGCCCCGCCCTCCCGTAGGGCCCGCCTTCCGAGGCGGGCCGCCGCCCCGGTAGCGCCTGCTTCTAGTTCACCCTGAGCCCCGAAGGGCAGGCAAGCCCGCCGCGCAAGCGGCTCCCCTCCGACTGTACTGGCCGACCTTCAGGTCGGCCCATCCGATCCCATCCCAACCCCAAAGAACCAACACAAACTCCCGTCCCAAATCCACCAAACCCACGGCTTATGGCTCACCGCTTACGTCTTCTTCTTCCCCTACTCCCTCTTCCAAAAATCAATCCCCGCCGCCTGCGGTGGCGTATCCACCTCCGCCACAATCTTCCTCGCCGCCAAATCCACCACCTCCACCGTCCCCGGCTCTTCCCCCACTCCCTCCACGGTCACAAACGCATACAAACTATCCGGCGACATCACCACGCCATGCACCACCTTCCGCTTCGTCGCCAGTCGCGCCAGCTCTTTCCCGCTCTCCGCATCAAAAATAGATAACGACGCATCCCTCTTGTTCGTCGCAATCAAATATTTTCCATCCGCGCTCACTCCCAGGTTGTAGACGCCATTCCCCGCCGGAATCCGCCGCACCAGCTTCCACTCCTTCGTATCCACTTCCACAATTTCGTTCGATTTATTGCATGCCACATACACCCGGCTCCCATCGCTCGAAGGCTGCGCCCAAGTTGGCACGCATGTAATCCCCGCCATATTCATCGGCATGCCCTCGTGATGCTCCATCTTTTCTTCGGGCATTCCTTTGAAACCCTTCCTCTTTCCCCGCGCTCACCCGAAACGTCCGCGCCACCTTCATGTTTCCCGTATCAATCTCCACCAGCAGATCGCTCATCATGCACGCCGAATACTGCTTGCTCCCGTCCCGGCTGATCCGCGATCCATGCGGCATCACGCAGGTCTGGATCCGCGCCACTTCCAGCATCTCGTTCGTGTCCACCACGGAGACGCTGCTCGGCACCGGATCCCCGTGCAGATTAAAATTCACCGCGAACAAAAAATTCCCGTCCGGCGTAACGTCCGCCGTCGCCGGAAAAAGTCCCAGCGTCACCTGCTTCACCATCTGCTCCGTCTCCGATTCGTATTTCAGCGCCGTTCCATAGGGCCTTCCATGCCCGATCGTCACATAAAAATATTTTTTGTCCGGCGCGAACGCAATACCGTGTGGCCCGCTGATGTCGCTCTTCAATATCCGCGTGTCCGTCGCCTTCTCCAGCGTCGCCCCGTTCGGCCCAAATCGCACGGTCGCAATCTTGTCCGCGGACTCACACACCAGCTTCACCCAATACCCCTTCCCCGTCTTCTCCCCGCAATGCCCAACCGTCCCCGCCAACATCACCGCGCAAACAACCGCCAATCTCCATCTCATCTCGTCACTCTCCCGTCGCACATCTTACTACCGCCCGGTGGCGCCTGCTTCCCAGTGCCGCTGGTCATCAAGCCAGCCCTCTCGATCACCGCCATCCGCCCGCCTTGGTAGCGCCTGCTTCTAGCAGGCCAGCATGCCGCGCTAGCGGCTCCCCTCTGAATGTACTGGCCGACCTTCAGGTCGGTTCTTCCCAATCCCCGCCCCACCAACAAAAAATCCCATAGGGCCCGCCATCCGCCTGCCCGCCGAAGCCGTTCTCGCAAAGGCGGGAGGCGGGCCGCTCTCATATCGCCTCCGCATCATCTCCACCTCCCAACCAATTCCAGTCCATCCCCTCCCCATCCCCCATGCTAAACTCCCCCCTCCGGAGGACCCCCATGTCCACTCCATCCGCGAAGCCTGCTCGATCCTGGCTCATCGGGACCTCCCCGGCTTGCGACATCCAACTCCCCCATCCAACCGTCTCCGGCCAACATTGCCGCCTCACAGAAACCTCCGACGGCTTTCTCCTCGAAGACCTCGACTCCCGCAACGGCACCTACATCGATAATCAACGCCTCGCCCCGCGCACTCCCCAAAAAATCTCCGCCCTGCAATCCGTTCTTCTCGCCGACGAAATCCCCATGCCCTGGCCCGAAGGCATCAAATCATCCGCAGTCCCCGCTTCGCGCACCATTCAGCTTGGCCGTTCCCCCGATTGCGACGTCTGCCTCGACTATCCCATGATCTCCGCCCACCACGCCCGCATCACCGAACAAAACGGCGCGTACTTCCTCGAAGACCTCAACTCCCGCAACGGCACCGCCATCAATCGCATCCACAATCGCATTCAAAGCGCTCCGCTCAATCCCTCCGACGATATCTTTCTCGGCTCCTACAAAGTCTCCGCCTCCTGGATTCTCCAGAAGCGCCGCGCCGTCGTTGGCGAAGCCGCCTTCGCCACCGTCCTCTTCGAAAGCCATTCCATGACCTTCGGCCGCGACCCCGCCTGCGAACAGCCCGTCAGCCACCCCACCATCTCCTGGCACCATTGCCGCCTCACGCGTTCTCCCGCGGGCACCTTCATCGAAGACCTCGGCTCCCTCAATGGCACTTTTCTCAACGGCGTTCGCATCTCCGGAAAAACCCAGGTTCAGCCTGGCCTTGAAATTGGCATCGGCAGCGTTCGCTTTCAAGTTCTTCCAGATGGCAATCTCGCCCGCCGCGACTACGCTGGCAACGTCAGCATCGAAGCGCGCGACGTCACCGTCCTCGCCCCTGATGGTCGCCCGCTTCTCGAACCCGTCTCTCTCGTCGCCTATCCCTCCGAACTCATCGCCATGATGGGCCCCGCCGGCGCCGGAAAAACCACCCTCCTCAAAGCCCTTAATGGCTATTCGCGCCCCGCCTCCGGCCAGGTCCTCTTCAACGGCCTGAATCTCTATCGCCACTTCGATCGCTTCTGCCAGCAACTCGCCTACGTCCCCCAGGACGACATCGTCCACGCCGAACTCACCGTCCGCGAAGCCCTCTATTTCTCCGCCCGCCTGCGCACCGATCTCACCGACGACGAAATCGAAACACGCATCGACAATCTCCTCCGCGAACTCAATCTCTCCGACAAAAAAGACACCATCATCGGCTCTCCCGAAAATAAAGTCCTCAGCGGCGGCCAGCGCAAGCGCGTCAATATCGCCATGGAGCTCATCACCGATACGCCCGTCCTCTTTCTCGATGAGCCCACTTCCGGCCTCTCCTCTTACGACGCCGAAGGCGTGATCCAACTCCTCAAGCGCCTCTCCCGTCAGGGCAAAACCATCATCGCCACCATCCATCAGCCCAGCCTCCACGTCTTTCGCGAGTTCGACAATCTCATCATGCTCGCCCGCGATACCGGCGGCTGCGGCACGCTCGCCTTCTTCGGTCCCGCGTATCCCGATTCCATCGATTTCCTGCATCCCAGCTCGCCAGACGAAACCCAGCAGAATCCCGGCAAAGAACCCGGCCCAGAACTTCTCCTCACCGGACTCGCGAAAAATCCCGCCACCGAATGGGCGCGCCGCTTCCGCGAATCCCGCTATCGCAAGGAGTTCATCGACGACCGCGCCGGAAAATCCGGTTCCACCATTCAGGCACCCGCCTCCGGAACTTCGCGCCGTTTCAGCTTCACCCAGATGTTCACGCTTCTTCGCCGCAACGCCATCGTCAAAGTCCGCAATCGCGCCCAGATGACCATCCTCGGCCTGCAATCCCCGCTGATCGCCGCGCTCATCGTCCTCGTCTACGGCAAAGTCGCCACCTCCGCCGCCACCTTCCAGCAGTTCCAGGAAATGAGCGCCAACATCATCGGCATCCACATCCTCATGGTCGTCGCCGCCATCTGGTTCGGCTGCAACAACGCCACGCGCGACATCGTCGGTGAGTGGACCATTTTTTATCGCGAGCGCATGGTCAATCTGAAATTGCCTTCCTACGTCTTCTCCAAATTCGCCCTGCTGCTGCTGCTCTCTTTCCTGCAATGCGGCATCATGCTCGGCATCGTCTATTTCGCTTCCGGCCTGCAAGCAGACTTCTGGCGCATCGGCCTCGTTCTCGTCCTCGCCTCCGCCGTCGGCACTTCGCTCGGACTCGCCATCTCCGCGCGCTCCTCCAGCACCGAAAGCGCCATCGCTCTCCTCCCCATCGTCTTATTGCCTGTGATCGTTCTCGGCGGCGGCCTCAAGCCCATCTATCGCATGCCCGTCCCCATGCAGTGGGTCAGCACCGTAATCCCCTCGCGCTGGGCCTTCGAATACAACCTCGTCAACGAAGCCACCCACCGCAACTCGTGCCTAGAACTCCCCGGCCCCTGCGAACCCCCCAAACCCCCCGCATCTCACGCGCACCAAGGGAGCGCCACCTCTTCACCATCCCGCGAAGCAGGGAGCGCCAATCTCCAGATTGGCCAGCGATCTTCCTCCCCCACTTCCTCCCAACCTCACCTCACCCAACCCCAACTCTTCCCCGTAGACTCCGCCGACTTCCAAGTCCCCGAAACCGTAAAAGACAACCAACGCCTCAAACCCGACCCCGCCAACAACCGCCGCCTCTCCTTCCCCCAAACCCTAAGCGTCCTAACCGCCATGCTCCTACTCCTCCTCACCTCCGTCTTCATCTTCCTCCGCTCCCGCGTCCCCCACTAATCCCTCCTCCGCATTCACAACTACTCCGTCATCCGCCCACCCGTCCCCACCGATCCGCGCCCGCCAAACGATCCTCGAAATGTAGCGCTGGCTTTCATGCCAGCCCCTCGTTACGGCAACACTCGCGCCCTGCTCCCTCTCGATCCAATCATCCGCACCCACCCGCGCCCCGTCATCCTGAGCGCCGCCTCTGCGCGAAGGATCTCAACCAAAACCTTCGACCCTTTCTCACCTCGAGCCGCCGAACTCTTCAACTCCCAAATTCTCCAAATCTTCCACCAAAAACCGCGCCCGTCATCCTGAGCGCCGCCTTTGCGCGAAGGATCTCAACGTAAAACTTCATCGCGACCCGTTCCGCCAAAGAAAACCTACCCCACGCCACGACCATCTTACGGCTTGCGGCTAACTGCTTAAGGCTTCCTCCCCCCCAATTTCCCCTCGACTCCCCCTCCTCCCCCTGCCAAACTTTCCCCATGCAAATCACTCCCTTCCGCATCGAAGAATACATGGGCAAATACGAATTCTCCGCCCAATACCTCCTCTCCTCCTCCGACGCCGAATCCGTCACCATCCAAGACATCCTCTCCCTCGAACCCGGCGCCCACGACGCGTTCCTCCAACACTGGTGCGGCTACACCGAATCCCCCGGCGCTCCCTGGCTCCGCGAAGTCCTCGCCGCCATCTACACCTCGATCAACAAGGACCAGCTCATCGTCGCCTCCGCCGCTGAAGAAGCCATCTTCCTCTTCTATCACGCGCTCCTCACTCCGCAGGATCACGCCATCGTCGAAACTCCCTGCTACGAAAGCGCTCTTACTCTTCCCAAAAGCACCGGAGCCGCCGTCAGCGAATGGCAGCGCAAGCCCGAAAACGGCTGGGCTCACGACCTGGCCGCCCTCGAATCCCTGATTCGCCCAAACACCCGCGCGCTCTATATCAACACGCCCCACAACCCCACCGGCCTCATCATGCCTCAGGAGATTTTCCGCGCCGTTCTCGCGCTCGCCGCAAAGCACGGCTTCTACGTTTTTTCCGACGAGGTCTATCGCGAACTCGAGCACAATCCCGCCAATCGTCTCCCCGCCGCCTGCGATCTCTACGACCGCGCCATCAGCCTCGGCTCCGTCAGTAAAACCTACGGCCTCCCCGGCCTGCGCCTCGCCTGGCTCGCGTCTCACGACACCGCGTTTCTCCAAAAAATTATTTCCCTCAAGCACTACACCACCATCTGCGCCAGCGCTCCCAGCGAATTTCTCACCGCGCTCGCCTTCCGCCACCGCCAGAAATTCATCGACCGCAATCTCCAGATCGTCCTGCGCAATCTCCCCCTGCTCACTTCATTTTTTGCGCGCCATCCCGATCTCTTCGATTGGACCCCTCCCAACGCCGCCACCATCGGCTTCGCCCGCTTCAAGCCCCACCAAGACGTCCAGACCTTCTGCGAATCCCTGGTTCGAGACGCCAGCGTCCTCCTCCTCCCCGGCACCGTCTACGACGAACCCCGCCACATCCGCTTCGGCTTCGGCCGCAAAAACATGCCCGAATCCCTAGCCCACCTCGAATCCCACCTCGCCAACTTCCCCCACAAACTCTCCGCCTCCACCTGACCCCGATCTCATCTCCACCAATTTGTAGGCGCACGATACATCGTGCCCTCTTGGGGTTACCAATTCGCCCCGCGCAAATCACCAAATCCGTAAGGCCACCATAATTGCCACCTTCTTCGATTTCCTTCCCAAAAACAAAAAACGGCAACCGAAAAAAATCCGGCTGCCGTCTCTTGAACTCGTAAACTTCTTTACTTCCTTACCTCATTACATCTTTCCTTCATTACTTCTTCCTACGCCGCCCCCATCGACCTTCTCGCCTGGAAACATTCCCGGCAAAACACCGGGCGTCCCTGCGTTGGCCGGAAGGGAACCGTGGTTTCTTTCCCGCACTGCGAACACATGGTCTTGGTTTCCGCTCGAGGCGCATTACCCCCGCCCCCGCCTCCACCACCCTCCGCCCGCTTTGCCTTGCACCCTTTGCAGCGCTTCGGTTCGTTTTTAAATCCCTTATCGGCGAAAAACATCTGTTCGCCGCTGGTAAAAACAAACTCGGCGCCACACTCCGAACACTTCAGGACCTTATCGTGGAATTCCATCACCCGCTCCCCTTGGACCCATACCGGGCGGGGGGCCGGGCTCTTGCACCACGGGCCGATGGACTTGCTTAGACCTGTAACCGGGGGACGCCGGGCACGGATCCCTGGGGCCTGCGGGCGAAGAATAGGAACGTCTACCCAACTTGCTCTGCCTGATAGGGGCCTGATCCCGGAAGTGCGGCGCCGAGCCGCGTCTCGTGCAGGTGTTAATCCTGCTCGCGACGCTGCTTCTTGCGCAGTCGCTTCCGCGAAAGCGCTTCTTTGGCCCGGCGCTTCTCACCGGGCTTCATATAGAAGCTGTGCTTCTTGATTTCCTTGATGATGTCTTCCTGTTGCACCTTGCGCTTGAAACGCCGCAAGGCATTCTCCAAGGATTCATTCTCTTGAATGACTACTTCTGCCAATGTACTTCACCCCAATTCCGGTTCGGATTGCCTGCATGCAGTGCCGCCGTTATCGTGCCGCACTGTCCCTGATTGTATTATCGCATGAGGTTGTTGACTCCTTGTAGTCAATTACACCTGTGCAAGTCAAGCAATCTTTCAACCCCGTCCATTTCTTGGCCAGCTGCTCTTGCTTTCCGAGTAACCCGTCACCTGCTCGTCAACTTTTCTTGCCACTGCCTTCCTCTTGCCTCTGCTGTTACACTGGGGGCCGCAAAAAATTCCTGTCTCGGGAGCCGACCTTCATGCCCGATATGCGCGATGCCATCGGTGTACTTCTCGCTGGAGGACAAGGCGAGCGGCTCTGGCCCCTCACTCGCGATCGCGCGAAACCTGCCGTCCCTTTCGGCGCTCTCTATCGCATCATTGACATCACGCTTTCCAATTGCGTCAACTCCGGTCTCCATCGCGTCTTCGTTCTCACGCAATATAAAGCCCTCAGCCTTTCGCGCCACGTCCGCGCCGGATGGTCTCCGCTCATGGGTCTCGGTGAATTTATCGAAGTCCTGCCGCCGCAAATGCGCGTTTCCCAGCAGTGGTATCAGGGCACTGCGGACGCCGTTTACCAGAACATTTATTCCCTCGGCAGCGAGCGCTCCAAATACGTTTTCATTCTTTCCGGCGACCACATCTACAAAATGGACTACGCCAAAATGCTCCAGCGCCACATTGATTCCGGCGCCGAAGCCTCCGTCGCCACCATCGAAGTTCCCGCTGCCGAAGCTTCCCGCCAGTTCGGCGTCATCGAAACCGATAAGGATTGGCGCATCATCGGTTTCGAGGAAAAGCCCGAAAATCCCAAGCCCTCGCCCCACAAGCTCACCCATTGCAACGCCTCCATGGGCGTCTACATTTTCAATACCCAACTCCTCATCCCCACGCTCCTCGCCGATTCTGAAGACCCCAATTCCGCTCACGACTTCGGCAAAGACATCATTCCTCGCATCATCGGCAAGCATCGCGTCTTCGCCTACAACTTCGTCGACGAAAACTCCAAGGAGTCTCTCTACTGGCGCGACGTCGGCACCATCGATGCCTATTACGAAGCCAACATGGATCTCGTCAGCGTCTCTCCGGTCTTCAACCTCTACGACAAGGCGTGGCCGCTGCGCACCTGGCAGCATCAATATCCCCCCGCGAAATTTGTTTTCGCCGATGCAGACCGCATGGGCATCGCGCTCGATTCCATCGTCGCCCACGGCTCCATTCTTTCCGGCGGCCGCGTGCAGAACTCCCTCCTCGGCTACGACGTGCGCGTCAACAGCTATTGCGAAGTCACCGCCTCCATCATCTATAACCACGTCAATATCGGCCGCCACTCGCGCATTTGCCGCGCCATCATTGACCGCCACGTCAGCCTCCCCGAACACACCGAAATCGGCTACGACCCCGAAGCCGATAAGCGCCGCTTCCACGTAACCCCCTCCGGCATCGTCGTCGTAGTCCGCCAGGAATCCCTAATCGAAGAACCCGAATCCCAGTAACCAACGCAAGTCCTCTCGTAAGGGCCGGGCTTGCCCGGCCCTCTTCGATCTAACAATTTTCGCCAATCTCCAAAACGGCCTCCGAGGTTATGTACTGGCCGACCTTCAGGTCGGCCCTCCGACCACCCCACCCCACAAATCCCCCACCAAAAAAAATCCGTCATCCTGAGCGAAGCGAAGGATCTCAACCATCGCGTCTTGTCTCCCCCGAACCTCGATGCGCCTCCTCCCCTCCGAGCTGTAGGCTGTAGACTGTCGGCTGACCCCTCCTCCGTTTGCTACAATATTTCGTTACCGCAATCCATTCAGGAGCCACTGCCACCATGTCCACCAAAATCACCCGCGTCCGCGCCCGCCAGATCATTGATTCGCGCGGCAATCCCACCGTCGAGGCCGACGTCACCCTCGAGTCCGGCGCCTTCGGCCGCGCCGCCGTTCCTTCCGGCGCCTCCACCGGTGAACACGAAGCCCTCGAACTCCGCGACGCCGACAAATCCAAATATCTCGGCAAGGGCGTCCTGAAAGCGGTCCACAACGCCAACACTGAAATCGCCAAAGCCGTCACCGGTCTCGACGCCGCAGACCAGCGTGCCCTGGACCACAAAATGATCACCCTCGACGGCACGCCCACGAAATCCCGCCTCGGCGCCAACGCCATCCTCGCCGTCTCCATGGCCGCCGCGCGCGCCGCTGCCGCCGGACTCAAGCAGCCGCTCTACAAATATCTTTCGCGTTATTCCACGGACACGTCCGCGAATCTCCTGCCCGTTCCGATGATGAACATCCTCAATGGCGGCGCACACGCCGATAGCTCCGTGGACTTCCAGGAATTCATGGCCATGCCCATCGGCGCGCCTTCGTTCAGCGAGGCCCTCCGCTGGGGCGTGGAAGTTTTCCACTCGCTGAAATCCGCGCTGAAAAAGCACGGCTATTCCACCGCCGTCGGCGATGAAGGCGGCTTCGCGCCCAGTTGCAAGTCCAACGAAGAAGCCATCCAGATCGTTCTGGAAGCCATCAGCGCTGCCGGTTATAAACCGGGCGAACAGATTTCCATCGCGCTCGATCCCGCCGCCAGCGAGTTTTACGACAAGGCCAGCGGAAAATACATTTTCAAGAAGTCCGACAAGTCCACGCACTCTTCCTCCGAAATGGCCGCCTACTGGACCAGTTGGGTGGAAAAATATCCCATCGTTTCGCTGGAAGACGGCATGGCCGAAGACGACTGGGCCGGCTGGAAAGCGCTGACGCAAAGCGTCGGCACGAAAATGTCCAAGAAAAAAATCCAACTCGTCGGCGACGATCTCTTTGTGACCAATACGGAGCGCCTTTCCCGCGGCATCAACGAAGGCATCGCCAACGCCATCCTGATCAAGCTCAACCAGATCGGCAGCGTCACGGAAACCATCGACGCCATCGAACTGGCCCGCAAGGCCGGGTACAACTCCATCATTTCCCACCGCTCCGGCGAAACCGAAGACACCTTCATCGCCGATCTCGCCGTGGCCACCGCCGCCGGCCAGATCAAAACCGGCTCCGCCTCCCGCACCGACCGCATCGCCAAATACAACCAACTCCTCCGCATCGAGGAAGAACTCGGCTCCGCCGCGCGCTTCAACGGCAAAGCCCCGCTGATGTAGTGGCCTGTTCTGGCGTGACCCGTGGTCTGTGGCCCGTGCCTCGAAGAGGAAGAGGCCGAACGGCGTAGGAAGTAAAGGAGTCGACAGTCGACAGCTCGGAAAAAGAAAAGCACGTCCTGCCCATCCGTTGCGCTTTTGCGCCGCGGGTGGGCTTTTTTTTTGGCGCGGATTAGTTTGGGATTCATGGGAGTGGGAGTTTGTTTTAGCGGCGCCAGAAGGTGGAGAGGCGGTTGGAGGCGTTGCGGTAGAGGCGGGAGGTGGGGAAGCCGCGGCGGGCGTTGAGGCGGGCGCATTCGGCGGCGTCGGGGTGGGGGATATTTTTGTTTTTGTCCTGGAGGTTGGGAGGAATGGAGGGATCGATGGGGTGGAAGTGGTTGTAGAAATCGGGAGGGAAACAGGAAGTTAAGGAAGTAGAGGAAGTTAAGGAGGTAGAGGATTCGGAGGGCTTTGCATGTTTGGTTGACCGGGCGGGTGGTGGCGCGGCGGTTTTTGGAGTTTGATTGGATTTTTGGGGAGGAGTAGTTTTTTCCGTGGCAGATTCAGCAACGGTTGCGGCGGTGTGGGCTACATCCAAGAGGGGCCGGGCACTTCGAGACTCAGTGTGAACAAGCCCGGCCCGTACAAAGGATGTTTCGTTTTTGTCGGGATGGGAGACAGGTTGGGATGTTGTAGAGGGAGTGCTGGGTTCGGGAGATGGGGATTCGGAAGGCGATGCGGTTGCGGTGGTCGCGGATTCGGCGGGTGCGGGCTGGACATCGTCGTCGGAGGGACCGGAGCGGTCGGGGCGGGGGATGGACCAGCTCATGACTTGGTTGATGCGGGATTGTTCGGCTTCGTGTTCGGCGCGTTCGGCGCGGAGTTTTTGGTGGAAGGCGATTTCGCGGAGGCCGCGCTGGAGGATCTGGCAGAGATAGGTGTAGTTGCCGGATTCTTTGGGGGTGAGGCGTCCCTGGACGCGGAGGAGGGTGACTTTCTTGAGGAAGTTGTGGATCTCCTCGGGAGTGGAGAGGGAGCCGGCGGCTTCGGTGAGTTCGGCGATGAGGAGTTGATCGGGATCGGGTTTGTGGGTGAAGCAGAAGTGAGGACTGGTGGAACAGACGGGCTGAGAGCATTGGCGTCCGGCAGGGGAGTGGTGCTGGCAGCGGGGCAAGGCGGATCGCGACTTTGGCTCGGATTTAAAGAGATCGAGAATCATGGTGTTGCTCCTTTGAGATTTGGTACGGGGGTACCCTGGGTTTTTGCGTAAGAGACGCAGGGAAAGAAGTTAGGGAGTCGACAGCTGCAAGCAGACAACTGGGAAAAAGAAGGAAGGGGAGAAAGGATAACGCAGAGGCGCAGAGGGCGCTGAGGTTCGCAGAGGTGGAGGGGATGGGAGTGGTGGGCATGGGGACGTGACAGTTCACTTTGTTGGGGCGAGCCTTTCGGGGCGCGGGGAAGAAAGAGGTCCGGGCCGGGAGAATGCTAACGACAAAGACGGAGGAATGATAACTGTTTGTGAATAGGAACTCTACGGTACTTAGGTATGGATTTAGGACAGCTGGACGAATTTTGGAGGAATCGGGGAGTTGGGTTTCGAACGTGGACGGGGGACGCGCGACGCGCGTTGCAGAGCAGGTTGGGGTGAGGAAAAGTCAAAACCCGCACCCTTACAAAGCAAGGGTGCGGCACCCGGCATAGAGTTGTGGCACAGGCACTCTTGCCTGTGCGGGTTTGCGCGATGTTGGATCGGGTGCACAGCCACGAGTGGTTGTGCCAAAAGGAAGGGGCGAGCGGCCCGCCTCGGAAGGCGGGCCCTACGGTGGGGGGAGAAGAGACGCGGAGGCTGGCCGTGTAGATTCATTCGGGGCGAAACATGCGCGCATAAAGATCCCGCCGGGCGAGCCAGCGCTACATTTGGGAAGGAAGAAAGGGAAGGAAGAGAGGGAAGGAAACTTGGGGAAGCCGGTTCGGCCGTTAGCCAGGAGTACGTGGAACAAACAGGGGACTTGCGGAGCGTCTTGGGTAAGGGAAAGTCAAAACCCGCACCCTTACAAAGCAAGGGTGCGGCACCCAAATTTTCTTTCGCCGATTGTCTGTGCGCCACGCGCTGGCACCCAAATTTTCGCTTGGCGATTGGCTGTGGGTCATTGCCCATTTCCAACATACGGGAGAAAAACTTTTTACTCGACACTAGAAACCACTCTAGCGGTGAACCGACTTCCCGTGACCTGGAACGTTCTTACGCCCGAGGAGGGGACTTCTGAAGAGCGAGAAGAGTCTGAATGCACAGGCCCGATCCCAACATCTCGGATGGCTCTTCACCAGCCGATTCGTCTGGACTGATCCCACCAAGCTCCGCGAAGCACGATTGCACGCGGCGGCCGCGAACTTGGTACACTGGCGGCCCGTGCCTGACTTTTTTGGCTTCCATTTCGTGAAACTTCGACTTGCCGTCAGATGGCGCGCGCGGCAGCGGATTGGGCTACATGAGCACGACTGCGCGGACTGATGTCGATGGATTCAGCTCTGGTTGATGATTGGTTATCTGAATTCTCTTCGTGAGGTATAAGCATTGAGTTCAATACCAGGGAGCTCTGGCCGCTTGTGGATGGTGGCCGCTGTGGCCGGGTTTATTCTGATCTTCGCCATCCAGCTGGCGCTGATCTCTCGCGCGAACACCATTACCTGGGATGAGCCCGATCATATCTATTCCGGATACATGTCGTGGCGCGGCGACTTCGGCTTGAATCCGGAGCATCCACCCTTGGTCAAGTTCGTTGCCGCGCTGCCTTTGCTTCCCATGCAACTGAACGTACCGGAGATGCAAGATCGTCCATACCGGTTACAGGCGGTGCTGGGTGGAAGAGATTTCATCTTTCACAACGACGCCGACAAGATCGTGTTTCGCGCACAGATGACGGCCTCTCTCTTCACGTTGCTGTTGCTGGTGATCGCATTTCTGGCGGCGCGAGAAATGTTCAACACCACCGCGGGCTTCCTTGCGCTTGGGCTTCTGGTGTTCGATCCGACCCTGCTCGCGCACGGAGCGCTGGTAACCACGGACGCGGCGCAATCCTGCTTTTTACTGGCATCGATCTATGGGTTCTACCGCTATGTGCAATCACCATCCGCAGGCCGGTTGATGATTCCCGGGATTGCCGCCGGACTGGCGTTGGCGTCCAAGCACAGCGCGGTGCTGGTCTTCCCCATGCTTTTGATTCTTGCGGGAGTCGAGATATTCCGGCAAGAGCCAGCGAACAGCGGATCGCAACCTTCAGCCGGTAAACGCGCCGCTCGCTATGTTACGGCCCTGGCGATCATCGGCCTCATGTCCGTCGCAATTCTGTGGGCGGCCTATGGCTTCCGCTATGCGGCACGCGAGAACGGGTTGCATTTGAATCCGCCGATGGAGGCGCAACTTGGCAAGGTTCCGAGTCCTACGCAAGCCAAAATACTTCGCGAATTCGCGCGTTTCCACTTGCTGCCCGAGTCTTACATCTACGGCTTCGCGCACGTATTGTTCAGTGCCGACGACTTCAACAGCTATCTCTTCGGCACATCCTATCCACATGCCGTCTGGTTTTACTTCCCGGTGGCCATGCTGGTGAAATCGAGTCTGACATTCCTGATACTGCTGGCAATCAGCGTTTGGGTGATCGCGAGCGGGCGTTTACGGATGAGGCGCGAACTGGCGTTTCTATTGATCCCGCCGCTCGTCTACCTGGCGGTGTCGATGAAGAGCGGAATGAACATTGGCATACGCCACATCCTGCCCGTCTACATTTTTCTTGCGATCCTGATCGCGGGCGCGGCCTCCGTGCTGATTAAGGACAGTCGCCGCTGGCGGTACGCAGTCGTACTTCTGCTGCTCTTCCAGGCAATCTCGGTTACGCGCGCATTCCCCAACTGCATTGGCTATGGGAACGAAGCCTTTGGCGGCCCAAAGAACGTTTGGAGGTATGTGAGCGATTCAAGCGCGGACTGGGCGCAGCAATTGCATGCCGTGAAGCGATATACCGACGAGCGTCACCTGCAAAACTGCTGGTTCGTTTACTTTGGAACCGGGGTCATCGACTACGACTATTATAAGATCCCCTGCAAGCTGCTTCCGACCATCGAATCAATTTGGCTGGGCACGCTCTCCGACGCTACTGCTACGATCGACGGTCCAGTGTTCATCAGCGCAGTCAATCTCACGGGATTCGAATTCGGCCCGCCTCCACTCAATCCCTATGAGCAGTTCAAGACATTGAAGGCCGCCGATGCAATCGATTCCAGTGTCTTTGTGTATGAAGGACGCTTCGAGATCCCACTTGCGGCTGCGTTGGCACATGCACAAAAGGCAGATGTGTTTCTCGCCGGCAGACGATTGCCGGAGGCGCTGCAGGAAGCACAACAAGCAGTCGCTCTTGCCCCCGACTCGGCCGAAGTGAACGCAGGGATGGGCAAGGTGCTAGATGCGCTCGGCAGACGAAAAGAAGCTCGCCCTTATTACGCAACCGCGCTGCAACTGGCGCTTACCAAGCAGCCACGGTTTCAGGACTTTTTGGTAGCGCCGCTCAGACAACGCCTTGCGGCAGAAGACGACAGCGTACAAAAAGGGCATCCGTAAGCGGGATTTGGGGGTGAGCAGGCGCGGCGCCAGGTTTCTGCGGCAGAGGTGAGTGGCCGATCTAAAGTTCGGCCCCTACATTCGGAGAAAATTGAAGAAGCGCTCGAGGATTATTTGGGAGGGGCTTCTTCGATGATGGGGAGGTTAGAGGCGATCTGGAGGTCAATGATCAGCTGGATTTGGGAGTCGAGTTGGAAGAAGCGGACGACGAGCACGGTAGGAATAACTTTCTTGAAGAGGTCGTAGTATTTCTTGCGAAGGGCGAGGCGTTGTTCGTCCAGGTCCATGACTTGGTGGGCGAGTTGATCGGCTTTTTCGGGGGTCATGGAGAGGAAGTCGTGGGCGTAGCTGGTGATCAGCGCGAGCTTCGCGTCGCCAAGCTTGGTCTGCTCGACGTCGTACTGGTTGTAGACGGGCCAGAAGGCGGCGGCCTGGGTTTCGTCGAGCTGCATGCCCTCTTTGATGAGCGTGCGCTTGGAGGCTTTCAAGTCGGCGCGGAGAAGTTGAACGTAAGCCTGAGTGTTGAGTTCCTTGCTCTGCGCGGGATCCTGGATTTGCTTTTCCTGAGCGGAGATGGCGCAGGTGATCGACAGAACGGCGACAGCAAGGATTGCGAATCGGATTTTCATGAACGCCTCCAAAAAAATCGGGTGATAGCCGGTTACTGCATTTGCGGGGCCGGACCGTTCTGTGCTGGAACGGGCAGGGTGACGGGCTGCGTCAGATCGAAATCCAGTTGCGTTTCCGCGGGGATCTGCACTTGATTGCCGCGCTGAATCCCGGAGAGAAAGACACCGGAGAGCGCGCCGATGGCCGCGCCTTCGCCAGCGTTGCCAGCGAGAGCGCCAATGCCTGCGCCGAGTCCCGCGCCGCCGAGAGTTCTGCGGGCGGTGCGCGCGCCAGAGCCTTTGCCTTCGGAATCCCAGGTATCGGTGGAGATGCCGATGGCCGTGCCATTGATGACGATTTGCGTGAGCTGCAATTTTAGTTTGGATTTTCCGAACATGCGGCGCGCGGAGGAGACATCCACCACTTGGCCGTAAACGGTGGTGCCTTGGCGGGCGACGATGTAACCGTTGGCCGCGAGGTTGGTGGAAAGCGTGGCAGTGAAAAGCTGGCCGGGTTGCGCGGTGCTGGTATCGAGAGTTTCGGACATACGAATCAGGAGCACGGTGCCAGTGGGGACAGTGATGTTCAGTGGCGGAGGGGGAAGTGGCGAAGCGGTTGGTGGAGCGGGAGGGGGGATGGGGCCGAAGGTGAGAGAGGCGACTTGCCAGGTGGGATAGGAGTGGGTTGTGCCATCGGTGCCGGTGAATTGGACGGCGTCATTATTGCGGCTGACGAAGGTGCCGTAAATCACCTGGCCGTTGGTGAGCTTGAGAGTATCTGCGGAAGAAAAGCCAGCCAGGAAGAGGGAGAGTAAACAGACGGCGGCGAATTTTGGGCGCATTGTGACCTCCAGAATTCTTACCGGGCGGAAAGAAAAGGCGGAAATTAAGCACCATATTTCTAGCAGAGCCGGGCATCGGTTGCCAACAGAGAATTACAAGTAGCGGTTGCCCTAACGGCCGAGTTGCGCGAGGGCGGCGCGGACGGGGGCGCTGGAAAGACGAATGATTCCGGAATAGGGGCGGTAGAGTTCCAGGATCATGAGAACGGCGCCGGAAACGGAGGCGGCGGAAATGAACAAGCTGGCGAGGACGGTAGTGTTGGTGGGAGCAAACAGGCCGAAGGTAAGAAAAATTACGGTGATCCAGAAAATCAAAGTCACCAGCAAGGGCATGGAAATGGAAAGAGATTGCTGCGAGTACTGCAGCCAGCGCGTTTGCCCAATACCCCAGACGATGCTCGAAGCCTGGGCCTTTAACATGCGTTGAGCATCGTCTTTCGGAGTGAGCGCCTCTATTTTGTCGACGAGAATTTCCGATGCAATGGTGGGCGCCCCCAGATTTGGGGAAGCGGTGCCGTTTTTCGGCCAAGTCCGTTCCAGATTGAAAGCGACGAACTGGCGCAGCAGATCGCGAGTTTCCTTGGTTTCCGGGCCGTAGTGAGCGAGGGTGCGATCCAGGAAAACAACTTTTGCGGAACTTTCCACCAGGGCGGCAGCCTGCGCGTCATAGGAACTTTTCGCCGAGGCGATGAGCAGGCCAAGGACCAGGGCAGCCATCGTGGAGACCAGGGCCATCCCCTGGCGGACGACTTCCTTGGAGTCGTTGCTTAAGTGATGCTGGGGCAATCGCGGACGAAGAAACATTCCGAGCAATGCACCACCGAATGCAAACGCGAGCACAATGCAACTGGTTCCGATCGTACTCAAAGCGACTCCGTCTCTCGGCTACCCAAAATGAAAGGTCAGGAATGTAGCAACTGGATTACCGAGTGAACCTGGCGACTGACTGCACTTGTTGGGAGCATGTTACTTCAGGATGGAGGAACGGAATTGTCAAAACTAACAGGTGGTGCGCGGGGGGATAATGTTTGTGATCGGTTACTCCTGAGGATAGGTGAACCCCGTTCGACAGTGCTCGTTGGGGGATGCTACTGGATGTGAAAGAGAGAAGCAGATCCCTCACCCCGCAATGGGCAGCCTTCGCCGAATTCATTCTGGGCAAGCGGGGTTCGGGATGACAGTTTCCATTTGCCGCGTGACGTGACTTACTTGTCGAAGGGGAAGATGCGCTTCCAGTCGTCTTTCATGCTGATGACGTTCCAGCCGCTGCCTTTGGCTTTGGTCAACAATTCCTCGGGAAAAGTGCCGACGTGAGTATCGGGGAGTCCGCCGCCGGGGCCGTAGGCGTATTCGCGGGTAGCGTCGTCGTGATGAACGAGCATCATGAGGCGGGTTCCCGTGCCGCCTTGCGTCCATTCCAGCATCTGCTGATCGCCGGAGGAATTGCCGAAGGCGGCGCAGGGGCGCTTGCCGATAAACATATTGATGCCGACGGCCTTGCCGGGGCCGTCGTCAATGAAGAATGGTTTGGGTTCGCGCATCAGAACGGGGCGGCCATTATTGAATTCGTATTTGGTGATGATGCTGGAGCCCACGACTTGCTCGGGCGGGACACCGTAGACTTGTTCCGAGTAAGTGCGAACGAATTCCTGACCACCGCCGGTGACGATATAAACGCGAAATTCTTTTTCGCGGAGATATTTCATGACTTCGAGCATCGGTTGATAGACGAGGTCGGTGAAGAGACGATCAAAGCGGGGAGCTTTTGCAGAAGTAATCCAATCATGAACCAGGGATTGAAACTCTTCGGTGCTCATTCCGGCATGCGTGGCGGCGACGATCTCCATCCAGTCGCGCTCGCTGAACTTGCCCATAGCTTCGTGATCGCCGGCGAGAACGGACTTGAAGGGTTCGGTATCCTTCCAGTCGGGATGTTTTGGGGCCAACACGCCGAGGCGATGCAGCGCGAACATAGCTTGCGCGTACATGGGGTGTTCGGTCCAAAGGGTGCCGTCCTGATCGAATGTGGCGACGCGATCTTTCGGCTCCACAAAGCTGGGGCTGGATTTTTCGGTGACTTCTTTTACGAAGGTGAAGATTGCTTTCTTGGCGGGGCCGTCGTTCCAGGAGGGCAGCGGGTCGCCCATTGCGGAGGCTGCGCGTCCGAGAGTTCCCAGCACGGTCATGGTTGCGGATACTTTGATCAAGTCTCTGCGTGTAATTTCCATGCGTTCTGCCTTTCGCCCTGCGGCGAGCGTTACCAAACAAGAATTTGAGGGAGAGGCTAGCGGGCGACAGGCGGCATGAGTATTGTCAAAAATACCGAGGCCAAGGGGAGGTGGGGTGAGTCGGGAAGGAGTCACAATTCTGTGTTATGGTCTGACCGGCTGACAGGCAGCAAGGATCCCAAGCAGGGAGTTTTTTCGCGGGACGGTTGGACTGTTACAGCCGCAAATGAGCGCCACCACACGGCGGACCGCGCGACGCGAGTCCGCGAACCTGCGGCTGGCCCATTTTCGCACTGGAGGATTTATGTTCAAGAAAACTGTGGCAGCCGCCGTGTTGTTCAGCGGATTGCTTTTTACCGGGCAGGCGTTGTTGGCGCAAGACAACGCGGCACCGGCACAACAACCCGTCCCGAAAAACGGCGCAACCATCGATCAAGAGATCGCTATGCTGCGGTCTGATTTGCGGTCGACACGCAAGCAGGTGATCGCGGCAAATATGAAGTTATCGGACGCGGAGGCGGAGAAGTTCTGGCCGATCTACGACCAGTATGTGAATGAGCTGGTGGCGATCAACAACACGAAATACGCGATCATCAAGGAATATCTGCAAAGCACGAATATGACGGAGGAGCAGGCCGACAGCATCACGAAGCGATGGCTGGATGTGGATGAATCGGTGGTGCAACTGCGGCTGAAATACATCCCGATTTTCCGAAAGGTGCTTTCGGCGAAAAGCACGGCGCAATTCTTTCAACTGGACCGGCGTGTGCAAATGCTAATTGACCTGCAACTGGCAAGTTCGATTCCGATGATTGAGCCGTAGCGAACCGGATGGCCGGGCCCGGCTTATATAAGAAAGAGCTTTCGTAGACAGTAAGAGATATCGTCAGAACCCCGCAGGCCACCACTTTCGGCGTTGCGACATCGGAACTGGTATCAGGGGCCTGCCAGGGGGAAGACTGACCTGTGTCTAAACGCGACAATGCAAAATGGGTGATTCCTGTTGCAATCGCTGCGTTGCCTTTTGCCGGCGCGCTCAGAATTTATTCGGCGCAGCAGGAGCAGTCACCGCAGGCTCGAATGCGCATTACTTCGGATCTGGTGGTGCTTTCTGCCGGTGTGCGAGACGGGGCCGGGAATCTTGTCCCCGACCTGCAGCAAGAACAATTCCATATCTTTGACGAAGGCGTTGAGCAGGAAATCAAAGTGTTTGCGGACGAGGGCCTTCCGCTATCGCTGGTGATACTTGTGGACAACGACGTGAATGGAAACGTGGGAAGGCAACTGATGCAGAGTCTTCCGGCGCTGACAGGTGGAATGAGTCTGCAGGACGAAGTTGCGGTCTGCCGATTTGACATGATCTTTTACCCGGGAAGCGGCTTCACTTCAAATGCTGACGGCCTGATGAAAGAGCTGAAAGCCACGCAGGCTGAAATTAAGCCGACACCGACGTATGTTGCGCAACCCGTGGAGTGCGGTAATTCGACGACGGGGAGCCCGTGCATTCCTGCCCCGACCAATCTGGGAGCCCGACCCAGCAAGGCACTGGATGACGCGGTGTTTTCCGCGGGCGAAATGCTGCAGAAAGCCGGAAGCGAGCGCCGAAAAATTATTCTGGTGATTTCGGACGGACAGAATGAGCCGAAATTGAACAAGCACGACTTTGCGAGCGTGAGAGAGAAGCTTTTGTTTGAGAACATTTCTGTTTTCAGCGTTGCGGTTGGCGGCAAGAGCGGCAAACGCAAGAATTCCCGGCTGGAGGAGTACTCGCGCGTTTCTGGAGGAGATATTTACTACGGGTCGAAAGCGAGGGATATGGAGAGATTTTACGCGCGCATCACCGAACAGGCGAGACATGAATACACACTGGCTTATGTGCCGACGGGAACCGGCATGGATTCCAACTATCACCGGGTTGAACTGAAGGTGAAAGGTAGCGGGCTGACCGTGCAGACGCGCGAAGGGTATTACAGGAACCGTCCAGCGGGAGCGGCGAACGAATGAGGCCAAGTGATTGGAGCTTTATTGCTGATGCGAGCGCTTAGCGGCGGGGTCTTTGTTTTTTCGAGATGGAGCGAATGATCAGTTTGCCGCGGCCGGCGGCGGGCAATGGTGTTTTGGACTGCGCAATGGCGGCGGCGATGAGGGCGGCAATTTCCGGGCGCTTAAAAATTTCCGTCGAGTCGATGCGAATGAAGCGGTTTTGCACGCCGCTGCCGAGAAGGAGCTTGTGCGGATCGGGGAGCGTGGCTCCGTGATAGAAGGACAGGCCGACACCATTGGCGGCCGCGGCGATGGAGAAGATGCAGTCTGACGGGCGTTCGCTGGGGCAATAGCCGATCACAAAAAAATTGTAGTTGTCGTAGACCAGTTCGTTGGCGGAAGGCATGCGCTTGCGCAAGACTTTTCGCACGGAGCGGATCAGGGCGGCGTTTTTCGGCTCAAATTTGGTGAGGAAGGTTTTGAGTTGCTGCTCGGGGGTGGCGGCGGGCTTTGGTGCAACTTTTTTAGTGGGTTTTTTCATGGGGTACGCACCTTTAGTTCAGGTGACGGGTTTGGAAGGACTTTGCGTTGAGATCCTTCGGGTATCCTAGTCGGATAGCCTCAGGATGACAATGATTTTGCGTTTTGCGCAAAACGGCCCGCCTGGGAAGGCGGGCCCTACAGGAGAAGAAGGCACGATGTATCGTGCCCCTAAGTGTCAGGGAAGTTTCACGCCGAGGCGTTCTGTGTTTGAAGGCTGGAGGGGAAGGCTGATGCGTTGCAAGAGATCTTGAAATTGCGGATTGGAGCGCAGCGGATCCATGCCGGGATCGATGTGCAGGTAGAGAAGCCAGTGAGAGCGCTCCGCGAAGGCTTGTTCGAGATATTCGAGCGCGCGGGCGTCTTCACCGAGGCCGACGTGAATTCCGGCGAGGAAATACGGGGCGATATATTTTTGTTTTGCGAGGTCTGTAAGAACGGTGAGGATTTCATTCGCTTGGTCTCTTTTGCCGGCGGTCGCTAGAGTTTGCGCCAAGGCAGCGTTTATCAGCGGGCTGCCGCCTGAGAACTTCACGCCTTTCTCGCCCTCGGCGATGGCGAGTTCGTAGTTGCCCATTTTCCGGAGCACCAGGCAGAGAATCCAATAGGTGACGGGATAGTTGGTGTCCAGTTCCACGGTGCGGCGGAGCTGCGCGATGGAGTCGTCATAACGATGGGCCATGTAAAGAGCCCATCCGATGCCGGCGCTGATGATGAGCGAGAGCGGGTCCAGCTCCTGGCTGGATTTCATCTGGGCGATGGCTTCGTCGTGACGGCCCATGGTCATCAAACATTCGGCGTACCAATGACTGGCAGTGGGATGGGCGGGATTGAGCGCGAGGCTGCGCCGGAATTCCATGATCGCCTCTGGCCATTGCCAATCGTAAAGCCAATACACGGCGGAGAGGGGTGTGTGACCTTCGCCGAGATCCGGATCGATGCGGAGGGCGGACATGGCGGCGAGTTTGGCTTTGGGAAAGGCGTCTTTCGGCGGGAGATAACTGTTCCAGCCGAGAAGCACGTAGGAATCGGCCAGTCCGGTGTAGGCGAGAGCGTAAGTGGGATCTTTTTCGACCGCTTGCTGAAAATATTCGATGGCTTTATAGAAACCGTCTTCGGTCCACTGATTCCAATGATGGCGGCCTTTCAGGTACAAGCGATAGGCCTCGGGATCGTCCGTCTGGCGCTTGGTGAGGCGTTTTCTTTCCGCGCGGGTGAGCCGGAGGCGCAATTTTTCGGAAATTTCGTTGGAGATTTCGTCCTGAATGGCAAAGATGTCGCCGGGTGGGCGATCGTATTGCGCGCCCCATAAGCGGGAGCCGGTGGCGACATCCACAAGTTCACTGCCGATGCGCAGGGAGCCGCCGCTTTGCATGATTCTGCCGGTGAGAACGGCACGAACGTTTAGCTCGCGGCCCACTTCCTGGGGATCCACGCGGCGGCCTTTATAGCGAAAGACGGTGCTTTGGGCGATCACGCGGAGTTTTGGGATGGTGGCCAGAATATTCACAAGGCTGCCGGCGATTCCGTCGCTGAGGTATTCGTGTTCGGGGTCGCGGCTGGCATTTTCGAAGGGCAAAACGGCGATGGAGTTAATAATTTTGGAGACGCGCTCCGTGCGTAGGGTGCCGGTGCGCGGGGTGGTTGCTTGTTCAGGCGGCGGCGTGGCCGACGAAAGAGTATTTGCGGTGAGTTTGGCGACGGATGCGGTTGGTTCGCCCGTGGTTTTGTAGCCGGAATCGGTGGCGCGTTCGAGGCGCTGGAGATCGGAACGAATATCCGCGGCGCGCTGATAGCGTTGTTCGCGATCTTTGAGGAGGGCTTTGTTGATAATTTCTTCCAGGGTCGGCGGGAGTTGGGGATTGATGCTGCGCGCGGGAACAGGAGAGCGCGTGAGAACGGCTTCGATGATTGCGCCGCCCGTGCTGCCGCCGAAGGCCTGGCGCCCGGTGGACATTTCATACAAGAGGAGACCGAGGGAGAAGATATCCGTGCGCGGGTCGAGATTGTCTCCGCGGACCTGTTCGGGGGACATGTAGGAGGGAGTGCCGCTGATCATGCCGACGATGGAGGTGGAGTCCTCGGTTTCGCCGCTGACGTCGTGGTCGGGTTTTGCAATTCCTTTGGGAACCAGTTTGGCGAGGCCGAAATCGAGAATTTTCGCCTGGCCGCGTTTGGTGATGAAAATATTGGCGGGTTTGATGTCGCGGTGGATGATTCCTTCGGAGTGCGCGGCGTCGAGAGCTTCGGTGATTTGGATGCCGAGCCTGAGGATTTCGTCGAGAGGCAGCGCGGCGCCGTGGATGTGATTGCGGAGGGTCTGGCCGTCGAGATACTCCATGGCGATGAAACCGCGGCCGTTTTGTTCGCCGACGTCATAGATGGTGCAGATACCGGGATGGTTGAGAGAGGAAGCGGAGCGGGCTTCGCGGCGAAAGCGGTCCAAGGCCTGGGCGTCCTGCAGCATGTGATCGGGGAGAAATTTCAGGGCGACGGGGCGATCCAGGCGGAGGTCGAGGGCTTTATAGACCACGCCCATTCCGCCAGCACCCAGTTTTTCGAGGACGCGAAAGTGAGAGATGGTTTCTTCAATCATGAAAGGGCCCGTGGAGCGGGAAAGGGCGGACTAGATTACAAAGTCTGGTCGTTGAGAGCGGGATCGCCATCGCGTTTTTTTCGCGGCGTTTTCGGAGGCTTGGGAGATCCCAACATATGGAGCACGCCTGCGCCCTCGCCATAGGCGCTCGCGTCGGCTTGAGGCTCCAGTTCAAAGGTTACGGTCTTGTTGCAGACGGAGCAGACCAGCGCGCCATAGCCCGGGCCTTCTTTCGGCCCGAAAATGTTGAAGCGCATAACGCGCTCGCAACAGACAGGGACCCAAAGATTCGGAATTTGCGTAGTGGCCAAGGTTCACGCTCCCAAGTGGAGTTGCCGGGGATTATACACTGAAAAAGGACGCAGCCAGGATAGCGGCGGCGACCGCGGCGGCGGGAGGTTCAGGATTGGACCTTTCGTCCATTCTTTCGAGTGTTGGGGGAGGCGGAGTTGGGGGAGCGATTGTGATGGTGGTCGTGGGAGTGGTCAAGGCGCAGATGAGCAAGTCCAGTTGAACTAGTTCAGGCTCAATTGAATTGATTCGCGAACTCGTAGACTTGAGGGAGACGCGGCCCGAAGCCTCCCTCAAGTGCCGGGTTGCGCAGTATTTCTTCACGTGCTTGAAGATATTTTCGCCGCATCCAATCTTGAGTGGGAGGTGCGGCGATGATACTGCACGTGATTGCGGTGGTGGTGCTGGGGCTGATGTGCGGCAGCGAACTGAATGTGGGGTTGTTTAGCCATCCTTTATTAACACGGCAACCTGTGGAGACCCATGTATTGGTTCGGGCAGCGCTGGCGGCGCTGCTCGGGAAAGTGATGCCGTTCTGGATGGCGGGCTCGACGCTGCTGAATCTTTTGCTGCTGCTGCCGGTGGCGCGTCTGAATCAGACGGCGTGGAGGCTGGCGGCAATTTCATTCGCGATCCAAGCACTGGCGGTGGTGTTTTCGCTGATCGCGCCGGTGCCGATCAATAACCGGATTGCGAAATGGACGCCGAATTCGATTCCGGATGATTGGAGAAAGCAGGAGCAGCGTTGGGATGGCTATCATCTGGCGAGAACCTGCGGACTTATTGTGGCGTTCGCGCTTCTTGTGCTGAGCATTGGGGCGAGGTGAACGAAGGGAAGGGCGTCAGGATCTGACTGTGCGAACGTTGTCCGGGAGAAAGAGCAACAAGAGCGCAGAGCAAGCGAGAAGCGTTCTGCCGGGCGGCATCCTTAAGTCAACTCCATCGGAAATGTTTCCCTTTCATTCTCGGCACAACTTGGGCGGGATATAGGAGGAGTGTGGGGCGAGGTCATCAATGAGTCATGGAATGGGGGCGCGGGTTGTTGGAATAAACACCGAGGCTGACAAGTGGGGATTCCGGGGGTATAGTCGGGGCAAGCGACATTCTGGTCGCCATCGGCGGATACGCCGAGAAGGAGGTGATCCAGTGAGGTACGGTTTACGTTGAAGTAGTAGAGAGGCGCCTGTGAGGTTACCGGGCGCCTTTTTTTATTCCCATTCCATTTGGGGTGCAGAGATTTTTTGATGGTTGAGGAGACCGGGAGAGTCGGGGTGTGCGCGGAGGAGCGGAAGGGAATTTCACCACGGAGGACACGGAGGGCACAGAGGAAGAAGAAAAGGGGAAAGGAAAGAGGGGAAAAGAAGGAGAGGGAAAAGAAGGAGGGGAGAAAGAAAGAGGGGAAAGAAAGAGGGAGAGGTAAGTTGTGAATTTGGGTGTGGAGGATTGGTTGCCATGCGATCGGGTGCACAGGCAGGAGTGCCTGTGCCACATCTGGAGGAGGGGTGGAAAAGCGAGGCGGGGGTGAGTAGACTGCGAGGCGTTGGGGAGTGGAGGATGCGCTGATGGGCGGAATCGCTACGGTGGCGGAGGATGGGGTGAGGATCGCGGGTGATCCCGGGCGGACGGAACATTTTGATGTGGTGATTGTGGGGGCGGGGCTTTCGGGAATTGGGGCGGCGTATCACCTGCAGGTGGAGTGTCCGAAGAAGAGCTATGTGATTTTGGAAGGGCGGAAGGCGCTGGGCGGGACGTGGGATTTGTTCCGGTATCCGGGAGTGCGATCGGATTCGGACATGTACACGCTGGGATACCGGTTTCGGCCGTGGAGAGAAGCGAAGGCGATTGCGGATGGGCCGGCGATTTTGAAATACATTCGAGAGACGGCGGAGGAATACGGGATCGACCGGAAAATCCGGTACGGACATAAGGCGAAGGCGGCGGCGTGGTCGTCTGCGGATGCGCGATGGACGGTGGAAACGGTGACGGCGGAAGGGCAGGCGGTGCGGTTCACGTGCAATTTTCTTTATATGTGCAGCGGCTATTACGACTACGCCGGCGGGTACATGCCGGGGTGGCCGGGGATGGAAAATTTTCGCGGGCAGATTGTGCACCCGCAGAAGTGGCCGGAAGGGCTGGACTATAAGGATAAGCGGGTGATTGTGATCGGGAGCGGGGCGACGTCTGTGACGCTGGTGCCGGCGATGGCGGAGACGGCGAAGCATGTGGTGATGCTGCAGCGATCGCCGTCTTATATTTTGGCGCTGCCGGGGAAGGACATGGTGGCAGAGTGGCTGCGCGGAAAAGTGCCGGCGGGATTGGCGTACACGATTGTGCGGTGGAAGAACGTGTTTGTGGGGATGTACCTCTATAAACAGTCGCGGAGCAAACCGGAAAAGATCACGAAGTGGCTGCTGGGGCTGGCGACAGAAGGCGCTGGGGCCGGGCGTGGACGTGGAGAAACATTTTACGCCGCGATACAAACCGTGGGACCAGAGGTTGTGTTTTGTGCCGGACGCGGATTTGTTTCGGGCGATAAAGAGCGGGAAGGCGTCTGTGGAGACGGATGAGATTGAGACGTTCACGGAAAAGGGAGTGCGGCTGAAGTCTGGGCAGGAACTGGAAGCGGACATTATTGTGACGGCGACGGGACTGAAAGTGCAGTTGATGGGCGGGATGGAAGTTTGCGTGGACGGGCAGCGGGTGAAGCTGTCGCGGGCGCTGACGTACAAGGGAATGATGTACAGCGATGTGCCGAATCTGGCGTCGTCGTTTGGATATACGAATGCGTCGTGGACGTTGAAATCGGATTTGACGGCGGAGTATGTGTGCCGGCTGCTGAAGCATATGGATGCGGGCGGGTTTGCGTATTGCACGCCGAGGAAAGGCAGCGAGGAGATCGTGGAAGAGCCGGCGATTGATTTCAGTTCGGGGTACATCCAGCGGGCGTTGGATGTGCTGCCGAAGCAGGGGTCGAAGCGGCCATGGAAGCTGCATCAGAATTATGCGCTGGATTTGCTGGAGTTTCGGTTTGGGAGTGTGGACGACGGGGTGATGGAGTTTACGCGGGCGAAGCAGATGGCAGGGCGGTGATGGTGCGGAGCGCGGCAGGCGAAGAAGAAAGCAGATTCCTCACCCCGTTTAAAAGGCAAACGGGGTTCGGAATGACAGGTTTGGGTAGGGGATAGATTTGGATCTAGGTTTGGGTTTGCGGACCTAAGGGCGGCGATGATGATGGCGGTGCTGCTGGGCGTTGTGATTGTTTTGGCGGTGATGGTTGCTGGGCTGGTGAGTTTCACGGCGATTACGGCGCGGCGCGTGGAGAGAGCGGTGCCGGCGCGCGGGAAATTTTTGGAGTTGACGGGCGCGCGGATCCATTACCTGGATAAAGGCGCGGGGCCGCCGATTGTGATGGTGCACGGGCTGGGCGGGCAGAGCGGGAATTTTGGGTATGCCGTGATGGAACGGCTAGCGGGCGAATTTCGCGTGATTGCGATGGACCGGCCGGGGTCTGGCTATTCGACGCGAGCGAGCGATGATGCGGCGCGGTTGAAGGCGCAGTCTGCGTTTGTGGCGGAATTGATTAGGCAGGCTTGGACTGGAACGGCCGCTGCTGGTGGGACATTCGCTGGGCGGAGCGGTGGCGCTGGGCGTGGCGCTGGATTTTCCAGAGTTGGTGAGCGGGCTGGCGCTGGTGGCTCCGTTGACGCACGTGCCGGCGCAGGCGCCGGGCCCTTTTCGGGCGCTGGAAATCGAATCGAAATTATTGCGACGGGTGTTGGCGTGGACGGTGGCGACACCCATCGGGATACGGCGTGGACCGGCGATTGTGAAAGAGATTTTTCGGCCGGAGGCGGTGCCGGCGGATTTTGCCACGAAGGGCGGCGGGTTGCTGGGACTGCGGCCGAGGAGTTTTTATAACACGTCGGCGGATTTGATGGCGGTGAACGCGGACTTGGCTGGGATGGTGAAGCGTTACGGGGAGATACGGGTGCCGGTGGCGATTTTGTATGGGAAGAGCGATGCGATTCTTGATCCAGCGGAGCATGGGGAAGCGATGAGGGGGAAGATCGCGGGGTTGCGGTTGGAGTTGGTGGAGGGCGGGCATATGTTGCCGGTGACGGCGGCGGAAGTGACGGCGGAGTTTATTCGGGGGGAGGCGCGACGGGTGGGGGGATGAAATCGAAAATCGAAAAGCGACGGATCGATGGTCGGAGGACTCGACGGGGACGGAGAAGAGTTCACCACAGAGTTGGCAGAGGAGAGCAGAGGGAACGGAGCGTTGGGAGGGCTTCGTCGATCAGGGTAGGCAAGACGCGATGGGTGAGATCCTTCGCGCAAAGGGCGCGCTCAGGATGACAGGGGGCGGGAAGTGGAGTGGGGTCGCGGGGATGGGGATCGGAGAGTGCGGGAGAGTTCGTGACCGCGGGGAATGGGGAATGGAAGAGGGAAGGCTCGGAGGGAGTGGGGAGGAGAAGAAGGCGGCATAAAGCCGCCCCTACAGGCGGCAGCGATTATTTTAGGCGACTGGGGACGGATGGGGTTGGCGAGGCTGAGGAGGGAGAGAGGGCGTTGGCGGTGAGCATGGAGTCGCGGAGTTGGCTGAAGAGATCGTTGATAGTGCCGGGGGAGTGGGGGACGAGGACGGTGTTGGTGCGATCGTTGGCGGCTACGTCCTTGAGGGTGTCGAAGTACTGAGTTATTAGAACGAGTTGCATGACGTCTTGCGGCGTGGCGCCAGCCACGGCTTTGGAAAAATCCTCGATGGAATCTTTGAGTCCGGCGATGATGGCTTTGCGTTGATTGGCGATGCCTTCGCCCTGAAGGCGTTTGGATTCGGCTTCGGCCTCGGCTTGTTTCACCAATAACAATTTGTTGGTTTCGGCGCGAGAGACGGTGGCTTCGCGTTCGCGTGCGGCGGCGTTGATGTCGTTCATGGCGGCTTTGACTTTGGGATCGGGAACGATGTCGGAGATGAGGACCTTGACGATGGTGTAGCCGTACTCGTGCATGGAGGAGTCGAGGGAATCGCGGAGATCCTTGGCGATTTCGGCTTGATTGAGAAAGGTGTCGTCGAGCTTCATTTTGGGGACGTGGCCGAGGACGACGTTATAGACCATGGACTCGATCTGTTTGACGGGATCGGAAAGTTTGTAGAAGGCGGATTCGACGCCATCGGGGAGGACTTTGTACTGGATGGATACGGGGATCTGGACGAAGACGTTGTCTTGCGTTTTGGTTTCCATCTGCACGTCGAACTGGAGAACTTTCATGCTCATGCGGCGGACGACGTTTTCGATGAAGGGCGTTTTCCAGTTGAGGCCGGGACCGGCGACGCGAGCGAATTTGCCGAGGCGCTGGACGATGGCGACTTCGGCGGTCTGGACAGTGAAGAAGGCGCCGAGGAAGGCACTGGCTAAGAGGAAAAGGATAATTACGCCGAAGACGGTGACGAAGGATGCCATCGAGTTTCTCCTTGGGAGCTTAGGAGAAGTGTAGGCGAGAAGGATTTAGGGGAAGGAGGGAAAGCGGGATGGGTTGCGGGGAGAGTAACGTGGGGCGGGAGGAAGAGGGGAAAAAGATTACCGCGGAGGTCGCAGAGGGGCCGCAGAGGTAGCGGAGCGAGATAGGATTTGGTTTTGTTGGGGTTTTTGGAAGAAGGCGAAGAGAAGAGGAGAAAAAAAGAAGGGGCGCCTCGGAAGGCTGGCCCCTTTGCTTGCCTGCTAGAAGCAGGCGCTACCAAGAAGGTTAGGCTTGCCAGGGTTCGTCGGCGCTGCCGCCGTAGATGGCGGGGACTTTGGAGCCCATGGGGCGGAGGTAGGCGGCAAGCTGGCCGCGGTGGTGGATGGAGTGGTTGTTGACGAAGGTGAGATAGAAGACGACGGGCATGTTGAAGACGCCGTAGAAATCGACGGGAGTGCAGAGTTGCTCGGGCGTCATGGCGGCGACGCGGGCGATGGCGCGGTGAAAGTTGGAGTCGTACCAGGTGACGAGGTCGGCGGTGGTTTTGGGTTCGTCCTTGAAGCGGGGTTGCATTTCGAATTTGTGGTCGGCGACTTCGTCGGTCATCTGGACGTCGCAAACGGCGAGGTGCCAGGCGAGTTCGCCGGCGGTGCGAGATTTGGGATCGGGACGGTAGTCTCGTTTGGCATCGGGAACGGCGGCGAGGACCTTTTTGGTGGATTCCATTTCGCGCGTGAGGCCTTGCAGCAGGACGTCGCGGAGGCCAGCGGCGAATTCAGGGGAGATACCGGGTTGTGGTGCGGACATAGTTTGCTCCTATCGCATTAGATTTGCAGAGGTGCAACGGGGAGGGGAATCATACATCGGTTGGACGGGGATTGGGAGGGGGAAGTGAGACCCGCGAGGAAGGCGAAATTAGAAGTTGGAAAAGAAGGGCGGAGGGTGGAGAGGTGGGATTTGGCGTCGATTGGAAAGTGGGTGGTGGGGTTATGGATGAGATCCTTCCGACATCCTCGTCGGATGTCGTCAGGATGACGGGTTTGGGTGGGGGCGGGAAGGTAGAGGCAGGGTAAGGTGGGATTTGGAGCCGATTGGTGAGTGAGTGGTGGGGTTTTGGATGAGATCCTTCCGACATCCTCGTCGGATGTCGTCAGGATGACGGATTTGGGGGGGGCGGGGGAGTCTTGCGGGAGAGGAGGAGGGTTGGGCTGTCGGGGTTTGGGCGGGGAGGGAGAGGGCTGGCATAAAAGACCAGCGCTACATCGGATGGTTGTGGGCTGGATGGACGGCGCGCGCTTGGGTGGGGCGGGGAGAAAAAGCGCCCGCCTCGGAAGGCGGCCGCTACAGGTTGCCGCGGAGGGCTAGGGCGTCGGCGTTTTCGCGGAGGGCTTGGATGCAGAAGGTGATGTGGTCTTCGAGGGGAAGGTTGAGTTCGGCGGCGCCCTGGATTACGTCTTCGCGGGAGACGCCGCGAGCGAAGGCTTTGTCTTTCATGCGTTTTTTGACGGAGCTGGCTTCGAGATCGAGGATGGATTTGGAGGGACGGACGAGGGTGCAGGCGACGAGGAAACCCGCGAGTTCGTCGCAGGCGAAGAGGGTGTGTTCGAGGGGAGTCTGGCGAGGAGTGTTGCAATAGCTGGCGTGGGAGAGGATGGCGCGGATGATTTCTTCGGAGTAGCCACGTTCGCGGAGGATTTTGGCGCCTTCGGCGGGGTGTTCGCGGTCGGGAGAGTGGTCGGCATTGGGCCAGCGTTCGTAATCGAAATCGTGAAGGAGGGCGGCGAGGCCCCAGGTTTCCTCGTCGGCGCCGTTTTTGCGGGCGTAGGCGCGAACGCAGGTTTCGACGGCGAGCATGTGTTTGCGGAGGGATTCGGATTGGGTGAATTCGCAGACGATGTTCCAGGCGTGTTCGCGGGTGGGCATGGGAAGAGTTTAGCGCAGGTTGGGAAGGAGGAGGTGAGCGCAATGAGTGGTGACAAGAAGAGAGTAAGCGGAAGAAGGCGGCGTACCTTTCGGTTTCGCTCAGGGCAAGAAGCCGCCTCTACATCCCGGGGAGAAGAGCGGCCCGCCTCGGAAGGCGGGCCCTACGGGAAGGATGAATTTAGGTGGCGCGGGGAAGGGCTGGCATAAAAGTCAGCGAATGGTTATGGGCCGATTGGGCGATGCGGAAGGGGCTGGCTTAAAAGACCAGCGCTACAGGGAAGAAGGAAGAGATAAGAGGAAGAAGGCGGCATAAAGCCGCCCCTACGAAGAGATTCGAAAAAAAATGTGCGGAAGTGGGGACGGGGTGGGAGAGGGAAGGGATGCACAAGATGTAGTGATGCTTGAGTGGTAAAGGTACAAGGGGCGGTTGAAATGCGGGGAGCCCGGCCGGACGTACAGGCGAAAACAGGGCGGAAACACAGGCGAAAACGGGCGTTGGCGGTACATATTTTCGAAAAATACTATTGACAAGAATCAGGCGTTCGAGTGACACTCCCATCGCGCCAGTAACTGCCTTCCCCCAAGAACGCTCCGACGTTCCTTCCTATCCGCACGCCGGAATAAAAAAAGACAAGTCAACGAGGAGTGCCGGTGTCCGCACACATGGATAAAGAAGCGACTGTGAATTCATTGGAAATGGATCGCGAAGTCATTCGCTGCAAGACCTGCGGCCTTGTGCAATATCGTACACGCACCGGCAATTGCCGGAGGTGTGTGCGGGCGCTGCCACAGCGAATGGAATATCTGATACCGCAGGAGGTCCCGCAGGAAGAGGCGGTGCCCGAAGCGATTTCACCGAAGTTTGCGAACCAGGAGACGGTGGAGAACATCGGCCAACGGATTCGCCAACTGCGGGAATCGCGGGGAATGACGCAGAGCCAGCTGCAGTCGAAGTCGAAGGTCAGCCGCTCGTACCTCTCGCGGATTGAGAGCGGGCAGATGACCCCGAGCCTCGGCACGCTGGAGAAGATCTCCGAAGCGCTGAACGTCGGGCTGAACCGGTTCTTTATTCCGGAATCGGACGGCGAGGCGCTGCTGGAAGATCCGTTCATCCAGGGGTTGCGGCCGTTCTTGCGGCAACTGGACTGGGAACAGTGGCAGTCGATCTTGAAGCGGTTGCAGGCGATCAGCGATCACGTGAACGCTGCGCCGATTACGCTCCGCCCCATCGGTAACCCGGCACGGCTGCCGCAGCCCGCGCCGGCGAATGGCAATGGGCAGCACGGGCATATTGGACATGCCAGCCATTCGAATGGGCTGATCCCCGCGCAAGCCCATGGTCAGCCGCAGGGGTATCCGCTGCGGAGGCCCGGGATGCCGGTGTTTCAGAGGCCATTGGCGAGGTAAGGAAGAGTTCGGGAAAACAGGGTCAGGTGGGTTGGACGGCGCTCCGGTGAAAACCGGGGCGCCTTTTTTTTGGGAGGAGGAATGAAGTAAAGAGGTAATGAAGCAATGAAATAAAGGAAGAAGAAGACTCACCGCAGAGGCGCAGAGGGCGCGGAGATCGGAGCGCAGAGGTCGGAGCGGCCCGCCTCGGAAGGCGGGCCCTACTGAGAAAAGGTGGGTTTGGGTGGCGCGGGGAGGGGCTGACATAAAAGTCAGCGCTACATAGAGCTGTGGAAAGTTGGGCGAACGGAATGATTGGGAGGGGCGGGAGGGGGCTGGCTTAAAAGACCAGCACTGCAGGCAGGCAGGACGCGAGTCGGAGGAAGAAGGCGGCGTACCCTTCTCGGTCGCTCGGGCGAGAATCCGCCCCTACAAAGAGAGGAAAATTATTCGCGGATGACGGCTACTTTGGAGGCGGGGACTTCGAGGCGGATTAGTTTGTGGTTGGGGTCGAGGAAGAGGTGGATTTCGAGGTCGGCGGTGGTGACTTTGAGGAGTTCGTAATTTTTGCCGTCGACGGGGGCGGAGCCGGCGGATTCAACGGTGATGGTGCCGGGAGTGAGCTCCTGGGGGATGAGGACGGGAAAGGATTGCGGGCCGCGCTTGTTCCAGTCGTAGACGTGGGCGAGGACTTCGTACTGGTGGTAGAGATTGTTGTCGAGGACGGCGATCAGTGGGGAGCCGAAGGAATTTTCCTGTTGGTAGGGATGCGCGCCCTGAACTTGCAGGGTGGTTTTGGCGACGCCGTTGACGAAGGTGACGCTGGCGGAATTGGATTTATCGGTTTGCGAGGACCAGTCGTAGCTGATGGGGATGCCGTCGGGCTGCAGGGAAAGATTGCCGGTGACTTTGGCGGACTTGCCGTCGGGCGTCTGAATGGATGTGGAGCCTTTGGCGATCCAACCGGAGCCGGAGGGCTGGATTTCAAATTCTTCGCGGCCGATGGATTGGCCGTCGAGGACGATATTGAATTTGCCTTTGTCGGAGACGAAGACGGAGGATTTTTTGTCGGCGGCATTCAGGGAAAGGAGGAAGAGGAAGGAAAGGAGGAGAAAGGTGGCGGGGATGATTTTTAGAAGATTGGTTTTGGTGGGGCGGGTGCACCGGCTAAAGCCCGTGCTACGGGACTGGCTGACCAAAAGAAAGAAGGCGGCCTAAAGCCGCCCCTACACGGAATCGAGCAGAGTGAGTTTGCCTGGCTGAAGAATTTTGATAGTGATTGGAGTTGGGCATTTTGTTTCCTCAGGGCTGCGGTTTTTCCAGTTCGAGATGTGAATCGACGTCGGCGGCAGGAATGGCGGCGATGCCGCGGCGAAGAATTTCGGCGACGACTGTGGCGGCGTCGCCGGAGCTGTCCACGCGAAAATCGGCGAGTTGGTAAGAGACGATGCGCTGGGCGTGCAGGGCGCGGAAACTGGCTTCATCGCGGAAGAGCGGGCGGCCGGTCATGGTCATGCAGCGAGATAGCAGAACTTCGATGCGGGCGTCTAGCCAGATGACGGGAACGCCGGCGTTGCGGAGAAATTCGGGAGCCCCGGGCTGGGCATAGGTGCCGCCGCCGAGGGCGAGGATGGTGGGCTCTTTGTGTTCGACGGCGCGGCCGAGAGCGGCGCGGAGTTCATCGGCTTCGAGCTGGCGGAAGGCGGGTTCGCCGTGGCGTTCGAAGAATTGCGGGATGGTGATGCCGGCGGAGGCTTCGATGCGTTCATCGAGATCCACGAAGCGCCAGCCGAGATGTTGCGCGAGGCGAGCGCCGACGGTGCTTTTGCCGGAACCCATGAAGCCGGCGAGAGAGAGGATGGGAGTGCGCGAAAGAGTCATGGAAAGATTCGGTGGAGAAATGAATGCATGAGGATGAGTACAGGATACTTCGATTGGGAGAGGAAGAGGAAGATTTTGAGGGGGAGATTTTCAGAGAGGCGGTGGGAAGAAGAAAAGAGAGGAAGGATTGTGACGTTAGATCGTAAGAGCCCACCCTTAGAAACCAAGGGTGGGGCACCCTCAAGGTTTGTTGATCGTTGGTGTTAGTGTGGACTAGTTAGTTGCGCTTTAGGATGCGGATGGTGCCGCTGTAGGAAGAGAGTTCGACTTTGGCGAGGCCCTGGCCGACGGTGCCGAAGAAACTTTGGGCGTAGCGAGAAGCGGTGTGGCGGTTGGAATGCGTGTCGGGCTTGAGAATTTCGGGGGCCTGATTGTCGACGGTGCCGAGATTGGTTTGCGCGTTGAGATCGAAGGAGTCGTTGCCGGAGAAACGTACCTCGACGAGGCCTTTACCGCTCTTCATGGAGTAGATGCCGGTGCGGATGAAATCGCCGTCATAGAGGATGTTGCCGGAAGTGGTCATCAGGCTGACGTTGGTGAGCGAAGGCTGAAGCACCTGGGCACCGCCGCTGATGCTGGTGAATTCGAGCTTGCCGGAGCACAGGGTGCAGACCAGCGAGCCGCCGGTGGTCTTGACGATGATGTAGCCGGAAACTTCCTTGAGATGAACATCGCCGGCAACACTTTCGAGTTTCATGTCGCCGGTGACCTGCTCAACGTAGATCATGCCCGTCTGGGTCTTGAGCTGAAGTTCGGTCTGCTCTGGAACAGTAAGCTGAAAATCGGCAACGGGATCCTCGGCGCGGGAGGACGATTGCAGGGAAGAGGCGCTGATGTCAATGCGATCGCCGACCTGCTCGATATCCAAAGCGACTTTATCTGCCGGGGCGGTGCTGGAAACGATGACTTCCTGATTCTTCGAGGATTTGACCTCAATGCGGCCGTTGACGATGTTCTGCAAAATGACCACGGGATGGCCGGTGACGGTGAAGCGGCGCTCCTGATGATCGGGAGAAGCGGCGATCGCGGTGGAGGCGGCGAAAAGCAGCAGGCCAGCGCTCCAGACGCTGAGAGATTGGCGGGGATAAAACCGAGAATTCATGGCGGGGTGCATTTTAGTGATCGCTCCTGCCGCTATCCATCATGGCGGCGAGTAAATCGGCTTTTTGCTGATAGGCGGAGTAAAGGTACTCACGCGCCAGTTGATCCTGGGGATTTTGCTTCAAGTGCTTCTCACATTCAGCAATAAATTCGTTGAGGGTGCGGAGATTATCACGGAGGGAGGCATCCACGCGGGTATTGCCCGCGAGCGACATGTCTGGAACAGAAAGTTCCGCCTGGGTGAGGGTGGTGGAAGCGGATTCGGACGGAGAAGGAGCAAGCTCCTTGATTCTGGAACGTGCAGGCGCCGGAGTGGCGTGGGCTTTCGCGACGACAGTGGGCGCGGCGATCGGTGCGGTAGGCGCAGGAGCGGAGGCAGCGGTAGAAGCGGCCGGCGCAGGGATTGCCGCAGCCTGCTGCATCACGGAATGTTCCACTACCGGTTGAGACTTTGCGGTGGGTTGCGAGGCAACGGGATGCATGTGCGTGAGAAAGACGGCGGCGGCAACGACGACGAGGCCGGCGCCGGCAGTGGCCAGGGAGCGCGGCTGAAACCACGCGCGGAGTGTTTCCCACCAACTGGAAGATTCGGGAATGGCGGCAGTTTCCTTGATGATGCCTTCGGCTTCCAACTGGGCGCGGAGAGAAATCCAGATGCGATCCGGAGGAGTAACTTCCGCGGGAAGAGTCTGGGCGGTGGCGACGATGGAATCGAGATCGGCCAGGAAATCCTGGCAATTGACACAGGCGGCGAGGTGGTCGCGGGCGTCGGCGGAAAGAGGGCCGAGTCCCTGGGATTCGAGAACGGATTCGAAGTCTTTACAGTGCATGCCGCAAACTCCCGAGAGACCAGCGTTGAAAGGCTGGCTCTGGAAACATCACCTGCAGAAACATTGCACCGGTGGAATGAAGTGTTTTCATTATTCTAGCCTAATCCGGGGAACCTGACTGCGATTTTGCTGCTTTGCGTACTTCGCGAGCCTGTTCACGAATTTCTTCCTGAAGAAGTTCCCGCAAGCGGGTGCGCGCTTTGTGCAACTGGGACTTGGAATTGCCAACGGAGCAACCCATGATGTCCGCAATTTCGTTGTGTTCATACCCCTGAACATCGTGGAGCACGAAGACGGTGCGGTATCCCGGGGGAAGCTTTTCGATCGAGCGTTCGAGATTAACGCGATCGACGGCCCCGGAGAGGCGCAGGTCTGGAGCGCCGACATCGCGCTTGGGACCACTATTTTCGGCATCCGGTTCGAGGGTTTCTTCCAAAGAATCGGTCGGGAGCGATTTCTTGCGCAGACGCATCAGGACGACATTGACGGTCATGCGATGCAGCCAGGTGGAGAAGGCCGACTCACCGCGGAAGGTGGCAATTTTGCGGTAGAGCTGGAGGAAAGCCTCCTGCATCAGGTCCTCTGCGTCGGCAGGATTGCCGACCATCCTGAGACACAGGGCATAGACCCTGCGGCTGTGGAGATGGTAGAGAAACTCGAAAGCAGCCGCATTACCGGCCTGAGCCAGGCGGATCGCATCTGGTTCGGTCAAAGCTGCCGGGGATGCTGGTTTTTGGCGGGCCAACTGATCAGTTGCGGCGCCACTAGAAGGACGGATGCGCCGAATCGCTCCTAAAGTTGTCCCTGGGATGACGGACGCGGCGCACATATGCAGCTATAGAAGGTCGGAAGGGCCTATTAGGTTGCATGCGCCGGCCAGAACGTTCCCAAAGAGTCAGGGGTTATTGTCCCTTGAGCAGAGCCATCCGTCTATGGGCAAGATGGCGTTTGGGAACCAGGACGCGGGAACCAGAGGATGCGGGGGGTTTTTGCAGGGCAAGGGTGAATTCCGAGACCTGCTCAGCGGGAAGGGCCAAAAGGAAACACTTGAGAAGGACTATGGATTCCCGGAGACAGGTATTGATGTCGTAGTGCGAGGCGTCGAGGACGCTCCATTCACGCTCGGGCTGGAGGGAGGTGGAGTCCTTGAGATCTGAGGCGGCGGTGGAGAAGGCTTTTTCGAGGTCCTCGATGAGATCCAGGAGGGTGGAGGCTTTGTGGAGAAACTGAGAGCGTTGACTGAGGACGAGGCGGGAGCAGAGACCGTTGAAGCCCGCAGCGCGACGACTGCGAGAGTGCTGAAAATTTTCCGGATTCAACGGGCTGATGCTGGGAGCGATGCGAGAATGTTTGGCGTGAGAGAGCATGGCGCGGAGCAGCAGTTGCACATGTTCCGCGAGCCGCTTGCAGAGCGCGGGAGTGAGGGAAAGAGCAAGATAGGCCTTATTCAGATGACCACTGCGGCGAAGGCCAATGGCTTCATCAAGGTTGACACTGAACATAGTGTACGACGTCTCGAGAAGGCGCAGAGTGTGGAGATAAGGGACAGACTTCTCGGCAGAGAGAGGAGAGCGCCAACTTTGAGATACGGAAATAGTGCGCGGGGCAGAGAGGGGCAAGATGGCACGCACGTTAAACCTCCGGGAACGAGTTAGGAAGTTCGGAGAGTATACCAAAAACTTTGCACATCAATAACATTTAATTTCGTGTATCAGATTGAACCAAAGGTAACGGAGAGTGGACAGAGGGAGGAGTGGCGGGATTCCTTGCCGAAGGCTGCGATGGCCTTTATACTCCGAGAGCAGAAGAGGATAAGGGGAAGTCCATTTTGGAATTCGAACCGAGAGACCAATTCGAGCAACGTCAGAAGAAACTAGAAGCGATCCAAGCCCTTGGATATGAGGCATTTCCGAGGGAATTCCGGTGGAGCCACACGCCGGCGGAGTTGGTGCGCATGTATGGCGAGGCACAAGCCGCGGAGTTGGAGGCGGCGAAGGCCGAGGTGAAGGTGGCCGGGCGGATCGTGTCTTACCGACTGATGGGCAAGGCCGGGTTTGCGCACTTGCAGGGGTCGGGGAAGCGGATCCAGGTTTATGTGAGGAAAGATGTGGTGGGGGAGCGGGGGTTTCAGCTGTTCCATTTGCTGGACCTGGGCGATCACATTGGCGTACGCGGGCACATGTTCCGGACAAAAACCGGAGAGCTTTCGGTGTGGGTGGAGGAGTTGTTCTTTTTATCGAAGGCGCTGCTGCCGCTGCCAGAGAAGTGGCATGGGCTGGCGGATATCGAGTTGCGTTACCGGATGCGCTACCTGGATCTGATTGCGACGGAAAAATCGCGGGAAGTGTTTGAGACGCGGGCGCGCATCGTGCGGGAGATGCGGAAGTTTTTTGAAGGCCGCGGCTATATCGAAGTGGAAACGCCGATGATGCATCCGGTTGCAGGGGGAGCGACGGCGCGGCCGTTTGTGACGCACCACAACACCCTGGATATTGATCTTTACCTGCGGATTGCGCCGGAGCTTTATTTGAAGCGGTTGACGGTGGGCGGGTTCGACCGGGTGTTTGAGATCAACCGGAATTTCCGGAACGAAGGGATTTCGACGCAGCACAATCCGGAATTCACAATGCTGGAGTTTTATGAGGCGTACAGCAATTACCGCGATTTGATGGAACTGAACGAGCAGCTTTTCGCGCAGGTGGCACAGGCGATTACGGGATCGACCAGGGTGAAGTACGGGGAGATCGAGCTGGACTTCAGCAAGATGGAACGCCTGACGATGCGCGAGGCGATCGTGAAATATTGGCCGGAGGGCGCAGGCGCGGCGCCGACGCTGGGGGAACTGGCGGAGGCGGGCGGTGCGCAGCGCGCGACGGAACGCTACAACGCATGGGCGAAGGCGAATCACGCGGAGTATGCGGCGGCGAAGGGGAAGCTGGCGGACGGGGAGTGGACCGGGCTGCTGTTTGAGACGATTGCGGAAGACAAGCTGGTGCAGCCGACGATCCTTTACGATTTTCCGATTGAGATTTCGCCACTATCGAAACAGAAGCCGGAGGATCCGGCGTTGACGGAGCGATTTGAGATTTACGTGGCGGGGATGGAGATCGCGAACGGATTTTCGGAATTGAATGATGCGGCAGAGCAGGAGCGGCGATTCCTGGCGCAGATTGCGGCGGGTGGGGATGAGGCACCGAAGCAGTTGGATGTGGATTATGTGCGGGCGTTGGCGCATGGGATGCCGCCGACGGCGGGAGAAGGGATCGGGATTGACCGTTTGACGATGTTGTTGACGGATTCACATTCGATAAGGGATGTGATTTTGTTTCCGTTGTTGCGGCCGGAAGGAAGAGGGGAAGAGGGAGAGACGGGGACGGCGGCGGGATAGGGAAAGCCCGTGGGTTGGTTGGGAAGAGGCTGACATAAAAGTCAGCGCTACATAGGTTTGCTGAAGGCCGGGCGGATAGAGCGATTGGGTGGCCTGGCGGAAGCGGCCCGCCTCCCGCCTTTGCCGCAAAAAGCGCGGCTACGTCGGGCAAGCGGAAGGCGGGCCCTACGTTTGGGAGCAAGAGGGGAAGGCGGCCTAAAGCCGCCCCTACGGGGATTGTGGGAAGTTGGTGGGGATGAGCTTTGAATGGTTTGTGGCGAAGAGGTATTTGAGGTCGCCGCACCGGCCGGCGATTTTGCGGTTGGTGACTGTTTTTTCGGTTGTGGGCGTGGCGGCGGGCGTGGCCACGCTGGTGATCGCGCTGGCGATGAACAGCGGTTTCCGGGAAACATTGCAGGACCGGTTGCTGGGCGTGACAGCGCACATTTCGTTGACCCGGCCGGGTTCCGGCGGGATTCAAAACTATCAAGCACTTGCGAAAAAGCTGGAAGGGTTGCCGGGTGTGCGATCGGTGACACCGGCGATTTACAACACGGTGCTGCTTTCGTTTAACGGGCAGGCACGAGGTGTGGTGACCAAAGGAATTGAGGTTGGGCAGGAAAAGAAGGGCGATGAAGCGCTGCAGAAATTGACCGCGGGCCAGCTGGATTTTTCGGCGGATGCGGACGGCATTGATGGAATGCTTGTGGGGAAGTTGTTGGCGGATGAATGGAAGGTGAAGCCGGGCGATTATGTGACGCTGACCAGTCCGCAGGGAAGGCTGACGCCGTTTGGGATGATGCCGCGGACGCGACGATTCCGGGTGGCGGGAGTGTTCGAATCCGGATTTTACGATTACGACGAAAATTGGTGCTTTATTGCGCTGCCAGCTGCGCAATCGCTGGCGGGAGCGGGAGACATCGTGAACGTGCTGGAGTTCCGGCTGGCGAATCCGGAAACGGCTCCCGAGATCGCGCGGGAGGCGGAGCAAGCAGCGGGGATGGGATTTCTGGCGACGACGTGGATGGAATCGAACGCGGCACTGTTTCGCGCGCTGAAGCTGGAGAAGCTGGTGACGGCGATTTTCATCGGGCTGATCACGTTTGTGGCGGGGCTGAATATTCTGGTGGTGCTATCGATGACAGTGACGGACAAGGCGCGCGACATTGCCGTGCTGCTTTCGATGGGGACGCGGCGGGAACAGATCCGGAAAATATTTTTGTTTCAGGGGATCGCGATCGGAGCGGCGGGGACGCTGTTGGGATTGGTGGTGGGTTACGCGTTTGCGTGGATCGCGGGAACGTATCAATTGATTCCGCTGGACCCGCAGGTTTATGCGGTGCCGTATGTGCCGTTTCATCCAAGTTTTTTGGATGGGGTGTGGATCGCGACGGCGGCGATTAGTATCGCGGTATTGGCGACGATTTTGCCGGCGCGGGAGGCGGCGAGGTTGTTGCCGGTGGAGATTTTGCGGTTTGAGTAGGGGGAGAGAAGAAGCGAGCAGATAGCAGCGAACGGCGAGCAGGAAGCGGGTTGGCTATGGGTGAATGGGATGCGCCGGCGTGGACTTGCTTTTGGAATGCTGGCCAATCTGGAGTGGCATCCCGCCAAATTCGCGGGGTGGTGAAGAGGTGGCGCTCCGATGGGTTGGTTGCGTGGGGGCTGCGACGAGAATGGGGGCTGCAAAGAGAAGAGCGGGCGCCTCCCGCCTTCGCCGCAAAGGCGCGGCTACGGCGGGCAGGCTGGGCCGTATTGCTTTTGCCTGCCCTTCGTTGCTCAGGGTAAACAGGATGCAGGCGCTACCGGGAGGGAGGGGATTTGGAGGGTGATTTGCAGCAGTAGGGGTGATACTTGGGAGGCTGCTGCAGGGGCAGCGGAGCAGTGTGCGCGTGGAGCGCAGAGCCTACCGTAAGGTATTGAAAGACAGCCAATTAGAAATGTTCCAATTCTGGACAGTTTCCAGGTGTACCAAGAGGGGCAAACTTGGGGAAGGAAATGGGAAAACTGTTGGGCCGGATTGAACCATTCGGCAGCCACGCGGGCTTACGCTTCCAGAAGCGTTTCCAGCATCTTATTAATAGAGCTGGGTTCCCGCCGTGTGACCTGGAACCTTGCGGAACAGAGAGCGGGCAGGGAGCATGACTCCAATGAGCACGCCTGACGCACAGGAAAAAGAAGAGCAAGGGCAAGTGTTGCTGGAAGCGCGTGGATTGCGAAAAAGTTTTGGCGCGGGCGAGAAAAAACTGGACGTGCTGGTGGAAGCGAACCTGGAATTGCGCGAAGGAGAGATGGTGGCGATCGTGGCGCCATCGGGGGCGGGAAAAAGCACGCTGCTGCATTTGCTGGGCGCGCTAGACACTCCAACGAGCGGTGCAGTATACTTTTCAAATAAAGCGATCGAAACAAAAGAAGACGCGGCTCTGGCGGAATTTCGCAATCGAGCCGTGGGGTTTCTCTGGCAACGGCATCAGTTGCTGCCGGATTTCACGGCAGAAGAGAACGTAGCGATGCCATTGCTGGTGCGCGGAGAGCCACAAGAAGTTGCGTTTGGTAAAGCGCGTAAGTGGCTGGAAGAAGTTGGGCTGAAGGACCGGGCCGAACACCGCGCAGGAGAACTTTCGGGCGGGGAACAGCAGCGAGTAGCGATTGCCCGGGCGCTCGTCACCGGGCCGCGCGTGCTGCTGGCAGATGAACCGACCGGAGATCTGGACGAGGAGAATGCTTGGGCCGTGTTCGAGTTACTGGAACGGCTGCACCGCACGCATAAGTTGGCGTCGTTAATCGCGACGCACAATCTGGAGCTGGCGGGACGGTGCGACCGTGTGGTGGGACTGGAACATGGCGTTCTGCGGACTCGCTCGGTGAAAGCCGAGGCGACTGGGACCCCAGGGGGAGAAGCGAGCCAACGTGTTTGAACGATATACAGAGAAAGCGCGACGCGTCATTTTTTTTGCCAGGTATGAGGCCAGCCAGTATGGAAGCCCGTACATCGAGACCGAGCATCTGCTGCTGGGCTTGATGCGCGAAGACAAGGCGCTGGCCAACCGGTTCCTGCGTCAGCAGGGATCGATCGAATCCATCCGCAAAGAGATAGAGGCGCGCATCACGATCCGCGAGCGGATTTCCACGTCTGTGGAAGTGCCGCTGAGCGCGGAGTGCAAGCGCATCCTGAACATGGCCGCGGAAGAAGCGGAGCGGCTGGGACACAAGCACGTGGGCACGGAGCACCTGCTGCTGGGAATCCTGCGCGAGGAAAAATGTTTTGGCGCGGAGATTCTGATGGAGCGCGGGCTGCGGCTTTCGTCGCTGCGGGAAGAGTTGTCGCGGACGACGGGAGAAAAGACGACGGCGTCGCGGCCGAAGGAAACTTCGCTGCTGGCGGAGTTCAGCCGGGATTTGACGCAAGCAGCAACCGAAGGGTCATTGGATCCGCTGGTGGGACGCGAAGGAGAAGTGGATCGCGTGATCCAGATCTTGTGCCGGCGTACGAAGAACAATCCGGTGCTGATCGGCGAGCCGGGAGTGGGGAAGACGGCGATTGTGGAAGGACTGGCGCAGAGGATTTCGGACGGCGATGTGCCGCCGTTCCTGGCGGACAAGCGAATCTTGTCGCTGGATCTTTCGCTGATTGTGGCGGGGACAAAATACCGCGGACAATTTGAAGAGCGGTTGAAGACGATCATGAAGGAACTGATGGAGAGCCAGAACTCCATCGTATTTATTGATGAGCTGCACACGCTGGTGGGCGCGGGGTCGGCGGAGGGTTCGCTGGACGCGGCAAATATTCTGAAGCCAGCGCTTTCGCGCGGAGAGATTCAGTGCATCGGGGCGACGACGCCGGGCGAGTATCGGAAGTCCGTGGAGAAGGACCGTTCGCTGGAGCGGCGCTTCCAATCGGTAAAGGTGCCGGCGCCGAATGAAGAAGAAGCGATCCAGGTGATCAGCGGCGTACGCGAGCGCTATGAAAAGTTTCACGCGGTGAGCTATACGGATGAGGCGCTGCGGTATTCGGTTTATCTTTCGAACCGGTATATTCCCGACCGGTTTTTGCCGGACAAGGCGATTGACCTGATTGACGAAGCGGGAGCGCGGGTGAAACTGCGGCAGGCATCGGTGCCGGAAGAAGTGGCCGAGGTGCAGAAGCGGGTGAAATTCATCACGCACCGGATGGAATCGGCGATTGCGGCGCACGAATTCGAAAAGGCGCGGTTTTATTCGGAAGAAGAGAGAAAAGAGAAAGAGAACCTGCGGGTGCTGCGGGAGCGCTACAAGCTGGATGACGCTTCAACGGGCATCGTAACGCGGGAAGACATTGAGGAAGTGGTTTCGCGGTGGACCGGGATCGCGGTGACCTCGATCAAGGAAGACGAGCAGCAGAAACTGCTGCGCATCGAACCGGAACTGCACAAGCGGGTGATCAGCCAGGACAAGGCGATTACGGCGCTGGCGCGTGCGATTCGCCGGAGCCGCGCGGGATTGAAGTCTCCTTCGCGGCCGGTGGGCTGCTTCTTTTTCCTGGGGCCAACGGGCGTCGGGAAAACGGAAGTAGCGAGGCGGCTGGCGGAATTTTTGTTTGGCTCGGAGAAATCGCTGGTGCGGTTCGACATGTCCGAGTTCATGGAGAAGCACTCGGTTTCGAAATTGATTGGAGCGCCTCCAGGATACGTGGGCTACGAAGAAGGCGGGCAGTTGACGGAGCGCGTGCGCCGGACCCCGTATTCGGTTATCCTACTGGACGAGATTGAGAAGGCGCATCCCGACCTCTTCAACATATTGTTGCAAGTGTTTGAAGACGGGCAGTTGACCGATGGACTCGGAAACACAGTAGACTTCCGGAACACCATCATCATCATGACTTCCAATATAGGCGCGCGGCACTTGCAGAAGCGCACTTCCATCGGTTTCCAGGCGGGAATAGACGAAGCAAGCCTGAAGAGCATGGAAGACCTGGTGTTGGGAGAAGTGAAGCGTGCGTTCAACCCGGAATTTTTGAACCGGTTGGACGAGGTAATCCTGTTCAATCCATTGGGTGACGAAGACCTGCTCCGGATCATTGATCTGCTTGTCGGCCAGTTGAACGATACGCTGATTCACCGGCAAGTGCAGATCGTGCTGTCACCCGAAGCAAGGCAGTGGATCCTCGAAAAAACGTGCGCGGACCGGAACTATGGTGCGCGGCCGTTGCGGCGAGCTCTGCAGAAATATGTGGAGGACCCGCTATCCGAGGCACTGATCCAGGGGGGAATTCAGAGACCTGCGACATTACAGATTTATGTCGCGGGGGAAGGTCTCGCATTCCGGCCGGTCGGCGAGGCAACCCCGGTCGTCCACTAACGAATCTGACGCAGCACGTGTGAACGCGAAGCGGTTTGGTCCAGAAGGAAACCGTCCCGCGTAGTACGCGCGTCCAGCCCATACCGGGTCTGGCGGGAGAATACCATCTTGAGTTTGGGGGCGCGGCCTTGAGGCGATCAATGGCCGCTCAACGGAAAATCTGTGTGTTCGCAAAGAGGAACCCGGCGGGTTCCGAGCGCACCGGTGTATCCCGCGGAGCGATCTTCTTATTCACGCTAATGGTTCTGGCGGCACCGAATTGGATGCGCGCGGCGAGCAGCGGATACGAAGAAAAACCGGCCAGCGGAAAAGGGCAGTACCTGTTTCACGCCTTCCTGAACGAAAAAACTCTTGAAGAAAAATTGGATGAATATCCATCCCCGCAGCAGGATGGGCAGCCAGCGACCGGATCGGTGATTGAAAGTATCCAGTTCGAAGGGAACCGGCGCATCCGCACGGACACGCTGAAGGCGCGCATTTTCAGCCGCGACGGAGATCCTTACAACGAAGAAACGCTGCGGCGGGATTTTCAGGCGCTGTGGAACACGCAATTTTTCGAAGATGTGAAATTGCGGGTGGAAAATTCGCCGGACAAGCCGAACGAGAAGATTGTGATCTTTATCGTGACGGAACGCCCGGTGATCCGGCGCATCCGGTATGACGGAATCCACTCGATTTCCGAATCCGACATTCTGGATCGGTTCAAAGATAAAAAAGTCGGGCTGACGGTGGAAAGCCAATTTGACCCGACGCGCATCAAGAAAGCAGAGGTGGTGCTGAAGGATCTGCTGGGCGAGCACGGTCGGCAATTTGCGACGGTGACGCCGGAATACGAGAAGATCGCGTCGAGCAACGCGGTAATCCTGGTGTTTAAGATTGTGGAAGGGCCGAAGGTGAAGGTTGGACAAATCCATTTCACGGGGAATCATGCGTTCAGCGACCGCAAGCTGATCCGGGCGATGCACAACGACCGGCCGTATTCGATTCCATTCTACTTCACGGAAATTAACGTGATGTCGAAGACGTACGACCACGACAAGCTGATCGAGGACATTGAAGTCGGCATCCGCGGGCTCTATCAGGACAACGGATATTTCAAGGTGGTGGTGAAGGATCCGATTCTTGAGAACGTGGATACCGAAGGCTGGCGCTGGGGCATTCCGGTGGTGACCGGGCGCGTGCCGGGCAAAGCGGTGAACATCACGATTCCCATCGAAGAAGGCGCGAAATATACGATGGGGACGCTGAAGATCGCGAGCACGGACCCAGACAAGGCGCTTTCGCTGAAGCCGGAGGCGCTGAAAGCGGTTTTCCCGCTGAAGGAAGGCGAGGTTTTTTCGACCGCGAAGATCCGCAAGGCCCTGGATGAGTACACGAAAATTTACGGGCAGTACGGATTCATTGATTTCGTGCCCACGCCGGAAACGGACATTGACGAGACGGCCAAGCGCATTGACGTGACGATGAAGTTTGACGAAGGCAAGCAATATTACGTGCACCGGATTGACTTCAGCGGGAACACGACGACGCGCGACAAGGTGATCCGGCGGCAACTGCTGATTGACGAAGGGCAATTGTTCAACAAGCGGGCGTGGGAATTGAGCATTCTGCGCATCAATCAACTCGATTATTTCGACAAGATCGACGCGGACAAGAGCGTGGAGATCAAGCGGAACACCAAGCAGGGAACCGTGGACTTGCTGTTGAAGTTGCATGAAAAGGGCAAGCAGTCCATCGGTTTGCAGGGCGGCATCAGCGGGCTGGCCGGCGGGTTTATCGGGTTGACGTACCAGACGAACAATTTCCTGGGGCTTGGGGAAACGCTGACGCTTTCCGCGCAGGTGGGGCAATACCAGCGGAACCTGATGTTCGGATTCACGGAGCCTTACCTGTTTGACCGGCCGATCAGCAGCGGATTTACAATTTTCTCGACACTTTACAAGTTCAACCAGGCGCAGCAGGCGGCGCAAATCAGCGGGCAGCAGGTGAGCATCAACCCGCAATACATCCAGGATTACAACCAGAACAGCACGGGATTCACGACGTTTGCGAACTACGCGCTGAAGAAGCATGTGTTCACTCGCGTGGGATTGACGTACGGGCTGACGCGAACGAATATCACGACGTATAACGCGTCTTCGGAACTTTTGTTCACGCAATTGCAGTATGGAAGCATCGCCGGGCCGAGCGCGCTGGACGGGATTATCGCCAGCACGGTGACGGGCACGATTTCGTTTAACACCATCAACAATCCGATCAACGCGACCAGCGGCAAGAGTTACTTTTATTCGTCGTCGTTTACCGGCGGGCCGCTTGGCGGGAACGTCAATACGTTCACGAATATCGGGGAAATGAAGTATTTCCATCCGATCAACCACCGAAGGAACGCGATCGGAGTTCGCATACTGGCGGGATTCACGACGGGTTATGGCGGCAAGGAAATTCCGCCATACAGCCGCTTCTATCTGGGCGGCGAAAATGACCTGCGCGGATTCGATATCCGGGCGGTTTCGCCGGTGACGTACATTCCGAACGTGGTGAATCAACCCATCGGGGTTTCCGGGTTCACGTTCTCCGTGCCGGTGCTGGTGAAATCGATTACCTTCCCCGGTGGCGACACACAAGGCGTGCTGAACCTGGAATACCGCATCCCGATCGCGGGTCCGGTGGCGATGTCGCTCTTCAACGATATCGGCACGGTGGGCATCCTGCGCAAGGATCAGTTGTTGCTGTCGCAATCCGGAGTGGACAACATCAACCAGTACTTCCCGCTGGCGAACCAGCAGGCGCAGTTGCAGATCGCGCCGGGAACGAATTTCAAGCTGCGCGATTCCGCGGGCATTGAGTTCATCGTGAATTTGCCGATCGTGCAGGCGCCGTTCCGGATTTATTACGCGTATAACCCGCTGCGAATCCACCAGACGCTCTATGCGCCGAACGCGCAGGTGAATGGACGGAGTTTGTCGCTGCAGTGCATCGCGAGCGGGCAGACGAATCCGCTGTTCCCGATCGATCCGAACAATCTGAACAGCTGGCAGTCGATCTGCAGCCAGGGAGTGGTGACGGCGATCCAGCCGGTGTTCGCGCCATCGGGATTGAATTATTTCGAACCGAAGACGACGTTCCGGTTCACCGTGAGCCGCACGTTCTAAGGAACGCGGCCCGGGAAAAGAGTTTCGAAAATCGAAAAGAAGCAGGAAGGTTCGTGGGGAGTTCCTGCAAGCAACAGGCGAGGGAGAATTTATCCAATGTGGCGTGACACAAAAAAAGCAGTGCTTGGGGCCTGCGCGGGATTGGCGATGCTGATTTCCGGATGCGGAAGCTCGAATCCGAACGTGGTGTCGGTGACGGTGACGCCGAGCGCGACGCAGGTGATCGCCGGGCAGGTGACGAATTTTACGGCAACGGTGGGCGGATCGACGACACTGACGGTGCAGTGGACATGCGGGTATACCTATTTGCCGCTGCCGACGACGGCCAATCCAACTCCAAAAGCGGTGACCGGAACGTGTACTTCGGGGTCTACCTTGAACGGGGGAAACGTCGGGTCGTGGGTGACTTCTACTTCGAACAGTTCCAACGTGCTGACGTACACGGCGCCATCGCTTGGGAGTTTTCCGAATCCGATTCCGGTGCTGACGTTTACGGCGGCGGCGGATGCGGACACGAAGAAGACGGGAGCGGGGCAAGTCGCGCTGGATACGGGAATTCGTGTGTCGGTGACGCCGACTTCGGCGACCGTACCGGTGGGAATAACGCCGCCTCAGAAGGCCACGTTCAGCGTGTCGCTGTTAAATACGGATCCTTCGTCGGCAAGATATATCGTGGTGCAGTCCAATACGGCATCCACGAACGTAAACGACCAAAGCCCTAACCCGCAGTCCGACACCTGCGACCCGACTTGTGGATCGATCGACAATAATGGGGTGTTTACGGCGCCTACGACTTTGCCGACGGACACAAAGCCCGCGGGGAGCGTGTCCACGGCTGCGACCACTGTGTATGTGGTGGTGTGGTCAAGCGCGGACACGAATCATTATGCGATCGCGGGAATCACGCTGGTGAGTGCAACAACGAATCCGGAGACGTACACGGGGCTCTATCCGCCGACGGTGGCGGCGGGAGGCATTCTGCAGGACGTTTTTCTGAGCGCAAAGAACCTGCTGAACACTTCGCAGATCAATTTTGTGCCGCCGACGGCGCAAGCGAACCTGACGGCGGGTTCCGGCACGCCGGTGGGCACGACGCAGATCTTTACGATCCCGATTTCGCTGGAATATTGCACACCGAGCGCATCGGGAGTGACGCCGGTGGTCACGTGCGACGCCTCGATCATGACGCGCGTCAGGCTAACCGCTTCCCAGTTGGCGCAGGCCGAGCCAGACATTAATCATCCAGCGTGGATCCTGCTACCCAGCATTCCCAATCCGAGTGGAAAACCGCCGTCGACGCCTTTGCCTTGTGTCAACGTCCCCGGCGGCGACCCATCGACGACGGCGATTGCTTGCCCGCTGCACATCGTGAATGCCAGCCCGGCAATGGTTGCCGCGGTTCCTTACAGTTTTCCGCAGGTTTCGGGTGCGGGTACGATTTCACTTGGCGCCATTGGAGGGTATTACGGATCCACGGGCGGACTGGTGAATCTGGCGTTTGACGGGCAGGCGACGATTGTGGACTCGACGCAGTCCGGGCCGCGAAGCATCTTTGGGGTGAAGGACAACGATCAATTGCCGAGCCCCGGCTTGTATGAGGTGACCGTTCAGAGCAGCATTTCGCAGGGAACCCCGCCGTTGTTTCCGACGACGACGACGAATGCCGCGGTGCAGCCGAATTTTGCAACCGCGCCGACGCCTGCGTCTGTTCCGCTGAACAACTCAGCGGCTTCGGGGACAAACCTTGCGCCCAGCGCGATTGCCCTGGATTCGGTGAAGGGATTCGCGGTGCTGACCGAGCAAGCGAGCGCGCAGGGAAGCGGCTCCTTACAGTTTATAAAGTTGGCAAGCACCGGCCCCACACAGGTGGGGAACCCTTACCTGCTTTCGGCGGCTGGAGCGACGGCCTCCGCGCCAACCGACATCGCCATTGATCCAGGAATTGACGCTCTGAATAACGGGGGCGACCTGGCGGTGGTGGTGAGCAGCGGGGACAGCAAGTTGTATCTGTTCGCCGTAACGCCGAGCGGAAGCTTCACCCCAGTGGGTTCGGTGGCGGTGGATTTGCAAACGCTGCTGCAACAAACAGGGGCAACGGGACTTCCAACGGCGGTTTCGTTTGGAGTGGACCCGAGCACGCATCTGGGCGTGGTGGCGTATACCAACACTAACATCGGATTCATCGTGGATGTGAACCCGAATAAGGACGGTCTGGATACACGCAGTTGTTACGTGAGCGGGCAAAAAGCGCCCTGCGTGGTGGCGCCGGTCTCCATCAACACGGGGAACACTCCGAAGGTGGTGATGCAACCGAATGTGCCGCTGGCGTATGTGACGCCGGGCGGAGGATACGGGACGACATCGGTGGTGAACCTGCTGGCGACGGGGACGAGTGTTTCCATTCTGCCCTTTTCCTCGACGGGGACCAGCGGGGCGACGCGGACGGCTGGAATTGCGATCATTCACACGCAGAGCCCGCACGGGATCAATCCGATTCTGGGCGGCACGGTGATCATCGCGGGGATCAAGAGCACCATTACCACTGGCACGCCGGCTTCCAATTTTAATGGAACGTTCAACATCATTCCGGGCAGCGTGACGGACCCCTATACATTCTCTTACGCGAATCCGGGTCCGGACGACGTGGAAAGCAATGCGACGGGGATGCTGGGGACGGTGACTTACGGTTCGCCGTATTATTCGTTCAGCACATCGGCCAACGTATCAGGAGCGGCGATCAATCCGGTGACGCGGACATTCGGGTACGCGGACTTCAATTCCGCCGCGGCACAGATCGGATTCATCAGCACGCTGGACCAGAGCCTGACTTCACTGTCGTTAACTTCCGGAAGTTGCGGGCCAAGCCCGAGCGGCGCGACATGCTCGCCGACTCCGGCTGGTGCGCCGGAACTGGGTTTCCGTTCGGTGGCCTTCGATCCATTCACGGACGTGATGATTGCGTTTAATCCCAGCGACAATTCGAGCACGAATTTCGCAGGGAATGAAATTTCGCTGATCAGTCCCGGAGGGCCCGCGCCGAACGGCGGAACGAACTTCCCCTACCGGATTATCGCCGGTGTTAACACGGCGCAGGCGGGAACCGGGACGTATACGCCTTCCGGCTCGACTACGCCGGTGACGGTGTATGGTCCGATGACTTACGATCCGAAGACCAAATTCGTGCTGGTGGCGAATGCGGGTAGCAACACGCTGACGTCCATGAGCCTGGATCCCAACCACACTTTCCAAAAGGCACATATCCAGGATCTGCAATTGCCCGCTACGAGTTGCCCGGATTTGAGCAACCCTGCTACCTGCTACGCGGTACCCGTGGCGCAGCCGAGACTGGGATCGCTGACAGCTTCGAAGACTTGCAGCTTTACGGACCCGACGAAGCCGTGCATGCCGCAGGCTGTGCAACAAGGCAAGGCGGCGACAATCCGGCTGCTGGGACAGGGCTTCAGCACGATGATTAATCCGACGGTTCGCCTGGACGGACAAACACAGGTCACGCCGCCGGGAAAAACGACTGCGGTGCAGATCACGACGACGTTTGTGAACGATACGGAAGTGGACGCCACGATTCCTGCGGCGGCGCTCTTCACGGCGCACGATTATGCCGTGGACGTGCAGTCGCAAGCGGGCGGGGACACGACGAACGCGATTGATCTGCACGTGGTGAGTTTGCTGGATATGTCCAACGCGTGCACCCCTACTACGGCACACCCGCAGGGACCTGAAGGTGTGGCGGTGGACAGCGTACGGCATGTTGCTTTGGTGACCAACTATGCGTGCAATAGCGTTTCTGTGATTGCCATCGATCCGCGGGGCTTCGTGAGATCGGATGGAAGCGTGGCGCCGTTTGGCACGATTATTGGCAGCGTGACGGTTGGGAATCAACCCATCGGAATCGGCGTGATCCCGCGGTTGGGCTACGCGGTGGTGGCAAACAGCGGCGACACGCCGAACGGTACCGCTTCGATCATCGATTACAGCAAACCGGATTCGCCGAAGGTGGTGACCTGGTCGGTGACATCCGGGACAACGACAACAACGGCAACTTCGGTGACGGTGGGTCTCTCGCCGCTGGGAGTGGCGATTGATCAGGATCGTGCGCTGGCGATTGTGGCGAACAACGGTTCCAATACGCTTTCGCTAATTGACTTGACGGTGCTGCTGCCGGGGGCGGTGACGACCACAACACCACAGGCGACTACGGTGGCGTTAAGCGGACCGCCGACGGCCATTGCAGTGGATCCGAATCGCGCGGTGGCGGTGGTGACCAACCTGCAGAATTCGGGGACGACGAGCGTGACCGGCGGGCTGGATGTTGTCAGCTTGTCCGCTGTGCCGCCGTCCAAGATTTCGACAGCTTCGGTTTCGTCGCTGACGGCGAGCTTGACGGGTATCGTGTACGATCCGGCGCCGAGTACGGCGCTGTTCTACGCGACCTCGACACAGCAGAATGCGATTTTTTCGTTCAATCCGAATACCGGGGGGACACAGACGATTCGAGTGGGAATCAACCCTTACTCGCTAGGATACAACTACCAGACGGGGACGCTGCTGACGCTCAATTCGACGTCGAACACCACGTCCGTGGTGGACACGCAGAACTTCAAGACGCGGCAGACGCTGGGAATCAGCAGCCTTTCACAATTCGCAATCGACGTGGATAACGTTACAAATATCGCGGTGATTGCGGATCAGAATAATAACCGGGTGGTGTTTTTGGCGATGCCGAAGTGAAGAAGAAATGAAGTAATGATATGAGGAAGTAAAGAGGTAACGAATTAAAGAAGTAAAGAAGGAAGGTTGTGAACGGGCGTTTCGGCGAGAATTTGAGTGGGCAGGGCGCCTGGAGTGTGATTGCGGATGGTATTTGCAGGGTCGTTAAAGACTCGGCTATACTGTTCGCTTTGCGTGACGATGGTGGAAGTTGCCTGTGGCCGCAGGTTAACGTTTCGGGCAGGAACCAGCGGCGGGACAGGGTGAAGTTACGTTCGGACAGGGTTCAGGAAAAAGTTTGACCGGTTACCGGTTAAGAATTTCAAGAAGGCCAGCCAACTGGAGCGGCGTTCGCCGCGAGGGTACAGGCAGAGCCGTAAAGAAATAAGGAGAAAACAGTGAATTCGAGAAACATGATTCGTGTGGCTTTGACGGCGGCGTTGTGCCTGACGGGCACGGCGGCGGTTCGGGCCCAGGCTGCAGCCGGCGCGGCTGCAGGCACCGGAAAGATCGCAATTCTGAACGTGCGACAGGCAATCGTCGCGACGTCGGAAGGGAAACAGGCTTCGGCGGAACTGCAGACGCAGTTTGCGCCGCGACAGAATGAACTGGAAGCGCTCAACAAGCAGATCAATGATCTGCGGCAACAGTTGTCCGCGAACCAGACGACCTGGAGCGACGAGCAGAAAGCCCGGGCGCAGGCGCAGGGCCAAAAGCTGGCGCAACAACTGGACCGCAAACAAAACGAGATGCAGGAAGACGTGAATGCGGCGCAGAGCGACGTGGTGGACCGGATCGGACGGAAGATGATGGATGTGCTGGACCGTTACGCGCGGGAAAGCGGATTCCTGGCGGTGTTTGATTCGTCGTCGCAGAATTCGCCGATTATTTATGCCGCGAACAGCATTGATGTGACGCAGGAAATCATCAAGCTGTACGATCAGGCGTACCCGGTGAAGAGTGGGGCGGCCCCGGCAGCAAGGCCGGCGGCACCGAAGGCTGCGCCAGCTCCCGCACCCAAGCCATAAGGCGACAAAGCTAAAATCAAAAGTTAAGACAGGGCCGCCCGCGAGGCGGCCCTTTTTATTCTTAGCGGGAAACCGGATTGGAATCCTGAGGTTCTTCGGGAGCGGGAGGCGGTTCCTTGGGTTTCCCGAGCTTGTGGTTGGAATCCACTTCGAAGAGCAGGTAGTCGGTGAGGTAATGCTGGTGATGGTAGCGATGGCCGTGGAGTTCCATGTACATATCGGCGCTCCATGGAAGCCAGAGGGTGGTATTGGTGGAGCGGAAGCGGACAGGGCCGTAGTCAACGGCGAGATGGTCGCGGGTGAGGCCGAGGTCCTGGATCGGCTCGCGCAAATCGGTTTCGATGCGCAGGATATCGAAGCTGGCGGAAGAGACCCACAGGCGGCCCTTAAGTGGAACATCGTAGAGTTTGCCGTTGCGGCGCCACGCGCGAATCGTGTCCTTGGCATCTTTCTTTTCTTCAAAACGGAGTTGCCAGGCGGCACGGCCGCGGACACTGGAGAGCCCCTCGCAACTAAAAGTAAGATTTGGTTGTTCGGAGGGTTGCAGGACGGCGACGCCGAGATTATTGAGACCGATGGTGGCGAGGGAAGTGGGAAAGCTATTGTCCTTGCCGAGAGGGGCGCGGTCTTCGTCGAGATAGAAGGAATCGCCGTGGAAACGATAGACAAACACGATGTAGGAAAAATCGCGAGTATAGAGCGGGCCAGGGCGGCCGTAGCGGTCGAATTCCTGGTGTTCGATGTGTTCGGTGGCGGTGAATTTTTCGAAATTCTGGAGTTGGGAGCGCAAACGGCGTTCGGCTTTGGGCACGACGTCTTCGATGCGACACGGGACATCTTTGGCGAGCGGAAATTCAAGGCTGTCTATATCGAGAGGGGCCCACGGCTGCTCAGCGGGAGGAGCGAGAGCAAGATTTGGAAGGGTGTGGACGGGCAAAGAGGCGAGTTGCATCTGCGGTGAAGGCGCGATGGAAGCGAGTGTGAGAGGGGCAGTGGCAGGGACGTTGAGAGCAGCGATATTTTGGCGGGCTTTTTGCGCGGCGGGGTCTGAAGGGAAAGTGTCGAGAAGTTTCTGCCAGGATTCCCGAGCCGCGGCGTTATTACCCTGGGCTTGCTGAATTTCACCTAGAAGAAGATAGGGTTCGGCGCTGGAGTTGCGTGAAAGGGTGACGGCGCGGCTGGCGTGGGATTCGGCGTCGGAGAGGCGACCGGTTCTGGCGTAGGCGGAAGCCAGGAGGAAATGGGTGCGCCAGCCTGCTCCATTTGCTTGATAAGCTTTTTCCAGCGTGGCGATGGCAGACGCGGCATCGCCGTTGTTGAGCTGCAATTCGCCAAGGGCCATTAAGGCGCGTTGATGGTTGGGGTCGAGCGACAAGGCGTGCTCATAATCCTGGCGGGCGAGATCCTTGTGATCCAGGCCGAGTTCCGCGACGCCCAGATAATAGACCACGTCCGGATTTCCAGGAGCGAGTTGGACGCCTTTTGCGAAATGGGTGCGCGCCACTTCGAACTGGCGATGGCGGAGGGCGTCGATACCTTTGTCAATTTCCGCCTGGAGTTTCGGAGACATGACCGTGCCGCGCGGTTTGGCGGAGTCGGATTTGGGATCCGACTCCTTGGAAAGATAAATGTAGACTTGCATGGAGGTGCCGATGCCGGCGACGCTGATGTGTTCGGTGGTGGTGTTATACCCGACCGACTGGGCTTCCGCATCATATTCGCCTTCGGTGATCCCCTGAAAAATGGCGGCGGCCGCTTCTTGAGTGGTAGCAGTGCGATACGCGTTTTCCATGCCTCCGCGAAGATTAACGACGCCGGGGGCATCGAGTGGGGTGCCGCCGGAATCGCGAAGATTGATGGTGAGGGTGATGGACTGCATGCCGCTGGACTGGTTTCCCTGACGCTGGCCGGGAGTGGGCCTTTGCGCGAACAGAGCGGGGCAGGAGGCAAGGATGAAAATCGCGCAGGCAACTGGGCGAAGAAAAGGAGACCGCGGCTGAGATTGCGGCTTCAAGCAGAGACATCCCCCGGGCGTGGAAAAAACAGTACGCAGAAGAGAGGCGGGGGTCAAGAGGAACCCGCCTTCGCCGCGAAAGGCGCGGCTACGGCGGGCTAGGCCCGCTTCCAGTCTTCACGAAAACAGCTACGGCGGGCTCCGGCCCGCCTCGGAAGGCGGGCCCTACGGGTTTTGGGGACGGCTTAGTCTTTAGAATGCATTGGTTTAGGAAAATAGGGATTTGGGGGAGGATTGAGGGGCCGGTTATTTTCAGAGCGCTTGGTGCTAAGCCCTAAGGTACCTTGCATTTACAATGTTCCGGGAATATACTGCTACTTCGCTCTGAATCGGGTCGCACCTTTGAGTGGGCGCAAGCCCACTTTTTTGTTGCCGCCGGCGGTACTGAGCTTTTGACCGGCTTAGGCCGTGGAGTCTTCGCGTGAATTTGGAAAAGGTCCGCGAGGCCGCCGAACGGGTTGCGCGTTCGCAAGGCCTGGAAGTCGTGGATGTCGAATGGAAGATCGGCAAGCAAAGGTTTCTAAGGGTGTACATCGACAGACTGCCCCCTGAGAAGCCTGCGGGGGCGATCGAGGGTGAGGAAGCTCCGAGTCCTTACCCGAAAGTCAGCCATGCTGATTGCGAGCGCGTGAGTCAACAACTCAGCGTCATTCTGGATGTGGAAGAGTTGATCACCGGGCCGGGGTACGTCCTGGAAATCAGCTCACCGGGAATGGACCGCGCGTTGAAGAAGGCGGCGGAGTTTGAGCGGTTCGCGGGGCGCCTGGCAAAGATTTCGACGGACATGGCAATCGGCGAAGCGAAGTTTTTTGAAGGGCGTTTGCGGGGATTTGCGGATGGCAAAGTCCGCATGGAGTTGAAAGGGAAGGAAGCACGGATCGTGGAGATACCGCTGGAGACGATCCGGAAGGCGAACCTGGTGGTGGAGTTTTAGAGGGTTCGTTTTTTGCGGGACGAGTTTGGAGAAAGGGCTTTGGTTGAGATCCTTCGGCTATCCTGGTCGGATAGCCTCAGGATGACAGCGGGTGACGAGCCGGAAAGCTAAGCTGGTGGGGGAGTTTTAGGGAAGAGAAATGGCGAATCTGCTCTATCAACAAATCGAGATGTTGAGCCGGGAAAAGCATATTGAACCGGAAGTGGTGATCTCTGCCATTGAAGATGCGATGGTGGTGGCCGCGCGGAAGTTTTACAAGTCCGAAGAGGATTTGCGCGGAAAGTTCAATGCGGAATCCGGGCAGGTGGACGTGTACGCGGTGCACACGGTGGTGGAAGAGGTTGTGGACCCGAAGAGGGAAATCAGCCTGGCGGACGCGAAGAAGAAGAAACCGGACGCGGAAATCGGAACGGAAATTCTGAGCACGAAGCCGACCGAGGTGCTGGGACGCATCGCGGCGCAGACGGCGAAGCAGGTGATTCTGCAGAAGGTGCGCGAGGCCGAGCGCGACACGATTTACAACGAATATCACACCCGGGCCGGGGAACTGGTGACGGTGATTGTGAAGCGCGCGGAAGGTCCGGACCTGATTGTGGACATGGGCCGTACGGAAGCGCGATTGCCGAAGCGTGAGCAATCGAAACTGGAAACTTACAATATTGGCGAGCGGCTGCGCGTTGTGATCAAGGCCGTGGACCGGGCGGCGAAGGGTCCGCAGGTGATTGTCTCGCGTGCCGATGCTTCCCTTGTGCAGCGATTGTTCGAAATGGAAGTGCCGGAAATCTACGACGGCACGGTGCAGATCCGCGCGGCAGCGCGCGAAGCGGGCGAGCGCACCAAGGTGGCGGTGGCGAGCCGCGACAAGGACGTGGATCCAGTAGGCGCGTGCGTAGGCATGAAGGGCATGCGCGTGCAGTCGATTATTCGCGAGTTGCGCGGCGAGAAGATCGACATTATTCCCTACAACGAAGAGACGGTGGCGTTCGCGCAGAAGGCGTTGAGCCCTGCGAAGGTCACGCGCGTTCAGATCATCGACCCAGAAACTAAAAAGCTGGAAGTGATCGTGGAAGATTCGCAGCTCTCGCTGGCGATCGGCAAAAAGGGACAAAATGTGCGCCTGGCCAGCAAGCTGATCGGCTGGGATATTGATATCAAGAGCGAAGAAGAAAAGCGGCGCGAGATTGAAGAGCAGATGACCGCGCTGACGGCGCCGACCACACCGCTGACGGTGCTGGCAGGAGTTGGGCCGAAAACCATCGAAAAGATTGAAGCTGCCGGTATCACGAATCTGGAAAAGCTGGCCGGGATGACGCCGGAGCAGTTGATGGAAATTCCAGGCATCGGCGAAAAGATGGTGGACAAGATTTATCAGGCCGTGAACCGCTTCTATGAAGGCGGGGAAGCGGCGGTTGCGCCCGTGGAGGGCGAAGCGGAAGCCACGGAAGAGGCGGCAGGCACAGACGAAGGCGCCCCGGTCGAAACCGCGAGCGCCGACGAAAGCGCCCCGGCGGAAACCGCGACGGAATCGGAAACCGCCACGGAAGCCACAGACAATTCAGAATCTGCTTCGGAGACTCACTCTGAGGCCGCTGCTTCACCGGAAACGGAAACTCCGGCTGAACAGCAGGAAGAGAAAAGTTCCTAAGAAGCATGAGCGACGCAAATCAAGTCCGCATCAATGAACTCGCGCGCGAACTCGAGGTCAAGGCGAAAGCCATTATTGATCTTCTGGCGGGTTTTGGAGTAACCGAGAAGAAGACGCACTCCAGCTCGATCCCCGCCGACGTGGCGGAAAAAGTTAAGCAACATTTGCAGGGAGTGGCAGATGCAGAGTCTGCCGCCGAAGCGGAACGCAGCGCGAAAGATGCGGCGGCGAAGGCTGCGGCACGCAGGCCAGCTGCGCCCACACCAGCACCGGTTCCAGTTCCGCCAGCTGCGCCCCCGGCACCTGCTCCGGCCGTGGTGGCACAGCCGGCAGCGCCAGCTCCAGTCGTTGCTGCTGCGCCAGTTGCGGCTCCCGTTGCTCCAGCGGCTCCGGCCCCTGCGCCTGCGGTTGTGAAGCCGGCTGGGCCCCCCGCATCCGCACCAACACCGGCAACAATTCCAGCAGCGAAACCGGCCGCACCTGCTACTGCGCCTGGCCCAACTGCGCCGCGTCCGGCTACTCCGATCGCACCGCGACCGGCCGTCTCGACCGCACCGCGTCCCGCTGCTCCGACGACGCAAACCGCTCCGGGAGCTCCGCGCCCCGCGCCACAGCAACCCCTTCGACCTTCTGGAACTCCTGGCCAGCCACATTCTGGGCGGCCCGGTGGTGCGCCGCAGCAAGGGCGTCCGCAGCAACCTGGATCTCAGCCGCAAGCCGCGCGTCCCGGTGCAACCGCGGGTTCGCCGCGTCCGCAACAACCTCTTCGTCCGATGCCTACCGGCAATCGGGGACCCGTGCCCGGAACGGCGCCGGGAGACCGCGATCGCAGGCCGAGCGGTCCGCGTCCTGGACAACCAATGCGTCCTCAGCAATCGGGAGGACAGGGCGGACGTCCATTTACGCCGCGACCAGGGGGTTCTTCGAGTGGTCCAGGTGGACCTGGGGGTCCCGGCGGAGGCCGGACATTCGGTCAGCGGCCAGGTGGGATGCCAAGCGGCACGCGACCCGGCCCGCGTATGCCTGGACGACCAGGAATGCTTCCTCCACTGCCGGACAAGATGCCGGCAAAGGCGGAGCCGGGCAAGCCACTTTATGCGCGCAAGCCGCAGCAGCGGCAGCGTCCGACGGCGGACAAGCGAGAGATGGAAGGCGAGCGGAAGCTGCACCCGACGCGGCAGCGTCCGGGTTCAGGCAGCCGCGGAGTGGCGGCTGCGATTGCGCCGCCCGAACCACGCGCGCCGCGCGACATTACCTTGACCGAAGGAATTACGATTCGCGAGCTGGCGGAAAAGCTGGACGTGCGCGCGAAGGATTTGCTGAAGAACCTGCTGGACCGCGGCGTGTTTGCGAGCATCAACCAGGCGCTGGATGTGTCCACGGCGACGGACCTGGCGCAATCGTTTAACGGCGTGGTGAGCGTGGTGTCCCTCGAAGAAGAAATGGTTCTTGAGGTAGCCAAGGAAGAGACCAAGGAAAATCTGAAGCCGCGGCCGCCGGTGGTTACCGTGATGGGACACGTGGACCACGGAAAGACCAGCTTGCTGGACGCGATCCGCGAGGCGGATGTGGCCGGGGGCGAAGCGGGCGGAATCACGCAGCACATCGGCGCCTACAAGGTGCAGGTGGGCGAAAAGAGCGTGGTGTTCGTGGATACGCCGGGCCATGAGGCGTTCACGCGGATGCGCGCGCGCGGAGCGAAGGTTACCGACATCGTGGTGCTGGTGGTGGCGGCGGACGACGGCGTGATGCCGCAGACGCGCGAGGCCATTGATCACGCGAAGGCGGCGAACGTGCCGATCATCGTGGCGGTCAACAAGATTGACAAGCCAGAAGCACAGGTTGAGCGCGTGAAGCGCCAGCTATCGGATTTGGGCTTGATGCCCGCGGAATGGGGCGGCGAGACCGAATTCGTGGAAGTTTCGGCGAAACAGAAGAAGAACCTCGACAAGCTGCTGGAGATTATTCTGCTGGTGGCGGATTTGCGTGAATTGAAGGCCAATCCGGATGCGCCGGCGAGCGGTACGGTGCTGGAATCGCGGGTGGACAAGGGACGCGGCCCGGTGGCGACGGTGCTGGTGCAGAACGGCACTTTGAATACCAGCGACTTTTTCATCGTGGGCTCGGTGTTCGGCAAGGTGCGCGCGATGTTCGACGATCGCGGGCGGCCGGTGAAGATTGCGCCGCCGTCTACTCCGGTGGAAGTGTTGGGATTGCAGGGCGTGCCGGAAGCGGGCGACCACTTCCAGGTGACCGACGAAGCGAAGGCGCGTCACGTGGTGGAATTCCGGCAGTCCAAGCAGCGCGACGCGGCGTTGCGCGCGAGCGCGGGCGGGCGCATTACCCTGGATCAGCTGCACGAGCAGTTGAAGTCCGGGGAAGTGAAGGAACTCCCGATCGTGATCAAGGCCGACGTGCAGGGCTCTGCCGAAGTGCTGGAAGAGATGCTGCCAAAGCTTTCGACCGACCAGGTGAAACTGAAGATCATCAGCGCCGGAGTCGGCACGGTAACGGAGAACGATATTCTGCTGGCGTCCGCATCGGGAGCGATTGTGATCGCTTTCGGAGTGCGGCCGGATCGCAAGGCGCAGGACCTGGCGCAGCAGGAAAAAGTGGATCTCCGCACACACAACATCATTTACGAAGTATCCGACGAGATCAAAAAGGCGATGGAAGGGCTGCTGGAGCCGGTGTTCCAGGAGACCTACGTGGGCCGCGCGGAAGTGCGCAACACGTTCCGGGTCAAGGGAGCGGGGACGGTGGCGGGCTGCTACGTGCTGGATGGAGTGATCAAGCGCGATTCGCAGATTCGAGTGGTGCGCGATGGCGCGGTGGTTTATACGTCGAAGCTAAGTTCGCTGAAGCGGTTCAAAGATGATGCCAGCGAAGTGCGGACCGGATTTGAATGCGGTATCGGGATCGCGAACTTCAACGATGTGAAGGTTGGGGACGTTCTGGAATGCTTCCAGGTTATGAAGCTGTCCGCCGCCGAGGCAGCCGCGCAAGGAACTTCCGCCGCACGCAAATAAGAGCGAAAGAAAGAGCTCGGGCTGGAAAAGCCTGAGGGTGAATTGCCATGCCTGTTGGATTACTCACCCTGGAGTTACATCTAGCTGAGGCGCAATCGCTGAAGGACAAGCGGCAGGTGCTGCGGAGCTTGAAGGATCGCCTGCGGGCGAATTTCAATGTGGCAGTGGCGGAACTGGATTTTGAGGATACCTGGCAGCGGTCGGTGGTGGGCGTGGTGACGCTGTCGAACGAAGAGCAGCACGTGGAAGAGGCACTGCAGAAGGTGCTGGCGGAGGCGGACCGGATCCTGGGGCCGCTGGTGGTGGGGCATGGGGTGGAGATATTGTAGTGTGGCGGGCAGTTGACTTAAAGCAGAGAACTAGAGACTTGGAATTCATACTTCATACTAAATACCAAGAAGCAAGAACATGAGCCCGGATCATCATCGACATCAACGCGTTGGGGAAGAAATTGCGCATGAACTGAACGCCATGCTGGTGGGGGAACTGAAGGACCCCCGGCTGGAGGGGAATGTGTGCGTCAGCGAGGTGCGCGTACAGCCGGATATGAAGCACGCGCGGGTATTCGTCAGCGTGCGAACGGAGAGCAGCAAGGAACAGACGGATGCGATCAAGGCGCTGGAACATGCCGCAGGGTACATCAAGCATGAACTGGTGGAACGACTGCAATTGCGGAGGGTGCCGGATTTGCATTTCACGCTGGATCTTTCGCAGGAGCACGTGGAGCGGATCGAGCAGTTGTTGAAGCAGATGAAGGCGGACCGGGCGGAGAAGCAGGAGCCGGGGGCGTAGATTCGGAACCACAGGCTGGGGCCTGTGCTATTGGTGGCGGATTTGAAATTTGGCCGCCGCATCGTGAGAAAAAATTGGTGGCCGATCTGAAGTTCGGCCACTACATAGCGAAAAGGCGCCCGCCTCCCCCTGGGGGGCAAGCAGAAGGCAGGCATTATAGGGGAAGTGTGGCCACCTGAGGGTGGCCGCTGCATTTTTGGGGCGAGATGGCGAGACAACCAAAACCGGCGGAGTTTGACGGAGCGGTGGTAGTCAACAAGCCGCAGGGGAAGACTTCGCACGACATCGTGGACGCCGTGCGCCACCTGGTGGGGTTCCGGCAGATCGGTCACTTGGGCACGCTGGATCCGCTGGCGACCGGCGTGCTGGTGCTGCTGCTGGGGAAGGCCACGCGGTTTGTGCGCTTCTACAGCGGAAGGCGAAAGCGCTACACGGCGGGCTTCCGCTTCGGATTCGCCACGAATACTTTTGATTCGGAAGGACAAGCGACGGGACCGGATGCGCCGCCGGTGCTGGAGCGTGAACTGCTGCAGCGGCTAGCGGCGGAGTCAACGGGACGATTCGAACAGATGCCGCCGATTTTTTCGGCGAAGAAGATTCACGGACGGCCGGCGTACGAGCTTGCGCGCAAAAATCTGGTGGTGGAACTGAAGGCCGTTCCGGTGGAGATTTACGAGTACCGGCTGACGGAAGTGGCGGGAGCCATCGCGCGATTTTCGATTGAATGCTCGTCTGGAACATATATTCGATCGTTGGCGCACGACATGGGGCAGAAGCTGGGCTGCGGGGCGCATCTGGCGGAGATTTGCCGGACAGCGGTGGGAGAGTTTTCGCTGGAGCAGGCGATCGGGCTCGAGGAACTTGCGGCCGCGAAAGGCGAAGGGAAATTTGCGTCGTGCATGATCGCACTGGAAAATCTTTTGCCTAATTTTCCGCGGACGAACGTGTTGCCGGTTCTGGAAAAGAAAATCCGGCATGGCGGGAAGTTCAACGTGATGCCGTCGCAATTGCAGCCGGGGCGCGTGGAATTGCCGCCGGGGGCAACGACGGAACTGGAGACGGAGAGCGTGCAGCCTCCGCGGTTGCGGGTATTCAGCCAGGAGAATAAGTTGATCGCGATTGCGGAGGCGGTGGTGCCGCGGACGTACCAGCCGATTGTGGTGTTTGATCCGTTGCCGTGAGGCGCGGATTGTTCGATTGACGGGCGGGATTCACGCGCGTAAGTCTTGGATGGATTTTACGGTGAGATCCTTCGCCTATCCTCATCGGATAGGCTCAGGATGACAATTTTTTCTTGGTCGCTTTGGTGGAGAGCGGAGATTAATCGGAGTGAGGGCGGACTAGGAAGGGTTCGTTGCTATGTTGGAATCGCAATCCTCGGCGAGTTGGATGGGGTCGCCTTCGTGGAGTTCGCCGGGGCGGAGGACGAAGCAGTTGAGGGCCAGGCGGCCATCGAATTTCTGGACGATTTCTTTCAGCACGCGGGTGTTTTGTTCAAGGGTATCGGGATCAAATGTGGTCATGACGCAACGGCCGCGTAGATCCTGAATACCGATGGCGGCATCACCCACTTGGAGACATTTGCCGGGCCAGGTTCGCTCGGCGAGTCCTTCGACGCCGCCGACGATGATGTTGGCGCGCAGGCGGCGGGAGTCGAAACCAAATTCAGAGATGGCGCCGTCGGTGGCGACGAGCAGGGGAAGAATATCGAAGCGCTCGGGGCCGTTGTAGTGGGTGAGCTCGGCCTTGGGCCCGACGGCTTCGCGAACCAATTTCAACGCTTCAGCGGAATTCCAGGGATGGCCGGAAATCAGAGTCTGACCATCGGCATCGATTGTGCCGCGCAGGCCAAGAAGTTGGTGATGCGTGCGCGAGGTGAGCACGCGGCCGTTGGGTCCGAGCACCAGCACCTGGCGATCACCCTCGAAAACCAAGTTCACCCATCCGCACGCGCGAAAGGCGTTCGCCCGCCATGGACTTTACGGGGAATCGCCACAGCTCTTTGATATACATCGAGGGATCCATTCTTGTATGGATTTGAGATGCGGGGCGGGGTCGCGGCGTGACATGGCAGCAGGCGGAGCGGCTTGAAGAAGTTTTTCGCGGAGGCTATGCTCCAGAGCGGGGAGCGAGCTGTATGCCGGCAACGAGCGCGAGCGAAATGGCCACTGCGACAGGCTTCAGCCGGATGATTCCGGTGGAAGATTCGCTGGGCGGTGGACCGATTAATCGAGCGGAGCGCGGGCGGGAATTCTGCGCGCAGCTGGAGGCGGGAAACATCGTGTTCCTGCCCGTTTCGCCAATTGCCATCGCACAGGAAGATCGCGAACTGCTGCTGGGACGAAAACAGACGGGATCGGCCTACCATAAGAACATCGCGTACCGGCCGTCGGAAGATCGCGTGACTGGCCTTGACGAATCGGAGAAGAGCGACGCGGAGGTACTGCGGCGCATTCTGGGCGAATTTTCCAGGCGCTCGACAGAGTTTCTTGCGGGACTTTCTTGCGCCTTACGCGGGAAAGTGGAAGCTGGATTACGCGAGTTTTCGGCCGATCGAGGAGAAGGGACGCCCCGCGCGGCTACACGCGCGCAACGACCTGCTGCATTTCGATTCGTTTCCCGACGCGGCCGACGAACGGGGCGCGCATTTTGCGCTTCTTCGTGAACTTGAATCCAGCGGAGAGCCGCGTGTGGCTGACTTCGCAAACGTTTTCGGCGTTCGGGCCGCATTTTGCGAGCCGGGGAAATCTGCTGGCTTCGGTCTATGGAAATTCTGTTGAGCGCGGATTGCGCTCGGCTGCGCGGGCGCTGCGACTGCCCTTCGGCAGCCGGCCGCCCTACGACGAATTCATGCACCGTTGCCATAATGCGATGAAGGAAGACGCCGCGTTTCAGGAAAATACGCCGAAGCATCGGTGGGAGTTTCCGCCAAACAGCGCGTGGATGGTTTGCACGGATTGCGTGAGCCACGCGGTGCTTTCGGGGCAATACGCGCTGGAGCAGACTTTTCTGATACCGCAATCGGCGCTGGTTGCGCCGCAGGTATCGCCGCTGGCGATGCTGGAGAAAATCGCCGGACATCCGCTGACGATTTAGGCGCAGGTCGCGCGGGCTAGTGGTGATCATTCCGTTTTGCAATCGTTAACTTATAGAGAGGCTTCGGACTTGGGCCAGCCGTCCGCTGGCCGGTTCTTAATCGGGAGGTGCTTGCTGGAGAGGAATTTCCGGCTGAGGGGGCTGCTGGCTGGGATCGGAAGCCGATGGTGGAGGCGCAACGGGCGTTTCAGGGGCCGGTTGCACGGGCGCGGGAGCAGGTTCCGGCTCACGATCGCGGCCAGGAAGAAAAGTGCCACCACGAGCTCCGCTGCGACCGGGCGTATCGCCGGTGCCAGCATAGAAGGTTTCGGATTCATGAAAAGGGGAACGCACGCGGCGCGGCGTGATGAGGAAGAGAAGTTCATCGTCGGTGAAAGAAGAATTGCGGTTGCCAAACGCGTAGCCAATGCCGGGGAGGGTGGCGAGTCCCGGAATGCCCGTGATGGTTTGCGTTTCATTGCGGCTGAGCAATCCGGTGACGAGGGAAGTTTCGTTTTCTTTAAGGCGCACGGTTTGCGTGACGGTGCGATTAGTAATGACCGGGATCCCATTCACGCTGCTGCCCGCGAGGGCTTTGATATCGAACTCCAGCAACAAGGTGACGTCCTTGGTGTCATGCAAATGAGGAGTGGCTTTGATTTTGATGCCGATGTCTTCGTACTCGGAACCGGGATAGGGCTGCTGGTTCTGGCCGGGGAGGGAGATCAGGCTGACAGGGCTGACGATCAGCGTGACTTGCCCAGCCGTGTCCGTGAGATTGTTCGTGACGACGATGTCTGGAAAGGTGCCGTTGGTGAAAGGGCCGGCGACGATGGCCGAGGGGTTAGTGCCCGCGCCAGGTTCCAGGGCGTTCGCGAAAAGGCCGCTGCCAAGATCCGCGTAGACGATTACGGTTCCCGCGCCGGTGTTAGTGACGGCGATGCCGCCATTGGACTGCTGAGTGAAGTCGGCGATGGCCACGCCGGTGGGAGTGGTGCCGGTGGCGAGGGGAGATTGCGAAGCAGTGACAAACGTTCCATCGCCGTTTCCCAGGTATACGGTTACGGAATTGTCCGCTTGATTCACGATGGCCAGGCCCGGACCGGTGCTGCCGCTAAGGCTGCCGGAGGCGATGCTCACGGGGGTTTTGCCGACGGGCAGAGGGGAATTGGTGAATTCGGTGAAGGTGCCGTCCCCGTTGCCTTTCAGAATGCTGACGTTCTGCGTGGTCTGATTGACGATGGCGAGGTCTGGATAGCCGTCGCCGTTAAAGTCGGCGGAATTGATCGCGACAGGGCCAGTCGCGGTGGCAGGTAGAGCGAAGGGAGAACCGGTTACTTGGGTGAAGGTGCCGTCGCCATTGCCATTGAAAACGGAATAAGTGTTGTCCTGGAAGTTGGTGACGATAAAACCTTGGTTGGAATCACTGTTCTTCAGGTTGAAAGTGCCGATGACGATGGAGCTGGGCTGATTGCCCACAGGAATCGTAGCGACGGGCGTTTTAAAGGTGCCATCACCATTGCCCAGAAACTCAATCACGGTGTTGCCCACCGGGTCGGTTATCAATAGGTCCGCAAAATTGTCATTCGTCGTCGCGGTGGAAGCTGCGTTCAGGCTGCCGGTGGCCATGGCGGGCGCTCGGGTGGAACTTGTCCATTTAGTGCCCAGGGCAATGGGGGAGAGCGCTCCGATGCCGGTGGTGGGCACGGCAAACTGGGGAACAATGCCGACGCCTTGATTCAACAGGATGGTCAAGGTGTTGTCGCCTTGATTGACGACCGCAAGGTCCTGCGTGCCCGCACTTCGAAAATCCGCGGTGACCATCGCCACTGGATTTTTCCCAACGGTGATCTGCTCCGTAGGGATCGTAACGCCGGTGCCGCCGGGATTTGCAGAGAACCCAGTGGACCCCAGGCTGTTGGAGAGCAGGGAAAGCGTGATGGGATAGCGGTCGCCGACGAAGAATGTGGCGGGCTTGCCATCCTGGGCGCGCAGCAAAACTTCGCGGCCGCTGTGCACCAGGGAGAGGCCCTCAGAAAACTGGGCGGTAAACGTGGGCAGTGCTAACAGGAAAGTGCTTTTGCCTCCACCGATGGCGGCAATCGGGGGAATGGCGGATGCCAAACTGGCGATACCTCCAGCGGCGGCGAGGCCGGCAGCTCCGCCAAAGACCTGGGCCAGGAGCGTCAGCAGAGACGTTAGATCTGGCGCCGAGCGAAGAGAATTCGCGAGGCTTGGAGGAACGGAATAAAGCGACAAGCTTGTAGGCGGCGTAATTCCAAGATTTCGCGCGTTGGAGCGGTCTACTTCCAGAAGGTCGATTTCCAGCAATAGTTCGCCAGGCGCCTGTTCGAGATTTTGAACGATCTCCTGAGCCAGGCGCACGCGCGGCACGGTGCCGCGAACGGTGATGGAATGGTTCTGGTAGGACTGTGATACTCGGGTGATGCCGGTGAGATCACGGATTGCGCGAACGACCTCACCGACGTCCGTGGTCGAGACCGAAGCGGGAAGTGGAAAGGTCTGCTCAACTTGAGGTTCAAATTCGCGCCGCTTTTCGGCGGTGTCCGCGGCAACAAAAAAAGTTTGCGAATCCAGAGCCCGCCAGAAGGTGCCGGTTTCCAGGCTCAGCACTTTCACGGCAGTATAGAAATCCAGTTCGGGGAGGCGCAGCCGTGTGGTGGTTGCCGGCAAATCGGGATCGAACGTGACTTTCAGATTGAACGCCCGGGCGATTTGCTCGTAAGCGGATTTCAAATCACCCTGGAAATTGAAGCTTCGCGTGACCTTGGCGGGCGCGAGTTGTGGAAGTCCGGCGGGGGGCTCCAAGCGAGCAGAAACCTGCGTGGCGTTGCTCATGGAGGACATTTGCTGGAGGCGCTCCAGCACGGCAGGATTTCCGGGATCGATTTCCAGGGCGGCGGCCAACTGCAGGGTGGCGCCGTCCATGTTTCCCTGGATGGCCATGCGCTCGGCAGCATCCACATGTTCGCGCAAGAGTCGCGAACGCAGGGCTACGCCCTTGCTGACGATGTTGACATCGAAGGGAGCGTAGCGAGCCGCGTCTTCGTAGTCACTTAGGGCGGCCAGATAATCTCCGGCCGCCTCTTCCTTGCTGGCCTGCTCGAAAAGTTTCTTAGCGCGTTTGGGATCGGGCTTGACGAAGTTACGTTCCTGCCCTTGAACGGGGACGGGGTTCTGGGGAGTCTGGGCGGAGAGGGACTGGCACAGCAAGGCTGTGGAGAGAAACAGGGAGGTGATGGGCGTAAAGGAACGATTGTTCATGCCATTGAATAGACGCAAAGAAGCATTCTACAGGGTAGGAGCAAGGGCGTATGCACTTGACGGTAAAGAAGGTAGGGCATAGACTGTTAGCATAGTTGCAAATGATTTACAACTGGAGTCGCTTTGCTTTCTGCCTTTCTGATCGCCCTGCGCGAAGGGGTTGAGGCCTCCCTTATCGTAGGCATTATCCTGGTTTATCTCTCCCGGACCAACCGGAAGCATCTGGCGCGCTATGTGTGGGGTGGAGTGGCGGCGGCCGTGGCGTTGAGCCTGGCCGTGGCCATTGCGCTGGACCGATTCAATATCAGCGAAGACGGGTTTGAGGGGCTGCTTTTGCTGGTGGCCGCTTTTTTTGTGGTCACGATGATTTTGTGGATGAACAAAGTTGCGCGCCACCTGAAAAAAGAGATCGAGGCGAAAGGTGGAGGCCTATGCAACACGCGCAGGCTCGGCGGCGGGTTGGGGGCTAGGACTGTTTGTGTTCCTGATGGTGGTGCGGGAGGGAGCGGAGCTGGCGCTGATCTTGCGCGCAGTGGAGCTTTCGACCGAAGGATTGCAGACGTGGATTGGGACGATTGCGGGTATTGGCGCGGCCGTGGCCGTGGGGCTTTTCTTTTTCAAGGGAACATTGAAGGTGCCGCTGCACCGATTCTTCGCGGTGACCAGCGCGATCCTGATACTGGTGGCCGTGCAATTGGCGGTGACCGGGATGCACGAACTGAGCGAAGCGCGATGGATTCCCTCGAGCAAGACGGAAATGGCGGTCCTCGGTCCCATTGTGCGAAACGAATTGTTCTTTTTTATTTTTGTGTTTGGCGCGGCGGCGCTGATGATTCTTCGGGAATGGCAGGCCGCTTCGCATAGCAAGGCCACGGCCGCGACGACTATGAATGATGCGGAGCGTCGGCTGACAGAGGCGCAGAACCGTGGGCAGCGGCGCTGGATGATCGCGGCAGCCAGCATGAGCTTGGCGGTGATTCTTGCGCTGACGGCGGATTTTATCTACGCGAAGGTGAACTCCGCGCCGCCACAGGCGAGATCCGTGGAGGCGGTGAACGGCATCGTGAAGATTCCGGTCGCGGAAGTGCAGGACGGCGGGCTGCATCTTTTTACGCTGAAGGCGAACGGGCAGACGGTCCGGTTCATGGTGATCAAGAAGCCGAATGGTTATGGAACGGCTTTGGACGCGTGCCTGATCTGCGGAGCGGATGGCTACCGGCAGGAGGGGCAGAATGTGATTTGCCGGCACTGCGCGTCGGCTATATATATTCCATCGATCGGACAGAAGGGCGGCTGCAATCCGATCGGATTTAAGTCTCAGGTAGATGGCACAGACGTGGTGATTGATGTTTCGTCGGTGACCAAGGCTGCGGAAGAAATTCCGCGATAGGAGATTTGGAGCGCTCACGCCAATCCAGGTAAATGTTCCTTCGACTTGTTGCCGATTCCTTTACGCGCCGGCCCAAACGTAAACTGCTGACCCTGGCTGCACTGGCTTTGGGGATGGCTGTGGCCACGGCGGCGCTGAGCGTGTCGCTGGATGTGGGCGACCGGCTGGCGCAGGAGTTTCGGAGCCTGGGCGCGAATCTGGTGGTGACGCCACAGGCGGATTCGCTGCCATTGGAAATTGGTGGCGTGGATTACCGTCCGGCGAACGCAGGCGCGTACCTTCCAGAAGCGGATCTGGGAAAATTGAAAACAATTTTCTGGCGGTTCAACATCGTTGGGTTTGCACCTATTCTGGATGTGCCGGTGGAAGCATGGTCGCCGGCCTCCAAAACATTCTCGAGCCCGGGAGCCGTGGACAACGCCACGCTGATAGGCACGTGGTCGAAGCATGAAGTTCCGATTCCCGACGGCACCACTTATGAGACGGGAATCGAGCAGACGAATCCCTGGTGGCACGTGGAGGGGCGCTGGTTTAACGAAGCAGCGGATGAGTGCCTGGTGGGGTCGGCAGCGGCGAAGAAGTACGGCGTGAAGGACGGGGATGAATTGCAGGTTCGCGCGAACGGCGCCGCAGGCTGGAAAGAATTGAAGGTGGTTGGCGTGCTCTCCACGGGCGGGCCGGAAGATAATGCGGTGGTTGCGCCGTTGAGTTTTGTGCAAATTCTGGCTGAAAAGCCCGGTGAATATCGCAGGCTATATGTGAGTGCGCTGACGAAGCCGGAAGATGCGTTCGCGCGAAGAGATCCGAAGAGCATGACGCCGGCGGAATTCGACCGGTGGTATTGCACGCCTTATATTTCGGCGATTGCTTTGCAAATCAGCGAGGAGTTGAAGGGGACGGATGTGCGGGTGATTCGCCGCGTGGCGGAGGGCGAAGGCACCATCCTGACGCATGTGCGGACGTTGCTGTGGCTGGTGACGTTCTGCGCGCTGCTGGCCGCGGCGCTGGCGGTGGGCGCATCGGCGGCGGCTTCGGTGATCGAGCGGCGGACGGAAATTGGATTGATGAAGGCGCTGGGCGCAGGCTCCGCGCTGGTTGGCGTGCTGCTGGCGGCGGAGCAGTTATTGGTGGCGTTTGTTGGCGGAGGGATTGGCTACGCGCTGGGGATTTTGCTGGCGCGATTGCTGGGTCAGCGGGTTTTTGGATTCGCGCCAGAGCCGAAACTTTTTTTGTTGTTCATCGTGCTGGTGCTGGCCGCGCTGATTACGCTGGCGGGGAGCGCTTACCCGCTGCGGCGGGCTTCGAAATATGATCCCGCGCCGATCTTGAGGGGCGAGTGATGAGCGGGTCGCCCATGTTCTGGCGGATCGTGCGCCGCCTGTTAACCGCGAATTACGGGCGACTGTTTGTGATTTTGCTCGCGCTGGGAGCGGGCGCGGCAATCACCTCCGCGCTGTTGAATCTGCAGATTGACGCGAAGCGGCGGCTGACGACGGAATTCCGGTCGCTGGGTGCGAATGTGATTGTGGCGCCTCGGGGGCAAGACGCGAATTCGGACGGCGCAACTCTGGATGAGAATTTGTTGAAGCAGATGCCAACGGAGAATGCAGGAAAGCCTGTGCCGGCGGTGGCATTTCTTTATGTAATTGGAGAAGTGGCCAAAGCAGGAGTGATCCATCACGAACCTGCGGTGATCGCTGGCACGGAGGGAGACGGTATCAGCAAGGTGCGGCCGGGGAAGCGCACGGAATATTCAGCGGAGTCGGAAGAGGCTGCGGAGGCCTGCGAGGTTGGCGCCAAGGCCGCGCAACAGTTTAAGGTGCACGCGGGGGATTCGTTGCATCTTCGTAACCAAGGCAAGGAAGCGAGTTGCAAGGTTTTTGCGGTGATCGCAACGGGCGGCGCGGAGGATACGCAGATTTTCACGAAGTTGGCGACGGCGCAGTCGCTGGCGAATCTGGCGGGACGGATCAGCCTGATTCAGTTGAGCGTGACGGGAACGCCGGATTCGATCGGGAATTTTATTGCGGCGCTTGGGCAGAAAGTTCCGGGCGCGGACGTGCATGGAATCAAGCAACTGGCCGAGGCGGAGGGAAAACTTTATAACCGCATCAGCGGACTGCTTTCAGCCACGGTGATTCTGGTGCTGCTGCTGACTTCGCTTTGCGTGATGGCGGGAATGAGCAACGTGGCGATCGAGCGAAAGAATGATGTTGGCTTGATGAAAGCAATTGGGGGATCGGTCCGGAAGGTTGTGGAATTGTTCCTGACGGAAGCAATCCTGATGGGAATCATGGGCGGGCTGGTGGGTTCGGCGATCGGCATCATTGGCTCAATCTGGCTGGGAAAAGCGGTGTTTGGCGTGGCTGCGCAGCCGCGATGGATTGTGTATCCTGTTTCGGTGGCCATAACCGTGGTCGTTTCGATCGCCAGCGCATTTCCCCTGCGGCGCCTGGCAAGTGTCCGGCCTGCCAACGTGTTTCGAGGTGAAGCGTGAACGCGCAAGTGCGCATTGAATCGCTGGTGAAGGAGTACGGCACGCTGCGCGCGCTGAACGGGATATCGTTCCACATCCAGCCGGGCGAATGGGTGGCACTGATGGGGCCATCGGGCTCCGGGAAGACCACGCTGATCAACATTCTGGGCGGGCTGGACACGCTGACCTCAGGCCACGTGATCGTGGATGGCGTGGACCTGGCGAAACTTTCCGAGAGCGAGATGGTGAGGTACCGCGCGGAGAAGATCGGCTTCGTTTTCCAGCAGTTTCACCTGGTGCCGTACCTGAACGCGGTAGAAAACGTCATGCTGGCGCAATACTTCCATAGTGTCACGGATGAAAAGCAGGCCGAGGATGCGCTGAAGCGCGTCGGTCTGGGGCACCGATTGACTCACTTGCCATCGCAACTCTCCGGCGGGGAACAGCAGCGCGTGGCGATTGCGCGGGCGCTGATCAACCAGCCGAAGCTGATCCTGGCGGATGAGCCAACAGGCAATCTGGATGAGGCGAATGAAGAGATCGTAATTGGGCTGTTCCGGGAGCTGCACAGCGCTGGGCATACGATTCTGATGGTGACGCACGACCCGGATATCGCGCAGCAGGCCGACCGGCGCATTGAGTTGGTGCACGGGCACCTGGCGGTGGACCAGCGGATCACGATGGACGACGGAATTCATTTCGACCATTTGCTGGAGCAGATCTGGGTTTGCGGGGAAGAGGGACGGCCGTCTGACCTGGAGCACATTCGAACGCCCGGCGGAGTGGATCCCGTGCGCACATTGGCCCGGATGGAAGACTTGCGACTGGTGACGGTGCTGGAAGAGGAGCACAAGATTCAATTGACGGACCGCGGCAAGAGCCGCGCGCGGGATGTGGTGCGGAGACATCGCCTGGCGGAACGATTGTTCAAGGATACGTTTCGGATTGACGATCATGAGGCGCACAGCCAGGCCTGCAAGTTTGAGCACATTATCAGTCCGGAGCTGGATGCGCGGATTTGCTCGTTTTTGGGGCATCCGAAGACTTGTCCGCATGGGAATCCGATTCCGCCGGGGGAGTGTTGTGATCACGAGAAAAGTTAAGAGGGATTTGCGGAGAAGAGAAGGGCTTAGGACGCTTGCTGACCAGAAGCCAGTGCTATTGATTGAGTGGCGTTAAAAAGGCGCCTGCCTCCCGCTCGCGAAAACGGCTTTGGCGGGCAAGCGGAAGGCGGCCGCTACAGGGAAAGAAGCCGGTTGGAAGCCGACGTTATCATGCCGACACCGATTGATCAGCGGAAGAAACCGACCGCGGTGAAAATTCATGTGAAGACCGGCGCGGGTGTGGATATTGCGTGGGCGGACGGGCACGCCAGCCACTTTGAGTTTGCCTATTTGCGGGAGCAGTGCCCCTGCGCGACCTGCAATGATGAGCGGGGGAAAAAGGATGCGATGGCGTCCATGAATCTTCCTTCCTCGCCACTCTTGCCGATGTACAAGCCCAAGCCGAAAGCGCAAGCTGCCACCCAGGTAGGAAATTACGCGATCCAGATCAGTTTCAGCGACGGTCACTCCACCGGAATCTTCAGTTACGATTACCTGCGCAGCCAATGCCCGTGCGAAGAATGCGCCCAGGCGTTCCGGGTCCCTCTCGCGAAATCCTAAGAAAAAAACGATTAGAAGCGCGGCGCCAACTGGACTTGGCTATGGAAAAGTGGGAGCATTGAAAACTGCAGGTCAAACTACCCGTACATGAGCAGCACTCCCCAAAGCCCGGCTGCCCAGGGCAGCCAGAGCAGCGGCATTCCTCGCGTCTTGGTCGCAACCACGGCGCTGTTGAGCTTCATTTCCTTCTGGCGCGCGGCAGCGATTGTACTGAATGACCTCGCCTCGTCGGCGTATTACGCCGGTGGCGAGGCCGAAGGCTACATCGGCAAGGCCGCACCGTGGTTCATCCTGGCCATCATGCTGTTTTCCTACGCGGTTCGCGCCGTGTACGTGGAAAGCTGCAGCATGTTTGTGCGCGGCGGCGTCTACCGCGCCGTAAAGCAGTCCTTGGGCGGCACTCTCGCCAAATTCAGCGTATCCGCGCTGATGTTCGACTACATTCTGACAGGTCCGATCAGCGGTGTGGCCGCGGGCCAGTATCTTGCCGGGCTGATCAGCGAGCTGTTGCAGTACTTTCACATAGCGGGAGCGCTCTCGCTATTTTCCACGGACGTGATTGCCGCCAGCTTTGCGATTGTGGTTACCGTTTATTTCTGGTGGGAAAACACCAAGGGGATACCGGAGTCGAGCGAAAAAGCACTGCACATCATGAAGCTGGTGACCGTGATGGTGGTGGTGCTGATTTCCTGGTGCATCTACACGGCTTTGGTACGCCACTCGGCGCTGCCTCCTTTGCCCCATCCGCGAAATCTGAAGCTGAGCCCGAGTGCTTTGGGCTGGCTGGCGCACAGCCCCCTGCCGCACATGTTCGGAATTGTGGCGATTTTTATCGCACTGGGACACTCGGTGCTGGCGATGAGCGGCGAAGAGTCGCTGGCGCAGGTCTACCGGGAAATTGAGCACCCGAAACTTCCGAACCTGAAAAAAGCCGGGCTGGTGATTTTTATCTACAGCCTGGTGTTCACCTCGCTGGTTTCGTTCTTTGCGGTGATGATCATCCCGGACGACGTGCGGCAGGGGTATCTGGAAAACCTGATCGGCGGACTGGCGATGAGCCTGGCAGGCCCGTTCGTGCTGCGGCTGATTTTTCACGGTTTTGTTGTGGTGGTGGGCACGCTGATTCTGGCTGGGGCTGTGAATACGGCGATCGTCGGCTCCAACGGAGTATTAAACCGCGTTTCGGAAGACGGCGTATTGAGTTCGTGGTTCCGGCAGCCACACCGGAAATTTGGCACCAGCTACCGGATCATCAATATCGTCGTTGCGCTGCAAATTATCACCATCATTATCAGCCGCGGCGACGTGACATTTCTTGCGAACCTCTACGCCTTTGGAGTGATCTGGAGTTTTGCAATGAACGGGCTGGCGGTGCTGGTGCTTCGGTATACGAAGCCGGGCGAGCGGGAATTCCAGGTGCCGTTTAACTTCCGGGTAAATGGAGTGCAGGTTCCGGTCGGGCTGATTTTGATCACGCTGATGCTTTTCTTGATTGCGATCACCAACCTGTTCACGAAACCTATCGCGACGATGGCGGGGGGTGCTTTCTCTGTCCTGCTTTATATCGTGTTCACGGTATCTGAAAAGCGCGCACGCGCCGGCGGGGCGCATGTGGAGATGGACCAGTTCAACCTGGAAATGGAAAGCGAGTTGACGCCGGAAGCGGTGGGGGCAAAGCCGGGAAATATCCTGGTGCCGGTGAGCAATCAATACAATTTGTATCACCTGGGAAACGTTCTGGACCGTATCAAGCCGGGTAGAAGAGACGTGGTGGTGCTGCACGTCCGCGTGCTGCGCCGGGCGGCTTCCGGTGAAAACGAATTGGATGCCGACCAGCTGTTCGGCAGCATCGAGCAGCAATTGTTCTCGCAGACGCTTTCGATGGCGGAGAAACGCGGGAAAACGATCCGGCTTGCGGTGGTGGCATCGAACGAAATTTGGGACGGTATTCTTCGCGCGGCTAGTTCGCTGGGTTCCAGCACGATTGTGCTGGGCCATTCGCCCAAAGAATCCGTGGAAGAGCAGGCGCGGCAGATTGGCGATGCATGGGAAAATCTGCCGGACCCCAAGCCGCAATTTAACCTGGAAATTCACCTGAAAAATGGGGACAAGGTTTACAAGGTGCTTGGGCCGCATGCGCCCAATTTGACCGCGAACGAAGTGAACCTGTTGCACCGGCTGTGGCTGCGATTCAGCGAAGCCTCTGCGCCACTGGAACTGCATCACCACGACGTGGTGCATTTCGCGCTGGAGGAAGTGATGAAGGAACTGGATGATGGGCAGGAAGAGGCCCTGGTGGCGCGACTAAAGACGCATTTGGAAGCCAACGTGAATAAGAAGCCGCCGCAGATTTAGCAGTGCGGTTCACCTCAGCCTTTTCCTGAACAACACCCTGAATATTTTTAAAACAAAAGCCCCGCCACGAGTGCGGGGCTTTCGTCATTCAGCGGTGATTGTTGCTTGGTTTTAGTGAACGATGTTCACGGTTACTTGGGTTGTCTTTGCGCTCACAGCACCCGCGGTCGCCGCGCTAACGGTGACCGTGTAAGTGCCGGCAGCGGCGTTGTTGGAATTGCTCCCGCCTCCGCAGCCCACGCCCGCCAGCACCACCAGAAACAAGCCGAGTATGCCCAGACTTGTTTTCAGGCGCTTGCGGGAAGCGAACGGCAACAGCACGAAGCCGAACGCGAAGGTTGAGGTAACCGCCCAGAGCCGGTTATTCCCGTTCCGACTTGCGGTCAGGTGGCTGGTGTTTATCGTCAGGGTGACATTTGACGGGTGTACTCCATCCGGAGTTACGCTCGCCTGGCTGAACTTGCAGCTGACGTTCGCCGGCAGCATCCCACAGGAAAGTTGCACCGGCTGGGTGAAACCTCCCAAAGGAAACACGCTGATCGTCGCCAACCCGCTTTGGCCGTCCTTGATGGTCATCGCTGTGGGCGCGCCCTGCAGTGCGTAATCCATGATGTTAACGATCACAGGTGTCGCGCTGGAGTCGGAGCCGGTGTTTACCGCGTCGCCGGCAAACTTGGCAATCAGATTGTGCGGACCACCGGATAAGTTGCTGACCACCAGCGTCGCAGTGAAGAGATACGTCCCGCCACCTTGATTCTGAGGATCCGTCAGTGGAGCGGTTCCCAGTGTGTTGGCCCCATCCATAAATGTGACCATCTGCGCCGGTCGGCTGCCGCAAGGGAACATTCGACAGTACCGATGCGGTCAGCGTCACGGGTTTCCGACAAGAGTTGTGACGGTATCCGCACTGAGCATGGTATTGGTCGGCGAGTTGCCACTGACGTAAAAGTACGGGATACTTTTGGCTGGAGGGGCTGACATTTGCGTCCCCGCTGTAGGAAATCTGTACGATGTGCCGGCATGCGGAACCATCCGTACATTGCGGATCCGCAATGCCCGCGCTCTTGAATGTCACCGGTATGGTGTAGGCGTCGCAATAGATGTCCGGAGCGATGGTTGTGGTTCCCAAAACCACGGCTGTACCCGAGCTCAGATCCGTGGCCGTCACCGTTCCCCCATATGGGGCGCAGTAATTCTCGAGACCGATTTGTCCAGCAAGCGCCACGGGAACATTCACCACCGCCGTGCCCATGGGAAAGAAATCGCCAATGAACGACTTCGCCTTGATCACCGTGTAGGAATAAGTGTTTGTGGTGCTGCCCGGGCGAAGTGCTGCTGCTGAAGCTGTTGTCTCCCGGATAATTCGCCTGCAGTTGGTGCGTGCCCACCGCAAGTCCCGGCGCTAGATAAGAAATCGTGCTGGATTGGCTAGTCGGAGCGCTGCCTCCGAACAGAATCGTGGATTTCTCCCCGTAGTTCAGCACCATCGGACTCACTGTGACGCCGTCTGGGAGTACGGTTTGCATCGGACTGCCCATCGGCTTGCAGCGTGAGTGTCCCACTGGGATAGCCGTAACCGGAATTTCCGGCGACCACAGCGGCAATCTGCAGCGGCTCATCGTAGCTGATGGATACGGGTGAGAATACCAGGGAGCCTCCGCCCATTACGCCAACGTAGGTCTGGCTGGGTTCCGGTGTGACGGTGAGTTGCACGGCGCTGGATGTGCTCGAGTAATAGGTTCCGTCGCCGCTATACCGCGCGGTCACGCCGTAGGTGCCACCGGGGACTGTCGCGGTTTTAATGTTCGAGGTGCTGGGCGATCCGGGAGTCAGCGCTCCAACGCCAGCAGCCTGCGGTGTCTCCAGCCGCGGAGGTCGCTAGCAGCGAGACTTCTCCCGTCGGGTGTTTGCAGCTTGTTCCGGAACACTGCACGGTTGAGTTGAAGGTAATCGGTGTGCCGTGCACCACCGGCAAGGTTTGTCCATTCGCCAGCTTGAGCGTGGTGGTTGATCCCAGCGCGCTGGAAGCTGCTGTCCAGTTGTTCGCCAGTGCGTTGGCATCAAACGAACCCAGACCTGTGGCGAGATCGTACCCGGTCCCCGCGGAAAAGCCGAGTGTGAATTCGCCGTTTGCGTCCGGGACTTTGTTGTCGCCCTTCGTTGTGTCGTGATACACCCCGGGTGTCATCGCCAGGCGATAGAACACAAAATTGGCCACGCCCTGCCGCTGTCCGCCCATTTTCTGGTTCACCAACGCCATGATGCCCGCCGCTACGGGACTCGAAGCGGAAGTTCCGCCGAAGTAATAAAAATAGTCTTCGCCGTAGTTGCAGCCGCCGTACAGACAAACCAGATAGCCGTCGTGCACGGAAGCGGATAGCGAAAAGTCAGGAAGATCTCGCTTGCCGTCGTTGGGCACGCCCGCAGCGGTCTGCCAGTTGGGCTTGGCGTAAAGTGTGCTGACGCCGCCTCCGCCGGATAGGAGCGAGGCCGAAGTACGGATCATTATGGCTCTCGTTCCAGACCTTTTCCGGAATGTACCCCAAAGCAGACAACCAGGTGACTGGATCGCTGGTTGCCGACCAATACGCCGATGGGTTATCCGTGTCGTCGAATTGCGTGCCGCCCACCGCAACGTTGTACGGCGTGGACGCGATGCCGTTGACTCCGAGCCCCGAACCGTAGTTTCCCCCGCTTGCAGGATCGCATCCGGCGCCGCCGCTGTCTCCGGCGGACACGAAGGCGGTGATGCCTTGCGCCGCTGCCTGCTGCCAAAGCGAGTTGTAGAACGCATTTTGCACCGTGGTAAGCGACTGTTCGCACGTGCCGTAGCTTGTGCTCATCACCGGCGCCAGGTTGTGATCCACGATGTACGCCGCCGAAGCGTCGATTCCGTCGGCGAAGTTGCTTTGCGTAACCACCAATTGGATATGGGCCATCGGAGCCACCGCGCCGGACCACGTCACGTCCAGCAGTGCCTCGGGCATATCCTGCTGCGTCTGCCCGGGATCGTCGCCATTCAGAATAATCTCCGGGTCGTTTGCGGGAAGTCCCAGAATCGTTCGGAAAGTCCCGGACATTCTGCACGTCAATCTGGCTGCGGCCGACGATGGCGATGGATTGCCCGGTGCCGTCTATGCCCGCGTCATAGAGGGGTTGAATATTGTAGATTTTCGCGAAGTCCGCCGGCGCCAGCACGTGATCACCGCTCGCGAACGTGAATTTCTTGGTGCTCCGATTGAAGTACACCTTCCCGCCCATCACCGCCTGCGGGTTACGCGGATCGCTGTGCAGGCGCACAACGCCTTTCACCACCGCTTGCAGCGCCGCTGGAATCTGGATGTCTTTGGAGTTCGAAATGAAGCTGAGTTGCTTGCCATTTTGCTGGTAGGAATATTTGTGCATTTCGGTGGCAAACGCATTTTCCACCTGAGAGACGGACCCGCTGAAAACGATGAACCGGCGGCTCTGCGAAATCTCATGCACGGTGAGGCCGCGACTCTGCAGCCATTGCTGCACTTGCGCCGCGTCGGCGTCGGCAATACCGAAGCGCTTGCCGAAGTCCGCCGGCGAGAGCCACTGGTGGAACGACGGTGAAGATGCATCGTGGAGATCGTTGACCAATTGCGCCGCTGCCTGGTCCTGCTCGGCAGTGGGTGCCAGCAAAAGCAGCATCCGGCCCAAATTTTGCCCACCGGGCAATCGCCCGGCTTCCACGCTCTTTGCGATCAGCGGCGAGGTTGTCTTGCTCAGGGTCACCAGCCGGTCATTTTGGATCGCTTCCGCAATCCGCGTCTGCGACATCACGTTCTGGCCGCACGCAGATACCATCAGTAAACTCAACAACGCAACGATTCGATTCCACAATTTTGCAGAGCCCAAGTTAGTACGCCTCCTCTTTGATTTTATTTTTATAAGAATTGTTTCTACGAACGGCCGCGCAGGATATTCGGGAGGCAACCTGGGGAACCAAGTTGTCCGGAGATACTGCCAACGGCAAGGGCCCTGAACGCAACCCGCTTGTGCCGAGATCCGGACGGGCGGGTCTTTCTTCGGAATTACTTAAAATCGATTTTTGATGATCAACAGGAGGTCAACGAATCACGATCAGTGCATGGGAACATGCACTGCGGTGAACCGCGATACCGCGCGGACTTTGATGGCGACAAGGATGCCTTGCCAAAACCACGAACTAGCGCATGCGACCTGGTACCTCTGAACTGCATTAACTCGATTTAATAAAGACTATCACGGGGGGCAGAATTCTTGCTAGAAGAGTTTGCGGACATCAGGAATTTCGCCGTCCTCAAATAATCCGGCGATATCCCTCTGTGTACGTGCGCAATTTGGTTAGGGGATTCCGTTCTAACGCGAATATTTCTTTAAGTAGTCGGGAATCGCAGGCTCGTTCTTGCGTTGCGGATCCGGGATAAGCTCGTTTGCAACCGTCTCCAGCGGCAGAACACCCGCCCAGACCGGCAACGCGTAATCGGCCTCGTCGTCCACCGGACCTCCGGTGCGCACCTTGGCGCTGACCTCTTCGAGCGGCAGCGCCAGCACGGTGGTGGCTTTCAATTCCTGCTCGGTCGGCTGTCGCACATCGTCCCAGCGGCCTTTCATCACATGCTCGGTGAACACGCGCAAGGCCTCCAACTTTTCCGCAGCATCCTCCACCATACGGGCGGTCCCCAGGATCACCACCGAACGGTAATTTACCGAGTGATGAAACGCGGATCGCGCCAGCACCAGCCCATCCACATGCGTCACCGTCACACTCACCGGAACGCCCTCGCTCATCGTGCGCAGCATCCGGCTCGCCGCGCTGCCATGCAAATAAATGGTGTCGCCAGAGCGCCCGTAGTTTGTGGGAATCACATACGGCTGGCCATCCACGCTGAAGCCCACGTGGCACACGAACCCGGCGTCGAGAATCGCGCAAACGGTTTCGCGGTCATACTTGCCGCGTTTGGGAAGGCGTTTTACCTGGGTGCGCTCGGTGGGAGTGAAGTCGCTCATGACCACTATTCTAGTGGCTTGCCGCTCCTGTGCCAGAGCCAACTTGGCCTTCCGCGGTCTGCCCCAGTTTTTGCGAAGAAAGCCACGGTAACAATTCTGGTTCACTAAATGCCTTTTTCCAGACTTCGTGCCCCATCTTTGGATATTCCGTGTAGCGCAAATTCGCGTGCGCCTTCTTCAGCTGTTTCACCATTTCCTGAACCAGCAGGACCGGCACGGTGTCGTCGTCCTGCCCCTGGAACACCCAGATCGGAGTTTGCGCCACCGCTTGAATATCCGTGAAATTGTCGTACGCCGAGAGAATCACCGCCGCCGCCCAAATCTTCGGATACGCCTGAAGCGTTGACCACACTCCCAGGCCTCCCATGGATTGCCCCGCCAGAAGCAGTCGGTCTGGATCGATGGAAAATTCCTTTCTCACCTGGGCCAGCGCGCCCATCGTCATTTCCAGCCACTGCGTCGGCTGATTGATGTCCGGGTCAGACCAGTTCTGTCCGGAAGGGCATTGGGGCAGCAGGATGAACATGGGGAACTTCAACTGCACTTCCTCTCCAGCGAAGAAATGCGTGGCGATTTGATTTCCTCCGTTGAGCTGCCGTACGTTGTCGTTGCCGCGACCGTCTCCGCCATGCAGCCACAAAAGCAGCGGATATTTGCGGCTGGCGTCGTAGCCGAGCGGCACGTACAAACGGTAATGCAGTTCCTCGCCCTTCTTGGCGGAATAAACTTTTTTTCGGAACTCGATGTCGTCCTTCGTCAATTGGCCGCACCAGGCCAGCGGCGCCAGAATCATTATTACCATCGTCAAAATCGCTGCCCTCATCCGCATCCACTCCATCCGAACTCCTTGGCAACATGCTGCCGCCATCCATCACCAACAATTCTTGCCGGCGTTACTGCTTGGCTGCTCCGCGCACCACCCGGAACCCAACATATTCCGGCTCCGCCAAACAAACGGAACGCGTGTCCGCTGCACAATCCGCGCTGCCACCGTCCACTTTGCCTTTCCCGTCGCCGGTCGTCACCCATTCGGCCACGTTGCCGCCCAAATCAAAAATTAATTCCTGGCCCGCATTTCCTTGCCCCGCGAAACTCCCTGCAGGCTTCAGCAAAGGCGCATTGCCGCCAAGTTCTTTGGCCTTCTGCCGCAATTTCTCTGCGTCACCGGGATTCGGCGCGTAGCCCGCCCAATAGTCCAGCGTGTTCTCTCCATCTCTTCTTGCTGTACCAGTCCGCGGCCTCTTTTTCCGTCGGCAGTCGCCAGGTTTGGCCCGTAAGCTTCGTGAGCCACTCGGTGTACGCGGTGGCCTGCTCAAACGTTACGCCATTCGCGGGATAATTCTCCGTCCCCGGTTCGCTCCTGAATTTCTTGTCGAACGCCTCAAACTGTGCCCGCGTCACCTCAAATCGCCCCACTTCCACGTCGCCGCGCTTCACAACTTCTGGAATCAGGATCGATTTACCCTTGTTCGCCAAAGGCTGCGCCATAGTCTCCACCGGTCCGCGTGATGCTTTTCGCTCGCAGCGCTTCCTCCAGCGGAGACCCCGTTTTCACCGCTTCGTTCTCCGCGCCCGCCGTCTTGAAGAAATATTTGTCGAACCACGCCATTTCCTCCTCGACCTTGCGCATCTGGTGCGTCAGTTTCTTCGGTCCGTGCGGCTCGCCAGGGAAGATCACGAATTTCACCGGCACTTTTCCGTAATATTGCAGCGCGCGGAAATAAGACCAGCTTTGCGCCGGCGGCACGTTCGTATCCGCCGTGCCGTGGAAAATCAGCACTGGCGCCTTCACCTTGTCCATCTTGAAAAAAGGAGACTTTCGTACATACAGATCCGGATCTTCCATCGGCGATTTTCCAAAATAGTAGGAATCGAACGAATCGCCGAATATCACGTTGCCCCAGTCGCTGATCCACTCCACGTCGCCGGCGCCCACGCTCGCCACTTTGTAGCGATCCGGATAATTCACCAGTAGACTGGTGGAAAGGATCGATCCGTTCGACCAGCCCATGGTCGCCACTTGGTCCGGATCCACCAGGCCTTTTCCGATCAGGTAGTCCACGCCATCATTAATATCTGGCGTTTCCAGGTCGTAATATTTGCCGCAGCAGATCGATTCCACCCACTTCAGTCCATAGTTATTGCTGCCGTGATAGTTCACCTGCAGCACGAACGCGCCGCGCTGCGTCAGCAATTGCAGCGGATACGCCCAGTTGTTGTACCAGAAGTCCTTGTCGGCTCCCGAGGGCCCGCCATGAATCGCGGTGATCAGCGGATATTTCTTGCCGGCCTCGTAGCTCACCGGGTAGTGCAGAAGCCCCTCGACCTCATCACCGTTCGACCCTTTCCAGTGGATCACCTCCACTTTTGGAAACTGGCGCGACTTAGTCAGTGCGTCGTTCAAATGCGTCAACTGCACCGGAGCAACCAGTTTGCCGCCTTCAATCTGCGCCTCGTAGAGTTGCGGCATTTTCGTGGAAGTCGAGTACTCGTAAACAATCGTTTTTGCGTCGTGCGTGGCCTCGAACGCCATGATATTTGTGGACGTCTCGCCTTCCAGCGAGGCGCGCTTCCACGCCCAACCATCACCGGATCTCGTGCGCGTGTACCGCGCGGTTTCGAATCGGTGACCCGCTGCGAGTCCCAGGATGAATCCGTCCTCCGTGGCCGCCAGATCAGACCCGATTCCGTTTTCCCAATCCAGCAGAACCTGCGTGCTCTTGGCGCTGGCTACATCGTAGAAATAAAGCAGCAGAATCGAACCCGTCAGAAATCGCCGATCCGTTGAGTAGGGCGCCCATGCGTAGAATCCCGTGCTGTCCGGCGTCCACTCAAATCCGAATGGTCGCACGCGCCCTTCGGTGAATATCTGCTTCTTCGTCCCGTCCGTAAATTGTGGCAGAATTGTAACCGGCGGCACTTTCTGGTCAAACGTGTAGTGCAGGCTCTTCGCGTGGATGCGCGGCCACGTATTTGCCGTCCCTGGAGACGGTCCAGTTCCTGATCCAGTCTGTGTTGTTCGTAAGCCGCGTGATTTTCTTGTCTTTGATGTTGATCTTGAACAGCCGCACCGGCGGCTCGTGTTCCGCGTCATCCGCTACTTCGGAGTCGTCTTTCTTTTTCTTCTCTGCCTGCTCGTAGGCGCTGGGATCCTCTTCAGCGCTGAAAATAATTGTCTCGTTGTCGATCCAGGCCGCTTGTTGCGGGGCCCGGACCAGTTCAGTCAATGGATAGGGTTCGCCGCCATGCGGATTGATCAGCCAGATCTGCGTCTTTGCGTTGTCTGGCTTCGCATCCGGCCGCGGCCTGTTGCTTAAAAACGCGATCCACTGGCCGTCTGGAGACCAACTGAGACCCCCCACCTGATCATTGCCGCGCGTAAGTTGAATCTCCTGTTTGCTCGTGAGGTTGGTAAGGTACAAATTCGACGCCGCTCCGTCCTTTTCCTTGTCCCCAAAACTCTTCGTCCATGCCACCCATTGGCCATCGGCGGAAATCCGGAACATCCCAACGGTTTCCCCATAGATAATGTCTTCCGGCTTCCAGGGAGAAATTTTCTCCGAAGTCTTGCTTTCCTGCGCGGCGCAAACGGAATAGCTGCTGCAGGCAATACTGGCGGCGAACAACGCAATTAGGCGAAGCGGGCGGAGGCGCATACTTTTCCCCTGGTCGGGCATCTGAGCGACGCATTTTTCTTTCTTGTGACGCGCAACGAGAATAGTGCAATTGACCCTGATTGGGAATGGTGTAGTCTGATGCCGCGCCGGAATCGAGGGATTTGCATGTCCGCCAAAAATTCCATCTTCACCGTGGAGACCTTCCGCTTTTTTCGTGACCTCAGCCGGAACAACAAAAAAGTCTGGATGGACGCCAACCGCGAGCGCTATCGCTCCACCGTGGTCGAGCCGTTTCGCCGCCTGCACGAAGCCCTGGCCTCTGGTGTCCTGGAACTCGACGACCGTTTCGACACCACCAGCCGCAGGGGCACGAATTTCTCGCGCATTAATCGCGACATCCGCTTCGCCAAGGACAAAACTCCGTACAAAGCCCAGATGTACCTGAAATTTCAGCAACCTCTCCCCGGCGATCGCGAAAGCGGCCAGCTCTACGTGGGCCTTTCCAAAGACACGGTGACCACCGGATTTCGCGTCTATGCCGGCGCGAAGCGCAAGGAGTCCACGCTGGCCATTGTTGCCGAACCCCGCATTCTCGCCAAACCAAAATGGGTGGCGGAACAAAAACGCCGCCTGGGCAAAAAATACGAAAGCTATTGGTACACCACCGAAAAAGGGAATTGGACCAAGCATGAGGGCTGGCCGGTGCAGCCTGAAAATTGGCGAAAGATTCAGGCCTGGATTGTGCGCAGGAAAATGAAACCGGGCGCGGCCACGCGGCCAGATTTTCCCAAAGAGTTGTTTAAGAGCTTTCGTGAAGTCTATCCGCTGCTGAAATTCACCACCATTCCGTAAGCGCGCACCGGTGAAGGGAACTTCTGTGAATAGAGTTTTTAAAATCCTGCTCTGGTCCGGTGTGGCGAGCCTCGGCGCGGTGGCACTCGCAACCATCGCATTCCATCGCGGCGAGCCGATCAACGCCACCTGGTTCGTGCTCGCTGCGGCCTGCTCCTATCTCGTTGCCTATCGTCTCTATTCCGCGTTCATCGCCGCAAAACTCCTCGCCCTCGATAATTCCCGCGCCACACCCGCCGAACGCCACGATGACGGGCGCGATTTCGTCCCCACCAACAAGTGGGTATTGTTCGGCCACCACTTTGCCGCGATTGCCGGCCCCGGCCCGCTGGTTGGGCCCACGCTCGCCGCGCAATTCGGCTATCTGCCCGGAACGCTCTGGCTGATTGCCGGCGCGGCCTTTGCCGGATGCGTGCAGGATTTCGTGATCCTATTCTGCTCCATTCGCCGCGACGGAAAAACGCTTGGCGAAATGGCCCGCGACGAAGTCAGCGAACGCGGCGGCTTCATCGCGCAGCTTGCCGTGCTTGCCATCATGATCATTCTGCTCGGCGTGGTCGCGTTGGTAATCGTCAACGCCCTGAAAAGTTCCCCCTGGGCCACGTTCACGCTGGCGATGACTATCCCCATCGCTTTGCTCCTCGGCGTGTACCTCCGTTTTTTCCGGCCCGGCCGCGTTCTGGAAGCTTCGATTATCGGCGTCGCGCTCGTGCTATTTGTTGTCGTCGCCGGCCAGTGGGTTGCCAACTCCGCGGCTTGGTCGAATTTCTTCACGCTCAGCGGCCTCACCCTGGCGTTCGCGATCATTGCATATGGTTTTGCCGCGTCAGCGCTCCCCGTTTGGCTGTTGCTCGCCCCCCGCGATTATCTCAGCGCCTTCATCAAGGCCGGCGCTATCTTTTCGCTGGCTGCGGGCATCCTTCTGGTCCGCCCGCAGGTGCTGATGCCGCCGCTCACCCGCTTTGTGGACGGCAGCGGCCCGGTCTTCGCCGGAAAAATATTCCCCTTCTGTTTCATCACCATTGCCTGCGGCGCCATCAGCGGATTCCATTCGCTGATCTCCAGCGGCACCACCCCGAAAATGATTCTGCGCGAAGGCCACGCGCGCTTCATCGGCTATGGCGCCATGCTTCTGGAATCGTTCGTCGGCGTGATGGCCATGGTTGCGGCCTGCGCCATGACGCCCGGCGTCTATTTCGCGATCAATAGCCCCGCTTCAATCGTCGGCGCCACTCCCGCCGCTGCCGCCGCCACCATTTCCAGTTGGGGCTACCCGCTCTCTGCCGACACCATGACCACCCTCGCGCACGCCGTTGGCGAACAGACGCTCCTCAACCGCGCCGGTGGCGCTCCCTCTCTCGCCGTCGGCATGGCCCAGATTTTCTCCAGCACCATCGGCGGAGACCGGCTGCTCAGCATCTGGTATCACTTCGCCATCATGTTCGAGGCGCTCTTCATCCTCACCGTGCTCGATGCCGGCACGCGCGTCGGCCGCTTCATGATCCAGGAACTCGCGGGCCGCTTCTGGAAGCCGCTGGGCCGCATGAACTGGATGCCCGGCATTCTGCTTTCCAGCGCGATCATCGTTGGCGCGTGGGGTTATTTTCTCTATCAGGGAGTGATTGATCCGCTCGGCGGCATCAATTCGCTCTGGCCGCTCTTCGGGATCGCCAATCAGTTGCTCGCGGCGGTGGCGCTGGTGGTGGCCACCACGATTTTGTTAAAAATGGGCAAGGTCAAATGGATTTGGGTGACGCTTCTCCCCACGGCGTGGCTCGTCCTGATTACTATGACCGCGAGTTACCAGAAAATTTTCAGCGCCAATGCGCGGATCGGCTTTCTGGCCCAGGCAAACGCACTGGCCGCGCAGTTGGCCGCTGGAAAAATTGCCGCCGCAAAAATTATCGAAACACAGCGGAATATTTTTAATTTGCGGCTCGATGCAGTCGTCACGGCGGTGCTCGCGGGAATGATTCTGGTGCTCCTGGTCGAAGCCCTCGCGCAGTGGTACGCAATCCTCTCCCGCGGCAAGCAGCCTATTCTAAGGGAAACTCCTTACGTGGCCACGCAATGGCAGGAGGGCGATTGATGCGCACTCTTTGGCTTAAGTTCTCAAAGGTTTCTCGGGAAGTCTGGCGTGGTGTGCGCCAGTGGTGCGGAGATTCCGCCTACGAAACATATCTGGCAAGCTCGAATCGCCGAAATGAGCAAAAGCCGTTGGCCCCGGCCGAATTCTACGTCGAACAACTCAACCGCAAATATTCTCGCCCCAACCGCTGCTGCTGACGCCCAACGCTACAATTCGCCATCCTCTTCAACCGCCTTCAGCACCGTCACCTTATGCGTGATCTTGATTCCGTGCTTCTTCACTCCGGCCAAAATAGCCCGCCGCGTTTCCCCCGGCAGCGCCTCTGGCGGAAACACACCCTCTAAATCGCGCGGAAAAAACTTGATGAACATCGCCGCCACATGCGCCGTCGCATAAGCCACCGGCGTGTTGAATCGTCCCTGCCGCCGGATCTGATAAAGCGTCGGAAACATCGCATCGCTGCGAATGGAGAGGAGCTGATCCTCTTTCGGACCGTGCTTCAATCCGGTCACAATCACCGCCGCCGCGAATCGCGCGTTCTGCAAAATCCCCTGCCGGATCAACGAAGCAATCTTCCTCGGCGAAGATGTCTCCGGAAAACGCTGACGCGGGATTCCACGCGACTTGGAAAGCTTTCCCTGTTTATGCCAGCGCCGCAGCCGGTCGAACTCGTTCCCTCCGATTTTCACGTCCAGATCGCGCATGGCAATGTAGTTCGGCAGCGTGGCGACTTCATCCTGCGCCGCCAGAACCACGTTGGCCGCGCCGATCGGTTCCGGAAAACGGAATTTCTCCAGCTCCGAAAAGCGCTTCACCATCTGGTATTTCTTGTGCCGGTAAATCCGAGGATTCGATATCGCTTCGTCGAACGAAACCTCCGGCGACCATTGCGAAATCGGATCGTCGCTTTCGGTGCTTTCATACAGCCGGATGCGCACACTGTGCACTTCGTCCAGAACCTCCGCTGCGCGCTTCACCAGCAGGTTCGTCAATCCCGGCGCGGCGCCCGTGTTGATCAACGCCAGCCGGCGCTTCTCCACAAACTTCTTTTCATAACGCACCTGCTCCGCTTTGAAAGGATTCCGCGTCAGGTGCGAACTCAGGTCCAGATAGTTCGCGCGCAGCCGCAAGGCAGCCCGCAGAACGATTTCGTTGAAAACGGAGGCCGAAGCATTGACGATCAGTTGGCAACCCTTGGCCGCGCGAACGATGGCACGCAGGTTGCGCGCATTCACCGTGGCCACCGGAATCGCCGATTTCTTTCCCAGAAAACGCCGCGCCCGCGCGGGATCCCGGTCCCCGCACCACACCTCGTGGCCCTGGCGTTCCAGTAGATGCGCAAGCAGCGACCCCGTCGCCCCCGCGCCCAAGATAAAAATTCGCATATTGTCAGCAGACTTTATCACACCCGCCGCAGGCCGCAGTGGTGCGAACTTAGGCTTTGGCTTTTTCCCGTGGTGCGGGCGCACCGCGCAGCAGCCCTTCCGTGCTCAGATCTTCATCCACGGCCGGCCAGCGAATGCCGTACCCGCCCCCGGCAATTTCCCAATTGTTTCGTTGCGCTGGGGTAGCTATCAAGAGCCGAGGATACCAGGAGAGAGGTACGCTGATCTTCCGCCCGTCATGCAGGGACACGCATAGCGCATCGTCCGTGAAACTGACGTCCGTCACGCGTTCACCCGGGTTAAGCGCGGAAACGCTCATCCCATGCCTCCAGGAGCTCCAACTGATGCTCCCTAATAATGAATTGTACCCGACCAACCTCGGCCAAGCTAAACCCAAAATTCCGGGCCAAATTGATGGGTCGCAGCCAGAACTTTGCGGACTTCTCATCCCGATCCACATGCACGTGTGGCGGCTCATCCGGTTCGTGGCTGTAAAAATAGAATCGATATGGCCCGGATCTTAGCACCGTCGGCGTATTTATATGGTAACTATAACCATATGAATAACAAAATTTAAATCTCAAGAGAGTTTGGAAGTGTTTGCATGATATTTCCGGTGGGCGTACGATGTACTTGTAACTCCGACTCCGACGACCTGCGGGAGAGACATCCCATGGCGGCGGGGCGAGGCGGCCGCTTCTGGCTCGCCGAGGGTTCGGGTGGAAACGCCCGCGCCTCCCGTTGCGGTGAATCACAACAACCGCGCTTGGAAAGGAGCCAGTACACCGGAAAATGCATATATTTCCGGCTACAGCCCGATTCCTTGTGCGAATCGGGTTTTTTCTTTTGGGACCATGCTTATGACTCTTCACGACAATTTCGGACGCCAGATCACCGACCTGCGCATCTCGGTCACCGACCGCTGCAACTTCCGCTGCGTCTATTGCCGTTCCGCGGACCCGGAAAATTATCGCGAACACGATCAAATCCTCTCCTGGCCCGAACTCGAGCGCCTCGCCGGCATCTTCGTGAATCTCGGCATCCAGAAAATGCGCATTACCGGCGGCGAACCCCTCGTTCGTGAAGGCACCGAAGCCTTCCTCCACAAACTTCACGACCTCGGCGTCCCCGATATTTCCATGACCACCAACGGCCACCTGCTGGCCCAGCGCGTGCCCGCGCTGATCGCCGCCGGACTCCATCGCATCAATATCAGCCTCGATTCCCTCGATCCCATCAAATTCGAAAAAATCACCCGCACACGCTCGTACGATTCCGTGATGCGCGGCATTGATGCGGTGCAAAACTCGCCGCTGGCGCCCGCCAAAATCAACGCCGTCCTCGTTCGCGGCTTCAACGAAGACGAAGTGGAAGCCTTCGCCGCCTTCGCACGCGAGCGCGGCGTGATCATGCGCTTCATCGAATTCATGCCGCTGGATGCGGATCGCCACTGGTCGCGCGAAGTGATGGTTCCCGCCGACGAAGTCTATCGCCGCATCCACGCGCAGTGGCCCCTGGTGCAGATTCCTCACGCCAAAAGCGAAACCGCGCGCAAATATAAATTTGCAGACGGCGCCCCCGGCGAAATCGGCTTGATCGCGCCGGTCACGCAGCCCTTCTGCGGCCACTGCTCGCGCATCCGCCTCACCGCCGACGGCAAGGTCCGCACCTGCCTGTTCAGCAAGGACGATCACGATCTGCGCGAACTCCTGCGCAACGGCGCCTCCGATGCCGATATCGAAGGTCGCATCCGCGCCATGGTCCTCGAAAAAGAAGAGGGTCATCGCATCAACGAGCCGGGCTTCGTTCCTCCCTCCCGCACCATGGTTTTCATCGGCGGCTAAACACGCCGGTCAGGCGCTCCCTGCCAAGCGAAACGCGCACCTGCGCATGTTATCCTTGCCATAAGCCGCATCGCTGTCCCGGAGCGGCCGGAGAAGGTATGCCGGAAGACGACGAAGACCGGGAAGAACTGCCCGAGCAGCCGCAAAGATTGTTCACGCTGACCGAAGCGGAACGCACCCGCCAGGAACTCGAACCTTTCCTGATCGAAGCCATTGGCGCGCGCAAGAAGCTTTCCGTGCTCGAGCAGGATCTAACCGCGGTTTCCACGCGCATTCTGATGATGGGCGGAATCCTGGTTCCGTACGCAAAGCTCGCGGAAAAACGCATGGAGCAGCAGACTCAGGCCGAACTCATGAAAGCCAATCTGGAAAAAATCCTGGCCACGGGCTGCCTGATCAAGGATCTCGATGTCGGCCTGCTCGATTTTCCCGCCATCCTGGACAATCAGGAAGTCTATCTGTGCTGGAAACTCGGCGAGGATCGCATCCGTTTCTATCACCGCCAGGACGAAGGCTACTCCGGACGCAAGCCCCTGGATCCGCGCGACCTCGGCCCCGGCACGCATCTGCAGTAACTGTAGGGCCCACCTTCCGAGGCGGGCCGGATTGCAGCACCGCCTCGCGTTTGCCGCCGTAGCCGCTTTTGCGAAGGCGCGGAGGCCGGCAATCTTCCCGAAAGGTCAATCACAACCAACACTCATGACCACCGAAAATCGCCTGAAAAATTCCGCCAGCCCCTACCTCCGCTCCGCCGCGCACCAGCCTATCGACTGGCACGAATGGGGTGAATCCGCATTCCAGGCCGCGCAATCCCAGGACAAACCCATCCTCCTCGACATCGGGGCCGTCTGGTGCCACTGGTGCCATGTCATCGACCGCGAGAGTTACGAAAATCCTGCCATCGCTAAAATCATCAACGAACTCTTCGTTCCCGTAAAAGTGGATCGCGACGAACGCCCGGACGTTGACGCACGCTATCAGTCGGCCATCAGCGCCATCAGCGGACAAGGCGGCTGGCCGCTCACCGGTTTCCTGATGCCCGATGGCAAACCATTCTTCGGCGGCACCTATTTCCCTCCGGAAGATCAAGGCGGCCGCCCGGGTTTCCGTCGCATCCTCCTCGCCGTTGCCGACGCCTACAAAACGAAGCGCCCGGAGCTACTGAATACTTCGCAAGCCCTCGCCGAAGCCGTCGCCAAAGCCGAGGCCTTCACCGGCGCCCGCGCGGAATTCGATCCCGGCGTGGTGGATTCGCAGATCAGCGCCATGACGCAACTCTTCGACATTCGCAATGGTGGATTCGGCAAAGCCCCCAAATTCCCTCACGCCTCCGCCGTAGACCTTTTGTTTGAGCGCTACCGCCAGACTGGCGAAAAACACATTCTCGCCATGGCCGAAACCACCCTCGAAAAAATGGCCAAGGGCGGCGTCTACGACCAGCTTGCCGGCGGTTTCCACCGTTACTCCGTCGACGAACGCTGGCTCGTCCCCCACTTCGAAAAAATGTCCTACGACAATTCCGAACTCCTCAAAAATTTTGTTCATGCCTCGCAGGTCAGCGGAATACACAATTGGGAAGCGGATTTCAGCGAAGTTGCGGATCGCATTATTCTTTGGGTCAATCGCGACCTTTCGGACCAGGAAAATGGCGGCTTCTACGCCAGTCAGGACGCCGATTATTCGCTGGATGACGACGGCGATTTTTTCACCTGGACGTTGGACGAAGTGCGAGCCGTCCTTTCCCCAGAAGAATCCCGCGTGATCGAACTCTATTACGACGTGGAAGCCCAAGGGGAGATGCACCACAATCCCGCGAAAAACGTTCTGTGGATCGCGCACGGATTCAACGAAATCGCCCAGATGCTCGGGAAGAAACCGGATGAGGTTGTCACCATTAAACTTCAGGCCGAGGCCAAAATGTTCCGGGCGCGCCTCGCCCGTCCCACTCCGTTCATCGACAAAACGATGTATGTCGCCTGGAACGCCATGTTCGTTTCGGCGTATTTGGCCGCTTCAAGAGTTTTATTCAATACGCAAAACACAACCCCCGCTCGGGCCTTCGCGCTAAAAACCATCGATCGCATGTTGCGAGAAGCTTGGACCGAAGAAAACGCCTTCGCCCATCGCATAGGTGGGCCCGCCCTGCGCGGCTCGCTCGACGATCAAGTTTTCGGCGTACTCGCGCTCCTCGATGCCTACGAATCCACCCTCGACCCAAAATATTTCCGTGCCGCGCAGCGCACCATGGACATCGCCATCGAAAAATACGGCGACGCCGAAAACGGCGGCTTCTTCGACCGCGCCTCCGACGCCCCCGCCATGGGCGGTCTCGAAGTCCGCCGCAAACCCTTTCAGGATTCCCCCACTCCCAGCGCCAATTCCGTAGCCGCCATGGCCCTTACGCGCATGCATGCCTATACCGACGACGCCAAATATTACGACTGGGCCAAGAAAACACTGGAAGCCTTCGCCGGCGTCGCCCCGCAATACGGTCTCTTCGCCGCCACCTACGGCCTCGCTGCCACCCTCTTCGCCGAACACCCCACGCAAGTGGTCATCACCGGCACCGAAGGCGATCCCGCCGCCGCGCAACTCGAAACCGCCGCCAATAGCGTCTTCCACTTCGGCAAAGCCGTCCTTCGCGTAACACCATCCACCTCTCTCGAATTTCTTCCCGCCGCCCTGCGCCTCACTCTCCCCCATCTCCCCAAAGACAAACCCGCAGCCCTCGTCTGCTCCGACAACACCTGCCTCCCACCAACATCCGACCCCGACGAACTCACCCGCCTCCTAGAAAAAGGCATAGCCGGCACAGCCACAACCTAAGCCCTTGTAGCGGCCGCTCTGTTCCAAGAAGCGGGCGCCATCTTCCATCACAGTGCGAAAGGGAATCTGCTCGTTGTTTACCGTGTCAACCCCACCTCCCAGCCCAAATTCGAGCTCTAACCTCAGCCCGTCAGATACGCAGCGCGAAGCCCCGCACCCCAAAACAAAAAAGGCGCCCTGCCGAAGCAAAGCGCCATCCAAATCCTTTACCTCATTTACTTCCTTAACCTCCGCTACTTCCTATTTCTTCGGCCTCGACTCCGGCGGCACCAACCCGTTAATCCGGTAATACACTACCAACTGCCCGTAGTGCTCCCCCGAATGCTCGATCAGCCCGTAAGCCAGATCGTAGAGCCGGTCCAGGTGCGGGCTGCCGGCTGCAACCTCTTCATTCATCCCCTTATCGCCCTTTTCCTTGATTACCGCAGCCCCATCCTCCACGGCCTTTTTCACAAACGCCACCAGGTCCGCCCGGCTCTTGATATTCAAGTCCTTTGGATCGTCCGCATAATGCGGCTTCTTCCCCATCGCCAGATCCGTGAAGTAGTACATCGAAGCGCTGGCGTGCAGCATATTCTCCAAAAACGTCCGCGACTCCGCCTGCGGCTTAAAACCAAACTTGTCCTCCGGAAAATCCCCCGCCATGTCGATTAGCTTTCGACCGATATCGTTCCACTGCTCCAGCACGGCTTGCGAAGGACTGGGCGCAGGCCCCAGTTTCTTCTTCGCCGCGTCCTGTCCCCGCGCCGGCAACACGCAGAAACCCGCCACCAGCAGCAACCCCGCCAAAAATTGCACTCGTTTCATCGCTTCTCTCCTTAAATGACGTAACCGACCCAGACTTTGCCCCCAAGCTCAGACGCAGCAGCCCGCCGGAAGTTTCGCGCAACCCCGGATATCGCAAACCACCCGCTTCTGGCCGCCCGTCATCATACGCCATGCATCCGTCTAAGTCTTGCGAAGGCACAGAAAATGGAGGGTTTACTTCTCAAGCGCAGGCCCAAAGACCATACGAAAGCCTTACGCCCGGCATGATATGCTTCAAAGACGTGGTCGAGGGAGTTGCAATTTGAATTGGAGCTGGATCTTTCTGCGAGTTTTGGTGGGACTGTCGATTATGGCAGTCCTGTTTTTGTCTCAGCGCTTCTGGTATCGCGCCCTCTGGCGTGTCACCGGCCACTGGGGCCGCACCGTTCTCCGCGTTGGAGTCCGCTTGCTCTATCTCAGCGGCCTGATCCTCATTATCCTCACCATTGCCGATAACCTCCGCCAGGATCATGGCCGGCTGCTGCCCAATCATTCCCCGGTCACCGCGTTCGCGGGCCTGTGGTTTGCCAGCGCTCTGTTCGGATACGCTGCAATCAAGGCGGTCCACGGCATTGAATGGCTCTGGCACCGCTTCCATAAGCCGGCTCCGAAACCCGCGTCCCAGCTTCCAGCGCATCGCCTGGATATGGACGACATCGTTCCCGACCCTTCGCGCCGCACCTTTTTCCGCACCGCCAGCGTGGTCGCCGGCGCCGCTCCCTTTCTTGGCGTGATGTATGGCTTTGCCGCCGAACGCCTGCGCTACGAATTGCGCCGCGTCGAAATCCCCATCAACAACCTGCCCTCCGCTCTGGACGGCATGAGCATCGTTCAGATCAGCGACATCCATCTGAGCGCCTACATGACTCGCGAATCCGTTCGCCGCGCCGTGGATATGGCCAATGACGTTGGCGCGGACCTCGCGGTCGTCACCGGCGACCTGATCACCGGCATGCACGATTCGCTGTTCGATGCCGTCGAAGAAGTGCGCCAGTTGCGCGCGCCTCTCGGCGTCTATGGTTGCAACGGCAACCACGAAATTTATGCCCGCGCCGAGGATCTGGCCGAACGCCTCTATCAGCAAGCCGGCATGAAACTTCTGCGCCGCGAAAACGCGATCATCAATTACAAGGGCGCCCAGTTGAATTTAATCGGCGTGGACTATCAGCGCGAACGCACCCCCGGCGGCCGCAAGCAGCAGATGCTTGCCAATCTCGATCCCCTCGTGCGTCGAGATATGCCCAACATCCTTCTCTCGCACAATCCCAACACCTTCAATCGCGCCGCGGAATTGGGCGTTGAGCTTTCGCTTGCCGGTCATACCCACGGCGGCCAGGTGCAGGTGGAAATTCTCGATGTCAGCCTCAGCCCGGCGCGCTTCATCACCGATTATATTGCCGGACTCTATCACCGCCCGCTGCTGATGCCAGACCAGCGCCGCCGCATGGGCGAAACCATCAAGCTCATGCCCAACGCCCCCAACGGTCTCGCCGCCCTCTACGTCAACCGCGGCCTCGGCACCGTCGGCGCCCCCGTCCGCCTCGGCGCCCCTCCCGAAATCACCAACATAATCCTTCGCCGCGTCTAATCCCGTAGCGGCCGCCTTCCGAGGCGGGCGCCTTTTTCCAATTCCGCCACCCACCCAAACCTTGTAGGGGCCGAGCTCGCTCGGCCCTCTTCGATTGACGCGCCCCACAAACCAACAATTCCACGCCGACGAAAGCCCCGCGAGTGCTAAAATCCCCGCGATAATTCCATGCCCCTCCAAGAACGAAACTATTGGCTAGACACCGTAGCAGACCCCGCCACCGGCACCCCCGGCGCGCTACCCGAAAAAATAGATGTCGCCATCGTAGGCGGCGGCTTCTGCGGCCTCTCCGCCGCCCGCGTCCTCGCGAAGCGAGGCGTTCGCGTAGCGCTCCTCGAAGCCGAAACCCTCGGCTGGGGCGCCAGCTCCCGTAACGGCGGCATGGTCCTCCCCGGGTTGAAACTTCCCGTGCCCACGCTGATCAAACGCTACGGCCGCGAACTCGTCCAGCGCATGTACGCGGCTTCCCTCGAATCCATTGATCTCGTTGAAAAAATCGTCAACGAAGAGGGCATCGACTGCAGCTTCTCCCGCTGCGGCCATCTGGAAGTCGCCTGCAAGCAAGCGCATTTCGATGACTACGCCGCCGCCGCTGCGCGCACCCAAAGCGAATTCCAGCACCAGCAGCGCATCGTTCCTCGAAACGAACTCCGCTCCGAAATCGGCTCAGACATTTATTTCGGCGGCCTGGTCGACGAAGTCAGCGCCGGCCTGAATCCCGCCCGCTACGTCCACGGCCTGGCCAAAGCTGCGCAACGCCACGGGGCCCCTCTCTACGACCACACTCGCGTCACCAATATTTCCTCGCAAGCAAATGGCACCGGCGGCAGCTTCCGCATCGAAACCACCCGCGGCCCGCTCAACGCGAAAGAAGTCCTGCTCACCAGCGGCGCCTACACCACCGCCGCCACTCCCGCCCTCCGCAAAAAAGTGATTCCCATCGGCTCCTACATCATCGCCACGGAAATTCTTCCCGACAAACTTGCCGCCGAAGTCAGCCCGCGCAATCGCATGATCTACGATTCCAAACATTTCCTCTATTACTATCGCCTCACGCCAGACAATCGCATGCTCTTCGGCGGCCGCGCCGCGTTCTTCCCCGAATCCGAATCCACCGTGCGCAAAAGCGCCGAACTCCTCCGCCAGGGCATGATCCAGGTCTATCCGCAATTGCGCGACACCAAAGTCGAATACGTCTGGGGCGGCACGCTCGATTTCGCCTTCGACGTCATGCCCCACTCCGGCACCATCAACGGCATGCACTTCGCCATCGGCTTCGCCGGACATGGCGTAGCCGCCGCCACCTGGATGGGCGCAAAACTCGCCGCCACCATCTGCGGCGAGCCCGATGACAATCCGTTCTCCCGCATCCCGTTTCCCGCTGCCCCCATCGGCCTACGCAGCGGCAACACCTGGGCCCTCCCCATGGCCGGCGCCTACTACAAAATCCTCGACTGGCTCACGTGAGCCGGAATGTGGCACAGGCACTCCTGCCTGTGCACCCCAGCCACCCGCAATAATTTCAACACCTGAGAGGACTATCAATGCCCAGGATCCATCCCTCTGTCTTTCGTCAGCTACAATTCAAAAGCCCAGCGCAGAGGCGCGAATAAAAATAGCCTAGACGCAAGCCTTGGGACCACTCCGGACCCACAACCCCGCCCCGGAGTGGCGGCACAACTCCCACACAATCACTTCTCAACTATCCCCAGCCTTCCGCCATCGCCTTGAGCCTCGGAAACACAAAATACGCCACCACCCCCAACCCCACCGGCACCGGTCCCCATTTCAACGCAAATTTATCGCTGAACACCAGCGTCACAATCGTCATCAATATCGGCGCAATCACCACGTACGCCAGCCCTGCCTTACCCCACGGAATCCGGAACGGCCGCTTCGTCTCCGGCTGCGTCTTCCGCAGCTTCCACGCCGCCGTCACCGTCAGCACCGTCACCAAGCTTCGCAGCCACACATAGACTGTCAGCAACTGCGCCAGCGTGTGAAACGCCAGCAGCGCGTAAATCCCCGACGAAATCAGGATCGCGATCCACGGCGTCCCGTATTTCCCATGCTTCGCCGCAAACACTGGGGGCAGATAACCATCCTCCGCCATCGTCGATGGCATCCGCGTGCTCGTCAGCACGGTGGTATTCAGCAGCGACACGTTCCCCAGCATTGCCGCCACCGTCAGCGCGAACCCCAGCAGGCTTCCCCCGATCAGCAGTCCGGCCGTCGGCAAATACGCGGTATTCCATTGATCCCAGTTGCCCAGTGCCGCCAGCGAAAACAACGCCGGCAAAAAATAAGTCGCCATCGAAAGTGGCACCACAATCGCCAGCGCTATCGGAAAATTCCGCTGCGGATTTTCAATCTCCTCCGCCACGCTCGAACACTGCTCGTACCCCGAATAGAGCCACAATCCCAACGCCAATCCCACGCCAAACACCTGGAACGCCGGCACGTGCGGCGGCACAAACGGGTGAAACGGCTGGAAGTGCCACTTCGATGCGGCCATCACGCAGAGTACAAACACGGGTGCGAGCACCGCAATTTCGAGCACGGTGGAAACCTTCCCTACCATCTGAATCCCGTGAATATTCACGTACGCCAGCAGCGCAATCAACGCCAGCGAAACCAGATAATGCCTCCAGCCCACCAGCGAAGGGAAAAAGATCCCCAGGTAATCGCTGAACAGCACCGCGTAGCTCCCGCCCAGCAGCCACGAAGCGCTCCAGTTCCACCAACCCGCCAGAAATCCCCAGAAATCTCCGTACGCCGCGCGCACCCAGCGGTAAAATCCGCCTTCCACGGGAATCGCCGTCGTCAGTTCCGCCGCCACCAGCGACACCGGAATGCACCAGAAGAGCGGAATCACCAGCAGATACACCAGCGTCAGCCCGGGCCCGCTGGTCGTCACCATCTCTTCCATGCCAAACGGGCCGCCCGTCGTGTACGCAAACATCACGAACACAAAATAAAAAAGCCCGGCGCGCTTCATCGCGGATTTTGTCGAGTTCAACGAGGACCTTTCCAAACGATTTTGCCGATGGTATCCCAAATTGGCCTGTCCCGCCGAACTTGCCTCCACTCTCTATCCGTTCAATAATCTTTGCGCGCGTGGCGGGAGGATTCGTGATTAAACGGAACAATCTACTCGTGTGTGCAAGTGCGGTGTGTTTGGGGCTTGTAGGTTCTGCCTTGACTGCTTCGGCGACCGCCGATGAATCGCCCCTCTATGGCTTTTCGGCGGAATCCTCTCATGCCGAACGCCAGTGGGAAGAAAAGCTCCGCGCTATCCCCAGTCCAGATAACATGCGCGAATATATGCAGCACCTCTCCGCCCGCCCGCACAACGTCGGCTCCCCTTACGACAAGGAAAACGCCGATTGGATCCTCGCCAAATTCAAGGAATTTGGCTTCGACGCGCACATCGAATCCTACGACGTCCTCTTTCCCACTCCGAAGGAACGCCTGGTCGAGCTCCTCGAATGCAAAGGCGATTCCGCCGCCGGCTGCAAAGTGAAATTCACCGCCAAACTGGAAGAACCCACGCTGGCCATTGACCCCACCTCCGGCCAGAAGTCCGAGCAACTTCCCAGCTACAACGCCTATTCCAGGGACGGCGACGTCACCGCTCCGCTCGTCTACGTCAATTACGGCCTGCCCGAAGACTATGAACGTCTCGAACGCCTCGGCGTTTCCGTGAAAGGCGCCATCGCCATTGCGCGTTACGGCCATTCTTGGCGCGGCATCAAGCCGAAGGTTGCCGCCGAACACGGCGCCATCGGCTGCCTCATCTATTCCGATCCAGAGGGCGACGGCTACGTTCAAGGTGAGACGTTTCCCGACGGCGCTTACCGTCCCAATCAAGGCGTCCAACGCGGCAGCGTCGCCGACGATCCCATTTTTCCGGGAGACCCGCTCACTCCCGGCGTCGCCGCCACAAAAGACGCCAAGCGCCTCAAAGTGGAAGACTCCCCCGTCATCACCAAAATTCCCGTTCTTCCCATTTCTTACGGCGATGCCCAGCCGCTTCTCGCCGCTCTCCCCGGCCCCGTGGTTCCCGCCGAATGGCGCGGGAATCTTCCGCTGACTTATCACGCAGGTCCCAGCGCGTTGAAAGTTCATTTGATCGTGAAATCCGATTGGAGCCTTAAGCCGATTTACGACGTCATCGCCAAAATTCCCGGCAGCGGAATTCCCGATCAATGGGTTATCCGCGGGAATCATCACGACGCCTGGGTCAACGGAGCCGAAGACCCGCTCTCCGGACTGGTTGCCGAACTCGAGGAAGCCCGCGCTTTCGGTGAACTCCTGAAATCCGGCTGGAAGCCCAAGCGCACTATCATTTATTGCGCATGGGACGGCGAAGAGCCGGGATTGATCGGTTCAACAGAATGGGTGGAAGACCACGGCGACGAATTAATGAAGCATACAGTTGCCTATATCAATTCGGACACAAACGGCCGCGGCTATCTCGATGCCGAAGGTTCCCACACCCTCGAAAAATTTATCAACGACGTTGCTCGCGATATCCCCGACCCCGAATCCAAACTTTCCGTCTGGAAACGGCAGCAACTCGCCGCCATCGCCTTTGCGAATGGCGCAGACGATCGCCAGGAAGCCCGCAACCGCGCCGATCTCCGCATCGGCGCGCTCGGTTCCGGTTCCGATTTCGGTGCCTTCATCCAGCACGATGGCATCGCCTCGCTGAATCTCGGCTTCGGCGGTGAGGATGGCGGCGGCATCTATCACTCCATTTACGACGATTTCTATTGGTACACCCACTTCAGCGACACCAACTTCGTCTATGGCCGCGCCCTCGCCCAGACTTCCTCAACGGCCGTGATGCGCCTAGCCGATGCCGACGTTTTGCCCTTCGACTTCACCAATTTTGCCGACACCATGCAGACCTACGTCAAAGAGCTCAAGAATCTGCTGCAACAAAAACAGGACGAAATCCGCGAACGCAATCGCGAAATCGAAGAGGGCGTCTTTCAGGCCACCAACGACCCCAAGCGCCCCACGTTCCCTCCCAAGTCGGAGCCGGTTCCCCCGTTCATCAATTTCGCTCCGCTCGATAACGTCATCACTGAACTCTCTAAAGCCGCGGACGCCTACAAAAAAGCCTACGATCAGGCCAGCGCCGCCGGCCATTTCGCAAGGGCTTCGGACTCCGAACAGGAACTCAACCGCCTGTTAATCGATAGCGAACGCAAACTCACCAGTACCGATGGCCTCCCCGGGCGTCCCTGGTTCAAGCACGAAATTTATGCTCCCGGCCAGTACACCGGCTACGAAGCCAAAACCATTCCCGGCGTTCGCGAAGCCCTCGAACTGAAGCATTGGAAAGAAGCCGAAGAACAAGTCGGCGTCGCCGCCAAAACCCTGCAACAGGAAACGCAACTGATCAACGACGCCACCGCAAAACTCGCCCTCTTGCACTAATATTGCTTGCCCGCCGTAACCGCGCCTTTTGCGGCGAAGGCGGGAGGCGGGCGCTTTTCGCAAACCTTTGAACAGGCTACGCCTCAATTTCATCTATAATTCTTTCGCATTCTTTTCTTCGATTTCGCGATTCGCTCGAACTCACGGAGACCTCTCATTCCTTCCTACAACCTCTCCATGGTCGGCTTCGGACACGTAGGTCGCTCCCTCCTGCGCCTGCTCATTTCCAAAGAGGGCGAACTCCGCCGCAAATACGATATTCGCTGGCGCCTCACCGGCATCGCCTCGCGCCGCATCGGCTGGATCGCCGAACCCGACGGGCTGAATCCCATCTCTGCCCTCAGCGGACATCTCCCGGCGCAAATCGCCAATCCTTGCCACAGTGTTCGTGAATGGCTGGAACGCTCCAAAGCCGACGTCTTGTTCGAAACCAGTTCGCTCAACGCGCTCACCGGCCAGCCCGCCATCGATCATCTCGTCGCCGCCCTCGAAGCCGGCGCGCACGCCATCACCGCCAACAAAGGACCGCTGGTTCACGATTACCAGCGCCTCTCTGCGCTCGCAAAAGCAAAAGGGAAGCAGTTCCTCTTCGAATCCACGGTCATGGACGGCGCGCCGATTTTTTCCCTGTTCCCGCTCGGCCTGCCGGTAACGGATTTGCGTGCGTTTTCCGGCGTGCTGAATTCCACCACCAACGTGGTCCTCACGGAAATCGAAAAAGGCCGTTCTCTCGACGAAGCCGTCAAGCGCGCGCAGGCCATGGGCATTGCCGAAACCGATCCTTCGCAGGATCTCGATGGCTGGGACGCCGCCGTGAAAGTCACCGCCATCGTCAACGTGTTAATGGGAGTTCCACTGCGCGTCGAACAGGTCCAGCGAATCGGTATTCGCGAACTCAGCGAGGAAAAAATACGCTCCGTGCGCTCTGCCGGCATGCGCTACAAGCTCATCTGCCGCGCCGAACGCCGCGGCGACGGCGTCGATTGCCGCGTCGGCCCGGAGCTCTTGCTTATGACTGATCCGATGTCTGGCCTCGAAGGTTCCAGTTCCGCCATCCGCTTCGAACTTGATGTGTTTGGAATTTCCCTCGTCGAGCACAACCCCGGCATCGAAGCCACCGGCTACGGCCTCCTGGCCGACTTTGTCCGCGCCGCCAAATCCTGATCCGTGCCGCCAAAGGGAGCGCCACCGCCGCCCCAACCCGCGAATTTTGCGGGTTGAATCTCCAGATTGGCCAGCCTACCCTAGACCGCCTCGTAGGGCCCGCCTTCTGAGGCGGGCTGCTCTTCTCCCGCTACCCTCCAACCACCCCAACCTTAAAATTCTGTCATCCTGAGGACCGCGCCTTTCCGCGGTCCGAAGGATCTCAACGCAAAATCCCTGCAATACCCACGTACGAAACCCCTACCCCGCCCGCACCCCATCCTCCACCGCTCTCTCCGGCACCGCCAAAACCGGCGTCACCCCATCCGCATATCCAATATCAAACAGCATCCCCTCCGAAATCTCCCCCGCCATCTTCCGCGGCTCCAGGTTCACAACAAACAGCGCCTGCTTGCCCTCAATCTCCCGGGGATCCACTCTTTCTTTCTTAATCCCTGCCAGAATCACGCGCGTGTGGTCGCCGAAACTCACCGTCAATTTCATCAACTTCTCCGAACGCGCCAGCTCTTCCACTTTCTGAATCGTGCCTACTCGGATGTCCAGCGCCTCCAGCGCAGCGATCGCAACAATTGGCTTAACCGGTGCCGGTATAAATTCGCTCATAGCTCACCTGTGAAAGTCCTTCGCATACTCCGGCATCGCAATCCCCGGGTCGCACCGTTCATCGCGCACCGCCGCATCCGCCACCAGCCGCAGTGGAATAATTCCCGCCCATACCGGAAACGCCATGTCCGCAGCGTCATCTTCCACGCCGCCCTCGCGCACCTTGGCCGAGACCTCCGTCAGCGGCAATTTCAATATGCTCGTCGCTTTCAGCTCCTGCTCGTTCGGCTGTCGCGCATCCGCCCACCGCCCCGGCAGCAACTTTTCCGTGAACGCCTGCAGCGCCGTCAACTTTTCCGCCGGTTCGCTGATCAGCACCGCCGTGCCCAGCGCCACCACCGACCGGTAATTCATCGAATGATTGAACACCGACCGCGCCAGCACCAGCCCATCCGCCAGCGTCACCGTGATGCACACCGGCAAGCCGCCGGCCGCGCCTCGCAACATCCGGCTTGCCGCCGATCCGTGGAAATAAATTTCATCGCCCACCCGTGCGAACATCGTCGGAATCACAAACGGCTGCCCGTTCGCCGAAAAGCCCACGTGGCAAACGAACCCTTCATCCAGAATTTTGTAAATCGCCTCGCGGTCATACACGGCGCGATTCGCCTCGCGCACAATTCGTGTGCGATCGCTAACTGCAAACGATTCAGACATGGAGAACCTCAGAGAGAAACACAGCGCAGAGTTGATAGCCGGCGCCATCGCGGCATGAGTGGGTTACAACGCACTCGATGGTAACACGCCCAGTAGCACGGGCTTCAGCCTGTGCAGCCAATCCCTCCGATCAAAACTCCACCTGGCATTTCAAATCTCCCGACAACCATGTACTGGCCGACCTTCAGGTCGGCAATCCCAAATCTCCTCCTCGCACTACACTCACCCTCCTCCGCTATGAGAAACTAATCTCCTCACAAATCACCACCCCGGGAGCCCGCAAATCAATGAGCACGCCCGTTCGCAATCCCGCCACACCCGCCCTCGATCTCGCCTGGGTCCGTTCGCAATTTCCCTCCCTGCAAACCCAGGTCAATGGCCAACCCGCCGCCTTTCTCGACGGCCCCGCCGGCACGCAAGTCCCCACCCAGGTCATCCACGCAATTCAAAGTTATCTGCTGAAGGCCAACGCCAACACCGGCGGCGCGTTCCTCACCAGCCGCCGCACCGAAGAAATCATTGCCCATTCCCGCGCCGCCATGGCCGATCTCTTCCACTGCGATAAAGACGAAGTGGTCTTCGGCCAGAACATGACCACCATCACCTTCGCCGTCTCCCGCGCCATCGCCCGCGAACTGAAACCCGGCGACGAAATTCTCCTCACCACGCTCGATCACGACGCCAATTTTTCTCCCTGGAAAGCCCTGGAAGAAAAGGGAATCGTCATCCGCCAGGTGGACATCCGCGAAGACGATTGCACCCTCGACCTCGACGATCTGAAAAATAAGCTCAACGAAAAAACGCGCCTCGTCGCCGTCGGCTACGCCTCCAATTCCGTCGGCACCATCAATCCCGTCGCCGAAATCACCCGGCTCGCCCACGCCGCCGGCGCCATGATCTATATTGACGCCGTCCACTACGCGCCCCACGGCCTGATGGACGTCAAAGCCCTCGATTGCGACTTCCTCGTCTGCTCGCCCTACAAATTCTTCGGTCCCCACATGGGCACGCTCTATGGCAAGCGCCAGCACCTGCAATCCTTTCGTCCTTACAAAGTGCGCCCCTGCTCCGATCAACTCCCAGACCGCTGGGAAAGCGGCACCCAGGTCCACGAACTCATCGCCGGTATCGGCGCCGCCGTGGACTATCTCGCCGAACTCGGCCGCCGCTGCGATCCCGAAGCCAATTCCCGCCGCGAAGCTCTCTCCGCCGCCTATCGCTCAACTGTTGCCCACGAAACCGGCCTAATCTGGCGCCTCATCGATGGCCTGAAAAATATCCCCGGCTGCCGCATTTATGGCATCACCGATCCGCAGCGCTCCGCCGAACGTTGCTCCACGCTTTCTTTTCGCATCGGCAACCACCATCCCACCGCCATCGCCACGTTCCTCGGCGATCGCGGCATCTTTACCTGGGACGGCAACTACTACGCCCTCAATCTCAGCGAACGCCTCGGCGTCGAATCCCGCGGCGGTATGCTCCGCATCGGCCTCGTCCACTACAACACCCCCGACGAAGTCGACCGCCTCCTCGCCGCCCTCCGCGAATTTGTAGCGGCCGCCTTCTGAGGCGGGCGCCTTTCTCCATGCCGCCGCCGCTAACTGATAACCGAATTCCGAAATCGAATAACTTAAATCAATTCCAAAAACTCGCAGAAGGAATCTAACAAACTCCATGGCCAACCGACCGAAACCTCTCCTACTCACCGTCCTCGACGGCTGGGGCTACCGCGCCGAATCCAAGGGCAACGCCATCGCCCTCGCGCGCAAGCCCAATTACGACGAACTCCTCCGCAAATTTCCCAATACGCTGATCCAAACCTCGGGCCCCGCCGTCGGTCTCCCCGAAGGCCAGATGGGCAACAGCGAAGTCGGCCACCTCAATATCGGCGCCGGCCGCGTCGTCCACATGGACATCACCCGCATCGATCTCCTCATCGCCAACAAGCAGCTCGATCAGGTCCCGCTCTTTCAGCAAGCCATGGAGCGCGGTCGCCAGCGCCAGCTCCATTTCCTCGGCCTGCTCAGCGATGGCGGCGTGCACTCGCACATCAATCATCTCTTCGCGCTTCTCGAAATGGCCAAGCGCTACCAGGTCGAAAAAGTCTTCGTTCACTGCTTCATGGACGGCCGCGACACTCCTCCCAACAGCGGCCGCGATTTCATCCGCCAGCTTCAGCAGAAAATGCGCGAACTCGGCGTCGGCCAGATCGCCACCCTCGTCGGCCGCTATTACGCCATGGACCGCGACAACCGCTGGGAGCGCGTCGAACTCGCCTATCGCGCCCTCGTCCACGGCGACGCCGAAATCAAAACCAACGATCCCGTAGCCGCGTTGCAGCAAAGCTACGAGCAAGGCGTCACCGACGAATTCGTCAAGCCCATCGTCGTCACCAGCGGCCCCGGCGCCGCCGCGCCTCCCGTCGGCCTCATCCGCGATGACGACGCCGTCATCTTCTATAATTTCCGCGCCGACCGCGCCCGCCAGATCACCTTCGCCCTCGAGGCCCCCGACTTCGACAAATTCGCCGACCCCAAGCGCCCCAAAAACCTCTTCTACGTCGGCATGACCAAGTACGATAAAAACTGGCCCTGGCTCAAGTGCGTCATCACCCCCGAAAAACTCGAACAGATCCTCGCGCAGGTTTTCCAGGACCTGCAGTACAAAAATCTCCGCTGCGCCGAAACCGAAAAATATGCCCACGTCACTTATTTCTTCAATGGCGGCGTCGAAAAACCCTTCGGCGGCGAAGAGCGCATCCTCGTGCCCTCGCCAAAAGTCGCCACGTACGATCTGATGCCCGAAATGTCCGCAGCAGGGATTACCGACACGGTTGTGAACGCCATCGAAAAGGGCGAGTTCGACGCCATCATCATGAATTACGCCAATGCGGATATGGTCGGCCACTCCGGCAAACTCGAAGCCGCGATCAAAGCCGTCGAAGCCGTGGACGCCGGCCTCGGCCGCATCTATCAATCCCTGAAGCCCCGCGGCGGCGCCTGGATCATCACCGCCGACCACGGCAACGCCGAAAACATGATCGATCCCACAACCGGCGGCCCGCACACCTATCACACCACCAATCCCGTCCCACTCATCTGCGTCACCGAAAACGACGCCCTCCAACTCGCCCCTGGCGGCGCCCTCCGCGACGTCGCCCCCACCATGCTCGGCATCCTCGGCGAACCCGCTCCCCCCGACATGACCGGCCGCGACCTCCGCCTAAAAGTAAAATAAAAACAATGCAGATATAATTGTAAATTAACAAAATCTAATAGTATCTAGTAGTATACAATAAGCAGCAACCTGTCATCCTGAGGCTATCCGACGAGGATAGCCGAAGGATCTCAACGTTAGATTTGCACGCATTTAAAGTTGAGATCTTTCGGCCAAACCCAGGCCTCAAGATGACAACCGTCAGGGGTGGTTCGCATGGAAAAAACCTACTTCATCTACATCCTGTCCAACGAATCCCGAATGCTCTACATCGGCGTAACCAACGATGTCACCAGGCGCGCCCTGGAACACAAATCAAAATCCGTCCCCGGTTTCACCCAGCGCTACAACCTCCACAAACTCGTCTATTTCGAAGAATTCGGGATCATTAACGTGGCCATAGCACGAGAAAAACAACTCAAAGGCTGGCTCCGCTCCAAAAAAGTAGCCCTAGTCAATTCAAAAAATCCCCTCTGGAAAGATCTAGCCGAAGCCCAATCCCAAAGCGGCGCAAGATTCAAGAAACTCGCCTCGATGGCAACTCGATCTCAACGCATCCCTCCAACTCCCGCAACCAAACAAAACCCGTCATCCTGAGGCCCCGTTTTCGGGCCGAAGGATCTCAACGTATAATCCACCGAGCCCTCAACGACGACCCGGCCTTCCAAATGCCCCCAACCCGCCCCACACCCAACCAAACCAAACTCACCATCTGCGTCTCGCACCCCTTCAGCGAATGGCGCCCTCCCGCCTCTTTCTCCGACGCCATCCGTTCCCGCTGGCCCTCCATGGGCGTTGTCCACCTCCCCGATTTCGATCGCCTCCCCGCCGAACTCCCGGACACCGATATCTTCGTCGGCTACTCCCTCCGCCCCAACCAACTCCTCGACGCGAAAAAACTAAAATGGATCCATTCCACCGCCACTGGCGTAGCGCAACTCTCCTATCCCGAACTCCGCGATTCCGGAATCATCGTCACCAATCCCAAAGGCATCTTCTCCATTCCCATGGCCGAACACACCATGGGCTTGTTGATCGCGCTGGCCCGCAATTTTCCGGATTCCGTCCGCAATCAGGATCGCGCGCATTGGTCCCAGCAAGACCTCTGGGATAAACATCCGCTCACCGAACTCTCCGGCAAGCTGCTCTTGATCGTGGGTTACGGCTCGATTGGCCACGAACTGGCCCGCCGCGCCAAAGCCTTTGACATGCGCGTCTGGGGAGTCTCCCGCTCGGGCAAAGGCGACGCGGCCCATGCCGAAAAAATTCTTCCGATTGCACAACTCTCGGAACTTCTTCCGCACGCGGACTACGTAGTCATCAGCGCCCCGGAAACTCGCAGAAACGCGTCACTTCATCGGTGCGCCGCAACTCGCTCTGCTCAAACCCTCCGTCCGCCTCATCAATGTCGCGCGCGGCTCGCTTCTCGATCAATCCGCGCTGATCGCCGCCCTGCAACAAAAAAAGATTGCCGCCGCCGCGCTCGATGTCACCGACCCGGAACCTCCCGCGCCCGATGACCCTCATCTGGAAAACCCCTAACCTCTTCATCACCCCGCACACCAGTGCCATCAGCGACCGTCTCTGGCCCCGTGAAACCTCTCTGCTCTTGGAATTATTGGAACGCTGGTTCGACGCCCGCGAACTCTTCAACCAGGTCGATCTCCGCCGCGGCTACTAACAACTCCAGCCCACGCCAACCCGTGTCATCCTGAGGCTATCCGATGAGGATAGCCGAAGGATCTCAACCTAAAAATTCTGCACAGTGTTCAAATTGAGGTCCGTCGCCCAGCGCATCCCGCACCACGCGGTCAGGTCCCGGCCTCGCGCCACTCGCACTCATCTCAAAACTTGTCATTCTGAGGGGCGCGCCGTTTGCGCCCGAAGAATCTCAACCCAAGAATTCTGCACAATGCCTAAATCGAGCACCAGCCGTAGGTGCGGCACATCTTCCCCGTCACCTGGCAGAACGCCATCACCCTCAATCCCCCACGCCGCCCTTCACCGGCTGGTAGCCCTCGCGCGCGTACACCACCAACTTCTGCTTCTTTCCTTTTTGATCGGTCACCACCAGCGGGCTGCCATCCGGCGCCACCAGCTCCACTTTGATCTTCCGGTACTTCCCATCCTGGCTCTGGTTCGACGGTGTGTACGACAAGCTGTACTGGTGCCTCAAAAACGCCGCTACTTCGCGCATGATTCCCGGAATCTCCCCGTCGAACTGCGGGAACCACGACATTCCTCCGGTCATGTGCGCGAACGTCTTCAACTGATTTTCCGCTTGCAGAAAATCCAGCGTCGCCCTCCCGCCGAGCCTGCCGTGCATCTCCATGTAGTTGCTGATGGGCTTGGCCACGCCGACGGCAAAAATTGTGGTATCTGTATTGCGCAGTTGCTTCATTGTCTGGTCCAGCGTGTGCTTGGAAAACGTATCGATTCCCGAAGCCAGGATCAGTATCGATTTCTTGCCCCTCACGTCCTTCAATCGGTCGGTCGTATCCAGAATGGCATCGAACAAATTCGATTCGCTGAAGCCAGGGTAGTAGAGGTGCATGATCGCTGCCTCCACCTCTTCCTTGTTCTGCGTGAAATCCACTTCCGTTCGCGGCCGCATATCAAACGTAACCAGCGCAACCCAATCTTTCTGATTCAGGTTCGGGAACAACGCCTCTGCCCAATATTTTGCCTCGTAGGAAAACCAGCCACCGGTGACATTGCTGAATTCCAGTATGACAACCATGGTGATCGGCGCATCCGTCGGCGCAAAATTCGTGATTTGCTGCGGCTGCCCGTCTTCCAGTACCCGGAAATTCTCCTTCTTCAGCCCAGGGATGATGTCGCCATTTTGCGTTGCCGCCACCACGTCCAGCGTCACCACCGGCACTTCCACAGAAATCGTTACCCCGGAATCCTGGGGCTTCTGCTGCTGCGGCGTTGCGGGCTTCTGCGCCGGCGCGGCCGGCGCCTGGGATGTCGGTTCTGGTCCCGCGGGAGCCTGCGCCCGCGCCTCCGCGCCAACGGTCAGCACTGCCGCCAGCAATGCCGCCACCGCCAAAACGCTCCAAATGCTTCGTGTCATCCTTTTTTCCCCTCTACTCGGTCGTAAATTTCTTAGATGCCAAATTCGGACATCGCGTCCACCACTGCTTAGGACGCATCCCGTGCGCCATACGTAACGCTAATTCACGTGTGTACCGGGCCGCTAAACTTCGCATGTTAGTATGAAATGTACTTGCGGCAAAATGCGTTTCCTTGGGGGTGTTTGGTGTTGCGTCGGCTCATTGTCCCTGCTGTTGCCAGCTTTGTCCTGTTCGCCGGTTTGAATCCGCGGAACCTGAGCGCGCAAGTCTCTCAAAAACCCGCCGCCTTTGGCATCCCCCAGGCCCCGCCGCTGGTCGGCGACACCACTGCGCTCGCCCTCGAAGCCCAAAACTGGCTCGTCGACCTCGTCAAGATCAACACCACCAATCCTCCGGGTAATGAGCAGGTCGCCGCAAAATATATCGCCGCCGTTCTCGCCAAAGAGGGCATTACCGCAGAGGTGCTCGACCTCGCTCCCGGCCGCAGCGCCGTCGTCGCCCGCCTTCGCAGCACCGTGATCGCCGACCCCTCCCGCGCGCTTCTCCTCGTCGCGCACATGGATGTCGTCGGAGTCGACCGCAGTAAGTGGTCCGTGGATCCTTTCGGCGGCGTCATCAAGGACGGCTATCTCTGGGGCCGCGGCTCTATTGACGATAAAAGCATGGTCGCCGCCAATCTCGCCGCGTTCATCGCGCTTAAACGCGGCAACGTCCACTTGAATCGCGACGTCATTTTCCTCGGCACCGCCGATGAAGAGCAGTTTGGCGACTCCAGCATGAAAATGGTCATCGCCAAATACTGGAATAAAATTGCCGCCGGTTACGCTATCAACGAAGGCGGCCAGGTCGTCCTCAAAGACGGCAAGGTGCAGTACGTCGCCATTCAGGTCAGCGAAAAAGTTTCCGTCAACGTCGAGCTCACCGCCACCGGAAAGGGCGGCCACTCCTCCACGCCCACGAAAGATAATCCCGTCGTGCACATTGCCGCAGCTGTCGACAAGATTGGCAATTACACTGCCCCGGTGCACCTCACGTCCGTGGTCCGCCGCTACTTTGAAGCCCTTGCTCCTCTTGAGGACGAAGAAACCAGCAAGTGGATGCGCGTCGTGGATACTCCTGACCGCGGCGAACACGCCCAGCGCTATCTTTCCGACGCCAACCCCACGTGGAATTCCATGATGCGCGATACCGTCGCGCCCACGATTCTGCAAGCCGGTTTCCGAGCCAACGTCATTCCCTCTGAAGCCCACGCCACCATCAACGTGCGCCTGGTCCCCGGCGATACCATCGATCTCTTCGTCAACGACCTCAAGAAACTCGTGAACGATCCGCAGATTCGCTGGGATATTTCGCTCGATGGCGGATTCGCCGCGCCCAACTCCTCGCTCGACACGGACTTCTACGCGCTGATCAAAAAAGTCACCGCCCAGGAATTCGGCGGCGCGCCCGTGCTGCCCTATATGTCCACCGGCGCCACTGATTCCGCGCAACTCCGCCTGCACAGCGTTCAAGCCTACGGCCTGCGCCCCATTCCTCTCTCAGAAGCAGACTCCGCCCGCGTCCACGGCGATGAAGAACGCCTTCCCCTAACCTCCTTCGCCAAAGGCGTAGATTGCCTCGTCCACATCGTCGCCGAATTCTCCGTCAACAAATGATCTTCTTTTAGGACCTGCGGGCCTGCCCGCCGTAGCCAGGCCTTTTCGGCGAAGGCGGGAGGCGGGCCGCTTCCCATCCCGGTGCGTATGCCGATCCCGCCACCTTGTCATGCTGAGTCGCTCCTCACTTCCAAACGCCGCTCCATCATTAACAAGTCCCCACGCCACTTGTCATGCTGAGGGCCGCGCCTTCCGCGGCCCGAAGCATCTCAACGTAATGTCCTTCCACCATCTCTGCATGCCCCCCGTCTCCTCCTCTTCGCGCTACAATACAACCCCCATGACCTCGCGCCACTCCAAAATCGTCTGCACCATCGGCCCCGCCACGCACTCCCCGCGCATGATCCGCCGCCTCATCCAGTCCGGCATGGACGTCGCTCGCCTGAATTTTTCCCACGGCACCCACGAAACGCACGCGCGGACCATTGCCATGATCCACGCCACGGCCGCCGAACTTGGCAAAACGGTCGGCATCCTCGCCGATCTGCAAGGCCCCAAAATTCGCACCGGCGCGCTCGCCGGCGGCGGCACTGTCACGCTCCGCTCCGGCCAGCGCTTCACCATCACCACCGCGAAAATCCTCGGCGATTCCACGCGCGTCAGCACCATCTTTCGCCCGCTTCCCCGTGAACTGCACGCCGGTGATCGCATCCTCCTCTCGGACGGCCTGATTGAATTGCGCGTCGAAAAAATCTCTGGCCCGGAGATCATCTGCCGGGTCATCAATGGCGGCGCGCTCGGTGAGCACAAAGGCATCAACCTTCCCGGCGTGAAGCTCCGCGTCCCCGCTCTCACCGAAAAAGACCGCCGCGATCTCCGCTTCGCCCTGGAGCACGGCGCGGATTACATCGCCGTCAGTTTCGTCCGCCGTCCCGAAGACGTGCTTCTCGCCAAATCCCTCATCCGCCGCGCAAAAAAATCCACGCCGGTCATCGCCAAACTCGAGAAGCCGGAAGCCATCGAAAATCTGGAGGAGATTCTGCGTGTGTCGGATGCCGTGATGGTTGCCCGCGGCGACCTCGGCGTGGAAATGAATCCGGAAAAAGTTCCTGTCGTTCAAAAAAACATCATCGCGCGCGCCCGCGAGTTTCGCCGCCCCGTCATCACCGCCACGCAGATGCTGGAGTCCATGACCCAGAATCCGCGCCCCACCCGCGCCGAAGCCTCCGACGTCGCAAATGCCATCTTCGACGGCTCCGACGCCGTCATGCTCTCCGCCGAAACCGCTTCCGGCAATTACCCCATCGAAGCCGTCTGCATGATGGCCCGCATCATTCAGGAAGCCGAAGCCAGTATCCAGGAATATCCCCGGCCGAATTCCACTCAGGAACGCCTCAAGGTCGCCGAAACCGTCGCCGAACTGGTCTGCCACGCCTCCCGCGAATTGCACATGAAGCTGATCGCCGTCTTCACCCACAGTGGATTCACCGCGCGCCTGGTCTCCCGCTACCGCCCTCTCGTTCCCATCGTCGCTTTTTCTCCTGAGGCGGAAACCCGCCGCCGCATGTCCCTCTATTGGGGCGTCACTTCCCGCACCATTCCCGACGTCAAGAAAATCGAAGGCCTCGCGGTGGTCGCCGAAAAGCGCCTCCTCGAAGAACGCCTGGTGAAAAAAGGCGACGTTATCGGCATCGTCGCCGGCACTCCCATGGGCATCCGCGGCACCACCAACTTCATGAAATTCCACGTAATCGGCACCCTCTAGCAAACCCGCCAACTTCCGCAACCTGTAGTGGCCGAACTTCAGATCGGCCACCCGTCCCACGTAGCACAGGCTTCAGCCTGTGCAGCCCTCTGCCCCGCGCGCCGCATCCCGCGCCGCCCATCCATGTACTGGCCGACCTTCAGGTCGGCCATCACCGGCACGCCCCGCCCACACACACCTGTCATGCTGAGGCCCGCGTCGTTCGCGGGCCGAAGCATCTCACCGTAATGTCCTAAGAAAACCCGCGGAGAACCCGCAGATCAACCCCCTGTGAACTTGCCTGCGCCCCGCCCACACACACCTGTCATGCTGAGGCCCGCGCCGTTCGCGGGCCGAAGCATCTCACCGTAATGTCCTAAGCAAAAACCCGCGGAGAACCCGCGAGTCACAACGCCGACGCAAATCCCTCAATTCACCCAATGATCTGGCCCCGAGGGCGGCTCATCCTTCTGCTTCTTCATATACACCTGAAATCTCTTCTTGTTCCGCTCGTACTTCCAATCCGCCACTTCATTCCGCACCCGGTATAAAAACGATCCCCGCCGCAAATAAATCCATCCGATCAACATCCCGCCCAGGTGGCACAAGTGGCTCACGCGGTCGCCCGTTTCACCCAGCGTGGCGAAAAATTCGATCGCCGCCATCACCGCCACAAACGGCCGCATCGGTATCGTCAGCGGCAGGGGAAACAACCAGATCCGCCGGTCTGGAAACAAGATCGCATTCGCAATCAAAATTCCGAATATTGCGCCAGAGGCCCCGATCGTGGGCACATACGATGGCTGTACGTGCCACAGCATCGGCGTCACCTTCACCAGAATCGTGATAATCCCCGCGCCCACTCCGCAAATGAAAAAATAATTCAGGAACCGGTTCTTCCCCCACACCAGTTCCAGTTCCCGCCCGAACATCCACAACATCAGCATGTTGATCAGCAGGTGCCACAACCCGCCATGCAGAAAAATGTAAGTGAATGGCTGCCAGAGGCGCAGCCCCGGAATCGGTCCCAGCGGCACCAGTCCGAACCAGTGATTCAGCCACGCCGTCGCATAGGGCGGCAGGAACAGCGTCACCAATGTCTGCACCAGGAACACTCCCGTGCAGATCATCACCAGCAGTTTTACCCCAGGCGTGATAAACCCGCGCCAGTCAAATCGAACCTTTGGCGCGCCGAAGAACGAACTCATAATTGCAGTGTACGGCCTCCGCCCGAACCCGTCAAAACCCGATTTTCCTGCCCAGCGATCTTAATTCTCGCGGCTCGCGGCCATGCCCGTTCTGGGCATTGCGTTCCTCTCTGAAACGAATTCGGATCTCGCGCTCCAGCCAATATTTCCCTGCGCCCAAGCGTTTTCTCCCGCGCCGGTTTGCTGTTCTACGCACTTCCTCAACATCCAGTACGCCTTAATCCGCCGCGTCCCTTCGATGCATTCACCTTAGAGACTTCTCATTCCTCGCTCCACTCTCATGGTTTCCAAATTGCATGACCTTCCGTGTGCCCATAGGGATGGGCCTGCGCCATGGACGAACTGGTTAAAGACTTCTTGCAGGAAAGCACGGAGAACCTCGATCGCCTCGATCAGGAATTCGTCCACCTTGAATCCGACCCCGGCAATGCCGAACTCCTCGGCAGCATTTTCCGAACCATCCACACCATCAAGGGCAGTTGCGGCTTCCTCGGCTTCACCAAACTGGAAAAGCTCACCCATGCGGGCGAAAGCTTGCTCTCCCAGATGCGCGCCGGTGAATTGGTTCTGAATTCCGAAATTGCCGACCACCTTCTCGAAATGGTGGACGCCGTTCGCGCCTTGCTCGCCGAAATTCGCACCACCGAATCGGAAGGTACGCGCGACTATCTCGATCTCGTCGAACGCCTGAAAAAACTTCTCGCCACCGCTCAGCCAGCCGCAGTCATTGCCGCAGCTCCTCCGTCTGCGGAGATTACCTCGCCTCCCGCCACCCAGCACGTTGCTAGCGACGCTGAGAAAAAATCAGAAGCAGCGCCGCAAAAAGCAAACTCGGCCGACGCTGCGCCAACGTCTCAAAGGGCTGCCCGTGACAAAAAAATCGCCAAATCCGGCGTCGTCCCCGCGCGCCTAGGCGGCGCCCTCGTCCGCCAAGGCCGCGTTCGTCCCGAAGAAATCCTCCGCGCATTGCAGATGCAGGAAGCCGGTGATACCCGCCGCATCGGCGAAATCCTGATTCAGCTTGGCCTGATCACCGAGCAGGACATTGCCGAAGCCCTCGCCGACAAAAAACAACCGGAAGCCACCGAAGCCGCAATCCGCGTCGACGTCAATCTCCTCGAAAAACAGATGAATCTCGTCAGCGAACTCGTCCTGCTCCGCAACCGTTTGCTGCAGATCGCCACCGAAACCAACGAGCGCAATCTGAATGGCGCCGTCCACGGCCTCAATTACGTCACTTCCGAATTGCGCAAAAACGTCATGAAGACGCGCATGCAGCCCGTCAGCCAGCTCTTCGACAAGCTCCCCCGCATCGTTCGCGACGTTTCCAAGGACCTCGGCAAAAAAATCAAGCTCGAAACCCAGGGTGGCGACACCGAACTCGATAAAACGCTTCTCGAAGCCATCAAGGATCCTGTCACCCACATTCTTCGCAACTCCATGGATCACGGCCTGGAATCGCCCGAAATCCGCCTGCAGAAAGGCAAACCGGAAGAAGGCGCCCTCCGCATCCGCGCGTTCCACGAAGGCGGCAATTTCCATCTCGAAATCGCCGACGATGGCGCCGGCATCGACCTCGAACGTGTCAAGCAAAAGGCCATCTCGAAAGGCGCCCTCACCGCCGCCCAGGTTGAAAAACTCAGCGAAGCCGAAGCGCTCAACCTCATCTTTCTTCCCGGTCTTTCCACCGCCGAAAAAGTGACCAATGTCTCTGGCCGCGGCGTCGGCATGGATGTCGTCAAGACCAACGTCGAGCGCATCGGCGGCCTCACCAAACTCCAGACCACGCGCGGCCGCGGCACCACCGTCTGGCTCGAAATTCCCCTCACCCTCGCCACCATTCCCGCCCTCACCGTGCTCAGCGGAAAATCCGTCTTCGCCATTCCGCAAGCCGCGCTCGTCGAAATGATTGCCGTGGACGCCGAGGACGCCCACAAGTTCATCGAAAATATCGACGGCGTCTCCGTATTTCGTTTTCGCGGCACCGTTCTTCCCCTCATGTCCTTGTGCCAGGAACTCAAGCTGCCAGACACCGCACTCGATTCCAACATTTCCAAAATCGTCGTCGTCCGCACCGAGGGCCGCCAGATCGCCTTGCTCGTGGATGCTATTCGCAACACCGAGGAAATCGTCATCAAGCCGCTCGACAAGCGTTTCAAATCCATCGCTCTCTTTTCCGGCGCCGCCGTCCTTGGCGATGGCCGCGTCGCCCTGATCCTCGATATCGCCGCGCTTGCCCGCCGCGCCGGAGTTGTTACCGCCCGGGGTATTGGTGCTCAGGAGCTCACCGATGCCCAACCCAAGGAGCGCCTCACGCTGCTTCTGCTCGGTGGTTCGGACGGCGAGCGCATGGCCGTCCCGCTCGATTTCGTTCAGCGCCTCGAGGAATTTCCCGCCTCCGCCAAGGAACTCATGGGCGGACTCGACGTCGTCCAGTACCGTGGCGAAATTCTGCGCGTCGTTGCGTCTCCAGGAATTGCTCGAAAATCGCCGCGCCCATGCCCGCAATCCTCAGCTTGCCGGCGCGGGACCCTCCAGCGAAAAAATTTCCGCGATCGTCGTGCGCTCGGAAACTTCCAGCAACTTTATCTTGCAAGTCCACCAGATTCTCGGAATCTCCAAGGTGGAAATCGATCAGCTCACTCCGCCCAGCCGCCCCTGCGTTCGCGGCTCCCTCGTCGTGCAGGAGCGCGTCACGGAACTTCTCGATATGCCCGCGCTGCTCTCGAAAATGCACGACGCGCACCTCGACGCCGCCGTGCTCGTGGAATCCGGAATGGAAGCCCCCCATGTCGGCTAAACAGCGCTATTCCACTTTCTTTCTCAATGGCATCTGCTTCGGTGTTCACGTCGAAAAGGTCCAGGAAGTGATGGAGTTCCAGAACATCACGCCTGTCCCGCTTGCTCCTCCCATGCTCCCTGGCATCATCAATCTCCGCGGCCAGATCCTCACCACCTTCGATCTCAAAACTCGCCTCAGCCTCGTTGCCGGCGAATCTACTGGCCAGTCCATGATGATGGTTGTTCAGACCAGCGAAGGCCCCATGAACTTGCTGGTCGATAAAATCGGCCCGGTCCTCGAGGTGGATCCCGATCTCTTCGAGCCGCCAACCGAAACCCTGAAGCCCGCTGTCCGCGCCGTAACCATCCACGTCTGCAAACTCGAAGGCCAGCTCCTTCTGGTTCTCGACACCGAAAAAATCATTCGCCTCCCCGCCGGCGTGGATTCCACAAGTGTGGCGACCGAGGCCCTCTCGCAGCAGGCCGGCGATTGACGCGCAAGCTCCCCCACACGCGGCGCGGAGCAACGAATTCCCCCGGGGCTCAGCATCTTGCTGCCCCTCATGAAGAGCATTTCGTCGCGGGTAATGGCTTTTGAAGTTTCCCGAAATTAGGAGACACAAATGAAACTCAAGATCGGCACAAAACTGGGCCTTGGATTTGCCGGGATTCTTCTGCTCATGGTCGTCAGCGGAACCCTCAGCTACGTGAAGTCCACCGAGGTAAAAAACATCTATAGCTACATTCTTTCGAGCCGGGTCCCGAGCATCGGCGCGCTGGATGAATTAAAGGACGATCTGGATTATTCCGGAGTAAATCCCGGCAGGCTATCCTCGCAGCCGGCGAGACCGCACGCAGGGAAGATGCAGTCAAGGCCTGGGACAGTGCTTGGGAGAGGTCCGGCAAAAGCACCGCCAAGCTCGATGAACTTTCCGCGCAGTGGACGATTCAGGAAAATAAGGAACGCCTGGCGCAAATCAAGCAAGGAATCGGTCAAGATCCGCGAAATGCAGAAAGGAATCATCGACAGCGCCGGCACTGGATCTCGGGACGCCGTGGTGACAGCAGGCAATAATTATGTGGATCAGGTCACTCCAGTGCTCAATGCCACCACCAAAACTCTCGGCGACCTCTCGGAAAGTATGGGCAAGACTCTTAACGAACAGCAGGACAAGCTGGACGCGGCCAATAGCTCTCTGGTCTGGAGCATCGGTGTCAGCACCGCACTCGCTCTCGCCGTCGGCATCTTCCTCGCCATTTTCCTGAGCCGGCCAATCTCCTCGGCACCAATTCTGTTTTGCACAAAGCGGAAGCCATCGCCACCGGAGACTTAACTTCCGACGCAGTTGAAATCCGGAGCCACGACGAATTGGGGGAACTGGGCAAGGCCATCAACGCCATGCAGACCAGCCTCCGCAAAGTGATCCAGTCCATCGCCGAAAATTCGCAGAACGTCGCCAACGCCAGCGAGGAATTCTCCTCCGTCAGCCAGCAGATCACCGCCAACTCGGAGGAAACCTCCGCCCAGGCCAATGCCGTTTCCGCCGCCACCGAGCAGGTCAACCGCAACCTGCAGACCGTCGCCACCGCCACCGAGGAAATGAGCGCCAGCATCTCCGAAATCGCCAAGAACGCCACCGAAGCCGCCCGCGTCGCCGGCTCCGCCATGGAAACCGCCACGGAAACCAATGCCATCGTCTCCAAGCTGGGCGAATCCAGCGCTGAAATCGGCCAGGTAATCAAAGCCATCACCTCCATCGCGCAAAAAACTGATCTCCTCGCCTTGAACGCCACCGTTGAAGCCGCCCGCGCCGGGGAAGTCGGCGCCGGTTTCGCCGTCGTCGCCAACGAAGTGAAGGAACTCGCCAAGCAGACCGCCACCGCAACCGAAGACATCAGCCGCAAAATCGAAACCATCCAGACCGATGCCAAGGCCGCCGTGCAGGCCATCGGCGCCATCAGTGGCATCATCAGCCAGGTGAATCAGATTTCCGGCACAATCGCCGCCGCCGTGGAGGAACAATCCGCCACCGCCAGTGAAATGTCCCGCAACCTCACCGATGCCGCCAAGGGCTCCGGCGAAGTCGCGCAAAACATCAATGGAGTCGCCCAAGCCGCGCAAAACACTTCCCAGGGCGCCACGGACTCCCTCAAAGCCGCCCAGCAGCTCGCCAAAATGTCCACGCAGCTCCGCGGCCTCGTCGAACAATTCAAGCTGGAAAAAAACGATCTTGCAACTCGGCGTTCCCGTGGAAGCGGCGAAAGCTCCACTCGCCGCCAGGAATCAAACACCACCGTCGATTCTCACGAAGAAGTCTATACCCGCTGAATCCGCCGCCGTTGTAGGGCCCGCCTTCCGCTAGCCCGCCGTAGCCGCGCTTTTGCGGCGAAGGCAGGAGGCGGGCCGTTTTCGAGTAGCACAGGTTTCAGCCTGTGCAGACCTCTTCGCCCTGCCCTTCCCTAATCCAACTTCTTCCTCGCAAAATGAAACAGCGACCCCGCCAATAACAAAAACATAAACGCCCCAAACAAATTGCTCGTCGCCAGCCCACCCAATATCTTCGGCCCCACCGCAAACAGATCCGGCCGCCACGGCAGCCGTAACACGCTGGAAACCCACCCCGGCACGTGGTTCGATATCTCCGGGTCCTGCAGCAAATTGATCACAATCCCCAGCAGACCGAAAATTCCCCCCGCCGCAATCAATCCGCTCGAATAGAGCGCCCCCGGACTCGCCTCGCTGTCTCCTTCGCTTTTTTCCTTCAAGCTCGCATCCACGGCCCAGCGCACCAGCCCGCCCGCAAACATCGCCGCCGTCGTCGCAATCGAAAGGTACATCCCCGTCGCAAACGCCAGCGACCTCACGCCCAGAATCTCCACCGCGATCACCATCGCCACTCCCATCAGCACCAGCCGCCACGGCAGCCGCTGGTTCAAAATCCCGCTGATCACCGTGGCCATCAGCCGCGCCTGCGGAGCCGGAGCCTTGTCGCCTCCGATTCCCTGCGCCCACAGATATTCGATCCGGTTCGTCCCGTTGTCGTAGAGATATTCCCCATCGGCAATCTCGTGCGACCCCAGCACGTTGATCAGCACATAGTTCTTTCCCGCATAGGTGAACTCCGGCCGCTCCACCTTCACGCCGGATGGCAGCGCCTGCAGGTTCACGGCAATTTGCGTCGGGATATAGCGCTCCAGCCCCTTGTTCATCAGGTTCAGCGTCGCGCCGATCGCCACCGTCGAAACCGTCACGCCCACCAGCAATCCCATCTGCTGCCAGAAGGGAGTCGCCCCCACCAGAAATCCCGTCTTCAAATCCTGCGAAGTTGCGCCCGCAATCGCCGCCGCGATGCACACGACGCCGCCAATCATCAGCGCCAGCACCGCGTAGTTCGGCGCCGTCCACCCGGCAAGAAAGAAAATCGCGCACGTGGCCATCAGCGTGGCAATGCTCATCCCGCTGATCGGGTTCGACGAATTTCCCAGCAACCCGCTGATCCGGCTCGCCACCGTCACAAACAAAAATCCAAACACCACCACAAACACGGCCGCAAACAGGTTCTGATACCACGCGGTCCCTGCGCCCTTCATCGGATGGAACGTCAGCATCACCCACATCATCACCACGATCAGCGCGGATCCCACCACCACCCACTTCATCGGCACATCCCGCTGCGTCCGCTCGCTGCTCACCGCCTCGGGCGAACCTTCCTTCCGCGCGTCCTTCAATCCCGCCGTCAGCGCCGAAACAATCGTTGGCAGCGTCCGCATCAGCGTGATCAATCCCGCCGCGGCCACCGCTCCCGCCCCCATCGGCCGGATGTAGCTTCTCCACAAATCGTCCGGCGACATCAGCGGTATCGGAATCGTCGAGGGATAGATCGGCGTATTGCCGGCCAGTTGCCCGTAAAATTTGATCGCCGGCATGATCACCAGCCACGAAACAATTCCGCCCGCAAACAGAATTCCCGCCACGCGCGGCCCGATGATGTAGCCCACTCCCAGATATTCAGAGGTCACCGCCGCGCGAAACGACGCGCCCGGAAACCATCCCGGCCGCGCTTCCGGCTGCCCCGTCCACGCCTGCACCGTGTTCATCAGAAACGTATAGACACCGCCCAGCCCCAGTCCCCAGAACACCCGCCCCGCGAACGATCCGCCGCGTTCCCCCGCCACCAGCACGTCCGCGCACGCCGTCCCTTCGGGAAACGTCAGGTTCCCGTGCTCTTTCACAATCAGTTGCCGCCGCAGCGGAATCATGAACAGCACGCCCAGCCATCCGCCCAGCAGCGCCATCGGAAAAATCCGCCAGAACGTAAACTCCGACCCAAACCCCAGGAAGATCAGTGCCGGCAGCGTGAACATCACGCCCGCCGCCAGTGATTCCCCCGCTGATCCCGTCGTCTGCACGATGTTGTTCTCAAGAATCGTCGCGCGCCCGAACGCCCGCAGAATGCTGATGGAGAGCACCGCAATCGGAATCGAAGCGGAAACCGTCAGCCCGGCGCGCAGTCCAACGTACACAGACACCGCGCCGAACAGCAGCCCGAACAATCCCCCCAGCACCACTGCGCGAAACGAAAATTCCACCACGCTCTGCGCTGCCGGCACATACGGCTGGAACTCACCTGTGCTGCCCCCGGGATTCCATGGACGGTCGCTCAACGTGTTCCTCCCTGCGGAAGTTTTCAACGATTGCAAAACTCAGTTTGTTTCCGTGTGCCCGGATTATGCCCCACCCCGCCCCCTCCGCAAAGCGCTTCCTCGGGCCTCCGCCGCGCATGGTCCCCGGGTCCTCTTGACATCATTCGTACTAGTCAGTATTGTCACCGTCATTCGGTAGCAGAGTCGGTTCGCTCGGACTTTGTGGCACACCTATTTTCAAGTTAAGTTCGCCGTCTTTGACGTGTGTCCCCCTGTCCGTTTTCGCCGGCCATCTTTCATTTTCCGGGAGCCACGCGTGAACTTCCGCCGCCTCGCCATTCTCTCGATTCTCGTTTCTGCTTGTTATCTCTATCAGCCGTTCCGCTCCACAAATGCCAGCGAGGACTGGCAGCCCATCGATCCCGCAGACCTCAAAATGACCAGCGAGCCCAAGGCTCCCGGCGCCCCTGCCATCTATCTCTACCGCCAGGTCGACCGCAATGATTCCAGCCGGGCCGCCAGCGAGTACAACTACGTCCGTATCAAAATTCTTACGGAAGAGGGCCGCAAGTACGCTGATGTCGAGATCCCCTACGTCAAGGAAGAAGCCGGCATCACGATCAGCAATATTCGGGCCCGCACCATTCGCCCGGACGGCTCGATCGTCAATTTCGACGGCAAGATCTATGACAAGACCATCGAAAAAACCAAAGGCGTCAAAACTCTGGTGAAGACTTTTTCCATTCCCGATGTTCAGGTCGGCAGCATCGTTGAATACCACTGGAATTACAATTTTACCGACAACTACATTTTCAATTCCTACTGGGGCATCAGCGACGATCTTTTCACCCGCACGGCTAAATTCAGCCTCAAGCCTTATCCGGAATGGGCGCTCCACTGGGCATGGCCCGCGGGTCTTCCTCCGGGCACCGATCCCCCCAAGGAGGGGCCTGACAAATTCATTCGGATGACGGCCACCAATGTTCCCGCGTTCCAGGTCGAAGACTACATGCCGCCGGAAAACGAGCTGAAATACCGCATTGTCTTCATCTACAGCGAAGACGGCTTCGAGGAGGATCCTGCCAAGTTCTGGCGTAAATTCGGCAAAAAACAGAACGATAAGCTGGAGAGTTTCATCAGCAAGCGTAAGGATCTGGAGGCCGCTGCTTCCCAGATTGTTTCGCCTTCCGATTCTCCCGACGCCAAATTGCGCAAAATCTATGCCCGCGTGCAGCAGTTCCGCAATCTCAGCTACGAAAACGCTAAATCCGAGGCGGAACTCAAGCGCGACAAACAGAAAAAGATTGATAACGCCGCCGATGTCCTCAAGAACGGCTACGCCTACGGCGGCGATCTCACCTGGCTTTTTGTTGGCTTGGCCCGCGCGGCCGGCTTTGAATCGTCCGGTGCTTTCGTTTCCACCCGCAACGATTATTTCTTCAACGACAAACGCATGAACGCGAATGAACTCAATTCCAACATCGCCATCGTCAAGGTGGATGGTAAGGACGTTTACTGCGATCCCGGTACTGCCTTTGCTCCTTACGGCATGCTTCCCTGGTACGAGACCTCCGTCAAGGGCCTCAAGCTGAACAAGGATGGCGGTACCTGGATTGAAACTCCAATGCCGGACAGCGCCCTTTCGGAAATCCTGCGCACCGCCACACTCAAGCTCACTGACGACGGCACTCTCGAAGGAAAGGTCTCCCTCGGCTTTACCGGCCTCGAGGCCATCTCCCGCCGCCACGAGTTCTACAATCAGGACGACGAAGCCCGCAAGAAATATCTTGAGGAACTCCTGAAGGACTACGTGCCCGCCGCCAGCGAAGTGGAACTCACCAAACAACCCGATTGGAAAAGTTCGGAAGCGCCGCTCACCGCCGAATTCGACATCAAGATTCCCGGCTGGGCCTCTCCTGCCGGCCACCGCGTGTTGATCGCCACGGGAATCTTTTCCGCCGGGGAAAAACACACTTTTGAACACGCCAACCGCGTCAACGACGTCTATTTTTCCTATTCGTTTCGCACGGTCGATGACGTCACCATTGATCTGCCTCTCGATTGGAAGGTGGACAAGGTTCCCGGCAATATTGACCAGGACGTCAAAGCTGCCGAGTACACCCTGAAAATCGAGCAGAAGCCCGGCAGCATCCACATTACCCGCAGCATCCGCAGTGATCTCCTGGTGGTTCCCAAGAATGCTTATCCCGTTTTGCGTGATTTCTATCAGGCGGTGAAATCCGGTGATGAACAACAAATTGTCCTGCAGCCAGGCGCTTCGGCCGCCACGAACTGAACGCTCGCTCGCGGCCGCCGTTTTCTTCGTCCTGCTTTGTCTGGCGCTACGCACCGCGCTCATTCGCGGGAGACGCGCCCGCTTGGATGCATGCGCTAACCAGCGCGCCTGCTGCCTCCCCACGACGAGAAAGCCGAAGCCGTTCTCCTCTACTCCGAGGAAATCCTCATCGTCCAACCCAACGGGAAGCTCAAGGAAATCGACCGCAACGCTTATAAAATTCTTCGTCCCGGCGGCAAACACTTCGGCAAATTGACGCTGGCGTTCGATTCCGAAACGCGTATCGAGAAAGTCCATGGCTGGTGCATTCCCGCCCAGGGCAAGGACTATGAAGTAAAGGACAAGGACCTCATCGAAAGAGGCTATCTGAACGAAGAGGGCGGAATCCTCTTGTCCGATCGTCCGCGCAAAGATTATGGAGATTCCCGCTGCCGATCCCGGCAACATCATCGGCTACGAAGTCGAACACGAAGATCGCCCCTATGTCCTTCAGGACGAATGGTATTTCCAGGAATCCGTTCCGGTTGCGGAGTCTCGCTATACGCTGGAACTTCCCCCGGGCTGGGAATACAAAGCCGTCTGGATCAATCACCCGGAAGTGCAGCCCGCCTCAATCGGTAACAATCAATGGCAGTGGCAGCTCACGAAGATTCCCGAAATCAAGCCGGAAGAGGACATGCCTCCGTGGAGAGGCGTTGCGGGCCTGATGGTGATCGCTCTCATTCCTCCCGGTGGCGCCAATCATGGCTTTCTCACCTGGTCGGAAATGGGCGTCTGGTATAACGGACTGCTTCAGAATCGGCGCGATGCCTCTCCCGCCATCAAACAAAAAGTCGCCGAACTCACCGCGAATAAGCCCACCCAGCTTGCCAAAATGCAGGCCCTTGCCGAGTTCATGCAGAAAGACATTCGCTACGTGGCCATCGAACTCGGGATCGGCGGCTGGCAGCCGCATACGGCCGACGAAACCTTTTCTCACCGCTATGGGGACTGCAAGGATAAAGCCACCCTGCTCTCTTCCATGCTGAAAGAAATCAATATCGATTCCTATCACGTCGTGATCAATACCGAACGCGGCGGCGTCACTCCCGCCACCCCTCCGCACGTCGGCTCGTTCAATCACGCGATCCTCGCCATTCACCTACCGGACGCGCTCGACGATCCCACTCTCGTCGCCACCATCAAAGATCCGAAGCTGGGCCGGCTGCTTTTCTTTGACCCCACGGACGAGGTCACGCCCTTTGGCGATCTGCACGGCCCGCTGCAGGCGAATTTTGCTTTGCTGGTTACTCCGGATGGAGGGCAGTTGGTCCAGCTCCCGCAATTGCTGACTTCTACCAACGGCGTCGAGCGCACCGGCAATTTCACGATCGATTCCCGGGGCATCCTGGTCGGCAGCGTCCACGAGGTGCGCGTCGGCGATGCCGCGTGGTATCAGCGCTGGTCTTTGCGCGATGTGCAAAAGGAAGCGGATCGCATCAAGCCGATCGAACAATTGATGTCGCACTCCATGGGCACATTTCAAATCACCAGGCCACGGTCACGAATCTGAAGCAATACACCATGCCGTTCGGTTACGACTGGTCCTTCAACGCGATTGATTACGGCAAACTTGCCGGAGATCTGCTCCTGGTTCGTCCCCGGGTCGTCGGCGTCAAAGCCACCGGTCTTCTGGAAACCAAGGAACCTCGGAGGTATCCGGTGGAGTTTGAGGGGCCGCAGCGCGACACAGACACCTTCGAGATTAAAATCCCTGCAGGTTACGTCGTGGATGAACTTCCCCCCGCCACCGATGTGGATTACAGCTTCGGCAGCTACCACAGCAAGACCGAAGCCAGCGGCGGCGCCATCCGCTACACGCGCACGTTTGAGATCAAGGAACTCAGCGTCCCCGTCACGAAAGCTGACGAGCTGAAGAAGTTCTACCGCATCATCGCCAGCGACGAGCGCAGCACCGCCGTCCTGAAACCCACCGCCGCTTCCGCGGCAACCAACGCTCACTAGATCGCAAATCCCTCTACACTCAGGCTCCCGAAATATGAATCGCCGGAATCCGCGTCTGTTATAGTTCGGAAACAGGAGAAATCATGAGCCTTTCCGAACAATTGCAGAAAGATATCGTCGCGGCGATGAAAGCCAAGGAAGAGATGCGCCTCAGCGTCCTGCGCATGGCCAAGGCCGCCCTCCAACTCAAGGAAGTCGAAAAAATGCGCAAGCTCGACGACACCGAATCCATTCAGTTGCTGCAAACCCTCGTCAAACAGCGCAAGGAATCCATCGACCAGTTCACCAAAGGCGGCCGCCAGGATCTGGTGGACAAGGAAAACGCCGAACTCAAATTTCTCGAAGCTTATCTCCCCGCCGGCGCCAGCGATGCCGAAATGGACGCCGCCATCCAGAAAGCCATCGCCGATACCGGCGCAACCTCCATGAAACAAATGGGCTCCGTAGTAAAAGCCGCCAAAGACGCCCTCACCGGCAAATCCATCGACGGCAAAGCCCTAAGCGACCGCGTCCGCGACCGCCTCTCCAAACTCGGCTAATTTCCCTCCGTCTGTGTAGTGGCCGAACTTCAGATCGGCCACCCTCCAAATGTACTGGCCGACCTTCAGGTCGGCCTCCGAATCCGATTCCTGCCCCGCCGCAAAAATTCTCCCAGTGCCCAAAAATTTGTCATCCTGAAGCTATCCGACGAGGATAGCTGAAGGATCTCAACCTAAACCCCGCGCAAAATCCCTCATACTACTCTTGACACACCCCCATGCCCCTCCCCCACCAAATCCCCCTCCGCTACACCGAACAAGACGCCGGCCACCTCAGCGTCCGCCCCGTCATCAACCAAACCTTCCGCCTCCACGAACTGGTCGACATGGTCGTCAGCGTCGCAGGCAAAGACCCCGCCCGCGTCCACCAGATCTTCCGCAGCGGCAGCGTCATCTTCAACGGCTACCGCTACTGGTGGGATCCGCTCTCTCCCGAACCCGGCGAAATCGAAAACCTGCTGGCCCCATTTCCCGACGACGATCCAGCCCGCCCCTTCGTCCCGGCCCAAGCCACCGCAGTCCTGCTGGAAATGGGCGGCGGCGCCCAGCGCATCGTCACCGAAATCCTCCGCCAGGATGCCAGCCCAAAAAAAACTCTTCGCCGCCCAATCTCCCTGGGACGTCCTCCTCGCCTGGGCCGCCGGCAAACCCGCCCGCTACGAAAAATTCGATCACGCCCGCAAAGCCGACCTATTCCGCATCTCCCTCCCGTTCGACCAGGCCCACCACCTCCTGGCCGCCATCCTCGCCGTCGCCCCCCGCAAACTCAAATCCCGCCTCTCCACCCTCCGCCCCCCATCAACAATCACCTTCCTCTGCCCGCGAAAGTAAATTCCTCCGGCGACCGGGGCCGGATACAACCCGTCGATCCCCATCCCAACGCCTTTCGCCGGCACGGGCCCACTGCCGATCCGCCTCCCTCGTGTCGGGGCACAATTACATCGTGCCCTCTGGGTTTCTCCTCCGCGTCTGCGCCTGACCAAGGACGCTGAAGTATCGGCGAAACATGCCGCAGCCACCAGCGGCAATCACTTTCGTCTTTCCGAGGAATTAATTAAGAGCTGTGGCAGGGAATTGATGGAGGCAGATGGGCCAGAAATTCTGCATTGTTCAGTTGGCTTGATGGGACCGATCTAAATCAAAACGTGTGGCCGAAAGCGATCCTTCAATCAAATCAGGAGTTAGTCAGGCAACGCATTATCGATTCGTCGGCGGGACGGGATTAGAAGCAACAAGGGGAAACAAGAATGGCGCTGAGAGACACATTCGTCGAGGAAAAATCGTTAGACTCCGGTTGTATGTGTCGGCTTCGCCCGCCTCACCGCTGAGTAGGTTTTCGATTCACTGAGCGTGCAGGACCCGGCTTCAATCGCTTCTTTTAGTCGTTTCTTGTCCGACTTCAACTGTTCCTCGTTTTTGTAAGCGTCCTGGAGAAACTCGAACAGGCGCCTTTTAGTCCCTTGTTTCTGGTCCGCGAGGCGGTAGAAAATTCGGTAGCCGCCCCTCCGGTCGAGCACAAGGCCGGAGTTCTTCAAGTAGGAAAGATGGCGGGAGACGTTTGGCTGTGTCGCCCGTAGGACATACTGAATATCGCAGACACATAATTCACCATGTAGCAGTAAGTTCAAGATGCGTAGCCGGTTTGTGTCACCCAGTGCCTTGAAGTATTGTTCCAATTCTTTCATGCGTCCCTTCCTCTCGACGGGAGCGGGTTCTCTTTCAAGCGGACCTGATCGCGTAATTCTTAGTACAGAGACTGCGGCGACATCTTAACTGCGAGCTCCATGAGCATTGTGCCCTCGGATAGCCGAATACAGCTATCCAAGTCAGGGCATTCCAAACACTTCTGCCACGCTTCAAGGTTCACGGTTGCGGTCCTCGCATCAACCACTTGTCCGGCATAGTCGAGTTGATAACCGAATACTTTTCCGCTCACCGACCTGTTGTGAGCCAGCTCAACAACAGAAGGAAACATCTTCCCATAACATTCTGATTTGGGTTTCATGTCATTACCTCTCCTTCGATACTCCCTTTACCCGCTGCCTCCGCTGCTGGAAACCAATCTTGAGTACGGTTACACACGTTGCACACGGACAGCATTACGGGCACTTCCACTAAGACGCCAACCACGGTCGCCAGTGCTGCCCCCGAACCTGGTCCAAAAAGTGCGATTGCGGTGGCCACGGCAAGTTCAAAAAAGTTGCTGGCGCCAATCAATGCCCCGGGTGCAGCCACGGAATGCGGAACTCGAAAGAATCTCATCAATCCGTACGTTAAACCGGAATTGAAATACACCTGCAGCAGAATCGGGATGGCGATGAGAATCACGTGGAAATAGCGGCTGGTGATATTGTCGGCCTGAAAAGCGAAGATGAAAACCAGAGTAGCCAACAACGCCAGGATCGTAACTGGCGCAAATCTTGGTAGTAGACTTCGCTCAAACCACTCGACGTCATGCTTGCGGATGAACCAATATCTAAGTGCAGAGCCCACCGCCAGCGGAATAACAATGAAAACAAACACGGAATAGAGCAGGACTTTGAATGGGACATGCAGCGAAGAAGTCCCGCTTACCAGAAATCGCACAATGGGAGCGAAAAGAAAAAGCATGATCAAATCGTTTAGAGATACCTGCACCAGTGTGTATGCCGGATCTCCATCCGTCAGGTAGCTCCAGACAAATACCATTGCAGTGCACGGGGCGGCTGCAAGAATGATCGTCCCGGCGATGTACTGGTCCGCCAGAGGGGTCGGAATCCAGGCGCTGAAAACGTGGCGGAAAAATACCCAGGCAATCAGGGCCATCGAAAAGGGCTTCACCAGCCAGTTCACAAACAAGGTGACCAGCAGTCCTCGGGGCTTTTCTCGCACACCCAAAATGGACGCAAAGTCTACCTTCATCATCATCGGGATGATCATCAGCCAAATCAGGATAGCGATGGGGACGTTAACATGGCTGCCATTGCCGAATTCCAGCGAGCGCAGACTCTGGACAATTCCGGGCGTGGTCTTTCCCAAAGCAACCCCGATAATCATGCATAGCGCCACCCACAAAGTGAGGTAACGCTCGAAGAGATTCAGCCGCTTTGCCGGCTTAGCTGTGGGTGCCACATTCGCTGTGGTTTTCACGAAAAGCCCGCCTTTCTACTGAAATGGTATATTCGCATACGCGCATATAGTTATGATAGCCTATTCCCGCCACGAGGCTGTGATCCTTGTCACCCATTACCCGCTCCTTCCTAAAGCCTGCGAAGGGGCACTCCGGGGCCTCGGAAAAGGGCGGCCATCATGCCAGCGCGCTACAACGTTCTCTTCCTATGTACCGGAAATTCCGCCCGTTCCATCATGGCTGAAGCCATCATGAACAAAAGGGGATTCCCGAATTTCACCGCCTACAGTGCGGGGAGCCACGCAACCGGCCGGGTTCATCCACAAGCGCTGCGACAATTAGAGACTGCCAAGTTGCCCACTCAAGGATTGCGTAGTAAGAACTGGGATGAGTTCGCGAAGCCGGGAGCACCTGAGTTGCATTTTGTCTTCACGGTCTGCGATAACGCGGCCAAAGAAGTCTGCCCTTTCTGGCCAGGTCAACCAATGACCGCGCACTGGGGTGTACCGGACCCCGCAGCTGTGGCTGGGACTCCCGAACAGGTCGAAAAGGCTTTCCGCGACGCATTCGTGACGTTGGATCGCAGAATAAACCTGCTCCTTTCCTTGCCGCTGGCTAGTCTGGATACCCTGGCCATCAAGAAAGAAATCGACCGCATCGGCCAGCAATAAGCAGCCAGCCTCTCAGACAAATTCAGATGAACATTTCGGCTTTGCCATCGACAAAGTCCGAGGGAGCATACACCACACGAAAAGTTTTTCAGATCGCTGCTCAAGCAGGAATACTCTTCCCGCCGATACATCCGCCAGAGAAGTCGCGGGAATCGCCCGCAAGGGCAGTCGGTTTCTGCTCCATGGGAATTTGATACGTCTCAAGCCCAGGTAGCCGACTTGCATTGGGTGACGGAACGTCTTCAGCCTCAGCTGTGAGAGGGAATTCCTCGGGGCAGATGGGCCAGAAAATTTGCATTGTTCAGGCTGGATGGGAGCGATCTAAATCAAAACGTGTGGCCGGAAGTAATCCTTCGCAAGAAAAAGCGCCACTGCTATTTTTCACGCGGTAACTGACGCTCATCTTGTGCACATCCAGCCCGATGCAATACATCGGTTCCATGGGGAGCCTACTCGGTGTTCTGAATCAACATGCCCTCGCCCCTGGTTTCGTTATGCGCCAGTCCTCGCTTCAGTAGGTCCGTACCTTGCCCATTCGCGGCGGCTTCACCGGCGCAGCCACCCCATAGATCACCGTGATGCCCGATCCGCCACCCCAAGTCGAGGTCGGGCGGAGTGGATCGGGAGCGGCGGCGCCATTGAGACTGTTCCAGTTGTTCGCGGCCCATACGTTGCCAGCAGGATCTATGGAGACGTCAGTCAGCATCTGAATGCTGCCGCCTTGGAAAACGTGGAGAACATCTCCAGTTTTGGTGCCCGGTGGATGTCCCTTGGTATTATCTCCGGCCATCAGCACTACGCCCCGACCCCAGAAGTTACCGACCCAGACATCATCATTTCCGTCGATATTTAATCCCCAGGGAACGCTGATTTTTTTATCGCCGGTGAAACCCATAGCGGCAGGCTGGCTGCCATCGGGGCGAATCATGTTCACCACGCCGGTGACCATCTTGGGATTTTTGGAGAGGATCGTCAGCATATGCCCGGCTGCGATCTTGAATTGCTCCATAATGGAGGCGCCATCGGGGATTACTGGCGGCGGGAAATCGAGCGACATGTTGCTGGCCACCCAAACGTTGCCCTTCGAATCGAGCGCAAGGGCGCGGACACCTATGCCAGCCCGGAAGGATTCCACCTGAGTGGGATCGTTGGCCGGGAACCGCACGACCTTGTCCGATTGCGAGTTGCTAACCCAGACGCGATTTTCGTCGTCAATGACCACGTCAAAGGGAGACTTCAGTCCCGCGACCTTTACGATTCGTCCGTCCTTCACTCGTCCGCCCGGAAAGGTCAGCAGTTGATCGTTCGCACCATCGGCAATCCAAACGTCACCGTTCGCAGCCACGCCGATGCCCATCAGGCCGAGAAAATTCCGTTTGAACGGGAAGTCGCTCTCATCGCCCACCGGTTTCCCGTTGAAATCCATAACAAGGATCTTCCCGTTGAAGCTCGTGGCCCACACCCTTTCGGACGTCACCGCTGTTCCCCAGCCGACACCGTCGATTCCCATGCCACTAAATCCTGTGATCGGCGGCGATAGTGCGGTCCCGTTGGGGGACATCTTCACCACACCCCCGCCAATGCTCGTATTCACACCGGACTGCGAGCCGGCCATCCAATTTTGTCCGCTCCACAGGTTCCCCTCCGCATCGAACATCAATCGACCGGGAGAATATACCCCTCCCCCCGCGAAGCAAAGTGAGAGGGCGAAGTCATCTGGGACGTACGCGAGGTAAGGCACGAACGGCGCGGCCCGGCGGGAGCCATCCTTAGGCTGCGGGTAAGCTTCGTCGAACAATGCGTAGAGTTCCTTTGCGCTGGTCCAAGGCTCACGGGCAATACCGGCCAGAGCCTCCAGGGTGTTCGTGGGCGTTGTGCCACCGGTCGGAGTCGAAGCCTTAAAAAAACGCGTACGCCAATTGTCGTTGGCCACGGTGGCGAAAGCCGCGATGAGCGAGCCCAGGGTGTCCAGGTTCGCAAGCGCTGTGGTCTGGGTGCTGTTGAGCGGGTCCAACAGCACTTTGCCCCATCCACCTGTGGACAGATCAACGAAGTTCGGCACGTTTCCCGCAGCGATACGAAGCCCGAGCGGATTCCCGGAGATGGATTGCCCGTTAATGAATCTGGCAGCGGTGAAGGCCGAAGCTACGGTCGTGAGTTCGTTGACGACGACTTTTTCTGGTGGCTTTTCGCCCAGCACCAGCAACAAGACGAGAGCAGGATTATCACCTTTGTCCTTTAATGCGCCACCCGTTGTAACTAAATATAGAATTGAGTCCCCGTGCGCTGAACCACGAATTTCAAATTTTCCATCATCATTTGTTTTTGTTTCCGCCAATTTATTAGGGGCAGCCGCGTTGGCCTCCCACAGGGTTACGGTTGACTTCGCCACGGGTGCGCCACCGACCGTCACCCGTCCGCTCAAGTGATCAGCACCGGACGCCGGACCGGCGGTCATCAAGAATGCATACCCTAGGACAACCAGCACGCAGGACCGTATCCAAATCGAAATGTTCATCTTTTCCTCCACCGCGACCGGTGCAATTACTCTCACCTCAAATAACTTGGCGGGTCATTTTCTCTCAGACGGGCGTGAGGAGATCGTGACGCGGGTATTGTTCGACAGATCCCATTAGCCTGGAATTGGCAAAACTACCAGTGGCTAACCCATGCGCTTAATCAAGCGCCCTCGCGTCGTAGGGGCACCATAGTTCGTGCCCTCTTGGGTTCCTCCTTCGCGCCTCCGCCCCTCAATTCTCCATTCTCAGGTTTCTCTTTCCTCCAATCCTCGCCGCCGCGCGCCGCGTTGATGATGCGCACGCCCTTCTTCATTTTGGCGATGCTGGCCGCGTTGATCATTTCCTTGGTTTGCGGGCTCACCGCGGTGTGCAGCGAGATGAAATCGCTTTCCGCATAGAGTTTTTCGAGCGGCACGAGTTCCACGGAGAATTCGCGCGCGGCCGCTTCGCTGATGAAGGGATCATAGGCCAGCACGCGCATCTCAAAACCATCGGCGCGCGTGGCCACTTCGCTGCCGATGCGGCCCAGGCCGATCAGGCCCAGTGTTTTGCCGCGTACTTCCGCGCCCGAGGAAGATTTTTCCCAGCGGCCCTCGCGCATGGCGGCGTCGAATTTCGGCAACTGGCGAACCAGCGCCAGCAGCAGCGCGAAGGTATGCTCCGCAACGCTCACGGAACTTCCGCCGGGCGTGCTCATCACCAGGATGCCGCGCTTGGTGGCTTCGTCGAGATCAATGTTGTCCACGCCGACTCCGGCGCGGCCCACCACGCGCAGTCGCGGCGCTTTATCCAGCAGCGCGGGCGTCACTTTCGTGGCGCTGCGCACGATCAGCGCGTCGGCGTCGGCCAGCTCCGCGTTCAGCGTGTCTTTCGTGGTTAAAACGATGTTCCAGCCGGTTTCTTTCAGCAGTTCGATACCGCGATCGCTGATCTTGTCCGCTACGATGACCTTCATGAGTCCTCTATTCGGGGTAAAAGCCGCGGCGGGGACACTGCAGTCTCTTCCCAGGAAGTGTAAACATTTAAAATTACTTGGCCCGCGCGGGGGTGTCAAATCGCCGCGACGCATTCCCAAAGGCCGGCCAATAGATGGAATGGAGGAAGGGGTCACCATCGGGGAACGGGTTGGGAGCGGCGGCGATTGAAATTGAGGCCGCGGCGGGCTTCGAGGCGACGACATTCGGCGGCATCGGGATGGGGAATGCTTTTCGAGAGGTCTTGCGAGCCGCGGGGGAGCGACGGGTCGATGGGGTGGAAGTGGTTGTAGAAATCAGGAGGAAGAGCGGAGGTCCCGCCTTCGCCGCAAAGGACGCGGCTACGGCGGGCGGGCCCGCTTTCGGTTGTGGTGGGGTTGGAAGAGGATTCGGAGGGTTTGGGAGAGGCGACGGTTGCGGCGGGATGCGTGGTGTTGGTGTGAGTTTGGGTGTGGGCTACATCCAAGAGGGGCCGGGCACTTCGTGAAGACTCAGGGCAGGCAGTTCGGGGCTCAGTGGGAACAAGCCCGGCCCCTACAAGGTTGGTTTCGGGTTCGGGAGATGAGGATTCAGAAGACGATGCGTTTGCGGCGGATTCTGCGGTTGCGGTATCGGGGGGATCGGAAGGACCGCTGCGGTCGGGGCGGGGGATGGACCAGCTCATAACTTTGTTGATGCGGGCTTTTTCGGCTTCGCGTTCCGCGAGTTCGGATTGGAGTTTTTCGTGGTGGGAGATTTCGCGGCAGCCGCGGAGGAGAGTGAGGACCTGATAGGAGTAGGCGTTGGCGATTTTTGTGGTGAGGCGGCCGTGGATCAGGAGAAGGGTGACCTTGGACTGGAAGCGGTGGATTTCGGCGGGAGTGGAGAGGGTGCCGGCGGCCTCGGCAAGTTCGGCGGCGGTGAGTTGGGCTGGAGCAGCGAGAGTGGGGGGCTTGGGTTGGTGGGCAAGGCAGTAGGGAGAGGTGTCGAGGGGCAACATGCGGCAGCGATGGCCGTGGGATTTGGTGAAGGCGCAGCGATTAGGTGTGACGGATTTAGAAAGATTATTGGATTTCAATTGGAGCTCCGTGGGGGTATATACCCCGCTGTTTTTTTAGATTTGTGAAAAGAAAGGGGATGGAGGAAGTTGACAGTCGACAGTCTACAGTTGACAGCCGACAGCTTGAAGCGCAAGACGAGGAGAAAGGATAACGCTGAGGCGCAGAGGGCGCGGAGGCTCGCAGAGAATGCGAAGGGAGTTGGAAGACTTAGGCTGACAGTCGACAGTCTACAGATGACAGTTTGGGATTCGGAGGGAGACGCGGAGACGCAGGGTGCGCTGAGATTTGCGGAAGGGTTGGGGATGGTGGGCATAAGCGTGGGACCCTTCGCGTTGCTCAGGGCAAGCCTTTCGGGGGCGGGGAACGAATGCGGTCCGGACCCAGAGAGCATCAGCCGATACGACGGAGAAATGATAACTAGATGGGTAAGGAATATCTACGGTACTAAAGGACAGAGAGGGGACAGTTGTACGACGCGGGGCAGGTTGGAGTGAGGAGAGAAATTTGAGAATCGAAGAGGGCCGGGCCCTTCGGGAGGACTCAGGGCAGGCACTTCGAGGCTCAGTGTGAACAAGCCCGGCCCCTACAAGGAATGGGGAGCGGAGGATCATTCGACACTCCTGGCATGATGCGCTCGGAGCAAGCCGGAACGTGGGGCGCCGGCTCCGACGGATTTTGGGGCTGCCATAGCCGGACATTTTGGTACTGGGACCCACTTCTCCGGTAACCGCGTTAATCAGGAGCTACTCTGGCTGCTGAGTTCTGGGATACCAGGCACAACTCGCTACAGGTGCGCTACAATCCAGTCAAAACAAACCCAACTTAGCCCGGAAGGACGCCAAAAACAGGATGGCAAGTCTTGAACAGATTGGAACTGTAACAACCCGTTCCGGCGGGCTAATTGTCATCGATACGGGTTATCTGGGGATTTGGTCGCACGACACGGCACCGTTTTTGCCAGAGGGTTCTCTGGACACGGGTGAGCAAATCAATCGGGCCAATGGTTTCGTGGACCTTCGCCTCGTTGGTTCGGATGCAGAACGTGCTGGGCAGTTGCTCGGCATGTCATGGAATCCTCTTTTCGTTTACGACCAACCGCCAGCGCACCCAGAACTCGAAGAGAAGCTACGAGAAGTAGTTCGCAAGCATCGTCTCGACGCAAGATTTGAAGTTATCTCGCCCCGCATTCCCCATCGCAGCCGTATCAACCAGGCCTTGGAGTATGGCCGCGGCGCTGGAGAGATTCAGTTTCACGGTGTTTGGGCAGCTGTGGTTAGTGGCGCACCAGTCGGCGAGTCGCTGCCCGTGTTAGGGGAACGAATGCGTTCTCCGGATCAATCCAACTGGAAACGTGTTTTGGTTCGCTGCAACTCACAGTCAATTAGCCGCTCGGAAAGGATAGGACACGTTGGCGTGGACTATGCTCGCCTGCTTATTGCGGATTTCGATGTGTTGGGTGCGTGGCGTCATGAAGATTCGCTAGACGGTCTCGCTGACTTCGTTTTTTGGGGACTAGATGCCGAGAAAGTTTCCCGCTCTCTCAATGCGCCAGCATTGTCAGCAAATGAATTTGGGTGGACCAATCTTCCAATAGATACGGTTCAAGAGCGCGGCGCGGCAGTAGAAGAACAGAAGCGGACCAGCAATTTGAAACTTGCGACAGACTTTCGACCTCATTCTCATCACTGGCAAGTCATGCGAGATTTAAGGAATACTCCGACCGAGTCAGGAATGACCGATGTAGATGGAGTGCGGGTGTGCAATTTTATGACGACCTGGGGGGACGGGATTTTTGAGGTTCATCGTGACCTCAGCAACTCCGACGAACTCGTGCAGGTCCGGGTCGAATTTGAACCTACGTAGCAAGAGCCTGAGCGCCCCGCGCGGTTGTGCCTGATTTGTCGTGCCAGCTCAAACGGTCGATGCAACACCCTGCATTGCATTGATTCGACAATGCTTTCAAGCGCGAACTATCTATTTGGCCGCATTCAGTCAAAACCTAGCTAGGGCGGTCTTCCTGTCGATCTAACCACTCCCAGGGGTTTTAGCTTTTGTTTTCATTGCAGTGGGTCTGTGCTTAGTGTTGCGTCGACCCATTGAGACCACCCGGGTTACCGGTAACTTGGGTACTAGAATCGACTTTTCCGGTTTGCGCGTTTACCAGATGGGATGAGAAGGCCGGTCTCCTGCGGGATGCGATACGCTCCCAATGTTTGACGTGCTCGAAGGCACAATGAAAAGGAGACCGGCAATGCAGAAGATTAGCACTCTGCGGACGAGTGGGAACAACATTTTCCAAGGACCGCTGACCATTGGGTTGGATCTGGGAGATCGCTCCAGCGCGTATTGCATTTTGAATGAAGCAGGAGAAATAGTTTTGGAGCATAAACTGGCGACCACACCGGAAGCCATGAAGCAGGTATTCGGTAGCCTGCCGCGGTGTCGGATAGCGATGGAGACGGGGACGCATTCTCCGTGGGTGAGCCGGTTGCTGACCGCGCTCGGCCATGAAGTGATCGTGGGGTATGCCCAGAAAGTGCGTTTAATCACCAAGAGCCGGCGAAAAGATGATCGCCTGGATGCGCGAACACTGGCGCGGCTGGCGCGCATCGATGCCGAACTGCTGAGCCCGGTGAAGCATCGCAGTGCGCAGGCACAGTTGCACCTGACGGAAATCCGTGCACGAGCGGTGCTGGTGAGCGCGCGAACGGCGCTAGTGAATGCGGCACGAGGATTGGCGAAGTCCTACGGCGAACGGCTGCGCAAGTGCCACACGCAACAAGTCCGTCGAGAAATGACCAGTGCACTAAGCGCGGGATTGCGCGAAGCCTTGGAGCCACTGTTGCGAGAGGTGGAATCGCTCAACGAACGCATTCAGGAATACGATCGGCGGATCGAGCGAATGGCAAAGGAGACATATCCGGAAACGGAGTTGCTGAAACAAGTGAAGGGTGTGGGAGAGCTGATCGCCACAACCTATGTTCTGACGATTGAAGACCCGCATCGCTTTCGGAAGAGCCGCGACGCGGGATGTTTTGTCGGGCTGCAACCCGGACGAAGGAACTCCGGGGAGAGCGAGCCACAGATGCGCATCAGCAAAGAAGGCGACGAGTATCTACGGACACTGCTGGTGCAGGGGGCGCACTATATCTTGGGGCCCTTTGGGGAGGACAGCGATTTGCGTCGCTGGGGACTGCAGCTGGCGGCGCGAGGAGGAAAAAACGCCAAGAAGCGGGCCGTGGTGGCGGTGGCGCGCAAGTTGGCGGTGCTGCTGCACCGGTTGTGGGTAAGTGGCGAAGTGTACGAACCGTTGCGCAATAGTCAGGCGATGAACGCTGCGGCGTAGAGAAGCGTGGCAGAGAAAGAAATTGTACCTAACAGCTGAGCTCGACCGCCGAGTTTAGGTGACTGCGACTAAGTCCTTGCCCAACTTCCCTCGTAAAGAAGGAAGTCGAGGACGCTAATCAGGTGGCAGCGCCTACTGAATCGAGAACACCCAACTGGCACCGGGCGAAAATCGCTCACACAAGAGTGCGGATGGAAGGGTGGCGACAGAGGCGGCTTGGCTGTACGGAAAAGATGGAAGGACCAAAGAGAGAGCGCTTTCACTCTTGACATGGACCGGCCTTCTCATGGAAGGACTCGGTCGACTTCCATGCAAGATTGCGATAATTTCTGAACGACGGGATACGCACTGTGAGCTACGACTTGATGGTTTTTGAGCCGAATGACGCACCATCCAATCGCGCATTGTTCTTGGAGTGGTACGGCCGACAAACTCAATGGAGCGAGACCCACGGTTACAATAACCCCGATGTGCCAACGGCCAAACTCCGCTCTTGGTTCCTAGAAATTATTAAAAAATTCCCGCCCCTAAACGGTCCACTCTCTTCGGACGACTTACCAGAGGAGGAAGACTCCGTAACGGATTACAGCCTGGGACAATCCGTTATCTACTGCTCCTTTGCATGGTCAAAAGCAGAGCAAGCCTTCACGACCGTTTTCGGACTGGCTCAGAAACATAGCGTGGGTTTCTTCGATGTTAGCTCGAACGACTCGAAACTTTGGTTGCCGGACGGTGACAAACTTCACCCCGTCCTCTAGGTTGACTGCAACCTCTCGTACTATAACGAAGATGTCCGGTTACGGCGTTAATCGGGACCTGTGCGCGGATATTGGTTGTCCATGCTGGAGATACGCAGACCAAAAAATGTCTATCTGAGCTTCCATTCTGGTTGGAAAGGCTCAGTCCCTTCAAAAGAAAGAGAAAGATAACTCCAAGGATTTCCCGATTGATTAATGAAGCTGTAAGGGGATTCAGCGAGAAGCCAAGCCGCGCTGCCAACGGACAGGGTTTCTTCAGGTTTGCCTTTTTCGACTCTCTGGATTCTCGAGCCGCTAAGAATCACTATCAAAGTACCTAATCTGTAGGTGGGCCAACTTTGTGTGGTGTCGGATCCATACCACTCAAGCGACACGTGTGTTTGGTCGGTGTCAAACAAAGGCACATCAGCTGTACCGTTGCTCCGGTCTGCCCGGGTTTTGGAACAGTGATAAGCTGGAGGCCCTGCCACAATCTGGTTTTCCTCGCAATGGTTTTGCGGCTCTCCCTGTGGTTTCAACAATTCAATCACGACGCTGTCTAGCGGAGACCCTGCGTCCGTGCGGATTAGGTGAGCGAAGTTGCCTTGGGAATAGCCAACTTGGCCATCCGTCATAACGACGTGAACTGCGGGTTTATCGCCCACGACGTCGAAAAACCTTGCAGGACCGAGAGCGACGAAAACGTACGGTAGGTCGTGCTGATGGGGCAGTGTAGCGTCATGTTCTGGAAGGCTGACGCGGAAAACACGAGCGTAAGAGTTCTCAAAGATACACCGATAGTGCGGTTCGCTCTTAAGTGTAACTGCCTTCTGCGCCGCGGGGGCTTGCGCATTCAGTGCGGAAAACAAGAGTGCCAGAGCCACCAAATACGCGACCTTAAGTGATGATTGATTCACGGTAGGCACCGAGAGCGATTCTAGTGCTGAGTTGTGTGAATTTCAAAGCCTCCGCAGACTATGCTCGCTTTGCGGAGCACATGGATATTGCGCTGGGCAGGTCAACTCCCGATTTGTCGGGCCGGCTCAAACGATCGATGCAACACTCTGCATTGCAGTGATTCGACCATGTTTCCAAGCGGAAACTATCTGTTTGGCGGCGTTCAATTAAAACCTAGCCAGGGCGGTGTTCCTGTCGAGCTGACCAACCCAGAGTTTTTAGCTTTTGTTTTCAATGCAGAGAGGGTCTGTGCTTAGTGTTGCGTCGACCCATTGAGACCACCCGGGTTATCGGTAAAGTGGCTCCCAGTACCGTCTCACGCAGTCAATTTCCTTGGCCTGTATCTCTCGACGTAATACCAAACGTATGCAAATGGAACAGACGCGGCCAGAAGCACATACCATAATGGTTTAGTTTCGTGTCGTATCGCTTGATAGAGCATCCAAAGCCCGAAGAATGGCTGCACTAGGAGAATCGGCACAACCAGAACTGCTGAGCGTCCGAGTTCTTCCCGGAGTGGATGCTTAAAGGGATAGAAAAACACCATCATCATCCCGAACAAGAATGACAATATTCCGAGGCAGACCCAAACAACCTTCCTCGTTGCCGACTCGTTTCGCCTGACCATGGGGGC
>CAWGRE010000009.1:0-160401 GCA_963824925.1 uncultured Acidobacteriota bacterium
AAAGATTGATGGGAAAGGCGCTTGAAAACCAGATGACGTTTTTGCGGCCCGGCAGGCCTGCGAGATAGCGGGAGAGTTCCTGCATGGCTTGCAGGGTGATGTTGACACGCTTGGAGATGTTCCATGGCGTTGGTTTGGGATTGTTCATCGCGCACCGCGGCGATCCCTGCCTGTGCAGTCTGCATCAGAATCATCGTGTCCACCATCTGGCGTTCACCGGCGTCTTGCGCGCCGGAAGTCAGCAGCGGTGAAGCACTCTGGGCTGCTCCGGAGCTCTGCGGATTCAGGGCGGCAAGCAGCAGCGCGGAATTGGACGTAAACCCCTCCACCATTCGCAGGTGCGAGCCCAGTACAAACGCCGCGAACGATCTGCCGGCTGGCGCGCGGTGGAGATCTCGGCGATCTGGGCCTGTGCAAAAGCGCGATCTTGCGGTTGTGTGTTTAGCCAGTCGAGCAACAAGATATTTACGGCGTCGGCGGAATTGGCGGTCTGCGCATTGGTGCTGACGCCGGGCGGCGGCGGAGCGGATTGCGAGGGGGTAACCTCGGTGGTTTTGTGTTCCTCGAAAAAGGAGATGGTTTGCGGCCTGCCATCTTCCAAGATCTGGAAATCCTCGCGTCGTAGCGCTGAAGCGGCTTGACCTTTTTTCTGCGTGACGACCACATCCACCAGGACCACGCGAACTTCGGATTTTATTGCCGGCGACCGGCTGGAAGAGTCGGCAGGAGGTGCCTGCGAATCGGCGGGAGCGAACGCTGCAAGGACCAGGACCGGGGCGAGCGAGACCCTAAAGTATTTGAGTGCAGGGTGGAGACACAAGTTTCCCGTGAGAGAATACCACTCCTACTTGCGCCTGTCCTACTCACCCATTCGATTATCCCTTGGCTCCTTCCTTTTCTCACCTTCGCGCTTTCGGTTAGCGACGCGGTCAAGGCTCCAACGTGGAGAGCCATTTTTTCGGAACTTGTCGGCAAGGAAGTTCTCTCTCCCGCATTCTGCCGCCGCCCGCCGCCTTTCATGTCTATCGCGACTTTTTGGTCTAAGTAATTTCCTACGGATCCGTTTCAACTCCTGGTTAACGCCGTAACCGGACATCTCTAACAATGTCGGCCCTGTCAAATACTTTTTCGAACAGACTTCTCCATCCACTCCGAAGAGTGGTCTTCCTTGTTCTTTGTTGACTTCTGCATCGACGGCCACGGCTCGTTCCTAATCTAACGGCCGGCTTCGGTCCGACCCATACATCTCTTCGATCCGTACTTCGACCATGATTACTAGTTCAAACTCCCTTTGCAGGGAGCGGGATGCCCAACCAAGTGCACGGTGTTCTATTTTCACGCCATGTCCGGTTCCGAGCTGTCCCGCGTACGAACCGAACTCTAACGACTGCGAATACTCACAACCATTCCTCCACATCCAGTACAACCGAATAGCCAACCGGCGTCCCATCGCTACTTTGGCAATGCTCCTGTGCTGACGCATCGCCAGGTGAATGTACCGACGTCGCCAGTCCGGGTGGCATCGTGCTGCCGCTTGAGCTGCTTCCACCAACAAGAAGCGCAACAACGAACTGCCTTGCTTGCTGATGTGCCCTAGGCGCTGCTTGCGTGCGCTGGAGTCCTCGCACGGTATCAACCCAACGTAGGTACCGATCTGCTTGCCGCGTTTGAATCGCGTCGGCGTTCCGATGATCAACACAAAGGCGAGTGCCGTAAGCGGACCCACGCCGGGATGTGTCACAAGCCGCCGAACTTCAGGTCGCTTTCTGGCTTCTCGCTCGACCGCTGCAGTTAACTCCTCAATCGTCGGATTCATACGGTCGAGAAGTTCCAGCAACTCTTGCCGGCGTCGGCTGGCCCAAGGAGCTAACGCGAGCTTCTCCAACTCTGTTCGCCCTTGTTCGCTGAATAGTTTTTTCTTCCAGCGATAACCCTCGTTCATGGCCAACGCCTGCAACTGATTCATGATCCGCGTGCGCATCTGCACCATCCGATGACGGTGCCATAGCAGTTGTCAGATCGCGATTCTCCGGGCTCGGTACCCAGACCTGCGGAAAGTTATTTTCCCGCATCAGTCTGAGTAGCAACTCAGCATCCTTGCGGTCGGTCTTCTGCTTCTTCACCCGCTTGGCCTTGATCTCCGCCGGATGACCAATCCACAGCTCGAAACCTAATTCAGCCAGTAGTCTCTCGAACCAGCGTGAATATCCGGTAGCCTCCATGCCTACCCGCACGCAGATCCCTCGCTGCTTCAGATCTCGATAGAATCTCTCTTGCTTGTCCATCGCTGTGGTTCAGTTCCTGCTCACCACACTCACCGGTCTCTTCCACAAAAAATGCAATCGCCTGAAAGCTCGGGTGGTAATCTCACGCCTATAATCATCATGTCCGGCTCCTCTCTCCCGAGCCTGAGGTCGTCGATAAACCACAGTCTACTCGGGTCGGGGAGCCGACATTGTTATGCAATCATGTGGGCTCACAAAACGCGGCCAATCGTGGCCAGCCAGAGTGTGGCAGGCTCTGTGCAACTCGCTTTTCGTGGGCAGCAGCGTTCCTAGGTTTCCCGCCCCGTCGCTTCTTTCCGCGTGTAGTGGAACTCTCGAACGCTGTCTTTGCCGTTAAGGCGAATCGTCCACGCCTCAGTGAAGTGGTCTGGGCCCTCGATTGTGATAACCATACGGTGCATATGCTGGTCGTTGGGGCTCGCGAGGTTGGTCGCGCCGATGAAGGAAAAGACGAATTTATCCGGATTCGAGCGTACGGACGGCGTTTCGAGTCGCGGCTGGTTTCCCATCGAGCAGAAATGAGTCATAGCGACGCGTGGTCCGTCGGCGTTGTAAATCGAAACCATCTGCGTGTCGTTCGCGCTGTTGACGGTCTCTTCGAGAGCGGTGTTGTTCGATATGAGCCGGAATGAAGTGGTGAAGGGCTTGCCGTCGGCATCGGTGGCTGTCCAATCGCCCACCAACGTCTTCAGGCCGTCGAGGCTCGTACTACTCCCAGTCTGACCAGCATGAGCGGAAAACGTAGCCGCAAACAAAACAGCCGTAATTACGGCTGACAGGCTTTTCGAGTATTTCAATGGCGTCCTCCCCCGGTTTACCGCATTGTCTGCCGAAGAGTGTTTCTCGTCTAATGATTAAGATTGTCGTCGGTTCCTAGCGGAGCGACCACCAACTGATTGCACGGATTTTACCTAATTTCGGAAGCGTCGAGACGACTCGTTGGGTAGCTCCTGGTAAACGCGGTAACCGGACAAATTAGTAATGGTACTGGTGGGATCAGATAACCAAGCTGCGAGCGCCTACTGTGGTCCTAATTGAGCGCGATGCTTCCAAATCCTCGGCACAGTGCTGAGACTGATTCCACGCTTCTGCGCGACTCGCTCCTTAGCCGTTCGAAGCTCAGTTCCTTTCCGTGACAGTGAAGTGATCTCCTCTACGATTTCCAATTGCTCTTCGACGGTAGTCGCTCTCCGGCGTCCACCTGGGTGATGGGGAAGTTTCTTCGCAGCGTCCCCAAGCATTTTCCGTATAAAGAAAGGCCCAGATTTTAACAGTTCCTTAATTTGGGACACTTTGTCATCCAAAAGTTCCCCGTCTAAATTCTTGGTGGCGCCATCACGCTTGCTTGCTTCCTTCATTACCCAACGAAGTAATTTCTTCATTTCAGGAGTTTGCGCTCAATCGGAATAAAGGCGTTAACCATTTGGTCCATCACCTTTTGCCGCTCATCTCTTAGCTCGTCACGGACCTTCTTCGATGCACGTTTCATGAAAGTCCTCGTGTGTCACAACTACCCACATAGTTGTGAGTCGCATGTGTCATAACCCCATCCCATTGTAAAGACCCAGGTGCTTGATAGCTTTGGCACCGGAGGAAATATGACCAAACAGAAACTAAGTGTTGAAACACACTCAACTCTCATTTGTCTGCAAATCCCGTGCTCTCTTCTGAGCCCTCTTGTGTCTGCAGTCACAGATCAGGGCATCTCCATGGACGACCTGATGACGCGCCTGCTGGAGGGACTGCCCGGGCTGATGGCCACTGAACTCTGCGGCCTGAAAGCGCCAGCGCGTCAATCTCTGAATGACAAGCTCTCAATCCGTGTTAGCAACACAGGAATGCGCATTTTGGAGGAATATTCTGCGCAAAGCGGTCTCACGCTCTTTGCAATTTGCCGCACTCTTTTGTACGGAATTCTAGTCTCGAAGGAAATCAAATTTATTTACGATCCAAATACGCGAAAGGATTTTTTGGAACGCAATTTAAATTAGCGAAATCGCCTGAAGTTAGCCATGCGACGAAACGATTTGCTTGCAAGCAGACAGAACGCGGAGCACACAATGGACAGATTCAAACTTCTCTATCATCTCTCCAAGAGTTCTGTGCTTCCTGGATTTTTCATTCCAATCTCATGCGCCGAATTAGCAAAACGCACCGGGGATACGCAATTTAGCACCCGATCTGGGCGTGCAAATCTCGCAACCCGCCTGCGCCGTTTGTGGTTATACGGGCTCGTCCATCGCAGAAAGGATCGCTCGCGCCGGCCGCCAGGGGGTGGACCAGGTGTCTATTTATGGACGATTACCGAAAAGGGTTTGAGGCGCCTTTCTTGGGCAAAAGCGCAAGGCAAACCTTCAGTTTCTTAGGCGGCAGTTTGATTGCAGACCGGAGCGGGGTCACGGAGAGCACAGCGGGGGCAATGTTGGACTGACAGACCAAACAACTCCCGACCTAAACAGCACCGTGATCCCGCCCTTGTTTGCTGTCGAAGATGCTGGCAGGGAAATAAAGAGTCTGTCGCCCCCTTCCCCCGGCGGCGAAGCCGCCGGGGGAAGGGCGGGGGGGATGGGGGAAGGGGTATGCGCGCAATCCAGCAGATCTTCGCGCGCGATGGGATCCGATAGGGCAGTTGGACAAGGGGGTCCCATCCTAGGACCCCCAGGTGTGTCTAAACGGGTGCTGCGAACATGCTCAAAGACCGTAAGCGCAAAGTTGAAAAAATCAGTGCTGAGAACAGGCGGCGGGAACAGCTTGTCAACGATTACGGAGACTTCTTGGGGACTCTGTTCGCCTCGGGTGATCTATTTATAACCTTCACGCTACGCGATCGCCATCAGGACCGTGAAGCGAGTTCATTGAACCCCGATAAGGGCGAATGCAAAAAGACCAGGTCAGGGAGAAAGGCGAAAAACGCGTCAGTCTCACAGCCTTCAAAGTGCCCACCGGATCCGCGCATCGGGAATTGGGAACCCGATTCGAGATACCGCCCCGCACCCGGTCCTCCGGTGCGTGATGCTGCGCTGCGCGAGTTCGAGCACTTCTTACTTGAGATGGGTTGGGAATGCGCGGGCCGTAATCGACAGGAACAATTTGATCGCCTCGCTGAGGGAATGGATCGTAACGAGAGAAGGAATTTCGCAAGGCAAGTCTGTAAGAAATGCATCATTTGCGAAATTCTCAAAGATCCTACCCTGTATTCCTTCTACTTAGAGATTCACAGGCTCGCCACAAGGACCATTGGTTGGGTTATCGCCGAAGAATTTGGCAGGGCTGGCGGGCGCTGGCACGTGCATCTTCTCGTTCGTGGTGCGCAGAAAATTCGCAGAAAGAAGTGGTGGAGGCGAGCGTTCATACGCTTTGGCCGCAGTCGGATCGAGGCGCTTCATGAGTAAGAAGGGCGATCCCTATAGATACCTGGCGAAGTACGTATGCAAAGAAGGCGGTGATCTGCATTTCGGCGGGACCCTGGAAGGTGTGAATTTTTCCGAGTTCATTAAGTCGCGCAAGGCATACGGAAGGAAAGAGGTAGTTGTTTCGGCAAATCTAGACTGGCGGTTATTTCACTTAAATAACCCAAGGAGAAAAAGATGAAGAATCAAAAAAAGCAAGCGAGTCAATTGATCCGTATCTTCACTGATGGTTCGGGCTGCCGGCCAGATGGCAAGGGTTCCGCGATCGCTTGGTTTCGCCCGGACACGGGTGAAAAGAAGATCGAACTTATCGATGGATTGACGAATAACGAAGCTGAGTACAACGCCATGCTTTCGGCGCTAACGGCAGTGCCTAACAAATCGGAAGTCGAAGTCCTCTCCGACTCCGATCTCGTCGTCTGTCAATTCAATGGCAAATGGAGAGTCCTCAACTCTGCGCTAAAGGACCTGCTCGGGAAAATCCGCGATTTGATCAAGTCCAAAGGACTAGCCGTTCGGTTAACGTGGATCTCCCGCCGCAACAATCTTGCCGGGAAAATGCTATAGCGCGCATCTAGAGTAAACGAGACATGTCAGCCCCTGTGCAATCTTCAGGACCGTTGGAGAACGGCGATATTGGTTCGCCCGCGACGGAGAAGCATGTTTCCGTGAATGAACTCGCTTTCCGCTGGAACCTGAGCCCAGATACCGTCCGCAGAATGTTTGAAAATGAGCCAGGAGTACTTGTAATAGGAAATGGAATCAGAAAATACGGTAGGCGAAGATACGTCACACTCCGAATCCCCGAGTCCGTTGCAGCAAGAGTTCACCGGCGGCTGTCGAGGGTGTAGAATCCCCGCATTATGCTTACCGCCTATCGCCGTCACCGTAAAGATTGCGCTCACCGCAATGCAGGTCGAAAGTACCGCCGTTGCCGCTGCCCGATTTGGGCGGATGGATTCGTCGGGGAGCAAGAAATACGCAAATCGCTTGGCACTCGCGACTGGGACGAACCACAAAAAACCGTCCGAGAGTGGGAAGCTACTGGTGCCTTACCGGTCCAGCAGGACGAACAGCCGATTAGGCTTGAACAAGCGGCTGCGGAATTCATCGCCGATGCGGAGGCAAGAAACCTCAAAGATAAAACTGTCTACAAATATCGTCTCCTGTTTCGTCAGTTGAAGGAATTCTCCGACACTCAGGGCATCCGTTATCTTAAGGAACTCGATCCCGCCACACTGCGGAAGTTCCGCGCCTCCTGGAAGGATCAAAACCTCGCAGCGCAGAAGAAACTGGAACGTCTTCGCAGCTTCTTCCGATTCGCCCTTCAAAATGGATGGATCTCCGTTAATCCGGCAAGTGAGATCAAGAGCCCAAAAGTCACCACGCGTCCGACACTGCCGTTCTCACGTGAAGAGATGATGCGGATACTGGCGGCAATTGCGGAAAGGATCGAGAAATCCCAGGCACCGGGGAAGGCGAATGCCCGCAGGCTCCGGGCGTTGGTGCTCCTGCTGCGCTACAGCGGGCTGCGCATTGGTGATGCCGTCAGTTGTTCGGTTGACCGGCTTGCGAATGGCAAACTCCGACTTTATACGCAGAAAACGGGAACACATGTCCATTGCCCCCTTCCGGAGTTCGTGGTGAAGGAACTCGAAGCCATCACGAAGATGAGCGACCGCTACTGGTTCTGGACGGGAAATGGCAAATTGCAGACGGCGGTCGGAGATTGGCAGGGGCGCTTACTCGATCTCTTCAAGGACATGAAGGTGAAGCAGTTCGCTCGGGTGAACAAGATCACACAGGAGGAGGCGAGGAAGCAGCTCAAAGCAAAGGGCGGCAAGTTCGCTGAGGGCCACGCGCATCGCTTCCGTGACACGTTCGCTGTGGAGCTATTGTTGGCGGGTGTGCCGCTGGAACGTGTGTCGATTCTGCTCGGGCACACGAGTGTAAAGAAAACGGAGAAGCACTACAGCCCGTGGATTCGCGAGCGGCAGGAGCAGGCCGAAGCGGATGTGAAGCGCACCTGGGCGCAAGATCCGATTGCGCTCCTCGAAACGAAGGGGACACCAGAGGTACACGAAAAGCGCGGTCCCCTGAACTAGTTGAATAGAAAAGAGAAAAAATGGCGGAGAGGGTGGGATTCGAACCCACGGTACGGTTTCCCGCACGCTCGCTTTCGAGGCGAGTACTTTCAACCGCTCAGTCACCTCTCCGCAGCGATTGGTCTTATTTTAACAGAGAGGTGCGTTCGCGGGCTATGTCGCTTTCCATGCGAATTTCCGGTCTATCGGCGCAACGTGGGTTCAGCGCCTGGCGGCAAAAAATGTTTGGAGAAGGGAAGCGCCCTCTTCCGCGAGAACTCCCGGCGTGACTTCCACCTGATGATTCAATTTGGGGCTGGTCAGGAGTTCAAAGCAGCTGCGAAACGCTCCGCCTTTCGGATCATCCGCTGCGTAAACCACCCGCGGCACACGCGCCTGAATGATGGCCCCCGCGCACATCGAGCAAGGCTCCAGTGTCACATACAGTGTCGCACCGGTCAGGCGATAGTTTCCAATTTTCCGGGCAGCTGCGCGCAACACCACAATCTCCGCATGGGCCGTAGGATCGCAATCGCGGATGGTGCGGTTTCCGCCGCGCGCCAGCACTTCATCGCCTCGAACCAGAATCGCGCCGATGGGTACTTCATCAGCCGCGAAGCAGGCACGCGCCTCCTCCATCGCCAGCTTCATGAATTCCGAATCGCTCATGTTGGCAAGCCAGAGAATAACATGACCCCAAGATTCCGCTTCGGATTCCTTCCCACTCGCGCGAGAATTCGCCGCGAGATTCCTTGACATCCAGCCAGTTGCAAAAGAGACTGTGAACATGAACGAAATTGTCGAGCCCGCACGGTATACGCAGTAAAAAACTCCATGGAAATCCGCAGAGATCCCGTAACGCAGAGTTGGGTGGTATCTGGCCAGCGCGAGCGCTCGGAAGAACCGGATGTGCCATGCCCATTCGATGCTCCCGCAATCGATAGCCTTAAGCCAATTTTATCTTCGCCTGCCGAAGGGCCGTGGCGGGTGCGTGTTGTTCCGCATCCCGAGCCGCTCTATCGCGTCGAAAATGATCCCGGCCGGGCCGCTGAGGGCATTTACGACAAAATGGGGCCACTCGGCGCTCACGAATTGATCGTGGAAACGCCGCAGCATGACAAGCGCCTCTCCCAATTGGCTGACGATGAAATTGATACCGTCGTCTCCGTCTGGGGATCACGCATCGCGGACTTGAAAAAAGACTCTCGTTTCAAATACGTCACCGTCTTCAAGAATCAAGGGACGCAGGCTGGCGAGGAATGGGCCCACGCGCATTCCCAGGTGACGGCGACGATTTTTGTGCCGCGCCGCATCAAGTACGAACTGGCCTCCGCGCACGATTGGTACAAAGAAAAAGAACGCTGCGTTTTCTGCGATGTGGTGCGCCAGGAAGAAAAGCTTGGCAAGCGAATCGTGGACGTGCAAGGCGATTACTACGCCCTATGCCCCTATGCCTCGCGCGTCCCCTTTGAAATTTGGGTTTTGCACCGGCGCCACAACCACCTGTTCGAACAACCGCGGCCGGGTTCCAATCGTCGGCAACTGGCGGCTCTTCTGGGCCGTGTGTTGCGGCGCCTGGAAAAAATCGCCCCGGCGTTTCACCTGGTGGTTCACACCGCGCCGAACACGCGAAATAAAAAGGGCGAGCTATCCGGCTACTGGAAAACGCTCTCCGAGGATTACCACTGGCACATCGAAATCATGCCCATCCTGGAAAAGCGCAGCAAGTCCTACAGCATTAAGGAAGTCTATTTCAACGCCATGCTTCCAGAGCAGGCAGCGGAACAATTGCGCTCGGTCGATCCGAATTCATGAGCATTCCTCGCCGCCGCGATTCGCAACGTGGGGGCGTAGTTGGCACCCTGATCGGATTGCTGTTCCTGGCCGTCTTTTGTTTCCTGATTTATTTCGCGCGGCATCCCATCATGCGTTATGCCGCCGAATCTTGGATTGTGGACGCCCCTGCGGCCCACGCCGACGCGCTTCTGCTGCTCGGGGACGATAATTTCTATGCCGACCGTGCCACGCGCGCCGCGGAACTGATCCGCCAGGGTGTGGCACCAGTTGTGGTCGCCAGCGGCCGCCGCCTGCGTCCCAATGCTGGAATTGCGGAGCTCCTCGAGCACGATTTGATCGAACGCGGCGTTCCCAAGGAAAAAATCCTGCCGTTCGCCCAGGATGCCGAAAGCACCGAGGAAGAAGCCAGGTCCCTCGCAAAATTCTCTGCCGAACATCATTTTCGCAGCGTGATCGTCGTGACATCCAACTATCACACGCGGCGCGCCCGATACATTTTCCAAAATGTCTTCCCGCGCGGCGTCGAAGTATCCGTCGCCAGTGCCCGCGACGGTGATTTCGATCCCGATCGCTGGTGGGAAAAACGCAAATCCGAAAAGCTCTTCACGCACGAGCTGACCGGTATGTTGGTGGCAATATGGGATTTTCGTTCCTCGCCCGCGGGCGAAAAATAAGAGAAGATTGCCGCAGTCAGTTCTTCCTTGCCCGGTGCCCAACCTATAAACTTTCTCGTCACATTTGCCGTATAAAATTGAGACCTTGCTCTTTACACCATATAAGTGCTGTAATATCTTAGTCTTTCTGAGTCGCTGTAAGCCTCCAGCCCTCGATTCGCGACTTTGGAGAATTAATCCCGCGCAGAGGTGTCTTCATGTGGCGTAAAGAAGATGGGCGTCAGCAAAGCCCCAACGAAATTTCCACAAGTCCTGCAAATTCAACTCCTTCACCGGTTCCAGCGGCGCCTGCTCCAAAGCCTTCGTTTTCCGCAGCCCCCGTTTCTCCAAACGCCGTCGCTTGTGTCAGCCAAGGTATTCGGATCAAGGGCGAAATCACCGGCGCTGAAGATTTGTTCATTGATGGAAACGTGGAAGGAAAGCTCAATTTTGTGAACTCCGTGTTGACCGTCGGGCCGAACGCCACCGTCAAGGCCGATATTACCGCCCGCGAAATCGTTGTTCGCGGCCGCGTCCATGGAAAACTGGAAGGTTCCGATCGCGTCCAGCTTTGGGGCTCCGCGCGCGTGAATGGCGATATTCATGCCGATCGCGTGTCCATCGAAGAGGGCGCGGAAATCCACGGCAAAATGGAAGCGGGCAAGGCTCCGGCCCGGTTGGCCGAGATGCCGGCTTCGAAAAAATCGGAAAATTCCAAGGCAAAAGCGGCCGAATCGGAGCCAGGTCCAGCGGCATCGGGTGCGGCAGTGGCGGGGGCGGACTGACTAAATGGGATTGCTCAATAAACTGGGGCTGGCCATCGGCGCCCAAACCGCTCGCTCCACTTCTGCTGCGCTTCCCACGGAGCGCAACACCCGCAATTCCCAGGGCCCGGCCGTTGCCGTCGGCACGAATCGTGCGCCAGAGCTCCAGGAAGCTTCACGGGTTTCGAATGGCCTGAAAGAATTTCTGTGGAACCTGGATGGCCTGGGCCGCGGCACCCTGCTGGATCTGGGGCCCGCCTGGCAGACCACGCTTACATTTTTTATCGAACGCGGGTTTCGCGTAACCTCCGACGACATTTTGCATGACTGGTCCCAATTTCTTGCAGACCACGAGGCCAAGACCAAGCAGAATCCCACTCCTGAAACCTACGCGGAATCCACACCGGAAGCCCGCGCCAAGCTCTTTCTGGAAGAGAACCTGCGATATCCCGCCGCTTCGTTTGACGCGCTGCTTCTTTGGGACGTTCTCGACTATCTGGAGCCCGCGCTCGCCAAGCTGGTCATTTCGCAACTCACCGATCTTCTGCGTCCCGGTGGCGTGGTTTTTGCGATGTTCCATAGCAAAAAACCCGCCGGCTTCCAGCGCTATCGCGTGGCGGACACCAGCACGCTGCAAGTCCTATCCGCAAAATCGATTTTCCCAGCGCAGAAGGTTTACCAGAACCGTGAAATTCAAGAACTCTTCGGAAGATTTCGCAGCATGAAGAGTTTCATCAGCCGCGATCAACTTCGCGAAACCCTCTTTATCAAGTAAATAAGAAAATCCACAGCGCAATCCATTGAGCAGGGTAGAGATACGCCTTTCTCTTTATTTCCTCGCTTTTTCCTTGCACCCTGCATCCCCGGGGCGTACAAGGAAGTTGTGAGCTAACAAAGCTCCGGAGGAAATGGATGAATCCACCGGGCTTAACAGCACAACACTGCTAAACACACCGCTCTTGCGGTGCGTGTCGCGCGCGAATGGATTGTGATCAGGTTCACTCGTCAAGCGACGCAGCCAAAGAAAAAGAGGGCCCTCATGGAGGGCCCTCTCTATTTTTAAGCACGATTTAGGTGGTCAGCGGTCCGCCGCATATCTCGCTGCTGCCAGAAACGCCGCCCGCAAAATCTCGCGTTACATGGAAACTACGTCTTTGGCGTGCGAGACGTGCTGTGACGCTTCGCGTGCCGTTTGGAATGGTGATGTCGGTTGTGGTGCTTCGAAGCATGCTGTGTGGCTGCATTGCTTTGCGGTTCTGGCCCAGCCGTTTGCGCTGCTGCGAAGCCGGCCAATAAACAACACGTTGCTGCAATTGCGATGAAGATGCGCTTCACTGGAATCTCCCTGGCAAAATCCCCTGCAAGGGAAATTCAAGCACACCGATTAGCGCGTGTCAGGAGAAAGAATCAAGAAGGCAGAGGTAAGGTTTCGAAAGAGGAAACGTGCCCGTTCAGCCGCCAAACCTGGACATCATCATGTGAATCACGGCGTTTTGCTTCGCGATCACCTGCGCCTGCCACACCAGCGCAATAGACATCAGGCTCATCGCGAAGATGCAGAGCGCCAGCACCAGTCCCATCTGGGTCTCTGACGCAGGCATAATGAAGAAACGACGCATCCAATCCATGGTGGCTCCCCTGGGGCTGAGTGGCAAATTGATAGAGTAAAGGAAGCAATCGCTTTGCCAAGTAGGCAGCTTGGTTCTGGTACCATCATTACCCCAGTGTTTATGCGGCTTTTTCACACTTTCTCAATCTGCGCTTCCTGCCACCGGCCCGAAATGTGCAAATTTTGGCACACATACTCCCTACTCTTTCCGTTCGCCCCCGGATACTGCAATGGCGCCGGTTTCTTCTAGAGTTGCCGGGAAACTACGGCTTCCAGCGCTGCTGTCCACGTCTCCGCCGCAAAAAGCGGAAGGCTCTTACCCTTCTGGGATGGCTGCGGAGCGCCGCTGCGGCTCCCCGTGAGCAATAAGGATCGATCGCAGGCAGGGAAGAGTTCCGCAGCTTCCTCCGCTGTCGCAATGCCGATCTTCACGGGATTCGCCCGAAACGACCGCTGGTATAGCTGGCCAAGATCCTTCACGCATCCAGCCAAATTTGCTCCACAAGCCAGCGACCAAAACGCGCCATCCCGGCGCACCTGCGCCTTGTGCTTGACAGCCTGGCCCTGAAATCTCCCGATGTCGTCGTCGGAAGCCCCGGCAAAAAAGAAAAGCTCATCGAAGTCGCGCTGCCGCAGCAATTCCGCCTCGCGCTGCGGCAATCCCACGTTCTGCGAAAGCTCTCGCGGGGAAAGCCCGCGAAGCGCCGCCACCTCGATACCCGTTTCTTCGCTGAGAGTATCCAGAATCTCCGCCGCTGCCGGCTGCGGTGCCGCGTGGGGTATGCAGGTGAACCTTCCCAGCCGCAGGCTGCGCGGCGGTTTCAAATGAAAATAGTCCTCCGGCAAATACGCGCCGCAGCCGCCTTCCGCAATAAAAGGATGCCCAAGGTCAAACTTCCGCAGCGTATTGTCGATCTGCAGCCGCCCACGACCCGTTACCGGCACCAGCGGAATCTCCGCCTCCGCCAGGCCCTCCACGAACTCGGGAAAGCCGATCAGGGCCTTGCTGGTGAGTCCGATCAGGTTGTCAATCGCGCAAAACACCACACTTGTTGAACGCAAATGCATTGTCCGGAAGGTCCCTTCGAATCCCCACGCAGACTATAGCAATTCCGCGTGAGTAAACAAAAAAAGGGCGGGAAGCTTTCGCCACCCGCCCTTTCGGTGAATCGTTCGGACTTGTTTAGTTGCCGGACTTGGCTTGCGAAGCAGACGCTGAAGTCGGGGCTCCCGCCTTCGGCGAGCTCAGATAGCCGCTGATGGTGTTCTTGCCGATCTTGTTGATCACCAGCTCCTCGGCTTGCCGCTGACCATTCGGGTAAAGAATGATCGGCGAATTGATGTTGCGGTTCTTCTCTTCCAGCTTCTTGTCTTCCAGCACCACGGTAACGTTGGCGCGGTTCTTCTTTTCGTTGACGCCCTTCAGCTCGAGCGTGATGTTGCCAACCTTCTGCGGCTGGTTCTTGCCGGTGATCGTGAATTCAATGTAGTCGCGCTCGCCCATGCGGCGCAGCACGTCGATTTCATCATGGTTCTTGGCGATCAGGGTTCCCAGTTCGCTGCGCGCCATGTTCAGATCGTTGTTGGTCTTGGCCAGGTTGTCGCTTACGGTCGCAACCTTGGTATCCACGGTCTTCACGTCATCGGTTGTCGCCTTGGTGGCCAATTCGGTGTGTACGGAGCTGTCCAGCGCGGTGATCTTCTGGGTCGTTTCCGTATTGGCTTCGTTGGCCTCGGTGCGTGCCTTGCGCAACTGGCTCTGGGTGATCTTCAATTTGTCCGTGACCACTTTCAGGTCGCCCTGAAGATCTGTGTTTGCCTTCTCATCCGTCGCCAGACGATCCTTCAAGGCGCTCAAATCCTGCTGTTCCGCCTGTTGGACGGCCTTTACCTGGTCGGCGACTGCCTGCTTGGCCGCGTCGACCTTGGCAGAGTTCGACCAGCCAAAAAACAGACCTCCCAATGCAATCAGCGCCAGAACAGCGATCGCGGGCAATTGCCACGAAGAACTGTTCTTGTTCTCAACAACCGTATAGTTCTCTGGAATCTCAGACATAATTGATTTCTTCTCCTCACCCCTTCGGGTCGTACGTTACTTTTCGCAGTGTGGCAGCACTTAGATACTGCCTAAGCTGTATATCTCTGGAAGATGTGCAAGATTGGGACCGCTGCCCGGGCCAAGGGTTCACACGCTAAGTACTTGCCGAATGGACAGTTAGACAACCTGCCCCTAGGGTCAGCCAGTACTAGGTCCTGCAATCTTTACGTATTTGTGAACGTAGTTGGTCAATTCCTACGCTGTGCAAGAATCTTCCACTTTAATCCCGGCCTGGCGAAGTTCCGTGCACAGCTGTCCGGGAGACTGAAAGTGTATCCCCGTCAGCCCCAGGCGTCTGGCCGCTTCCACAAAGGCGGCGATGTCGTCAATGTAAACGGCCTCTTGGGCGGACACCTTGCACGCCCGCAACGCCTCCCGATAAATCAAGGGATCCGGCTTGCTGGCGCCTACCACGCAGGAATAGGTGCGGACCGCCTTCGGAAAATAGTCGAAAAAGTCGTAACTGGATTCTAGCTTCGCCACATGGATGGGATCGGTGTTGGAGAGTAAGCCCAGCTTGTAATTCCTGGAGAGATCCGCGAACAGGGAAATCGGCTGTATCGGCTCCGGCCCGAGCGCGGAATTCCAAACCTTGGTGAATTCCTCGAACTTCAAAGAGAGATTAAAGCGCTTGCAAAGATGCAGGTGCCAGTCTCGCGGCGAAATCCGGCCCTCCTGCCAGTCTGGCCACCGAGGATCTTTCTCGATCGCAGACCACAATTCCTCAGGGCTGAGCGGCAATCCCTGTGCCAGCGCGGATTTCACCCCTTGAATGTCCACGCGCACCAGCACCCGGCCAATATCAAAGATCACTGCGCGCAGTTTGGCCATGGGTTAGCGTTCCTCGGGTGTGATGGCCGCCGGTGCGGCTGGCGCGTTCCCCGCACGGCGCGAACGCCAGATACTGATGATGGCGGGAAGCAGCGAAAGAATAATAACCACCAGAATCACGTAGTGGATTCGCTGGCTGATGTTGGGGATTGTGCGGCCCAGCGAATAGCCGCCAAGAATCATCGCTCCCACCCAGAAAATTCCGCCGAAAATGTCGTAAAGCAAGTACTTTGCATAGGACATTCGCGCGGCACCCGCCACCGGAGGGCAAAACGTCCGCACGATCGGTACGAACCGGGCCAGAATCACCGCCCGGCCTCCATATTTCTCGTAGAAATCATGCGCTCGCTGCAAATGGCTGCGCCGAAAGAATAAGGAATCTTCTTTGCGGTAGAGCGCCGATCCCGCCGCCCGGCCGATCCAATACCCGATCTGATCGCCCACAATCGCGCAAAGCATCACCGGAACCAGCAGCCACTTCAGGGGAATCACGTCTCCCGCAGAGAGTATGCCCGCCGTCACCAGCAGGGAATCACCAGGCAGAAAAAAGCCCACGAAAAATCCGGTCTCCACAAACACGATGGCGCAGATCAGCGGCGCGCCGCCGGCCCTGATCAGCTCTTTTAGCCCTTCCGGGTTGAAAAGCGCGTGAAGGAACTGAAGGATGGAGTCAAACACTTGGCGTTATTCCTGATCGGCGCGGCGATTGGGGCCAGCGCACCGGCGCGAAAATTTGGAAAATCGCCCCAGGGAATACGTTAACAGAAAATTGCCGGATTCCCGCTCGATTCCTCCCGCAGGCAGAGCAACTTTGCACGGAGTGCAGGGCGAGCGGCGCGATTTCTTATTGCAGCGATTCGGCCAGCAGAATTTCGCCTTGTTTTCCGAAAGTGGATTGCGCGTCGTTTTGCCGCGCTAACAATTGCTGCACACGGGGCAGCGCCGTCCGTGCCACTGCGGCGCCGGCTTCAATGGCTTCGTCGATCCGATCGAAATCGTCCCAGGCGAGCGCTTGCACCGAAGGGCGCAGCACCAGGTCCGCATAGCGCTCCCAGCCTTCCAGTTGATGCTTTTGGGCGGCGCTCACCGCGCGGCTCACCACTTGAAAAATATTGGTAGGCGCGCCGCGCTGCCCGTCATGCAGCCCCACCGAAACTCCCACCACAATTTCCGCTCCCATTTCGCGCGCCGCTCGCGTGGGTACGGGCGCCACCAGGCCGCCATCCGCCAGGCAGCGGGTACCAATTTGTATCGGCTCAAAAAGCCCCGGGAATGCGCAACTGGCGCGAATCGCCTGCGAAAGATTCCCCTGCCGGAACACCACCGGATCGCCGGTCCCAAGATCCGTTGCCACCACCGCCAAGGGAAGCGTCAAATCCTCAAATTGCTTGCTGCCGAACAGCTTCTGCACCAGCGCGCCCAACCGCTCGTTGCTCGCTAGCCCGTAGCGCGAGACCCGCCATTTCGCGAAGTCCTTAAACTTGATCTCCCGGCACTTGGCAACAATACATTGCAGGTCCGCTCCACTTGCGTAAGCCGCACCAAGAATGCTCCCGATGCTGCTCCCGGCAATGGAGGTCACCGGAATGCCGTGTTCCTGGAACACTCGCAGCACGCCCAGATGCGCGTAACCCCGCGCGAATCCGCCGCCCAGCGCCACACTGACCCCAAGGCGCGGGGTGGGCGGCTGCGCCATTAAGGAAGACGGATAGAAACGCTTGGTCACGAGGGAAAGTATCCCAATTGGCACGTGCAGGGGCGATAGGCAGGGCGTCCCGAAGTAGCGGTACGAAAGTACCTGCCAAATTCTGGGCAAAAAACGGCCCTGTCGGCGCTCGTAGTATCGAGGTACTAGTCCCCTAACCTCGCTGTACCATTGTTGGACACGCCCGCAAATCCGATTCTATACATGCACAATGCGTCAAATTCTTCACTGAGGGTGCCATGGAAGCCGGGTACAACGCATGGTTGGGACACGCGGTGGTTCTGCAGGTCGCTCTCGGGGATATCAAGGTGCCGCTGCGGGGAAGGCTGCTGAAAGAGGGCGGCGAAACCGTTCGGATGCGCATTGGTGAAGGTTGGGACGTAGACATCTATAAGGTGATGATCGTGGCGGTGGAAGAAGACGGCATGGCATTGATTCCAGCTTGAGGGGAGAACACGAAATGGACAATCACATACCAAAGTACGTGACCCAGTCTCGCGCAGCGTACCTTCTGGGCCTTTCCATCGCGGAGATCAGCCGCATTTCCCGCGAAACCGGTATCGGCCACCTGGAGCGCGCCGGGCAGGAAGAAGAGCGTTTTTTCACCTACGAGGAACTCCAACAGATTTGCGTGATGGCGACCCAGGAAGTGGCGGTCACTCACTAAACCAAGTTTCCCCCAGGCCCCCCTCAGAGGCAGTACCCCACCCCCGGCTCGTTGCCCCCAGCGAGCCGGGGTTCTTATTTCGCGTCCGGATCTGTCCTCGACCAATCCAAGCCCAGCGCCGGAGGCGCGCAAGAATCTAGCACTGTGCACAAGCGCCAGCGGCGCGTAAGAGTCTTGCCCCGTGCGTAAGCGCGGGGTTTGGTCGCTTGAATCAACCAGCGCCGGAGGTGCGGCACATCTTCTCCGCCACCTCTCCAAATCTCTGCCGCCCACACTCCCAACTACTCAACCCCTACACTTCCAACACCACCCTCAAAATTCCTTCATTGAATCGTTTCAAAAACCCTTTGACACCGGCACGCAGCGCGGGGAAACTAGGCGGCGATTGTTTCGGGGTATATCCTTTCCTGCATGCGATACAGAATTCTTGCCTTGAGCTTGGCGGCTCTGCTCGCGGGCCTCTTGCTGCATTCAAAACTCGCGCCGAATTCCCATGCGGATACCCCCGGCCTCGACATCGTGATCTCCGGCGGACGCGTCATGGATCCCGAATCTGGCCTCGACGCCATCCGCAACGTTGGCATCCTGAACGGGAAAATTGTCGTCATCACAGAAGACGCCGCTGCAAGGCCACCAAACCATCGACGCCCGCGGCATGGTCGTTGCCCCCGGTTTTATTGACATGCATGAACACGGCCAGGAACCCCGCAACTACGAATTCCAGGCCCACGACGGTGTCACCACCTCCCTTGAACTTGAAGCCGGCGTCGCCGACGTTGATTCCTGGTACGCCAAACGCGAAGGCCACTCGCTCATCAACTTTGGCGCCAGCGTCGGTCACATACCCGTCCGCATGCAGGTGATGCACGATCCCGGCACATTTTTGCCAGTCGGCGACGCGGCCCACCGCGAAGCCACTCCCGAACAAATTCAAGAAATCAAGTCGGCGATCGACCAAGGCCTGAAACACGGCGCGCTCGCCGTCGGCATGGGCATCAACTACACTCCGGCTGCGACGCACGCGGAAATCATGGATGTCTTCAAAGTTGCCGCGGCTTACGCTGCCTCCGTCCACGTGCACCTCCGCTATAATGGCCTTCTCGAACCAACCACTGGACTCGCCGCGCTCCAGGAAGTTGTTGCGGATTGTGCCGCTACCGGGGCGCCTGTTCACGTGGTCCACATCACCAGCATGGGCATGCGCGAAACGCCGCGCCTTCTCGATGTAATTCACGGAGCGCAAAAGCGCGGCTTGGATGTCACCACCGAAGCCTATCCGTACCCCGCGGGAAGCACCGCTCTGGAATCCTCCATCTTCGATCCGGGTTGGCAAGAGCGCATGGGCATCACCTACCATGATCTGCAATGGGCCAAAACGGGCGAACGCCTCACTGCACAGACCTTCCAGAAATACCGCAAGGAAGGTGGCATCGTCATCATCTTCGCGATCCCGGAAAGTGCCGTCCGCCAGGCCATGGCGGATCCCATCGTCATGATTGCCAGCGATGGCATGCCCATCACAGGAGCCAAAGTTCACCCGCGCGGCCAGGGCACCTTTTGCCGCGTCCTCGGCCATTACGTCCGCGAAGAAAAAACGCTCGACCTGATGACCGCTCTCCGCAAAATGACCGTGATGCCTGCACAACGCTTGGAAAAGCGCGCTCCCATGTTCGCCAACAAAGGCCGCATCAAAGTGGGAGCGGATGCCGACCTCACGATCTTCGATCCCAACACGGTCCTCGACAAAGCCACGTTCGACGATCCACTGCAATTCTCCACCGGCATTTACTACGTTCTGGTGAACGGTGTTCCGGTAATTAAAGAAGGCAAGACAGTCGAAGGTGTTTTTCCCGGCCGCGCCGCGCGCGCGCCGATCTCGACAGGGAACCAGAATTAACATGAAAAACAAATTCAAACGGGGGATCACTCCTTGTCGCTGACCGCTCTCGATTGGGCCGCCATTCTCCGTCTACCTGCTGATCACGCTGGTCCTCGGCCTTTATTTCCGCCGCAAATCCGGCAAAAGCACCGCCGACTATTTCGTTTCCGGCCGCGAAGTCAGTTGGTGGCTCGCGGGCACTTCCATGGTTGCCACCACGTTTGCCGCGGACACGCCGCTCGCCGTCAGCGGCCTGGTCTACACGCAAGGAGTAGCAGGGAACTGGCTGTGGTGGAGTTTTCTTCCATCCGGAATGATGACGGTTTTTCTTTTCGCGCGCTTGTGGCGCCGCTCTGGCCTGATCACCGACGTGCAGTTCGCGGAGATGCGTTATCACGGCAAGCCCGCCGCGTTTCTTCGCGGCTTTCGCGCTGTCTATCTGGGCCTGCTGATGAATTGCCTCATTCTGGGCTGGGTTACCAAAGCGATGACCAGCATCATCAGCACTTCGCTGGGGATCAGCGACGCGAAGGCGCTGGCGATTTGCGTTTTCTTCCTGATGCCGTTCACGGGAATTTACGTTTCGCTCGGCGGTTTGTGGGGCGTGCTCTGGACGGACCTGTTCCAGTTCATTCTGAAAATGGCCATCGTGATCGCGGTCGCCTGGTATGGCGTCCACGCGGTTGGCGGAATGCCGCAACTCCTCGCGAAACTCGCCGCGAAACGTGCACTCGAGGGTTCGCACGCCAGCGACATAACCGCGCTGCTCCCCGATTTTTCGCGCGGTTTCACTGGCGAAGCTTTGTGGACTCTACCCGTCATCACGTTCGTGGTGCATCTGGCGGTGCAGTGGTGGGCCTTCTGGTATCCCGGCGCGGAACCGGGCGGCGGCGGTTACATCGCGCAGCGCATTTTCAGCGCGCGCGATGAACGCCACGGGCTGCTCTCCGTTCTCTGGTTCAATCTCGCGCACTACGCGCTGCGTCCGTGGCCGTGGATTCTCACCGCGCTCGCCGCCGTCATTCTTTATCCGGGCCTCGCGCAGCCTGAGCGCGGGTACATGCTGGTTGCCACGCAGCACACGCCACATGCATTGCTTGGAATCCTGCTGGCGGGATTCATGGCTGCGTTCATGTCTACTGTGGCGACGCAGTTGAATTGGGGCAGTTCGTATCTGGTGGAAGATTTCTATCGCCGCTTCGTGAAGAAGGATGCGAGCGAAGCGCATTACGTCAACGCTTCGCGCCTCGCTACGATTTTTCTAGTCGTCGCGGCGGCTTGGGTTTCGATGCAGCTGCAATCGGTCAGCGCAGGCTGGAAAATCGTGCTGGAGCTTGGCGCGGGCACCGGCGGCGTGTACCTGCTGCGCTGGTATTGGTGGCGCGTGAATGCGTGGAGCGAAATCTCCGCGATGGCCGCGGCGCTGGTCTCCACGCTGGCGTTGCGCAGCCAGGCGCTTTGGATGGCCTGTGCTCGGACGCCCCGAACCGTTCCACGGTTCCGATCCGGTTGTGTTTGCGAAGACGACGCTTTGCACTACGGGCGTCACTACGCTGGTGTGGCTTGTGGTGACGCTGCTCACTCCTGCCGAGCCTGGGCAAACGCTGGTGGATTTTTATCGCCGCGTGCGGCCGGATGTGCGCGGCTGGCGGCCGATCGCCAAAATCAGCGGCCTGGAAGAAGTCACCCAAGACCTGGGCAAAAATCTGGCGGGCTGGCTGACGGGCTGCGTGTTCGTTTACGCCGCGCTTTTCTGCATCGGGCAGATTTGTTTTGGCCGGGTGACGCCGGCGGTGGTTTTGGGACTGGTGTGCGCCGCCAGCGGTGTGGCATTGTATCGCCTGATGCCCAAGCCCACGGAATGGCGCGTTTCGTGAAATGACGGTTGCCGCGAAAAAGGGAAGCGCGCGCCACGCCGTGCTTGCGGGCTTCCTCGGCTGGACGCTCGACGCGTTCGACTTCTTCGTGATCGTATTTCTTTACGACACGCTTTCTCACCAGTTTGGCGTCTCCAAAAAAGCCATCGTGTTTACCACCACGGCCACGCTCGCGCTGCGTCCAGTGGGCGCGTTTCTCTTTGGACTGCTTGCGGATCGTTATGGACGCCGGATTCCGCTGATGGCCAACGTGATTTATTTTTCGATCATTGAACTGGCTTGCGGTTTCGCGCCCAGTTACAAAGTTTTCCTGATTCTGCGCGCTCTCTTTGGCATCGGCATGGGCGGGGAATGGGGAGTTGGCGCTTCGCTTGGCGATGGAGGCTGCGCCCACGCGCTGGCGCGGCATCTTGAGCGGCATTCTGCAGAGCGGCTATTCGATCGGCTACCTGCTGGCGGCGATGGCCGCGCGGTTCGTGCTGCCCGTTTGGGGCTGGCGGCCGATGTTCTGGCTGGGCGCGTTGCCGGCGCTGCTGGCGCTTTATATCCGCACGAAAGTGCCGGAGTCCGCGGCCTGGCAGCAGCATCGCGCCGGCAGCATGGGCGATGTGCTGCGCGTGGTGGGGCAAAACTGGAAGCGCTTCGTTTATCTTGTGGTGCTGATGATCTTCATGATGTTTCTCTCTCATGGCACGCAGGATCTCTATCCGGACTTCCTGAAGGAAGTGCACCGCGTGACGGCGGCGCACGTTGCGGACATTGCCATGATTTACAACGTGGGCGCCGTGGTTGGCGCGGTGATCTTCGGGCATCTCTCGCAAAAACTTGGGCGCCGGAAGGGAATGATCGCCGCGCTTGGCCTCTGCCTGGTGGTGATGCCGTTCTGGGCGTTCGGCGGCAGCGTTCCCGTGCTGATTGTGGCCACGGTGGTGATGCAGATGGGGGTGCAGGGCGCGTGGGGCGTGATTCCCGTTCATCTGAATGAGCTGGCCGCGGATGCCGCGCGTGGCCTGATGCCCGGGCTGGCCTATCAGCTGGGAATTTTGTTCGCCGCCCCCACAAATTCCATCGAATATGCGCTGCGCGAACATTTTGGCTACCAGTGGGCCCTGGCGGGATTTGAGATTGTCACCATCTTTGCCCTGGTTGCGCTGCTGTGGCGCGGCGCGGAACACCATAGCCGCAGCTTTCTGCGCGAAGCGGGTTGAGCCGGACACCCCCTCCCCCCGGGGGGTACGCGTAAGTGCGGGAATGATTGGGGTTAGCGGAGAATTGATCGTAAGTGCGGGAATGATTGGACTTAGAGGATTCGAGAAGAAAACCGGAGCGCGGGGCGCACCAGCGCTGTTCAGGACTAGCGGAGGGGAGGGAAAGAGATGAGGACACGATCCTCTGAACTCTACGCAAGGCAAATGCTTCGAACTCGCTCGGGGCAAACATTAGATATTGTCGCAGCGGATGGCGAATCAGTCAACTTAATTGAATGGTACTGGAACGATTTTTCGGGGAAAGAGTAAATGAGGCGGGAAAATGGAAATTGGAAATTAGAAAATGGTGGGGAAAAAGTGGTGCGCCCTGGGTGATTCGAACACCCGACCTTCTGGTTCGTAGCCAGACGCTCTATCCAGCTGAGCTAAGGGCGCAGGGAGAAAAACTGCCTAAAAAAATTGTAGCATAGGCGGTTCGCTGCATCTAGCCAGACTATATTCCCGTCCGGAAGTCGGGGCTGCTCGTGGCCAACCCCGCGAATATTCTGTGCGACCCGTCTGATCGCTGTGCGAGTGATGCCCTTGGAAAAGATGCCCCCGCCAACAACTCACACTGAGCTTTGGTTTCCCAAGAGCAGAGCGGCCCACCCTTTGCAAACCACACAAAGGCTAGGCCACCCAAGAAGGTGCACGAGAATGCGCCACCCGCCTTTCTATTTAGAAGATTGCCGTAAGAAAACGTTCACCCTCTTTTCCCCATTGAACCTGCCAAGCCCGGCCATCTTCTTGATCGAGCAATACGAATGTATAGATGTTTGGAGTCGGATAAAGCGTGAATCTACCTGTCTTCCCATTCTCCGCCAGGACTTTGAGACTAAGGTTTGAGATAAATCTATGTTGCTCGTCGCCCCATTGAATTTGCCATAGCTGTCCCGTCCGCGTGTCAAGTTTGAGGAGCGTGTAGACATTCTGAGTTCTGAATAGCCGGTAGGCCGCATCCGTTTTTTGGGTCGGCTCAGGAATGATGTCTTGTGCAAGCACGGGAACCGCAACTAGAAGGAATGCTGTTAAGAAAAGCACTCTTGGTTTCATGGTTCTTCATACCTCCTAAAAAATCCGCAAGAAATTTCCCAGGGTACATCACTGCAACAAGAGGCTCGTTTCGCCTGTCTCTTGCATGTCTCAAGCCGCTATCGTTCCTTGCTACTTATCCAGACTTTAACTAAACTTTCCACGAATTCCAAGAACTTGGAGAGGCGAAATACCAATACCTGAAGCACAACTAATCGCATGGTCGGGGCGCGGTGCGATTGTCAATTCCACCGTGAGCTACGATTCCATTAGGACGGCATTGACCTCCGCCCAGTCCCTGGTCGTACGGAAACAGATCGAAATTTACTTGCAGGGCTCATACCGCAATGCAACAAACACTTTGGGAAACAGTGATGTCGATGTTATTGTGGAGCTGCGGTCAGTGTTTTCTCGTGATGTCTCAAGTTTGCCCCCCGATCAAATCAATTTCCAGATTGCCGCCCACCCAGGGGTGGTAATTTACGATTGGCTGGAATTTCGAGCAGATGTGCTACGTACCTTGCAAAACTACTATGGGACTGGAAGGGTCCGCAGTGGCGACAGGTGTATCAAAGTCGATTTTGGAACAGGCCGGATCGCCGCGGATGTCGTTCCGGCGATAACCCACCAGAAATACAATTATTTTTACAACTTGGCTGTGCAGAGCAGAACCGAAGGAATTTCGTTTTGAAATCGGGCCGGGGCTGTAATTGCAAATTTTCCTAAACAGCATATCGAAAATGGACAGGCGAAAAATTCTGCCACGAGGACGGTCGAAAGATACAAGCCAACGATCAGAGTTTTCAAGAATTTGAGGAACCGACTAATTGCTGACTACGCTATCGTCGCATCTACCGCGCCTTCTTATTGCGTAGAGTGCTTGATCTACAATGCTGAGGATTACTGTTTTGCTCCGACGTTTCAGGAGACCTTCAGCAACATTATGGCGTGTTTCAGAAAGAAGTCCGTTCAGGATTTCGTTTCGCAGAATGATATTCTTCCGCTCTTCGGGAGTTCGCCAGTCCAGTGGAATCCGGAAGATGCGGTGCGTTTTCTAACAGCGGCTCAACGCCTTTGGGACAACTGGAGATGAGATGCATCCTTACTCGACTAACTCTGAGGAGCGTTCTAATGTTCCTTTCTTTTTGGCTGTCCTTGCGATCGGTATCGCTTGGATATTCTCGCGGCTCGCAAGTGAGACCGGCTACCTTTCTACGTAGAAGTTCCAGGCACATTCACAATTTACGCCATACTTTTCGCACTGTTTCGAGAGTACATCTGGAAATTCACCCTCTTGCGTTACCTGCACATAGTGAAAGTTCCAAATCTCGAAGGCGAATGGGTGGGCAATCTTATGTCTTCATTCGATGCCGCTGAGGACAAACAAGCGGTCACGATTCATATTAAACAAAATTGGACGCAAATCTTCATAAAATTGACGGCACCAAATTCCGATTCCCGTAGCGTAGTTGGGTCCCTTTACGAATCAGAAGGCGAATCCATTCTGATCTACCAGTATAAGAACGAGCCTCATGCAACGGCGGTGGAAACCATGCACGCTCACGCCGGGACGGCTACACTCTACTTGGAAGGGGACTTTCTGGCTATGGCTGGGGACTACTACTCCGGACGAGACCGCAGAAACTACGGCAGAATTGTAGTCCGTCGGCGGTCCGGTGTTCCGGTGACTGAGACTTCCTGAATTGCATCCGATATCCGAGCAGTTTTTTTGCTTCGGCGACATAGGCGGGTGGCGCATGCTTGCTGCGCTAGAAGCTCCTGGGTGGCCTACCCTTTCGGTTTTGGTTTTGGAAAGGGTGGGCCCCTCTTCTCCCCGATGCCCAAAAATCTAAAACGCATCACCGGTTTTGGCGATTTGCATTTCATCACCTTTTGCTGCTATCAGCGACGGCCGTTTCTGGCAGCGCCGCTATTATGATTTCAATGTCCACTCGCGCGCGAAGATGACGGAGAAGCTCCACTATATGCACGGAAATCCCGTCCGGGCAAAACTCGTGAAGCATCCCGGAGATTGGCCGTGGAGCAGTTGGTGCCACTACTATCGAGGAGAAGGCCTGTTGCGCATGGACCCTTGGGGATGAAGGAAAAACAAGCGGGAGAAGTCAACGGCGAAGAGGGGCCCACCCTTTCCAAAACCAAAACCGAAAGGGTAGGCCACCCAAGAGGTTTTAGCGCAGCAAGCATGCGCCACCCGCGGAGAATGGCACCACGGCGCTAGTGCGAATCCACGACGAGGTAGTGGGAAGAGCCGCCGCGGTTCACCAGCAGCAACACAGAGGAGCCTTTATTTCCCGCAAGCGCGTTGTGGAACTCCTCGACGTTGCGCACGGGTTTGCGGTTTACTTCCTGGACTACATCTCCGCGCTGGAGTCCGGCATAGGCGGCCGCACTGGAAGGATCCACAGAAGTAATCACCACGCCATGCTCGCCGGCAGAAATTCCGAGGTCCTGGGCGATGGAGGGTGTAAGGTTTTGCACCTCGACACCTTTCAGCGCGGAATTTCCGGATTCGCCCGTTGCGGCAGCTTCGGATTTTTCCGATAGTTCGCTGAGCGTAACGTCTATATCTTTCATCTGGCCGTTCCGCGAGATTTTCAGGTGGACGAGGGTACCAGGGGGCGTTTCGGAAATGCGGACGCTGAGATCGTCTGGCGTGGTCACGGGTTGACCGTTCAGATCGAGGATAATGTCGCCCCTTTCCATTCCCGCTTTGGCCGCGGGACTTCCCGGCGTCACATCGGAGACGAGCGCGCCGCCGCCTTGACCCAATCCGAACGCCTTTGCCATGTCGGCGTCAACGGTCTGAATTGCGACGCCAAGGTGGCCGCGGACGACTTTGCCGTTTTCCACGATTTGGTCCATGACGTGGCGGGCCATGTTCACCGGAATCGCAAAGCCCACGCCCTGGCTACCTCCACCGCCGCCGGTGACGATGGCCGTGTTGATGCCGATCAGGTCTCCGTGAAGATCCAGCAGCGCACCGCCGGAGTTTCCCGGGTTGATAGCCGCGTCGGTCTGAATGAAATTCTCGTAGTGCTCAATCGCGCCGCCCAGCCCGCGGCCAGTGGCACTGACGATCCCCATGGTGGCCGTTTCGCCAATGCCGAAGGGGTCGCCGACGGCAAAGACGACGTCGCCTACCTTGAGTTTTGAGGAGTCTCCGAGAGTCAAGGAAGGCAGACTTGTGGCATCAATTTTAAGAATGGCAACGTCGGTGCGTGGATCCGTGCCAACAAGTTTGGCCTTGAATTTCTTTTTATCCTGCGTAAACACTTCGATGTCCGAGGCACCGGAAATTACGTGGTCGTTGGTGAGAATGTAGCCGTCGGGATTCACGATCACCCCGGAGCCGAGGCTGTACTGGCGTTCGCTCTGTGGCTGCGCTTGCTGATGATTGAATTGATCGCCGAAGAACTGGCGGAAGAACGGGTCGTCGAAAAAATATCCGGGGAGGTTATTGTCCTGCTTGACCACCTTGGTGGAAGAAATGTTCACCACCGCGGGGAGCGCCGGGTCGATCACCGCGGAATATCCGTTCTTCAAGACGGTCATGTTTACAGGCGCGGGATCTTCGTCGACTTTAAGGGGGACCTTATGCGCGGCAACCGCGGCGTGTCCGGGTTGCGGAGTGAAGGAGACGACCAGCACGCCCACCACGACGAAGGCCAAGAGTGAGATCAGCACCAGATTAGAGCGGCGCTGTTTGGCGACGATGCTCGGGCGGATCGATGCGAGAAACCACGGTAGACGATCATACTCCCCTCTCCTTTTCATTGAATCCTCCTGTTCTTCTCGCTGAAATCAAAATTCGCAACTGGCGGGAAAGCCGCGTGGCTTTCCTTGCCCGCCCATGCGCCAAATGCAATCCTCGGCGCCTGATGATGGGACGTATGGCGATACGATATGGTTTCCGGAATATTTTGATTCTATCGTACCACGATATATTGTGGCCAAACTGGGGCGGCAGGAGACCTCGCCGCAATAAGCGGCCTGAATCTGAGTCCCATGGGAACCGCTTTGGGTCCGGCAACCACCACGGGCTAATGTGCGGGGTTGTGAACAGAGACTTTCGCGGTGTTCCGGCTTGTCCCCGTGGTTGACGCATTAACGCTGCCGCAGTTTTCAGAACTATTGAGGCAGTCCTGGAGTTGCCGATCCTGAGCCGCGCGCGCGACTTCCAGTTGATCTTCCTTGCTCAATTTGGTCGTGTCGCAATCCCCGATCCCGTCAAGGCAGGTTTGCAGATTGCGGTCGTACTGTGCGTCGGCGACTTCCTGTTTCTCCTGGGGAGTGAGTTGAGTCCGGTCGCAATCGCCGAGGCCATCCAGACAGATCCTCCAGTTATGAAAACGATTCGCCTGGCCGACTTCGGTGCGCTCGTTGTCGGTAAGGAGCGAGCGGTTGCAGCTGGCGTAGCCGTCAAGGCAGTTCTGCAGGTTGAGATCATGCGTGGTACGGAGCAGATTCTGCCGTTGCTGGGCATCGAGCTTGGTTTTGTCGCATGTGGGTGAACCCTCGAAGCAATCCGCGAAATTGCGGTCGGAAGCGGACTGCTGCACGGCCCGACGCTCCTGGGGAGTGAGAGATTGCAGGTTGCATTCCGCAAAACCTTCCAGGCAGAGTTGCAGGGTTTCGGAATGCCGCGGCTGAAGGTCTTGCGACGTCATCCGCAGGGGCACGATGCTGGCAACCAGCGTTGCGGCCAAAATCAAGGGACGATTTTTCATCGGATTCCTCCCGGATCTTCGCCATGAATGCCGGCAGTTTCCAGCCGCCGACCGGCTCTGGACATTTAGACGGGCAGGCGGCCGCGCCGGTTCGCCTTAGGCGCGGAATATATCGTAATACGATATACAGAGCGAGGCAACCGCGAAATGATATATCGCATCACGATATAGTGTGAACGCTTCCGCGTCCGGCCCGGTTTTGAGAGCGCGCGGAAACGCGCCAGGGAAGCGGGCAGGCCCGATTTCCGAGCCGGCTCGTGAATTCCTTCTGGTGAACCGCGATTCGATTAAAAAATTCTGAAGGAGATTTCCAAAAATGAAACCGAGATCTCTCCCCTGGTGCTGCTTAGTTCTTTCCGCTTTTTGTCTATTGGCCATTCCGGCCTTTGCGCAATCCTCGGTCGAGACGGGCAAGTTGAAGATTCACGTGCAACCCAAGCAAGCCTACGTATTTGTGGACGGCAAGGCCATCCGGGACGGCAGCCAGACGGTGGACCTGACGGCCGGCGACCACAAGGTCGGCGTTTACAACTATGGTTATGTTTCAAAAACGCAGCAGGTGCATATCGGTGCGGGTGAAACCACAAACGTCCGCGTAGCCTTGCAGTCTTCCGGCGACATGGTCTCCGGCCCTTTCGCGGACATCGAGTTTAAGGGTCATCCGCGTGCGGCCGTTCTGCTGAATGGCCAGACGCCGGATTATTTTGTGGGGCATGTGGATGAATTCAACTGGAACTGGATCTGGCACCAGCGACTGCTGGTTAAGCCGGGTACTTACGATGTCACAGTCACTAGGGAAGGAAACAAGATCTGGTCCGGGGAGGTAACGGCCAAAGCGGGCGAGCAAGTGACCGTATATCTCGACCAGAACGGAGCGACCAAGACGAAGAATTGGAAGGAAGGACTGACCATGGGCCCGCAACCCCGGTTTCACGCCGGGATCGCCAGCGCCACGGTGCCGGTCGCTCCGGTAACGGTAGCGATGTCGGCGGCGTCCACGCAAGTTGGGTGCGGCCAGCCAACAACGCTGAAGTGGAACGCTACCGACGCCGAGGACACTACGATTTCAGGCATTGGAGAAGTTCCAAAGAATGGAGACCGATCCGTGTCTCCCATGCACGACACCACTTATCTGTTGACCGCCAAAGGGCCGGGTGGTGAGGCTACTCGCAGCATCACCGTGGAAGTGAAAGGCGCGCCCGTGGCTTCGCTTGCGTTGAGCCAGCCGGAAGTGCGCTATCACAAGGTCGGGGACCGCGTGGTGGAGCAGGACTCGGCGACGTTGAATTGGTCGGCGAGCAACGCGAACTCCGTTCGTGTCGAGCCATTTAACAGCGATGCCACGACCGGCAGCGAAAAAGTGACGCCTACTCCGGATCAGACCGCGATCGGGCCCGTCAATCAAGACGTGACCTATACACTTACCGCTGCGAATGCCTGTGGGCAAACGACCACGAAGACCGCCACGCTTCACATTGTGGGTTCCATTGACGCACCACCGGCCACGACGCTCGCCAGCCTTTTTTACCCCACCGCGTACCCGACGCGGCATCATCCGAAGGTTGGGCTGGTCGCAAGTGAACAGCTGACGGTGGGGAATGCCGCTACTCAATTCCGGAGCTATAGCATGTACAACGACAAAGCCAGCCTGGTGATCGTGGGCCATGCAGATGCCCGCGGCTCAGAAAAATACAACAAGGCGCTCAGCGAACGGCGTGCTGCGCTCGTCAGGGAATATCTGATTTCCCATGGCGTTGCCGCGGACAAAATACAAATACGGGCCGAAGGCAAGGACCAGCCAATCGAACAGACTGCCGTTGAGGCGCTCGTAAGCAAAGACGAGCCGAAGCCTGCGAAATGGATGAGCGAACATCAGAAGGCAACCTGGCTCGCCTACAATCGGCGCACTGACATCGTTCTGGAGCCCACGGGCCAGATCTCCACGAAGATATATCCGGTGCAATCTGCGGACGCGAGAATCCTGTGGCAACGCGCGGAGCCAAGCTTGAAGAAAGTGGAATTGGCTTCTGAGACGACCGCCAAAACAGAACAGGCCAGTCTCACGCGAGCAGGGAAGTAGGCGATCTGGGCGAATCGTGCTGACGCCAAGTTCACTTTTTTTCAACGCGGCTGGCGCCTTGGCCGCTGAACAGCCTAAACGACGAGATCAGCCCCTCGTCCCTGCACTTCAGTAGGTTTGAGTCGCGGCATTTGTCAGTTCGACAAAATTGGCCGTGGGTCAGAGAACAGAACCATCTTCATGGGCCCCACCTGTCTCTGGGGAAAAAGGAGAATTCGATGCAGGAACAAAACTTACTAAGAAGCAATGTGGAGAGCGCCCCGGTTGGAGTAAATGCCACCGGCTTGACGAAAGAGGCGCAGGCGATGCTGGATTCGATCGCACAGCGCGCCTTTCAACTTTTTGAATCATCTGGCAGACAACACGGACACGACACGGAGCATTGGCTGAAAGCCGAGGCGGAGCTGTTTGACCGGCCGCCGCTTACGATGGCCGAATCGCAACTGGGAGTGACAGTTCTAGCCGAAGTTCCCGGGTTTGCGCCGAGGGAGTTGGAAGTGGATTTGGAACCACGGCGCGTGGTCATCATTGGCAAGCACCAAACTGTTCCTGGAAAAAGAAACGGCGCCGATGAAGCGGCCAGCCATTCTGCCCGCCAGCTTTTGCAGACTCTGGAGTTGCCCGTGGAGGTGAATCCAAGCCAGGCATCGGCCCATCTCACCAAAGGCATTCTGGTGCTGGACCTGGAAAAGCCAGCCAATGCAAAAGCCGGGCGCTCCAGATCCGGAACCGCGCAACACCCCGTCTGAGTTTTGGACGAGAGGCGTGGGGCAGCAATGGGGAATGCCGGCCGCGGATCGGAATCGGGGCGACTGGTATTCCCCGCCATTGATGGATGTTTTGGTTTGCGTTCTCGACCCGTTTACCGGAGGTACGAGCCGGGCGCTAAATCTCGCGGGGCATTCGGGAGGCGCCGTATGCGCGAATTTACACGTGCGGCCCTTTGCGAATTATTCGTTTCCCGGTCACCCCAAGGTTCTTTTTTATGGAGAGGAGAACTTCGATGCGAATCTCATTGACAGCGGCGGTCATCGCTGCCGCTATCCTGTGTGGTGGAGCAATACTGCTAGTCGGGCTGATCAATCTCGCGGATCCAAATTACGGCGGAAACTTTCTGCAAATGGTCAACTCAGTTTACCCCTGGGTCCACTCGACAAGTACCTGGCGCAGCGTTTTCGCGCGGGCGCTTGAGGGCGGGTTGGACGGCGCGATTGCCGCGCTGATATTCGGCTCGCTTTACAACATCATCGTCACCGACAGGGGCGCCACGCAACTCCCCCAGCACTAGCGCGCTTGCGCAGGCACTTATTGTTCTGGCCCGCCGGCTCCTTGCTACAGCCCGCGATGTCTGCCATTTCCATCGTGATACGATATTTAGGGATTCGTGGCCATGGCGATGCGTTCTCTTGGGGGCCTAGTTGTGCGAACGGCGGGTGACCGCCGCGGATTGCCGCGGCACTTCGCGCCCCGCTCGCTGAAGGCGTCGCAAAATTCTTGTATGCGTTTGGTTAGGTGCTCTGCATGGGCCTGATTGGGCACATTCCCAGCGTGGAAGGCGATGCCTCACGTGTTGGGCGGCTGTTTGATATCCCACCTACACAAGGGTTTTCCTCTGCAATTCGGCCTGCGGCTACGCTGCAGAACGAGAATTCGCGGCGAATCCGCTGGTGGTTCTGGTGGAATATTCTCAGCCTGGACGCGCCGACGGTTGCGATCGCGTGGGCGCTGATTTATGCGAAAGCCGCCGGCATTCCCCTTTTGGCCGCCGAGTTGGTGGTTCTGGCGCTCACGGTGTGGATCATTTACGTCGCCGACCGGGTGCTGGATGGTTTAAAGTGCCGCGACATGCCGATGCTTCACGAGCGGCACCGTTTCTGCGCGAGGCATCGTTTCCTACTTTCCGCGATGATAGTTTCCGCATGCCTGGGCGTTTTGTGGATCGTCACGATGTACATGGATGCGCCCCAGCGGAGAGCCGGGTTCGCGCTTGCCGCGTGCGTGGCCGTCTATCTGCTTTGGATACACGCTGCCGGAGCGGAACTCGCGCGCCTTCTACCCAAAGAGATCGTCGTGGGAGTGTTATTTGCCGCCGGCGCCACATTGCCCGTCTGGTCGCGACGTTCGAGCGCTTCCCTGGAACTTCTTATCTTGTTCGGCTTACTTGCGCTGCTGTGCGCGTTGAACTGTGTGGTCATCGAGTGTTGGGAGCATGATGGGCGGCGCGCCGCAAGATTTTCCTGGCGCAAGCCCTTTCGTACTGTGGGCGGAGCCCCGATTGAAGGCGCTGGCGGCCGGGCTGGCAGCCTGCAGTTTGGCCGCTCTATTCGCGTTCGGATTCCACGACGCTTCCTGGCTCGCGTGTCTGGCGCTGTTTCTCAGCGCCTCCGCGATTCTGCTATTGCACTATTTCAAAAATGGTCTGTCTTCAGCCGCTTTGCGGGTGCTTGCCGATACGGCGTTGGTGCTTCCGGCGCTGGTTGTCTTACTGCTGGGAGGATCATTGTAAATGGACGAACGATCCGGCACCCGCATGGACTGCAACGCGATCGCGCGATTTTACCAGCCTGTGGAGTATCTTTGCTTCGGACGTGGCTTGGAACGCCGGCGCTTCGCCTACATTACGGAGGCGGTTTCCTCCCGCAGGGCGATCGTATGTGGCGGGGGTGACGGCCGTTTTCTGGCGCGCCTTCTGCATTGCAATCCAGAAGTGGAGATCGATTTTGTGGATCTGAGCAGCCGCATGGTGGAGCTCGCGGAGGCTCGGGTTATGGGCATGGGGACGCTGGCTCGCTCGCGAGTTAACTTCCATGTGGGCGATATCCGTGAATTCAAACCGCATAGGGGCTACTACGACTTGATTGTCACAAATTTTTTTCTGGATTGTTTTCTTGAGCGGGAAATCCAAGCCGTGGTTTCCCTCCTTTCCCATTGGGCCGCGCCCGAAGCGCAGTGGATGGTCTCCGAATTTCGCGAAGGCGACGGCCGGATCAACCGGCTGTGGACGCGCTGGACTATTCGCGGACTCTACGGCGCATTTCGCATCACGACAGGTTTGCGACCCACGCGACTTCCTCAATTTTCCGCCGCACTCCGTGACGCAGGATTCCGGTCGTTGTACACGCAGGACGCTTACGGCGGGCTGCTGCAGTCTTCCCTTTGGGTGAGGAAGGCGGCCCATCATCCGTCCACCGCCACGGCGTGAAAAGGACTACTAGAAACTGGATTCGCGCTTAACTGCGGGTAGCCTTGATTCTTGTCGGCCTGATTCTTATTGCCGGAGTGATATAGCCGGACGCGCCACTGCATTTTAGAAGAGTGCCGCAGGAAAGACCGATGTATCATTCGACAGTCAGCCCGCAGGCGTCATATTTACCGTGCGAGGAATGATCGGGACCGAGGCGCGGACCTTCCGAAATTGGGTCACCCACAAGTACACGAAATCCTATGACCGATTGGCAAATGCGAGAAAAGCGGCCGCTCCGGGGACCGGTGCGCGAGCAACCCGGGCCGGCGCTCAAAAATTACATCACGCCCGCCGGATTGCAGCGGCTGAAAGACGAGCATGTGTTCCTGCTGAGTCGCGAGCGGCCAGCGGTGGTGGAGGTGGTGGCGTGGGCCGCCAGTAACGGGGACCGCAGCGAAAACGCCGACTACCTTTACGGCAAACGACGGTTGGGCCAGATCGATTCGCGGATTCGCTTTCTCACGAAGCGCATTGACGCGGCCGTGGTTGTCGATCCCGCCGCTCCGCGCCCGGGGCCAGCCGCTGCGCGCGTGTTTTTCGGCGCAACCGTGACGTACAAAGATGCCGCCGGCCTCGAACACGTCGTTTCGATCGTAGGCATCGACGAGGTGGACCTCGACCGCGGCTATATCAGCTGGCGCTCGCCGCTGGCCAATGCGCTGATGAAGGCGCGCCCCGGCGACCGCGTAAACCTGGTTGCGCCAGGAAAGACGGAGCATCTCGAAATCATCGAAGTCGAGTACGCGCCGATTCCGATGGACGCTTTCCGCGAACCGCTCGGCGCGCAGTCGAAGCCTAAGGCCGGAGGCACTTAGTCATACAAGCCGTAGGCGGGTCGGAGATTGATTTGTTTGTCGGTGGTGTCGCGGTGAGTTATCCTCCGGCTAGGCCCTGGATTTGGAGGAGTTATGATGCAAGCGCTGACACCCTTAGACACGAAGCTTATGACGATTGTGCTTTTCACGCTGGCGATCGGCCTGCCGATCCTTATCGTGTTGGCGATCCGCTTTCTGTGGGACCGCAATTTGTACCTGGGCCGGTCGAAAGAGCTCGAAAAGCTGATCTGGCAGTTGCACCGGATCGCGAGCGCGGTGGAGCACCAAATCAATTTGTCGTTTCCCGCCGTACAGCCGGGCACGGAAGATCCGAGGGATCTCGCTTATCTCCAGCAACCAGCGGTTCAGGTGAAAGCCGCAGCGCAAGCCGCCGCGCAGAGCGTTGCAACACCCAGTGCCGCGGTGTCCACGGCGAAGGAGCCTGCTGAGCAACAGCCTGCGAGCTCGGAGCAAGCCGCTCAGGAGCCACGTTTTCCACCGCTTGTGCCCAGAGATCCTTCTGACGACCTTCCGCGCCGCGCTGGCGTCAATTCGATGTTTGGGCTCTAATTCGGCCTTCAACCACCAAGTGAGATTGACTGCGGACTCCTCCGATTACCGGCCTCAGTCGGGAAATTGCTGCACGACCTCGCGGTCTATGAAGCCCTGGCTGCAGTCCACCATTTCTCCGCGCGTAAATTCACCGCGGGATTCTGCATCCCGTCTGTGCCCGAATTTCCTCCGAGTTTCGTTCGGTTCGGCAACGCCAAGACTCAAGCCAAGCCAGCCGCCGCCTTGTTTTTGCTTGACCGGAACCCAATAACAAATAGACTCGTAGCACCTGATTCTCGCCGCTCCGAGCTCTGGCCACGCTCCTGTGCCCAGGCTTCAGGAAAAATTAAATATCGGAGGACTTTTGTGAAACGGAATGTGCTTGCGTGCGTTGTGTCTGTGCTGCTGGTTAGTTTGGCAATCGCTGGCTGCGGGGACACATCGAAAATCGAACGGGATGCGAAGGAAATCGAAGCATTTGAAATTGCCAAGGATGCATACATCTACGCCTATCCATTGATGACCATGGAGTACACGAGGCGGGTTACAACGAATGTAGTCGCGCCGGAGGGCACGTCTGCTCCAATGGGACAGTTTGCGAAGTTGCGCGAATATCCAAATGCGTCCTTCAATGCGGTCACCGCGCCGAACGCGGATACGTTGTACACGACGACCTGGCTCGATGTCTCCAAGGAACCGTGGGTGATTAGCATCCCCGATTTGAAGGGGCGCTATGCACTGTTTCCGATGCTGGATGGATGGACGGATATATTTCAAGTGCCGGGTAAACGGACCACGGGAACTGGCGCACAAAAGTACGCGATCACGGGACCGGGATGGAGTGGAACCCTGCCCGCCGGGGTGACGGAGTATAAGTCCCCAACCGGAATGGTTTGGCTGCTTGGTCGTATTTATTGCACAGGCACGCCGGAGGATTACAAAGCGGTACATGCGCTGCAGGACCAAATGGCGGTTGTGCCGCTATCTTCCTTTGGCAAGGCGTATACGCCGACGCCGGGAGTCGTTGACCCATCCATTGACAAGAAAATCGCAGTCCGTGACCAGTTAAATGCGCTGGACGGTGCTTCCTATTTCAAGCTTTTCGCCGAGCTATTGAAGGTCAACCCGCCCGTTGCCGAGGATGCGCCCATGATTGCGAAGTTGGCGAAAATCGGAATTGTGCCGGGGCGAGATTTTGACATTTCAAAGCTCGAACCGGGCGTAGTTGCTGGAATCGCTAAGGCGCCAAAACCCGCCCAAGATAAAATCGCCGCATGGTTCAAAGAGGGACTTGCGGTTGGAGACGCGAAACTGGAAAACGGTTGGGTGTTCACCACAAAGACCGGACTCTATGGCACCAATTACATCCAGAGGGCAACGGTTACCTGGTACGGTTTAGGGGCTAACAGGCCGCAAGATGCCGTCTATCCCACCTCCGAAGGCCCTGAAATCGTCTCCAAGTACAACGGCGCAAATAAGTACGTCCTGCATTTCAACAAGGGGGAGATGCCGCCCGTGGACGGCTTCTGGTCTGTGACGATGTATAACGCGCAGTATTTCTTCGTGGCGAATCCGCTGAATCGGTATGGTGTCAGCGCACGCGACAAACTGAAAAACAATCCTGACGGCTCGACGGATATCTACATTCAAGCTGATTCACCGGGCAAAGATAAGGAATCGAACTGGCTACCTGCGCCCAAGGATGACTTTGTCTTGATGATGCGGCTGTATTGGCCGAAGGAAAAGGACCCGAGCATATTGGACGGTTCGTGGAAGATTCCCGGGGTGAAAAAAGTCGGATAGCGGAGGACGGGGAGGATTGCGACATGGGTCCTCCTCTCTTTTCGTCCACGAACTCTGCCGTCAGCGCTTGATTAGATTGAATGGATAGATCAAGCGGGCCGCACGGCGGGTTGAAGGGAGAGTGATCGGGAGGGAATCAAAAAGTGCGATTTCTTGTAGGTGAGGCAAATGCAGGGGGTTACGGGAAGATGGGTTTGTAAGTGAGGCAAATACGGGAGATAGAAGCGGTAAGCCGAAATGAAACGCGGGGTAGGGAAGAGGTTTGAGGAGATGTGGGTTTCAAAACGGGAAGAGCGATGATCGGATATACGTGTACTTAAAACTAATATAGAGAGACGGTAATTGTTTGTCAAGGGGAATTTTGGAATTCCAGGCAGGCGGGACGTACTAGCATCGGACGAAGTATCTCACGCGGAAGCACTAATTTAAGGCCCCGAAGTAAATTGCCAAGATCATTCCCCGAGAGCACGCCGTTTTTCCGCTGGCGATGCGAAATGAATTCCCTCAGTTCGACTTGAATCAGTTGCGCGGTTCTTGGTAGAGCACAATGGCTGATTGGGCAGGGTTCGCAGGTGTGGGGGGCGTGCTAAGGTCGGCATATTGCGGAGGGGTGCCTTGAGAAAAGTGTTGCGCGGGACAGGGGTTCTGTCGGCGGTGCTGCCGGCGATATTGATTGCAATGCTTTACGCGCAGGTGATGCAGGCGCAGGACGCGCACAAGCCGACCATTGGTTTTTCGATTGAAGCGACGAAGGGGGAGCGCTGGCAGACGGACCTGGATTCGTTTCAGGCGCGCGCGAAGCAGTTGGGCGCGGAGATGATCTCCGCGGATGCCGGCGGCGACGATGACCGGCAGTTTCAGCAAGTGCAGGAGATGATCAAGGCTGGCATCAAGGTGCTGGTTTTGCCGCCGCATGACAAGCGGCCGGCGCGGTGGGTGCGGATGCTGAAAGCGATTCACCGTGGCCTCTGCGAAGGACTCCCATTAATACGTAGAACAGCTGGCCGTATCTCTGCCGTAAGACTGAGAAAAAATCGCACGGATCGGGGCGTTTACCAGCAGGGAACTTGCGGCGCTCCTCTCGATGCCGAGGAAAGCGCCCGGATGATATTCTGCTTTTATGAACCGAGAGCCGCGTGGGTTAAGGTTCCCATTCAGTGCGGGGGCTGAAGTGATTCTGGAAGGGTCGCGGGAGGTTATTCCCGCGCGCGCCACGGAATTGAGCTTGCGCGGATGTCTCCTGGAAATTTCCACTCCTTTAGCGGAGAAGCAACGCGTGCAGGTGAAGATTTTGCACGCGAACGAATACTTCGAAGTGGCGGCGGAAGTGATTTATGTCCGGCCGGAAGGCGTGGGGCTGCTGTTTGGCGACATGAAGCCGCATTTTCGAGGCGTGCTGCAGGCGTGGATCCTGGCCGCGCTGGATAATCAAGTTAAATTGACGCATTCTTAGCCGCCAACCTAGGCTCATTTTTTCCTCGCAGTGTGCCGCGGGCCTGGCACGTCTTCGTTGATTACAATGGCTTGCGACAGTGATACACTCCCGCTTCCGCCCGGAACAGGAACCCATCATGGCTGACCAAGCTGACACCAAGAAGTGCGCCCATCCCTCTTGTAGTTGCAAAGTGGGTGGCGGCGACAAATATTGCAGTGCACAATGCGAAGCAATGGAAGAGACCCCGGACATTTCCTGCAAGTGCAATCATCCCGGCTGCAAGGGCAACATAGGCGACTGATTTCCACCACGGCGCATTGACCGAATGCGGATGCTTTGCGTCCGCGTTCAGAACCTCGTAATCGCCTAGCAGGCGTTCGTCCACTTAACTGCGTCTTGAAAGGAATTGGCTTATGCCTTTATCGAAAAAACTGGCGGCGGAATTTCTTGGAACATTCTGGCTGGTATTCGGGGGTTGCGGCGCCGCGGTGCTGGATGCGGCATTTCCGCAGTTGGGGATTGGCTTCCTGGGAGTGGCCCTGGCGTTTGGCTTGACGGTGCTGACGATGGTTTATGCCATCGGCCATATTTCCGGCTGCCATTTGAATCCAGCGATTTCCGTGGGACTGGCGGTGGGCAAGCGGTTCCCGTTTTCTGAACTTATTCCTTACATCGTCGCGCAGGTGCTGGGCGCAGTTTCGGCGGGCGCGGTGTTGTACACCATCGCGAGCGGCAAGGAAGGCTTCCAATTGAGCGGCGGGTTTGCGTCCAATGGATATGGATTGCATTCGCCCGGCGGCTACTCGCTGCTGGCGTGTTTTGTGGCCGAAGTGGTGCTGACTTTCTTTTTTGTGCTGGTGATTCACGGCGCCACGGACCGGCGCGCGCCCGCGGGATTTGCGGGACTCGCGATTGGTCTCTGCCTGACGTTGATTCACCTGATCGGCATTCCGGTGACGAATCTTTCGGTTAATCCTGCGCGCAGCACCGGACCTGCTATTTTTGTTGGCGGCTGGGCCGTGCAGCAACTCTGGCTCTTCTGGCTTGCGCCGATTATCGGGGGAGCCATCGCAGGCCTCGTCTATTACAATTTGTTCGAAGACCGAAAAGCGTAACGGCGGGACGATAGAACTCTTGCGGGACTAACAGCCGGAATCGTTCTGAGTCCAGCAGAAAGACCTTCGACCGCCGCGAGCCAATCAGCCCCGGTTTGTAACAGTTTGACTCGCGGCCCCCTTCCACCCTGTTTCTTTTGACAATAGCCAGCACTTCGCGCTTGGCTCGACAATCGCAAACTGAAGTTCAGACGCAATCCTCAATGGTTGCCGGAATCCAGGTCTCACGCCACAGACCGGTGGGCAAATCGTGGGTCTGACAATCGGAGCCCCTCCGGTTTGGGGGAAACTGCTTCGATCATGAGGAGCCCTTATATCAAACGAGGTGTCGCATGAAAACCATGCCGTTTACAGCCATTGTGTGTAGCGCGTTGTTGCCTCTACTGTTGGTCGTGGCGGGTCATTCCCTGGCGAATCCCAAGCCCAAGAAGGATCGAAAGACGATTTGCACCAATCCGCACCCGGAGCAGCTTTGTTCCGCTGCAAATACCTGTGGACTGAATGGCGCGGCTTGCGTTCTGGAAGTGAAGCGCGTTGGCGGCGGCATCGAGGCTTCCGTCACCCCGAATATCCCGAACTTCCCGAAAGACGGCGCCCTGTGCATCAATGCCGGCGCGAACGTTACGTGGCAGGGAGAAGGGAAGCACACTGGGATCATGGTGGACTTCGGCGATTCCACTCCGTTCGACCCCTCCGGCCCGATCATGGGCGGGTCTGACCGTCCCATCACGGTGGTGGCCAAAAAAGCCGGCTGCTACAAATATACCGTCGGCGCCTGCACCCCCGGTACGATCTATGGAATGTGCGGAAATTCCGACCTGGATTTGATCGTCACCGGCGGCGGCCCACTAACCTGCTATTGCCGCGCCGACTTCGTCGCAAGGTCAATCAGTTGGATTTCCGAATCATCCCGCAACCGGTCGAAGACAATCCGGTTGTCATCCGTGATATCAAACGTCCGCATCACAGCGGGATTGCTCAGCTGTGTCAGTCGCCGTGATCGCATCGTGCTAAGGTCCAGCAGCCAGAAATCCTGCCCGGCTAACGTATCTCCAAGCATGTAAACAAGACCTGCTCCATCGGGTAGAAATCGCGCCCTCTCACCTTCACGCTGCACGTTGATTTCTGGCAGCTTCACCGGTGTGCCATCGGGGCGCACTGCCAGCAACGGTGTAACCGTGAACACCTGCGTGCCGCAATATGCGATCAGATCACCGCGTGGCGACCAAACCGGGTCCAGGAACGGACCCGTTGCAATCCGGACCGGCGACCCGCCATCGACCGGTAGCTTAAACAAACCCGCTCCCGACTTGTCGCTCCCCGCCGCAACTATCCATTTGCCGTCCGGTGCCCACGAAGCGGTCCCACGAATATCTACATCGATCGAAAGCGGACGAAGTTGCGTTCCATCGGCGGCCATCACGTGCAGCTGATACGTTCCGTTCCGACGCAGCGCAAACGCAACACTTTTCCCGTCGGCGGAGACCGCCGGGGGCGACTGCAGCGCCCCTTCCGAACCTTTCCAGATTTCCAGCGCTTGCCCATCGCGGTAGCTCCACAGTCCGTCCGCGCCGTCCCGAGAGGATAAGTAGAACAACGTTCCACCCGCGAAGCGTGGAGCTTGCGCGCGCACCGTGGGCAATGGAAATGGCTGGACGTCTTGTTCTCCAACCACGTGATCGGAGATCGGGAAACTCCAGAGGCCGACCTCCGCGTTCACCACGCTGGCGGCAAGCCGCTGTCCATCGGCCGTGGCTGCCAGCGCGGTATATTCTTCCAGCCCCGAACTTACCCTGCGGGAAACCCCGCTCACCAGGTCGAATGCCCACATCCAAGGACCGGCTCCATCCTTGTTGCGGGCCACGAAGAGCACCGTCCGTTCGTCAACCAGGGTGGGAAACTCAATATCGATGTTCAGATGTGTCAGTTGTTGCGGTGCTCCGCCGTCTGGAGAAATCCGCCACAGGTCCATTTCGCGCGTGGCGGGCCGCCCACGCACGAAATAAATCCATCGCCCATCCATGGACCAGACCGGATAGTGATTGTGCAATCCCGGTTCGTTTTGCAAGAGCCGGCGAGGATTCGCGCCGTTCTGATCAGTTACAAACATAGGATCGCCGGGTTCCCAGGTGTGATAGACCACTCGCGTGCCATCAGGTGACCATGCGAGCTCCGCGGCGCGTTCATTCAGGAAATTGTGCGGCGTCCCGCCGATCAGCGGCCACAGCGTTAGCCTCCTCTTTTCCGTGCCTGAGCTCCACACTTCCGCTCCATCACCCGAGAATCCGATTACACGTAGAGGTCCGCGCATGTCTCCGTTCCGGCCCCGCGTAAGGTTCGCCAGGCCGGTTCCGTTCGCTTGAATCACCCAAATGTCGAATGTGCCGCTCTGGTTGGAGAGGAACGCCACGAATTTGCCGTCGGGAGAGATGGCAGGATTTATTTCCGCTCCCTTGAAATTCGTGAGTCGCGAGAACTGCGCGTTGGCGAGTGGATCCCGGACCGTAGGCTTGGCGCGATTGAAGGCCAGCCACCCTCCAAAGCCAGCCAGCAGCAGAGCCACCAGGATCCAGGGCACCCAATGAATACCCTTCTGTGCAGCCAGCAATCCGCTGGGCGCTGCCTCCGCAGTGGCAGCGCTCGTTCGCGGGCCTGGAGATTCCTGGCCCGCCATCGTTGCCGCACTTATCTCACTGCTGCGTCGCTGCACTTTCCCCGAACTGCTGTCCCGCTGGAAACGCTTCAGGTCCGTTCGCAATTCCGCGGCGCTGTTGTAGCGCAACTGCCGATCTTTCTCCATCGCTTTACCGATCACCCGCTCTAGCTCCGCCGGCACCCCGGGATTCAGCCGCACCGCTTCGGTGGGCTCTTTGTGAAGGATCGCGTCAAACAACGCTCCGGTGCTCTCTCCCCGGAATGGCAAGGTTCCTGTCGACATTTCATACAGGACCACACCAAAGGAAAACAGATCCGTTCGCGCATCCAATTGCTTTCCCAATACCTGCTCGGGAGACATATAAGCCACCGTGCCCAACGCGCTGCCTGGGCTGGTCAGTTTCTCCGAATCGACTTCCAGGCTACCCACCGTGGACGCGCCGTCGCCCGCTTTGACGTTGCCCAACTTGGCGAGACCGAAATCCAGAATCTTGGCGTTTCCACGCTTGGTCACGAAAATATTGGCAGGTTTGATGTCCCGATGGACGATGCCTTCGGCGTGTGCCGCCTCCAGTCCGTCCGCAATCTCAATCGCCAGCGGCAGAAGTACCTCGGTCTCGACGGGATTGCCGTTGATCCGGTGCTTCAACGTCATGCCATCCAGAAATTCCATGGCGATGAATGCCTGGCCATTCTGTTCGCCGATGTCGTAAATCGTGCAGATGTTGGGGTGATTCAATGCGGAAGCGGCCTGCGCTTCGCGCTGAAAACGTGCCAAGGCCTGTGAATCACGAGCCACTTCTTGCGGCAGGAACTTCAGGGCCACGAAGCGATGCAGGCGGGTGTCTTCGGCCTTGTAAACAACCCCCATCCCCCCGCCGCCAACTTTTTCGATGATGTGGTAGTGGGAGATGGTCTGGCCAATCAGCGAGTCGGAGGCCGCCATGGTGCGGTCATATTAGGTTGGTGTAGAAGGTAAGTCAATGAACAGCTAAAACGGTAGCAGAAAAAAATCGGGAACACTTAATTTTGAAAACCCAAATCTGACAAACAAGTACTTGGCTTCGATATGCCAAGGTTGACAGCAAACTCCGCTGGGCGCAGTCTTTGAAGGTAGGGAAATTCGCGACCCGCCCCGAAGTTTCATCACCCGCCCATCCGCATCAGTCAGGATTGTATGAACTCGAAAACCGTCTCTCTTATTTCTGGATTGCTCTTTACGCTTCTTCCAGTTCGGGCGGCTGCGCAGTGCAAAGACCAGCTGTGCTCCAGCGTGCAGAATATCCTCGATGCGGCCCTTATCGACTTTCGGGGTTACCGGGCGCACACCACAGAAGTCCCTGAAATATCCACGCCAAACGCAAAAGTCCCCTGTCAGATCACCACATGGGCCAACAATGTTCCGATGTGTATCTGCTACGCCCAAGTTCCCTTTGCGAGCGGAGCGGAGTGGTACGCGAGAACGCTGGACGCGGTCAAGAATCTCAATACGTCGTGGCACTTTAACGTTCGATCACCGGGTGACAATCACTACGTCGACGCCGGCCCACCGGATTGCGAAATCACTCCCACCGAGGGACCTTACATTGGCCAATGCCCACTGCATCTGGAAATCACGAAACAGAACGACGGTTCCGCGAAGCTCTATCTGATGATGAACTCGCTTACTTCGCCTTTTCTGTTGCAGCACATTGTGCTACCCGCCGCGAAATCAGCTCCGCCCGCCAAACCCGCCGTTGCCGGGAATTGCGACGATTTCTGCCAAGGCCTGAAGAAAGCCTTTGAAGCCCGCACGACCGGTTTTGCGGAGATCCATCCCGCCGCCTCGGATGCAGCCGCCACTCCGAACACTTTGAAACTTGCCGGTGCCCGCGATTGCACGGTGAGCGCCATAAAAACTTCTCCTGCTGACGACGCAGGCAGCCAGTATGTCTGCTATTGGCAGGAAGCCTCTGCCTCTGCTGCGGACACGCGTTTTCGCGATCTGATCGCGCTGTTACAGTTCCTTGTACCTTCGAATTGGGCCGCTCACCAGGCCAATGAAGTGGACGAGCAATCCGGCGCCAACCTGACCGCATGGCACGCCGACGAACCCGGAAATAAACACGACGTCCGTGTCTATCTTTCCGGCAACTTTGTGGGCCTGCACATCACTGCGTGGAAGTAAGCTTCCACATCACCTGATGGAAGAGTTTGCCGCAACTGTGTGCTGGAGGCGCACAGATCTGAGACCGAGGGTAGCCGGGGACGCAACTCAGAAAGCAGGAACTCAAGATGCGAAGCTGTTAGCGCCATTGTCCAGGCAAAATCAAAAAGCGGATAAGACTTTCGCGCAGGATCCTTGCCAATTTGATTGCAGGCGATCTCGCACAAAGGGCGACCAGCTTCCCTGGAAACGCTACGGTCAGGCAGAAAACCTCAACTCACTTCCTCTGCCCATTTCGCCCAAGCCGCGCGCGTCCGAAGCAGCCAGTCGATCGAGGCTGGCTGCTTCGAGAGAGTGAGTCGCATGGGCAATTCTGCAAGAAAGCCAACCATTCGATCCTTCAAATATTGCTCATAGGCGTCCAAGTCTTTTGACTTTTCCAATTCCGGAATTGGCGGTCTGGCATGACCAATGAACAGAACCCACTCCGTCTTGAATTGCCTCGCTTGCTCGACTTCCAGGTAATTTGATTCGGGAGACTCTGCTACCCGGAGGCAGTACATCGCCAGCATGTTCAAATCCATCTGTTCCAGTTCGTGTATAGGCAACAGGTCCCACCTTCTATGCTTCGACTCGATCCAAAAATTGCCGAGCTTCGCCTCGACCGAAGCAGCGAGTCAACCCGGTTTTTTTCTGCTCTGAGGGCTTTGCAGCGGAGAACGGTCAGCGGTCCGCGCAACAGGGGCCTTTCCAAGTTAAGCCAATTCGCATTTCAACGCATCAACTTTTTGTGAAAATATTGTAAACCGGTAGCTTACCGCTGAGAAATCCGAAGAGCAGGGAAGTACCTTCTAACGAACTGCTTCGCCTTAATTAAAGTTGTAACCGATCTCCCAGAGGAACTGGTGATTCCCCTCGGTTACTCCCGAATTTCCGATCTGATACGCTCCGTATAACGTAAGTTTCGAAGTGGCTTTAAAAATCACGCCGGTGTTCACATATCCCACGCTTGTGTTTCCGGTGTACCACTCTGCTGCCAGCGTCACCCGTTTGTTCACCGGCTGCTCAAAGGTGAACTGGCCGCCGGCGCGGTTTCCGGTTGCCACCACCTGCCGCGTGAAATCGTATCCACCAAACCCCACCCGCGTTCCGCTCGCCCATGTCTTCGTGAACATCGCGTACAGGTAATTTCCGGCGTCATAGCTCCGTTGGTTCACGGGGAAAAATAAATCATCGCCCAAATAAAACAGCCAACCTGCCTCCTCTTTCTTCCACGCGCGCCACTTGATGGTCGGCGAAATGGTCATCTCTCCCAGCGTTGGTGCACTGAGGCCGTTGTAATTCACGCCCGCTTCCACATTGTGGCCCAGCCCCACCACGACGCGCGGAGTGAAGGTGGAAAACGCGTCATCCGGACGAATCGTTCCATCCAGTTCTCCGTATACCTTTCCGCGATCCAGAACGTCGGCGCTCGGAATATCGAAAACCGTCTGCTGCCCACGCACCCGCACTGCGCCCGCCAGCGCCAGCATAAACAGCAATAGGTATCGCAGCCCCGCTAACCGATTCCGCAATCTCTCCGCCTTTCCCGATCACTGCGTTTAACAGCGTATCAACCCCGCGGCTCCTCCTCGACCCAAATTTCCAATCGTTGTGATTTGAATCGGTAGCCCCTGCCGGTGTTACGATTCCATGGCGCTCACTTGCAGGGGTGATCTTCCAGAATGCTTCGTCGCCGCTTTATCGCCAACTTGCTCGCCACCAGTGGTGGCCTGCTGAGCCCCAATCCATCCTCCGCACATTGGGGCCTCCTGGCGCAAGGGCCGACCACCCCCGATACCCACATCCAGCGCGTCCTCGTCATCTTCAAATGCCATTTTGACGCCGGCTTTATTGACACGCAAGCGAACGTGGTCCGCCGTTACTTCGATGAATTTTTTCCCAAAGCCATTGAAACCGCCGCTTCGCTCAGCCACGCCGGCTCTCCAGGTTACGTATGGACTACCGGTTCGTGGCTGCTCTACGAGTATCTCGAACAGGCCAGTTCCGAGCAGCGCAAGAAAATGGAGGAGGCCATTCAAGCCGGTTACATCGCGTGGCACGCGCTGCCATTCACCTGGCAAACCGAATTGATGGACCCCACGCTGATCTCTGGCGCGATTGGGATCTCGCAATCTCTCGACCGACGTTTCGGCACAAAAACCACTGGCGCCAAAATGACCGACGTGCCCGGACACACACGTGGGCTCATCGCCCCACTCGCGGCGAATGGCATTACGTTTCTCGATATCGGAGTCAACGAAGCCAGCCGGCCGGCCATTCTCCCCTCCCTCTTTCGTTGGACGGACCCGTCGGGCGCATCGCTCGCCGTGATGTATCACTCTGGGTATGGCGCCGTCACCGTGATTCCCGGCTCGTCTCTCGGCGTCGCGATCGTGGTGCGAGACGACAATGCGGGCCCGCACACGCCGGAAGAAATTCAGAAGACTCACGCCGTCCTTCAGGCGCGGTTTCCCAATGCAGAAATCGTGCCAACAAATCTCTCCACCGTGGCGAACGAAATCGCGCCGCACGTGAACGCTCTTCCGGCGGTCGCGCAGGAAATTGGCGACACCTGGATTCACGGCGTTGGCAGCGATCCCCTGAAGGTCGCGCGCTATCGGGAAGTCTGCCGGCTGCGCCGCCAGTGGATTCGGGAAGGGAACTGGCAGGTTGGCAGCGATGCCGACGTGCAGTTGCTGCGGAATCTGCTTCTCGAAGTGGAGCATACCTGGGGAACGGACACGAAAACCTGGCTCGACTTCGACCATTACACCCCCAAAGATCTTGAGCCAATGCTGGAGACGAAGAATTATCGTGTGGTGGAATCCAGCTGGCAGGAAAAACGCCGCGATCTCTATACAGGTTTGGACACGTTGCCGGCCGGACCAGAAAGGCGAAGTCACCTCGGCCCTGGCTTCCCTGGTTCCGCACCCGCCTGCCGCACTGACGCAGGAACAAAACGCCAGCCGCGAGATCGAAACGCCGCATTTTCTGCTGAAGCTGGATGAGAAGACGGGCGCACTCGTAAAGCTTCAGCAAAAGTCCTCCGGCCGGAACTGGGCGTCGCCGGATCACCCGCTGGCGCTATTTTCTTACCAGACGCTTTCGCAAACGGACTACGCAAAGTTTTTCGCCGCGTACGTGATCAGCAATCAGGACTGGGCCAAGAAAGACTTCGGCAAGCCCAATATCGAGCGCTTCGGAGCCGAAAGCCGCATCTGGAATCCCACGATCGCGCAATTCACATCGAGCGAAGACGAGCAGGCTCATCATCTCCTCGCTCGCCTGGAAATCAAGGATACCCAGGCACTCGCTTCCGGCCGCGCCGCTTTTCCCAAACAAATATTCGTCGAATACGTTTTACCTAAATCCAGACGGGCAATCGAAATCACGCTTTCGTGCTTCCAGAAATCGCCCACACGCATGCCCGAAGCGCTGTGGTTCTCCTTTCACCCCGTGGTCACACCTTCCGGTCGCTGGTCCATGCAGAAATCCGGGCAGGAGGTTTCGCCCTCCGATGTGGTCGAATGCGGCAACCGGCATTTACACGCACTGCTCGATTCCATCGCTTATAGAGATTCTGGCAGCGCCTTATCCTTTACAACTCTCGACGCGCCACTTGTGGCCATTGGCCGCCCGTCGCCGCTGAATTTCTCCCGTAGCCAGCCAAATTTTGACTCCGGCATCCATTTCAATCTTTTCAACAACGCGTGGGGAACGAACTACATCCTGTGGTACGCGGAGGATATGCGCTTCCGCTTCGTCATCGAGGCATAAGCGTTTACGACTTTGCTTTTTTTGCTTCCGCGGCCTGCTGTTTGGCGTAAGCGACAATCGCCGGAAACCGCGGATCATTGTGCAAGGAAGCCAGGTCCGTATCGCTTGCAATTCCCAGTTCGCTCGCGGGACTCAAACCGTGATCAATTGCCTCGTGCAGCCGGGCAAAGGCTTCCGTCGCATTGCCGGAGCGCGCCGCGATGCACGCAAGATTGTAAATATCGCCGGCCACCGCTGGATCATTCGGTCCCAGCGCCTTTTGCCGCGTTTCCAGAACCTCCTGCTGGAGTTTCGCCGCCTCGGCGTAGCGCTCCTCTTCCAGATAGTTGCCCACGAGCGCCACAGTGCTTTTCAGCGTCTCCGGATGGCTGGGACCCAATATGCGCCGCTCGTCTTGCACCACTTTTTCCAGAATCGTGTCCGCTTCCGCAAATCGCTTTTGGTGGCCGATCGCCACGGAAAGATTGTAATTGCCGATGAGCGTCTCCGGGACATCGGGCCCGCTTACCCGTTGCCGGATTCGCACCACTTCGCGCAACATTGTTTCTGCGTCGGCGTAGCGGCTCTGCCGGAAATAAGTCTTTGCCAGATTGTTCATGGTGCTGAGGGTATTTTTATGATCGGGCCCCAGCACTCGCCGCTCGCGCTCCAGAAGTTCCGTCTGGATTTTCTCGGCTTCCGGGTATCGCTTTTCGTTCGTGAGCGTCGAAGCCAGGTTTCCCATCAGCGAAAGCGTGTGGATGTTGTCCTTGCCCTGCGTGCGTTCCAGGATGCCGAGAGCCTCTCGTTGCAATTTCTCCGCATCCGCCTGGCGGTTTTCGTTTTCATAATCCCACGCAAGATCGGCCATGGATTCCACTGTATTCACATTGTCGTCGCCCAGAATGCGGCGCCGTGTCGCCAGGGCGGGTTCCAGGAGTTCCTGCCCTTCGCGGTAAAGGCCAAGATTCACGTAGACGTTGCCCATCACCTGCATCATCTGTGCCTGCAATTCGGGATCGCGGGCCAACCCGGTGCTCACCTGCTTGGAAGCCTTGTCCAAAAGTTCGCGCGCCGTCACGCTGTTGCCGCGGGCCTCGCCGGGATCCGAAATGCGGAACATGCTGGTCATGAAGTCCGTGATGCGATTGGCGCGATCGCGTTCGCGCGTGATCCGCCGCACTTGCATCGCCTGCACCACAGCGAATCCCGCAAGCAGCAACACCAGCGTTGCGGCGATTCCCACGCCCACGCGATTCCGGCGCACGTATTTCCGCATGCGATAAACAGCGCTCGCCGGCCGCGCAAGCACGGGCTGATCCTTCAGATAGCGCTCCAGGTCAGCGGCCAGTTCACTCGGGGAGCCATAGCGGCGGTCGCGATCCTTTTCGAGCGCCTTCATCACGATCCAGTCGAGGTCGCCGCGAAGTTGGCTGATCAGCTGCGCGGGCTCCGTGGCGCGGTTTTGCGCGTTTACCGACGAAGTGTCTTTCTCTAGGCTGACCTCTTGTGCTGGGGCTCGGCGGATCGGTTTCCCGCAGTTCGCGCAGCGCTTCGTCGAACGGTTTTTTCTTCCAGCGGTCCGGATCCAGCGGAAGGTAACCGGTAATCAGCACGTAAAGAATCACGCCCAGCGAGTAAACGTCGGTGCGTGTATCCACATCCTGGATGTTGGGATCCACCTGCTCCGGGCTCATGAATCCCGGCGTGCCGAGCATGGCGCCGAGTTGCGTGAGCATGGTCTGGTCCACGGTGGCCTGGGAAGAGATTGCTTTTGCAATTCCGAAGTCGATGATGCGGGGGACTGGTTTGCCGTCCACTTCGGTCACCAGCACGTTCGAGGGCTTCAGATCGCGATGGATGATGGCTTTCTGGTGGGCATGCTGCACTCCTTCGCAGACACGGATGAAAAGTTCCAGGCGGTCGCTTATTTGCAGCTTTTTGGCATCGCAATAACGAGTGATCGCGGCGCCGTCCACATACTCCATCACGAAATACGGCTGGCCGTCCGGGGTCGAGCCCGCGTCCAACACCTTCGCGATGGCCGGATGTTCCATGATCGCCAGCGACTGCCGCTCCGACTCGAAACGAAGAATCACCGACGAGTCGTACATCCCGCCGCGCAGGAATTTCAGCGCAACCACGCGGTTCACAGGCGCGGTTTGCCTCGCCAGCCACACCTGGCCCATGCCACCTTCGCCAAGCTTTCGAAGCAACCGGTACGGGCCAATGAAGGGCGGCACGTTCGCCGCGGCGATCGCCGTCCCTTCCACCGCGTCGGTGCTCAGCGTGCCTTCGGTTTTTGGAGGAACGGTGGGGTCGTTGTCCTGTGGCGTCTCAGGGCCGGGACGCGAAGGGTGTAGCGGATCTTCGGAGTGCATAGCACCACATACTAATTGTTCACGCGACGCGAAGTCTACCACCACCGGCGCGACGGCAGGAATACACCCTTTTAGGTCCATCGTGGTGATACGCACTGTTGACGACCAGATATTATTTCTGGTGATCCAGCCGAAACGCCGCGGCGCGGAAATCGCCGCGCAAATCCAGATTGATGCCGTGATTCATCCACCAGTCGCCGGAAGCGGACTGCGGCGTACCTGGCATGGCTTTACCCTCGATCCAGGTGAGCTGATACTGCGCGCTGGGGTCCAGTCCCTGAAGCTGGAGCAACGGAAATCCGCGCCCCTCCTGCGTGGAATGGGTGAAGGCAAAAACAACGGCCTGATTTTTGTCGGCGGAGACAGTCTCCGTGGACGAAAATTCGCTTCCATCGCGGGGGCTGATCAGCCGGTAAAGATCGCCTTGCACGATGGTGCGCTGCGCGGAATGATAGGCCGCGATCAGCCTTTTGGCGGTGGCAAAATCCTCGGCAGTCCAGTGATTCAGATTCGCGCCGATGCCCAGCGAACCCTGCATGGAGCTGAGCATCCGGTAGACGAGCGTGGTGCTGCGAAAATTCAGCCAGTGCGGCGAGTCCGTCACCCAGGCCATCATCACTTGCGGCGTATAGGCGTACGTAAAACCGTCCTGCATGATCAGGCGATCGAAGGGATCGGTGTTGTCCGATGGCCAGACTTCATCCGTGTACTGCAGGATGCCCAGGTCCACGCGGCCACCGCCGCCGGAACACGATTCGATCTCCACATTTGGATGTTTCTTGCGCAGTTCCGCAAGAATCGAATAAAGATTGCGGATGAATTCGACGTAGACTTTTTTCTGCTCGTCGGCGGGAACCTGATCCCACCCCGGTTCGGACCAGTTGCGGTTGTAATCCCACTTGAGAAACGCGATGTCGTTTTCCGTCAGCAGTTTGTCGAGGAAGCCTTCGACATAGTCGCGGACGTCTGGCCGGGCCAGATTCAGGACCATCTGGGTGCGCTGTTCGGTGCGCGGACGGCCGGGAAAATTCAGAACCCAGTCCGGATGCTTGCGATAGAGATCCGAATCTGGATTAACCATTTCGGGTTCCACCCACAGGCCGAAATCCATGTTGAGCGAATGCACCTTGTCGATCAGGGGTTTCAAGCCGTTGGGAAATTTCTTGGGGTTCACGTACCAGTCGCCAAGGCCGGCGTTATCGGTTTTCCGCTGGCCGAACCAGCCGTCATCCATCACAAAGCGGTCAATGCCGATGGACGCCGCTTTTTCAGCCAGCGCCATCTGGCCGGCATCGTCCACGTTGAATTCCGTGGCCTCCCACGAGTTATAAATCACCGGGCGCGGCTTGGGATTCGGCGCGTGCGGAAGAATGTGCGCGACTTCATAATGATCGAGCAGTCGCGAAGCGCCGCCAAGGCCGTGGTTCGAATAGCCGCCGTAAAAAACCGGGGTCTCCAGATGTTCGCCGGGCTTCAGCTTGTAGCCGAAATCAAACGGATTGAAGCCGCCGGTGACGCGCACAAAATCAAATTGCGTTTCTTCGATGGTAAAGCGCCACGAACCCGACCAGGCCAGCGCGCCAAACCACACCTCGCCGAATTCTTCCGGTGCAATCATGGGCGCGGCCGCGTTTTGGCTGGCGTCGCGCGAAATGGCGAACCAGGGGTTCGCCTGATGACCCGTGGTGCCGCGCCGGCTTTCGATCACGCGCGCGCCCGGGCGAACGGCTTCCTGATTGAGCGTCCACTCCCCGGCCCATCGGCCGGTAAGATAGCTCAGCGTGTACCGCGCCGGCGGCAGCGTCCACTGGGCTGCGGCGGCCTGCTCGATTATCACGGGCTGCTTGTCGCGATTTTCAATATTGGCGGAGCGCGCCAGAATCCCCGTTTCCGCGTCCATGGAGTAGCGCAGCGTCACGTAAATCTCGCGCGAAATATCTTTCAGCAAAATGTCTCATGGCTTGCGCGCCATCGGGCGTGGCTTTTACGAAATGCAGCACCAGGTCGCGGTTGCCATCGGGAAAGGTAATTTTCAGCGCAGGCTCAGTGTAGAGACCCGCGCCCCATCCGGCGTACTCCTGCGGCGTAGTGGTGTTCGGGGAATCGAACGAAGCCCATTCGGGAAAAGAACGCGCCGCGGGGATCGCATCGTGCGGCCCAAGGCGGCCACCCCAATAGAGAGTCTGCAGATCGCCGCGCTCATTCACTCCGAAGGCATACGTGGAGTTGCCGCCATCGAGGCGAAATACCGGTCCCGGTTCGGCGGCCGGCTGCGCGTTCGAGGAAGCAGCCACGAAAAGAATAAGAATCATACAGGCGGCGAAAATCGAAAAGCGGGAAGTCTTCGGTGTGTTTTTCATTTCGGAAAATCGTAGCACTCGATGCCGGCTTTGTCTCGTGGAATAGCGATTTGCGACAAGGAAGGTTGCAATCGCCCGACAAAAACTATTCGTCTTCTGGTTCCTGGGTAACGATGTGAATGTCGACGGCGGGCGATTCACGTAAGAAGCGGTGAACCACGCTGAGGTAAAGGAATTTTTTCCAATCGCGAACCAGTGCGCGCCCGAAAATCACTTGCGTGATGTGCTTTGAGCGCACGAACTCGGCGATGGCGTCGGCGACGCTGCGTCCTTTCAGGCGCACCACCAGGGCGCCCAAATTTTCGGCAAACCGCAAATTCGCTTCCAGAATTTTTGGATTTTCCTCCCGCGTGGCCAGTTCCCGCATTACGTGGACCACATAAAGCTCGGCATCCAGCCGGCGCCCCATCCGGGCAGCGCGCGCAATTAAATATTGCCCGGCGGGATTCCCGGAAACACAGACAGCGATACGCTCGCGGACGCCCCAGTTCTCGCGAATCTCCTTGGCGTCCATGTAAGTTTCCAGACTGCGATCCACCTGTTCGGCAACCTGCCGCAACGCCAGTTCGCGAAGGGCGATCAGGTTGCCGCGGCGAAAGAAATTCTTCAGGGACTGCTCCACCTTTTCAATGCCATATACATCACCGCGCCGCATGCGGTTGACCAGTGCCTCCGGCGTCAGGTCGACCATCACCGTCTCGCTGGCGCTGAGCGGCACCCAGTCCGGAACGGTTTCGCGAACAGTGACACCTGTGATGGCGCGAACGGTGGGCGCAATGCTTTCAATGTGCTGAATATTCAGCGTGGAAACCACGTCAATTTTGGCGGCCAGAAGTTCCTGCACATCTTCATACCGCTTGCGGTGGCGGCTGCCTGGAATGTTGGTGTGAGCAAGTTCGTCAACCAGCACGACAGTGGGCCGGCGAGCGAGAATGGCGTCGATATCCATTTCGTCGAAGAGCGTTCCCTTGTAGTCGATTTGTTTGCGCGGAACAGCCTCGAGTTGCCCCGTGAGTTCCTGAATGCCCTTGCGGCCGTGGGTCTCGACAATGCCGATCACCACGTCTTCGCCGCGGCTTTTGCGACGAATGGCCTCGCTGAGCATGCTGTAGGTTTTTCCAACTCCGGGTGCATAGCCAAGAAAGAGTTTGAAGATCCCCCGGCCACTGGGGGGGTGGGAGGCAACCTCGAGCCAATCTTCGGGCTTCTTGGGCAAGTTAGGCAGTTCTCCTGTTGGCGAAATCGTATCAGGTTACAATACATCCATGACGCGATTCGTGGCAGGCCGCGGAATCGGGTTCGTCGTAGCCGCGCTCCTGCTGATTTCCATAACGCTCGGGTTCACGCATGTACTGCACGTCAATCAGACGACGGTCGCGTTGTCGTTTCTGCTCGCAATTTTAGCAGTTTCCACGGTGTGGGGCATGGTGGTGGCGATATTTATGTCCATCTCCGCCATGCTGCTTTTCAATTTTTTCTTTCTACCGCCGGTGAGGACGTTCACGGTTGCGGACCCGCAGAATTGGGTGGCCCTGGGAGCATTCCTGACGACCGCTATCGTGGCCAGCCAGCTCTCCGCCCGGATCCGGAAAGAGGCGGACGCGGCGCATTCGCGGCGGCGCGAGGTGGAACGCCTCTACATGTTCAGCCAAAAACTGCTTGGCGAAGGCAACGTGATTCAGTTGATGAACGCCGTACCGAATCACATCGTGGATTGCTTTGAGGCGGGGGCCGCGGAATTGTTCGTGCCGCAGAAAGACAAATTCTATCGTTCCGGTTATGGTGCTGCGCAGATCGACGAAGAGCAGATGAAGACGGCTTACGTGCGCGACGAAACAATCTCTGATCCATCGCATCCCTTGCATTTCGTTCCCGTGCGCCTGGGAGTGAAGCCCATTGGCAGCCTTGGGATTTCCGGCGCCGTGCTTTCCCGCCAGACGCTGGATGCGGTCGGTTCGCTGGTGGCCATCGCCATGGAGCGCGCGCGGGCCGTGGAGCAATTGAGCGAATCCGAAGCGGAGCGCCAGGGAGAACGTTTGAAATCCGCGCTGCTCGATTCGATTGCTCACGATTTCCGCACGCCGCTGACCGCCATCAAGGCGGCGGCCACCGATTTGCTCGATTCGCACGGCAGCGATGCACACCACCAGAAGGAGCTCCTGACCATCGTGAATGAGGAATGCGACCGGCTGAACCACCTGGTGGAAGAAGCCGCGGAGATGGCCAAACTCGAATCGGGAGAATTTGAGCTGCACTTGCAGCCGGTGGCCGTCTCCACCTTGATTGAAGCGTCGCTGGGCCATTTGCAAAAAGCGCTGGCGGATCGAAAAATCGTGATTCAAGCGAGCGAGGATCTTCCAAGGGTGCGCGCGGACCTGGACTTGGCGAAAGATATTCTGGGGCAACTGGTGGACAACGCCAATCTATATTCAGGCAAGGAATTTCCCATCACGATCACCGCGGAAGAAACCGGTGATTGCGTGGCCATCAGCGTGGCGGATCGCGGCCCGGGAATCGACCCTTTTGAGCAGGGCCTGATTTTCGACAAGTTTTACCGTGGAAAAGATCAGCGGTATCAGGTCCGCGGCACGGGCATGGGATTGCCGATCGCCAAGGCCATCGTTACTGCGCATGGTGGAACGATTTCGGTGACCAGCCAGCTGAATTCGGGTTCGGTGTTTACGTTCACGCTGCCGGTTGCCCCGCGGAGCGAAAGCCGATGAGCTCCGCAAGCATCTTGGTGGTGGACGACGAACCACAGATCCGCCGCGTGCTGCGTACGACTTTGAGCTTTCGCGGATACGAACTGGTGGAGGCGTCGAGCGGCGAAGAAGCGCTGGAGATTGCGCGCAAAACCAAGCCGAGCCTGATTCTGCTGGACCTAAACCTGCCGGGCATTTCCGGCATTGAAACGTGCAGGGAATTGCGCCGTTTTACCGCCGCGCCGATCATCATGCTGACGGTGCGCAACGCCGAGCGCGACAAAGTGGTGGCGCTCGATGCGGGCGCTGACGATTACGTCACCAAACCCTTCGGCATCGAGGAATTGCTTGCCCGTGTGCGTGCTTCGCTGCGGCGGCATTCCGGCGCCGAGGCCGTTCCCGCGTTTCAGTCCAAGGATTTTTCCGTGGATTTTGAGGAGCGCCGTGTGACCGCGGGCGGGGAAGTGGTGCATTTGGCGCCGAAGGAGTTTGAAGTGTTGCGTCACCTGATTGCGCAGCAAGGCAAGCCGGTCTCGCACCGGCGCTTGTTGCAGGCTGTTTGGGGGCCGGAGTATGGGGAAGAGACAGAGAATCTCCGCGTGGTCATCAACCAACTGCGGAAAAAGATTGAGAAAGATCCCGCGCAGCCCAAATACATTTTAACCGAGCCGTGGGTCGGTTACCGGTTTCAGCCGCCAAAATCTGCCGCAACCAAGAGTTTCACCAAAGGTTCCCGGTAGAGAATTATTTCGCGGCGTCCAGATCCAGATTTAATTCCAGTACATTCACGCGAGGCTCGCCAAGGACGCCAAAAGTACGCGGTTTTGTGTGGCGCGCAACCATCGCTTTCACTTGACCAGGATTTATTCCACGGGCTTTTGCCACGCGCAGAATTTGATATTCCGCTGCGGCCGGGGAGATCTCCGGATCCAGGCCCGAGCCGGATGCAGTGACCAGATCCGCGGGAATCACCGCTCCGGGATTCTCTTTCTGCAACTTCGCAACATCGGATTCCACGCGATCGATCAGGGCGCGATTCGTGGGGCCGAGGTTCGAAGGGCCGGAAGCAGTGGCGTCGTATCCCGCGCCGGCGGCGGAGGGACGCGAATGAAAATACTTGTCGGAGGAAAATGTCTGGCCGATCAATGCAGAGCCAACGATGGAGCCGTTCTTTTCAATCAGGCTGCCGCCCGCCTGTTTTGGAAACATAAGGTGGCTCACGCCAGTCATGCCCAGCGGATAGAGCAGCCCGAAAATAATTGTTGTGACCACCGTGAACTTCAACGCGACCATGAGTTCGTTCTTCATTGTTTCCTCTACGCCAGCCGCAACCATGAAACCAGAATGTCGATAAGTTTGATTCCCAGAAACGGCGCAATCACGCCGCCCAGGCCGTAAATCAGCAGATTTCGGCGCAAGAGCGCCGCTGCCCCCAAGTGGACGGTAGCGCACGCCTCGCAGCGCAAGCGGAATCAGGCCGATAATAATCAGCGCGTTGAAAATCACCGCGGAAAGAATCGCCGATTCCGGCGTGCGGAGTTTCATGATATTCAGCATGCCGAGGAGCGGGAACGTTCCCGCAAACATCGCTGGGATGATGGCGAAATATTTCGCCACGTCGTTAGCTACGGAAAAGGTGGTCAGCGAGCCCCGCGTGATCAGCAATTGTTTTCCGATCTCCACGATTTCGATGAGCTTGGTGGGATTGGAGTCCAGGTCCACCATGTTGCCCGCTTCCTTCGCGGCTTGCGTGCCTGTATTCATGGCCACGCCAACGTCTGCTTGCGCCAGCGCGGGAGCGTCGTTTGTGCCATCACCGGTCATGGCGACGAGCTTGCCCTTCGCCTGCTCGTTGCGGATCAGCGCCATTTTGTCTTCGGGCTTGGCTTCGGCCAGAAAATCGTCCACGCCGGCCTGCCGAGCGATGGCCGCCGCGGTCAGCGGATTATCGCCGGTGATCATCATGGTGCGAATGCCCATGGCGCGCAGGTGATCGAATCGCTCGCGAATGCCGCCCTTGACGATATCGGTTAACTCGATTGTGCCGTAAATGCGGAAATTGACGGCGACGAGCAATGGCGTACCTCCGCTGTTTGCGACGCGATCCACATGCTCCTGCACTTCAGGGGGCACGCGCTGGCCCTTTTCCATGATGTAGCGCTTGATGGCCTCCGGCGCGCCTTTGCGGATTTCGCGATCGTCCATATCCACGCCGGACATGCGGGTTTGCGCGGAGAAGGGAATGAAGACCGGATTGTGCGGAGCGAGTTCGCGGCCACGCAAGCCGTATTTTTCCTTGGCCAAAACCACGATCGAGCGGCCTTCGGGCGTTTCGTCGGCAAAGGATGCGAGTTGCGCCGCATTCGCAAGTTCGGCTTCGGTGACGCCAGGAGCCGCGTGAAAAGCGGTGGCTTCGCGATTGCCCAGCGTGATGGTGCCGGTTTTATCCAGCAGGAGAACGTCGACGTCACCGGCGGCTTCCACAGCGCGGCCGGACATGGCAATCACGTTGCGTTGAATCAAGCGGTCCATGCCCGCAATCCCGATGGCGGAAAGCAGCCCGCCGATAGTCGTGGGAATCAGGCAAACCAGCAGCGAAATCAACGCGAAAATGCTCTGCGGCGCGCCCGAATAAATTGCGAAGGGCTGCAGAGTGACCACGGCCAGCAGAAAAATAATCGTTAATCCGGCAAGCAGAATATTGAGCGCGATTTCATTGGGGGTTTTCTGGCGAGATGCGCCTTCCACGAGGCTGATCATGCGATCCAGAAATGTTTCGCCGGGATTCGACGTGATGCGCACCTTGATTTCGTCGGAGAGCACGCGGGTCCCGCCGGTCACTGCGGATCGGTCGCCTCCCGATTCGCGAATCACGGGAGCGGACTCCCCGGTGATCGCGGATTCATCCACCGAGGCGACACCTTCGATCACTTCGCCATCGCCAGGAATGAACTCGCCGGCGGCCACCAGAACAATGTCGCCGGAGCGCAGTTTGGAACTTGGCAGGATTTTCGTTGTGCCGTCTTCGCAAAGCTTGCGTGCTTCGGTTTCCGCGCGGGCTTTGCGCAGAGTTTCCGCCTGCGCTTTGCCGCGACCCTCGGCCATGGCTTCCGCGAAGTTGGCGAAAAGAACCGTGAACCAGAGCCACAGCGTGATCTGCAGTCCGAATCCGAATTCCCCGCGATGCGTTAGAAGATTGGAGACCAAAACAATCAAAGTGATGACGGCGCCCACTTCTACGACAAACATCACCGGATTCTTGACCATCAATCGCGGATCAAGTTTCCAGAAAGAGTCGCGAATGGCATTTCGCAAAATGTTGCGATCGCCCAGCGAAGTGCTTTTTGCCTGAGTAGTCGTGGTCATGGTTCCTCAAAAAGCCTTTCCGGCATGCATCAGCAAGTGCTCCAGAATGGGGCCCAGGCTCAGCGACGGAAAAAATGTAAGCGCGCCAACAATCAGGATCACGGAGACCAGCAGCACCGCGAAGAGCGGGCCAGTGACCGGGAAAGTTCCCAGCGATTCGGGCACGTGTTTTTTTGCGCCCAGGTTTCCAGCGATGGCCAGGATGGGAATCACCGCGAAAAATCGCCCCAGCAGCATCGCGATGCAAGCGTGGAGTTATACCAGAGCGTGTTCGCGTTGATCCCGCCGAACGCGGAACCGTTGTTGCCGGTTCCCGAAGAGTAGGCGTACAAAATCTGCGAAAGCCCATGCGGGCCGGGATTGCTGATGCCGGCGAGCCCCGCTTTGCTGACGATGGCGATCGCGGAAAAGATCAGGATGGTGAGCGATGAAACCAGAATGGAAAGCACCGCCATCTTCACATCAAACGCTTCGATCTTTTTTCCAAGATATTCCGGCGTGCGCCCAACCATCAAGCCCGCGATAAACACGGCCAGCACCACGAAAACCACCATGCCGTAAAGCCCCGCGCCCACCCCGCCAAAAATAATTTCGCCCAGCATGATGTTGATCAGGGGCACCATCCCCGCGAGTGGCGTCAGCGAATCGTGCGCATTGTTCACAGCGCCGCAGCTTGCGTCCGTCGTTATGGTTGTGAACAGCGCGGAGTCCGCGATGCCGAAGCGCACTTCCTTGCCCTCCATATTGCCGCCGGAATGGAAGAGCGTGCCGCTCTGGTCGACCCCCTTGAGCAGCGGATTGCCGCGCGACTCCGCGGCATAAGCCACGAAGACGCCGGCGAGAAACAACGCGGCCATCGCGCTCCACACGGCCCATCCGTGTCGCGCGGAACCCGTCATGCGCCCCAGGACATAGGTGAGAGCGGAAGGGATTGCAAAAATCATCAGCATCTGCAGAAAATTGCTTAGCGGCGTGGGATTTTCGAATGGATGAGCGCTATTGGCGTTGAAAAAGCCACCGCCATTCGTGCCAATCATCTTGATGGCTTCCTGCGAAGCGGCGGGACCTTGCGCGATAACCTGAGTGGTAACGGTCTCCTGCGATTTGCTGCCGTCAGCCGCTTGTTTTTCGATCACTTGCGGTTCCACGAGCTGCGCCTGCGTGTATGGCTTCAGGTTCTGCACCACACCCTGCGAGACCAGCACAAGGCCGCCCACGATGCATAGCGGCAGAAAAACCCAAAGCAAGCCGCGGGTCGTGTCCACCCAGAAATTTCCGATAGTTTTTGATTCCTTGCGCGCGATCCCGCGAATCACGGCGATTGCCAAGGCGACGCCAACGGCCGCTGACACAAAATTGTGATACGCAAGCCCGGCCATTTGGGTGAAGTAAGTCATGGTGGTCTCTGGCGAATAGGACTGCCAGTTCGTGTTGGTGGTGAAAGAAACCGCGGTATTCCACGCTAGATCGGGAGCGAGATTGCCAAGTCCCTGCGGATTCCACGGCAGCCACTGCTGTGTGCGCTCGATTATGTAGAGAATCAGCAAAGAGACGCCGCTGAACAGCAGCATGGCGACGCCATAGCCCTTCCAATCCATTTCCTTTGTTTCGTCAATGCCACTGACGCGGTAAATCAGTTTTTCGACGGGTCGCAACACGGGGTCGAGAAACGTGGATTTGCCCTCGTAGACCCGATAGAGAAAAATTCCCAGCGGCTTGGTAACCAGCAAAATCAAGCCGAGAAACAGAATGATTTGGAACCAGCCATTGGCCGTCATGGTCAGAAATTCTCCGGCTTCAGCAGCGCATAAAACAGATAACCGCACAGCAGCAGAGCCACAGCAATAAGTAGGATATTTCCCAGCATAAATTTAGGCGCTCACTTCAGGCGCTCGCAGGCGCGCAGGTAAAGGATGCTCACAACAAAAAAAACAATGGTGCCAATCGCAAAAATAACGTCACGCATGGTTTGCTCCACGGTTCAATGAATAGAGTACCGAAACGCCCTAAGAAAAGGGTGAGCGGCACATTAAGGAACCGTAAGCCCTGCCAAGCGGCAGATTGCGGCTCGCTTGTTACAGGTGCTTCGTTATGGGAAACTCAAGCGTCGTATCGCTCATGGCCAACCGCGCTGCTGCTCCCACCTTCGAATCCGCCGTCCTCATTGATGCACGCCCCGAATGGGCCTCGTTGCATGCCGGATTCGTGCTGATCGGCATCAGCATGACAATGCTCGGTCCGGTCCTGCCGTATTTCACCCACCGGTGGTCGCTGACCGACAGTCAGGCTGGCTTCTTTTTTTCCGCGCTCTATCTTGGCAGCCTCCTGGGCACGTTGCTGACCAGTTCGCTCCTGCCGCGTTTTGGATTTTCAAAAATAATCAGCGTTGGGTATTTTTGCTTTGCGATGGGCTTTGCTTTATTGGGATTTGGGCCGTGGTATCTCACGGCAATGTTTGTAGCGGTCTACGGCATTGGCTATGGACTCGCCAACCCTTCCATCAGTATTCGCGCCACGAATTTGCCCTCTACCAATGTGGCCGCCGCGGTGAGCCTGCTGAATTTTTCCTGGGGCATCGGCGCGGTGATGGCGCCATTTCTGGTCGCCTATTTTTTGGGGCACTTGAGCTTCCGAGCGCTTACGATTTCGCTGGCGCTTTCCTATCTGGCCCTGTCCACGCTGCACTATCTCCGGAGAGACAACATTCCTGCGTCCGCTGAGCTCTCGGCCCAAACAAACCTTTGCATTATGGCGAGCGCGATTGCAGCCCGCGCCCTGGATCTCTCTGGCTTTGCTCTTTTTCCTGTATGTGGGCGTGGAGATTTCCGTCGGCGGCTGGCTGGCGCTGGACGAAAAGCGAATGGGCGGAGTCTCGACGTCCACGCTGGCCACATCCACCGCGTTGTTTTACGGCTTTTTGCTTCTCGGACGATTTCTGGCTCCCTGGATCTTGAAACGTTTTTCCCAGCGCGAGCTGAGCGTTGGTGGCCTTGTCCTGGCCGTGGCCGGGGTCTCCATCGTTGCCCTGGCGCACACTACAGGAATGCTTTACGTCGGCGCGGTATTCGCCGGATTTGGATGCGCGCCGCAATATCCAATTTATGTCACGTGGCTGGCGGCCATTTTTAAGGACGATTCCACGTGGCTGGGCGCGCTGTTTTTTGGCGCCGCGGGGCTGGGCAGCTCCATCGTTCCGTGGCTTGTGGGCGTTGTTGCCTCACAAACGCACTCGCTGCGATTTGGGTTTTTGCTGCCGCTGGCCTCCGCGCTTATCATGATTCCGTTTGCGCTGCGCGCTTGTCCGGGAACTGACCGAGCAACACCGGCTCCCCTCTAACCGCGTTCCGTGATTCGCGTTGCGCCAGAGTTCCCGAAAAAAATCGGCCCTCGATCGTAAAGGATCAGAGGGCCGTTTCATCCATATTGAATAAAGTCTAACGGTCGATGGTGACCGCCGCTGTCAGTTTAAATGTGATTCGCGACTCAGCGGAAAACTCCACGTTCTTCCCGCCAGTTGCGCCGGAAGCCGCCAGCCCTCCGCCCGCTCCAATGCCCGCGCCAATTGCGGCTCCCTTGCCGCCGCCGGCCAGGCCGCCAATCAGCGCGCCAACGGCAGCGCCGCCTCCGGTCACCACCGCCGTGCGCTTGCCTTTGCCCTTTTCCGTATCCATGTAGGTGCTGGAAGCGATCATATAGCTCTTGCCGTTGACTTGCAGGCTCGTTAATTTAACCGCAAGGTTGGCTTCGCCCTTAAATTTGCCTTGCTTCTTCGAAGTCACCACCGTGCCCGTCACATTCGATCCCTTGGGAATGGCCACCTCGTTGTCCACCAGAATGTCCGTGGCCACGCTGCCCTGGAATTCATCACCCGGATTATTGACGCGCGAATTGATCGTGGTGCCGAGAATCACCGGGATGGCAGTGCCTGCGGGAACCACAAAGGGCTGCGGAGGCGGCGGAGGAGGCTCGGGGGCTGGAGCTGGAGCTGGTTGCGGGGCCGGAACGGCTTGGTTCGCGGCCTGTTGACCGTTGTCCGTCGATGAATTTCCTGAGTTCTGGTTCTTCCCGCAGCCGGCCGCAAGGCTGAACACCGCCGCGATTGCCAATACTGCCCATTTCTTCGTCATGAATTTCCCCCACAGTAATGTGCGTGCGAACTGGAACGAAGCCGCGCTGATATTTTTTTGGATTTCCGCCGGGCGTCGCGGCTCTCTCTGGATACTATCATTTCTCACTATCACTGAGTAGCGAGTGGCCGCCAGCGTCGCCGCCCGCATTTGCCGAACTGCAAGAGGGCCATTACAATCTCGCTCATGATGCCTGAAGCCCGTGTCGCCGCTCCGCTTTCTCCGGAGCTGGCGGAGCGCCTCGCCGGAAAAGTCTTTGGGGTAACTGCGGGGATTCAGCGGCTTCCGGGTGAGTACGACGACAATTTCCGCCTGCTGACGACCGACAACCGCGCATTTGTCCTGAAAGTGATGCATCCGGCGCGCGAGGAATCCTTTGTGGATATGCAGTGCCGGGCGCTGGCGCATCTTGCTGCCCGCGCACCGAAATTGGCTCTGCCACGCGTTATTCCCTCGACGGTCGGCGATCCGTTTACCCACGTCACTCTGGAGGACGGCACTTCGCGTTTCGTTTGGATGCTTTCGTTTCTGCCAGGGACGATGCTCGCTGAGATTTCTCCGCATTCGCGGGAATTGCTCGCTTCTCTGGGCCAGTTGCTGGGTGAAATGGATCTGGCGTTTACGGACTTCACGCATCCCGCGGCGCAGCGCTTCTTGAAATGGGATGTTTCGCGCTCGAATTGGGCGCGGGATTATCTGAGCCATATACCTGACCCCTCGCGGCGCGCGCTGGCCAAGAAATTTCTCAATCTGTTCGAAGAGGAAGCGGTGCCGTGTTTTCCGCACCTCCGGCGCGGAGTGATTTACGGGGACGCGAACGATCACAACGCGCTGGTGGATGTGCAGTCGATGCGCGTAGTCTCCGTGATTGATTTTGGGGACATGCATGAAGGGCTGCGTGTGGCGGAGCCCGCGGTTGCGGCCGCCTATGCGATCCTCCGGAAGCCGGATCCGCTTGAGGCTGCCGGGGCCGTTCTGGCCGGATATCACGAAATTCTGCCACTCACGGAAAGCGAGATCACGGCGTTTTTCCCGCTGATTGGAGCGCGGCTGGCCGTCAGCGTGATCAATTCCGCGCACCGGAAATCGCTGGTGCCAGACGACCCTTATGTGACGGTTTCCGAGGAACCCGCGTGGGCGGCCCTGGAGCGATTGGAAAAAATCTCAAGCCCCGACGCAAAGGAATATTTTCGCGCGGTGGCTGCGAAAGCGGCGGGTGGCGGCGAACAACGCGTCGTAAAGGCGGTGCACGTGCAAGCGGTTCCAGAGTCTTCCCTGGAAAAAAGTTTAGCTGCCCGCAAACAATTGCTGGGAGCGAATCTTTCTCTTTCTTACGACAAGCCGCTGAAGATCGTTCGCGGCTCGATGCAGTATCTCTATGACGAAGCGGGCCGCGCGTATCTGGATGTCTATAATAATGTTCCACTGGTGGGGCATTCGCACCCGCGCGTGGTGCGCGCGATTCAGGATCAGGTAGCACTGCTCAACACCAACACCCGGTATCTGCACGACAATATTCTGCGGTACGCGGAGCGGCTGACGGCGCTGCTGCCAGAGCCGCTGCGGGTTTGCTATTTCCTGAATTCCGGCAGCGAAGCGAACGAACTGGCGCTGCGCATCGCGCGCACACACACGGGCCGCGAAGACATTGTGGTGCTGGAGCACGCCTATCACGGCCACACCACCACGCTGATTGACGTCAGCCCGTATAAATTCGATGGCCCGGGCGGACGCGGGCGAAAGCCGTGGGTGCACGTGGCGCCGATTGCGGACGATTATCGCGGCAAATACCGGCGGGGCGAGGCGGACCTTGGAAAGAAATACGCCGCGCATGTCGGCGAGATTCTGGAGCGTTGCAAGAGAGAAGCCCGTCCCGCGGCGGCCTATATCGCGGAAACGCTGCCGAGCGTGGCGGGCCAGATTGTTTTCCCCGCAGGATATCTGTCTGAGGTCTATCAGTACGTGCGCGCCGCGGGCGCAGTGTGCATTGCCGACGAAGTGCAGGTGGGGTTTGGCCGATTGGGCACCCATTTCTGGGGATTTGAGACGCAAGGAGTTGTGCCGGACATCGTGGTTTTCGGCAAACCCATCGGGAATGCTTTCCCGCTTGCGGCCGTAGTGACCACGCAGGAGATCGCAGCAACGTTCGCGAACGGAATGGAATTTTTCAGCACGTTTGGCGGCAATCCGGTCGCGTGCGCCGCGGGGCTTGCCGTGCTGGACGTCTTGCGCGACGAAAGGCTTCAGGAAAACGCGCTGGCCGTCGGCTCGCAGTGGATCAGAAATCTCCAGGAGTTGCAGTCCAGGCATCTCCTCATCGGAGACGTTCGCGGCTCGGGCTTATTCCTGGGCATTGATCTGGTTGTGGATCGCGAATCCCGCGCCCCCGCCACGCACCAGGCTTCGTATGTGGTCAATCGCCTGCGCGAAGAGGGAATATTGGCGGGCACCGACGGCCCGCATCACAATGTGATCAAGCTGCGGCCGCCACTTTGTTTTAGCATAGACGATGCCGCGCGCTTCACATCCACATTGGACAAAATTCTCAGTGAACCCAAGGCGATGCCTTCCGCTTAGGATTCTGCAGAACTGTCAGGTGAGAGCTGCGATCCCCAGACGGAGCCGGGTTTACCCGGGCGACTCCTCAGTGCGCGGAAGGAGGGAAGTCCAGCTCCAGTTCATCGATGTAGCACCATCCCCAGTTTTCCCCGGGTTCGATGGACCGCATAATCGGATGTTTCAGACGGTGAAAATGTTTCGTGGCGTGTTTGTTCTTTGAGGAGTCGCAGCAGCCCAACGTGCCCGCATTCCATGCACAGACGCAGGTGGACCCAGGTATCGCCCATCTTCAAACACTCCTCGCAGCCATTGGTGTTCGGGCTAACTTTGTGAATGTGGCTCAAATGCGTGCAAGCGCTCATGATGTATTTCTCCCGCGGTGATTTTTAACAGGCGGATTCGCCGGCGAACGCGCTAATTCGAAGTTGCGGCTGGCTTCTGCGACTGCTCTTCTTTTTGCCGCTCCGCGCGCTTGTCCGCTATCTCTTTTTCCGATGGCGGATAACTTTTAAATCCGTCGCTGAACTCTTCATCCGCCTTTTTCCAGTCCTTTTCCGGTTCCGACAGCTTGCGCGTCAGATACAGGCGCCACGCCAGCGACTTTGTCTTTGGATCAATCAGATCCAGAGATCAGGGTCCCGACCTTGCGATTGGACGTAGTCACGGTGTTATAGATCGCTCCCCAATAGCTGCCGATGTAAGGTCCGTAAGGGCCCCAGTTGCCCATTACGGCGACGTTCACCTGGCTTTCCGAGCTGGCCCAGTAGCGCACCACGATATCGGGATTCTGGTCGGGGTTCACTTCTTTAAGGCCCTTACTACCAAGCTCTCGCACCAACATGCGGTGGATGCGCGTGTTGATCAGGTCCGGGTTCAACTGCATCATCACCAGGTTTTCCACGCCCCCAATGTAGGCGAACGTTTTGAACTTCGAGAAATCCACGTTGGGGTCGAAATCGATGGTGATCTTGGCGGAAACCGGCCGCGCAACAAGCAGCGCGAGAAGCAAAGCTGCCAGACAAAACCGAAAAACAAAATAACTCTCGGGGCGACGAGAAGTTTTTCCCTGCATGACACTCCTTATGGCCAGGATTCGATCGTTAAAATCTTTCCCGCTGCCTAGTCTAGGCCAATCCAACAGGCTTTGGCGAGCCGCGCGGAATCTTGAGCCGCCCGCGGCGCCGTTGGCGACCTCATTCGCCTTCCCGGTCGGGTGGCTCGCTGTTGAACAAGCGCGCCAATTCCGCGTGCTCGATCACCACGGAGGGATCCCGCTGAATCGCGTCGTAATACTGCTTCTGAAAGCCATCACCGGTTTCCGTGGGGGCAAATATTTTCCGGGCCTGCAAAAGCGGAACTCGGGCGTCCGCGTCTGTGATCGCTTCTTCGCCGGCAAGCGTTTCATCGATGCGCACCACAAATTCAGAGATGTTGTGCAGCCAGGCGAATTGCGGGTTGTCCACCACCAGCCGGAAAAGTTCGCCGGCATTCACCGCGCCATGGATTTTTTCGTAATCGCGGCGCTCCATATCCAGCAGCGTCTTGTGCAGCCGCAGCAGGGCTTCGCGCAGCGCCACCAGTTTCTGCCGGGCTGGCGTGTCGCGCGCGTCACCGCGGTTTGCGTACGGATCATTAGATTGAGCCAAGGAATCTCTCCCCAACTATTTTGCGACAGTTTGCGGCGGCTGGCTAGAACCTATCTCATAAATGGTGTGAGGAAGATTCAAATCAATTCCTCAGGGGCTAAAGCCCGCTTTTCAGGGCAGTTCAAAGTCGGAGCTAAAGCTCCGACCCCTTTGCCCTATTTATGAGATAGCTCCTAGTTTCCCTTTGGTGTTTTTACGCGAACGAATAGATCATTTCTCACGCCGGAGAGGCCAGGCACGGTTCCCGCGCGAGCTGCGGCCAGGTTTTTGTCGCTCTCGTTCTCCACGCTGCCCTCAAGGACCACTGCGCCGTCCTTCACGATGATATGAATCCTGGGAACATCGTCGATGGCATAACGCTGCAGCACGGAATCTTCAAACACGGCGCGGTAGACGGCGCGGCGCAGATCGTCGTCCGTGGACGATTTGGGCAGAACCTCAATATCGTTTTCCACCGTGATGATTCCTTCGATGCTCCTCACGGCGGCTTCCGCATGGCCCCGCAGTGTCGGCCGCAACACTGCGCCGTGCAGCGTGATCTTGGTGCCTTGCAGCGTGAACGTAATGTAGTCGAATACGGAATAGTAAGGCAGCACCAGAATCTGGTGCCGGATTTCGTGCGATAGCGCGCTTTCTTCGGGATTCGCCACCGGCTTGGATGCTTGTGGCCGCGACGCCAACGAGGCCGGCGCAGGAATCAGCCCGAGGCAGGCGCACGCAACCAGCGCGATAGAAATCTTCGAGCGGATTCTTTCGAGCATCTCTTTCAGCTTAGCAAAACGGATTCCGGGCTGGTCAGGATGTTTCGATTCCTGCACCGGTCGGTATCGTCGCGCGGCTCCCCAGGCACGGTCGGTGTTAGCATACGTCAGGGAAGCAGTCGCTGCTCAATTGCATGTACGTGAATTCCCTTGGAACGGAGATCCTTTGCTGGCCATCGCCCATCGTGGTGCCTCGGGTTACGCCCCGGAAAATACGCTGGCCGCATTTCGCCGCGCGGTTTCGCAGGGCGTCACCTTTATCGAAACCGATCTGCACCTTACGCGCGATGCCCACTTTGTGGCCATTCACGATGAAACTGTCGAGCGCACCACCAGCGGCCGCGGCGATGTCCATCAGATGACCCTGGCGGAGGTCCGGCGGCTGGATGCCGGCTCCTGGTTCGCCAGCGAATTCATCGGCGAACGCGTTCCCACGTTGATGGAAATTCTGGAGTTCGCGCGCAAGCATGACGTGGTTTTTTATCTGGAACTGAAGCCCAGCGGATTCTGGGGCGGCGAACACGCGCTGATCAGCAATCTTCGCGATTCGGGAGAAATTGCGCGCGTGGTGGTGATTTCCTTCGATCCCGGGATTCTTGCCGGGCTACGGAAGATTGAGCCCACGCTGATGACCGGCCTGCTGCACAACGGCAAAATTGATGATCCCTTTGCGAAAGCTCTGGAAATAGGCGCGCGGCAGCTTGCGGTGCGCGGGGATATCGTGACGCCCAATTTTCTCAAGGAAGCCCACAAGCGGGATCTGCAGGTGGTTTGCTGGACCATCAATTCGCCTGCGCACATGCGCTTGCTGGAATCCGCCGGAGTCGACGGGATTATGTCCGACTATCCGGATCGCCTGCTGGCTTCGCTGAAGAAATAGCGCGGATAGACGGCCACGAATTGCGAGACGTCAAGCTGTTCGGCGCGCGCGTCCACTCGAATCTTCAAATCCTCCAGCAGCGCGCGAACCTGGTTTGGCTCCGCCAGCGCTCGAAGATTATTCGCCAAGGTCTTGCGCTTCTGCGCAAAACACGTTTTCACAAATTCCAGAAATTCTTGCGGCTCACCCACGCCCATCTCCGCGCCCGGCCCGGGAAGGCGCAGGGTCACCAGCGCGGAATCCACCTCCGGCGGCGGGCTAAACGCTTCTGGCGGCAGCCTGAAAACCAATTCGGGCCGCGTGTAAAACTGCGTGGCCACGGACAAATAGCCGTACTCCTGGCCACCGGGAGGCGTGGTCAGGCGTAGAGCCACTTCCAGCTGAATCACGATGTGAATTTCGTCAATCTGGCCGGCGAAGGAAAAGAAACGATGCAGAATCGGCGAAGTAATGTAGTAAGGCAGATTGCCGTAGAGCCGAATGCGGCGTCCGGCAGCCAACGCGGGCAAGTCAGTCTTCAGCACGTCGCCGGAAACAATCGTGAGGTTGGGGTGCTTCGCGGCTAACTTCTGCAGGCGCTGCACCAGCGGCGGGTCGATCTCCACGGCATATACGGGCGCGCCGCTGCGCACCAGTTGAGCGGTCATTTCCCCGTGCCCGGCGCCGATCTCGATCCAGCAATAATCCGCCACTCCGCCCGCCGCGGGAGCTTCCATCCCGTGCGGTGAAACGCGAATCGCGCGCGCGATTTTCTCGCGCCACCCTGCATCGCTCAAGAAATGTTGTCCCAGCTTTTGTCTGGCCATCGGGATGTGTCTACTCAGTCTATCAGCACTCCTACTACACGTTCGGGATGCTAGCGCTTGACGCTCGGGGATGCGTCCGATAGCGTAGGAAACTCGCCCCAGGCTCATGCGGATTCTCTTTGCAGCTTCGGAAGCATTGCCCTACGCCAAAACCGGCGGCCTTGCCGACGTGATTGAGGCGCTGCCGCGCGCCCTGGTAAAGCTCGGCCACGAGGTCGCCGTCTTCCTGCCGCTTTATCGCGGCGTAAAAGCCACATCCGTGGTGATGCCCAGCATGACCATCGCCCAGGGCACGCGCCTGCGTTTTCCCGCCATCGCCAGCGGCTCGCTTCTTCGCGGCGTGCGCTATTTTTTCCTGGATGATCCTTTCTATTTCGATCGCGACGGCATCTACGGCGACAAGAATCACGAGTATCCAGACAACGCCGAGCGCTACACCGAGTTTTCCCGCGCCACTATCGAGCTGGCAAAACACATCTGGATGCCGGATATTTTTCATTGCAACGACTGGCAGACGGCGATGGTGCCCGCGCTGCTTCGCAGTTCCTATGCCGACGATCCGTCGGTTGCGAACATTCCCGTGGTCTTCACCATTCACAACATCGGCTACCACGGCGTTTTCCCGCCGGATTCCCTGGCACGCGCGGGCATTCCCCAATCCATCTTTCATCCTGGCGGAATTGAGTTTTTCGGCAATGCGAATTTTCTGAAGGGTGGACTGATCTATGCGGACTACCTGACCACGGTCAGCCGCAAATATGCCCAGGAGATTCAGACGCCGGAATTCGGTTTCGGGCTGGACGGCGTGATTCGTTCCCGCGCAGACCGCCTGACCGGAATCTTGAACGGTGTGGATTACTCTATATGGAGCCCAGAACGCGACGCGCTGATCCCCGCGAAGTATTCTTCCAAAAATCTGGAAGGGAAGAAGCAGTGTAAGCAAAAGCTTCTTCAGGAATTTCAGCTGCTGCAGGATAACCCGAACCGTCCGGTGATCGGCATGGTCTCGCGATTTGCGGACCAGAAAGGCTTCGACCTGATCGCCACCATCGCCCGCGATCTGATGCAGGAAGACGTCTTGCTTGCGGTGGTTGGCACCGGCGATCGCCGCTATGAGGAACTGTTCCGCGCCTTGGTGTCCGATTTCCCCGGCCGCGTTGGGTTGAAAATCGCGTACGACAACGCACTCGCTCATCTGGTCGAAGCCGGCGCCGATATGTTTCTAATGCCGTCGCGCTACGAGCCCTGCGGCCTCAATCAGATTTACAGTCTTCGCTACGGCACCGTGCCCATCGTGCGCGCCACCGGCGGCCTGGACGACACCATCGAACCGTTCGACCTGGAACACGGCACCGGAACCGGCTTCAAGTTCCTGGAATATTCCGGCGGCGCCCTGATGCACGCCATTCGCCAGGCGCTGCACTATTTTGCGGACGACCGCATCTGGAAACGCATTCAATTGAACGGGATGGCTAAAGATTTTTCTTGGAACACCTCAGCGGCAGAATATGCGAAACTATATGAAGCTGCCAGGGCAGCACGAAACCAAAAGTCGGTTCTATCATCTAATTAACATGAGAAAGTGGCTACCTGCGGGTAGCCTATAGAGGACAATAAGGTTATGGCTGATAACATTCTTGCGGTGAATGACGGGAATTTTGATTCCGAAGTGCTGACGGCTAGCAAGTCGCAGCCCGTCATGGTCGATTTCTGGGCGGAGTGGTGCCGCCCGTGCCACATGCTGGCGCCAACGGTTGCCGAAATTGCTCAGGACTACGCGGGCAAGCTCAAGGTCACCAAGCTCAACGTGGATGAGGCGATGAATTCCTCCACGCGCTACGGCATTCGCGGCATCCCCACGCTGCTGGTTTTCAAAGACGGCCAGGTGGTGGAGCAGATCGTCGGCGCGGTCCCCAAGGACCAGATCACCAAGGCGCTGGATCGGCATCTCGGCTAAATTTTCGGAACTTTGCGAATACGATAAAGAACGGCCCGCTTCATCGGCGGGCCGTCTTTATTTCTTGCGCTTGATTTTACGTTGGAGAGAATGATGGAAATTGCCACCCGCTCGATGGTCCGCTGCCGTTGGGCCAGCAACCCTTTGAATATTCCCTATCACGACGAAGAATGGGGCGTGCCGGTTCACGACGAGCGCCGCTGGTTTGAATTTATCACCCTGGAAGGCGCGCAAGCCGGCCTGAGCTGGGACACTATCCTGAAAAAACGCGAGCGCTACCGCAAAGTTTTCAGCGCCTTTGACGCGAAGCGAGTAGCGAAGTTTGACGCCAAAAAAGTGAAGCAGTTGCTGGCCGATCCCGGCATCATCCGCAATCGCTTGAAAATCGCCGCGACCATTTCCAATGCGCAGGCATTCCTGAAAGTGCAGCAGGAGTTCGGCTCCTTTGACGCTTACGCCTGGAATTTTATCGGCGGCGCACCCCTCCAGAACAAATGGAAATCCCACGCCCAACTTCCCGCCGTAACGCCCCTGGCCGTAGCCTGGAGCAAAGACCTCAAGAAACGCGGCTTCCGCTTCGTCGGTCCCACCATCGTTTACGCCCTGATGCAAGCCACCGGCCTGGTGAACGATCACCTGCTAACCTGCTTCCGCCACAAGCAACTCGACCAACGACGCAAATAGCGTCAAATGTCATCCCGAACGGCGCGCCTTTTGCGCCGTGAGGGATCTGCTTTTTCCTCCCCCGCCCGACACGATCCAAGCCTTCCAAAACGTCCAAAACCGCCCGGCCGCTCGTCCCCATTTCTCCGCCACTTCCGCAACCAGGCCCGGCCCCTTCCCGAAATTTCCATTCCACGGTAAAATCAAAAACGCAGAGCGGGCGTCGTACAATGGCAGTATAGAAGCTTCCCAAGCTTCGGACACGGGTTCGATTCCCGTCGCCCGCTCCAAGAACCTCTTCTCGCGAAAGACAATCTCGATTCAGTCCAGACGTGTCTCGCAAGACTTGAGCATCCTAGCTTGTCAAATAAAACGATTCTGAAGTCAGAGAAGTATTAAACCGAAGGATTAAGCCAGCGGTTGGATAGCTACCGCGTTTGCCGGAACGCATTCACCCAATGCGAAACGGCTGCAAGCTGCGCGCGACCCGCTTCCAGGCTTGCTTGGCGGGCCAGGAGCATCACGCGGATTTGCGCAAGCGTGCGCTGTAAATCCCCCAGCTGGGATTTGTAAAGATCCAGGTCCCCTGCCAGCTCCGGCTGCAGCCGCCGAAGTTCCACTGCGCCCGCCGCAATCTGCGTCATCTCTTCCACGGGCTGCCGCAGTTTGCGCACTTCCGCGACACCGAAGTTGCCATCTCCGCGTACGGCGCGCCGCGCTTCCTCCAGCAATCCGCCAAGGCAGGCGTTCACGCGTTTGATCGTGATGCGCACCGCGTCGCTCATCAAGCTCTCCATCCACCACCCGATTCCTGCACACCCTCCGCGGGAACCGGCGCCGGCGGGTTTTGCGAAAAAGCGGCTTGCGGCTGGCTGGATACGCGCAGCCGCTGGGTCGGCTCCGCCGCGGGCACGTCTTTTTCCACCTGTGCCCATGCCGCGCGCAGCCGCGTAAACATGGAAACAAGCTCCTCCATCGTCGCCGCCGAACTTTGCACGCCGGCCTGCATCACCATCGCGCGCGTCACGTTGTAAAAACTGTTCAGCTTCCGCGCCACATCCGCTCCGTGCTCGAAATCCAGCACCCCTTGCAGCTCGCCAATGATCGTCAACGCATGATTCAGCGAGCTGATGCGCCTTTCAATCTGCCCCGCTTCGAGGGCCTGGATGGCCTGGCGCAGATCCCGCAGAATGCGGTCGTAGAGCGCCACCACCTGGCCAACGGCCGAAGCGCTGAATGCCGAAGACTGCTGGTAAGCGATTGCGGATTCCATGGTGTTTGTGTTCATGCGATCCCCGAGAGTTGCTGGCTGATCTGGCTCTCCAGCAGCGGAAGTTCCTGCAACGTGGCATTCACCTGCGAATAAACCGTGGTCAAGCTGGCCTGCTGCACCGTCAGCGCCGCCTGCAAGTCCGCAATCTGCGAGGTGATTCCCTGCGAGGTGCTGGTGATGCCCTGCGAATCCACGGAGAGCAGGCCAGTGGCCGGCTCGTTGACGTTCGCGAGCACGTTGGAAAGATTTTGCGCAAACCCGGTGGTGGAGTTCTGCAGAAAATTCTGCACCGCGGAGAAATTGCTGGACAAGGCCGAGGCCAGCGCCCCGGAATCCACCGAAAGCGTGCCGTCGTTGTTCAGGTTCACGCCCAGGCTGGCCAGGTTGACGATCCCGCTGTTGCCGGTCACGGAATAAGAGATCGCCCCCAGCAGCTGGCTCTGCACGTCGCGCAGGGTGTTGTCTGCTTCCAGCGGTCCGCCGCCGCTGCCATCCGAACCCACGGCGAACTGCGAATTAATCTCGCCGATCACGGTGTTATACGCGCTCACCAGATTATTGATGGCGCCGGTAATCTGCGTGCTGTCCGGGCCCACGTTCACGGTCACCGGAGTACCCGGCGAAGGCGATCCCAGATTCAGGGTCACCCCGTTGATCACGTTGCTCACGGTGTTCGTCGCGCTGCTGATGGGAATCCCGTCCACCACCAGCGACGCGTTCGTTCCCGTCACCGCCTTGGTGAAACTCAGACCGGTGGTGTTGCCGGAAACGGTCAGATCGCCCGGCGCGCCGGTGGCGGTGCTCACCAGCGCCAGGCGGTAGCCATTCGCGTCTTGAATCACGCTTGCGTTCACCCCGGCATTCTGGCTGTTGATGCTTGCTGCCAGCCCGCTCAGCGTGTTGTTGCTGGAATTTACGGTCACTGTCACTGGCGTGCCGCTCCCCACCTGAATCTTGAATATGTCCAGCGGAAATGGCCGTGCTGCTGCTCGCCAGCGCTCCTCGTCAGCTACGCCGATTTCATCACTTTGTTATTTGCTTTCTTTGTGGTGCTCTACGCTTCTTCGCAAGTGGACAAGCGCCGCGTCGGCCGCCTGGCCTTGGCCATCCAGGTGGCCTTCCAGGAATTGGGGGTCTTCGAAACCTCCAACACGCACATCCCGCTCAGCGACGCCGAGGCAATTCCATTCTCCAAGGTCCAGGCCGTGGAAAACGTGGAACGCAGCAGCGAACTCGATCGCATCGTTGAGCCGATGAAGGGAATTCTTTCCCCGACAGCCGCGCCCGCCCCGCTGAAAGACATCCAGGCGGAATTGGAAAAAGCGCTGGCGCCGGAAATCAAGAGTCATGTGATCGATGTCAGACAGAAAAAAGAGGGCCTGGTTGTCAGCCTCCGTGAGATGGGATTTTACGACAGCGGTTCTGCCGCTATGCGTGCCTCGTCCATGGGCTCGATTGATCGGCTGGCCCAGGTCGTTGTCCCTCGCTCGGAAAATCTTCGCATCGAAGGCCACACCGATAATATTCCCATCCACAATTCCCACTTCGCTTCCAATTGGGAACTCTCCACGGCGCGTGCCACGGAGCTCGTCCGCCTCTTTATCCTTCGCTATCACGTCGAGCCCAATCGCCTCTCCGCCGCCGGGTTCGCTGAATACCATCCCGTCGACGACAACAGCAACCAGGACGGCCGCGCGCGAAATCGCCGCGTGGACATCGTGATCCTCAATCCGGCGTTGCAGGAAAAGTCGCCGTTCGCTATTCCGGTTGCCGTTCCCACGCCGCCAGCGGCAGATCCTGCCGCGAATCCAACGGCGCGCAGTGCGCTGCCGGACCCGCCAAGGCAGTAATCAATCGGCAGCGTTCCGCTGTCTCTCGGTTGACAGCCTCCGCGGCGAAGTCCAGACTGCTTTTACCCCCTTCCAGAAATGTGTCTTGAGTGAGCGACGATGCGCCTTCTTGTCGCTGAAGCCGACGCGTCTCTGGCGGAATTCCTCCAGACCCGGCTACAGCACGAACACTTTGCAGTGCAACTTGTCACCAGCACCGATCAAATCTCCAAACTCGGCGACAAAATTCCGTTTGATCTGATCCTGCTGGATTTGAACCTTCCCGGGGTCCCCGGGCCGGAATATCTGCGCCAGTTGCAAAACCGCTGGCCGGAAACTCCCGTCGTCCTGCTCTATCCCGCCGCTTCCGTCGAAGATCGCGTAAAGGGGCTCGACGCCGGCGCCGACGATATCATCACCAAACCTTTCGCCTGGCTGGAGCTTGCCGCGCGCATCCGCGCCGTCCTGCGCCGCCGCAATCGTCCCGCTCGCGAGGTCTTCCAGTTCGAAGACCTGGAGGTCAATCGCGTGTCCCATCAAGTCCGTCGCGCCGGGCAAGCCATCGAACTCAGTCCCAAGGAGTACGCGTTGCTAGAATTTTTGCTTCGCAATCCCGGCCGCCCCGTCACTCGCGCCGCGATCATCGAAGAAGTCTGGCGCATTCACGGCGATTCCATCACCAACGTCGTGGACGTCTACATCAACTATCTTCGCCGCAAAATAGACGCCGGCGCCGACCGCCCCCTAATCCGCACGATCCGCGGCGTAGGCTACCAAATCGGCGGCAACCACCGCGCCAGCTGACACCCACATTCATCCAACAAAGTCCGCTGCGCACCGCACATCACAGCGAACGTCATCCTGAGCCCTCTGCGGGCGAAGGATCTCAACGTAAACTCCAATCGAGCCGTCACCCGCAGCCAGCCGTCCCCCAATAAAAAAGGCGTCCGGGAAAACTCCGGACGCCTTTGTCTTCCTCTTGAATCGTCGTTTGTCTACCGCATGCCCGCCCCGCTCGTCGTGCTAGCCGAACGCGCGCCCGGTTCCATGCTCAAGATGCCTTCGGTCGCCGATACCGCCACAACCGAACCATCCCGGCCCGTGGTCACCACGGGGAAGTAGCCCTGCGAGAGTTGATCGTCCAGGTGCTGCCAGGTCTTGCCTCCGTCATAGGAAGCAATCAGGCCATGCCGCTGGAGCGAAACCACCAGCGCGGTACCCGAAGCGGCGACGGACTGGAACGAAAGGTCGCGCACTTCCTGGCGATTCCAGTTGCGGCCGGCATCGCGCGAAGCGTAAAGACCCATGTTCGTGGTGATAAACAGTGTCGTGTCGTCCAGCCGGTGAATCTTCAGGTTGCCGGCGGCCGCGAAGGAAAGTTCTTTGCCATCCCAGGTTGCGCCTTTGTCGGCGGAATAGAACAGGTTCCGCTCGGTAAGGGCCCATACCTGATTTCCGTCGGAGGAGACTTCCACGGACTGTGCAGGCTTGCGCAGCAGCGCATCCTTGCTCACGGCTTTCCAGGTCGCGCCGAAATTCTTGGATTCCAGCACGCCACCGGAAGTGGCCGCATACCATGCATCGTGGCCGAAGGCCATATCGTTGACGAGGAACGCGCTCATCTGTGCCACCGGCTTGCGTGCCACAGGAGCCTTCGCCGCCGCCGCACCCTTCTTGCCCTTGGTGTGGACCGGGGCTGCCGCCGCGGGCGCATCTGGTTCGTATAATCCCGCGCGCACCCACTTGTGCGTTGCATCTTCATACTTCATCCAGCCGCCCGTGGTCAGCGAAGCCCACCAGCCGCTCGGCGAAGCGTAAATGTGGCGCGTTTCGGCGCGGCGCAGTCCGGCGCCCAGCGAAGTCCAGGTGGTCCCGCCGTCTTTCGTCGCCAGGAACGCATCGTTGTCAAAGGTCAATTCCACCAGCGTGCGCTCCGGATGTTCGCGGTCCATCGCAACGTCCGAAATGTGCTGGTGCTGGAAGCCGATGTTGGAAGGAGTAAAGGTCTGTCCGCCATCCCGGCTGATCTCCACGCCTTGGCGTTCGGTGCCGATGATGATCTTTTGCGGGTCCTTCGGATCGATGAGCAGGGAATTGATGATCCATTCCACCGGCGTCATCCGCTTGAAGTCTTTGTCGTTGACCGTCTTCCACAAGCCGCTGGTCGTGCCGGCATAAAGCGTCTGATGGTCCACGGGATCCATGCGGATCAGCTGCGTGCGGCGGAACGTGTTCGGAATGCCCTGGTATTTTATCCACTGCGTTCCGCCGTTCGTGCTGTGATAAATGCCAGAGCACGCCGTTGCGTGAACGTTGTCCGAATTCGAAGGGTCCACGATGATGCTCATTACGTCAGAGTCATCAATCATGCCCTTCACGACCGGGAACCAGTCCTTGCCGCCGTTGGAAGTCTTCCAGGGCAAGTGATACGTTCCCGCGTAAATCGTGTTGTCGTCCTTCGGATCAAACGCCACGGAGTCAAAATTGCGCAAGTCGGCATGTCCCGCGGGAGTGATGCGTTCCCAGCTCGCGCCATCGTCCGCGGAGCGGTATACGCCCGTCAAGGAACCCGCCAGCCACAGCTTCGGGTCGTTGGGCGATTGCGCCAGCGCGCGAACCGTTTCATGCGCCAGTCCAATAATGTTCCACGTGTGGCCGCCGTCGTCGCTGCGATAGACGCCGCCGCCACCGGTATAAAGCGACCAGGTGCTGGCATAGAGATGTTTGGAATCGCGGCGGTCCACAATGATGTGCGTAATCACATCGTCCTGGCCCGTGCCGATGCGGCTTAGCAACTGCCAGTGGCCGCCTTCATCAGCCGAAGCGAAGACGTGTCCGTCGGCCGTGCCCAGATAGAGCTTGTTCATGTCCTGTGGGTCGGCCGCCAAAGAGATGACTGTGCCTCCCGGAGGGCCCACCTGTCTCCAGGTTTGCGCCTTCGACGAAAGCGCGAAAACCGATGCGGAAATCGCCAGTGCCAGAATTGCTTTCTTCATTTGTGCCATTCTCCCAGAGCGCCGGAGCGCCGACAAGTCACGATTCCGAACTAGTCTAGAGAACGACAACCGGGAGCGGTGCTGTACAATAGGCCAGAATGCGGACAAGCCTCCCTCCGTACTGGTACTGTCTCATGGTGAGACCCCGTCTCCGACCACCCGGCAACTATTTTTCCATCCCAGGGTTATACTCATCGGAAGGCAGCCTAGCGTCTAATTACTAGCGGCCTTCTGATCCAGCCCCCAGGTTGGACCGCTTTTCAGGGGAGACGCATATGGACACCAAACGAGCCAGCGGTCGCTTAATCGCCATGCTCTTTGTTTTCGCGGGTTTACTGTTCCTGCTCACCCCGGCTTCCCGGGCCCAGGCGCAGGAAAACATTGCCACCATCAATACCCAGGACAATGGGCAGGCCACCCCTGCGCCGGATATGAATGTCCCGGAAAACACCGGAATAGCGCCCGCACCGGACGATTCCCAAGACCCGCCCACCCGGGTGGCTCGTATCAGTGATTTGGATGGTTCCGTCTCCCTGCAGCCCGGCGGGACAGGCGATTGGGGTGTAGCTGCCAAGAACCGCCCCGTCACCATCGGCGACAAGCTTTGGACCGATCAGGGTTCCCGCCTTGAACTGCAGGCTGGCGCGGCTTCGATCCACCTCGGCAGCATGACCGCCCTCTCGTTCCTGAATCTCAATCAGCAGATCATTCAAATGCGCATGGCCGAGGGCCATATCAACTTCCGCGTGCGCGAACTTCGTCAGGGCGATACCTATGAAATTGATACGCCGAATCTCGCGTTCACTGTCACCGAAGCCGGCGCATTTCGTGTGGACGTCAACGAGAATGGCGATTATTCCAGCGTCACCATAATCCGCGGTAAAGGAGAAATCTCCGCCGCTGGCCAGAATTATCCTCTGACCGCCGGTCAACGCGGCGACGTCAGCGGCACCGACCAAAATGTGAAGTACATCCCCGGAACCTCCTCCGAGCCAGACGACCTGGATCGCTGGGCGCAGGAACGTGACTTGAAGGAAGATAATTCCGTCTCTGCCCAACACGTTTCCCGCGACACCGTCGGCTACAGCGACCTGGACGACTACGGCACCTGGAAAGAGGAGCCTGAAGTCGGCAGCGTTTGGGTCCCCAACAATGTTCCCCCGGACTGGGCTCCTTATAGCAACGGCAACTGGAGCTACATCTCCCCTTGGGGTTGGACGTGGGTTGACGCTTCTCCCTGGGGCTTTGCTCCTTATCATTACGGGCGCTGGAATTATTATGGCGGCTCTTGGGGTTGGTGCCCGGGCCCGATCTGGGCGCCGCCCGTCTATGGTCCCGCGTTCGTCGGATTCGTTGGCGGCTTTGGATTCGGCGTAGGATTCGGCTTTGGCGGCGGCTACGGTTGGTTCCCGCTTGGTTGGGGTGAGCCCTACCACCCGTGGTATCACTGCGGCGGCGCGTATTGGAATCACATCAACGCGTACAACACGCACTTCAATAATTACAACACGAACAGCTACCGCAACTTCAACTATCGCTATGCCCGTAACGAACACGCGGTCACCGCTGCTTCACACAATGCCTTCGTGAACGGCCAGGCGATCAACCGCAGCGGTTCGCACATTTCCGCCGCTTCCTTGCGCAATGCCAGGGTAGAGAACGGTATCAGCGCCCGGCCCACGAACGCCAGTTATCTCGGCGCTTCCAACATGCATGGACGAATCTCCACGCCCTCGGCCAGCGTTCAGAATCGCAGCGTTGTCGCGCGTTCCACGCCGGCCCGCGGAGCCTCTCACTTGCCGGTGCGCACCATGAGCACGCCCAGCTTTGCGGGGAATCGCGCCAACGCGCCAGCTGGCAATTTCGGTCGCGCGCCAGTGAACACTCAGAACATGAACGGCGCCCGCGGGTCGCAACTCTCCGCGAACCGTCCGCCGACTGCCAGCACGCAGCAGAGCTCGCGTAATATGAACTCCATCAACGCCAACGGTTCCCGTCCGCCCGCGTCTTTGAACAACAATGCTTCGCGGGCCTCGAATCGCACCTGGAACGCCCAAGGTAATGCCACCGATTCCGGCCACGCCCCGCAGGGATTCGGCAGCAACAATCGGCCAGCAACCTCGCAGACCGCGCGCACCGGTTTTGCCGATCGCCCACCATGGGCTGGCAACGGTACCCGCGCAAACGGCAGCAGCTATCAGGGCCGTAGCTCTGTGAGCCGTCCTCCAACTTCCTATGGCGGCAATAACGCGTACTCTTCGCCGCGTTCCTATAACAGCAGCCGTCCGCCGGCCACATACAACGCGCCGAACCGCAATTACTCTGCGCCTCGTAACTACACGCCGCCATCCAATCGCGGTTACTCCTCTCCGCAATCCAACCGCGGATACTCCGCTCCTCGTTCTTATTCGTCTGCGCCGTCCTACTCTGCGCCGCGCTCCGCTCCGGCGCCACGCAGTTATTCCGCTCCGCACTTCAGCGGCGGTGGAGGCAGCGCCCCGCACGGTGGTGGTGGCGGCTTCCATGGTGGCGGTGGCAGTGCACCGCACGGCGGTGGAGGCGGCGGCGGATCGCACGGTGGTGGCCGTCACTAAACTCAATTAGCATCACGATTCGAAAAGCCCGCTTCTCTAAAAAGGAAGCGGGCTTTTTCTTTGCGCCCTGCGGTTTCCAATAGAACAGGCATTAGCCTGTTCAGGCGCTCTCTTACCCTTTAAGGAACGCCTCTTCGCGCTCCTACAACTCTTTCGCTCGCTTCGTGTTAAACATGGTGACGCAGGAAGCCTTGGTTCCAGGTTTCGTTCCACACAGATCACCACGGCTTTCCTGGCTCATTCCCAGATCGTATGGATATCCGCCCGGCTCTTTTCCAGCAACGAAATCAGGAGCCGATCACTGCGTAAGGAGAGAAGAGCACTATGAGAACACAGGTCAAAAAATGGCTGACCCTGGTCGCGATTGCCTTCACGGCCTTGCTGCTGGCTTCGAAACCCGCATTTGCGGATGACGACGATCCACCCACTCGCGTCGCGCGTTTGGGCTATACCGATGGACAAGTTTCCTTCAGCCCGGCAGGCACCGACGATTGGGTGGCCGCGGTGCTGAACCGCCCCATGACCACGGGTGACAAGCTCTGGACCGACCAGAATTCGCGCGCAGCCCTGAACATTGGCTCGGCGGCTATCCGTCTTGGCCCCATGACCGGATTCTCGTTCCTCAATTTGGACGACCACATCACCCAGGTTCGCATGACCGAAGGCGACTTAAACATGCGCGTCTTTCGCCTGGGTGACGGCGAGTCCATCGAGATTGACACTCCCAACCTGGCCTTTTCGATTCTTCGGCCCGGCCGCTACCGCATCAACGTCAACGAAGCCGGCGACACCACGATGATTAATATTCCCGATGGCGAGGGCGAAGTTACGGGCGGCGGCTCTGCGTACACTGTCCATCCAGGCGAGCAGGGAATATTCACCGGCACTGATTCCCTGAATCCAGACATCGAGCCTGCCGCGGCTGACGACAGCTTCGACAGCTGGTGCAACGAACGCGATCTCCGCGAAGAACACTCCGCCGCTCGCCGCTACGTCTCCGATGACGTGATCGGCTACCAGGATCTCGACGACTATGGCGGCTGGCGTCCCGTCCCGGACTACGGCACCGTGTGGTTTCCGCACGTTTCCGTGGTCACCTGGGCGCCCTATCGCTACGGCCACTGGGTTTGGATTTCACCGTGGGGTTGGACGTGGGTGGACGACGCGCCTTGGGGATTTGCGCCTTTCCACTACGGCCGCTGGGTTAGCTATGGCGGTGCGTGGGGTTGGGTACCGTGCCCGCCTCGCGTAGTCGCTGTTGGCTACGTACGTCCCGTCTACGCCCCGGCGCTGGTCGCCTGGGTGGGTGGCCCGCACTTCGCCGGCGGGTATTGCCTACGGCGGCGCAGTCGGCGTAGGAGTCAACGTCGGATGGTTTCCGCTCGGGCCGCGCGAAGTGTTTGTGCCCTCGTACCACGTCAGCCGGGCGTACATCAACAACGTGAACGTTTCGAACACCACCGTGAACCAGACGGTGATCAACAACTATTACAACACCACGGTGGTCAATAAGAACGTCAACGTGAATCACGTCACCTACATGAACCAGAATGTTCACGGTGCGGTCACCGCCACCACGGCGCAAAACTTCACCTCCGCGCGCCCTGTTGGCCACAATATGGTGCAGGTGAACGAGCGGGAAATTTCCTCGGCTCCGGTCGCGGTGCGTGGACCGGCCATGGTCCCAGAGAAGCAGGCGGTTCTTGGCGCGGGCGGGGCCGCTCGCGTGCAGCCTCCCGCATACTTGCAATCGCGTGCTGTCGTCGCAAAGACGGCGCCTCCTCCGGCTCCCGTACCCTTCGCGCAGCGGGAACAAGCCATTCGCGCCAACGAAGGCCGGCCACTCTCCATGTCTCAATCGCAGCAACTCGCTGTCCAGCAGCAACACAACAACGTCGCTCCTGTTCGCGTTGCTCCGCCGGCGAAAATGGTCACCACGCCGCCGCCGGGCAATCGGGGAGCCCAGCAGAACATGAATCATCCGGCGAACATGAACAACAATTCGAACGGCAATCCCAATGTCAACGCCCCGGCGAACAATAACCGCCCGGCCAGCGTCAACACCAACGCGAATGCCAACACGAATCCCAACGCCACTCAGCATAACGACCGTCCGCCAACCGTGCATCCGGCCGAAACCGTGAATCCGCAACTGGAGCAGAAACATCAGGAGCAGATCCAACAACTGCAGCAGAAGCAGGATCAGCAATACCAGAAGCTGCAGCAGCAGCAATACAAGGAACAGCAAAAGATCCAGCAGCAGAATGCGAACCAGGAAAAAGCCAAGCAGACCCAGGAAAAACAGCAGCAGCAACTGCAACAGATGGAACAGAAGCATGACCAGCAGCAGAAGCAGCTCCAGCAGAAGCAGACCCAGGAGCACGAACAAGAGCACACCAAAACCCAAACCCAGTCGAAGCCGCCAAAGAACGAAGACAAGCCGCCCCACCACTAAAACGCGGTTGCGGCTTCAGCAGCGTGGCGCAAAAAGAGCGCTCCTTAATCGGAGCGCTCTTTTTCTTTCCCCGCACAGTCTCTCGCGCGGCCTCGGTTCCCACCTCGCCAAGGTGCTGTGTTATCTTGAAAAAGCTATCGCGATGTCGCCCTCAACCCTTAATCCAGAAATGTTTCGTCGCGTGGCCGGCGCTTTTGCCACCGGCGTCACGGTCATCACCGTCGAACGCGGACCCGGCGAAGTCCACGGCATGACCGCCAATTCCTTCACCTCGGTCTCCCTGGATCCGCCGCTGGTTCTCGTCTGCGTGGATCAAGACGCCCGCCTGCTCTCCTTCTTGAAATCGCAGCGCCGGTTCGGCGTCAGCATTCTTCGCGAAGACCAACAGTCGCTCTCCGAGCATTTCGCGAAACCCGATCAGACGCCGGAACTCGATCAGCAGCTTGGCATTCGCTTCCGCTGGACACCCAGCGGCGTTCCCTCTGTTGGAAGACGCTCTAGCCCATCTCACTTGCAATCTCGTCGCGGAACATCTCGCCGGCGACCACACCATCTTCCTCGGCGAAGTCGAATCCCTTTCTTCCCACGAAGGACTTCCCCTGCTCTTCCACCGCGCCCAATATCGCCGCCTGGCCCCCTAATCCCGCCTTTGTAGCGGCCGCCTTCTGAGGCGGGCGCCTTTTCCCGCCCCAAAAAACAAAACCCCCGGATCCAAATCCGGGGGTGCACCAAAATCTTTTTTTTCCGTCCGTCCTACCGCTCCGAACTCCCGCTAGGCCGCGCCGGCTCCGCCGAATCTCCCAATTCCTTCCGGTGACTCTTCACTTCCCGCAGCGCATAAATCGCCTTGTTCTGCGATTCATAATATGTCCGCGAACTGATCTCCCCCAGCAATCCCATCGAAACAAACTGGATCCCGCTCACAAACAGCGCAATCGAAAGCAGCAGCAGCGGCCCGTGCGTGGTCATGATGTTCTGGTGATAAAACACCTTGTCGAACACCAGCAACAATCCCAGCAAAAATCCGCTCCCGCTTCCCGCCAGCCCCAGCAAGCCAAAAAACTGCAGCGGCCGGGTCGAATAATCCAGCAGGAACTTCACCATGATCAGGTCAAAAAACACGCGAATCGTCCGGCCAATTCCATAATTGGACTTCCCGGCTTTCCGGTCCGGATTCGAGATGGGCACTTCCGCAATCCGCGCCCCGGTGGAACTCGCCAGCGCCGGGATAAACCGGTGCAACTCACCATAGAGCTGAATTTCCTGCAGGATTTCCCGGCGGTATGCCTTGAAAGTGGTCCCAAAATCGTGCAGATCAATTCCCGAAAGCTTGGCCATCAGCCAGTTCGCGATCCGGCTGGGAATCCGCCGCATCAGCCAGTGATCTCTTCGCTGGTAGCGCCACCCGCTCACCAGGTCGAACCCTTCATCCATCTTTTCCAGGAAGCGCGGAATTTCTTCGGGGTCGTGTTGCAGGTCGCCGTCCATCGAAATCACGATTTCGCCGCGCGCAAAATCAAAGCCCGCCTTCAGCGCCGGCGTCTGCCCGAAATTCCGGCGCAGGCGCACCACGTTCACGCGCCGGTCGTGCTCGTAAATTTCCGATAAAACGCGGTAGGAATCGTCCTTGCTTCCGTCGTCCACGAACACCATTTCGTAGGGCTCGCCAATGGCGTCCATCACTTCGGTCATTTTCATGTACAAGGTGGGGATATTCTCTTGTTCGTTGTAGAAGGGCACAACGATCGAATATCGAATGGATGCTTCACTTCGCATACTGGCGGTAGTTTGCCTTTCTATTTACCGGCGTGGACCGTGGTCCCGCCTCTCCCCTGACTCGCGAAACTCGTTTGGGCGCAACTAAGCAGCCTGCGCCAGGAAAGCATAGTTTATCAGGCGAATACCCCTTGTGGCGACAAGTTTTCTGATCTCCGTGTCCGTCAAAATTTCCAGTTCCTGCTGGCGCGATGCCTGCAGGCGCGTCTGGCTTTGCCGCAATTCCTCATCCGCATAACCCGGATGGCACATGAACTCCGTGGTCCCCTCGGGGAGCGTTTCCAATAATCGCTCCACCCCCGCTCGCGTCATCACTCCGGTCTGGGCGATCCCACAGAAATAATCCGCCGCCGCGATCCCCGCTCGCTCCGCCATCTCCCGCGCGTCTCGCGCCAGCAGTTTCAAGCCGCGCGCTTGCACGCCTTGCTTCAGCAGCACCTTGCCCGCTGGCTCGCTTCCCGCGGAAAGCGCCGAACGCAGCGGCGATGCCTCATGCGCGATGCGAATCGCACCCACGCCGTGGCTCCGCGCCAGCCGTAGCGCCAGCTCAAATAATCCCGGCAGCATGTGTACGTGTTTGTGTCCGTCCAGATGCGTCGGCGAAATCCCAGCCGCTTTGATTTTTGCAATTTGCGCGTCCCACTCGCGCTCCACTTCCTCCAGGGATAATTTCCGCGCCGCAATCCGCAGCAGCAAGATTCTCCGGGCCGCCTTCCAGTTGCCCCGCCGCATTCAACAGTCCGCGGACTTGCTTTGCATCGGCGGTCGGCGCGCCGTCGCTCAGATTCAGGTGAACGCCGATGCCCAGCTCTGGATGATTTCGCCCCACCTCCAGCGCGGATGCAAATGCCGGCCCGTTCGCCAGCAGGGAAGTGCTGGTCACCAGCCCGCGCCGATGCGCGTCCACAATTCCCCGGTTCACTCCCTCGGTCCAGCCCAGATCGTCTGCATTGACGATTAAATTCTTCAACTTGCGCCGTTCCCCTGTCCCTTCGGACAGCTACTCTTTCGTATTACTCGCCGTATTCGTACCATTGACCGGTTTTCCCTCTAACTCTAGCATGACCAACTAGAGGCCCAAATGACGGTAAAGCTGCGAGAACTCAAGGAAGTGGGCGCGCGCTACGGCGAAAAGCGCCGTGGTCGCCGCATGAATTCTCGTGTGCAGATTCGCCTGGAATGGGATACCGAAGACGGCCAGCGCGAACGTGTGGAAGCCATCACTCGCACCGTGAATCCCTACGGTTGCATGGTTGTGCTTCGTAGCACACTGGAGATTCAGCACCGCATGGCGCTTACCAATCTGGCCAATGACGCCAGCAACGCCGCCGTGATCGTCTGGAGAGGGAATCGCCAGCCGGAAGGCTGGGAATACGGGATCGAACTGGTTGCACCGGACATGGATTTCTGGGGGATCGAGCTATGACGCCTCCGCAAAAGCTCAATGCGGCTCCGCCTGTGGCAGCTTCGCCAAATGTGAAACGCAGCAGCTCCATCGCGCGCCCGCAAACCGCCGAAGAACGTCGCCGCGCACAACGGGTGCTGCTAAGGATGGCCGTGCTGGTTCATATTCCGGGGAAGGCCAATCCGCTCCACGGCTTCACGCACACCGTCAGCGCCAGCGGCGCGATGATTATCCTGCCCGAAGGCATTCCCACGGGCACCAAGCTCTCCATCGAAAATCCCAAAACGCAAAAAAAGGTGGAAGCCCACGTTGTGCGCCCGCCTCAACTCAACGCCGAAGGCTCGCTCGTCCCCATCGAGTTCACCACGCCTTCCCCCCAATTCTGGAACATCTTCTTCCCACCCGTCGCGGCAAACTGACCTCTTCGCCTACTGCACGGTCAGGTTCAGGTTGATCGTTTTTATGTCCGTTCCGGTATTCGCGTTGATCCAAGTGCCACCAGGTGACCCAGTAAGCACCACGACTAGCGGCGATTGCGTTTGCGATGCCAGATTCTTGGTGTCCCCCGAATATTTGGCAATAAGATTGTGCGCTCCCAGTCCGCCCAGGTTGAGCGAAAGTTGCGCCTGCCCATTTATAAGCTGGCCGTTTATTCCCGCGCCCGTAGTGCTGTCGTAAAGTGTTGCCGTGCCGGTTGGAGTGTGCGTCCCAGTCACCGAAACGGTAGCAACCAGCGTCGAACTCCACGGAATCTTTGTGGACGGGACCGATAGGCTGATGCTAGTGGGCGTCGCGGGCTGGCCGCCTCCGCCACCTCCGCCCCCCGTGCCACCTCCCCCGCCTCCGCCAGTTGATCCGCCTCCCCCGCCGCCACAACCCAATGCCAGCCCAATAACGGATACACCAAAGCAGGCAAAGGCTAACCGCCGTTTCTTGAGCCGCGCCGGCAGAAGCAAGATGATCCAGCCCAACAGCAGCGTGACACCACTGAGAATCCACCAATCGCGGTCTGATTCTCTCGGCCACCAGGGCACGGCAATGGTTGTTGTTGGATTACTGGAAGCAGCGGGCACACTGCAGTTAAGCGTTGCATTGGCTGCTTGTTGTCCCGTTAAGCTGATTGGATTTGGAGTAACCGTGCAGTTTACCCCCGGCGCAATGTTCGCAAGTGGTTGTAGGCCGAACTGCACTTGGCTGCTGATATTCGTCGCGGGCGTCACCGTGAATGATGTGCTCGCGGATTGTCCCGCGGTCACCGTTAGCGCCACCTGGTTCGGCACATTGAAATCAGGAATGTTCACCGTTATGAACTGCAAATCCGCGCTGCTGGAGTAATTGTTATCCCCTGCGAACGTGGCCGTCACATCTCCGGAACCTTGCGGAATCCCCGTGGCTGTCGCGCGCAACGCCATATTCCCGGAGGCATCGGTGAACGGAGTGTACGTCACGCTGCCTGTTACTGCAGCGCCGGCGAGACCAAACGAGACCGACTGTGAAATTGCGGGTCCCTGCGCCCGCGTGGTATCCACAATGGCGGTCAACGTCACGCTGGATCCGAATTGCGCCGGGTTGGGGCTCATCGTCAAAGTGGTGGTCGTCCCGTAGAAGACCTGGGTGGTCAAGGCCGCCGAAGTGGAGGGCGCGTAGTTCGAGTCACCGTTGAACTTCGCGGTATACGTATGTTTTCCGCTGGTTGTTTGTGAAATGGGTATCGACGTATATAAAAACGGTCCGTTCGCTTGCCACTCGCAATCCACCTTTCCAGGTAGCACGGCCGTCCCATCGGTGAACGTGAAATTGCAACTTGGCATGGTTCCGAACACGTTTGTGGTCAGAATCACTGCCAGGTTAAAAGGTGTCGACATCTGATCCGGTAAGGGCGGGTTCGAAGAGAGAATCCGGGTAGTAGCTGGTGTAACCGTCAAATTGTGCGTTGCCGCGCTGCTTGCCGTATAACTGCTGTCTCCGGAATATTGCGCAGCCAGCGTGTAGCTTCCGCCAGTCAGGGTCGGATTGATGTCCCTCGTATAGCCGATATCGCTCAGTTGATAGATCCCGTTCGGCCGGTCCACCGGCTGTCCGCTGGAGGTCAAAATCACCGTACCCGTTGGACATGTATACAGGTTGACTAGGTCGCAGGTTGGATTGGGCGGCCCCGTAGGATTCGCTACCGAAGAGCCATTCGTCACATAAATCCGAATGCGGTAGGGGGAACCATAGGAAACACTGCTTGCATTTCCGCTTACCAGGCTTCCGGTTTTTGGATCATAGAGGGGCACAACGATAAAAGTCTGGCTGCTTTCGGCACTCACGGTCACTGGAATGGCTGACGATTGGCTTGGCGCGTTTGTGCCGTCACCCGAATAGTATGCAACTACGTTAATCGTTCCACCGGGAAGGCTTTGCGTCTTTGCACCAGTGACGGAACCATTCGAAAGTGTAAATTGATCCAGCCCTCGGGTTGTACCATCTGGCATTTTGGCAATCAAGGAAACCAGGCCCGTCGGGGTTCCCGTTCCGCCAGTTTGATTCACGTTGATTGTGACGGCCACATTTTCCGCCGGGCCGTGGGTGATGCTGGATGTCGGACTCAATGCTAGAGAGGTTTTTGTCGGAACCGTCGCCACACTGTTCCAATTTTTCACCAGGTTGGCTGCATCGATTGTCCCCAGGCCGGTGGCCAGGTCATACCCGGTGTTCGTCGTCCAAGCGGGCTGGTCCGTCACGTCAACCAAAATGCCAGTTTCTGTGGCATGCACGGCGCTGCAACCGGGTGAGGCGCCCTTGCAGGGAACTGAATTGTTCCCTTTGGTGACGTCATAAAAATTGCAGGAGTTGCCCGTTGCTGCTGCCGTGCTTGAATTGCACGTGGCTCCCGTACCTTTTGCCAGTTGGTAGAGGACGGGATTCGCATTCCCCTGGCGGCCCCCCGTTTTCTGGTTCACCAGCGCCATGACCCCCGCGAAAGCAGGTGCTGCCGCCGATGTTCCCCCGACGGTCAAGTAGGTAAATCCCCCTACGGTGAGGTTGCACGAGGCTTCCGGCGGATTCGTCACATCCGCCTGGCACACAATGTAAGCGCTCCCCGTTTGACCATTTCCTGCAAATAACGAAATGTCCGGTTGGTCACGATTGTTATCGTTCGGCATTCCGGTGGCGCCTTGTTGCCAGGAAGGCTTGCTGGTGTAAATGGCGCTCGGTCCCCCGCTGCCGGCCACGATATTCAGATTTCCAGAATTCGCGCATCCGCTCAAACCCGCATCCGCGCAAGAATCATTCCAGGTCATCTCGGGAATATAGCCAAGTGCCGACTTACTCGTCGCAGGGTCGTTGGTGTTGCTCCAGTGTTGGCTCCAGTTATTCAGTTGGTCAAAATCCGTGCCCCCAACGGACACGTTGTACGGCGTGGATGCCAGGCCGCTCACACCCAAGCCGAGTGTCGCCACCTGCTCCGTATTGAAATCATCACATCCCGCGGAACCCCCGTCCCCTGCGGAGAGGATCGCCGTGATTCCTTGGGCAGCCGCTTGTTCCCACAAGCTTTTATAGAACGAATTTCCCGCGCTGCCCAGATTTGATTCGCAATCCCCATAGCTCTCGCTCAGTACCCCTGCAAGGTTGTGTTCCAGAATGTAAAGCGCGGAAAGGTCGATGCCGGCAGTGGATGCCGTCGTTGAGGAAGTTACAAACAGAATCTTGGCGCCCGGCGCCACGGCTCCAGACCATTCCACGTCCAGATCGGATTCTGTCTCTTCGTCCGTGCTCGTAATTCCCGGGTCTTCACCGTTCACAATAATGTTGGCGCTGCTGAAAGTTGGCAGGAAGGTTGAAGAGTTGGCGGAAATTCTGGATATCCGAAACGATGATGTCCGTTTCCCCCACGATTGCGATCCCTTGCCCTGCGCCATTATTGCCGGCGCTGATCAGGCTCGCCGTGTCGTAGATGGTGGCGAAGTCGGCGGGTGCGAGGAAATATTGATTGAACCCCTCTGAAAAAGCTGGATCAACGGGGCTCACTGGCTTGCCTTTTTGGAAGACCCCGACTTTGCGCAAATTCGATCGCTTCGGAAAATTGTGCAGGGACACGACGCCAGCCACCACTGGCGCCAGCGCCGCCGGAATCTCCGGATCGCTCGCATTCGCCGAATACGTCTTGCCGTTCACCGCATAATTGTGAATGGCCGTGCCAAACGCCCGCTGCACCTGCCCCGCCGTCCCTGAAAACTCAATCACCGTCTTGCCGCTGTAGACTTTGCCAATCGAAAATCCCTGCCGCGTCAACCAGTCCGTCACCGCCTGAATATCCGCATCCGCCGGCCCGAATTGCGTGCCGAACTGCTCCGGCGTCAGCCACTGGTGAAAGCTCCCCGAACTTTTGTCCTGCTGGTTCTGCAGCATGGTCTGCAGCGCTGCCTCTTGCCCGTCGCCGCGCTTCAAGAGCAGCAGCATGCGGTTCATCGGCTGCGAATCCGCCACCGCCCCGCGGTCAAACTCCGCGCGCGCCAGCGGGTGCACGTTGCCGCGCAGCGTCACGCGGTTTGCGTCGTTCACCGCATCCACCACGCGCGCCGGCACCTGTGCCTGCGCGTTAGCGGTCTGGAAATGAAGGTTGAAAAGAAAGATTCCACAGAGGAGCGAGCAGCGAACCACCACTCGAAGTAGGCTCATATCCGCCTGAACCACATGAATTTACGGGCTTGCAACGAAGCGAACCCTTGAAAATTGCCGGCCTGACCATCCCGCACAATTCCCAAAGCTCGCGGATAATAGCACCAAGAAAAGCACTTGTCTATGCCGGGACGTTCCCCCTTATTAACGCCGCACCCATTCCCCAATACACCCTGTCCTCCTGAGCCTATCCGATGAGGATAGGCGAAGGATCTCAACATAAGCCGCCATCTGCCACTCATCCATGAAATGCGTTATTCCCCCGCCAGCGCATCCCTGGAACAACTGTCGTCCCGAGGACGCCCATCCTGGACCACCGCCATCCATAGAAAATTGTCATCCCGAGCCCGCGCAGTTTGCGGCCGAGGGACCTGTTTTTTTCCTCTCCAGGCCTGCACTCCTCAAGCAGCACCGAACCCCGCGCAAAAAAAAGGCGCCCCGCAATCGCGGAGCGCCCTTTCCTCAAAAAAACTTCTCTTACTGCACGTTGATCGTTGTGCTTCCAGTCGACGACGTATAATTCGTATCTCCCGCATACGCCGCATTGATGGTCACCGTCTTGCCACCTCCGCCGCTGCTGCCGCCACCGCCTCCGCATCCCGCGATTCCCACGCTTATCAGCGCAAACACCAGGAAACCAGCGTAAGCGTACGCGCGCCTCCGGTTCTCCGGTATCCAGCGCCAGCCCAGGGCAAACAGCACCAAGCTGAGCAGCGCAAAGAGCACTGGCAGCATCGGTACTTGAGGGCCCCGCCCAGTCGGCGGCGGATACAGCGCGGAGATTGTGGTCGTCAATTGTGCCGAGCAGGAAGCACCCGCATTCGCAGTTGCCGCCGAAGGAGTGCACGTCACCGGCGAGCCGATATTCGCGCTGCCGTTCTGGAATTGCACCGTTCCGGTCGGCCCTTGTGCCGAGTTGCTCGCCGACCCCACAATCGCCGTCAGCACCACCGAAGCCCCGGAGTTGATCATTCCCTGGTTGCTGGCGACCAGTGTTGTCGTCTGCGCCGGCGTAATCGTAACGCTCAGCGTGTTGCTGGAACCGGTGGCATAATTCGCATCACCGGCGTAGGTCGCCAAAATAGTGTGCTTACCACCTGTCAATTGCACGAGCGCGTCTTCCACCAGGCCCTGATTGCTAACTCCAGGTTGATTGGTTGTTCCGTTGGGGCCATTGGGGAAATCGTTCAACGGAGAGCCCGCCGTCCGTCAGCGTGATCTTTCCCGTCGGGCAGGGCAGGGACGGCAAAGTTGCCGGATAGTTAAATCCGCATGTGCTGCTATTGCCCGACTTCTTTACCAGGATGTTCAAAATGTACGGGGAACCGTACGCCACGGTCTGTGATTGCGTAGTCGGCACTGGATTATTGTTGCTGTCGAACGTCACAAAATTAAGTTGCACGCTCGTACCGTAAGTTGCTCCCGTCACCGCTGTGGTCAATTTCACCGGCGTCGCGGTGCTCGTCGCATGAGTGGCATCGCCACCGTAGAATGCCGAAACATATGCGGTGCCCGGGGGTAACAGATTCGTCTGGACGCTCACGGTTCCACTAGCAAGGGTGAAGGGTACTGTGCCCGAACCGGAATTTTTTCCGCCGATGGTGGCCAGAATTGTGGTCTGGTCGTTCGCCAGCGCAGTCAACGAGACATCGCCTGCCGCTCCGGAAGGAGTGACTGTAATTGTCGCGGTGAAATTGCTGCCCGATGGCGTTCCGCCGGTTGGATTGCTCACCGTCGTTGTCGTCGCCGTCCGGCTTACCGTGCTCCACTTCGCCAACAAATTAGCAACGTTGATCGAGCCAAGTCCCGTTGCCGCGTCATATTCCGCACCCGCGGCATACGCAACATTGTTTGTTCCGGGAATCACCGTCACGCCATAGACGCTCCCGGCTCCTCCGCACCAGTTTGTGCTGCCATCCACATTGCTGGTGCTGCCCTTCAGACAAGCCACTCCAATGTTCCCCGCGGTCACGTCGTTGAACACGCAACCGGTCGCAGGTGTGTGGCCCAACGAGGAATTGCAGTTCCCGCCGGTGTAATTTGTGTCCTTCGCCGCCAACGCGTACAGGCCATAGTTCACGTTGCCCTGGCGCGAACCACTTGCCTGGTTCAACATTGCCACGATCGCCCCAAAAGGAGGAGTCGCCGCCGAAGTCCCGCCCACCAAGACTGAAGTCCGTGTAAGGAGTGCTCAAGCTGCAAGACGCCCCGCCAGGATTCGAATCCGCCTGGCACACAATCAGCGCCACGCCATTCTGCCCGTTGCTGGCAAACAGCGAGACGTCCGGAATTGCGCGCGCACTCGGAAATTGGGTATTGGCATTCGTCTGATACGCAGGTCTTGGATAACCGCTCTTGCAGTTGCTGCCATTAAATATGGCGCAGTTGCTTGGGCCTCCGCCTGCCGCCACCAGATCGAATCCTTGCGTATCCACGGCGTTGCAGACCGTCGGAAAGTTGATCGCGCACAGGGAATCGTTCCAGGTGGTCTCGGGTATGTATTGCAGTGCCGATCCCATCCCCGTGCCATTTGTGGCGCTCCAATACTGGTTCGGCGGCACCACCGGCTGCGCGGAGGCATCGAAATCCGTTCCGCCAACCGCGGTGTTGAATGGCGTGGTCGCGATGCCGCTCACCGCCAGTCCATTCACTGCTGAGTTTGTTGCAAACGAAGAGTCGCAACCCGCCGATCCGCTATCTCCGCTGGATACCACCACGGTGATTCCTTCCGCTGCCGCCTGCTCCCACAACGAATTGAAAAACTGGTTCCCCGTGGACCCAAGCGCCGGTTCACAGTATCCGTAGCTTTCACTCAACACCGACGCGGGAACTCCGTTCACCGCCGGATCGTTGTCCACCACGTAGAGCGCGGAAAGATCCGTTCCGTTGGTGATCTGACCGGGATTGGATTGCGTCGTTGACGAGGTCACCAGCAGGATGTTGGCGCTCGGCGCCACCGCTCCAGCCCATTCCACGTCCAGATCCGATTCGCCTTCATCTCCCGGCTGCAAGCTGCAAACCCGGATCGGGCCCGTTCACCAGCACATTCTTCGCCTGCGTAAAATTCTGCGGCAAGCTGAACAAATTCCGAAAATCGATCACGTCCTGCGCGTCAATGTTGGACTGCCCGATGACCGCGATGGTTTGCCCTGCACCGGTGGCCGTTGATGGTACGTTGTAAATCTTTGCAAAATCCGCCGGCGCCATGGCGAAGTTCGCCGGATCACCATAAGTAAACAGTGGCGTCATCTGCCCCGTAGCTCGCTCCAAACGGTAGGTCCCCTTGTTGTGGAGCATCGGGCGCCGCGGAAAATCGTTCAGCGCCACCACGCCCCTCACCACCGGCGCCAGCGCTTCCGGAATCGCCGGATCACTTACGTTGGCAACCCGCGTCTCTCCATTCACCGCAAACTTGTGCACCTCTGTGTGGAACGCATTGCGCACCTGCGCCACCGTGCCGTTGAACTCAATCACATTGCGGCCTGCCGCAACCTTCGCCACCTGAAAACCCTGCCGCGTCAGCCAGTCCGTCACCGCCTGCACATCCGCGTCGGACGGCCCAAACTGTTTTCCAAAATCTTCCGGCGTCAGCCACGCGTGATAACTTCCCGATCCCTTGGTCTGCTGCGAATCCATCAACTGTTGCAGCGCCGCTTCCTGTTGCGCGCTCCGCTGCAGCAGCAGCAACATCCGCGACATCGGCTGCGCATCGCCCACCGCTCCGCGATCGGCATCCGGGCGCGCCAGCGGATGTACATTGCCTTTCAATTGCACCGTGCGCGTGTCGTCAACCTGCGCCACCACGCGAGAGGGCACGCGTTGCGATTGCGCTTGGGCGGCCGCTGTTCCACACCACAACAAGGCCCCTAGTCCAGCACACAACACACTCGTAGTCGTTCTCATGTTTCGGATTGGCTCCTGAATTTGACTGTTCCCAACTTACGTGTTTCGCTGGCAGGAATCGCGGACTCTCGGCCCCCATAACCAGGAGAGCGGTTCAAGCTGACTGCTACCTTAAAGATGCCTGGGCGGCCCAAACGGTTTACCCGTCCCTTCCAAATTTAACCCAACAATAACTTCTCCAGCAGCACCAAATTCCGCCAACAGCGCCGCCCCACCCTCCGTCATCCTGAGCGCGTCTTCCGCGCGAAGGATCTCAACGTAAAATTGCACCGTGCATTTTACCCGCAGCCATCCCACCAAATGCGCCCATCAAAATTGTCATCCTCCAGACCACGCCCCCACCAAAATAGTCACCCCTCACGCTGCGCCCCACCAAAACTGTCATCCCGAACGCCGCGCCTTTTGCGGCGTGAGGGACCTGCTTTTTCCTTTTCCCGTCCCGAGGCCACTGCACCAAGAATACCAGCCATCGCGCCGCTAATTCACAACCACCGCCAACCCCACCGGCACGCTAATCGTCCCGCTCGTCCCCGTCACTTCAATCATCGTGCTGCCCGTCATCACCATGTTCTGCTGGCCGGAATCGGAAGCACTATCCTGCGCGTCCCCTGCGTAATGCGCATCCAGCGTGTGAATGCCAATTGCCGGACTCGGCGTGAAGTTGAAGTTCGCAGCCCCCGCCGAAATCGTTCCCGTCATCGGAGCACCGCCATCCGTGACCAGTGAAACCGTTCCTGTCGGAGTTCCGGCACTCGATTTCACCACAATGCTCACCCGCATCTGCGTTCCAGCCTGCTGCACGGTTAGAGTCGTCGTCGTGGCGGCAGGTCCTCCTCCGCCTGTCCCGCCTCCACCGCCTCCTCCGCCGCACCCAATCACCAGGCTCGCCGCGAGTGCCGCACAGCCCCGCGACCACGCAAAAGCGCTGGCGCGCCCAGGAACTTGAATAAGCGATCGTGCCATCCAGGCGGCAAATATTCCTGCCGCCAGAACAACAAACCATAACCCCACTCCGCCCCAAAAAGTTGCGCGCGGAATCTCGGTTGACACCGCCGCCGTCACAGTAACCGCCGGCGTCAGCGTCATCATCGCCGATTGCGGGCTCGCACTGCTCACATTCACCTGTGCTGGGCTGAACGAACACGTATATCCAGCCAGCGCCAGCGCCCCGCCCGCCGGGCAGCTCAAATTCACCGCCCCCGTAAACCCGCCCGATGGCGTCACCGTAATCGTCGCCGTCCCGGCCGTGCCGCCCTTGAAGCTCAGCGGGTTCGGGCTCGCGCTTAACGAAAAACTGGACGCCGTCGCGTTCGCCGAATCCTCCGCGTGCCAGTTGTTGTCGCCTCGATAATGAACATGCAGGCTGTGCGTTCCGCTCCCCAGCTTCACGCGCGTGCCGGCAACAGAGGCTCCCGCCGCCCCAGGTGTCAGTTGCAGCGTCGCCAGCAGTTGCGGCGCGCCGCCGTTTACCGCATCCCAGTACTCCACAATTCCCGTCGGCGAAGCCAGCGTTCCGCTCTTCAGGTTTCCGCTCACATTCGCCAGCAAACTCGTCTGCGAAAGGGCACCGGTCGGACCTTCCACCGTCAACGTCACCTGCGGCACACCAGGTTGCACCGTGAAACTCCGCGTTGCGCTCGAGGAAGTCGCGTGCGTCGCATCTCCCGAATAAACCGCGTACACCGAAAAACTTCCCGCCTGCGTCCATTCCAGTTGAAAATTTACCGCGGGGCCGCTGATAGTTACCGGCGAACTCCGTGGCCCCACGGCATCCCACAAAGTGACCGTGCCCGTAACTCCCGCTCCCGGCGCAACATTGACGTTGAAACTACCCGGATCTCCCAAAATCATCGGCTGCGTCGCCACACTCAGCATCGTGGTGGTGCTTGCCGCTCCCGTCGCCGCTCCCACCGTCACCGAAAACGCCGATTCATCCGGCCCGTTACCCGCCGCCACGCTTGGAGTAATTTGCATCGCCGCTGCCGTCATAAATTGCGCCAATCACGTGCGATCCGGCCGCCAGGTTTGTCAGCACCGCCGAAGCCTGCGCCTGCGTCCCGAAAAGTCCCCCAACCTGCAACGCAACCGGCGCTCCCTGCGCCGCGCCATCCACCGTGAACTGCACCGTTCCCGTAGCCGTCGCCGTTCCGCTTCCGCTCACCACGGCATGAACTCCCAGCGATTGCCCCGTGGGCACGCTGCTGGAATTTGCTCCCACCACCACAAACGGCGCGCCCTTGCTCACCGTAAACGCACTCGCCGAGGACGTGCTCGCCAAAAAGCTAGGATCCCCGCTATATGTGGCCACCAGCGAGTGGCTTCCCGGCGCAAACGAATATCCGCTCGCCCCACCGGTCGGTATCGAAACCATGCCGTCGGCAGTCAGCGGATAAGTCCCAACGGTGTTCGCACCATCCTTCAGCGTCACGCTGCCTGTTGCCTTTCCAAATCCCGAAGCTCCCGCAATCGCAATATCCACGCTCAAAGCCGTTCCGTACGTTGCCGTCCCGCCTTGCAGCCCCGCAACATTTATCGAACTGCTGCTCGCCTCCGGCAAAATATTCACCGCCACGCCCGGCGAATCGCTCGCGGCAAACATCGCATCGCCCGCATAGTGCGCGGAAACGTTATACGAGCCGCCCGGCAAGTCTCTCACCATGGCCGAATACGCGCCGCTCGCCAGCGTCAGTACGTCCGGCGCCGCGCCGCTCCCACCCGTCGTCAAAGACAATATCCCCGTCGGCGTCCCCGTTCCCGCCGCGGGAGCCACGCTTCCGCTGACCGTCACCGAACTCCCGTGCGTAAAGCTAGCCGGAAGCTGCAGCGTTGTCTGCGTCCCCGTCAACGAAACGCTGTTCCAAAAATTCGCCAGGTTCGTTGCATTCACGGAGCCGAGTCCCGTCGCCAGGTCATATCCCGTCCCGGCCAGCCCGCCCGTCAATTCGCCGTTCACCGCGCTCTGCTGCGAAGCGCATCCGGTCGATCCGCCTACGCAAGGAACTTCGTTGTTGCCCGCCGTCACGTCGTAAAACACACATGAATTCTGCGCCGTGGGATTGGTTTGCGTCGAAGAGTTGCAGCTGTGCGCCTGCGCCAGCTTGTACAGCGTGTAATTAATTTGCCCCTGATACGCGCCATTCTTTTCTTCCACCAGCGCCAGAATCCCGGCCATCGCGGGAGTCGAAACCGACGTTCCGCCCACCAGCGTCAGCCCCACCACTTCTCCCTGGTCATTAATCTGGCACGCCGCCCCCGTCGTGCTGTTGCAATAGACCACGTCGTCATGGCTCGCCGCCGCGGCCAACGCCACGTCCGGCAAGTCGCGCATTCCATCCGTGGGCACGCCCGTGCCGAATTGCCACGATGGTTTGGGGTAAACGGTGCTCACCCCGCCGCTGCCCGCCAGTAAGCTGAAATTTCCGCTGCCAAACACGCAGTTCGTCGCGCTCGCCGCCTGCCCGGGATCGCAGCTTTCGTTCCACGCCGCTTCCGGAATGTATCCAAGTGCAGACGCAAACTCCCCGTTGTTCGCGCCCCAATACGTAGAGGGATTCGCGCTGTCCGCGAATTGCGTTCCGCCCACTGCCACATTGTAAGGAGTGGACGCCGCGCCATTCACCGCCGGCCCGTGCAAGGCCGGAACTCCCGCTGTCGGGGAATCGCAGCCAGCCTCTCCGTTGTCGCCCGTGGCCACCAGCACCGTGATGCCCTCGGCCGCCGCCTGTTGCCAGAGCGCGTTGTAAAATGCATTTTGCGTCGGCGAAAGCAGTGCCTCGCAAGCGCCATAGGTGTACGTCAAAATGGGGGCGATGCGATTGTCAATCGCGTAGGCCGCCGCCAGGTCCACTCCACTCGTGGTATCCGTGCTTCCCGCAACCACCAGATCGATCGCCGCTCCCGGCGCCACCGCTCCCGCCCATTCCACGTCCAGTTGCGCTTCCTGCAGATCCACCGGACCAACCACGCCGGGGTCCGGCCCACTCACGATGTAATTGGGATCGTTGGCCTGTGTCGAAACAAAAATTTGCCGGAACGCCTGCGCATCGGGCAGTTCGATCTGCGATTGCGCCGTCACCGCAATGCTGATCCCGGTTCCGTCAATGCCACTGCTCAAAAGCGCCTTGGTGTTATAGATCGCCGAAAAATCCCCCGGTGCCAGGTAATAGACGTTCGTTTGCCCGCTCGCCGTCAGGTTCGGCTGCACTTTGGTTGTACCCGGAATTCGCTGCGGCGGCCTCTTTCCGAAACTGTCCAGTGAAACCACTCCGCGCGAAATGCTCGCGAACTCCGCCGGAATCGCAATGTCCGTTGCATTCGCCAGGTATTTCTTCCCGCGCCACACGTAATAATGCAGTTCGCTATGAAATGCGGTTTCCACCTGCTGCGCGGTGCCGCTGAACTCCACCCACAATTTGCTCTGCCCGGCCGGTTCCACCTGAAATCCACTCTTCTGCAGCCATTGCCGCACGGCTTCCGCATCCGCGTCCGCCGCGCCAAACCTTGCGCCGAATTCCGCTGGCGTCAGCCATTGGTGGTACTCCGGCGAATGCCGATTCTGCACATCGTCCAGAAATTTCCCGAGCGCTTGCTGCTTCGCCGGAGAGGGCGAAAGCACCATCACCATCCGCGCCATGGCGCGATTCGGCTCCACGCGCCCGGCCTCCACGGCAAACCCGGTCCACGCCGGTGCGGAATGCTCGATCCGCGAAAATCCCTGCTGCCCCGCGGCCGAATCCGCCCGCAGAGGTGCTTGTGCGTAAGAAGATGTTCCGGAAAGTGACCAGCACACCACTAGGAAGAGAAATTGCGCGCGCCAGTAGACTAGGGACAACACAGTCCGCCTTTAACTTGGCTCCTGCAGACGCGCCGATTCCAGGCCGGGGACTACGCCTTACAGATTTCGAAGCAGGAAGCCGCCAAAAATACCCCTGAATAAGGGAGTTTTTACGCCCCTGATTCTACCCACATAACCTAGCCCACACAAATACCTCAGCAATCACCACGTTCCTATCTCGCCAACACCACGCCTCGGCGCCTTCTTCTAGGGCCCGCCTGAGGCGGGCCGCTCCCAGCACTTGTTCTTTCCGTGCCAACTCTCTACTCGTTCCGATCAAGCGAGCGCCACCTCGCCCCATTCCGCGGTGGTTGCGGAATGAAAATCTCCAGATTGACGAATCCTCTCCATTGTCTTTGCAATTCACCCTATCCCGTCCTCCCCTTTCTTGTTTTCCATTCGTCTCCTTACTCGTTGTACAATTCATCGCACTCTCTTGGGGTCAAGCGGGCCTGTTGGATTCCTTCCTCTTTTCCGCACTCGCTTGATACATCGTTGTTCGGAAAGGAATTTCATGTCTCTTCGCACGCTTTTTGCCGTGTTGTGCTTGTGCTTCGCCCTCGCATTCGCATCCAATTCCAACGCGCAAACCAAGCTACTTCGATTCCCCGATGTCCATGGTGATCAGGTCGTCTTCACCTACGCCGGCGATCTCTGGATCGCTTCCACCTCCGGCGGCATGGCCACGCGCCTCACCGCGCATCCCGGCATCGAAGTCTTCGCGAAATTCTCTCCCGACGGCAAATGGATCGCCTTCACTGGCCAGTACGATGGCGACGAGCAGGTCTACGTCATTCCCGTCACCGGCGGCGTTCCCAAGCAGCTCACCTTTTACCCCGCTCGCGGTCCGCTCACTCCTCGCTGGGGCTACGACAATCAGGTCTATGGCTGGACCCCCGACGGCAAATCCATCGTCTTTCGCTCGTTGCGCGACCACTTCGATCTCGGCGATTGCCGCCTCTATACCGTCTCCTTGGAAGGCGGCCTGCCGCAGCCTCTCCCCATGCCCACCTCCGGCGCCGGGGATTTTTCTCCCGATGGTAAAGACGTTGTCTATTCGCCGCTGTTCCGAGACTTCCGCACATGGAAGCGCTATTCCGGCGGCTGGGCCCAGCAGCTCTACATCTTCGATCTGAAATCCCACGCCGCGGAAAAGATCACCGACGATCCGCGCGCCCATCGCGACCCCATGTGGGTCGGCGACAAAATCTTCTTCTCCTCCGACAAAGACGACACTCTCAATCTCTACGCCTACGACACCAAATCCAAGAAAACGGACGAGCTCACCCACAGCACCAAATGGGACGTTCGCTGGCCCAGCACCGATCACAAAAATCAAATCGTCTATGAATCCGGCGGCGAGCTGAATATTTACGACATCTCCTCCGGCCAGTCGCGCCACCTCTCCATCACCGTTCCCACCGACGCGCTTGGCCATGCGCCCCTCCAGCGTTTCCGCCGCTAACGACATAGAATCCTTCGGCCTCAGCCCCAAGGGCGAGCGAGCACTGTTCAGCGCCCGTGGCGATATCTTTACTGCCCCCATCGAAAAAGGTCCCACGCGCAATCTCACAGACTCTTCCAACGCACACGAAAAATCGGCCGCGTGGTCTCCGGACGGCTCGAAAATTCTGTACATCTCCGACCTCGATGGAGAAGAAGAGCTCTACACCGTTGCCCAGGATGGGTCCGGCAAGCAGGAAGAGTTGACCCACGGCTTCCACTCCATGCTCTACCAGCCGGTCTGGTCTCCCGATGGCAAGCGCATCGCCTTCAGCGACGCGGAAAATAAGCTCTACGTTCTCTCACTCGACGACAAAAAAGTGGCCACCATCGCCGAAAATCCCCGCGGTCGCGTGCACGATTATTCCTGGTCTCCCGACAGCGGTTTCCTCGTCTACCTTCTCGACAATCCGAGTAACTTCAGCTCGCTTTACATCTGGAGCGCCGCTGACTCCCAGAATCACCGCGTCACCGACGATTATTTCGACATCGGCGGCCCCACCTGGGATCCCGATGGCAATTACCTCTATTTCATCAGCATTCACACTTTCTATCCGCAATTGAGCCAGATCGAATTCAACTACGCCACCAATCGCGGCGGCTCTCTTTACGCCCTGGCCCTCCGCAAAGACACCAAGAATCCTTTCCCGCCGGAAAGCGACGAAGTCACCATCACCAAGGAAGGCGAATCCGCGGACAAGGGCAAGGATGCCGACAAGGATAAGAAGTCGGACAAAAAGGACGCTGCCAAAGACGAAAAGAAAGAAGAGAAGAAGCAGCAACCCGTCAGTATCGATTTCGACGGACTCGCGGACCGTGTCACCCGTGTCCCCGTGGATGCAGACAATTTGTCGCGCCTGGTCGCCACCAAGGGCTATCTCATTTACGCCCGCGATGGTGCCCCGTTCTATGGCCGCGACAGTTTCCCCACCAGCGACCTGATTATTTTTTCGATCAAGGATCGCAAGGAAACCACCCTCGCCGAAAAACTCGACAACTTCGCCATCTCGCAGGACGGCAGCAAATTGCTGGTCCGCGACGATTCCGGCTTCAAGCTCTATGACGCCAAGCCCGAGGGCAAGGCCGGCGCCAAGCCGGTTTCCACCGCCAACCTCATGTCGGATCGCATTCCCCACCAGGAATGGGAGGAGATTTACAACGAAGTCGGCCGCCGTTACCGCGACTTCTTCTACGTGAAGAACATGAACGGCTACGACTGGAACGTGCTGCTCGAGCAATACCGGCCGCTCGTCGGCTATGTCGCGCACCGCTCCGATCTCAACTACGTTCTCGGGGAACTCGTCTCCGAACTCAGCGTCTCCCACGCCTATATCGCAGGCGGCGATTGGGAAATGCCCAAGCGTCCCCAGGTCGCTCTCCCCGGCGCGCGCTTTGAACTCGATTCCGCCTCTGGCCGCTACAAAATCTCCAAAATTTTCCGCGGCCAGAACCAGGAAGAAATCTATCGCTCGCCGCTCACTGAGGTTGGTGTCGATGTGAAAGTCGGCGACTACGTTCTCGCCATCGACGGCCAGGATCTCACCGCCAAGGACAATCCCTACGAACGCTTGCGCAACAAAGCCAATCGTCCGGTGCAGTGGACCGTCAACTCCAAGCCCACCATGGACGGCTCACGCACCATCACCTACCGTCCCATCACCAACGAAACGAACCTTATCTATCTCGAATGGGTGGACCACAACCGCGAAGCCGTCACCAAAGCCACTGGCGGAAAAATCGGCTACATCCACATTCCAGACATGGGCGACGACGGCATCCGTGAATTCATCAAGAACTACTATCCGCAAATTCGCAAACAAGGCCTGATCGTGGACGTACGTGGCAACGGCGGTGGAAACATTTCGCAAATGCTCATCGAGCGCCTGCGCCGGGAACTTCTCGGCGTTGGATATGACCGCATAGATCACCAGACGCAAACGTATCCGGACGCCGTGTTCTACGGCCCGAAAGTTTGCTTAATCAACGAAACCTCCGCCTCCGACGGCGATATTTTTCCGTACATGTTCCGTCAGGCTGGCCTTGGCCCGCTCATCGGTAAGCGCACCTGGGGCGGTGTGGTTGGTATCGCTGGACGCGGCCCGCTCCTTGACGGCGGCACCGTGTTTGTTCCCGAATTTGCCACCGGCTCCGTCGCCGGCCAGTTCGTCATCGAAGGACACGGCGTGGATCCAGACATCGTCGTCGAGAACGATCCCGCCGACATCATCGCCGGCCGCGACGCCCAACTCGACCGCGCCATCGCCGAAGTCACCAAGGCCCTGCAAGCCAATCCCAAGACGCTCCCCCCGCGTCCCCCCGACCCCATCAAAACTCCCAAACACTAACCGGTAGCGCCGGCATCTTGCCGGCAACCCCGCGCGCAGCGCGTCCGAGTTCGGATCCGCTGCGCCCCTGTAGCGGCCGCTTTCCGAAGCGGGCGCCTTTACTCCGCCTGCCGCACCGCCCGACCTCAGATCGGTCACTCTTGCGGTTCCTCCCCTCCTAGTAGGGCCCGCTTTCCGAAGCGGGCCGTTCCTCACCGTCCTGCACTGGCCGAACTTCACATTTGCCACCACAATCCCCGCCACCATCCCAGCGCCGTAGGCGCGCCAAAAAAATAACCCAGGGCGCAAACCCTGGGTTCTCGTCCTGACTCAACCAGGCACCGAAGGCGCGCCGCGCGTCCCTAAACATTCCCCCCAGAAAAAATAATCCCAATTCTCGCCGCCGGTTTTCCCTTCCGATTCCTCTGATTCAATCCCGGAATCCCTCCCGCGCGCAGCAAAGGCGCCAGCGCCACCGCGCTCGAAGGCTCAATCACGATCTTCATCCGCTGCGCCACCAGCTGCATCGTCTCCACAATCTCTTTCTCGCTCACCAATAAAACTCCCGCCAATTGTTTCCGCAAAATCGCAAACGTACGCGCCGCCAGCGACGCCCGCAACCCATCCGCGATCGTGTCACTCGATTCCAGCGCCTGCAGCGCCTGCGCCTTCAACGACCGATACGCATCATCCGCCAGTTCTGGTTCGCATCCATACACACGAATATCAGGCCGCAATCCATGCGCCCCCAGGCACGTTCCGCTCAACAACCCGCCACCGCTCACTGGCGCGAGCACCGCATCCAGATCCGGAATTTCTTCCAACAGTTCTTTCGCCGCCGTTGCTTGTCCCGCGATGATGCGATCGTCATCGTAGGGATGAATCATCGCCGCGCCCGTCTCGGCTTGAATGCGCGCCGCCGTTTCCGACCGCGCGGAAACCTTCGGCTCACAAAATGTAATCTTCCCGCCGTAGGATTCCACCGCCCGGCATTTCACCGTCGGCGCGTTCTTTGGCATCACGATCCACGCCGGGACGCCGCGCCACGCCGCCGCACAGGCCACCGCCGCCGCGTGGTTCCCGCTCGAATGCGTCACCACGCCGTGCGCAGCCTCTTCATCCGTTAGCGAAAATATCGCGTTGGTCGCCCCGCGAATCTTGAACGATCCGGTCTTCTGCAGATTCTCGCACTTGAAAAAAAGCTCCGCCCCGCTCATCTGGTTGAAATTCCGGCTGGTCAGCACCGGCGTCCGGTGGATCCGCCCGCGGATCCGCTCGTGCGCCTCCTCGATCGTTTTCCACTCGATCGAGGTCCCCAACTCCTCCGGCCTCATGTGCGTGCTAGCCATGCCCTCCAGTGTAGTCCACCCAGCCACCACTTTGTAGCGGCCGCCTTCCGAGGCGGGCGCCTTTCCTCCGGTCCCGCCATTGTAGGGGCCGCGCTTGCCCGGCCCTCCGAGGAGCGCCAATCTCCAGATTGGCGACTCCTCCGCCTACCGTCCGCTTTTCGCTCGACCCTCCTAGGCCTTTGTAGCGGCCGCCTTCCGAGGCGGGCGCCTTTTCCCCGCCGTCCGCCCATGTTTGGGCCTTGGCTCGCCCGTCCCTCTTCGCCTTCTCCATAACCCTATGCTTCCCCCATGCCGAGTGATACTCTTGAGGTTCGAAGAGCTGCGTAGGCGCGTCTCCTCCCCGCATCGCGCCAGAAAACGTCATGTCTCCCAACGAACGCCGACATCTCGAGCGCTATCGGATGCGTATCCCCCTACGCTTTCGCACCATCAGCCTGGCCGGAGACAAATCCGAACATTTCACCGAAGCCATCAACGTTTCTCGCGGCGGATTTTTCTTTGTCACTTCCGCGCCCTTGCAGGTGGGTATGCCCATTGAGGCCACCATTCGAATGCCCGCCGAAGTCACCGGCGGCAAGCCCGATGAAACGCACTGCAAGGCCCGCGTGGTGCACGCCAAGCCCGATTCCTACAGTGACGGCCGCATGGGCTTCGGCGCCGAAATCGAAGCCTACATCGAACCCGATAAGCCCAAAGTCCCCGGCCCCGAACTAGTCAAGCCACCAGCCGCGAAGCCCCTCGACAAATCCTAATCCCGCCTTCCAAATCCCGCCCAAGCGCCGTAGGCGCGCCAGAGTCTTGCCCAGGGTGTAAACCCTGGGTTCAATCCAACAGGCAACGAGAGCGCCGTAGGTGCGACATATTCCACTACGACCAATCCGTTCTGCAACAATCCCGGCCCCATTCTTCCTTCGCCCCAAAAAACAAAAACCCACCGCTCCCGCGGTGGGCCGTTCATCCCCTCATTGCCCCAACTTTACTTCGCAATATGGATCGTCGTCTTCCCCGCGCCCACATTCTCAAACCGGTCGTACGCCCGCACCGCAATCGTGTGCTCGCCCGCCGCAAGCCCTTTCACGGTGAACCGGTACGACTCCGTCCGGTCATCGCTGATCCCTTTCTCCGGCGCCAGCAAAATCCAATCCGCGCCGTCCACGCTGTATTGCGCCTTCTCAATGCTGCTGGTGGCATCCACCGCCGTAAACGCAAAGTCATACGAAACGCCCTTCGAGCGGTCCGCATTCATCCCCGTCGCGCTCGCCTCCAGCTTCTGAATCACCGGTGGAGTGTTATCAATCTCAAACCGCTCGCTCTCGCGCTCCGTCTTCAGCGCCACATTCGGCGGATTCGAACTCGCATCGCTCGCCACAATCTTCAGGTAATACGCACCATCGGGCATCGCCGTCGCGTCCCAGGAATAATATTTCTGGTCCAGATCGTCCTTCAGCAGCAGCCAGTCGCGCTGATTTTCTCCGCGAAAATAGACGGCATACCGCAGTTCATCATCATTATCGTCGTGCGCCGTCCACAGCACCGAAGCATATCCCCTCTGGACGAATCCCTGCGGCGGCTGGTCAAACTTTGTCGTGGTGGTAGTAATAATCGTTCCGCTCGAAGCCGGCGCTGCCGGTTGCTTCAAAATCACCGTCGCCACCTGGCCCGAAATCACCACGGGCGCCTGCGCGCGTACACCTGGATCCTGAATCGCGATCCCGTCAATCACGGGCGCAACGTTCCGCGGCTGATAAGCCACGCTCACCCAATCAATTCCATCCCCCGGCCTGCCGTCGTGAATCACTGCTTTCCACTGCAGAAAAGCGCGCTGCCGGCGCCTCAATCTGTGTCCCGGGCGTAGTGTATGGCCCAAACCACCGCGACCACTCTTTCCCCGGATCCTCCGTATTCCCGCTGCGCACAAAAAATTCCAGCCTCGGCTCCTTGCTGTCCTTCCCGCTTTTTCCCGCAGCACTTTCCGCCGGAGGCCCCCACCATTCGATCCGGCCCCACTCGGAAAACAGCTTCGCGTCCAGCGATTGCGACTCAAACGTCCCTTCCGCTTCGTATTCCGGCCCCAGCGAAAAGACCTTTCCCGGATTCGCCGTGCACAAATAAACCTTCCCGCTGCTGGTTCGCGTAAGCCCGGTGATCTGCGAAGAGCCGCTCTTCGCCAGTTGCGCGTACACTCCGCGCCCATCAATCACCAGCAGCGACCCGTTGTTTCCTGTGCCCGCCAGCAGTCGCCCATCCGAGTTCAATCCCAGCGCGTAAACCACTTCGTCCCGCGAACTCCACAACTCTTCCGGCACGCCATCCGCCGCAATCTTGTAAATGCTGCTGGAAATCGCCTGCGGAAACGCCAGAAACGGCGCCGCGCCTTGCCCCCCAATCGGAGCCACATTCGTAATCGTCGTCGTTCCCTGGGAAGTGGTGATCACCGCCGACGGCGCATTGGCGCCCGTCCGGGCCTTCTCTCCAATCGCCGCCACATACAACGTTCCGTCCGGCGCGATCGCCAGCGAAGTCACCTCGCGCTTCGCCGTCTCGTAAATCACAAACCCATCCGCAATGCCGCTATCCGCCGTTTTCTTCGCCGCCTTCTCCGCGCTGCGCGTAACACGCACGATCCGCCCGTTCGGTTCGGTACCCGCCAGCAAATTCCCCTTGCCATCAAATCCCAGCACCTTGATGTGTGCTTCATCGCTCGCGTAAAAAAGTTCGCCCTTGCCGTCCGGCGTCACGCTGTAAATTTGCCCTTTGTCGCCCGTCGCCACGTAAAGCGTCCTGTCCGCGGCGAACGCCAGATCCCAGATGTATTTCGTCTTCGGATCAAAAAATACGCTCTTCTCGCCCGACGCGGAAACTTTGTACACCTTCCCGTCCGGCGATGTCCCTACGTACAAACTTCCCTTGGCATCGAACGCAATCGCCTGCACCAGCAGGTCCGTCGACTCAAACACAACCTTCGGTTTGCCGCCCGCCTCAAACCGAAACACTTTCGCCGGCGATCCGCCGCCCGCATAGAGCACGCCATTCGCATCCGTCTTCAGCGACCACAGGTACGAAGCGTCCGCATCCGCCAACAGCGAAAATTTCGGCGCCAGTTCCAAGTGCCCGTCGCTGCGCACCGCCACGCCCTTCGCCGTGCCTTTCTGAAATTCATCGTAAGTAGACTGCCGCCACCGGCGCGTGTGCTCCGCCAGCAGGGAAGTGGCCACCACGCCGAACAGCAGGCACGGCAGCAGGACGCGAACCAGTCGTTTTGACATGTAAAGTTTCACCGGATTTGCAAATTCAATGAGATCAGCCCGGAAACCGGGCCGCCCAGCGCAATCGAAGATTCACTGGCCAGTGATTCCCGCAGCACCTGCACGGTGCCCGGCGTCGGCCTTCCATCCACCACGTTAATTTGTGAGAGCGGCACGTTGGGCAATTCCTTGTCGTCCCACACCAGCGTCGGCGCTGGCACAAACAGCCCCACATACAGCCGGTCATTGTGCCGCTCGCGATTAATCACCGTAATTAATTGATCCAGCCCGTTCGGCCCGCTCGCTCCGCCCAGCCCCGCAAACATGAATCCCCGCGAAGCGCGGTTCATCCAGTCCGCGTCGCTCACCAGCACGCGCAGCGTGGTGCCGCGCGCCATCTGATCCGGCACGTGCACCATGGTCTCTTCAATCTGCGCCGGCCCGCGATAGGGACGCAGCAGCACGCGCACCTTCAAATTTTCTCCCGGCGCGGCCTCGCCCTTCTCCAGCCAGGCACTGTCCACTGTGTAGGACCGCCGCCCCGGCAAACTCTCTACCCGCAGGGTGATGTGCTCTACCGCCGGAATTTCGTAATCGTTCGTAAACAGGCGCCCAAACGCGTTCTGCACCACCAGCGCAATCGGCAAACTGTCCGGGGCCATGGTGTCCGTCGGCGCCACGGAAGTTTCGATCTGCACCGGGATGTGCCCCTTCAAGCGAATTTCCCCGGTCAGGTGCAGCGTCGTTCCTTCGCCATAAAGATAGTTCTGGCTCACGCCATTGAAGGTCGTCAGTGCCACCAGCAGCGGCGTCAGCTTCGGATGATTCACCACTTCAAAATGTAGCTTCTTCTCTTCGCTGCCCTTCGCAAATGTTATGTCCAGCGGGATCATTGCCGGCGGCGGCCCCAGTTTTCCCGTCACCGCCGTCAGATGGTCGCCGGTGATCGTCCCAATCGGCCCGCCCATGTTCACAATCTTTGTGGACGCCAGCTCTGAAGACAGCGTGGTCACCACGCGGCTACGCGCCATCGGCCACTGCACATCGCCGAAATTCAGAAACGGGTGCCCGCACAAATAAACATCGTTGCCCCGCACCGCGGTCACCGTGCACGCCGAATTGATCGAAGCGTCGCCCTGCACCAGCACCATCCCGGCCATGTCCCCGGCCTGCAGTTTGTGCTCTTCCGGCTGCGCCTTGTCCGTTCCGCCCTGCGCGGTCACAAATCCATAACTCTGCAATTGCGAAGCAAAGGGCTGCAGCGCCGACGGCTGAAATCCAGAAAATACCAGCGGCGTCTCAATCGGCTGCAGTGCCGCGCCATTCGGCAATCCGCCCTGCGCCACCGTGTTGCCCGGCAACGCAAACTCTTCCGTCCCATGTCCGCTCGCCGAACTCTCCACCGGCGGATGAATCACATCTTCGATCGGCGTCACCCCGGCAATCGCTTCCTTCGTAAACACGCCCAGCTTCAGCGAAAGCGCTCCCGCCAGCTTGCCCCCCAAATAGACCGGGCTGCCGCTCATGCCCGCCACCACGCCGGTGTGCTCCACCTTCGGGCCCTTCAACTCCACCAGAATGATGGACTGCTTCGGCCCCAGGAAATTCGGCATCACTCCCAGCACCACCAGGTCGAATTTTTCCACCTGCTCCCCGGTGAACACCGTGTAGGCATACCCCTGCATGCCCTGCCTGCACCTGCGAAAGCGGCAGAATCTCGTTCGATTCCGGCGCGGTTTGCGCGAAGCAACCGCCACCAACAACTGCCGAAACTACAAGGAAATACGCGATGCGCTGGAGCAAACGGCCGATCATCTGAGGATGGATCCCCCGAACCAGGAACAATTCCGAGCGCCCATGATACCGGGCAGCCGTCTGGTACGCAATTCAACCGCCCGCGTAGCCTGCCTAGTCCCGGGGACTTAGACGTCCTAGAACTCGATGCAGTAGCGCACCCCTTCGGTTGTGTGGCACGATGAAGCTGACAATTCAGGAGGGGCCAATGTCGGAACCTACAAAAGAAGAACTGCTGGCGCGTATCGCCGAACTCGAAAAGAAGACCGAAGGCCGCAAAAAGGGCGCGCTGGAATTCCGCGTGGGCGAAAAAGGCGGCGTCAGCGTCTATGGCCTCGGCCGTTTCCCCGTCACCCTTTACTACGAGCAGTGGGTTCGCCTCTTGGACATGTCCAAAGACCTCCGCGAATTCCTGGAAGAAAACAAGCACCGCCTAAAACTAAAAGAACAGTAGTCGAGGATTCTACCCGGCACCTGTAGGGCCCGCCTTCCGAGGCGGGCCGTCCGGCTGTCGCCGGTAGCGCCGGCATCCTGCCGGCAAGCATCCAGGCCCCCGCCTCCCGGCGGGCCTGGGTTCCGTTAAATTTAACCATGCAAAAAAAAGACGGCGCAAGAAGCGCCGCCTATCCCCAAATCTTAAACCTTGCAGCTTAAGACTTATGGCTTAAAGCTTATGACTAAAGACTCCCTCAATCCCCATGGTGCATCGCGAAGATCTTGTCAGTGGAATCCTCAAACGGATAAACATGCACCATCCACCCAAACACCACCGGGTGAAACGTCCCGCCTGCGGCATCGCAAGCTTCCTGAGTCACGATCGACCCGCGCAATCCAAACTTCGTGTAATCCGCCGTCTTCCTCTGCCCCATCGGCGGCATGCACAAATTCGTGTGCAAGTGCCACGAGGCAATGCTCAACGGCACGCGCTCGTTCAACTGCTCCTCTGTCGCCCGCTTCGGCATCGTATACATCGCGCCCACCAGCTCATATCCATCCGCCGTCTTCTTATAGAGCAGGGAAGTGGGCCGCGCCGCATCAAACGTGAACGCTTCCAGAAATCCATTCCCGTAATTCGTGAAGTGATATTCCTTCTGCGGCACATTCGGCAGGAAGATCTTGTAGCCCTCGTTCAGCGCCACATGGTAGTCCTTGTATTTCGCAATTCCCGCGCGCAACTCCCTCACAATTTCATCCGCCCGCTGCACATCCGCCGCCGTCTGCGGCCGTGTCGCGGTCATGTGCATGTGCGAGGAATCGCCATGCTGCATGTGCTCCATATCGTGCATCGCGCTTTGTTCGTTCGTTTGCGTATCCATGGCATCCATCGCCATGCCCGGCATCTTGCTGTGATCCATCGCCTGGCCCTGCTCTTGTTCCCCCTGGGAAATCGACACCACCTCCGCCGAACCCTGCGCCATCGCCGGTTGCCGGTGATTCGGAATCGCCGCCAGCACCACGCCCACCAAAAACAAAGCCGCAAAGCCGATCCCGGCCTTGGTCAATAACTGCATCACTGCACTGCGGGGTGACATACCTGCTCCTTACTCTCTATTCGACGTATTGCTCTCCATTTATGATACGAACCCCGCGCCCGCCATCTTTCACCCGATTTCCTCCGCCGTTCCTCCCCCAAACTGTCCCCAAGTACAGCCTTCTTGGAGCGCCCGCAACCTGAGCGCGTCGGGAGGGATCGAAACTCTCGCTCGAGACTCCAAACTCGTGCCGACAAATCGATCCGCAGCCGCGCAACTCGACCCCAGGTGCCTCTTGCTTCCTGCTCTCTGCTAGCTGCTCGCTGCTATCCTTCATCCCCTCCCCAATCTCTCACCAGTCCTCGTCTCACCACCCCATGCTAAAATTTCTCCACACATGAAATCCGAAACCATCCACCCAATCACCTCGCTCTCCGGCCCGCTCGAGCTTCCCGGCGACAAATCCATATCCCACCGCTACGCCATGATCGCCGCGCTCGCCAGTGGCACCAGCGAACTCCGCAATTTCGCCGCGGCCCACGATTGCCACAGCACCCTCGGCTGCATGAAAGCGCTCGGCACCGACGTCAAGGTCGAAGGCACCACCGTCAAAATTACGGGTCACGGCCTCCACGGCCTCAAATCCAGCTGGCGCGCCCTCGACGCCGAAAATTCCGGCACCACCATCCGGCTCCTCTCCGGAATCCTCAGCGGACAGCAGTTCACCACCAAAATTTCCGGCGATGCTTCGCTGCAGAAGCGCCCCATGAAGCGCGTCGTTGCCCCGCTCCGCCAGATGGGCGCCGATATCCGCGCCAAGGACGATAATTTCCCCCCGCTTGAAATCCACGGCGGCAAACTCCGAGCCATTCACTACGAAATGCCGATGGCCAGCGCCCAGGTAAAGTCCGCCGTCCTGCTCGCCGGTCTCTATGCAGACGGCATCACCCAGGTCACCGAGCCCGCCAAAACTCGCGACCACACCGAACTTGCCCTCGAAGAATTCGGCGCCCACATCGAAAAAAAGGGCCGCACCATTTCCATTCATGGCTTCGCCGCGCAAAATGGAAATGCCGCGCTGCAACCCAAATCCCTGGACGTCCCCGGCGATCTTTCTTCCGCGGTTTTCTTCATCGCTGCCGCCTCGCTGTTTCCGGACTCCAACCTCTTTATCGCCAACGTCGGTCTGAACCCCACGCGCTCCGCCGTCCTGGATTTCTTTCAGCAGATTGGCGCGGCCATCACCGTTTCCAATCTGCAAAGCAAACAAGGCGAGCTCATCGGCGATCTGTCCGTGAAAGGTTCAAAACTCAAGGGGGGGACTGTCTCTGGCGATCTCGTGCCGCTGCTGATCGACGAACTCCCCATGCTCGCCGCGCTTGGCCCGTATACCGAGCAGGGAATTGAGATCCGCGATGCCCAGGAACTTCGCGTGAAAGAGAGCGATCGCATCGCCGCTCTTGCCGAAAATCTCAAGCGCATGGGCGCCACCGTCGAAGAACGCCCCGACGGCCTCCGCGTCGAAGGCCGCGCCGCCGGCCGACCCCACGGCGCCGAAATCGATCCCCGCGGCGATCACCGCATCGCCATGGCCTTTGCGGTAGCGGGCCTCGCCGCCTCCTCCGACACCACCATCCGCAACGCCGATTGCGCCGGCGTCTCGTATCCCACGTTCTTCACTGAACTCCGCCGCCTGGCGAAGTAGTGATTGTTGTGTATGGCGTGGGGTCTGCAAGCTAACAGCGAGCAGCAAGCAGCGAGCAGGAACCTGTTTTAGTGCTAACGGATGATACTCGTACACTCCCAAAATGTTAGCGGTATGGTATATTGCCTACACGGATAAGATGACCACCGCGTTCCAATCCGTCGAGCGGCTTAAGGTTTGGCAGAAGGCGATGGATCTCGTGGTGACAACCTACAGACTTTCTTCCCAACTTCCTGCGGACGAGCGATTCGGCCTGGTCTCTCAAATGCGCCGCGCCGCCACATCAGTGCCTGCCAATATTGCCGAAGGATTCGGCCGCTGGAACGCTCCTGACTTCGCACGATTCGTCTCCATTGCCAGCGGCTCGCTGCGGGAATTGGAGACACATTTTCGGATTGCCCACCGGCTTGGTTTCGTGGACGCAGCCACGGTTCAGAAAGTCCTCTGTATGACCGAAGAACTCTCCAAAATGCTCTACCAAATGCGTCAACGGGTTATGGCGAACATTGCTGCTGCGGGGCGAAAACCAATTACCCGCTCAAACAACCATCCCCAAACCCCAGGATCATGAGGAAACTCGGTTCCTATTCGCTGCTATCTGTTCGCTGTTATCTCTGTAACTGCATCACGGAGGCAGCCAAACCGTGGAACCTTGAGCCAACCCGCTTCCTGCTATCTGCTCGCTGCTAGCTGTTATCTCTCCTACTGTTCAGTTGGCGCTGGAATTTCCCGCGGTGGCTCCGGTGGCGCCGGCGGCGCTGCCGGTCGAGCAGGCATCGCAATCGTATTGCGCTGCAACGAGATATTCCCGTAGCTCGTTTTCAAGGTGATCTTTGGCCCCTTGCCGTTTCCGGTTTTGCCGGAAAGATGCGAATCTCCCGCCTCATTCTTCGTGGCGCTCAGGGAAGGGAACTCCGAATCGATTTCGCAATTGCGGCAATCGGCGGTGATTTCAAAATTCGCGCTGCTCGGCAGCGTTAATGCGATCGCCGACGAAGAATTCGTGATCTGCACGTCTTCTTTCGGCGCCATGGAAAACCGCACGTTGATCTCCGCGTTGCGGTTATCAATATTCACTTTCCCGCCGGGATTTTCCAGGCTGATTTCCGCATCGCGCGTCCGCACATTCAGATTTCCCGGCACATCCACCATGTCCAGGTTGCCGGTGCCCGCTTCCAGATGCCCCGCGAGAGACGCCATCGTCAAATCCGTTTTCATCGAAATATACCGCACGCCCTTTACCGCCTTGTCCGCGCGCACCGACCCGTAAAAATCGCCATCCACGGTCAGGCTTCCAGAGGTGTCGTTCACCTGCACGTCGCCGCCCTTGCCGGAAACCTTCACGTCGCCTTGCGTATCGGAAACCGAGACGTCTCCCTTGCGCATTTCCACGTTCACGTCGCCCTTTGTTCCGCGCACATCCACGTCGCCATTCGCGTCGCTCACGGACACGTCCGCCCTGATCCCGCTGATGGTCACGTCCCCGCGATCCGTCTTCACCGAAAGTAAGCACTTCTCCGGTACCGATATCTCCAGCTCCACGCTGATGCGCGAATCCGAAAGGTCGTACCCGCTCGGCCGCACCTCGAACCCGTCGCCATTCTGCGCAATCTCCACCGAAACCGGTTTGGCCATGCGTTCGGCTTCTGATTCGGTCCAGCTTCGCGCAGACTTCTTGGCCGTTACGCGAATCTCCCCATCCTCGGACCCGTGCACCGTGATATCCCCGCGGCCGTTGTGCACCAGCACCCGCGCATTCGCCGGAATTTTCCTCGGCGCCACATCCACGTCATAAGAGTAGTTTTCGCCGAGATCTATTTTGCCGCCAACTTTCGTTGTGAAAATATCCCAGCCAACCACGGCTCCCAGCAGCGCCAGCATTCCCACCACCAGGAGTACTTCGCCACCCGTGATGGCACCGCCCTCGCCTCCGCCAAAACGCCGGCCCGCTGTCCGTTCGTAGAGCTTCACCGCGCCCCAGAAAATGATGATCAGCGGCCACCAGTGCCCAAAGAAGCCGGTGAGATCCAGGCGTCCGTAATTGTGCAAAAGCAGCAGGACCCCCACTGAAAGGAGAACCAAACCAGAAAATAAACCGCTGCTGCGGGTTTGCGTGGCCATGAAGAGTTAATGTCCCTGCGATGAGTACGGCGCTTGTGGGCCGCTCATCGGTGGGGCCGGTGGCGCAGGCGGCGCGGCAATCGCGGGCGGCGCGCTCACGTGCCCCTCTCGCGAAGCCAAAGAAGAAGCCAGATGCACCAGCCCGATCACGATCAAAATCACCGGCCACGTGCTTCCAAGATAAAATCGCCCGCCCTGCGCCTCATTCAGCAGCAGCAAGACTCCCAGTGTGATCACAACCGCCGGTCCGAGGTATCCCCGGATCGTGCAACTCTGGCAGTTACACTTCACTCGTGCGCTCATCCGTTCCTCCGCCTAACCCTTCCCGCCCACGCGATTTTTCAGCATGATAAATCCCACGCCGATCAGCAGCAGCGGCACGAACAACTGCCGCATCCGGAAAAAATCGAAAAACCCAAAGTTGTTCAGCAGAAAAAGCGCGCCCACGCCAATCAGAATGATCGGCCCCAGCGGCCGCTTGGAGCTCCAGCTCTCGAAAGGATCGGAAAGCGGGACTCCCGTCTCTTTCGCCTTGGCCACGCGCATCGAATCAATCGCCATATAAAAAGGGAAGATCACCAGCCCGAAGATCAGGAAACCCCGGATGCCGTCTCCCAAGTCGCTGGCAATTCCCAGAATCAGCGCGCCCAGAATCACGATCTGCAGAAACGCTTTGTTGTATTCGCCGTTGTAAACCGCGCCAAGTCCCGGCACAAATCCCAGCAAAAACGCCACCACCGGTCCGTTCTGGTGTCGCGTGGCGGCCGTCGTTGCTGCGGGAAATGGCGCAAAACCAGGGGCTGCGCTGGACGGCGGCTCAACCGCAACCACGGGTGGAGTCGCTGCTGGAGCCGGCGGCAATCCTACGTGCTGCGCCAGGCAATCCTCGCAATAAAAAACGTCCCGCACCTTGTGCGTGCATTCGCCGCACATAGGCTTGCCGCAATTCCGGCAATAGCCGGATGCCTCCCGGTCAGGATGCACCGCACAATTCATCGAATGCTCCTCCCACTCATCACCGGCAATTCGGCCGCCAGCATTTCCAGTTGCCGGCTCACCTGGTCGGCGCGATTCTGCTGCTTGGGCTGCCCCGGTTTGCGGTCATCCGTTTGTCCCGGAGTTTTCTCCGGCACGGACTTCGGCAGCACCTCTTCCGGCGTCGTCTGCAGATTGTTGTCGTCCTGGCGCAGCCGCGACTGAATTTCATAGACCACGCGCAGGTCGCTCACGTATTTCACGCTCCGCGCAAACACCAGGTGCACCTGGCGATCCGCCGTCCGGTAAACCGTGGTGGGCTTCAAATCCGCAAGCTTGGGATTCCGGAACGATATGCCCAGCGAACTCGCCACAATCAACAGCGTTGCAAACACGCTTGCCGCTCCATATGCCAATTTCGGCGTCGCCATGCCGCGGACCAGATTCAGGAACGCTTCCCAGCCGCTCACCGTCTCCCGCGGACCCAAGGTCTTGTCCAGAATCGCGTAGATCAGCCGTGGCGGCGCTTCCACTTCTTCCATCGCATGCATCTCGCCAACCAGGCTCCGCACGCTTGCCAGCAGCGGGCCGCAATCCGCGCACGAAGCCGCGTGCGCTTCAAACTCCGCGCGCTCCGGCCCCGCCAGCAGTCCGTCCAGGTAATCGCTCAATCGTGTTTCAATCAGATCGCAAGTCCAGTTCATGGCTTGCCCCCTGCGAACGAAGTTTCCTTCGCCCGTTGATGCTTAGCTTCACAATAATCCATCTGCTTCCTCATGCCGGCCGCACTCCCATTTGCTGCAGAATGCGCGCCAGCTCAATTCTTCCACGGTTGATGCGCGATTTCACCGTGCCCTCCGGCACCGCCAGCACGGTCTGAATCTCCGCATACTCCAATTGCTGCAGATCGCGCAAAATCACCGCCTCACGCAATTCCGGCGATAGCTTCGTCAACGCCGTCTGCACTTGCCCGCTCAATTCGCCCAGCAGCGCCTGTTCATCGGGCCGCCGCCCCGCCGACTCCTTGTTCTCCACGATCGGCATTTTGTCGTCCAGGGAATCCGTGATGCGATCCCGCTTGGTTCGCCGGTAATGATCGATCAACAAGATTCCGTGTCACGCTGGTCACCCAGGTTGCAAATCCACCGTGCGCCGACCGGTAACTCCCCAGCGTCCGGTATACCCGAAGGAACACGTCCTGCGCCAGGTCTTCGGCTTCCGTGCGGTTCCCGGTGAACCGGTAACAGATTCCATAAATCCGGCGCGTGTGGCGGCGCACAAGTTCCTCCCAGGCCGATCCTTCGCCCTGGAGACATTGCTGGACCAGTTGGGCATCCTGCTCCAAGCTCCCTCAGTCCCATCTCCCAGTCACCTGCTCAGGCAATACCCGCAGGTGGGGTATTTCGGCCTGCCAATGAATGGAACGTAAATTGCCTCCAAAATGTTCCCCCTCAGGAGGCATCCCAACCGACCGTTTGGCTGGCATCTTACCCACTCTGGCCCTCACTTACAATGTTTTCCGTCTCAACCTATTGGAACCACGTTGGTTATGCTCGCTTGACGCGGTTCCCGCTCCCCCGTACTCTCCTTGCACATGGCCTTAAAGTCGAGGAAAGCACTAATTGGCGGGCTCGGTATCCTTGTTGCCGGATACCTTCTCTACCGATATCACGGCTCGTTGGATCTCAGCCAGTTCAGCGGCGCCCGCCTTTGGCATTCGGTTCGCACTGCCAACCATTTTTATTTATTACTCTCGGTCATCTGCATCTATATTTGCTACGCCATTCGCTCTCTCCGCTGGCAAAGGTTTCAGTCCCACGTCGGTCCCGCCCATTTCTGGAATATCTTTGGAATGAATCTTGCCGGCTTCAGCGTCATGCTGATTCTTGGCCGGGCCGCGGATCCACTGCGCCCGCTTCTGATTGCCCGTAAAGAGAAAATTCTCGTTTCCGGCACCTTCGGCATTTACGCACTGGAACGCATTCTCGACGCCGCTTCCACCGCCGTCGTCGCCGCGATCGGTTTGTTGATCTTCGAATCTTCCGGACATCTGGAGGCCGGCGGCACCGCGCAAGCTTTTGAAAAGGGTGCGCGCAGCGCTGGCACCGCATTCGCGCTGGTCGCCGTCGTCGCCATCACCGGATTGATCTATCTCCGCCTTCACGGTTCCAGCGTTCTGGAGCGCCGCATGCAAGGCTGGCTGGCGCAGCACCACGGCTGGCGTTCCGGCTTTGCCAGAAATCTTTTGGAATTTGTGCGCGGCGTGCAAACCATTCGCAGCTTCGGGGACGCCGCCGCGGCGGTGCTCTATTCCGCGGTTCACTGGGGAATGGTTGCGGTTGTTTATTTTCTGGTGATCCGGAGTTTCGGCGGAACGCTCGGCGCTCTCGGATTTGCCGATGCCGTTCTTGATTCTGGTCTTCGGTTTAGTGGGCTCGGCCGTGCAGCTTCCGGTCGTCGGCGGCGGCGCGCAGGCTCTAACCATGATTGCCTTCACAAAACTTTATGGCGTTCCGCAGGAGCCGGCCTTTGCCGCGGCGATGCTCCTGTGGCTCATTTCCTTTGGTGCGTGTTCGCTTATCGGCTTTCCGCTTGCTCCTCCGCGAAGGCTGGTCCTTGGGAGACCTCAAACGCATGCGCCAACAGGAAACCGCCGAAATTGACGCCCAAATCGCCAACCCTTCCGCCTGACCTTGCACCAAAATTGCCGTGCGCTCTGCCCGACCTTGCACTAAAAATTGTTCGGTCACCTTTGCATGAATTTGCGCGGAATTGTAGGGGCGGACTTCCGAGGCCGTCCGTCGGAGCACGGTCATCGCGTTGCCACGATCCACGGCCCGCCTCAGAAGGCGGGCCCTACCTAAATCCTCACCATCTCCCGCATCCTGTTATCTGCTCGCTGCTCTCTGCTCGCCTCTTCTTCTAATCTGTAATATCCTCACTACACTAGGAGATTCCCCCGAGTGAAGTGTCCTTTCTGCGCGCATCTCGACGACAAGGTTATTGACTCCCGCGAAGGCCGCACCGGCGACACCATCCGCCGCCGCCGCGAATGCCTGAAATGCTCCCGCCGCTTCACCACCTACGAGCGCATCGACGAAATTCCCTACATGGTCATCAAGAAAGACGGCCGCCGCGAGCGTTTCGAGCGCCAGAAAATCCTGCAAGGCCTGCTGAAAGCTTGCGAGAAGCGCCCGGTTCCCACTCCCAAGCTCGAATCCATCGTGGACGAAATCGAAGGCGTGGTGCACGAAGCCACCGAACGCGAACTGACCACCACGGAAATCGGGGAAATGATCATGCATCGCCTCAAAAAACTCGATAAAGTTGCCTACGTCCGCTTTGCCAGCGTCTATATGGACTTCAAAGACGTTCAGGAGTTCATGTCTGAGCTTAAAAATCTTCTGAAAGATCGCGGAGTCAGAAAATAAGTCGGGAGTCCATGTGTTCAATTTTTTGCGCAAATCCCGGACCTGGAAAAATCATTTCGATGATGGCGTGGCCTACGGCACCGCCAGCGATTTCGAAAAGGCGGAAAAAAGTTTTCGCCAGGCGATTCGCGTCGCTCCCGAACAGCCGTATCCGCATTACGAGCTTGCCTTCACCCTCTCTCTTCTCGGTCGGCATCAGGAAGCGCTCGACGAATTCAACGAGACCAATCGCCTTTCTTGCGGGTTCTTCCTCGTGCAAACCGAAGCCTATCTGTGCAAGCAGCTCATCTCTGGCGCCATCACTCCAGAAATTTTCGCCCAGTTCCGCTTGATTCAGCGTTTGGGGGACACCAACGCCACCGGGTCCGAACAATATTCAGCTCTTTGCCAGCAAGTGGTGGCCCTGGCCCCAACTTGCGCGCTCGGGTACTTGTATCTGGGCAAATGGCAGATGAAAAGCAATCCCATCGCCGCCGAAGAAGCCCTGCAAAAATGCCTGCGCCTTGGCCCGGACGACACCACCGCTATCGATGCTAAATTCCACATCGGCATCCTGAAAAATGACGTTGGGCAGGGCGAAATCGCCCGCAAGATCTGGAGCAGTATTGTCGAAAGCTATCCCGGCAATCCCCACATCAAGTTCGCCGAAATGATGTCCGGCGGAAAGCCCGCGCCAACTCCCCCGCAAACCTAACTCGAAGCGCGATACGCGACTCAGGCGGAATCCTCTCGAACGCTTCGCCAATCATCTCGCCCGTCCCTTGCCCAAGCGCCAAAAAGGGAAACAAAAACATCCCGCATGCTCCCACCAAAGCGCCGGAGGCGCGAAACAATGTAGCCCACTGCGTAAGCGGTGGGTTTCCCAACCCCAAATCCTCCGAGCCCCGGCGGGGCGACATAATTCCCCCAATTTCGCCCGTCGCCCGCCCAATCCAAAAACTCCATCGCGAACTCATTGAAAAACCAAAAATTAACTCTCCGCGCGGCCGCTCCCAATTCGGGAAGAACCCCGATTTCAATAAATCCGCGAAAATCTCACAATTCCACCCCACGTTCGAATCGTCACTCCCGCAACTCGACTCGAATCAATAAAATAAACGCATTTCTTACCTTTACTCTTTAATAACCTTAAGAAACTACTTTAAATGTCGGCGCGCCGACATTTTCTCAGACGCAGACTTTCTCTCGGCTCGCAATCTCTACACGGGCCAAACCCGTGCCCCGTGCAATATGCGCAAAATTTCGATTGCATCGTCCCGCACGCGATAAATGGCGAGGTACGGAAGATCAGTGAGCACAAGCTCGCGAGTGTTTGCCTTTCTGCCGGGCCGCCCCCTGTTTGGAAATCGGCGCAGCGACTGCACTCGCTCATAAATGGAAAGAGCCACGCGACGTGCCATGGCAGGCCCTTCGTGTTCTTGAAGATAATCACAGATTTGCGTGAAGTCGAGGGAGGCAGGTTCCGTCCAGCGGACGTCCATCAGCCGGGATACCGCCGGTCAATCGTCTTGCGGATTTCTTCGTCCTCAACAAACTTTCCCTGATCGGCGGCCGCCAATCCTTTTTCTACTTCCTGCAGAAACCATTCATCGTAGTTGATCAGCCGCTCGACGGCTTCCACCACTATCGATTCGCGATCGCGGCCCTGTTCGCTGGCCAGCCGGGAGAGCTTGGCTTCCAAATCGGGTTTCAGTCGCACTTCCATGGCTCCAGCTTAGATACGGAGAAATCGAGTGTCAACACCCCTGACTGCTGCTGCTTCCGCTACCACTCGTCACCCAGCTACTCCTTCCCGTGCTACATTGGCCTTCGTGTGTTCCGCCTTTCTGGAGAAACAATTCATGCGTAAACTTGCCCTGCTCATTTCTTGTTTCGCGATTGCCACTGGTGTCTTACTCGCCGAAAAATCCCACGCTCCAAAGATCGATCCGGCGCGAATCAAGGAAACGGTGAAATATCTCTCCAGCGACGCGCTGGAAGGCCGCGGCACCGGGCAAAAAGGAGGCGACGAAGCCGCCAATTGGATCGCCGAGCAGTTCAAGAGCTTCGGATTGAAACCTGCAGGCGCCAACGGCACCTATTTTCAAGACGTGCCCATGGTCGGCCTGCGCACGTTGCCCTCCACCACATTTGAATTTGTTCCCGCGAACGGCGCGCCCGTGGAGTTGAAAAATCTCGACGATTTCGTCACCTCCAACGAAACGCAAACCGAATCCGTCAACATTGACGCGCCCATCGTCTACGTCGGTTACGGCATCACCTCGCCCGAAAATAAGTGGGACGACTACAAGGGTTACGATTTGAAAGGAAAAGTCGCACTTCTTTTCGTAAGCGAGCCGGAGTCCACCGACCCGAACTTTTTTAAGGGCAAGGCGCTCACGTATTCCGGCCGTTGGACCTACAAGTACGAAGAAACCGCGCGCCGCGGCGCAGTCGCCACTTTAATCATTCATCGCACCGATCTAGCAAGCTATCCATGGGAAGTGGTGCGCAATTCCTGGGGCGGCGAACGCTCTTACTTGAAGCTGGATGCCACCCCGAAACTGCAAGCCGCTTCGTGGATTCAGCTCGACGTGGCGCGCAAGCTCGTAGCCATGGCAGGACTGAACCTAGACACGTTGTACAAAGACGCGCAGTCCCGCGACTTCAAGCCCATCGAATTGCCCGTGCACTTGAAAGCGCACATCGCCACCGCGGTTCGCCCGTTTTCGTCACGCAATGTGCTGGCGATGGTGCCCGCTGATCCCGGAGGAAAAGCTGGCGAAGCGGTTCTTTACACCGCGCACTACGATCACTTCGGAATCGATCCCGCGCGCGCGAAAGGCGACCAGATTTATCACGGTGCCGTGGACAACGCCACCGGCTGCGGCGTTTTGCTCGAGCTCGCCCGCGTGTGGGCCGCCACCAAGCCCGCGCCGCAGCGCTCCATTCTTTTCGCCGCTGTCACTGCCGAGGAACAAGGGCTCCTCGGCTCCGAATTTTTGGGCCGTCACCTGGAACAGTTGCCCGCGCAACCCATCCTGGATTTGAATTACGACGCACTGAATCCGATCGGCATCCCCGAAGAAGTGGAAGTCAGCGGCGCGGAACGCACCACGTTTTATCCCGAAGTCGAAAAAATCGCCAAGCAATTCAAACTCACCATCAAGCCAGATGCGCATCCCGAAAATGGCTACTACTATCGCTCCGATCACTTCAGCCTTGGCCGCGTCGGCATTCCCGCTTTTTCCATCGACCAGGGCATGAAATTCAAGGGCCACGATCTGGCCTGGGGCGAGGCCCAAGCCAAAGACTTCACCGACAATCACTACCACAAGCCCGCCGACGCCTTCGTGGAATCCTGGGATTTCACCGGCGACGCCCTCCTGGCCAGCTTCGGCTACGCCCTCGGCCAAGCCGCCGCCGCGCTCCCCGGCGACATCAAATGGCTCCCCGGCGACGAGTTTGCCCCCGCGCAAAACAAACTCCACTCGATGAACATCGACGTCGATGTGTTGTTCGCCGGCCATCCCGAACTCCACCCTTCGTACTCCAGCGGAGTAGGCTATCCTCCACTGGCGGGATAAGTGAGAATTGGCGGAACTGTTAGTGATCCAAAGGTCGTAGTTGCCAAAGATGGTTCGGTGAACAATCGTTTTCAATCGTGAGAGGACACCCACTTTTGAGGCGGGCGGTCTAGATCCGGTGAGCCATTGGAGATTCTAAGCACTAGAGACCGGTGAAGTCGAGTTTACCCTGACCTGTGAATTTGAAGTTCTCCTTCGACTGGTATGCCGATCGTCCAGGCGCACTTATTAGCTCAATCTCTGCATCTCACCTCAAGGCCGACGCCACCCCCAGTAAAGAGCGGAACCAACGTATTCTGCGAGTTCTCGAATGCCGGCAACCAACAGCTTAGGATTCGAGAAGAAAAGCTATGACAAAGGCTAAGTAAAGACCAACGCGAGGACATTGCCGCGCTTGCGGCAATGAAGAGATTCCGAAATCGACTTGACGGATATGCCGGAAGTTTTGGACTGGAGCGGAGCCGAGATTGGGAAGTTCTACCGACCAAAGAAGCGCCCCGTGACGATGCGACTCGATGAGGATGTAGTTCTCTGGCTGAAAGGCTACGGGCGTGGTTATCAGACCAAGGCGAACATGCTCCTCCGCCATGCGATGGTGAGCATGGCAGCACCAGAAAGCGAAATCCCGCTAAAGGAAATTCGGGGCGCTCACAGCACTTTCCGGTCGCTGATTTCTGCTCACTGCTCACTAATTGCTGTTCGCTTCGTTTCGATTACTGATTACTGAACAACCATCTACTTCGGCCAGACACCTGCCGTAAACGTCTTCACTTTCGCGAAGCCGAGGCGCTCATACAGGTGCACCGCCGTCCGATTGTCGCTCGTTACTGTCAGCGTTAGCTCGCTGAATTTCAGGGCGCGCAGGGTATCCGCCGCGGTCATCATCAGGATGCGGCCAAGTCCGTGGCCCTGAAAGCCCGGCATCACGCAGATCTGCGTGGTGTGGCCGACGCCGGCGGAAACTTCGCTGGTGAGCACGGCTCCGGCAAGTTCATCGCTTCCCGGATGGTGCATCACAAACGAAGCATTGGGCAGAAACTGGCCGCAGCCCGGCAGCAGAATAATGTTCTTCAAGAATTTCAGCGCGCCATGCCGCGAGCGATATTGATCGTTGATGTCGCCGTCCACGTGGTTCGCATACGCCAGATAAATCAGCTTGGCGCACGGCTCGAAATACCGGTCGTTCCAGCGGTCTATCCGCAAGCCAGAGTTCACGCTCGGAATCGCGTCGCTCTTTTTCGCCAGGTCCAGCAGCATGAACTGCCGCGAATAGAGCCGGAAGCCCTGATCCCGCAGCGCAACCTCCACTGGCCCGCCAAAGGGCATCAGTTGTGCCTCAATCCGGTGCAATTGCGGCAGCGCGCGCATGGCAAAAAGCATCTCGTCCAACAGCCGGCGCCCGATAGGCTCCTGGTTCTGGGTCGGTGAAACGTAAAGCCCGCCAATTAACCCTTTGTAATCCTCCAGCACGTAAAACGAATAGCCGACCGCCTGCCCGCCCTCAAACGCCACGCAGCCGGAAAGCGCGTGCGCGTCCAGGAATCGCTTAATCAGGTCCAGCGCGCTGCGGTAATCCCAATGCAAGTCCTCCCGCCAATGGCCGGATTCTTCCAGCAAAAGCGGCTCCAACTGGCGGACAGTCGTTTGGCGAAGGTCAATAATGTTCATCGGAATGTGCGGACCACCTGCTGGCCCCGCACAAATGCCATGATAGCCGATTCCTGGTAGCCGCCGTCAAAGCAACCCGCCTAACCCGATACGAATCGGGCACATACCGCGAGAAGGGAACCAGTCCCCGAGAAGCCGCGTGCTAGCATTCGACTATAGCGTTGCAGCCATCAGCTAGACGGAAATTTGACCCGCTGGCGCGTGCCAGCCCCTGAGCCCATGTCCATTATTGACGAATTACGCTACCCAAGACGCTGGTACACGAAGCTGCTGATCATTATTCTGGCGCTGATTTTCTTCGCGCTGCTGGCCACCGTCGCAATTTCCGCCGTCCTCACCTATTGGATCGTGAAGCCCCAGCGCAGCAGCTCTGAAATCAACATGTCCACGTTCCCGGGACGGCCTGACGAAATTGACTTTACAGTGCCGGGATTGGGCGAGCGGAAGGGCTGGTTTTTCCCCGGCCTGGTGGGCGCGCCGACGATCGTTTTGCTGCATGGCTATCAGTCCAGCCGCGGCGAGCTTCTGACGCTGGTTTCCGCCCTGCAGGACCACCAGTACAACGCCTTCGTATTCGATTTTGCCGCGCACGGCGCCAACGCTGGAGTTACCACGTTCGGATATCACGAGGCCGACGAAGTGCGCGCGGCGATTGATACGCTGGCTCGGCGCTCCGACGTGGACCCTGCGACGATTTGGAATTTGGGGCTATAACCTGGGCGCGTACGCCGGGCTGCGCGAAGCGGAAAAAGATCCGCGGGTGCGCGCGATGGTGCTCGATTCGGTCTACGACTACCCGAAGCAGATGGTGAAGATCGGCGTGGAAAAGACCGGCGTGGGCGGTTTCCCGATGATGGTGAAATCGGCGCAGACCTGCTTCGAGTGGCTCAATTACGCCTATAAGAATGATCCGCCGCTTTCCGCCAAGCTGAAAAGCTTGAATGGCGTGCCGGTGCTGTTCATCCAGGCTGCCGATGATCCGGAGCTTGCTTCCATCACGCGCGAAATGTTTTTGAAGGCGCCGGAGCCGCGGGAATCCGCGATTATTGCGCACGGAAATTTCGTGAACCTGGCGGATGAGGAAAAGCGCGATTACGAGAATCGCGTGGTCACGTTCTTCCTAGCGCGACTGCCGGTCGTTCAGTCCGCCTCGGTTGCTCCCAGCGCTCCCGCCGCCCCCGCGGCCAAGGTTCCCGCCAAGCCCGTCAAGTGAATCGGCTGCCCGGCACGGAATAACCGCCGGATATACCGCAAAATTCACACAATGAAATCCCAGAGTTTCGGCTTCGCCCTGTCTTCCTTTGGGTACGAAGAGCCACGTGGGTTTCGGCTCCCCCGGTTTCCAATCGGAAATTTCCCGGCGAGCGTAATAGCTGAGCTGATAGTCGTAAGAGCGCTTCAATTGCCAGGTTGCTGCGTTGCGAGCGGCGAAACCGGGCCAGACATTGCTGGCAACGCGAACCGCATCTCGGGCCGAAACACCGGGGTCCAGATTTGGCAAGAAGCGATCCACCTCAATAACCAGCAATAGTAGGCACAAATGAATTGCCGCAAATAACCCGAATCGCAATTTGCGGATTGCGGCCAGGATGCCGATGACGATGCCTCCGCAAAATGGCGATCACCCAAATGCGCGTGACACCGCACACGGGGCTGACACAATTCAGTGCCGGAATTTTTGGCGCCTCGCGCTGAAGTGCCACACCGAAAATCACCAGGGCAAGTGCCGTTGCAAAAAGGGGCCAGCTGATTACGCGGGAATTCTTGCGCAGGCTGCTGCTGATCGTGTTTGCCAGCAGGAGCGCCAGTGGCGGAATACCCGGCAAGATGTACCCCGGCAATTTTGATCTGGAAATGGAAAAGAACAGCAGCGTGAAACCAGCCCAGGAAATTAGAAGAAGTTGCGACGGCCAGTTGACCTCTTGCTGCTTCCAGCTGTCCCAGAGTCGCGAAGTAACCGGCACGAGGAAAAAGAGCCAGGGAAAAAGAGCGATTAAAAGAATCGGAATGTAATACCAGAAGGGCTGGATGTGCTGAAATTCGGGAGTGAGGAAGCGCTTGAAGTTGTGTTCAATGATGAAGACGCGGAAAAAATCGGGATTGCGCTGGGTGCAAACGATGTACCAGGGGAGCGCAGCCACGCAGAAGCCGCCGATGGCCATGGGGTGAAGGCAGCGAAAGGCGTCGCGCCAGCGCTTGGTGAAGACAGCCCACAAAAGCACCGCGCCACCGGAGAGAACGATCGCCGCTGGCCCTTTCGCGAGTGCGGCAAGGCCGAGGAAGCAACCGAAAAGAAGGGAGGTAAAGAGGTTGAGGAGGTAAAGGAAGTAAAGGATGGGAACAAACGTTGTTGGTTGGCCTGCGCTCCGGACATTTGGGGAATCATGCCGAGGAGGCGAGCGGCGAATACCATGGCGATGGTGAGCATGGCCGCAAACGGCATGTCTGTGGCGGCGGCGTGGGAGAAGCCGATCATGCCGACGGTGGTGGGCAGCAAGACGAGCAGCCAGCGCGCGGTTTCGGCGCCGTAAAGCCTCAGCGCAAGCCACGCGAGTGCGAGCGTGGCGAGGAGCGCGCAAAAGGCGCTGGGCAAGCGGGCGGTGGTTTCGCTGACGCCAAAGAGTTTGAAGCTGGCTGCGGCTCCCCAATAATAGAGCGGCGGCTTTTCAAACCAGGGCTGGCCGTAGAGGCGCGGCGTCACCCAATCGCCGGTTTCGGCCATATCGCGCGCGATCCATGCGTAACGCGGCTCGTCGGGTCCGACAAGGCCGAGCGCGCCGAGATTGTGGAAGTAGCACAGGTACAGCGTGGATAAAATCAGCAGGGCCCACAGCAAGCGGGCGGTGCCGGAAAGCGGCGGGGAAGCGGGAATTTCGTGGTCAGCTGGGCTCACGGAAAGAGGAGTTTAGCATTGTCGGTGTATCTTGGAAGGGGCGGGAAGGCAGTTAAAAGTTGTAAGTGGAAAGTTTTCAGTAAAGACTCGGAACGCTTGGTTTTACGCTTTGAACTTAAAACTTTTAACTTTTGACTTTTACCGTGGCTTTTCCACTGTGAACTTATTACTTCTGCGGCGAGCCGCATTTCAAAATGATTGAGTGGCTGCAATACGCGGTGGCGTGGGCGTTTGTGAAGACGCTGGGGGTGTTGCCGCGTCCGGTGGCGCGGGCGCTTGCGGCGGCGACAGCGAGGTTGCTGCTGGTGCTGCTGCCAAAATTGCGCAAGATTGCGGAAACCAATCTGAAGCTGGCCTTTCCCGAGTGGAGCGAAGCGCAGCGGCACGCGGCGTTGCGCGGGATGACGCGGAATCTTGGCTGGATGGCGGCGGAGTTTGCGAGGCTGCCGCGCTACACGCGAGAAAATATTGAAAACGTGGTGGTGCTGGATGGCCACGAAAATTTCCTGGAAGGGAAGAGCCGCGGCAAGGGCGTGATCTATCTGACCGGGCACATTGGCGCGTGGGAGCTTTCATCGTATGCGCACGCGCTTTATGGCTTTCCGCTGCACTATATGGCGCGGCCGCTGGATAATGCGCGGCTCGACCGGCTGGTGAATGCGTATCGCGGCGGGTCGGGGAATCGGCCGGTTTACAAAAATGAAGCTGCGCGCATGATGCTGAAGGTGCTGAAGGACGACGGCACGCTGGGCATTCTGGCCGACCAGAACACGATGCCGGGTGAGGGCGTCTTCGTGGATTTTTTCGGCAGGCCGGCTTGCACCACTACTGGCATTGCGCGTGTGGCGCTGCATACTGATGCGGCGGTGGTGCCGGGGTACGCGTATTGGGATGAGAATTTGCGGAAATATCGGCTGCGTTTTGAGCCGCCGGTGGAGTTGATTCGCACTGGAAATACGGAGCGGGACGTTCTTGAAAATACGCAGCGCTTTACCAAGGTGATCGAAGAGATCATTCGGAAGCATCCGGAGCAGTGGGTTTGGATTCACGCGCGGTGGAAGAACCGTCCGGAGGGCGAGATGCCGGTTTACGATTTTTTATGAAGAAGGAAAAGGCTTAACGCAGAGGCCGCAGAGATCTCGCAGAGGGCGCAGAGAAGAATGCGGAATGGAGGCGGGGATGAAGTGGACGGCGGGCGAATTGGCGAAGGCGATTGATGCGCGGCTCGAGGGTGACGCGGCGCTGGAAATTACTGGCGTGGCTGCGCCAGAGCGCGCTGCAACGAAGCAAGTGATCTACGTGGAAGCCGCGAAACATGCGGAGCGAGCGGCGGCTTCGCAGGCGTCTTGCGTGATTGCGGCGGACGGAATCGCGCTGGCGGGAAAGACGGTGCTGCGCAGCGCGAAGCCCAAGGTGGCGTTTGCGAAAGCGGCGGCGCTGCTGCTGGAGCGTGCTCCGATCGCGACGGGAATTCATGCCACGGCGATTGTGGCTCCCCTGGCGCGGATTGGCGCGAATGTGGGCATCGGGCCCTACTCGGTGATTGGCGAAGATGTGCACATCGGCGACGGCACGCAGATTGGCGCGCACTGCGTGATTGGCGCCGGAAGCTGGATCGGCGCGAATTGCCGCATTCACCCGCGCGTGACGTTTTATGCGGCGGTGCGCGTGGGGGATCGCGTGGAAATTCATGCGGGAGCGGTGCTGGGCGCGGATGGATTTGGCTTCGCATTCGATGGGGAAAAATATTGGAAATTTCCGCAGGCGGGGCTGGTGGAGATTGCGGACGACGTGGAGATCGGCGCGAACACCACGATTGACCGCGGCTCGCTGGACGACACGCGCATCGCGCAAGGCGTGAAACTGGACAACCTGGTTCACGTGGGGCATAACGTACAGATTGGCGCGCACACGGTGATTGCGGCGCAGACGGGCATTTCCGGCTCCAGCAAACTGGGGCATCACGTGGTGGTTGGCGGGCAGGTGGGGATCGCGGACCACTGCACGTTGGAAGATGGTTCGATCGCGGGGGCGCAGGCGGGGATTCCCACGGGGAAGATTATCCGCAAGGGGCAGACGGTTTGGGGAACGCCGGCGCGGCCGCTGGATCAGTTTAAAGAGGCGTATTTCTGGTTTGCGCGATTGCCAGAGTTGGCGGAGCGGGTGAAAAAGATCGAAGAGAAAGGCTTACCGCAGAGGTAGCAGAGGGGCCGCAGAGGGCGCGGAGAGTTCGTGCTGAAATCAAACGCACTTTGCGGCGAGGATGCGGCATCCAAGGAATGAGATACGAATGATTGGGACGCAGGAAAAAGCGAAGACGCTGTGGAGGCTCGTGGTGGTGGGCGGGCATACGCGAAGCATTGGGAAGACGCAGCTAGTGTGCGACATCATTGCCGCGTTTCCGAAGACGGAATGGATTGCGGGAAAGATTACGCAGTATGGGCACGGAGTCTGCGCGCAAAACGGCCACGATTGCGATTGCGCTCCGGAGGAGCATGTTTGCGCGCTGACTTGGGAGACGCGCTCGGACACCGGGACCGATAGTGCGCGATTTCTGGCGGCTGGGGCGAAGCGGGCGTTTTGGCTGCGGACCAAGCAGGGCTATCTGGCCGAAGGATTGCCGTTGCTGCGTGATGCGTTGAAAGGGATCGCGGCCGAATCCGGCGGCGAAGCGAATCGCGCGGTGATTCTGGAAAGCAATTCGCTGATGCAATTCGTGAAGCCTTCGCTTTATTTTGCGGTGATTGACCCGCTGAAGGACGACTTCAAGGAATCGGCGCAGATTGCTCTGGATCGAGCGCACGCGCTGGTGCTGCGCGGCGAAATCGGCGGGGATGGGCCGCCTGCGGCGCTGTGGATGAAGTTGCCGACAAAACTGCTGCAGGAAAAGCCGTCGGTGTTGCAGCGGGAAGGGGAGGCATTGCCGGTACCGCTGGAGGTTCTGGTGCACCGGATGTTGGATGCAGAGGGGAATGTGCAGATTTGAGGCGTTTATAGGGACGGCCTTCTGAGGCCGTCCGTTGGGGCGAGATTATCGCGAGGGGATCGGCGGCCCGCCTCCCTTCGACGCTCAGGGCAAGCGGAAGGCGGGCCCTACACGAGTTTGAGGGAATGGTGGCGGGTTCGGAAAGAGTAAGGCACGGAGCCGCCAAGGCGCTTGCTTGCCGGCCCTTCGAGGTTCAGGGTAAACAGGATGCCGGCGCTACCGGGGCGGCTGCGGCGATTGGGCCGGGGTTGGCGGATCGGCATCTTAGGCGTTGACCGTTTTTTCCGGGGCGGGGATAATAAGAAAGTACTGGGGGGTGCTTGATTGGTTCGCTTCAAGTGACCTTCTGGAAGTCTAACGCATCAGAGAATTTAGTGGTTTTAACTGAGGTGGCTTGGGGTGTAACCCGCCCTCGGGCATTGCTCTGGGGGGAGCAAGAATGGCGTCCTTTGTACGCGTTGGAGAAGAATTACCGGTAGCACCCGCACCGGTTCCGTGGCGACAAGAGGCATGGACCGAACGGGTTGAGACCGCCATCCGCAATGGCGCAGAGTATCTGTTGTCCGTGCAGGCCGAAGAAGGCTACTGGCACGGCGAGCTGGAAGCCGACACCACCCTCGAATCCGACTACATTTATTATCTTTATGTTCTTGGCAAGGCGGAGCCTTCGCGCATCGCCAAGCTGGCGAATTATGTGCGCCAACGGCAACTACCCGATGGCGGCTGGCCGATTTATCCCGGTGGGCCTTCGGAACTGAATGCCACGTGTAAGGCGTATTTTGCGCTGAAGCTTGCCGGCGATTCGCCGGATTCGCCGCATTTGGCGAAGGCGCGCGAAACGGTTCACAGCCTGGGTGGCCTGGAACACACGAATTCGTACGTGCGCTTTTATTTGGCGCTGGTTGGCGCTGTAGGCTGGGAACTGGTTCCCGCAATTCCGCCGGAGCTGATGCTGCTGCCGAACTGGTTTCCGCTGAACATTTACGAAATGTCCTCCTGGACGCGCGGGATCGTGATCCCGATGGCGATTCTTTCGGCGCTGCGGCCGGAGTTCCGTTTGCCGGAACACGCGCGAGTGGACGAGTTGTTCCTGGATGCTTCGCAGAAAGCGGCGGCTTTCAGCTGGAGCAAGCAGCTTGTCTCCTGGAAAAATTTGTTTTTGGCGGTGGACCGCGGCCTGAAGCTTTATGAAAAGCTGCCGTGGAAGCCGCTGCGCAACAAGGCTCTACGAGAAGCAAAGCAGTGGATGCTGGAGCACATGGAGCGCACCGAGGGATTGGCGGCGATTTATCCCTCGATGATGAATTCGATTTTTGCGCTGATGGCGCTGGGCCACGGGCCCGATGATCCGCTGACGTTCCGCGAGATCAAGGAATTTTCGCGCTTCGAGATCGAAGAGGGCGACACGATTCGGCTGCAGCCCTGCGTTTCTCCGGTGTGGGATACCTGCATCGCGATGGTGGCGCTGGAAGAAGCGGGATTGGCGGCGGATGATCCGGCGCTGGTGAAGGCCGCGGACTGGCTGCTGACCAAGCAGATTCTGGGCGGCGGCGACTGGCAGATCAAAAATAAAGATGCCGAGCCGGGCGGCTGGGCGTTTGAATATCGCAACGATTTTTATCCCGACGTGGACGACACGGCGTTCGTGCTGATGGCGCTGCAGCGCGTGAAGTTTCCCGACGAAAAACGCATGGAAGCGGCGCTGCGCCGCGGCGTCCAGTGGCTGCTGAGCATGCAGAATCGCGACGGCGGCTGGGGCGCGTTTGACCGCGACAACGACAAGCAGATTCTATGCAACATTCCGTTTGCCGATCACAACGCCATGATCGACCCTTCGACGGCGGATGTAACGGCGCGGGTGCTGGAATGCCTGGGCCGCTTTGGTTGGCCCGCGGATCATCCGGTGGTGCGCAAGGCCGTGGGATTCCTGACGCAGGACCAGTGCAAGGATGGCTCCTGGTTCGGGCGCTGGGGCGTGAACTATGTTTATGGCACCAGCGGCGTGTTGCGCGCGCTGGAGACGGTTTCGCTGACGGCGCAGGATTATTGCGCGCGGGCCGTGGCCTGGCTGCGCAAGATGCAGAAGCCGGATGGAAGTTTTGGCGAGTCGCTGCTGAGCTATGAGCTGAATTCGACGAAGGGTCAGGGAAACAGCACGCCTTCGCAGACCGCCTGGGGCTTGATCGGCTTGCTGGCAGCGGCGGATCCGAACGATCCGGCGGTGGGGCGCGCGGCAGCCTATCTGGTGCAGCAGCAGAATGCGAACGGCTCGTGGAGCGAAGACGAGTTCACCGGAACGGGATTTCCCGGCGTGTTTTACCTGAAATATCATCTCTACAAGAATTCCTTCCCGGTTTACGCCCTGGCAAGATTCCGCAATCAAGGCAAGCAGGCGGAAGAATACTGTGCATGCAAGTTTTTGCCGGGCGAATTTAAATTGCGGAGCGGGCTTTATACCAGGCGCGAACGGAGCGCTTCCTAAGCAAAACGAATGCGGTATCCCCTTGGCCTAGTGCTGGATTCCGCGAGACACCTCGCGTCGCGGAAAATTCGTGGTGACAAGAAAATCCCGGTGATGCTGTCCCTGGATCCGCTGGGCGGCTTTGCCTCACCGTGCGGTGGCGCCAGCAATGGCAACGGGAATGGCGCGGCGCAGGAACGCCAGATGTTGAGCGTGGAGCAGTGCTTGGCGGCGGTGGAGGAGTGCGACACTCCCCTGGTGGCGATTTGCGGTGGGGAACCGCTGGAATATCCGGAGATCGCACGACTCACGCGGGAAATTTTAAGCCGCGGGAAACACCTGTTCTTGTACACGGATGGGACGCGCATCCGGCGGCACCTGCACATGATTCCGCCGTACACGAATTTTTTCTGGAATGTGCGGCTGGACGGCACTGAATCCGTGCACGATGCGCGCGCCGCGCGGCCCGGGATGTTTCAGGAAGCGCTGGATGGCGTGAAAGCGGCGAAGAACGCCGGATTTTTTGTATTGGTCACTACCACGGTTTTTCCGGATACGGACATGCGCGATGTCGCCGCTCTCTATGAGACGCTGCACGCAATGCACGTGGATGGTTATCTGCTCTCTCCGCACTATCCTGTTGAAAAAATGTGCCGCGATTCTGCGGCGGCGTTTCGTGACCAGATGCGCCAGCGATTCCGCGATGCGGGCGAGCTCCTGGGCCACTACAATCTGCTGAACTCGCCCGTATACCTGGAATATCTGCGCGGCGAACGGGAACTGGATTGCAGCTCCTGGGGAAATCCACTGTACGGGCCAGATGGCTGGGCGGTGCCGTGCGGGCTGTTGAATTATGGCCACGAGCAGAGCTACCAGGCGCTTGCGGAGAAAACGGTTTGGGAAAATTTCGGTCGGGGGATGAACCCGCAGTGCGAACCGTGCGCCAACCCCTCTGGTTATGAAACCGCCGCGCTGCTGGGGATGAATCCCAAAGCCGGCGATTTCTGGAAAATGCTGGCCTGGCAATGGAGTGGCGGGCTGGGCGAAAAACGCGAACGGGTGCGCAAACCATGACGACGCTGGTGACCGGCGCGGCGGGATTTTTGGGCAGCCACGTGGCGCGTCAACTGGTGGCGGGCGGGGAAGAAGTGCGCGTGCTGATGCGGCCCTCCAGCAGCAACCGGGCGATCAGCGATCTTTCGCTGGAGTATGTAACTGGGGATTTGCGGGACGCGGGCTCGCTGGATCGCGCGATGAAGGATGTGCAGCGCGTATTTCATGTGGCCGCGGACTACCGGCTGTGGGCAAAGAAGCCGCAAGATATCTACGACTCGAACGTTGGCGGCACTAAAAATCTGCTGGCGGCGGCCGAACGCGCTGGCGTGGAACAACTGATCTACACCAGCACGGTGGCCACGATTGCCGTGGACCGCCCGGAATTGCCCAACGAATTTACGGACGCGAAGCTGGACGAGATGGTGGGGCATTACAAGCGCTCGAAGTGGATGGCGGAGCAGGAAGTGTTGCAGGCGGCGAAAAAAGGGTTGCCGGTGATTGTGGCGATGCCGACCACGCCCGTGGGTCCGTGGGACTGGAAGCCGACGCCCACGGGAAAAATCATTCTGGATTTCCTGAATGGCAAGATGCCGGGATACGTGGAGACTGGATTAAATTTTGTCGGCGTCGAAGAATGCGCGGCGGGCCACCTGCTGGCCGCCGAAAAGGGAAAAGTGGGCGAGCGGTATCTGCTGGGCGCGGAGAATCTGACGCTGAAGGAATTGCTGGACACGCTGGCGAAGATAACGGGTTTGGCCGCCCCGAAGTGGAAAATTCCGCACGGGCTGGCGTTGGGTGTAGCCTACGTGGAGACGGGGTTCTCGCGGATGATAGGGAAGGAGCCGCAAATTCCGGTGGAAGGCGTGAAGATCGCGCAGCACAAGATGTTTGTGGATGCGTCTCGGGCAAAGCGCGAATTGGGATTTCAGCCGGGGCCGGTGGCGGCGGCGCTGGAGCGGGCCGTGCGGTGGTACCAGGCGAATGGATATATTTCGCCGCGGCGGGCGAGGAAGATGAAGCTGGCAGCGTGAGGAATAAGAAGAGGTAATGAAGTAAGGAAGTAATGAAATAACGAAGTAACGAAGGAAAGCGGAAGGGCAACTAACACGTAGATGCGGATACTGGTTACATTTGCGGTGGAGGCGGAGTTTACGGCTTGGCGGAGACTGCGGGCTTTCAACCTATTTGACTATCAGGGGCTGAAACTCAGGCGGGCGCCATTCGGCGACGGCGAAATTTTTGTGTTAATCACCGGAGTCGGCGCGCAGGCCGCGTCGCAGGCCATGGACCTGATGATGCGTATGGCGGACAAAGATCAATATTTTGATGTGTGCATTTCCAGCGGGCTGGCCGGCGCGCTCTGCGACACGTTGAACGTAGGTGACATTATCGCGCCGAACGAATTGATCGCTGAGCTACACCGTCCGGATCTGGGTTCTGGCCAGTTGCAAGTGGACGCGGAGCTTCGGAAATTTGCGCTGGACTTGGGCGCCAAGGACGCGAATTGCTTGTTCACGACGGATCAGATTCTGGTGAAGGCGAGCCAGAAAAAATCGTGTGCTTCGCGGGCGCAATCGGTGGACATGGAAAGCTTTGAGATCGTGAAGGAAGCGTTGGCCTGGGGCGCACGCAGCGTGGTGATTCGCGCCATCAGCGATTCCGCCACGGAAGATTTGCCGATCAATTTCAATCTGACTCTTTCGGAAAATAATCAGGTGAGCCTGACAAAAGTGATGATCCAGGTGGCGCAGAATCCGCTGGCGCTGCCCTCGTTGATTCGCTTCGGGCGCCAGAGCCAGCGCGCGGGCGCGTTGTTGGCCGCGTTTCTGGAAGGCTATTTGCAAGCGCTGTCACACATCCCAGCGCCGGCGCGATCCAACGAGGCGGTGGCGGGATGAGCGGCGCAGGCACAGTGGTGGAGCAAGTGCGCTCGCTGGGGCCGATTCCAAAGACAATGCGCGCGGGCGTCTATCGCGACAAGGGCGTGGTCCGTGTCGAAGAAGTGCCGGTGCCGGAAGTTGGCGACGGCGAAGTGCTGATCAAAGTGGCCGCCTGCGGAATCTGCGGCACGGATATCAAGAAAATTTTCTACCGCTACGTGGAGCCGCCGCAAATTCTGGGCCACGAGCTCGCCGGCACAGTGGTTGCCATTGGCCGCGGCGTAACCAAATGGCGCCTGGGCGACCGGGTGATGAGCTTTCACCATATCCCCTGCGGCGAATGTTTCTTTTGCGAACGGCGGATGTTCTCGCAATGCAAGCTTTACAAATCCACCGGACTGACCGCGGGCTTCACGCCGAATGGCGGCGGCTTTGGCGAATATGTGAAAGCCATGCCCTGGGTGGCGGAGCGGGGCATCGTGGCCTTGCCGGATGATGTGAGCTTTGAAGAAGCCACGTTTATCGAGCCGATCAACACGATCGTAAAGGCGGTGCAAAAAGCGCGCGTAATCGCCAGCGAAACGGTGCTGGTGATCGGCTGCGGCCCCATCGGTCTGCAATTATTAATGGTTACCCAAATCGAGGGCGCCAGCATCTATACCAGTGATCCGGTTGCCACCCGAAGGGCCAAGAGCCTGAAGTTGGGAGCCATAGAGTCATTTGACCCCAACGGTGGTAAGCTATTGGAAGAAATCAAGGCCCGTACCGAGGGCCGGGGAGCAGACGCAGTTCTCGTAGCTGTTGCGCATCCCGCAGTGGTAATCGATGCGTTGGCAGCGGCGAGGCCTGGGGGGCGGGTGCTCTTGTTCGCCGCAAACGACCCCGTGTCCAAAATTGAGTTTCCAGCCTCGGCGGTGGGGATCGACGAGAAAGAAATCCTGGGCAGCTATAGTGCAGCCGTTGACATCCAAGAGAGTGCGGCAGCACTGGTGTTGGGAAAGAAACTGCCGGTCATAGATATCGTCACCCACCGGTTCCCTTTGGCTAGAATTCAGGAAGGCTTGGACTTGGCGGCTCACCCTACGGAGAGTTCGCTGAAGATTTTGATTACACACGAATGAAAACCGCGTCCCCAAAGAAGGCGGAAATCGGACTGGAAGAAGCAGTGCTCCAGGCGAAAATCGTGGTTCCCTCGCGAATGACGGCTGCCGTGCTCTACGGCAGTGAAGATCTTCGTATTGAACAAATTGATGTGCCCGCGGTGGCCGTGGATGAAGTGTTGCTGCGCGTGCGCCTGGCGTTGACCGACGGAACGGACCTGAAGGTCTGGAAGCGCGGTTATCACGCGAAGATGATCCAGCCGCCCGCGGTGTTCGGGCACGAAGTGGTTGGCGAAATTGTGGCTCTTGGAAAGCGCGTGGATTCCCGGTGGCGGCTGGGCACGCGGGTGATTGCGGCGAATTCAGCGCCGTGCTTGCGCTGCTATCATTGCCGGCGCGGGCAAGAAAACCTCTGCGACGATCTGCTCTTCAATAATGGCGCGTACGCCGAATACATGCGCATTCCGGGGCGCATCGTCCGGGAAAACATGCTGGAGGTGCCGCACGCGGTGGACGATCACAGCGCCGCGCTGGTGGAACCGCTGGCTTGCGTGCTGCGCGGCGTGCACGAAATGGAAGTGCGTACTGGGGACACCGCCGTGGTGATCGGCTGCGGTCCGATTGGATTGATGTTTGTGCGCATGCTGACGCGGCGCGGCGTTCGCGTGATTGCCCTGGCGCGGCGCGAAGGACCTTTGGCCGTGGCGCGGAAACTTGGCGCTGTGGCGGCAATTAATGTTACGGAAACGCCGGATGTGGCCGCGGCTGTGCGGGCCTTGACCGATGAGAATCGCGGGCCGGACTCCGTTGTGGAAGCGGCCGGGAATCCCGCCACCTGGGAACAGGCGCTGGCCATGGTGCGGCGCGGCGGCGTGGTCAATTTCTTCAGCGGCTTGCCCACCGGAACGCGCGTGGAGATTGAACCTGCCGCGATCCATTATTCCGAAATTAAGGTGATTTCGCCGTTCCATCACACGCCGCGCTTTATCCGCGAAGCGATGGAAGCGATTCGCCGCGGAGACATTGCCGCGCACGACTTTGTAACCGAAGACATTCGACTGGAAGATCTGCCGCAGGCCTTTGAGCGCATGAAGACGCGCAGCGGCGAGATCAAGCTGGCGGTAAGGCCGTAAAAAGTGACAAGTGGCCGGCGACCAGCGACCGGTGAAGCGATATCCTGTTAAATAATTGGGCGCGAATTCCTGGTTCCTGTTTACTGCTCGCTGTTATCTGTTTGCCGAATACTGATTACGGATTACTTCTCACTTAAACTTCCAAAGGACTGACACCGTCAATGCTTCGGCCGGGCGAATTAAAGATTGCCGAAAAGCTGCCGGCGGATGGTTGTGCGCCAGAAGCGGCGCAGGCGTATACCCGCTGGCTCTCCACGCATCATTACGAAAACTTCAACGTGGTTTCCTGGCTGCTGCCGAAAGAACTGCACCAGCATTTTTATAATTTGTACGCGTACTGCCGCTGGGCTGACGACCTGGGCGATGAAATCCCCGAAAAAGAGCGGGCGCTGGAATTGCTGGCTTGGTGGGAGCGTGAGCTGGACGCTTGTTACGAAGGGCGGCCGTCGCACCCAGTATTTGTGGCGCTGCGCGAGACGATTGTTGCCAAGGATGTGCCGAAGCAGCCCTTCGCGGATTTGTTGAAGGCGTTCCGCCAGGATCAGGTGGTGAAGCGCTATCCCACGTGGGACGCGGTGCTTGATTACTGCGTGTATTCGGCGAATCCGGTGGGGCGGCTGGTGCTCTATCTTTGCGGATATCGCGATGAAGAGAGGCAGCGACTTTCCGATGCCACGTGTACCGCGCTGCAGTTGGCGAATTTCTGGCAGGACGTTTCGCGCGACCTGGACATCGGACGGATTTACATTCCGCTGGACCGTGCCGCGGCGCACGGGCTGAGCGAAGCGGACATCGTTGGTCGACAATTTGATAAGCGCTACGTTGCGCTGATGGAAGAACTGATCGAATACACGCGGGCGCTTTTTCACCAGGGCATGCCTCTGGCGAAACGCGTGGAAGGCAAAATCAGCGTGGACCTGGACATGTTCAGCCGCGGCGGCCTGGCGGTGCTGGATGCCATTGAAGCGATGGGCTACGACACGCTGCACCGGCGCCCGGAAGTGGGCAAAGTGAAGCAAGTTGAGTCTACTGGGGCGCGCACTGGTTACCCATGTATTCGGCGGCTCGGAGACGAATCGCAATCGGCGGCTTTGCGCGCGAGGGAGCGAAGTTTGTAGCCGCGGATGCGGGGCAGGCGGATGTGGCGGCTTCTTACAGCCATTGCCACCACATTGCCCGGACCGCGCACAGCAATTTTTATCCGGCGTTTTTTCTGCTGCCCAAGGCGAAGCGCGACGGCATCGTGGCGCTCTACGCGTTCATGCGGCTGATTGACGATGTGTCCGATGAGGGCGAAGACGTGGCCGCGAAGCAGCGCGGGCTGGCGAAATGGCGGGCCGCGCTGGATGAAGCGGTGACCGGTCAAGCGCAGAAGTTCGACGGCAATGCGGCACTGACGCTGAGGCAGGACGTTTTGCCGGGCCAGCAGGAAGTGCTGCCCGCGCTGGTGGATACCATGCGCCGGTTTCAGATGCCTGCGCGCTATCTCCACGATCTGATCAGCGGCGCGGAGATGGACCTGACGATTCAGGAATACCCAACGTTTGAGCGGTTAAAGGAATATTGCTACCGCGTGGCCGGAACCGTGGGCCTGACGTGCACGCACATTTTTGGTTTTCGCGATCCACGGGCACTGGAGCTTGCCGAAAAACTGGGGCTGGCGTTTCAGCTGACGAATATTATTCGCGACGTCCGCGAGGATTTTCAGATTGGTCGAGTATACCTGCCGGAAGAGGACCTTATCCGCTACGGCGTGAACAAGGCGGACTTCGGCCGCGCTGACGCAACGCTGGGCGCGCGCGAATTGCTGCGCTTTGAAGCGGATCGCGCGTGGAAACTCTATGAAGAAGGCGCGCAGCTTCTGGAATTGATTGAGGAAGACAGCCGCGGCACGCTGTGGCTGCTGGTGCAGACGTACAGCGCTTTGCTGGCGCGGATTGAGTCGGTGGATTTTGCCGTGTTTGGCGAGCGCGTGCGGCTCTCCAAACCGGAAAAAATGATGTTGATGGCCAAGGCGCGATTTGGGCGCCACACGGAAGAGAACATCCTTGCAAAACGTGATCGTGATCGGCGGGGGACTGGCGGGGCTCTCGGCGGGCGTCGCGCTGGCTGAAGCAGGCTGGCGTGTGCGGCTGTTCGAGCAGCGGCCTTTCCTGGGCGGCCGGGCAACGTCCTATGTGTTGCCCAACGGCGAGCATGTGGACAACTGTCAGCATGTGACGCTGGGCTGCTGCACGAACCTGGAAGACTTTTACCGCCGCGTAGGCTCCGCCGGAAAAATTAAATTCTTTGACCGCTTGTTGTTTCAGGATCCGCAGGGAAGAACCGGCGAGATGCAGGCGGGGATGCTGCCGGCTCCGTTTCACATGACGGGATCGTTCGCCGCGTTTGCGCCGTTGACGCTGGCCGACAAGCGCAGCATCGCGCGCGCCATGCTGGATATTCTGCGCGCGAAGGGACACACGGCGGATCTGGATGAGCCGGGCGGCATCTCCATGCTGGAATGGCTGCAGCGCCGCAAGCAGACCCCGGGCGCGATCGAAAGGTTCTGGCGTGTGGTGCTGGTGAGCGCCCTGGACGAAGAGCTCGACAAGACGGACGCGCGGTTTGGCGTGGATGTTTTCTGGAAGGCCTTTTTGTCCAATCGCACTGGCTATCGCATGGGCGTTCCGGCGGTGCCGTTGGCGGAGCTTTACGATGGTTGCAAGGCGGAGATCGAAAAGCGGGGCGGGGAAGTGAACCTGCGCATGCCGGTGCGCGCGATTCGTGTGGACAGCGGCGCGATGACTGGCGTGGAATTCGACGGCGGGCGCGTGGAGACCGCGGACGCCTACGTGATTGCGTTACCGCATCAAGCGATGGCGGAGCTTGCGAACGAGGAAATAACGCGATGTGAACCGAGCTTGGGGCAGCTTGGCAACATAGGCGTCGCGCCGATCACGGGAGTTCATTTCTGGTTTGATCGCGAAGTGATGCGCGAGCCGTTTGTGACGCTGCTGGAAACCACCACCCAATGGATCTTCAACAAGACGGCCTTGTATGGCGGCGCGAATGGGGCAGGGAAGTCATCGGGGCAGTACCTGCAACTGGTGATCAGCGCGTCTTATGATCTGCTGCAGAAGCCGCGGCAGGAGATTATTGATCTTTGTTTGAAAGAGGTGCGGCAGGCCCTACCGGTTGCGCGGGAAGCGAAACTTCTGAAGGCGACCGTGATCAAAGAGGCTGCCGCTACATTTTCGCCGCAACCTGGCGTCGACCGCTGGCGTCCAAAGCAAGAGACGCGCATTCGCGGAATGTGTCTGGCCGGCGATTGGACCGATACGGGTTGGCCGGCGACGATGGAAGGCGCGGTCCGCAGCGGATATTTAGCCGCGGAAGCGGTGTTGCGCAGCGCCGGTACGCCGCGCAAAATTTTGCAGCCGGATTTGCCGCCAGACGGTTTTGTCGCGTGGTTCGCGTGATAATTGCGGTGGCGATAATTGGTTTTGTAGGGCCGGCCTTCTGAGGCCGGCCGTCGGGGCGAGATCGTTGCGCTAACGCAGGCGGCCCGCCTCCCGCCTTCGCCGCAGAAAGCGCGGCTACGTCGGGCAGGCCCGGCGGGCCCTACAAGAGAAATGCTGCGACGCGGCGTTCCGACACCGTCAATCCCTCGGTGGCTAGGTCCAGCGCGGCAGTACGCTGCGGCTTGCGCGGCTTTGAATTCGAGAAACGCACTCTCGGAATCCCAGAAGTCCAGGGTGAAGTAACAGCGGGGGCGGGAAATGTCCGCCAGGAGGCGAGTTTCCCGGAAGTGTGCATCGGTTTGAAACAGGCTTGGCCCAGTCGCCCTGGGGCCCATAGACTGATTCAAACCTTTCGGCACAACCGGGCTTGACTTCGTACTCCCAGAGGATTACAAACATAGTTGTCCCATCTTCTGCTCTCGCTACCCGGCAATCCAGAAACACTTCATTGGGGAAGCCTGGCCTGCCGAGCGATTGTAGCAACCCGATTGGATAAAAGACGCACAGAGATCCTCAGGGTAGTTGTGTAAACACACCAAAGAAGTGGCAGTCCGTTGAGACTGACGGACGGAGGCGTTTGTGGATCGCAAGTACGGCCACCGCGGCTATCGTGACGCGGAAAAACATGAAAAAAAAGATCGACCAGATCGCAAGCCGCCGCAGGGCGGCCCTCGTGGAGCCTCGGATCATTTAGGTCCGCGGACGCCGCGCATGGTGGGAACGGTGACGCGGGCGCGTTGCTCCAATTGCGGGGCGGTGCTGGTTTCCGGATTCGATCCGAAGAGCATCTGCCCGAAGTGCAATTTTGAGCTGCACTGCTGCAAACAGTGCCGCTTCTTCGATTCCGGCGCCCAGTTTGAATGCACGCAGCCGGTGCCCGCGCGCGTTACGCCCAAGGACGCGAAGAACGATTGCACATTTTATGAATTTCGCATGACCATTGAAAAAGACACGGCGCCGACCACCTACATGCAGCCCGCCCAGGTCCCTGTCGAAGCTCCTTCTCCGTCGCGTCCCACCGATGCCCGCCAGGCGTTTGAGAATCTCTTCAAGAAATAGTTCGCCGCAGCAAAGCAACCGCCGCATTGCACTCCGTTGCACTAACTCGCGCGGTGTCATCCTGAGGGCCGCGGTGTTTGCGGCCGAAGGATCTCAACTTTACGTTTTGCAAGGACCAGTTAGTTTTTGCAAGGACTGATCGTTGAGATCCTTCGGCTATCCTGATCGGATAGCCTCAGGATGACTCGGCGAGAAACGCAAGCGCACTTTTCTCAGCACCGCCACCACACTGGTTGTCATCCTGAGGTCCGCGGTTTTTGCGGGCCGAAGGATCTCAACTTTACGTTTTGCAGGGACCATTTATTTGTTGCAAGGACTGATCGTTGAGATCCTTCGGCTATCCTCATCGGATAGCCTCAGGATGACTTGCCGAGAGCGGGCCGCCCCTGACCCGGCGAGAATGGGAGCCCGCTAAAGTTGGCGGGCGAGGCTTACGATTTTTTGCCGGCGGGTGCGCCGAGGGGGAAAAGCGTCGGTGCTTGCGGCATTTCGCTGGCGATGGGTTCCAGTTGCGGGTAGTGCTGGCGAAGTTCGTCGGGGACTCTTACTTTGGTCCCTTTCAAAATACTTATCAACTGCAGCGCATTCACCACGCCCTTGCCCTGGTAGTGATTATTGGTGATAACAAACGTATCGCGCGTGCCCTCCATCACTTTCTGAATGCGCTCTGCCCAGGGATTCAGTTCCTCAAGGGAATAAAGATAGTTGTAGCGCTCGTGGCCGAGAATGGCGGGGTCGTCGTTGAACCAGGTGTCGTAGCGGCGGCCGTGAAAGCGGACATAGCCAATCGGCGAAGTGCTCTGCGCGGTGGGCGTCATGGAATTGCCGATCACCGGCTGATCAATGTTGCAAAAGCCGGCGTGGTGCTCCTCCAGAAGCCGCAGCGTCTCCTGCGTTTGCCAGGTGGAGTGGCGCAATTCCACAACCAGCGGATAATCCGAAAATTGTTCCAGCAAGGCGGAAAGGCGCGCCACGGTTTCGGCGGTGCGATGAAACGAGAAAGGGAACTGCACGAGCACGGCGCCAAGTTTCCCGGCTTTGTGCAGCACATCGAAGCCGGAGCGCACCAGCCGTTCGTCCTCGGCATTCGCCGCGGGCTCGTGCGTGAAGCGCTGCCAAAGCTTCGCGGTGAAAAGAAACGCGGGATTGGGCGCCACGCGTTCGAGCCAGCCGGCGGCGTGGTCCGGGCGGATGGGCTGATAGAAAGACGTGTTGATCTCGATGGTGTCGAAAAACTGCGCCAGGAAAGTTGCCTCGTGAAAGCCCGTGGTGCGCCGCCCGGGATAAACAAACCCGGCCCAATCCGGATAAGACCATCCGGCGGGGCCGATCAGCAGCCGGCCGGCCGGAGTGTGAGCTTTGCTGGTGGGTTTTCTGGCGGGCATGGAATGGCCTGCAGCTAGGCTAGAAAGTCACGCGCGGTCTGTCAATGCGGCGGGGATTGCAGCCGCGCTTGCCGCTTGTTATGCTCGGATTGTTATGCGGTGCAGAAAGCAGCCGCGTCGCCACCCTTCCCGAGCCCGCCCCAAAAACTACAGGTGCGAACATGAACGTATCCATCAGTTACAAACACGTTGATGCACAACAGCCGGTGGCCGTTGAAGTGATGCGCCGGCTGGATAAATTGAACCGGCTGTTGAAGAGCTATCAGCCGGATATGATCCAGTTGAAGGGAGTTTTTTCACGGAATCAGAGAACGGACGAAAAATCCTGCGCGCTGACTTTGTCGCTGCCCAGCGGCACGCTGCACGCCACCGGTAACGGCAAGAACGTGCTGGCGGGATGCAAGAAAGCGTTCAGCGAAATTGAAACGCAGGTGAAAAAGCACCAGTCGCGCCTCCGCCGCGAGCACGAATGGAAGCCCAAGCGCATGGTGGAGTAAGAAGGGCGCCGGGCAGCACAGACGAAATGGCGTGAATGGCGGCGGCGCATTCGATGCGCCCGCCAGGCCGCGGGTCGCAGAACGTGTCGCCAATTGCCGCCCGCGCGCTAAGCGTGTTTCTCGATTTTCCTGTACAATTAGCGTTTGTCTCCACAGGGGCGTAGCTCAGTGGTAGAGCAGCGGCCTTTTAAGCCATTTTGATCGCACTGTCCCGATACGTCAGCACTCGACAAGGCATGCCATTTCAATTAGATGCGGAAAAGTCGAAACGACAGTTCAAGCCTCTATTTGCCCAGATTTGCCACTCCAAGTGACACCAGAAGTGACACCAGAAACGTCACAGAATCTTGTACCGGATATTGTTTCAGATTCCAAAGTCAATAAGTCACAAAATGGCGACTTCATCGTGGCGAAAGAAAGAAAGTAAGAAAGAAAGAAAGAAAGAAAGAAAGGCAGAACATTCCCAAGCTTCGGACACGGGTTCGATTCCCGTCGCCCGCTCCAGATTCTAAAGAAGTTACGCCGCTACCTCATTTTCCATATTTTCCAATAACGGCTTTTTTAGACCTGAAAACGCTTGTCGAACCTGCGCGAGCGGGATTTCGCCGGTGTATCTCGCCGTCATCGCGGCCGAACTATGGCCCATTTGCTGACGAAGAACGGCAGGATTCAGCCCGGCTAATTCCCACCTGCGATTACAACCATGACGAAAGGCATGCATACCGGCCTTGGGCAGATTCAAAGCCTTTAGAGCGGGATGCAAACCACCATGCAGCACGTTTGTCTCGATCAACGGAGTGTCGTTTCGTGAGTGGAAGATGAGGCCGCTCGGTGTCGGGTCCTGTTTTTTGAAGAACTTCTTTAGGACCTTTAGAGCTTCCGTGCCTTCACGGTCGTGGAGCAACACTGTCCGGTAGGCGGCGACGTTTTTACACGGGCCGATCTTGCCGGTGCAGCGTTGGTCCGACGATTCATCAACACGAACGGTGCCCGCCCTGAAATCAACGTCTCCGACCTTCAAGGCAAACAACTCGCTCACCCTCAACCCGGACGCAGACGCTAAAAGAAAGAGCACGGCGTATTGTTCTTTTCTGGAGGCACTGATCTCCAGTCGTCGGGTTTGCAAGGCAATTTGCTTGGCTTGCATCCACGAGAACGATACCGCTCCGCGCGTCTTAATCTTCATCTGCAATTTATCCCGGTCGGGGATGGCTAGACCCATTTGGGAGAACGGGGGCTTCTTATCTTTCGAGTAGGCCGATAAGACACGCTGCATCGTGCGCAGAATGTTCTTTACCGACACCCAAGAAAGACCTTGGTCCCGTTTCTTCCAAATCCACTCATTGATCGCATCAATCGTAATGTGCTCTAGCGCCTGCTACGGGTCTCAACTCCTCATAAGTTGCGTTAACGTGGAGTGACTAACAGTACTCGTTCGACGGGTTGGCTGACGGCTTATAGCTCAGTTCAAACGGCGCATAGCTAGAGGTCTCTAAACAAGAGGGGCATCTCCGCAATAAACCTTCTCTGGGAAAACTTGGTCTAAGAGGAAGGAAGTAGTTTTCTAAAGTGTCTTCGATTTCACCAAAGGTGAAGGAGTGACCGCAGGTTTTGCAACTAAGTTCCCAGTTTGACACCATAATCCTGCCTCATCCGGCAGTCTGTGCAATTCGGACTGAGTCTTTGCAGCGCAAGAGCGTACGCTAACGCGCTGTCCCGCCGTTCAAGGCAAATCATATGAGTTCGCAAAACTGCGTGCTGTTCAATATTGCACAGTGGGAGAGGGTGCAGTCCCGGCTAAATGACCGTTAGGACTGCGGTTCTCTACAGTCTACTTTGTATGTCATTCTAGCCATCAATCAGCTATAAGAAATCGACTTGCTGCAGGCGCTCCCTTGCGCGACCGAGTACGGAGGCAATCAAAGTGCGGGTACTAATAGCCGACGACCACGAAGTGGTCCGTAAAGGGGTGTGCGCCATTCTGGGGGTGCGGAAGGATTTGGAGGTATGCGGGGAGGCAGTCAATGGACTGGAAGCTGTCGAGAAATCCTACATTTGAACCCCGACATAATCATTTTGGACATATCGATGCCCGTGCTCGATGGCTTCGCTGCCGCCAAGCAGATACGAGAAATTCTCAAAAGAGCTCCCATCCTCATGCTGTCGATGCATGCGGGTCGCGAGGTGATCCGAATTTCGCGGACGGTTCCTGTGCAAGGATTCATCACAAAGAGTGAAGTGAGTGGAGTTTTGCTGAATGCCGTGGACGTCCTTCTTGCAGGGGGAACTTTTTTCCCGGAGGGCAGCCAGCACCCAGAGTTTCCCAGAGACCAGCGCCTTGGCGTTGTGGAGTAAACAGTTTTTCGACTAACGAGCAACCCCGCCACTGCCAGATTGCTGCGAGTTAGTCAGGAATTGATGGCTGCTTGTAGGGCTTCTTCTGACCGAGAATCGCGGGGACGAGGTTTTGGAAGAGTTTGGCTTTGTCCAGCAAAACAACTGCACCGATGGATTCGGCCAGTCGTTTATTTTCTTCGGCTTCAACGTCACCGATTGTCATGGCCAACACCCGTGAACCACAATGAACAAGGTGATTCTTGATAAAAGCTGCGTTGACTTTATCTGGCTCTGACATGTGTAGGTCCAAAAGAATCACGTCGGGCTTCAGAGCCATCGCCAATGAAATCGTTTCCTCTATACTTTCCGCTTCGGAAAGCACATCGATACTCGATTCTGCACTCAGCAGATGTTTGATTGATTTTCGGACAACAGCGGCATCGTCAGCTAGCAAAACACTCACATTGGGAGCAGCTTCACTCATAACGCCTCCAATGGACTGCAACAATTATCAGAGACGACTAGCCGGAGATGGTAGGGCCCACATTCCAACGCGAATCCAAAATCTTGTCAAGAATAAATTGAAAATCCCGGTTGGTAGATAACCATACGCGGTGGCTCATAGTACTAGCCTCGGCGGAGGTGGATGTCATATATGCGCGTCCGACTGAGCCGACGCTACACGCACGCACGGTACAGCGAAGGGGTGGGCGGGGCGGACTGCCCCGGGAGACAGAGTGTAATGCAATCTGCGCACGCTCCTCTGCACCCCGGCGATGCCCGCCCATCGCCATCCTATTTGCCCCATCATCGATTTTGCCCAACTCTATATGTCATCTGTGATACTAGCCTTTTACCCCAAATTATGAGATAAGAGGTTTGGTACCCCGAAGCTGGGGCGAGCTCTTGGGCGGGGTCGTCCCGGCTTCATTTTCTCCTGAACGTTCAACACAAGTCTTCGCTGTTACTTCTGCCAATAGACGCTGCTTCCCAACAATGAGATAAGAACTTCGCTCATCGAAGGCTGGGGCGGACTCTAGGCGGAGACCCGCCCCGGCTTTGTCGCAACATCGAAGGCGGGGTGAGGTTCTGGGCGAATGCTCACTCCGACTTCGTCTTACTCCTTAATATTTCTCCTGTTCCTATTACTAACCGGCCGCTCCGGTGGGTATGCGTGCTCTTTCCATATTTGTGCTCGCTCTTTTGCTTGCAGGCTGCAAATCACAGCCCAAGACCAAACTTATTTATTTTGGTTTCGCTAAGCATGATGAAACTCCGGAAAACGCGCTGCGGTTGGCAAGAGAATTCGGCGAACATCTGCTTTGTCCCCATTGGCGGACAACCCTTAATCGTGAAGAGGCAGATTACCAAGTGCTCTTCGGAAACGGAGACGTAACCATCGTGGACAGTCATGAATGAATTCTGTACAGCGGTGGCGCGGCTCCGCTGTTTCTACCACACGGGAACCCGAACCGCGGCGGAGTGGACATTTGCAAACTTACGGGCGAATAGCGAATTTCGTTGCCAACGATTCCGTTTGGTGCAAATATGTGCCCGCTCAGCAGCGTGTCATACCCCAAACTCTGATGCGATGTTGAGACCCGAGAACCCGGTAATCCGCCCCCGGGTTTTCCCATCTGTCACTTCTAACAGTAGATTCTCGTTTCAGCGAATGAGATAACAGGCTCGCTTTACCGAAGCCGGGGTGGAGTTTGGGCGGAACCCCATCCCGGCTTCATCCATCTTCCTCGCCCTATGCCCACGTTCTATAAAATTGATAAAGAACGCAAACTGGTGCTGAGCACAGGTTCCGGCGTGGTCACGATGGCCGACGCGATCTCGCATCAAACGAAACTACTGCAAGAGTCTGATTTCGACCCCAGCTTCTCCCAACTGTTAGATCTGACTCAAGTTGAAACTTATGAAGTCACTCTCAACGATGTGCGCAAGCTCGCCCAAGCGAAAGTATTTTCACCAGATTCGCGCCGAGCGATTTTGGTGAACAACGATTATGCATTTGGAGCCGCGCGGGTGTTTGAGGCACTTCGCGGCATTTCCGGTGAAAAAGGAATTCGCGTGTTCCGCGACCTCGACGAAGCGCTCGACTGGATACTCTTCACGGAGTGAAAGCAAATACTGAGAACGTGTTCGATGCAGTCAGTACCCGTTGACCATCCACGGTCTATTCGGTGATTGCCATTTGGGTAAATATAAACTAATCTGTAAATATGGCTTCCACCAAAATAAGACAATATTTGGACGACCTTGAAAAGCGAGCCGAGGGTGTCGTTGTACGAGAGCCGCTATTGCCTGTGCTACCGACCGAATCGGGGTGGAAGGATAAGCGCGCGGCGCTAGCAGCCAAACGGAGCTGGCTTTCTGGGCAGTTTGATGCTGCGCCGAACAATATTCGGCTGGGAGTAGAGATTAAAGGACTTGACGACCAGATTGCTGAGTGCACGGAGCACATGAGGTCAGAGCACTGACGGATTCGAAGCAAAGGCTTTACGCCGCAAAACCTCGTAGTGCAAAAGTGTACAGATTCGCGCCTGCCTGTTGTTGCAATCTTTCAACATGAAGAAGAGCGACCTCACCCGCAAACAAGTGTCATCCGTCGCCTGTCCTGTCTGCGATGTCGCTATCGGGAAGCGTTGTGTGTTGCAATCTGGTGCACTGCGCAGGGAACCCCACCTTCACCGAAAGCGTTCCGCAATCGAGTACATCGAGAAGAAATTGGGCTAATGCTTGCCCTCGGCACGAAAACTTTATGAAAATCACCGAACAGTGGTTGCTCTACAAGTATGAAAGCGCGGAGTTCACAATCTTGTCGGAACCGTTCAAGACCCGCAAACTGGCTGAGAAGGCACGCTTGAAGCTCCCGGAGGGGGAGCAGCGGGAAGTAGCGGTGGGCATGATTCGACCGAAGGGATAACGGAGGCGACGGTCGGACAAGTATCTAATATAGTGCGAAGGGGTGGCCATTATGCGATTGACCAAAGAGCAAAGTTTCAACGCTGGTGCCGTACATGGCTATCTTAATGCGAAGCAGGGTACATGGTTTCGGCAAATGGGCGACTCTGAATTCACACGCCGACTTGTCGAGGGCAAAGTCTGGGAAGATTTCCGTCGTAACAATCCAGAGGAAGCCTCGAATTATAATCTGATCTTGTCTCAATGGAACAATCCGAAACGGAAGACGGGACGTTCTTAGGTCTGGGCAACCACGTACGGAACCATCACGTTGCAACAGCGCCGTTATTCGCCGGTATCCGTAGCGACCGTATTCACGCTTCCGAGTTACCGACAATACGTCCAAGCTTTCCGAGAGGTGAACGCCTTGTGGTACGCTCCTCGCAGCATTCCCACACTAGACTGCAAGAAGGTAGCCCCATGAACCGCGTGCTCATCTCCATCCTCTTTCTATCTATTCCGGTCTCCTGCGTGGCAGACGACCTATTCGACATCAAGCCTGTCGCAGACGGAATCTACGCAGCAATTGCTAAGCCCACTTACAAAGTCAATTGCAACGCCGCGATCATCATCCTCGACGACGGCGTCCTTGTCGTTGACACACACTCTAAGCCCTCGGCTGCCCGTGCCCTCATCGAGCAGATCAAAAAGTTGACGCCCAAGCCTGTCAAGTTCGTCGTCAACACACATTTTCACTGGGACCACTACCAGGGCAACGAAGCCTATCCCAGCTCCTGGCCCGCTGGCGTCGAGATAATCTCTTCAGAGGCCACTCGCACAAGTATCGAGCAGCGCGGCATCCCGCGAGTGAAGCACGAAATCGTGACCATGCCCGCCCAAATCGAACAGCTGAAAGCCGACCTGCAAAAAGCCTCCACTACCGAACAGAGAGACTCGATCCAGAAAAATATTTCCGAAGCTGAGGCCTATCTCGCCGAGCTCAAGAGCATGCAAATCACTCTGCCGACCATGACCTTCGACCGCAGTCTCATTCTTCACCGCAAATCCCGCACGGTTGAAATCCTCTGGCTGGGGCGCGCTCACACCGATGGCGACGTCTTCGTCTTTCTCCCAAAGGAAAAAGTTCTGGTCACTGGAGACGCGCTCCACGGTTGGACTCCCTACATGGGCGACAGCTACCCCTATGATTGGATCAAGACCCTGGACGTCGCAGAGAAGCTCGACTTCAACTACGTCATCGGCGGTCACGGCGACGTCATGCGCGGCAAAGAGACTTTCGAGCTTTGGAAGCAATACTTTCGCGATCTACTGGAGCAGACCGGCTCAGCGTACGCTGATGGCGCCACCTTAGACCAAGCTAAAAATCGCGTCTCCGACTACCTAGTCTCGAAATACGCGACCAAGTTTGATTCGAAATTCCCGCAAAGTGTGGGCTCCAATGTGGTTAAGGCGTACCAGGTGATCGCCTTCGCTCCTTAATACCGGTAAATTTCATCCCAGTACTCACTTTTCTGGTGAGCGCGGTGGTCTCTATGGATTGACGCAACACTAAGCACACACCCTCTCTGCATTGAAAACAAAAGCTAATACCCCTGAGGATGGTTAGATCGGCAGGAGCACTTCCCTAGGTAGATTTTGACCGGAAACAGCCAACCAGATAGCTTCGGTCTGGAAGCATTGTCGAAGCTAGGTAATGCGGAGTGTTGCATCGACCGGTTGAGCTGGCACGACTTACCGGGAGTTGACAGCTGACAATCCCTTAGGGAGTACCCCTTCAGTAACAATACCTAGCATGGCACCCAAGAAGTGTGGTTCGATAATTCTATGCCGCTCATCGACCGTCGCCACGTTCGGAGAGTCAAGCTCCGCCAACCTATCAAGGTGCGGCCTGCCAGCCCGAAAGACGGCGAATTTGAGGACATTAAGCAGAGTGAGAATGCTTCCAAGCGCGGAATCTATTTTCTAACAGAAGTTACGCGCTATTTCGTGGGCATGCGAGTCTACGTGACATTGCCTTACTCCTCCTCGGCTAATCCCAAAAGTCGGGAATACTTCGGCCAAGTCATCCGAATCGAACAGACCACGGCTGAAAAACGGGGAGTGGCTGTTCAGTTTTTATGATTTGGTAGAGTGCATCCATGATCGCCGATCCTTCCCCACAAGAAAGACGCCGTATTCGGATCATATGCGAGAGCCTCAGGAAACTGCTGGCAGCGGAAAATCCTGCCGGCCTAATGGCAATCCTCCAAGATATTGGGGACATCGAATGCGACGCACTCATCGCGACTGACGATGAGTTGCAAGCGGTCAGACGATCTCTCAATGAATTGCTGCAAACCCTCATGGGCCAAGGGATCATCAATCTGCGAAGCTGGGCTGAGTTTATTGGCGAACCTGAGTAGTCTCCGTTGATTGAAGTACTATGAGCCACATTTCCGGTAACCCGACTTCTATGATAGGTCCTTGTCAAGAGGCAAAAAGCTCTCCTGACGCGCTCAGGAGGAGCGCGGGTGTAAGATCCTGGGTTTCGTCAGCGCGTCGTGTTGGCCTCTCGGCCGCGGTTTCTATCTAGGATAGAACCAGACTTCCATTTGCTGGTGCAGCTCGTCTGGCTGCCCAGAAGATTGAGTTTGTGTTTTCCTGCCAGTCTCGAAACTAATCAACGGGAGCAGCAGGTGCTCACGCCCCTGCGCCCAGTCGGTTTAACGGCAAGACCTGGCAGGCCTCGCGCTGAAAAAACTTTATTTTCGCCGTGCGGTCTCAGGCAGCCGTACGGGTCTCCTGGTCGATCACCAAGAAATGGCATTGCCCACGATCCACGGCCATCAAGTAGGCCACCAGTTTTCTGGCCACCGCCAGCGTGGCGCGATTGGCGTTGCCCTTTTGCTTTTCCCGGTCATAGAGCAGTGCCAGCGTTGGGCTGTAGCGTGGGGCCATCTTGGCCGCTTCGATCAGCGTGGTCTGCAGATGTTTGTTGCGCTGTTTCGACAACGGCGTACGTTGCACGGTGTTCGCTGAACGTTGCTCATCGCCGCACAGGCCGCAGTAGCTGATGGCTTTCTTAATCGACGAAATCCGCTGCACCTCACCGATTTCCAATGCCCACGTCAGCGCCGTGATCGGCCCAATCGCCGGAATGCTCATCAGGCGCTCGACACGTTCTACCAGCAGGCCGTCTTGCTGCAGGGAGTGGATCAGAGCACTTTCCATTTTGCCTAGCCGCACCACCATTTCCCGGCACTGACCGAGCAGCGAGCGCAAGCTTTCGTCGATGTCCGGGTTGCTGGCCAATAGTTCGCGGAAGTAGCCGGCTTTGTGGAGCTTCTGCTTGTTGTAGCTCACTCCCGCTTCCATCAGCAGCGTGCTGATCTTGATTTTCATCTGCACCATCTGACGCACCAGTAAGTTGCGATAGCGCAGGGTGCGTCGCCGTTCGCGAATCGCCGTCGGAGCCATGTAGCATTCCGGCAGAAAATCACAGCGCAAACAGTCGCAAATCTTGTTGGCGTCGATGCGATCGTTTTTCTTTTTCGCGGCGGCGATGGCCCGCAGCATCAAGGGATGGGCTACTTTCAACTCAGCAGCGTGTGGCTTTAGGTGATCGTAGATCCAGCCGGAGAACATCGTGGCTTCCAACGCTGCGCTCCACGGCTGTGGCAGCGTCTTCATCCAGCGATCTAAATCAAAACGTGTGGCGGGAATCCATCCTTCGGCATAGATCTTGCCACTGCTGTCCTTCACGCAGTAGCTGATCTTCTGCTTGTGAACATCTAGGCCGATGTAATACATAGGTTGCATGAGGAGCCTCCTTGGTGTTTCTGAATCAGCGTGGCGCTGAGTTCAGCTTTTCTACACCAAGCGCTCCTCCTTGACCTGTACATTCAAACTAATCAGGCAAGTAGAATTACTTCCGGGTTGCCCATGATCCAGGAACGATACCTTCCTTTTACTTAAATCCACCCCCGCGCTTTGACGGTCGTCAGGAGAGCCGAGTCACAAATCTATCTCGAGGCAGCCAAGAGTGAACGCGAACGGGAACGGCCCAGGATCGCTCGTGCGGTATGATCCGTCAAAGAACACAAGTGCACGCTTGCCGTTTCGCTCCTGAAATTGAAACGACGGCTTCCATGCGCCGGAGTGCCACCCGCGATCTTCGGCTGTCGTGATCTGAACCAGCTGTCCCCAGTCTGAAAGCTTCGCAGAAGGTCTTTCGCATCTGCACCACCACAACCCGGTCTCGGGGGGCGGCGTGCCTCCACCGACCCAAACCCGTGCGAAGATCGCGTCGAACGCGTCTCCTCGTTGACGAACGCAGAAATCGAACATCTTCATTTCAGGGGAAGAAAAGACCACATGCTTGCTCCAACTCGTGCTGCCGTCTTTACTCTCCGCGTAGCCTTGCACGAGATAGTCTTCGTGGTTTGATCCGGCGACATACCACATCTTCCATTTACCCTCGTGGTAAATCAGGTTAGGTTCGTACACACTTCCATGTTCCCAATCTTCATTTGCTGCGAATGCCGGTTCTAGGTGATCTACCCACTTCTCTCCATCCCACTGCAGAAAGCCGATTGTGTACGGCCCCCAGAGATTCTCGGCCGCCCCTGCATAGTAGATGCGTTCCACCCAGTCGTCTTTACTCGAGTCCCATCCCTTTACATATGACGGGCAGTGCCGCCCGCCGTTACCGTCCCAGGGACCACTAAGGCACCGGCCTGAAACTGGAAGCAGCTCTCCTGTTACGTTGCGAGTGAGTTTCCACCCAGTGGCGCAGAGCGATGCGCCCGAAGGAAGTGATGCGCTGTAGATGTCTGTGGCTCCGTAACCGTGGGCCTGGCCGGCGAGGTACAGCCACCATTGGTCGTCTCGCTGTACAACGCTAGCATCTAGCAGTTCGGCCCCACCCGAACCGCTGGAGGGATCGCGAGGATCGAAGATCTTCACTTCAGTTGCCGCACCAAACGTTCTGAGATTATCCATGTTCTCAGGTTCCTTTATTTGTCGGACGCAAGCTTCTCCCAACCTGAAATTGAGTCTAATACGTTTAGCGAGATTCTTACTGCGTCCAGATGGTCGGCAAACCGGAAGCAACCGCCCAAATCCTGATTAACGCGCTAACCAGACATCTCTAACAATGTCGGCCCTGTCAAATCCTTTTTGAGCGCACTGGTCCATCCACTCCGAAGAGTGGTCTTCCTTGTTCTTCTTCGATCTGTGCATCGACGACCACGGCTCGTTTCGTAATCTCTCGGCCGGTTTCGGTCCGACCTAAACATCTCTTCGATCAATACTGCGACCACGATTACTTCTTCGGACTCCCTTCTTCAGGGAGCGGGGGGCTAGCTGTGATATGCCGAGTTGCCTCGCGTACTCCTTCACGATGTGCCAGATAACTTTTTCTGTGACTTCGCTGCCCCACGCTATCCCATTCCGACACACACACCGGAAGAGCTTGCCTTCTCTTCTGTCAGCCGCACCCAGCCAATTGTCGAGCGCCTCTTTGACCCAGTCTGGCATAGGCACGGTCCTAATGTGTGCCGCCTTCCCAACCAGGTCAACGATGGCCCAATGATCTTCACGGCGTTGAATGTGATCTGAGGTCAGATCAATCAGCTTGCTTCGACGCAATTTACATCCGAGCAGCACCGCTAGCATGGCGCGATCTCTCTTGCCTTTGAGGGAGTGAGCATTATGGAGTTGCCAGAGCGAGCGAGCATCTTCTACATTTAACCAATTCCCAAGCCTCATTCCCAGTTTCTTTGCTCCTTTCACCCGACGAATCCCAGCGGCAAGTTCTGGGCTCAAGAGTCCGGTGTCGGCTGCCTCATAGGCAAGTCACTGCACGGCTGCCAGTCTTACGTTAATGGTTCCCGGTGCCAACTGTTGGTCCTCAAGGTGAATTCGGTAACGCGTGACGACCGTTTTGATAAAGGACAGCCGAGGTTCGGAACAATACCAGGAGACAAAATCATCGATGGAACGGCGATAACTGCGCTGCGATTCGGGCGATCGCAAACTGATGAGCACAGCCGATTTGGGGTGCTCTAAATCGGGGATCCCGATTTTGGTATTCGCACGATTTGACTTTCTCCGTTTTGCTTTTCTTCTCATGTGTGCCGCCTCCCAACGGCTACCCATGAGACTTCCCACTCCTGGACTCCGGTACTAGGAGGCGCATGTCCGGTTACCCACAGGAGTTGAGGCGGTGGACGAAAATTACTCCATTCGCCACGGCGATCGTTCGGGCCAACGATTCAACTGTTCTGTAGCCCACGCTGTGGTTTTATCCGAATGACAACTGGTGCACGGATTCGGGATTTTGTATTTGTCAGTCATCTTGGGTGTAACAAATGCAAATGTGTGCGCTCGAATCTTTACGTCGGAGATCGTGGTTTCAATCTTGGGCATGTGGCAAGCAATGCAACTGCTACCTGCGGAGCTTGGCTTGTGATGTGTGTGCTCTTCGATGGTGGCTGTACGCGGGCCATTCAAAGACATCGAGCCGTGACAATCCATGCATATTTGATCGGCTGGCTTGCGCAATTGCGCGTAGTTGTCCGTTCCGTGTACGTCGTGACAGCTAAAGCATGTGACGCCGCGACGGTACATTACGCTTTGCACGAAATCATTTCCTTGCATCCGGTTCTTGTGTGCCGTGGCATCCGGGAAATGCGTGAACGTCAATTGGCCTAGGTTGCTCTCTTCTAGCTGCCAATAGTCTTGCAGCTTTGACCCCGCCCGATACCCGACAGGCCAATCATAGTATTTTCCCTCGATGGGATTAGTCAGGGGACGACCCTGTGAATGGCACTGGATGCATATGTCGCTTGCTTGGACGTAATCCATGCGAGCTGGATTCAGAATGTTTCCCCGCATCGGGTGTTCGATGTGGGCACTGCCCGGCCCGTGGCATTTCTCACACCCGACATTCCATTCCGCGACTTGCTTCGTGTGTATGTTGTAATCCACCGAATGGCAACCGTCGCAAGTTGGACCCGTGGGCCGTTGCATGTTGTCAGGGGGATAAAATGGTTCCCACCAATCGGTTCCTTTGGCTACAAAATAAGGACGCCAAACGTGATTTGTGATATCCCATTGGGCTGGCTCGGGGAAGTAGTCGTCGCCAAGCTTAGTGAAGTAACGTTGCTTCCAAATGCTTCCGTAGACAAGTGCCACTTGGTCTTTCGTGAACTTCGCAATGGTATTGGTCGCGAGGTCAGGAATGATGGCGTCCTGACGCTCGCGGGGGTCCCGGACTACGTTCGCCATTGGCGTCTTTTGCCAGTGTTCGTAAATTTGAGCATGACAACTTTTGCAAGATTGCGATCCCACGAAGTGTGCAGAACCATTCGTTGTCTCTTGGTGCCTCAACTCGTTCGATGTCAGCTCGCGAAGACCGCGTATAAACAAAACAAGCTTCCAACTATCGTCGCTTTGTTCATCGTGGGGGCGAGCCCAACCCGGCATTCCAGTGAGTCTGACGCCGTTGCGAATGATGTACCGGATTTCGCCATCCGAGAGTTTCTGCGTTTCGGGTACCTGCAGGTCAGGGACTTTCGGGTAAAGATTGCGGCCAACTTCCGTTTTTCCAATACCGTCAGGCCCGTGTCATACCGCGCAGCGAGCAATAAAACTCTCCCGGCCCTCTTTCAAGTTGTCGGGAGTAGGTTGAAAGGGATTTATTTCAAGGCGGGCATTTCGCGGGATGGATAAGTTGCGCGCGGTACGGGCTGCGACTCTTTCTAGGTATGAAGGGTCGCTGGCGGTACTGAATCCACCCCAAATTGTTCGCAAACCGTACGCTCCGACGGCAACAATTGCCAGGACCCCAAGAATAAGAAATAGTCTCCAACCCCGCATCGCCTGGCTATTACACCGTAACCGGCAGTTGACAGCAATTCCATTTGAATGGACAGGCCCACCAACTCCTAATCAGTTGGATTACCTGTAATTGGGGTACCGGGACCCACTTGAGCCGGCAGCTTTTATCAGGAGTTCGGGATAGCTTCCTTTGCTATTTTCCGCGGAATTGCTCATAAGAAAGGAGGCAAGCCTCGAATTTTCTGTTAATTTCTGAAGTCCCATCGTTAGCGAACCTCATTTCCTTGCCTCGAGTCACTCACTTCACTAGCCGCTTCTAGTTTGTAAACAGTTTGTCATATCAACTTACATGCATAGCATCCGCTACCGTGCGGGCGTACCATCCCGGATGGCCGCTCTCAGCTCAGTTTTGAATGTTCTTGCGGTTCCTGACGTTTGAAATTCGGTTGGGCGGGATGCAGCCGGAAAGTCGAAGGAGGTTGTTCATGCATTCCCAATTACGCTCCGTGCTAAACACTGCGCTGGGAATTCTCGCAATGTTTGGTGCTCTCGCTGCTCCATCGTTTGCAAATGACGATGGCTCTATTCTCAAAAAACTTAACAACATTTCCACGATTAGTTCCACGGTGCCCAGCAATGGTGATGTCAATCCATATGGACTCGTGCGCGTACCAAAAAGCGTGGGGCTTTTGCGCGAGGGGCACTACCTCGTCAGCAATTTCAATGCGAACACCACCCTGCAGCCCAACTTTCAAGGCACAGGAACTACGATTGTGAGGTTTCTCCCTATGGCGCCATGTCGCTCTTCTCGCAAATCGATCCAACAAATCTTCCCGGACCTTGCCCCGGGGGCGTTGGTCTTACCACTGCGCTCGCCGTTCTTCGTACGGGCTGGGTGATTGTTGGCAGCCTCCCGACCAGCGACGGGACTTCCGCAACGGCACAGGCCGGTTGCTTGATTGTCCTGGATGCGTGGGGCAACCCCGTCGAGACCTTTTACGGTTCATTGCTCAACGGGCCTTGGGACATGGCATCGCTTGACGGCGACGAGCAGGCCGTTCTATTTGTGACCACCGTACTAAATGGTACGGTTGCCGCAAACGGGAAGGTCGTTAATCAGGGAACAGTAGTGCGAGTGAATCTCGCCGTTACCGCAAACGCAATGCCGGTTCTGGAATCCCTAACCGTCATTGGCGCCGGGTTCTCGCAACGAACGGATCCCGCAGCTCTTGTGATTGGACCGACTGGGTTAGGCATGGCGCCTGCTTGCCAACGTGGTAGTGAAAATTGCTGGTTCCCTTTCGGGGAAGATGAACCAGTCCTCTACGTCGCAGACAGCCTTAATAATCGCGTCGCCGTCATCACAGATCCACTAACCCGTGCAACGCCATCAGGACCGGACAAGGTCCTGAGCAGCGGTGGCAAGCTGCAACGATCCACTGGGGTTGAATGTTGCGCCAAATGGCCACATTCTTGTCGTGAATGGCAACGACGGATTTGTGACTGAGATTACTCCGCACGGCGCACAAATCGCCAAGAAACTTATCGATAGTAGCGGGAAACCTCCCGGAGCCGGTGCGCTATTTGGTCTGGTGTTCGACCCTGAAGTCGGTCTAGTTTAATGCGTTGACGACGCAACGAACGCTCTAAATGTGTTTCACTGAGAACTTCCAACGGATGGCCTCGCTCGCTACTAGGCTGAGCGGGGCCACCTCCCAAACCACTTCTAGAGAAGGCGTCGATCGCGCCTATGGTGTGGCGTGAGCTTCAACTTACCATGCTCCGCCAATAATTATATTGATTGACGCCAACATTCTGACCAGCAATCGTCCTAAGCATGTCAAAGGAATCCTCCGCGAATCCTAAACGAACTCCTGACGAAGTCCCTCCTTGTCGCTACGATCGCCCAGTTCCAGTAAGTTCTATAAAAGGAGAA
>CAWGRE010000010.1:0-162739 GCA_963824925.1 uncultured Acidobacteriota bacterium
ACGTAGGGGCGGCTTTATGCCGCCTTCTTGCTTTTTCCGTCTTCCGCCAGCCCGCTGTAGCCGCGCCCTTAGCGGCGAAGGCGGGTTCCTGCTAGCTGCTATCTGCTCGCTGTTCGCTTCCTACCGATTACTGATTACCGATTGCTGATTAACCATCTGCCGCACCAGTCTCAGACCTCGTGCCCCTCCACCCACCTCAAACGCATTCGCCAACTGCAACACCCGCGCCTCCGCAAACGCCGGCCCAAAAATCTGCAATCCCACCGGCAATTTCCCGCCAATCTTCCCGCACGGCACCGAAATCCCCGGCAATCCCGCCAGCGATCCCGTAACCGTATAAATATCAGCCAGATACATCTGCAGCGGATCGTTCGTCCGCTCCCCCAGCTTGAATGGCGGCATCGGCGAAGTCGGCGTCACAATCGCATCCACCTTCTCAAATGCCTCCCGGAAATCCTTGGCGATCAGCGCCCGCACCTTCTGCCCCTTCAGGTAATACGCATCGTAATATCCCGCCGACAAAACATAAGTCCCCAGCACAATCCGCCGCTTCACCTCGGCCCCGAATCCCGCGCCGCGCGTCTTCCGGTACGTCGCAACCAGCGTGTCGCCCTCTTCCCGCAATCCATACCGCACGCCGTCATACCGTGCCAGGTTCGAGCTCGCCTCCGCCGTCGCAATAATGTAATACGTCGCGATCGCATAATCCGTGTGCGGCATCCGGATTTCCACCAGCTCGCAACCCAGCTTCCGCAGCACTTCGATCCCCGCTTCAATCTTTTCGCGAACCCCCGCGTCCATCCCCTCGCCGAAATATTCCTTCGGAATTCCGATCTTCATCCCCTTCACGGGCTTGTTCAATTCCGCCGCGTAGTCTTCCACCGGAGCCGTCGTCGACGTCGAATCGTTCGGATCGCGCCCCGCCATCACCTGCAGCACCGCCGCCACGTCTTCCACCTTCCGCGCCAGTGGACCAATCCGGTCGAGCGACGACGCAAACGCGATCAATCCATACCGCGACACGCGCCCGTAGCTCCCCATCATCGCCGGAATTCCGCAGAACGCTCCGGGCTGCCGAATCGAGCCGCCCGTGTCCGTTCCCAGCGCCGCCACCGCCATGTCCGCCGCCACTGCCGCCGCCGATCCGCCGCTCGATCCGCCCGGCACACAACCCGGCGCCGCCGGATTCTGGGTCACGCCAAACGCCGAATTCTCCGTCGAGCTACCCATCGCAAATTCATCGCAATTCGTCTTGCCCAGGATCACCGCGCCCGCCGCTTCCAAGCGGCTCACCGCAGTAGCGTCGTAAGGAGGAATGTAGTTATGCAGAATCTTCGAGCTGCAAGTCGTCCGCACACCCCGCGTGCTGATCGTATCCTTCACCGCAATCGGCACACCCGCCAGCGCCGGCAGTGGCCGCCCCGCCGCCACATCCGCGTCAATCCGATCCGCCTGCGCATAAGCCCGCTCCTCGCACAGCGTCAAATACGCATTCACTTCCTTATTCTTCTCCCCAATCCGCGCATAGTGCTCCGCCACCACCTCCCGCGCCGAAACCTTCTTCGCCGCAATCCCCGCCTTCACACTCCCAATCGTCCACCCGTTTCCCATCCGCTCTCCGTCTCCTCAGTGTCCTCTGCCCACCGGCTGCCGATCCGCTGTTAACCGTCGTCCGCATCAACCGTTCATCGAAATCACCGAAACATTGTCATCCCGAAGATCGCGCCAGTTAGGGGTGCCTTGTCATCCTGAAGGTCGCGCCTTCCGCGACCTGAAGGATCTCAACCCCAGTGTCTTGCCTCAATATCTCCGTTCTCTCTGTGCGCCGACCTCTGTGAACTCTGTGGTAAAAAAACCTCCAACTCGTTCCCGCCCAACCTGCGAAGCCCCGAATCCCTACCTCTCAATTACCTTCGGCACCCGGAAATAAGGCGCCTCCGGATCCGGCGCCTGCCGCAGAATCTCCTCCGCCACCGTACACGGCATCACCACATCCTCCCGCAGCGTCGCATCCGCCGTCTGGTCGTTCGCCAACACCTGCGCCATCGGCTCCACACTTCGCCGTATCCAGCTCGTTCAATTTCCCGATGTACTCCAGAATCTCGTCAATCTGCGCCCGGTAAGTCTCCAGCTCCGCCTCGCTCAAATCGAGATAAGCCAGCTCCGCCACCCGCACCACATCTTCTCTTGAAATTTTCACCCGATACTCCTCTATCCGCTTTCAGCCGCGAATTTGAAATTCTAGCATTTCCAAGGAGGGTCGCGCTTACGATGGAACGGCACCTGACACCGCCGCGTCTTAGGGGGTCGGGGCTTCAGCCCCGACAATAATGTGAGAAAGGAAAAGGGCTTTAGCCCCTGAGGAAATGGTGTATCCTACCGCCCCGCCACCTCCGCCGTCTTTCGCGGATATTTCGTGCTCCGATAACCACCCAACAGCCTCTTAAACGCGGCAGGATTGGCTGCCCGCGTCACATCTTCCCTCGAAATTTTCAAGTGATGCTCCTCCCTACGCGGGAACTGGGGATTTTATCATTTTCTTTTGGAGGGTGGGGGCTGAAGCCCCAAGTTGCTCAACAATCCTGAAACGCTCCGGCTGAGCAGTAGCACCGAAACTTGACGGTCTCCTGCCCACGTCAATTCCCAATCTTTCGCGAGCGATACGCGATTTCTCCCGTGCGAACGATCGATCCTCTGGCCTGGAAAATGTGCGTCGACCTCATCCGTTTTCTCACCCAGATAAACATTGTCAATGCCAAGACGCGGCTGTCTTGCACTGACTGGGGCTAACATCATTATTGAGATTGGCATCTCAGATTGGGAGATTTCTTGCCCGAGAGGGACTTGGAATGATGCAAGAATGGCGCAGTTTTCAGCTGCGCAAGCCCAACCAACTAGCTTGGTATTCTGCCGCCCGTCTTTGATCAGGCTAGGTTCGTGCAGTTGGCTCTTTAGCTTTGTAAAATTCACATCTGTCGGCTCAATATTCACTTCACCTAGAGCCTTAATTTCGGTGGCTTGCGCTGCCGAGCCGTCAATAAAAGCTTCGGCGTCTTTTCTCATTTGGTGCCGGGCCTGATAGTCCCTCAGCCACAAATAACCAATTCCGAGCAGTGCCACGCCCAGAACAATGCCGAGATCAATTGCGACGCGCTTCAGCATAAAAACCCGCACGGCGCTTTTTAATTAGACGTGGTTTTTCCGGCTCTTCAAAATGGCACGAAACAGCATCTCGAATCGACGCCTTCAGCTTTTCGAGTGTCTCAGCTTGCGTAAATATCGAATAACCGAGCGCTCGGGCTTCATACCCGCCTTCCGGCGATTCTTGAACGGCGAAGATAATTTCATTGTTCTGCATCGGCTCACCCGCAGTCTCGCGCTTCCGGCACTCGAATCGTCGCTTCCAGCCTCAACCTATCACACTCAACGTAGAACGGGCTTCAGCCTGTTCACCCATCCGCAAGCAACTCCATCCCAAAAACCTCAACGCCCCGCCACTTCCGCCGTCTTCCGCGGATATTTCGTGCTCACATAATCATCCAGCAATTTCTTGAACGCCACCGCCAGCTCGTCGTACGTCCCCTCGAGCGTCATCGCCTTCTGCCCATCAATATAAACCGGGCAGCGCGGCGCCTCACCCGTTCCCGGCAAGCTGATGCCGATATTCGCGGCCTTCGATTCGCCCGGCCCGTTCACGATGCATCCCATCACCGCCAGCGTCATCGTCTCCACGCCGTCAAACTGCGTTTTCCACGTCGGCATCATCTCGCGAATATAATCCTGCGTCCGCTCCGCCAATTCCTGAAACGTTGTGCTCGTCGTTCGTCCGCATCCCGGGCACGCCGTCACGCTTGGCGAAAAAGACCGCAGCCCCAGCGCCTGCAGCAGTTCGCAGCATGCATAGACTTCCTCGCGGCGATCCCCGCCCGGCTTCGGCGTCAGCGAAATCCGGATCGTATCCCCAATCCCATCCGCCAGCAGCACGCCCAGCGACGCCGACGACCACACCAGCCCCTTCATCCCCATCCCCGCTTCGGTTAATCCCAGATGCAGCGGCTGCTGCGTTTTGCCGGACAAATCGCGGTACACCGTTATCAAATCCCGGGGCCTTGAAGTCTTGCACGAAATAATAATCTGGTCGTTCCGCAGCCCGGTCTCCAGCGCCAGCTCCGTGGACTGCAGCGCCGAAAGCACCATGCAATCATTGATAATCTCTTCGCTTTCTTTCCCCAGGTTCTGGTCCGTATTTTCCTGCATCTTCTGCATCACCAGTTCCTGGTTCAGCGAACCGCCATTCACGCCGATGCGCACCGGCTTCCCGTGTTCCACGGCCACTTTGCAGATGGTCGAAAACTGTTCGTCGCGCCGCTGCCCCGCGCCCACATTCCCCGGATTGATCCGGTATTTATCCAGCGCCGCCGCGCACGCCGGATATTTCGTCAGCAGCACGTGCCCGTTGTAGTGGAAATCGCCGATGATCGGCACGTTGCAGCCCGCGTCCAGCAGCCGCTTCTTGATCTCCGGCACCGCCGCCGCCGCCTCCGGCACGTTCACCGTCCAGCGCACGATCTCGCTGCCCGCTTCGGCCAGTTCCAGCGTCTGCTGCAGCGTCGTCTTCACGTCCGCCGTGTCCGTGTTGGTCATCGACTGCACCACGATCGGCGCGCCTCCGCCCACCTGCACGTGGCCCACCTTCACGCCATGCGTCTTCTTCCGCGGATGCCGCAGCCCGCTAGCATCAAATCCCGCAATCTGGTTCAACATATCCATCTATTTTACCACCAACGAGCCTATCGTCGTGGCACAGGCACTCCTCCTTGTCCTGGAAGCGCCTGTGCGCCCGCTACCAAACGAGACCTCCGCGGAGCACTCAGAAGTAATCCATTTTTCTGGTGCCGAATTTCAATGAGCTAATTTGGAGTTTTGTTTGTGGGTGGAAAATGCCACGGCGCGACGGCGGTGCGCGATTTCTTCGTTGACTGGCTCGAGCCGTCGGTTCTTTGCGTTGGGCCCGCGAACGCTTTTGCAGTTCATTTCTGGCGTAAGCCAGCACCTTCGCGCGCTTCTCTCTGTCGCGCTTTTCAGAGCGCACCACAACCAGGTCGCTCGCCTGCCCGCTCTCGACGTGCCGCTTCTCCTTCGGCCTGCGCCGCCGCGTGCGGCCCTTTTCGCCCAGCGTCCACTGAAACAAAAAATAGATCAGGACGTCGCACCCAATCACGCAAATCGCCATGAACAAATTCAGCGTCATGCCATCCCGCCTGCATCGACCCGGCTCGTTTCGCGCGCGGCCGTCCGATATCTCCACGCTAACTCCGGAACAGCAGGGAAGTCCTAAGCCCTTCATCAGAAATTTATAAGGATCGCTATCCGCGTCCACCCCGGCACCCCATCCGGCCCACCCGCTCACCCCGCCTAGCCCCCCAAACCTGCCCCAAAAAAATCCCAAAAATTCCCCTTGACATATTCCTGTATGGGAATATACTTCGACTATGCCACGCGCCTCCACAACCTCCGACGCCTTCAACGCCGTCGCCGAACCCCGCCGCCGCGACATCCTTTCCCTCCTCGTCGGCCAGGAGCGCCCCGTGAACGATATCGTCGCCTCCCTCGGCCTTCCCCAGCCCTCGGTCTCCAAGCATCTCCGCGTTCTGCTCGAGGTCGGCCTGGTCGACGTCCGCCGCGACGGCCGCCAGATGTTCTATCGCACCAACGCCGACGCCATCCGCCCGCTGCATGAATGGACCGGCACCTTCGAGCGATTCTGGCGCCATCAGTTGGCCAAAATTAAAGAGCGCGCAGAGAATCCCGAGCGTCCTACGTAACGAACCAAATCCATCGCACCGACAGGAGAAACCATGAGCACAGCAGCTGTTAGCCTCGACGGACTGACCCTCAACATCGCGCAGGAAATCCGCGTGAAAGCAAACCTGGAAACCACCTTCAACGCGTTGCTCGAGCAGCTCGGCCCTTACAACGAAACGCCGGACCACCAGCCGCTCGCTATGGTGATCGAACCGTGGCCCGGCGGCCGCTGGTTCCGCGATCTCGGCAATGGCAACGGCCACTATTGGGGCACGGTGCAGGCCATCAAGCGCCCCACGCTGCTCGAAATCTGCGGCCCGCTCTTCATGTCCTATCCCGTCGCCAACAATCTTCAGTACCGCCTGAGCGAGGAAAAGGGCGTGACCACGATCAAATTTTCCCACGCGGGTTTCGGCCTGATCATTGACCAGCACAAAGCCGGCGTCAGCACCGGCTGGAATTACATCCACCAGCGCGTTGCCGCCCGCGCCGAAGCCGCCGCCTCCGCGCGCCCGCACTAGGATTTTCCGCGGCAACTCGAAAGGAGCACTCACCATGATTTGCCCCGCATGTTTCACCAGCGCCGCCCTCGTCGTCGGCAGTGTCACTTCCGGCGGAGGAGTTTTCGCCCTGCTCGTCGCGCGCATCCGCCGCATCACCGGTTCCCGTAATCCCAGTACCGCATCAAACAATAACAATAAGGAGAAGCAGTCATGACCACCGCTACATCTGAAAAACAAAATGTCGCTTCGCCGGCCGAATGGCTGGTGGCGCGCAAAAAACTTCTCGCCAGGGAAAAGGAGTACACGCATCTGCGCGACGCGCTTGCCGCGGAGCGCCAGGCCCTTCCCTGGATCCGCGTCGAGAAGAGCTACACGTTCGACACGCCCGCCGGCAGAAAGTCGCTCGGCGATTTGTTTGACGGCCGCTCGCAGCTCGCCGTCTATCACTTCATGTTCGGCCCCGACTGGGCCGAAGGGTGCTCCAGCTGCTCCATGATCGGCGACGGCATCGATGGCGTGCTGCCGCATCTCAATCAGCGCGACGTCAGCTTCACTGCCGTTTCGCGCGCTCCGATCGCCAAGCTCGAAGTATTCAAACAGCGCATGGGCTGGCGCTTTCCCTGGGCCTCCGCGCTCCTCAGCACCTTCAATCAGGACTTCCGCGTCTCGTTCACTCCGGAAGAAAACGCCGCCGGAAAAAATTACAACTTCGGCACCACGAATTTTCCGCGAGACGAGGCTCCCGGCTTCAGCATGTTTGCCAAGGATCCCTCGGGCAACGTCTATCACACCTATTCCACGTTCGGCCGCGGCCTGGAAGAACTTCTCGGTGTCTACTACTTCCTGGATCGCGCGCCAAAGGGCCGCGATGAAGCCGGCCTGAAGCCGCATCCGATGGGCTGGGTGCGCCACCACGATAAATATCCGCCTGCGCCGGCCGCCGCAAAATCCGCGGAACCCGCCCGCGCCGCCGCCGCGTCTGCCGCAAAGCCCGCTTGCTGCCACGATGAAGCCCGCTAATCGCACGCAGCGCCCAAGCAGCACAGGCATTCCTGCTCGCCCTGAAAGTGCCTGTGCACTTGGGTTTTCCCGGCCGTTCCAGCTCCGCGCCCTCCGCGTCTCTGCGGCAGGTTTTCCGTCTTTCGTTCCGCCCGGTAACCAGCTTTCCCGTTTCACCCTGCTCGCGCCCAATCCGATTCATCCGGCGCCACAGGAATCGCGGTAAAAAATAAAAAGGAGCTTTACCATGTCGAAACAAGAAGAAGCAGCCTTGATCCTCAGACTCTACGAACTGCGTCGCGAACCGGTGATGCGGGAAGCGCGCAACTGGTATTTCCGCGATTTCAATCCGCAATCCTTCGCCGATTTCAGCGCCGCGCTGTTCAGTGAACACTCCGGCCATCTCCGCATGGTCATCAGCTATTGGGATATGGCCGCCGCCCTGGTCAATAACGGCGCCATCAGCCTGGAGCTTTTTTCCGACAGCAACGGGGAGCACATCGGCGTCTTCTCCAAGGTCGAGCCGTATATCGCGGAATTCCGCGCGCAATATGGCCCGCAATTCGCCGCCAACTTTGAGAAGCTCATCGACGCCATCCCCGACGGCCGCAAGCGCGTGGCGCAAGCCCGCGAACAAATGAAAGCCATCCGCGCGCAAATGGCCAAGTCGCAGGCGAGAACCGCGTAGGAAGAAAAACAGTCGACAGTCCACAGTTGACAGTCGACAGCTCGGAAAAAGAAAAGCACGTCGGCGCATCCGTTACAGCCTTCAGCACCGCCAACGTAGAACGGGCTTCAGGCTGTTCACCCATCCGCAAGCAACTCCATCCCAAAAACCTCACCGCCCCGCCACTTCCGCCGTCTTCCGCGGATATTTCGTACTCACATAATCATCCAACAATTTCTTGAACGCCACCGCCAGCTCGTCGTACGTCCCCTCGAGCGTCATCGCCTTCTGCCCATCAATATAAACCGGGCACCGCGGCGCCTCACCCGTTCCCGGCAAACTGATCCCGATATTCGCGGCCTTCGATTCGCCCGGCCCGTTCACGATGCATCCCATCACCGCCAGCGTCATCGTCTCCACGCCGTCAAACTGCGTCTTCCACGTCGGCATCATCTCGCGAATATAATCCTGCGTCCGCTCCGCCAATTCCTGAAACGTCGTGCTCGTCGTTCGTCCGCATCCCGGGCACGCCGTCACGCTTGGCGAAAAAGACCGCAGCCCCAGCGCCTGCAGCAGTTCGCAGCATGCATAGACTTCCTCGCGGCGATCCCCGCCCGGCTTCGGCGTCAGCGAAATCCGGATCGTATCCCCAATCCCATCCGCCAGCAGCACGCCCAGCGACGCCGACGACCACACCAGTCCCTTCATCCCCATCCCCGCTTCGGTTAATCCCAGATGCAGCGGCTGCTGCGTTTTGCCGGACAAATCGCGGTACACCGTTATCAAATCCCGGGGCCTTGAAGTCTTGCACGAAATAATAATCTGGTCGTTCCGCAGCCCGGTCTCCAGCGCCAGCTCCGTGGACTGCAGCGCCGAAAGCACCATGCAATCATTGATAATCTCTTCGCTTTCTTTCCCCAGGTTCTGGTCCGTATTTTCCTGCATCTTCTGCATCACCAGTTCCTGGTTCAGCGAACCGCCATTCACGCCGATGCGCACCGGCTTCCCGTGTTCCACGGCCACTTTGCAGATGGTCGAAAACTGTTCGTCGCGCCGCTGCCCCGCGCCCACATTCCCCGGATTGATCCGGTATTTATCCAGCGCCGCCGCGCAAGCTGGATATTTCGTCAGCAGCACGTGTCCGTTGTAGTGGAAATCGCCGATGATCGGCACGTTGCAGCCCGCGTCCAGCAGCCGCTTCTTGATCTCCGGCACCGCCGCCGCCGCTTCCGGCACATTTACCGTCCAGCGCACAATCTCGCTGCCCGCTTCGGCCAACTCCAACGTCTGCTGCAGCGTCGTCTTCACGTCCGCCGTATCCGTGTTGGTCATGGACTGCACCACGATCGGCGCGCCGCCGCCCACCTGCACGGGTCCCACCTTCACGCCATACGTCTTCTTTCGCGGATGCCGCAGCCCGCTAGCATCAAATCCCGCAATCTGGTTCAACATATCTATCTATTTTACCACCAACGAGCCTATCGTCGTGGCACAGGCACTCCTCCTTGTCCTGGAAGCGCCTGTGCGCCCGCTACCAAACGAGACCTCCGCGGAGCACTCAGAAGTAATCCATTTTTCTGGTGCCGAATTTCAATGAGCTAATTTGGAGTTTTGTTTGTGGGTGGAAAATGCCACGGCGCGCCGGCGGTGCGCGATTTCTTCGTTGACTGGCTCGAGCTGCCCGCTCTCCGCGCAGGCTCGCGAACGCGTTTGCAATTCATTTCTGGCGTAAGCCAGCACCTTGGCGCGCTTCTCTCTGTCGCGCTTTTCCGACGGCACAACGATCAGTTCGTTAGCCTGCGCGCTATGCAAGTGCCGCTTCTCCTTCGGCCTGCGCCGCCGCGTGCGGCCCTTTTCGCCCAGCGTCCACTGAAACAAAAAATAGATCAGGACGTCGCACCCAATCACGCAAATCGCCATGAACAAATTCAGCGTCATGCCATCCCGCCTGCGTCGGCCCGGCTCGTTTCGCGCGCGGCCGTCCGATATCTCCACGCTAACTCCGGAACAGCAGGGAAGTCCTAAGCCCTTCATCAGAAATTTATAAGGATCGCTATCCGCGTCCACCCGGCACCCCATCCGGCCCGCCCCATCACCCTGCCTTGCCCCAAAACGCCCCCCCAAAGAATCCTATAAATTCCTCTTGACATATTCCCGTATGGGAATATACTCCGACTATGCCACGCGCCTCCACAACCTCCGACGCCTTCAACGCCGTGGCCGAACCCCGCCGCCGCGACATCCTTTCTTTCCTCGTCGCCCAGGAGCGCCCCGTGAACGATATCGTTGCCTCCCTCGGCCTTCCCCAGCCCTCTGTTTCCAAGCATCTCCGCGTTCTGCTCGAGGTCGGCCTGGTGGACGTCCGCCGCGAGGGCCGCCAGATGTTCTATCGCACCAATGCCGACGCCATCCGCCCGCTGCATGAATGGACCGGCACCTTCGAGCGATTCTGGCGCCATCAGTTGGCCAAAATTAAAGAGCGCGCAGAGAATCCCGAGCGTCCTACGTAACGAATCAAATCCACCGCACCGACAGGAGAAACCATGAGCACAGCAGCTGTTAGCCTCGACGGACTGACCCTCAACATCGCGCAGGAAATCCGGGTGAAAGCAAACCTGGAAACCACCTTCAACGCGTTGCTCGAGCAGCTTGGCCCTTATAACGAAACGCCGGACCACCAGCCGCTCGCTATGGTGATCGAACCGTGGCCCGGCGGTCGCTGGTTCCGCGATCTTGGCGATGGCAACGGCCACTATTGGGGCACGGTGCAGGCCATCAAGCGCCCCACGCTGCTGGAAATCTGCGGCCCGCTCTTCATGTCCTATCCCGTCGCGAATAATCTTCAGTACCGCCTGAGCGAGGAAAAGGGCGTCACCGTTATCAAATTTTCCCACGCTGGTTTCGGCCTGATCATTGACCAGCACAAAACCGGCGTCAGCACCGGCTGGAATTACATCCACCAGCGCGTTGCCGCCCGCGCCGAAGCCGCCGCCTCCGCGCGCCAGCACTAGCATTTGCCGCAGCAACTGGAAAGGAGCGTTCACCATGATTTGCCCCGCATGTTTCACCAGCGCCGCCCTCGTCGTCGGCAGCGTCACTTCCGGCGGAGGAGTTTTCGCCCTGCTCGTCGCGCGCATCCGCCGCATCACCGGTTCCCGTAATCCCAGTACCGCATCAAAAAATAAGGAGAAGCAGTCATGACCACCGCTACATCTGAAAAACAAAATGTCGCTTCGCCGGCCGAATGGCTGGTGGCGCGCAAAAAACTTCTCGCCAGGGAAAAGGAGTACACGCATCTGCGCGACGCGCTTGCCGCAGAGCGCCAGGCCCTCCCCTGGATCCGCGTCGAGAAGAGCTACACGTTCGACACGCCCGCCGGCAGAAAATCGCTCGGCGAATTGTTTGACGGCCGCTCGCAGCTCGCCGTCTATCACTTCATGTTCGGCCCCGACTGGGCCGAAGGGTGCTCCAGCTGCTCCATGATCGGCGACGGCATCGATGGCGTGCTGCCGCATCTCAATCAGCGCGACGTCAGCTTCACCGCCGTCTCCCGCGCTCCGATCGCCAAGCTCGAAGCATTCAAACAGCGCATGGGCTGGCGCTTTCCCTGGGCTTCCGCGCTCCTCAGCACGTTCAATCAGGACTTCCGCGTTTCCTTCACTCCGGACGAAAACGCCGCCGGAAAAAATTACAACTTCGGCACCACGAATTTTCCGCGAGACGAGGCTCCCGGCTTCAGCATGTTTGCCAAGGATCCCTCGGGCAACGTCTATCACACCTATTCCACGTTCGGCCGCGGTCTGGAAGAATTGCTTGGCGTCTACTACTTCCTGGATCGCGCGCCAAAGGGCCGCGATGAAGCCGGCCTGAAGCCGCACCCGATGGCCTGGGTGCGCCACCACGATAAATATCCGCCTGCGCCGGCCGCCGCAAAATCCGCGGAACCCGCCCGCGCCGCCGCCGCGTCTGCCGCAAAACCCGCTTGCTGCCACGATGAAGCCCGCTAATCGCACGCAGCGCCCAAGCAGCACAGGCATTCCTGCTCGCCCTGAAAGTGCCTGTGCACTTGGGTTTTTCCGGCCGTTCCAGCTCCGCGCCCTCCGCGTCTCCGCGGCAGGTTTTCCGTCTTTCGTTCCGCCCAGTAACCAGTTTTCCCGTTTCACCCTGCTCGCGCCCAATCCGATTCATCCGGCGCCACAGGAATCGCGGTAAAAAATAAAAAGGAGCTTTACCATGTCGAAACAAGAAGAAGCAGCCTTGATCCTCAGACTCTACGAACTGCGTCGCGAACCGGTGATGCGGGAAGCGCGCAACTGGTATTTCCGCGATTTCAATCCGCAATCCTTCGCCGATTTCAGCGCCGCGCTGTTCAGTGAACACTCCGGCCACCTCCGCATGGTCATCAGCTATTGGGACATGGCCGCCGCGCTGGTCAATAACGGCGCCATCAGCCTGGAGCTTTTTTCCGACAGCAATGGCGAACACATCGGCGTCTTCTCCAAGGTCGAGCCGTATATCGCGGAATTCCGCGCGCAGTATGGCCCGCAATTCGCCGCCAACTTCGAGAAGCTCATCGACGCCACCCCCGACGGCCGCAAGCGCGTAGCGCAAGCCCGCGAACAAATGAAAGCCATCCGCGCGCAAATGGCCAAGTCGCAGGCGAGAACCGCGTAGGAAGAAAAACAGTCGACAGTCCACAGTTGACAGTCGACAGCTCGGAAAAAGAAAAGCACGTCCTGCCCATCCGTTGCGCTTTTGCGCTGCGGATGGGCTTTTCTTCATGCCCAGGTGCCGTTCCTCGCTCTCTTCCTGCCAAAATGTAGCGCTGGCTTTCATGCCAGCCCTCTTCTCCGTTCTCCCGCTTCCAAAAGGTGTGTCGACTTCTTCCTCTGCGTAGGGCCTGCCTTCCGAGGCAGGCCGCTCCCCCTCTCTTCCCTCCGAAATGTAGCGCTGGCTTTCATGCCAGCCCTCTTCTCCGTCCTTTCCTTTCGTCAACGCCGATCCTCTTCGCTCTCGTCCAACCTTCCCTCACGCGAATTTCCATCTACCACACTGTGGTATATTGAACTGCTAGGTTTAAAGGGCTTTACCGAAAACCCACATGGCCAAGAAAATCAAAATAAACATCTTCGAGGACCTGCGCGAATCCCTCCGCGATGCCGCCTCCTACGAACGCGGCGAAGCCGTGAATCTCCGCGTCACCCGCATTCCCGCCCGCCCGCGCCCCATCTCCGCCCGCGAAATCCGGCAGATCCGCCGCAATCTCAACGCCAGCCAGGCCCTCTTCGCCACCTATCTCAACGTCAGCCCCAACGCCGTCCGCAGCTGGGAGCAAGGCCTTCGCCGCCCCCAGCAAGCGGCACTCAAACTCCTCATAATCGCCAAAAAAAATCCCAAAGCCCTCCTTCTGCACTAACAAGCCCTCCAAATGTATTGGCCGACCTTCAGGTCGGCTCCCATTTCCCCCAGACCTACCACCGCAAACCGGTAGCGCCTTCTTCCAGTGCAACCAGAGCGAAACCGAAGGGCAGGCAAGCATAACCATTTGCTCCCTCACGTTTACCTAACTTTTTCGTGTCGTCGCCGTCCCGAGTAACAATACCCGCATACCAGCCCTCGTCTTTTCTCAAATTTCTTTGTTTCGAGGACGAACTGGATTCGACTCTAGAAAAGGCGATGGGTCATCATGTTGCGGGATTATATAATTCACGCACGAACAGTGTATATTTGCCGTACCTTGCCCAAAGTTGTACAAGCTATGTACCGTCTCAATCGCCAGCGATTACTTCGGAAATGGCGGTTCCTGCTCTTCAAAATATCCTTAGTGCGCATGCCACTTTGGCCAGAATCAAATAAAGAGGGTGAAGCAAGACATAGTTGGCACAAATTACCTCTCAGTATTGGCCTATTATTCGTCTCCATTTTTGTCCTCTCATATTGGGGCTGTACCGATCCGTTTATCCCGCCGGGGGACGCCGTCACAGCGTTGGCTGTAGCGGCTGCTCTAATGACCCTGCTTGGGGAAATGGGCGGTTGGGAGAAAATGGCATGGATATTCGTGTTATTTGGATTTCTATCCCTGGAATTGCATGCAATTAAGATAGAGCGAACTTCTCAAGAGGAAATTCAGGAGATGGCACGATCGGAGCAGATCCGTCACTTTGGGGAAATAAGCCGAGGGATCCAAAAAAGCATCGAGCGGAGTGATCGTGATTTCAATGCAACTATGGAAAAATCAAATCGAGTGATTGGACTTCAAAACAAGGCCGTCGCTGGGCTTGCAACAAATCTAAACACTCTGACCGGGGCGGAGTCTTTTTGTTTTTGCGATTTACTCCGGGCCAGCCCTATTTGGGACTTTTCCATGTTGGAAAGTTTCCTCTGTACGGGGTGACCGCTCGCATTGTAGAGGAAGATCGAGACGGTAAAATTAGGCAAGACAATTTGCCGGGGCTCAATGTTCCGGTGGGGGATATGATCAAGGGCCATGCGAGTATTCTGCCTGTTCCCGTAGGATTGGGAGGTTCCCGATCCTACTTTAACGCAAAGATTTTTTTTACTGCCCGCAATGGAGATTGGGTGGAAACCTTACGTGAACAGCCACAAAACGGAAAGTTAGTACTTGCAATGCGCGTAATTGGGAGGTTCACCACGCTCAAAAGCGAAAAACCACTCTGCGAAATCATTGATCCAGATTTTCCTAGGCAACCAAATGGAGATATCGATGGCGATTTTCGCGCTCCTCAGTCTAAACTCCCCCGTTGCGAATAACTGACACTCTAGCTGCTTCTCCAACCGAAGCCATCTGGTCCTCAGATTCGAGATTGCGTGGGCCGTTTAGCTTGAGCATGGTGTCTTTGAATAGATAGGAATTGCGGGAATATCAAAGCGGAAGCACACCCCCTCTAAATAGGTTGGCAGGTGGCTCGCGCCTGTCGGCACAGCTTTTACCGGATCTTTTCTTATCTTCCTTAGTCCACGGCACGGATTCTCACCCGATTCGAGACCCCGAGTTCATTCCCACCGTTCGAACGTCTCCAAGTACCATAACCATTTTTGTCGTAACAGAAACTTAACAGTACCGTACCTCTTCGTTAATTATTCTCCAGGAGCAACCAACGACCTGATCCACTCTACGGACTTTGCAGATTTCAATTCGCCAACGGCAAATGCTGTGCCATGCCTTCGCATCCCGACTACAAGGGACTCTGCCGCAACCACGGCACCGCCCACCGCCGCACCCAGCACCGCGAGGACGATCTCCTCAAAGAACTCGCCAGTCCCGCCGGCGATTTCATCACCCAGATCGATATCAACCACGTCCTCGGCAAACTCTTTGAAGCCCTCGCTGCCAACCGCGTCTCTCCCCGCCGCGCCGCCACGCTCGCTTATATCGGCCATCTGCTCCTGCAATCCCAAAACGGCGCCAGATTTGAAGCCTCCAACTGGCACTCGGAATCCAAGATCATCTCCCAACTCGCCGCCATCAAGTATCCCGCCGACCCGTCGGCGAATTCCTCCCCTGCCCAGGCGAAGTCTGCCCAACCACCCAATCCCGGTGCGCAAACCACGCCGCCAAAATCCCCGCCCAAATCCTGAGCCTCCAACTCCGATGCAGCTCTACTGGTCCACCCAAGCCACCTCGACGATCGCGGATACTCCTCCGCGCTCAGCGTCGTCTGCGTCTCGGCAATCCTCTGCGTTAAATTCTTTCCTCTTCATTTCGATCCGCCAACTCTTCCTCGCTGCGTTTCAAAATTCATCTCCTGCGACCCCAACCTCTTTCTCCCCTAAGTCCAATGTTTCCCCTCGATACACGCGCCCCGTCTGTAACTCCTTTGTTTCCCCTACATACGCAAAAACACGGGGTACCCCCACCCCAAAAATGTCGGCGCGCCGACATTTTCAATTTTTCCCCTGCAATTTCGCATTTTTCGTGTGCGCGGCAGAAGGCAAAGCAAGGTGGCACAGGCACTCTTGCCTGTGCAGGTTTGCGCGATGTTGGATCGGGTGCACAGCGAGGAGTGGTTGTGCCAAAAGGAAGGGGCGAGCGGCCCGCCTCGGAAGGCGGGCCCTACGGTGGGAGGGAGAAGAGACGCGGAGACTGGCCGTTTAGATTCACTCGGGGCGCAAAATGCGTGAAAAAAAGATCCCACCAGGGCGAGCCAGCGCTACGTTTCCGCGGTAGAGGTGAGTGGCCGATCTAAAGTTCGGCCACTACATTTGGACGGAACAAACTTCACGCGGCACGGAATACAAGCGTGCTGGGAATAAGAGGTGCGCGGTTTGGCGACGAAGCAGAAGTTTTGAGGAAAAATATTTGTTCTCTTGACGGAGGGAATGCATGGCGGTACACAGAAAATGGAGGTGCAATTATGAAAATCGTGGTGATCGGCGGTAGTGGGCTCATCGGGTCGAGGGTGGTTCCGAAGTTGCGCGAGCAGGGGCACGAAGCAGTTGCCGCGTCTCCCAATTCCGGGGTTAACAGCATCACGGGCGAGGGGCTGGCGGAGGCGCTGAAGGGCGCGTCGGTGGTGGTGGATGTATCGAATGCTCCTGCGTGGGAAGACGCGGCGGTGATGAAGTTTTTCGAGACGTCGACGCGCAACCTGCTGGCGAACGAAGCGGCGGCGGGTGTGAAGCATCACGTTGCGCTCTCTGTGGTGGGGACCGAACGCATGCTTACCAGCGGATACTTCCGGGCAAAAATGGCGCAGGAGAGTTTGATTGAAACTTCCTCGATACCTTATTCCATTGTTCGCGCGACGCAGTTCTTTGAATTCGTAAAGGGCATCGCGGATTTTTCCACCAAGGGGAACGAGGTGCACCTGCCAACGGCGCTGATCCAGCCGATGTCGGCGGACGACGTGGCGAGCGCGGTGGCCCGGGTGGCTGTGGGCGCGCCGGTGAAGGGAATCGTGGAAGTTGGAGGGCCGGAAAAGTTTCGTCTCGATGAGCTTGTCCGGCGGGCGCTGGCCGCGTGGAAGGATCCGCGCGAAGTTGTGGGAGACCCGAACGCGCGATACTACGGCGTGGAAGTGAACGACCGGACACTCGTTCCCGACGATGGCGCGCGGCTCGGCGAGACGCGTTTTGCAACGTGGCTCACGCAACCCGCGGCGAAAGCGGCTGGGGCGGGGAATTGAAGGAAACTCAGGGAACGGGCGCTGAGGGAGCGCGAAAGACGACGGCGATAATCATGTGCGAGGGGATCGGCTTTTCGTCGTAGGTTGCGGCGGTGAAATTCCAATTCTTCAGCGCCTGGGTTGCAGAGGTTGTGAGTGGTGGGATGTCGCGCAGGATTGCGACGTTGGAGGCGTTGCCATCGGTGTCCAGGGTGATGTTCAGGACGACAGTTCCCTGGGCTTTTGCTTTGGAAGGATACGGAGCGAAGGTGGCACCGTTGAGTTGCGGCGGAGCGAAGGGCAGATCTTTTTTGGAGATGGGCTGCAGCTGCGCGGCCGGCGGGAGCGGGATGTTATCGGCGCCGAGGAAACCGGGATCGTAGAGGATGTTGATCGTGAGTGTGGAGGCCACGGGTTTTCCATCGAGCGTGGCGGGCGCGTAGGTCCAGGAGCGGACTGCCGCGATGGCGAGCGCGGAGACCGAGGGAATATCTCGCAGAATGTTAACGGCGGTTACTTGACCTGTGTTGTCCAAGGCAATCGAAAGGGTGACTACGCCGGCGTCGAGGCTGGTGGAGGGATAGGGAATGTCGGAGGCGGCGGTTGCGCTTGCGGGGACGAAGTGAGCGGGCTTTTTTGCCGCGGAGGTGGTTGGCCAGGCGGCGAGGAGCAGCGCACTGACGGAAAGAATGAAAAATCGATTCATTGCGGGGCTCCTGACGGCGTTGGCGTGGCCTTTATAAGGTATTCGGATGGGGAGGGAATTGTATTGTCAAAAATGACAGACGGGGATTGGGCAGAGCGGACGCCGGTCTGAGAATTGTGCGTCGCGAAGAGCCGCCGGTCTAAAGACCGGCCGGTACACACGGCGAAGAAGGCGGCCTACCCTTCGGAGGTCCTCAGGGCTAGAAGCGCCCTACGATGGAGAAAGCGGCCCGCCTCCCGCCTTCGCCGCGAAGAGCGCGGCTACGGCGGGCAAGCGGACCCTAGAAGAGGGCTGGCATAAAAGCCAGCGCTACATGGAAGCAGAAGAGAAAAAAGAACAGAAGGCGGCATAAAGCCGCCCCTACATTGAACAGCTAGGCCGCGGGGTTTTTGGTGGAGTGGCGGAGGTGGGCTACGACGAGGCGGATGGATTCGTAGGAGATTTCTTCGGGGAGGGAATCTTTGATGGGTTTTAGGAGGTCGAGGCCGAGAGTGGCGGCGGACTGACGAATTTGTTCGGCGTGGATGGGGTGGACCCAGTCGGGTCGGAAAGCGACTTCGCCTCTTTCGACGAGGTCGGCAACAAGGGAGACGACGGAAGAAACTTTTCGGCCACGGAGTTGGGAGATTTCCTCGAAGGAATGGCCTTTTTCGAGGAGCTCGCGGGTTTCCTGCGAGGGGCTGGAGGCGCGGCTGTGCCATTCCTTGCTGGCACGTTCGCCGTTTTCGAAGCGGCGGAGTGCGTTGAGAATGGCTTCGCCGTAGTCGCGACATTTGGCTTCGCCGATGCCAGTGATGCGGCGGAGTTCCGCGAGAGTTTTGGGTTTGCGGTAGGAGAGGTCTTCGAGCGTTGCATCGTGGAGAACGATGAACGCGGCGATGCCTTTTTGCACGGCGGTGGTCTTGCGCCACTCGCGCAGGAATTCGCGCAACTCTTCTTCCACAGGAGAAAGCGGCGCGGACCGGGACGGCTCGCGTTCAAAAGTTGCTTGTTCGATGGCGCGGGAAGGACTGGTGCGCGCAGGAGATTTTTCGCTGGCGCTGCCGCGAACGCGCGCGAGCCATGCGGGGGCCGGAGCGCAGACGTCGCAGATGCCGCAACCCTGCCACTTCACAATTTCGCCAAAGTGTTCGCAGATATTTTTCTGGCGGCAGCCCTTGGCGGCGACGAATTCCTGCATGCGGTAATAGCGCTGCCAGGCGCGATCTTTTTCCTGCGAGTCGCCAATCTGATTGATGAAGAAGGCGCGCAGGGCATTGTCTTTCTTTTGCCAGAAGAGGAAGCAGTCGGCGGGGAGGCCGTCGCGTCCGGCGCGGCCGGTCTCCTGATAGAACTGCTCGATGCTGTCCGGCAAACCAAGGCGAATCACCGCACGCACATTGGGCTTATTGATGCCGAGGCCGAAGGCGATGGTGCCGACAAGGACATGAACTTCCTCAGCCATCCACTTTTCCTGGTTGGCGCGGCGGGAGGCGGCATCCATCTGGCCGTGATAGCCGACAGCGGCGATGCCGCGTTCCTGCAGGCAATCCACAAGTTCGCCAACGCGAGCGATGGTGGGGCAATAAACGATGACATTGCCGGAGGAGATTTGTTTTATGGCTTCGAGGACAAGTTCGTCCTGCAGCGGTTCCCTGGCTTCGCGGACGACGTAGCGGAGGTTTTCGCGGCGGAAGCTGGAGACGGATTTCAGGGGATCGCGGAGTTCGAGTTGCTGGACGATGTCGTGGCGGACCTGCTGGGTGGCGCTGGCGGTGAAGGCGGCGATGGGGCGATCGGGAAAAAGCGCGCGGAGTTTGCCGAGCTGGCGATATTCGGGGCGAAAATCGTGACCCCATTGCGAGATGCAGTGGGCTTCATCGATGGCGAAGAAGGAGACGGGAACGTTTCTGAGCCATCGTTCGGTGCCGTCCATGACGGCGCGTTCTGGGGAAACGTACATGAGACGGTAATCGCCGGCGACGGCTTTTTGTTTGAGTTCGCGCTGATCGGATTCCAAGACGGAGCTATTCAGGAAGATGGCAGGGATGCCCATCTGGCGGAGCTGCGCGACCTGGTCCTGCATGAGGGCGATCAGGGGAGAGATGACGACGGCGGTGCGGTGATCGTCGAGGACGGCAGGGAGTTGGTAGCAGAGGGATTTGCCGCCGCCGGTGGGCATGACGACGCAGACATCGCGGCCGGAATCGAGTGCGCGGACGATTTCTTCCTGGCGGGGGCGAAAGGAGTCGTAGCCCCAGTAGCGCTGGAGCGGGTCGAGATAGCGCGCGGCGGGCGCGAGTTCGGAAACGGGAGAAGCCATGAGAGCTCCGGCGGGGTGGGAAGGCCCGCGGAGTGATGTTCGCTTTTATTTCGCTGAGTGTCAAGTGGAAAGAGGGGATATTAACAGTTGGTTATGTGGGGAGAGGCGAGCAGATAGCAGCGAGCAGCGAACAGGAGGCGTCGGGTTTGGAGGGTAAGGGGGTAGGCGGTGTCGCCCCTACGGGGCTCGGAGATTTTTTGGTTTTGGGACCCACCGCTTACGCGGTGGGCTAAATTCTTGCGCGCCTCCGGCGCTTGGGTTGGGGGCGACGGTAGGGTTTGTGGCGGGGTTGCGATTCGAAGGGAGAACGGAGATTACGGAAGGGGAAACCCAAGAGGGCACGATTTATCGTGCCCCTACGGGCAGAGTGTTAGCCGGATGGTGGGTTTGGGTGGGGATTTGGACATCGAAGAGGACACGGAGGGCACGGAGGGGAGGGGAGGAACCCAAGAGGGCACGATTTATCGTCGGAGGAGATTTGGGGATCGAAGAGGGCCGAGTCCTTCAGAGGAGCTCAGGGCAAGCGAGCTCGGCCCCTACAAGGCGAAGAGAGTTGTTGCAGGGCGAAGAACGCCGTTACGGGCTAGGGTTTTTCGGACCACCACCAGAGGGGGCTTAGGGGTTTTTGTTCGGGGTAGATTTCGTCGAGGGTGTTGCCTTCGAAGAGTTCGCCATTTTTCATCACGTAGTGGATGGTGTTGGTGTTGTGGATGTCGTCGAGGGGATTTTTGTTGAGGACGACGAAATCGGCGAGCTTGCCGGGTTCGAGTGAGCCGAGATCCTGCGCAAGGCCCAAAGCTTCGGCGCCGCGAATGGTGGCGGAGCGAAGGACGTCCATGTTGGAAGCGCCGCCGGAAGAGAGCGCCCACATTTCCCAGTGATAACCGAGTCCCTGGAACTGGCCGTGGCTGCCGATGCAGACCTTGCCGCCGGCGGCGATGATTTTGGCGTCCTGCGCGGCGAGGCGCGGGAAGGCGAGTTCGTCCTTGCGGGTCCAGATGCGGCGGCGGCGCGTGCGATCGTCCACGATATTGTGCGGGAGGAAGTGGCGGACTTTGGGATCGTCGTGAACTTCGGTGGTTTCGTAGAAATAATTTTCGGCCCAGGGACCGCCGTAGGCGACGATCAGCGTGGGCGTATAGAAGATGCCGGAGCGGGACCAGAACTGCACGGTGTCGTCAAAGAGCGGCGTGATGGGGAGGCTGTGTTCGTTGCCGCTGTAGCCGTCGATGGCGTGGGTGAGATCGAGTTTCATGTCCAGGCCGCCTTCGGTGGTGGGCATGATGCCTTCTTTTTTGCAGGCCATGACGGTCCACTGGCGCTGCTTGCGATTGCCGACGAGGTAGGACTTGATGTAAGCGGTGCGGTAAAAATCCTTGTAGCGACGGACAACGTCGTCGGCGTCTTCGAGGGATTGGAAATCGTTGTCGGGGAAAATGCCGGGACCGGTGGAATAGGGGCGCGGGCCGATGATGTCGCCGGTGTCGACGAGATCCTGATAGGCAAACATGTCGTTGGTGGCGGTTTGCGGATCGCGGCCGGCGGTGACGCCGTAGGCGAGGTTGGCGAGGAAGCTCCAGTTCTGGAGGTCGAGGACGCCGCGGCGGATTTCGGTCCAGTGCGGATGGATGTCAATGAAGCCGGGAACGATGGTTTCGCCGGAGACTTCCATGACGCGCGCGCCGGCGGGAATGGTGACGGCGCCGGATTTGCCTACGGCGACGATGCGATTGTCTTTGACGACGATGTCGGCATTTTCGAGGACTTCATCGCCGTGCATGGTGATGATGCGAGCGCCGCGCAGGGCGATGGTGCCGGAAGGAGTGTGACGCGGGAAAGTGAGATTTACGGCGATGACTTCGGGCTTGAGCTTGGGAAGTTTTTTCTTGTCGTCGTCTTTGTCTTTCTCTTTATCGCCGGACTTGGCGTCTTCGGTTGAGGCTTTGCCTTTGGCGGATTTTGGTTTTTCGGCGGATTTCGCTTCGGGCTTTGCGTCGTCGTCGGATTTGGGAGCGGCGAATTCGACTTGATCGAGAGGCAGACGGAAGAAGGTGGAACCTTCGGCCCAGGTGAGCGTTTTGCCGGCGTCGGCGAAGCCCATATAGTCGCCGCCAACTTCGGTGATTTTGCGGAGGGGAACGGGAGATTTGGAGACGTCGACGGTGACGGGCCCATCGCCGGTACGCGGGACGGCGAGGAGATACACCTGATTGGTGACTTGCGCGAGCGCCCATTTGCCGTCGGGGCTGATGCGGACGTCATCGGCGGGATTGCCGTCGGGAGCGTCGGGATCAGGGAACCAGGTTTTGCCGACGACTTTGACGACGGTGCGGCGGTCCGTGCCGTCATAGCGCAGAGAGATCAGGCCGGCTTCGGAATAGACGTAAATGCGATCGGGCTCGGGACCGAAATGAGGATGAGCGGCGCCGCGAGCGGGGAGAATCAAGTGTGGCGTCTCCACCGCTGGAGGGGAGCCAGATGAGATCCATGTTGACGGGCTTGGCGTCCCACTCATCGAACTGCTCGACGTGGCCCTGGCGCGGCGCGCGGATGGCGACGATGCGAGAACCGTCAGGCGAGAAATTGACGTCGCGATAGTAAGCGGCGACGTGGGTGAGTTGCTGCGGAGAGCCGGAGCCGTCGGCGCGGGTTTTCCAGATTTGGCCACCGTCCTTGGAAGTCCAGGTGACGTAAGCGATCCACTGGCCGTCAGGCGACCAGGCGGGCATGAATTCGCGGGCGTCGGCAGAGGTGAGGCGACCCGCCTTCGCTGCGTAATGCGCAGCTTCGGCGGGCTTCGCTCCGGAAATGTCCATGACGTAGAGGTGGGTTAGGGCGGAGAAGACGAGGCGCTTGCCGTCTGGGGATTGCGCGGGCTGCTGGATGAGGCGGAGTTTGACTGCGTCTTCGTCGACGCGCATGGCTAGATTTAGATCCGGGCCGAGTCCGCGGGAGATTTTTGCGGAGAATGGGAATTTCGGTGTCGGCGCTATCGGCAACGGAGATGCGGTGGATTTTTCCGCCGTAGGCGGCGACGACTTCCTTGCCGTCTGGAGTGAAGGCGTAGTTGGGAAGGAAGTCGCGGGTGAAGAGAGATTCCTGATCGTCGCGCTGGACGGGATATTTGAGCCAGTGCTCTTCGCCGCTGTTGAGATCACGGATGCGGAGTCCGGTTTCGGTTTCGGCGCGGGTGGCGTAAACGAGAAGCTTGCCGTCGGGAGAGATTTGCGGGCTCATGGCGCTGCCTGGGGAATCGGTGACGGTGTCTTCCTCGCCGGTGACGAGATTGCGGCGGACGATTTGCGAGAGCGGGAAGGTGACGTTGTAAAAGCCCTCTGGCTGGACGCGTGAAGCGTAATAGAGGAAGCGGCCGTCTTTGGAGGGAGAAGCGCCGAGGGCGTTTACCCAGCGGCGGGGAGAGGTGTCCGGTTTGCCTTTGGACTTGGTGACCTGGATGCCGGCGCCGCCTTTGATGTGGTACATCCAAAGTTCATCGGCGCCGATGGGGAACTGCGTGAAGCGGGAGGCGATGACGTAGTTGCCGTCGGGAGTCCAGACAGGAGAGCAGAATTCGCTCTGTTCGTCCTGGCTGAGCTGCTTGGCGTTGGAGCCATCGGCATCGGCGATCCAGACGTTTTCGGCGCCGCCGCGATCGCTGATGAAAGTGATTTTCTTGCCGTCGGGCGAGAAGCGGGGCTGGGAATTGAAGGCCATGCCGGTGGTGATTTTATGGGTGTCGCCGCCGGAGAAAGACATGGTGTAGAGATCGCCGACGAGTTCGAGGACGAGGGTTTTGCCGTCGGGAGAGACATCGAGCGAGAGCCAAGTGCCCTGATCGGTGGAGAATTCGACGTTGCGCGCGGGTTTGAGGGGAAGGGGCGAGTCTTTTTTAGCGTCTTCGGCGGCGAAGGAAGGGATGGCGAGGAGCGCGGCGAAGAGTAGAGAGATGAGGGTGGGTTTCATACGTGCCTCCAGATACCGGGGCGGTACGTTAGTCTGCCCGGAGGATGAGTGTCAATGAACAATGTCCCGCGAAGGAGCGGGCAGAAATGCGATTGCATGGATTTGTATGGCGCCGGGACACGATCGGCGACGTTGGACGATTGGACGGTGGGGAGGGGGAAAGGAGAGCAGGGGGTGCTTCGAGGCGGCGTTGTGGGGAAAGAATTCGGAGGAGAGGGGGGAGAAGACGGCGCCCGCCTTCGCCGCGAAGAGCGCGGCTACGGCGGGCTGGCCGATGCTGGCCTGCCCTTCGAAGCTCTGGGTAAACAAGAGTGCAGGCGCTACCGGGATTAGCGGGCGTGGAGGATTACCCAGTCGGCGAAGGAATGCCAGAGGGCGGTTTTTGCGAGGGGAAGGCGGATTTGCTGGACGAAGATCAGGAAGGCGCCGGCCCAAAGAGTGGCGCGATGAATCTTGTGGGTGGACCAGAGGTCGTAGGCAATCAGAAGGAGAAGGAAAATTTCGCAGCTTAAAATGGCAACCAGGAAATGTCCTGCAATGAAGGCGAACGGCCAGCGACCGAAGGCCGCTAGAAGGAGAGAGGTGGTGGCCAGATAAATGTAACGCTTGTGGGCCGGGGAATCCCGGCGATTGCGGAAGGCTGAGAAGAGAAAAACGGCGAAGAGGAGAATGTCGGAAAGGGGAATGATGTAGAAGGTGCCGGCGTCGAGACCGGAGGGCCCGACTTGCCCCGCGTGGCGGACCAGGGAGTCTGTGCTGGCCATGACGCCGAGAATAATCATCAGGCATCCGAGAAGAAAGCCGGCGATGCCGAGCTTGCGGTGAATGTCGGTGCGGCCGGCGGCGACCAGAGAGGTCTGTGTTACGAGAAGAAGAATCCAGACCGTAAAAGCGGCACCGTGGATATGAATCACGAAACTGGGCAAAGGCGCGCGGAAAATGCCGGCGAGATAATAGGTGCGGGCAAAGCCGAGGAAGACGGTGACGAGCATGAGCAGCGCGGTGATGGAGAAAAAATAGTGATCGAAGCGGCGGCCGGGGAGGAGGGAAGGGTTGCGCACGGACTGGTGAGATTGGGCGGCGATTGTGGCCAAATTGCCTCCGAAAGGATAGGGACGTGGAGTAATTCGCGTCCAGCCCGGAACTGCTGAGATTGTAGATGAAATCTAGATGGGGTGCACGGAAAGACGGAGGGGCCGACTTGAAGGTTGGTCAGCGGCCCGCCTCGGAAGGCGGGCCCTACCGGCGAGAGGAGAATGGAAAAGAGTCGGAGAAGAATCGAAAAGGGACGGAGAAGGAGCGGAAAAAGATCGGAGAGGACGGCGCTCGCCTTCGCCGCGAAGAGCGCGGCTACGGCGGGCTGGCCGATGCTGGCCTGCCCTTCGAAGCTCTGGGTAAACAAGATGCAGGCGCTACCGAAGAGAGAACGACGGCGAGCCGACCTGAAGGTCGGCCAGTACATTAAGAGGGGAGCGGCCCGCCTCGGAAGGCGGGCCCTACGGGGATGGCGAGGTGGTTGGTTAGGGCTTTGGGGCGGACTTGGCGGGTTGCTTGGACATTAGTTTTTGGGCGGCGGCTATGGCTTGGTCGGCGGGGATTTCGGCGCCGGATTTATCGACGTAGTGGATGTCGAAGGCGGCATCGAGGATGAAGATGCCGGCGCACGGTTTGGAGCCGGTGCATTTGGCCTGGTGGACGTGTTTGGGTGGGAGATAGCCGTAGTCGCCGACGGCGAGGATGACGGGCTTGGCGTCTTTCATGGAAATTTCCAGGAGGCCGCTGAGGGGGACGGCGCTTTCCCCCGTGCTGTGCCAGTGCCAGGGAATGATGCAGCCGGGAGTGAATTTCATTTCGACGACGGAAGGGCCTTTGCCGGGGTCACCGCGGAGGACGGCGAGTGTGGCGCAATCGGGAACGCCGGGAAGCGGGGCGTATTTTTGGGAGGAGGCTTTGCTGACGACGGTGGTTTCGGATGCGTCCTGGGCGGAGATGTTTGCGGCGAGGAGAGTTGCGATGAGCGCGGAAAGAAGAAGCGTTTTCATTGTGCCTCCGTGGCGTTGACGTACGGTAATCGTTCGGGAGGAAGAGTGTCAATGAGGATTGCGGGTGGGTGCTGGTATGCTGACAGTTTGGGAGGGAGTGTGTCGCCCCTACGGGGCTTGGGTTTTTATGTGTTGGGACCCAGCGCTTGCGCGCTGGGCTAGGTTCTGGCGCGCCTCCGGCGCTGGGAGAGGGAGAGACGGAGAAGAAAAAGGAGGAGAAGGAGAAGGAGAAGAGTTCACCGCAGAGGTAGCAGAGGGGCCGCAGAGGACGCGGAGATTTGTTGGGTGGGATTTGACGAAGAGGGGATGGGACATTTGGCGGCGATTATTAGTGCACAGAAATTGGGGAAGCGGTTTGGGGCTACGCCGCTGTTTCGGGAGATTTCGTTCACGGTGGGGGAGCGCGACCGGATCGGGATTGTGGGGCCGAACGGGTCGGGGAAGTCGACACTGTTGGCGATGCTGGACGGGCGCGTGTTGCCGGACAGCGGAGACGTGGCGGTGCGGAAGAATGCGCGGGTGAGCGGGGTGGAGCAGAATTCGGAATTTGCGGAGGGGGACACGGTCCGGAGTGTGGTGGATGCGGCGCTGGATCGCGCGAAGGTGACGGAAGGCGAACGCGCGGGACGCAAGGCGGAGATTCTGGGGCGCGCGGGATTCGCGGATGTGGACGCAGCGGCGGCCGCGCTTTCGGGAGGATGGCGAAAGCGGCTGGCGATTGTGGAGGCGCTGGTGCAGCGTCCGGACGTGCTGCTGCTGGACGAGCCGACGAATCATCTAGACCTGGCGGGGATCGAGTGGCTGGAAGGGGTGCTGCAGAATGCAGCATTCGCGTGCGTGGTGGTGAGCCACGACCGCTATTTCCTGGAAAATGTGGCGACGGCGATTGTGGAAGTGAATCCGGCGTATGAGGACGGCGCATTTCGCGTGGAGGGGAACTACAGCACATTTCTGGAGAAGAAAGAGGAGTACCTGCACGCGCAGAAAAACCGGCAGGAGGCACTGGAGAATCGCGTGCACACGGAGATTGACTGGCTGCGGCGGGGGCCGAAGGCGCGGACGACGAAGTCCAAAGCGAGGATTGATAAGGCGCATGAGTTGATCGGCGATCTGGCGGAGATGAATGCGCGGACACGGACGACGAGCGCGCGAATTGATTTCACGTCGAGCGAACGGAAGACGAAGCAGCTGATGACGCTGGACGCGGTGACGCACGGGCTGGGCGGGAGGACACTTTTTCGCGACATTCATTTTGTGATTACATCCGGGATGCGCGTGGGTCTGGTGGGGCCGAATGGAAGCGGGAAGACGACGCTGCTGCGGCTGCTGAGCGGGGAGAACAAGGCGGAGGGGGGAACGATCAAGTCCGCGGAGAATCTGAAGATCGTTTATTTCGATCAGAACCGGGAGCTGGATCCGGACGTGACGCTGCGGCGGGCGCTGGCTCCGGACAGTGATGCGGTGATTTACCAGAACCAGGTGATCCATGTGGCTTCGTGGGCGGCGCGATTTTTGTTCAGCGGAGAGGCGCTGAATCAGAAGGTGGGGCGGCTTTCGGGCGGAGAGCGGGCGCGGGTGCTGATTGCGCAATTGATGCTGCAGCCGGCGGATGTGCTGCTGCTGGACGAGCCGACGAACGATCTGGACATTCCGACGCTGGAGATATTAGAGGAGAGCCTGTTGGAATATCGCGGGGCGCTGGTGCTGGTGACGCATGACCGGTACATGCTGGACCGGGTTTCGACGGTGGTGCTGGGGCTGGATGGCTTGGGGAGCGCGGAGCGGTTTGCGGATTACGGGCAGTGGGAGATCTGGCAGCGCGGGCAATTGACGGCGGCGAAGAGCGAGGCGAAGTCGTCCGCGGCAGCGGCGGCGAGCGGGGCCAGCGGGCCGGTGGTGAAGAAGAAATTGAGCTACAAGGAGACACGAGAGCTGGAAACGATGGAGGCGCGGATTGCGGAGGCGGAGAAGGAGCTGCAGGGGAAGCACGATTTAATGTTGGATCCGAAGGTGATGGGGGATGCGGCGATGCTGCGCGAGCTATCGCTGGAATTGGAGGCGGCGCAGGAGGCGATTGATACGATGTATGCGCGGTGGGGGGAATTGGAGAAGAAGGGGGGAGGGTAGGGGGACAAGCGAAAAGCGAAAAGCGAAAAGCGAAAAGCGAAAAGCGAAAAGCGAAAAGCGCGAAGTTCCCTCAGCACGCAAAAGGCGCGTGCTTCGGGATGACAATGTTTGGTGATGGACAAGTGGGGTTCCTGATGACAGTCGTGGAGTGGTGACGCAATCGGAGGGATCGGTGGGTGAATAGCGGATCCCGTGCCGCGCAAAAGGCGCCCTTCGCGAAGTGCGCTCAGGGCAAGCGGGATTCGGGATGACAATTTTGGGGTAAGCGCGGGCGAGCGGATCGGGTGCACAGGCAGGAGTGCCTGTGCCACATGGGCTGACCGAGATGGGATTTAATTTGTGCTGGATTCGCGGGGGGCGCAGGGTTCTTCTTTTGCTGGTTGGAGGATTGGGAGGGCATTCGGGGTGCGAGGCAGAGTTTTGGATTTGGTTCGGGCTTTGCCGATTTTGATGGAGGTGCGGAAGATAGCGCCGACGGGAATCATGCCGCCCAGTTTGTGGTCGGCGATGGCGGCGAGACCCATGGAAGCGACGCAGCCGCAGGAAGCGCAATCGGGCTTTCCACCGAATTGGCAGGGGGTGATTTTGGTTTTCAGATCCGCGGAAATGGTTTGCGTGGTGAGGGCGAAAACGCAATCTTGCGGAGATTGCGGCGGTGAAGCGAACTGGCGAATCACTGCAGCGGGCATGTCCAGCTTTGGATATTGAATTCGCAACTGGAGCATTTCGGCGATGACGCGCTTGCGCTCCTCGGGAGTGAGGATTTCCGGCATTTGATCGCCGATCTGAGGAGTGAAGAGGCTGAACCAAACTTTTTTGACCTGGGGGCGCGGGGTCCAGAATTCCAGGAATTCGGCGAGATAGCCGGGGCGCTTCATCATTTGGCCGGTGACGGTGCAATGAATGGTGACGTGCTGGTCCGCGATATTTTTCAGGATGCGTTCGTAGGTAGCGGGGGCGCGGCGGATATCGTGTTCGGGTTGCAGGCCGTCTACGGAGACGGCGACGTGCAGGTGGTCGAGCGTTGGCCAGGTGGGGCCCATGGTGCGGAAGGCGCTGGTGACCAGTTGGACGTGCACTCCGCGCTGCATCAGCTGAGGGAGCAGAATTTCCAGTTCACGAAAGCGGACCAGCGGATCGCCACCGACGATGGAGAGGTGCAGGGGCTTGAGGCGATCGACGATTTCCAGAACGCCATCGACGAGGGCTTGGCCGCGATAGTCGTTGAGTTCGCGCAGGGTCTGGCCGCCGCCGAGATGGCCGTCTTCGTAGGCGTAGCATCCGGGGCAGCGCAAGGGGCATTCGCGGGTGATTTCGATGGAAAGAGTCGGGGCTTCACCTTTTAGGATTTTTCCCCACGCCTGGATGATTTGAGAAGTGTGCACCGAATGAGGACCTTTTCTGATCGTTAGCTGAAGTACTTTTGCCTCTGAACAGTATGCTCTTAATCGGGCGGTTGAGGGGGCGAATTTTTTGACGAAGGAACGGGGGAGGAAGTAAAGAAGTAATGAGGGAAAGATTTGGGGAGAAGCGGGGCGGTGGCGTTTGATCGTAAGAGCGCACCCTTAGACGGCAAGGGTGCGGCACCCTGAAGTTCATTTGTTTAGGGACGTGGAGGGAGGATTTTTGGGTATAAGGTGGGCTTTGGTTGTTATGGGTGGCGGCGGGTGACATAATTTGGGTTTCAAGGGCATGGATGGGCGCGCTGTTGAGTTAAGGTTTGAGAATTAAATAGGACGGAATCCAGGGGGTTGGCTATGGCGATGAGAGATGGATGGATTGAGAAGCGGGAAGCGGCGCAGGCTCAGGCGAATGGGTCGCGAAATATGTCGCAGATGCATCTGGCGCGACTCGGGGTGATTACCGAGGAGATGCAGTACGTGGCGACGCGGGAAAAGCTGGACCCGGAGACGGTGCGCAGCGAAGTGGCGAAGGGGCGCGCGATTATTCCGGCGAACATTCATCACCGCAACCTGGAGCCGATGGGAATTGGGGTGGCGTTCAACTGCAAGATTAATGCGAACATCGGGAATTCGGCGACGACTTCGGAGATTGGGGAAGAGTTGAAGAAGTTGCATCATGCGGTGCATTACGGCGCGGACACGGTGATGGATCTTTCGACCGGCGGAAATATTCCGGAGATCCGGCAGGCGATTATCAATGCGTCGCCGGTGCCGATCGGGACCGTGCCGGTGTATGAGGCGATTTCGCGGGTGCGGCGGCCGGAGGATTTGACGATTGGATTGATGCTGGAAGTGATTGAGGAGCAGGCGGAGCAGGGCGTGGACTACATGACGATCCACGCGGGCGTGCTGCGAGAGCAGGTGCCGCTGGTGCGGAAGCGGATCACGGGGATCGTGTCGCGCGGCGGATCGCTGATGGCGCACTGGATGGAGCACCACAAGAAGCAGAATTTTCTATACGAGAATTTCGACGATATCACCAAGATTTTCAAGAAGCACGACGTGAGTTTTTCGCTGGGTGACGGGATGCGGCCGGGCTGCCTGGCGGATGCGAGCGACGAGGCGCAGTTCGCGGAATTGAAGGTGCTCGGGGAGTTGACGAAGAAGGCGTGGGAACACGATGTGCAAGTGATGATCGAAGGCCCCGGGCACATTCCGATGGACAAGATCAAGGAGCAGGTGGAGAAGGAAGTGGAGTGGTGCCACGAGGCGCCGTTTTACACATTGGGGCCGCTGGTGACGGACATTGCGCCGGGGTACGACCACATCACGAGCGCGATTGGGGCGGCGATGATTGGGTGGTACGGGGCGTCGATGCTGTGCTATGTGACGCCGAAGGAGCATCTGGGATTGCCGAACCCGGAGGACGTGAAGCAGGGAGTGATCGCGTACAAGATTGCGGCGCATGCGGCGGACGTGGCGCGGCACAGGCCGGGAGCGCGGGACCGGGATGATGCGTTGAGCTACGCGCGGTTTTTGTTTGACTGGAACAAGCAGTTTGAGTTGTCGTTGGACCCCGTGACGGCGAAGGCCATGCATGACGAAAATTTGCCAGATGATTTTTACAAAGAAGCGAAGTTTTGTTCGATGTGCGGGCCGAAGTTTTGTTCGATGAATATTACGCAGTTGGCGGAAGCGGAGAGCGGGAAGGACCAGGCGGAGCGGAAGCAGAAGTTCGCGGAGTTGTTGGTGAAGGTGCAGGGGGCGGGGAGGTAGGGGCGGCCGATGGTGAGTTTGGGTAGTTCGTTACGTTGAGATCCTTCGGGGCGCCCTTCGCGAAAAGCGCTTCGGGCAGGCGCCCCTCAGGATGACAGGTCGTGGCGTTGTTCTCGCCTAGATTGGATTACATGAGGACGGGGACGTCGGCTACGCCGGCTAGGCCGAAGAGGCGGCGGTAGCGTTCGACTTCGGCGGAGTTGCCGAGGGCTTTTTGGAAGTTGTCGGAAAGTTTGACGGCGGGACGCCCGTCCACGTCGTTTAGTTTGCAGACCAGGCTGAGGGGATCGAAGCTGGAATCCCCGCGCGGATTACAATCCCGAAAATCATTGGTGAGCAGAGTGCCCCAACCGGCGCTGAAGCGAATGCGGCGGTCGGGGGTCCATTTGTGCGGATCAAGAAAGTCGTCGGCACTGCGGAAATCGGCGGGCTGGGCGCCGTTGTGGAGTTTTCCGCCGTAGTAAGCATGGAGGGCGACGATGGTGTCTGCATCCAGGGCATCGGAAGCAATGAAACGTTTCTGGCGGGGATCACGGCCGCGATTCTGGAGCCAGTTGATATATTCGTCGCCGGCGAGGAACGGATCTTTGCTGTCGGCACGCTGGCCGGTCCAATTGGCGACCCACTCGGGAGCACTGTTGAGGAATTGCGTGGAACCGAAGGTGTCTGGAAGAAGGATGAGTAGTTCACCGTGATAGGTCTGCTGCCAGAGATCGAGGAGGCGGTATTGGGCGGTCTTGAGCTCGTCGTCGTTATTGGAGAGGGCGGCGAGGGCCATGGGAAGTTCGTGGGCGTTGGTGCCGATGGCTTCGAGGTCGTGTTTGTAGGCGAGATAGGTGTTGGAGGTGCCTTTGAAGGAGGGGCCGAGGACGTCGCTCATGGCTTTGACGACGTATTCCTGCCAGAGAAAACTGTGGCGGCGGCGGGTGCCAAAATCGCTGACGCTAAGGTCCGGAACGCCGCGCAAACGAGCCATTTTTTCCCAGAGTTTGGTTTTGGCGCGAGCGTAGAGGATATCGAGTTCGAATTCGCTAAGGCGTTTGAGGCTGGCGCGGGTTTTGAGTTCGCTGATGGTGGAGAGGGCGTAGATTTCCCAGAGGGTGGTGTCGGTCCAGAGACCGCGGAAGGTGAGCGAGAACTGGCCGGCCTGGGAGGAGAGTTCGTATTCGGAAAGCTGGAAATCTTTTTCTAGCCATTCGAGGAAGGCGGGCTCGAAGATGCCCTTGCGGCCGTAGAAGGTGTTGCCGGCGAGCCAGATGAGTTCGGATTTATGGAAGCGGCGCTTGCGGGTTTGTTCGAGCTGAGCGCGGAGTTCCTCGATATCGATGAGATCGGCGAGGCGGACGTGGAGGGAACGGTTGATGAGGGAAAACGAGGCGCGGGTCTGGCGGAAATGCTTCCAGATAAATTGGAGCATGAGGAGTTTGTAGAAATCGGTGTCGAGCAGGGAGCGGGTGATGGGATCGAGGTCCCAGTTGTGATTGTGAGCGCGGCGGGCGAAGTGGATGATCACGGTGGGGTATAGATTACCTTAAGTGGGGGATTCTGCCGGGGTTTGGTCGGGAGAAAAAAGGAGGGAAAAGAACCCAACGCAGAGACGCAGAGGGCGCGGAGAATTCGCAGAGCGGAAGTGGCGGAGAGAGGGTATGGAAGGGGTAACTTGGGGATTAAGGGGTGGATCGTGGCGTTTTGGTGAAATTGGGCCAGGGAGGGGTGGGATTCGGGGCTGCGTCTGCTAAGTTGGAAGGAAGCACACCTGAACAGGTACAAAAACGAAAATCGCGCGGTGGATTGCGGTTAAACAGAATGAAAACCCTAGGGCACAACTATGACCTGCTGGTGGTGGACGACTCGCCGGTCTACCGGAGGCTGGTGGAGCAGGTGCTGGAGGCGCACCAATTTCGGCTGCATTTTGCGCAGAACGGAAGAGAAGCGCTGGAGATGATTCAGGAATTTTCACCGGCGATTGTGGTGACGGACTGGATGATGCCGGGTTTTTCGGGGCCGGAATTGTGCAGAAAGATTCGCGAGGATCAGTCGAAGCCGTACACCTATATTATTTTGATGACCAGCAACACGGAAAAGGGAAATGTGGTGAAGGCACTGGAAGCCGGGGCGGACGATTATCTGACGAAGCCGTTTGATTCCGGAGAGATGCTGGCGCGGATCGGCGTGGGGCGCCGGATTATTGATTTGAACCGGGAACTGGCGGAGAAGAGTTTGAAGCTGGAAGAGGCGGCGCGGACGGATCCCTTGACGGGATTGCCGAACCGGCGGGCGATCGAAGAGTGGGCGTTCAAGCAACTGCGCGGGGCGGAGCGGCATGGGTTTTCCGTGTGGGTGATGCTGGGCGACATTGATTCGTTCAAGGGGATCAACGATTCCTTTGGGCACGATGCGGGCGATACGGTGATCAAGACGTTTGCGGATTTATTGAAACGGTGCACGCGGGCATCGGACATTTGCGGGCGGTTGGGCGGGGACGAGTTCCTGCTGGTGATGACGCACGTGGAACCGGAGCAGATTGAAGCTACAGTGAGCAGGTTCCGGGCGGAGTTTGCGGCACTGTCGTTTCCGTTCAAAGGACAAAGCGTGGGCGTGACGGCGAGTTTTGGCGTGGCCGGATGCACGGGAAGAGGGTTGCCGGATTTCGGCGCGATGGTGCGCAAGGCAGACCAGATGTTGTATGAAGCAAAGCGCGGCGGGCGCAACGCCGTTCGCGTTTCCTACCCGGAAGAATACACCTCCAAATAATTGTGGCGCTGGCCGCGTGCTGGGAATTGTGGTAAGAGTGCCGTCTGACGGCAATTTTTCGCGCGTGCAAAACTGCGCGAACTTTCCGGCGGGATAAAATTGAAAATGTTTACGTGGGTGAGCCGATGTCTTTTCTGAGCGAAGGAGTGGCGGTGATTACGGGCGCGGGATCGGGCATGGGGCGATGCCTGGCGCAGCAACTGGCAGGATTGGGAAGTTCGCTGGCGATTGCCGATGTGAATGAAAAGGCGCTGGCGGAGACGGCGGGGTTGCTGGGCGGGGCGAAAGGAAAAGTGACGCAGCACGTGGTGAACGTGGCGCAGGAGGCGCAGGTGAAGGCGTTCGCGGAAGAGGTGGCCGCGCAGCACGGGCGAGCGACGGTGGTGTTCAACAACGCGGGCGTGGCGCTGCTGGGAAATTTTGAGGAATTGTCGCTGGAGGATATCCGCTGGCTGATGGACATCAACTTCTGGGGCGTGATTTACGGGACGTATTATTTCATGCCGCTGCTGAAGAAAGAGAAGCGGGCGCACATTGTGAATACGTCGAGCGTATTTGGATTGGTGGGCGTGGTGGGGCAGACGGCTTACTGCGCGAGCAAGTTTGCGGTGCGGGGATTTACGGAGTCGCTGCGGCACGAACTGGAGGGGACGAATATTTTCGTGACCAGCGTGCATCCGGGCGGAATCAAGACGCGGATTGCGAAGAATGCGCGGCCGGGAGCACGGGCGGAGGCGAGTTTGTATGACAAGAGTGTTTCGCGGTTTGATCGCGTGGCGATTACGACCTCGGAGGATGCGGCGGCGAGGATATTGAAGGGAGTGGAGAAGTATGAGCCGCGGGTGCTGATTGGGTCGGATTGCAAGACCGTGGATATTCTGCAGAGGCTGCGGCCGGTGGGGTATTGGAAGACGCTGGCGAAGAAGATACAGGATCCGGGGAAGCGGACGTAAGGCGAAAATCGAAAAGAGGAGGAATCCGCGTTAGGGCGGCAGAGGTGCTGCACAGTTCGCTGAGGAGAGAGCAGGGTGTTGCCGTTGGGGCGTAAGAGCCCATCCTTTGAGAGGCAAGGGTGGGGCACCCTCAAGTCCATTTGAGGGGAGGCTTTTGGGCGGCGGGAAAATCGGGCATGCTTAGGAGTACTACAAAACACAGTTTGTAGTACAATTAAGGTATGAGGGACGTTGTACAGGCACGGCTGGACGACAAATCCAGGAGGGCGCTGAAGACGTTATCCCGGGCGCTTGGGTGGAGTCCTTCGCGAGTGGTGCGCGAGGGATTGCGGGTTCTGGAGTCGAGCTATCTGCGGCGGAAGAAGCGCGGGGTCATCGGCCTGGGCAAATTCCGATCCGGTGTGCCGGACCTGGGCTCCAATAAGAAGCACTTGCGGGATTTCGGGAAGTGAAACCCGTGCTTCTGGACACCGGAGTGATCGTGGCGTTACTGGACCGGAGCGAAGCGAATCACGAGGCGTGTTCGAAGATCATGGGGTCCCTGGAGCCGCCACTGGTAACGTGCGAGGCGGTGATAGCCGAGAGTTGTTTTCTGTTACGCAGGCTGAAGGGCGCTTCTGAGGCGGTGCTGGAGAATGTGGCCGCGGGCATTTTTCAAATTCCATTTCAACTGAGCGCGGCGACGGGCGAAGTTAAGGCCTGCCTGCGGAAATATCGCGATCGACAGATTGATTTTGCCGACGCTTGTTTGATTTGCATGGCGGATGAGTTTGCGACCGGGGAGATACTGACACTGGATCGTGATTTCGACGTCTATCGTTGGGGGAGAAATAAGGCTTTCCAACGATTGCCCGAGAGACTCTAGAAATTGGAAAAGGGAAAAGACGAAGAGTTTACCGCAGAGGTAGCAGAGGGCCGCAGAGTTCGCAGGGAGGGCGGGGAGCACAGGCTAGGGCCCGCGCTACATGTGGTGGTGGGGCTTCTGGCGGGGATAAGAAAAACTGAGGATAGGCGGCGGGGGACGGGGCGTATAATGCAGCCACTTTGGTGGAACATGTGGGAGGCCTCGCATGCCTATAATTGCGCCTGCAGCCGAGTGGGGAAGTCTGTCCGCACGATTGAAAGCCGAAGCGCCCGAGGCGTTTGATTCCGAGGGGCGCGTTCTCAACTTAATGGAAGCGGAGTGGAAGGAGCCGGGATTCGGGCGGCACTACGAGTCGCCGATCGATGGGCGGAGCCTCGGGCGGATCCCGATGATTGACCTGGAGACAGCGAGGGCGGCGGTGAAGTTCGCGAAGTCCGAGGCCGCGGCGTGGGCGAAGACGGATCTGGACGAGCGGCGGCGCCGGGTGAGCGAATGCCTGGCGGGTCTGAAGCAGCGGAAGGAACTGATTGCGCTGCTGCTGATGTGGGAGATCGGGAAGCCGCACGCGCAGGCGATGACGGATATTGAGCGGTGCATCAGCGGGGTGGAGTGGTACATCGAAAATATCGAGGGGATGCTGGGGAAGCGGCAGCCGCTGGGGCTGATTTCGAATATTGCGTCGTGGAATTATCCGATGTCCGTGCTGATGCACGCGGTGCTGGTGCAACTGCTGGCGGGGAACGCGACGATTTCGAAGACGCCAACGGACGGGAGTCTTTATGCGCTGACGCTGGCGCATGCGGTGGCGCGGAAGTGTGGGTTGCCGGTGTCTCTGGTGAGCGGGTCCGGCGGGCAATTGAGCGAGGCGCTGGTGCGGAATGAATTTGTGGACTGCCTGGCGTTTGTAGGCGGGAAGACGAATGGCGGGGTGATCGCTTCGTCGCTCTACGACGAGAACAAACGATACATGCTGGAGATGGAGGGAGTGAATACGTACGGGGTGTGGAAGTTTTCGGATTGGGCGGGGCTGGGGCAGCAATTGAAGAAGGGATTTGATTACGGGAAGCAGCGGTGCACAGCGTATGTGCGGTTCGTGGTACAGCGGGAATTGTTTCCGCAATTTCTGGAGATGTATCTGCCGCTGCTGCGGGGATTGCGGTTTGGGAATCCGGTGATGGTGGAGAACGAGGCGGATGCGCTGCCGAAGCTGGATTTTGGTCCGCTGATCAACAGCAAGAAGGTGGAAGAGCTGCGGGTGCTGTATGTGGAGGCGTTGGGGAAGGGCGCGATCAGTTTGTTTGAGGGCGGCGTGCAGGAGAGCATGATTTTTCCGAACCAGGATACGTCGGCGTATGTGGGGCCGGCGGCGCTGCTGAATATTCCGAAGAATTGCAGGCTCTATCACAGCGAGCCGTTCGGGCCGCTGGACACGATTGTGGTGGTGGACCATCTGGAGGAATTGATTTCGGAGATGAACGTGTCGAACGGGGCGCTGGTGTCTTCGATTGCGTGCGATGACGCGAAAATTGCGCGGCGGGTGGCGGAGGAATTGCGGGCGTTCAAGGTGGGGGTGAACACGGTGAAGTCGCGTGGGGACCGGGAAGAAGTGTTTGGGGGAGTGGGGCAATCGTGGAAGGGATGTTTTGTGGGCGGAAGGTACCTGGTGCTGGCGGTGACGACGGGGGAGGCGGGGGAGAAGTTGTATGGGAATTTTCCGGATTACACGCGGATGCCGGAGGAATTGACGATGCGGGTGGCGAAGGTGGCGTAGGGGAGGAGAGAAAATCGAAATTGGAAAATCGAAAAGAAGATCTAACCAGGGGGTGCGCCGCATAGTCAAAGTAGATTCAGGCTTTGGGGCGAAGAACACGGAGCGGTGCGGGCCTGCCGATCCTAATCCTTGATAGTTGTCGAGTCGTCTTTAATGACGCCTAATTCGCTGTGGAAGCGGTGCTTGGTGTCATCGACCTCGAGGCGATTCTTGAGGACGAGTTTGGCTTCCTCGGCAGCGGCGCGCAATTCCGGATGCCGTTGGATGTCGGTTAAAGCCAAGGCAGCATTGGCTACGCGCTGTAGAGAGTTCTCCAATTCATTGATGCGCTTTACGACCTGGGGCGCGGATGTTTGCGCTTTGACGTAGGAATCGAGTGCGACTTCGCCTTCAATTTTCTCAATGTGCTCGGTGACGGCGGTTTCGCCGTCGATTCGCGGATGGACACGTCGCGGGACGATGCCTGCCAGTGGATTGGAGCCTGACATGAATGGATTATAAGCCTGAAATGTGACGTAACTGAAGTCGGGCGGAGGGGATTGATACAAGCTGAACGCTTTGGTCGTCGGAGAATTCAAAACCCGCACCCTTGAAAGGCGCAAGGGTGCGGCACCCAAGTTTGTCGAAGTGGATCAGGGATGTGCAATCCGCTTAGTGGCCCGCCTCGGAAGGCGGGCCCTACGGTTGGTGCGATGGTGATGGATTAGAAGCGGGCTAAGCGGAGGCGGATGGTTTCGAGGGATTGGTGGAACTGGAGGCCGCGGTCGGTTTCGTCGCCGTTCCAGAGGCGGGTGGTTTTCCAGACGCCGTTTTCGTAGGAGCCTTCTTCGGCGGAGAGGATTTGCATGCGGATGCCGGGAAGGCGGCCGGGCAAGTGGAAGAAGACGGCGGCGTCCATGCCGGTGATGAGGAATTCGTCGGGGCCGAGTTGGGCGACGACGGCGGCGCCGCGCGCGTCTTTGTTGCCGGGGGGGCGGCGGCCGTCATATTGCGGGTAGCCGTAGGCGATGCTGGCTTGCCAGGGGCCGAAATCGAGTTCCTGCTGGGCTTTGCCGGGTTCCTCGACGGAAGTTTTGAGTTTGCCTTCGAAATTTAATTTGGCGAGTTCGCGATCCATGGAGCCGAGAAGTTCGAATACGTGAGCGTGGGCCTTCGGCGGATCGTCGCTGACATTGTTCCAGCCTTTTTCATCCACGCCGAATGGCGAGAAGCCGATGGCGCCGTCACCCAAGGCGTAGAACATGAGTTTGGCGAAATCGTCGCCGCGGCCCATTTCGGGGACCCAGAGGGCGTTGTCGGGACGATTGTAGACGTTGAGGATTTCCTGAAAAAAACCGGAGTCGCTGGAATAGATGTCCGGGCCGATGATGTCGATGGAAGGGAGTGAGGGCGCGCCAGAGGCCAACGAATTTTTGCACGGCGCCGCCGCTGGGATATTGGATGCCCGGGATGGCGATGCGGCGTTCGGGAAGTTCGGCGGGCGGATAGCTGAGCCAGACGTTCATATAGAGAGGAATGGCAAATTCGGATTTTCCGGCGGCGGCGATTTCGTTGAGATAGTGGGCTTGGTAGTAGGCCTGGAAGGTTTCATCGGCTTCGGCGCCGAAGACCTGGGTCCAGGTGCCGGGCTGCTTTTTGGTGATTTTAAGGAGATCTGCGGGAACTTGTTGGGCGAAGCTGGCGTTGGCTTCGGGAGAAAAATCGCGTACGGAGCCGATGCCGCCGGATTCGTTTTCGACTTGCAGCATGAGGACGGTGTGGTCGGTGGAGTCGATGGATTTCAGGTGATGCATGAGAGTGGCGAAGGCGGTTTTATCGGCTTCGAGATTCGCGCGGGAGTTGGCGGAGAGGACGTCGAGGGGTTCGCCGCTGGGATTGAACATGCGAGGGTAAGTTTTCGGATCGGTTTTGACCCACTCGGGGGCGTAGTGCATGTTGCCGTTTTTCCAGGTACCGAACCAGAGGAGGATCAGGTGGAGATGATGTTCGCGGGCGCCCGTGACGAGCGCGTCGACATTGGTGAAATCGAATTTGCCTTGCTGAGGCTCGAACTGTTCCCAATAGACGGGGGCTTCGAGAGTGTTGGCGTGGAGAAAGGCCATGCTCTTCCAGACTTGAGGGAGTTCGGAGGGCCAGGCGCTGGAATTGTGAATCTGGCCGCCGAGGATGAGATAGGGCTGGCCATCGACGAGGAAGGCCCAGCGGCCGTCTTTCTGGATGAGCTTGGGGGCGTCGGAGGCGTGGGCTAGATTGCCGGCCAGGGCGGCGGCGAAGAGAAGAAGGAAAAGGTGAAAGCGATGCATGGGAGCACCTCGAGGGGAAATATAGGTGGGGAGAAGAGGCGGTTCAAGGAAAATCGGGATTTGTTGTGCGAGCGATCTGGTTAGCGGAAGCCGCCGGAGTGGAGGATGGAGTGGAGGACGGCGGCGATGACGACGGTGGTGAGAATGAGCCAGATCAGGGCTGCGCGTTTTAGGAACCAGTCGAGGGTTTGCACGGTTGTGTCTCCACGAGAATAGTCTCTGGGGCTTTATCGGCGGGGCTTCGGCTTGCTTTAGGTATGCGTCGGGGAGTTTTGACGGGGGATTGGGTGGGGAATATACTGCGCGGAAAGGCAGAGAGGAAAAGGCTAACGCAGAGGCGCTGAGGGCGCGGAGGATTCGCAGAGGTCGGCGAAAGGCACGAAGCGTGGCCAGGGATTTCTATGATTGGAAGAAGGCGCCGGCTCCTGCCTTCGCCGCGAGGGGCGCGGCTACGGCGGGCAAGGCGAGGCGACGGTGCGATTTTGGGTTGAAGAAAAAGCGCCCGCCTGGGAAGGCGGCCGCTACAGGAGAGAGCGATGGCGTTTGTTAGGGCGATGAAGGTGGGGGAGTTGGGGGCGGGGCAGATACGGGAGTTGCAGGTGGAGGGGAAGGCCGTGGCGGTGGCGAATGTGGCGGGGAAGATTTACGCCATTAGCAATACGTGTTTGCACCGAGGCGGGCCGCTGGGAGAGGGGACGCTGGAAGGGAAGGTTGTGACGTGTCCGTGGCACGGGTGGCAGTTTGACGTGACGGATGGTAAGGCGGTGGGGAATCCGGCGACGGGTGTGGCGTGTTATGCGGTGGAGGTGCGGGGGGAGGAGGTTTTTGTTGATGTTGGGTGAGGGGGGAAGAGAATTTGGGAGACGGGAGGAAAAGAATTTGGGGACAATTGCGTGTGGGATTGCTTGCCTCTCCGTTGTCGGGGACGCAGGATCCTGCCGCAACCGCTCCGGTGACGAATTGGTGGTTGACTAGTGACTGGCGAGGAAAAGGCGCCCGCCTCGGAAGGCGGCCGCTACAGGAGCTGTCGGCAATGGCAAGGGGTAATAAAATACTGTAAACACAGAGCTTAGAGTTATTTTGTGGTTTTGGTGGGGCTGCGAAGGGTTTTGCACATGGATTGAGGGCTATCCCTCACATTTTGTTTGGTTTTCCTTTCTCGACCGTGTATATTGCACGCGACTTTGGGTGAAGATGGCGACTGCGACTCCTCAGACACGACATTATTGGATCTTCAGCACGGACCCGCATCACTACCACTGGGACACACTGTTTGTGAAGGGCAAGGAAATGTGGCACGGGGCAGGTGCGAAGCCCGACGCAATCCGTGCGCTCAAGCAGGTGAAGCGCGGGGATCGCGTGCTGTGCTATCACTCCGCGCCGGAGCGGTCGCTCTATTCGATCGCGGAAGTGACGCGGGATCCTTATCCGGACCCGCATGATCACAAAGGGAAAAATCTGGTGGCGGACCTGCGGGCGTTTGAGAAATTGCCGCGTCCGGTGACGCTGGCGGAGATGCGGGCAAATCACGCGGTGCGCAAGGCGAAGCTGATGAAGAATGTGCGGCTGCTCATTTCGCCGATCAGCGAAGCGGAATACCAGGAATTGCTGCGGATGGCGGGAATTGTGGCTACGCCGGGCGTGCCGCTGCCCTGAAGACGCGCAAGTAGATTGGGAAAGATTGCGCATTCATGGAACTAGCGAGCAACAGCAATTCCTCAGGGGCTGAAGCCCATGTTGCGCCGGAACCCATGTCGGAGCTAAAGCTCCGCCCCCCAGCACTCTGGGGATGAGATGGCGGGTCGACTCCGCAAGGTAGAAAAGCAGAAATGCGGGGCGATGCGTCTAATTTGTAGGCGTGTGGTCAAGGAACAATCCATGAAAATGAATGGGAAGACGATGCGCGCCGCTGGTGTTGCTGGCAGCGGCGATGCTGATGTGTGTGTGCGCGGCAAACGGGCAGGAATATCCGGTGGCCACGAAGACGCTGAAAAATGGGATGAAGATTCTGGTGCAGACGGACCACAGCATTCCGAATGTGGCGATGTACACGTTTTACAAGGTCGGGTCGCGAAATGAGCGGCCGGGAACGACGGGGATTTCGCACTTTTTCGAGCACATGATGTTCAACGGCGCGAAAAAATACGGACCTGGGGAACTGGACAAAGCGATGGAGGCGAACGGCGGCTCGAATAATGCGTATACGACGCGGAATGTGACGGTTTACCAGGATTGGTTTCCGGAGACGACGCTGCCACTGATCTTCGATATCGAAGCGGACCGCATCGAGAATCTGAGTTTTGATCCGAAGAAGATCGAGAGCGAGCGGGGCGTGGTGGAGAGCGAGCGGCGGAGCAGCGTGGATGCAGAGAATGAAGGAGTGCTGGACGAACAGCTGTGGGCGACGGCGTTTATCGCGCACCCTTACCAGTGGCCAGTGGTGGGATGGATGAGCGACATCGAGCACTGGACGATCGCGGATCTGAAGCACCACTTTGAGATGGGCTATTCGCCGAGCAACGCAACGATGGTGGTGGTGGGCGATGTGACGCCGGAGGAAGTGTTCGGGCTGGCGGAGAAATACCTGGAGCCAATACCGGCGCACGCGCCGCCTCCGCCGGTGACGACGGTGGAACCGGAGCAACTGGGGGAGCGGCGGCTGGTGGTACACAAGCCGGCGGAGCTGCCGCTGGTGATGATGGCTTACCACGTGCCGCAGACGGACAACCCGGATTTTTACGCGCTGAATGTGCTGAGGTCGATCCTGTTCCAGGGGGAGAGCTCGCGGATGTACCAGCGGCTGGTGGACAAGGACCAGATCGCGCTGGACGTGGAATCGGAAACGGACAATGCGTTCGACCCGACGCTGTTGATTTTTGATGCGCAACCGAAAGAAGGCGTGGAGCCGGAGAAGTGCGAGAAGGCGATTTACGAGGAACTGGAGCGGGTGAAGAACGCGCAGGTTTCGGATCAGGAACTGGAAAAGGCGAAGAACTTCCGGTTGGCGGAATTTTACCGGCAGGTGCGGACGATTAATGGAAGGGCGAACACGATCGGGACGTACGAGGTGTTTTTTGGAGATTACCGGAAGTTGTTCGACGCGGCGAAGAATTATAACGCGGTGACGAAGGACGACGTGCAGCGGGTGGCGAAGAAATATTTCGGGGCGAATAACCGGACGGTGGCGACGTTGGTGCCGGAGATTGCGGAGAAGGGGAAGCCATGAGGATTTTGGGGAAGAGGGAGGGTGGCGGTTCGGATGAGTCGTGTCAATGCGAAAAGCAGATCCCTCACCCGCGGAAGGCGCGGGTTCGGGATGACAGATTTGTTCATTTGTTTTTGATGCTGTTGGGGGCCGCGCTGATGTTGGTGGGTGAGGTGAAGGGGCAGGAAGTGAAGATGCCGGCGCATGAGAAGGTGGTGCTGGCGAACGGGTTGACGGTGCTGCTGCTGGAGAAGCATAGCGTGCCGATGGTGGATGTGGCGGGGATTGTGAAGACGGGAGGGCTGGCGGATCCGGTGGGGATGGAAGGGCTGGCTTCGACAACGGCGGGATTGTTGCGGAAAGGCACGAAGTCGCGGACGGCGCAGCAATTTTCCGGGGAGATTGATTTCATCGGCGGAACTTTTGGAGCGGACGCGGGAGCGGATTACACGACGTTTGGGGCGGAATTTCTTTCAAAGGATACGGCGAAGGGACTGGCGCTGGTGGCGGACGCGGTGCTGCACCCGACGTTTCCACAGGATGAGGTGGATAAACTGCTGGGGCAATCGGTGGACGGAGTGAAGGCGGCGAAGGACAGCGCGCGCGATGTGATGTTCGATTATTACGATGGGTATCTCTACAACGGAAAGGGTTACGGAAGGCCGACGGAGGGAGATGAGACTTCGCTGAAGAAGATTCGCCGCGACGCGATTGTGAAGTTTTATGAGACGTATTACACGCCGGGGAACACGATTCTGGCGGTGACCGGGGATTTCAAGCCGGAGGAGATGAAGAAAGCGGATCGAGGAAGCGTTTGGCGGGCTGGGCGGCGAAAGCGGCGCCGGCGGTGAAGGCGGAGGTCGCTGGAACGGTGAAAGGGAAGCGGCTGCTGCTGGTGAACAAGGGCGATGCCACGCAGACTTATTTTGCGATTGGAAATGTGGGGATTTCGGCGACGGACCCGGATCGCGTGGCGGTGCAGGTGGTGAACACCGTGTTTGGATCGCGGTTCACATCGATGCTGAATGAGGCGTTGCGGGTGGAATCGGGATTGACGTACGGAGCGAATTCGTTTTTCTCGCCGGAGAAAGAGCCGGGACCGTTTGCGATGTTCAGCTTCACGCGGAATGAGACGACGGAGAAGGCGATGGACATGATGCTGGAGGTGCTGAAGAAGCTGCACGCGGATGGAGTGACCGCGGAGCAACTGGCTTCAGCGAAGAGTTATATGAAGGGGCAGTTTCCGCCATCGATTGAGACCTCGGGGCAGCTGGCGGGGGTGATTGCGCGGCACGAATTTTACGGGCTGGGCGATGACGAGGTGAATGAACGGTCGAAGCGGATTGATGCGGTGACGCCGGAGATTGCGAAGCAGGTGATTGCGAAGCATTTTCCGCTGGAGAATCTTACGTTTGTGCTGATCGGGAAATCGGCGGAGATCGGGCCAGCGGTGAAGAAGTTTGCGGAGAAGCAGGATACGAAGGAGATTACGGCGCCGGGGTTTTGGGAAAGTGGCAAGTGACCGGCGACCAGTGACCAGCGAAGAGAAGGCTTACCACAGAGGTCACAGAGGAAGAACACCGAGTTCACGGAGATAGCGTGCGGGATTGATGAATTGAGGATGGGGGATTGGATGAGGACATTGTTGGGGTGGGTGGCGGTTAGTTTGTTGACGGTGTGCGCGTATGCGAGTGGAGTTGGAGCGGCGGATGCGCCGTTGCTTTTGCAGCAGCCGACGATGTCGAAGACGGAGATTGTGTTTGTGTATGGCGGGTATTTGTGGAGCGTCGCGCGGGATGGCGGGGAGGCGCGGCAGTTGACGACGGGGGGACATGAGTCGCACCCGGCATTTTCGCCGGATGGGAAATGGCTGGCGTTCACGGGGCTATACGACGGGAATGCGGACGTTTTCGTGATGCCCGCGATGGGTGGCGCGCCGAAACGGCTGACGTGGCACCCGGGTGCGGACCTGGTGGTCGGGTGGACGCCGGATGGCAAGCGCGTGGTGTTCCAATCGGGGCGGGATTCGTACGCGGATTTTTCGCGGATTTACACGATTCCGGCGGAGGGGGGAGTGCCGGAGGCGCTGCCGATGTGGCGCGGGGAAGAGGGAAGCTTTTCGCCGGATGCGGCGCGGTTCGCGTATGTGCCGAACATGAAGTGGCAGGATGCGTGGAAGCGTTACCGGGGCGGACAGACGACGCCGATTTATATCGTGAGGCTGAGCGACCTGGCGCTGGAAAAATTGCCGCGGGAAAATTCGAATGATTCGAGCCCGGCATGGTTCGGGGAGACGGTTTATTTTCTTTCGGACCGGAACGGGGCGGTGACGCTGTTCGCGTACGACACCAAGAGCAAAAAAGTGAAGCAGGTGGTGGAGAACAAGGGATTCGATCTGAAGAGTGTTTCGGCGGGACCGGACGCGCTGGTGTACGAGCAGTTTGGAGGGTTGTTTATTTTTGATCCGAAGGCGGGGAGTTCGAAGCGGGTGGAAGTGCGGGTGAGCGGCGATTTGACGGCAACACGCGGGCATTGGGAGAAGGTGGCGGACAAAATTCAGAATGCACAGATTTCGCCGACGGGACAGCGCGCATTGTTTGAGGCGCGCGGGGAGATCCTGACAGCGCCGGCGGAGAAGGGCGATATCCGGAATCTGACGCGGACGCCGGGAGTGGAGGAGCGAGACCCGGCGTGGTCGCCCGATGGGAAATGGATTGCGTATTTCTCGGATGAGTCGGGCGAGTACGCGCTGCACCTGGAAGATCAGAGCGGATTGGGAGAGGTGAAAAAGATCAGCCTGGGAACGCCGCCATCGTTTTTTTACGGGCCCGTGTGGTCTCCGGACAGCAAGAAAATTGCGTACACGGATAAGCGGCTGAATTATTGGTACGTGGACGTGGAGAAGGGCACGGCGATGAAGGTGACGACGGACCTGTTTGAGGACCCCAGCGGACTAGCGACAGGTGTGTGGTCGCCGGACAGCGAGTGGCTGACGTATTCGAAATTTCTGGAGAATCACCTGCATGGAGTTTTTGTTTACTCGGTGGAGAGTGCGAAGGAAACGCAGGTGACGGACGGGACGGCGGACTCGCGGTATCCGGTATTCGACAGAAACGGGAAGACGCTCTATTTCACGGCCAGCACGGATCTGGGGTTGTCGGCAGGGTGGCTGGATCTTTCGAGTTTTCAGCATCCGGTGCTGCGCCACGTTTACGCGGTGGTTTTGAAAAAGGGCGATGCGGATCCGGTTGCGCCGGAGAGCGACGAAGAGAAGGTGGCGGGAGAAAAGGGCAAGGACGCGGACAAAAATAAGGACAAAACGGCGGATAAGGATAAAAGCGGAGATAAGGACAAGGGGAAGGAAGGCGAGAAGAAAGAAGAGACGCCGGTGGTGACGATTGATTTCGATGGAATTGGACAGCGGATTGTGGCGTTGCCGATCCGGGCGGCGAACTATGTGCAACTGGATGCGGGAAAAAGCGGAATCCTGTTTTTGTCCGAGGTGGAGGACGTGCCGCGATTCGGCGAGCCGACGTTGACGACGGTGAGCCGGTTTGATTTGAGCAAGCGGAAGACGGAGCCGTTTGATGGGCGGCGTGAGCAGCTTTTCGATTTCGGCGAATGGAGAGAAGGCGCTGTTTCGATCAGGGCCGCCGAGCAGCACGAACTGGATCATCGCCGGAACAGCGGCCGCGCCGAAACCCGGGGAAGGCGCGCTGAAGCTGGACGGCATGGAGGTGTACACGGAGCCGCGCGCGGAGTGGAACCAGATGTACCGCGAAGTGTGGCGCATCGAACGAGATTTTTTCTACGACCCGAATCATCACGGGCTGGACATACCGGCGACGGAGAAGAAGTACAGTGCGTATCTGGCGGGGCTCGGCGGGCGCGCGGACCTGAACTACTTGTTTGTGGAGATGCTGGGGGAGCTTACGGTGGGGCACATGTTCATCAACGGCGGAGATGTGCCGGATCCGCCGATGGTGAAGGGAGGGCTGCTGGGGGCGGATTACAAGGTGGAAAACGGGAGATACCGGTTTGCGCGGATTTATAACGGCGAAAACTGGTACCCATCGCTGAAGGCACCACTGACGCAACCAGGGGTGGACGTGAAGACGGGAGAGTATTTGATTTCGGTGAATGGACGCGAAGTGCATCCACCGGAAAGCGTCTACAGCTTCTTTGAAAACACGGCGGGGATGCAGGTGAAGATCAAGGTGGGGCCGAATCCGGATGGGAAGGATGCGCGGGAAGTGACGGTGGTTCCTGTGGCAAACGAATTTGCGTTGCGGAATCGCGCGTGGGAAGAGGACAACCGGAGGAAGGTGGACGAATTGAGCGGCGGGAAACTGGCGTACGTGCACGTGCCGGATACGGCCGTGGGTGGATGGACAAACTTCAACCGGTTTTACTACGCGCAGACGGGAAAGCTGGGCGCGGTTATAGATGAGCGCTACAACCACGGCGGAGAGATCGCGGACTACATCATTGACATGTTGAAGCGACCGCTGCGGAATTGCGCGATTTCGCGAGAGGGCGAGAAGTTCTGTTCGCCGCTGATGCAGATTTACGGGCCGAAGACGATGGTGACGAATGAGATGTCCGGTTCGGGAGGCGACGCACTGCCGTGGATGTTCCGCCAGGACAAGGTGGGCCCACTGGTGGGGACGCGGACGTGGGGAGGGCTGGTGGGAATTTATAATTACCCGCCGCTGATGGATGGAGGAAGGGTGACTTCGCCGCGCGTGGCGATTTACGGGTTGCATGGAGAATGGGAAGTGGAGAACCACGGAATCGCTCCGGATATTGAGGTGGAGAATGATCCGGCGTCTGTGGCGGCGGGGCATGACGCGCAACTGGAGAAGGCGGTGGAGGTGACGCTGGAGGCGCTGAAGAAGAATCCGGTGGTGATACCGGAGCATCCGGCGTATCCGGATTATCAGAAGAAATAGGGGCGGAGAGTAGGTGAGGAGTGTAGAAGTTAGAGAGAGTTGAAGAGTTTAGGAGTTAAAGCAGGAAAGGTTTGGAGGTCACTGAGGGAGAATCCTGCTTCGTCGCGGGGTCCGCACAGATTGGTATGAGATCGAAGAGCACAGGCAGGAGTGCCCGTGCCACGGGGAAGGTTTGGGACGAGATGCCGGAATTGCCGGAAGTGGAGACGGTGGCGCGGGGGCTGCAACGCGAAGTGGCGGGGCGGCGCGTGGTGAGCGTGACGCTGGGCAAGACGGACTTCATGGACAATCCGGGAGAGATTGAGCGGGCGCTGCCGGGGGCGTTGATTCGGGTTGTGGAACGCTACGGGAAGTTCATGCTGCTGCGATTGCGAGGAGCAGAAGCGGCAGTGGGCACAACGGAGGAATCGGCACTGCTGGTGCATCTGGGAATGACCGGGGCAATGATGCCGAAGGCGGTGAGCGAGGCGCGGTTGAAGCACACGCATCTGGTGGCGCTGCTCGACGACGGGCGGGAGTTGCGGTATGTGGACCCACGGCGGTTCGGGCGGATCGCGATGCTGGCGGGCGCGGCGCTGCGGGAAGAGTTGCTGCGATTCGGGGCCGATCCACTGGAAGTGAAATTGGATGAGTTTGCAGCGAGAATCCGCGGCCGGCGCGCGCGAGTGAAGGCGCTGCTGCTGGATCAGCAGGTGCTTCGCGGAGTTGGAAATATTTACGCGGATGAAAGCTTGTGGAAGGCGAAGATCCATCCGGCACAACTTGGCGCGCGGATCGGGCCGAAAGAGATGAGTCTGCTTTACCGGTCGCTGCAGGGAATATTGAAGAAGGCGATTGTGCTGCGCGGGTCGACGATATCGGATTTTCTGGATGCGGCAGGCTCGCCGGGAGAATACCAGTTGCACCACAGAGTGTATGGGCGGGAGGGCAAGGCTTGTCCGCGATGCAAGACGAAGATCCGCAGAATTGTGGTGGCGGGGCGGAGCAGTTATTTTTGTCCGAACTGCCAGCGGGGGCCGCGAGGGATGAAGAGCGTTCGACGGGTGAAACGCGGGTTGCGGAGTGGGGCCTCTAAGGTGGCGACAAAGGTTGGCGCGGAAATTGTAAACATAAACGGATGAAACTTCTTGGCGTTTTTTTGATGGAATCGGGATAAAGAAAGATGGTTTTGGCACAGGATTTTTTAGTTGGAGGGGTGTTGCTTGTGGATCGAGTGCACAGCCAGGAGTGGCTGTGCCACAGGTGGAGATGGCTGTGCCAAAGTTTTGAGCTTTGACTTAGGGGGAATGGGATGAAGCGGAACGGCAAAGTGGGCGTGGTGATTGGATTGTTGGCGTGCGCGGTGGTTGCGCGGGTTTGGGCGGCGCCGGCGGATGAAGAGAAGAGTGCGAATGCCGCGGCGGATGCGCAGATTATTGACGAAATTCACGAGCACAGCGAACTGATGGATAACCTGGAATATTTGTCGGACCAGATCGGGGCGCGGCTGACGGGCACGACACAATTGAAGCAGGCGAACGACTGGACTGTGGAGATGTTCAAGAAATACGGGCTGACGAACGTGCATCTGGAGGCGTACTCGATTCCACACGCGTGGATTCGCGGCACGGCGACGGCGCGAATGATTGAGCCGACGGAGCACCCACTGGAGATCGCGGCAGCGGCGTGGGCGCCGGGTACGAAGGGAAGAGTGCGCGGGCCGGTGGTTTATTTTGACGCGAAGGAACCACAGGACTTCGACAAGTTCAAAGGGAAATTGAAAGGGGCGATCGTGATTCTGTCGGAGCCGCGGCAGCTTTCACCGGCGAAACCGGTGGACCAGAACGCGGAGATTTATCACCCGATGGAAGAGCCGCCGGCACCGGTGGGGCAACCGGCCCTGCCTGATCCTTACGACAAGTACATGGAAGCAATCAAGGTGCGGAACCAGTTTTTGAAGGAGCAGGGAGTGATCGCGGTGCTGCGCGACGCGAACAAGCCGCAGGCGCTGCTGAACATGACGGACGGAACGGCGGAGCCGTTTCAGATGGGCCCGCTGACGACGGCGTTTATCACTGGAGAAGGGTACCGGCTGATTTTCCGTTTGCTGAAGAAGCGCACGGTGGAGGTGGAGCTGAACATTTCGAATACGCTTTCGAAAAAGCCGGTGGAGGTCTACAACACGGTGGCGGAAATCCGCGGGACGGAGAAACCGGACGAAGTGGTGATTATCGGGGCGCACCTGGATTCCTGGGACTTGGCGACGGGCACGACGGACAACGGAACGGGTTCGATGGCGGTGCTGGAAGCGGCGCGGACGCTGGCGAAACTGAACCTGAAGCCGAAGCGGACGATACGGTTCATTTTGTTTACCGGGGAAGAGCAGGGGCTGATCGGGTCGAAGGAATATGTGAAGGCGCACAAGGCCGAACTGGACAAAATTTCCGGGGCATTGATTCACGACAGCGGAACGGGACGCGTGCTGGCGATCGGTCTGCATGACAACTATCAGGATCGGGAAACTGTGGATCAGGTGATCGCGCCGCTGGGCGAATTGAAGATGCTGGAGCCGACGATGGAGCGGGAGTACGGGACGGATAGCCTCTCCTTCGATGAAGTGGGAGTGCCGGGATTCTGGTGCGCGCAGGCGATAGCGGAATATTTTCTGACACACCACAGCCAGTCGGACACTTTTGACAAGGCGTGGAAGGAAGACATCAATCAAGGAGCGCAGGTGCTGGCGACGTGGGCGTATAACACGGCGCAGTTGCCGGGGATGCTGCCGCGGCGGCCGGTATCGCTGATGGCGCCGGCGGCGGAAAAGGCGGAAGCGCCGAAAACGGATCCGGTTGCGGAGACGGACAAGAAAATTGTGGACCAGGTGAAGTTGGACGAGGAGCTGTTGAAGGCGGATCTGACGTATCTGACGACGCGGATCGGGCCGCGGCTGACTGGTTCGCCACAACTGGATCAGGCGAGCCACTGGACGGAGCAGCAGTTCAAGGCACTGGGCTATGAGAATGCGCATCTGGAGCCTTGGAGCATCGCGAACAGCTGGACGAGAGACAGTGCGAGTGGGAGGGTGATTTCACCAGCGGTGCATGTGCTGACACTGGCGCAAATAGGATGGACGCCTGCGACGAATGGAACGATTCGCGGCGAGGTGATTGGAATTGACGCGGAGAAGCCGGAGGACCTGGAAAAGTACAAGGGGAAACTGGCGGGAAAGATTCTGCTGGTTGGGCGGCCGAAAGAGATGGAGCCACCGCTGAACCCGATATTGACGCCGTGGGGCGAAAGCAATCTGCCATTGAATCACCCGAAGGGGCCGGGGAAGGTCGACTACCACGCGTATACGAAGATGCGCACGGCGATGATGAAGATGATGGCAGAGGAGAAGTCGCTGGCGATACTTGGCGGCTCGGAGAAAATGTTCGGGTTGCTGAACATGGGAAGTTATTCCAGGGATTACAAACCGTCACCTTTCCCCGCGGCAATTCTGGCGCGCGAGGATTATCTGGCGATATGGAGAATGCTGGATGCGGGCGGCCCGGTGCAGGTGGAATTGAATCTGCAGGCGACGTTCAGCGAAAAGCCGGTGGAGGTGTACAACACGGTTGCGGAGATTCGCGGGACGGAAAAGCCGGACGAGGTGGTGATTATCGGGGCGCACCTGGATTCGTGGGATCTGGGCACGGGGGCCACGGATAACGGGACCGGCTCTACGGCCGTGTTGGAAGCGGCGCGTGCGTTGCAGAAGCTGGGCGTAAAGCCGAAGCGGACGATCCGGTTCGTATTGTTTACCGGGGAGGAGCAGGGGCTGAACGGATCGAAAGCGTACGTGGAAGCGCACAAGGCGGATTTGCCGAAGATTTCCGGAGTGCTGGTGCACGACAGCGGAACAGGAAAAGTGCTGACGATTGGAATGATGGGGAATTACAACGTGCAGGAGACGATTGATCGCGCGATGTATCCCTTATCGAAATACGTGGGGTTCATGGCGCCGTCGCTGCGCAGCGAGGGAGGATCGGACCATGTGCCGTTTGACGAGGCGGGCGTGCCGGGTTTCTGGTGCGTGCAGGAAGTGGCGGACTACGACAAGATGCACCACTCGCAGGCGGATGTGCTGGACCATGTGCGGTGGGACGATCTGACGGAAGGCGCGCAGGTGCTGGCGGTGTTTGCGTACAACGTGGCGGAGTTGCCGGGGCTTTTACCGAGGAAGCCGGTGAAGGCGGAGGCAACGAAGTAAAGAGGTAATGAGGTAAGGAAGTAAAGAAAAAGGATGGGAAGAGGAATATGCGAGTGGTGGTGCAGCGGGTGAGCCGCGCGAAGGTTACGGTGGAGAATCGGGTGACCGGGGAGATTGGGCCGGGGCTGATGATTCTGGTTGGCGTGGGGAAGGAAGATACGCCTGCGGTGGCCGTGGCGATGGCGGAGAAGACGGCGAATCTACGGATATTTGAGGATGAGCAGGGGAAGATGAACCGGTCGCTGCTGGAGGTGAAGGGCGGAGCGCTGGTGGTTTCGCAGTTTACGCTGTATGGGGATGCGCGGGGGCAGAGGCGTCCGAGCTTTATGGCGGCGGGGTCACCCGAGTTGGGCAAGAAATTGTATGAGGAGTTTTGCGAGGCGCTGCGAGGGCTGGGAGTGGGCGTTGAGACGGGGATATTTCAGGCGATGATGTCGGTGGAATTGGTGAATGAGGGGCCGGTGACGATATTGTTGGATTCGGAAAAGGCGTTTTAAGAAAGTGGCCGGCGACCAGCGACCGGTGGAGAGGACCCGCCTTCGCCGCAAAGGGCGCGGCTACGGCGAGCGGGGCGCTGAGGAAATGGCGCGAGCGAGGGATGCCTTGCGAATCCGACGGGTGAGGGCGGGAGATGCGGAGCGTGTGGCGGAACTCTCCGGACAGTTGGGGTATCCGGCGGGCGTGAAAGCGATGAAGCGGCGGTTGCGGGATGTTTTGAAGGATAAGGATGCGGCTTGTTTTGTCGCGGAGGCGGCGGAAGGCGGAGTGATCGGGTGGATTCACGTGAGCGTGACACCGCTGCTGGAAGTGGAACGGCGGGCGGAGGTGAATGGATTGGTGGTTGACGAGCGGGCGCGCAGCCGGGGAGCGGGGGCCTTGCTGCTGGCGGCGGGGGAGAAAGTGGGCGAAGGGGAAACGGTGCAAGGGGATGTCGGTGCGGTCGAACGTGATTCGGGAACGGGCGCACGGGTTTTATGTGCGGGCGGGATATGAGATTTATAAGACGCAGAGAGCGATGAGGAAGGGGATTTAGGGGGGCGGCGGGGTGGGGATAGCTTGTGGTGGGTTGGGTGAATGGGCGGAAATTTTAGGAGGGGAAGGCGCCCGCAACTTCTGCGGGCTGGCCTCGGCTTGCCTGCAAGATGCAGGCGCTACCGGTAGCGGAAACGCGGCGTGGCCGGGGCTAGGGCTGGTACTATGTATCGTAATACGATAGACTTTGGAGATGGGCATGCGGATGACGGACGGGGAATACCACGCACTGTCGCAGCTTCGTTATCTGATACGGAAGTTTTTGCAGGAAGGCGACGAAACGGCGCGGCAGGCAGGACTGGAGCCTCAACAATACCTGATGCTTCTGGCGATCCGAGGGCTACCTTCGCCGGAGGAAGCGAGCATCCGAACGTTGGCGGAGCGGCTCTCCCTGAGGCACCACAGCACGGTTGAACTTGTCGATCGACTGGAATCCCACGGACTAGTGAAACGAACAAGGGGCAAAGAGGACCGGCGGCAGGTGCTGGTGTCGCTGCAATCCCGCGGAGAAAAGCTGCTGGAGAAGGTGGTTGCGCAGCGGGTCGTGGAGTTGCGGTCGCACGGGCACTCGCTGGTGGCTGCGATTGGGAAGTTGCTGGAAGCGGGGCCGAAGAAGAGAAGAAGGAAGAGTTTGCGGGGAAGACGGAAAGAGTAAGAGCGTCATTCCTGGCCGGGATCATTCGCGAAGAATGGGTATGGGTGTCGGAGTCACAGTCTGAAACCTGTGCTACTTGTGGAGGACCGTGAATAAAGGGGCGGTGCGGCGGAACGAGGAGTTGAGTGACTTCACGACGACGCGGCGAGTGCTGCCGATCTCGCTGCTGGCGATGGGGATTGGAGTGGTGTGCGCGTTTGTGGCGCTGGCGCTGCTGCGGCTGATCGGATTCTTTACTCACGTTTTCTACTACGGAAATACGGGCACCAGCATGATTTCTCCGGCGGGGAATCATTTGGGTTACTGGAGCGTGCTGGTTCCTGTGGGTGGTGGAATTATTGTGGGGATCATGGCGCGATTCGGATCGGAGCGTATCCGCGGCCACGGAATTCCCGAAGCGATTGAAGCGATCCTGATGAACGGCAGCCGGGTGGAACCGAAAGTGGCGATTTTGAAGCCAGTTTCTTCGGCGATTGCCATCGGGTCTGGCGGCCCGTTTGGCGCGGAAGGTCCGATCATCATGACGGGCGGCGCAGTCGGATCGATGATCGCGCAGTTGTTTCACTTGACGAGCGCGGAGCGGAAAACGCTGCTGGTGGCGGGCGCCGCGGGAGGCATGTCGGCAACGTTCGCTTCGCCGGTGGCGGCGGTGTTGCTGGCCGTGGAGCTGCTGTTGTTCGAATGGAAGCCGCGGAGTTTGATTCCCGTGGCGCTGGCGAGCGGTGTGGCTGCGATCATGAGGCGCTACATTCTGGGAATTGGACCGCTGTTCCCAGTGCCGCCACACCCCAGTGTGATAGGCATCAAAGCGCTGCTGGGTTGCGTGCTTGTGGGGGTGGTTGCGGGAATATTGTCGGCGTTGCTGTCCCATTCGATTTATGCGGTGGAAGATGCGTTCCAGCATTTAAAGCTGCACTGGATGTGGTGGCCGGCGATTGGCGGCGTGGCGGTTGGCATTGGCGGACTGATTTTTCCGCCGGCGCTGGGCGTTGGATACGACAACATTGGAGCGTTGCTGGCGGGAAGCGTAACCACGAAGATGTTTCTGGGAATTTTGTTTGTGAAGTGGTTCATCTGGGCGATCTCACTGGGTTCGGGGACTTCGGGAGGCGTGCTGGCGCCGCTACTGATGATGGGGGGCGCGCTGGGAGGACTGGAGGGGTTGTTCTTGCCGTACGAAGGCGCGGGATTCTGGCCGCTGATCAGCATGGCGGCGGTACTGGGAAGCACGATGGGCGCGCCGCTGACCGCGATCGTATTTGCATTTGAATTGACGCACGACGCGAATGTGCTTTTGCCGCTGATGATCAGCACGATTGCGGCGTACGCGGTGACGGTACTGACGCTGAAGCGGTCCATTCTGACGGAGAAAATCGCGCGGCGCGGGTATCACCTGTCCCGGGAATATGCGGTGGATCCGCTGGAGTTGCTGTATGTGCGCGAGGTGATGCACGCCGGGATCAGCACACTGCAGGAAAATCAGGGGATCGGGGAAGTGTTGCGTTCGCCGCAACTGATTGATTGGCTGGTGCAGCGGTTGCTGCCGGTGGTGGACGAGCAGGGTGCATTGACGGGAATTGTGACTTCGGGCGATCTCTACGAATGGCAGAAGAAGAATGTGAGCGGGGAAGCGGAGCGGCGGCTGCACGATGTGGTGCACGCGAACTATATAACTGCTTCGCCGGACGAGCCGTTGCGGGCGGCGGTGCACCGAATGGCAGAGAGCGGAGTGACGCGAATGCCGGTGGTGGAGGCGGGGACGAAGAAGGTGCTGGGCATTGTGTCGTTGGATGATGTGTTGAAGGCGAGGTCGCGGCATCTGGAAGAGGAGCGGCGGAAGGAACGGACGCTGGGGTTTGGAAGCGTGTCGGTAAGTTAGGTTGGGCGTGGCGGTTGCAGGGTGCGCGGGCAATACGATATGCACTGGGTTACGGTTGAGATTCTTCGGACATCCTGGTCGGATGTCCTCAGAATGACAGGTTTGGAGTGGTTGGCGCCGGGTTGAGATTGTTTTGCGCGAGGCGGCGTTCGGAGGGTGGAAGGCGGTACGATTTGCGCTGGGTTGTGGTTGAGGTTCTTCGGACATCCTCGTCGGATGTCCTCAGAATGACAGGTTTGGAGTATCTTCCTGCGAGATGAGACTGTCTCGTGAACGCGGAGATTTAGTAGGGGGCGGGGAAGTCCCCACGGGTTTTGCGGTAGGCGTCCATTACGGCAGCAAGGTCCAGCACACCTAAAATTTGGGAAAGATCGGCGCGGTTGACGACCGGAATCAAGGAATACCGGGTCGTAAGCGGGAGTGCGTCTTCAAGGTCCTCATCGGGGTGGAGATAGGGGGTGGGTGTCAGCGCCTGGGTATTTCGTAGAGGGCGCGGGTCATCGGCTTCGACTAGGTGCTGGAGTTCGCCGAAGGAAATTTGGGTTGGGGGCTGGTTGGGGAGAGTCACAAGGAAGAACGGCTGGGCGGTTTGACTAACAAAAGGCCAGGCTGCACTGGCCGGCTCTGCGCCGTCGAGAATAATGGTGGGACGCGGGCTCATGGCGTCTTCGACGTTGAGGGATTCTTCTTCGCGCTTTTCTTCCATCGCTGGGAGCGAAAGGCCATCGTGGCGAGTGATGACTTCCAGAATGGGAACAGCCTGCAGGCGCCGGGAGATCAGATAGGAAAAGGTGTTGGCGACGAGCACGGGAAGGATGATGGTGTAGTCGCCACTGACTTCAAGGGCCATGAAGACGGATGTGATGGGGGCGCGGAGGAATCCCGCGAAGAGGACGCCCATGCCGACGAGGGCATACGTGCCGACAGAGCCGGTGAGGTTCGGGAAGAAGAGGTGCTCGACGGTTCCGACCGCGCCGCCCAGCATGGCGCCGATATAGAGCGTGGGAGCAAACATTCCGCCGGGAGTACCGCTGACGAACGAGAGAGTGGTGGCGAGGATTTTGAGGCCGGCGAGAATGCCGAGAACTTCCCAGGTGTACTGGTCGTGCATGGCCTGGTCCATGAAATCGTAACCGGCACCCATGACTTGGGGAAATCCGGCGAAGGCGATGAAACCGATCAGCAGGCCGGCGATCCCTGGATAGAAAAACTGCAGTGTTTCAGGCGACGCTTTCATTTTGGGGCGGAGCCAGCCGATGGCTTTTGAAAAGACAACGGAAGCAATGCCGCCGAGGATGCCCATGACGGCGTAAGCGACAAGCTCCTCCCAGCGAAGCACGCCGACCGAGGGGATGCGGAAAAGAGGTTCGGCACCGAGAAACAAGCGCATGGTGACCACGCTGGAGACGGCGGCGAGAACGATGGCGCCGAGAATGCCGGCGCTCCAGTGGCCGATGATTTCTTCGATGACGAAGAGGACAGCGGAGATGGGGGCGTTGAACGCGGCGGCGAGGCCTGCGGCGGCGCCGACGGGAGCAAGGAGACGCATTTTTTTACGGGAGAGTTTGAGACGGGTGCCGACGGCGGAGGCCAGGCCCGCGCCGATCTGGAGTGACGGATCCTCTGGACCGAGGGAGTGGCCGGAGCCGATGGCGAGGGAAGCGGTGATGAATTTACCGATGACGGTGCGGAGGGGGATATAGCCGTCGAATATGTAGAGCGCGGCCTTGGTTTGATTGAGGCCGCTGCCGGCGGCGCCGCGGAAGACGGTGAAGATGAGTAGAGAAATGAAAAGACCCGTTAAAGAGGGGGCCAGGAAGGCGCGCCAGGGGGAAGGGGTGAGGGAGCTGCCGAGAAGGTAGAGGCGGGACCACTCCATGGTGATACGGAAGCAGACGACGGCGAGTCCGGCGAAGATGCCGATGAATACGGCGAGAATCAGGAAGAAACGATCTTCATTGAAGGAGAGTTGTGCGGTGATGCGGCGGCGCAAGGCATCGGCCGCGGAAACAAAGGAGCCCGTGGTGGAAGAGGGTTGCGAAGTTGTGTCAGAGGCGCTCACTTTTCGTCCGAGGGGCGCGCGCTGGCCAAGGCGAGAAGAGCGGAATCTTCCGGAGTTGGCGCGCCGCAAAGAGATTGCGACTGTTTTTCGACGGCGACGGAAAATTCAAAGAGCGCGTCGATCTGGTCGGGCTGCCGGGTCAAGAAGCGGGAAGTGGCGTTGTTTCTCCATTGTTTCCATGGTTCCTCAAGCGTGGTGAGAAAGGGGGGAAGTGGTCCCGGGGAGCCAGAGCTTTTCGTGCAGGAATCCAGCCGCGCGGAGGCGATTTGAAAAATGCGGAGGACACGCCGAATTTTTTCGGATTCGCGGAGGCCGTGTTCGTAGGGATTCAGAGACGAGGCGGATTGGGCCACTTCCAAAAGTGTCTTGGCATCCGGACTGGCAGAATCCTCGCGTGCGGCTCGGCTTAGGTAGGATTCGGCGGAGCGATAGTCTCCCAACTGGAAAGCAGCCTTGCCGGCACCATAAAGAGCGGGAAAAGAATTGGGGTCGAGCTGGATGGCCTGGCGGAATTGCGCGAGCGCGCGCTGGTTGTCGCCGACTTTGGAATAAAGGTCGGCGACGCGGGCATGGAGAACGGGATCTTCGGGAAGATTCCCGGAAAGAATGATGAGCTGCGATTCGGCCTGACCGGTGTCTCCCCGCTGGAGATAGAAGTTGACCAGTTCGAAAAGTGATTCGCGGCGGTGATCATTTGCATTTTCCGGCCAGACGCCGAAGATGGCACCGTTGAAGTAGCGTTCAGCGTCGGCAACCTGCCCGGCGCTGGCGGCGAAGCGTGCCAGATGAAGATTAACGACGCCATTTTGTGGATTGATCTGCCAGAGACTCTGGTAGTAGTTGATGGCCTGCTTGGTGTGGCCGGCCTGCGTGAGGGCTTCGGCGAGGCGGAGGCGATAATCCCAATTCCGGGGGGCATAGAGCAGAGCGGTGCGAAAGGCTTCGACGGCGGCAACGGGCGATTTTTCTGGAGTTCGGCGTCACCAGTGGCGTACCACTGCTGGCCGAGCAGGTTGCGGCGACGGTCGTAGGCCTGGGTGTAGGAATGAGTGATGGTGGAGAAAAGTATGGTGACGAGAACCAGGATGGCAACGAGCAGCGGTTCCCGAACGACAAAGTCGCGCCTCAGAACGTTCATTTCCGTCCAATCATGATGCCGCTCTGCCCTTTGCGTGGCGAGGAGAATCCGCAGGGGTCTTGCGGGAGCAATGTGCTTCAAGCTAATTATATCGTATCACGACATGATTTGGTGGAAGGGGGAGTGCGGGTTGGGGAAAGGGTTATCGGCGGGGAGTTTGAAGGAGGGCACGGAGGCAAGAAAGAAGGTGAGACAGCAAGAAGGCGGCGTAAAGCCGCCCCTACGGGAGAAGAGGATTTGGGGTACGGGCAAATTGAGTGGGTTTCGGAGGGGACGGCGCCCGCAACTGCGGCGGGCTGGCCTTGGCTTGCCTGCCCTTCGAAGCTCAGGGTAAACAAGATGCAGGCGCTACCGGGATTAGAAGGCGTCGCCGCCGCCACCGCCGAAGCCGCCTCCGGAGAAGCCGCCACCACCACCGCCGTCGCCACCGAAGGCAGAGCCGCCGGAGCTGCGGGGAGCGGAAGTCATGGCGGTGCTGGCGAGCGAGGACATGGAATTGAGATCGTTGGCGAACAAGTAGGGATAGAAGCCGGGGCCGTAGCTGCCCTGATACCACTGGGGCGGCTGGGTGTAGATGCCCTGGAAGGCTTTGCTCCAATTTTTCTCGACGCCGAGGGCCATGGCGAAGGGGAGAAATTTTTCGAACATTTCGGGCGTCTTGATCATGCGATTGAAGCGGTCTGATTCGACGTGAGCGAGGAAATCCTCGAAGCCGAGAATGCCTTCCAGAGCACGTGCGCCGGTTGTGGTGCGCGCGGGCATAAACCAGCCGAAACCGCAGATGATTGCACCAGTGAGAACTCCGGCGACGATGAACGGCATGGGCGCCATGCCGAAATGGTTGGAAAGCCAATTACCTGCGCCAATGCCGATTACGCCGGTGACGAATCCAAAGATCAGGTAGGCGGAGCGGACGGTGTCCGGGCGATGGGTGTAATAGCCTCGGCCAACGAGCGAGGCGAAGATCTGGTTTTTGATGATGGGAATATTTGTGTAAAAGGAATTTTGGAGCTGATCGAGGGTGACGAGATCGCCGGCGTTTCCGGAGCTGAACAGACCATCGAGCAGGGTTTGCTCGTGGGCTTGCAAGCCGCTCCATTCGGCGCGGGGTTTTTTGAGATGGAAGACGTAGTCCTTGGTGTGGGTGAGGCCGAGGAATTTGTCTTTTTGTTTTTCTTCGATGGTGAGGTAGCCGCGGACGGCGAGATCGACGATGGAGGCAGTGATGTCGCGCATGTCGACGGAATTATCCACGAGCGTGCCGACTTCGCCGGGAGTGAGTTTGTCCGGAGGCTCGTACTGTGCGGCGATTGGACGCAGGCGGGGATCGCGCCCCCAGGTCCACCACCACCAAAACATCAGGAAGAAAGCGGCGACGGGGAAAAAGAGCGGCCAATTGCTGCGGAGATAGAGGAAGAAGATGGAGAAAGCCGTGGGTTCGCGGACGGCGCCTTTGTCGAAGGCGACAGCGACGGTGAGGCCTTCATGCATGGGAAGCGGGCCGCTGGTCTGCACGTCCACGCCGGAACCGACGATCTCAACCGTGGCATCGGCACCCGTGGAGCGATACGCGCCAGTGAAGGCTTTGGCGCGGAGATTTGAGGCGGTTTCGGGAAGAACGATGTGCGCGCCAGCGGATTCGATGGGGATGGCCCACTCGTCGCCGGTGACATTCCAATAGAACTCGTCGTGATCATCGAAGAATTTCAGGGCGTCGGAAACGGTGTAGTGGATTGAGATGGTGCGGGTGCTGTTGTCCGCGTCAGGGATGAAAATTTTCAGGTTGAGGTAGTGGCGCTCGCGGCTGGATTCGTAACGCAGCTTTGCGCCGGATTCGTCGGTGATGCTCTGTACGTCGAGGAAGAGAGAGTAGTTGAGGCCGCGCGGGCCGGAGTATTCGACGGGGATATAACGATTGATGCCGTGCCACGGGCCGCCAATGAATTCAAAGGTGATGTTTTCGGTGACGTCCACGGTGCCGTTGGGGAGGACGACGATTTCGGAGAAGAATTTTTTTAGGCGGCGATCGCGGGCGGCGGTGGGAGGGGAAAATACGGTGGCGAGCAGGAGCAGGATCGAGAGTACGGAGAAAAGCCAAAGCAGGTTCCTCGGGCAAATGCGGCCCTCGGAATGACAACGAGAGGAACGTTTCGGGTTCTCGACTGAAGGCGGGGGCATGGGTGAGGTGCCGTCGCGGGATCAGGCCGTGGGGGCGGGAGGGGCGTCGAAGCTGACTTTGGGGGCTTCGCGTTCGGCAGCGGCGGTGACTTCGAAGAATTCGCGCTGCTTGAAGCCGAGCATGCCGGCGAAGATGTTGGTGGGGAACTGCAGGATTTTGGTGTTGAGGTCGCGAACGACGGCGTTGTAGTAGCGGCGGGCGTTCTGGACCGTGTCTTCGATCTGGGTGAGGGAATTTTGCAGCGAGGTGAAACTCTCGATGGCGCGGAGCTGTGGATAGGCTTCGGAAAGAGCGAAGAGGCTTTTGAGGGCGCCGGAGAGCATGTTTTCGGCCTGGGCTTTGTCGGCGGGTCCGGTGGCGGTCATCGCGCGATTGCGGGCGTTGATGACGGCTTCGAGGGTGCCCTTTTCGTGGCCGGCGTAGCCTTTGACGGTTTCGACGAGGTTGGGTATGAGGTCGTAGCGGCGCTTGAGCTGGACGTCAATGTCGGCCCAGGCGTTGTCGCACTGGACCTTAAGACGGACCAGGGAGTTGTACATGCCGATGCCAAAGAGCACCAGCAGGACGAGGACGACGAGAATGATGATTCCAACCATCGGGGAACCTCACACTGGGAATACGCTAGTCGAGGTGCAGTAGTTTCACTATACGGAGGGAAGGCCGGGGAGTAAAGGGAGGGTTTAGGGAAGAGTTCACGGGTTAAAGAGTTGAAGGGTTAAGAAGTTAAAGAGTGTAAAGCGAGAATCGAGGCTTCTCTTGGGTGTATTGGAGTGCCGGACCTGAGTGGCTCCCCGGATGATTTCAGGCCGGTCAGGAGAAGGTGGCGATCAGAGAGAGTGTCTAACGCGGGGGCACTGAGAGCACGCGCTTACAGTTGGTTAGTTCAATGACTGTGTCTTACCGCTGGCGTATATTGACAAAGTAATATATTCTCCAATCGAGTTTGCTTACCCCACGAATGCTATTTAAGACATTGAGCGCTTCGGTTTATGGGATTGATGCCCACCTGGTGTTGGTGGAGGTGGATGTGGGTGTGGGCCGAATGCAGGATTTTAACGTGGTGGGGTTGCCGGACAATGCGGTGAAGGAGAGCCGGCAGCGGGTGCAATCGGCGCTGAAGAATTGCGGGTTTGAATTCCCGTACGGGCAGGGGGTGACGATCAACCTGGCGCCGGCGGATTTGCGAAAGGAGGGGTCGGCGTTTGATCTGCCGATGGCGCTGGGACTGGCGGGCTGCCAGGGGCAGTTTTTCGGGAAGGCGCTGGACCGGATGATGTTTTTGGGGGAGCTTTCGCTGGATGGGAGCGTGCGGCCGGTGCGCGGGGCGCTCTCTGCAGCGATTGCGGCGCGGGACAACGGGATTAAGGCGGTGGCGGTGCCGGAGACAAATGCGAGGGAAGCGGCGGTGGTGGAGGGGGTCGATGTGTATGCGCTGAAGTCGCTGCCGCAGGCGGTGGACCTGGTGAATTCGCCGGAGTCGTTTCAGTGCGTGAAAGTGGATGCGCAGCAAATGCTGAGGGAGTCTGCGCAGTACAGCGTGGATTTGCGGGACGTACACGGGCAGCAGTCTGCGAAGCGGGCGCTGGAAGTGGCTTGTGCGGGAGGGCACAACATTTTGTTTATCGGGCCGCCGGGGGCCGGGAAGACGATGCTGGCGAAGCGGATTCCGACGATTTTGCCGGCGATGTCTCTGGATGAGGCGATCGAAACGACGCGCATTCACAGCGTGGCGGGGATACTGGAGAACGCGCAGGGCTTGCTGGGGACGCGGCCATTTCGTTCGCCGCACCACACGATCAGCGATGCGGGGTTGATTGGTGGAGGGGCGGTGCCGCGGCCGGGCGAGGTGTCGCTTGGCCACAACGGCGTGCTGTTTCTGGATGAGTTGCCGGAGTTTCAGCGGAATGTGCTGGAGGTGATGCGGCAGCCGCTGGAGGATGGCAGCGTGACGATTGCGCGGGCGGCGATTTCGGTGACGTTTCCTTCGCGGTTCATGCTGGCGGCGGCGATGAATCCCTGTCCTTGCGGGTATTTCGGGGATCCGGCGCACGATTGCCATTGCACGCCGCCGATGATTCAGAGGTATGTGTCGAAGATTTCAGGGCCGCTGCTGGACAGGATTGATATTCATATCGAGGTGCCGGCGGTGAAGTACAAGGAATTGCGGGCGCCTTCACCAATGGAGGATTCAACGGCGGTGCGGGGGCGGGTGATTGCGGCGAGGGAGAAGCAATTAGAGAGGTTTCGAGCGGAGAAAACGACGTACTGCAACGCGCAGATGGCGCCGAAGATGATCCGGAAGCATTGCGGGATCAATGCGGAGGGGGAGAAGTTGCTGGAGAGTGCGGTGACGCGGCTGGGGCTATCGGCGCGGGCGCATGACCGGATATTGAAAGTGGCGCGGACGATCGCGGATCTGGATGGGGCAGAGGATGTGCTGGGGAAGCATTTGAGCGAGGCGATTCAGTATCGGACGTTGGATCGGGATTATTGGGCGTAGGAGGGGAGGATTTACCGCAGAGGGCACGGAGGACGCGGAGAAGAGGGGATCGGACGACGGGAGGACGGGATTTGCGGGTGTGCCGTTGCGGGCTGGTTTGGGTTGATGGAGGAGGTGCGCCAGGGTCAGCGGGGCTACGGAACCGAAGGGACTTTTCGGAGAAGAAGGCGCTCGCAACTGCTGCGGGCTGGCCTTGGCTTGCCTGCAGGTGCAGGCGCTACCGGTGTGCTCCATTGACTTATGTTTGGGCGCTGTGTTACGGATAGGGACGCCTTTTTATGAGGTAAAGCAGAAGTAGCGACTCGGAATGGCGCCAGACACCAAGCATCTGGAAGTTACGCTGGACACCCACGTCGAGAGCGTGAATCTCGCCGAAGAGATGTGTGTGCGTGTGGCCGAGGCGGCGGGGTTTAACGAGGACGAGTGTTACCGGATCGGGATGTCGGTTCGGGAAGGCGTGATCAACGCGTTCCATTATGGGAATCAGGAAAAACCGGAAAAGAAGATTCACCTGGCGATCGAGTTGACGATTGAGCGCATGGTGATCCACGTAATGGATGAGGGAAAAGGATTTCGACTGAAAGATGTGCCCGATCCGCTTGCCGAAGAGAATTTATTGAGCACTTCCGGGCGTGGGCTATTTTTGATGAAGGCGTTTATGGATGAATTTGATGTGCTTCCGGGCAGGACGGGAGGCGCGGAACTTGTGATGTCCAAGCGCCTACCGATATTGGGAAGTCCGTCGAGCAACGGAAACGGCAGCGCCTCCGGGTCGGACTCGGCGCCACACCAGGAAGCGTAGGGACGACATGGCCTCACTGTTTGCCACAACACGAGAACTTGGCGGAATCGCGATGGTGGATTTAAGCGGGCGAATCTCGCTGGGAGACGGCAGCGCGCTGCTGCGGAAGACCGTGCGGGATCTGCTGGAAGAGGGCAGGACGAAGATCATCCTGAACCTGGGAGATGTGAACTACATTGACAGCTCCGGGATCGGGGAACTGGTGAGCGGATTCACGGCGGTGCGGAACCGCGGCGGCGAACTAAAGCTGCTGAACCTGACCAAAAAGGTGCATGACCTGCTGCAGTTGACCAAGCTATTCACGGTGTTTGAGGTTTACAACGAAGAAGCAACGGCAGTTACCAGCTTTAAGTAAGGGATCCGAAAGCACGACCTCTTCGGGCTTCCTGGAATCGGAATCCCTTCCGATTCTTATGTTCCTATTTAGGCACTAACGCTTCTTGCGCGGGCCAACTGCCCTGTATTTTCCCGCGAAAAAGTGACACCATGGAATAGGCTCAAATTAAGCCCCAGAGAATACACCACACTGGGACTGCAGCCTTCCAGTTTTCGAGCCAAGACCAAAGTCGCCGCGGCATTTCCCGGCCGAAAGAATAATTTTTGCGTACGTTTGCCTGCAAGCCCAAGCAGAGAATTGTGCGCGATTGTGCGCTGGCGGTTTTCTTGGTCTTGCTGCTCTGTACTTGCGCAGGTTTTGCGGCGCCGCTCCCTTCCTCGACGGCAGCACCATCCCACAAGAGCCCGGTTCTCCAGCCTTCCGAGTGCAAAATCGTTTATGCAGGGTTTGTGGGGGCCATGGAGACTTCGAATCACAAGCACTCCGGCGTGGTGCAGATCCGCGACACGCTTCGAGGCCCGGGGTACAGCGATGTTTGCGCGGATTCGTTCATTCCGATTTCCTGGGAGGCGGGGCGGGACTGGATCCTGACGCACTTCCCATCGCATGCCGGGCCACTGACGGCAGACGAGCTTCGCGATGCACCGCGTGTGATTCTGGTGGGGCACAGCACGGGCGGATGGGCCATGCTGAGCGTGGCGCGGGATTTGCGGGACAAAGGGATTCCCGTGGAGCTGACGGTGCAGGTGGATAGCGTGGGCTTCACGGATTATACGGTTCCGCGAAACGTCAAGACGTGCGCTATTTTTCACGCGTGGGACATGCTGATGTTCATGACCACGAAATCCATTCGAATGCAGGATCCGGCGCACACGAAGCTGATCGCCAATATTGTGGTGAAGAATGCTTCGCATCTTTCGATTACGAGGGACCCGCGAATCCGCGAGCTAGTGCTGGCCGCGGTTGCAAATGTTCGGGCGGAGACTGCTAGTCCTGCGCTTGCCGCGCGCTGAAGTTTCTAATTTCCATCAAAAAAGTTAAACGAGTTTCTGGCTCCGGATTTTCGTGTGCGTGGGGAATGATTGTCGGGAAGATAGAGAGCGGTACAAGCGTTGACAGGCTAAAGCCTGTCGTTACGGGATTTAATCAGCAATCAAAGAAGACGGTTTCGCCGGGGCCTTGCATGAGGATGTTCCACTCAAGCCGGGCGCTGTCGGTTGGGGATTTGCGGGCGATTAGCGTGTTGCGGCGATCTGGGTCTACAAGATTCAACGCGAAGTCGTCGTGGTTGGATGGTTCGTCTGGAAAATAGATTCGGGTGACGAGGCGGCGCAGCAATCCTCGCATGAAGACGGAGACGACGATGTGCGGGGCCTGAAGCTGGCCGTCGGGACCAGGCACCTGGCCCGGCTTGATGGTGGTGAAGTGGAAAGTGCCGTCCTCCGCAGTGGGAATTCTGCCAAATCCTGAAAACGCTGGGTCCACGGCATTTTCTTGAATGTCGTCGGGGTGGGCATATTTGCCGTGGGCATTGGCCTGCCATAACTCGAGAACGGCGTCCGGGATTGGCTGGCCATCCGCGTCCAGAATTCGCCCCGTGATTTCGATTTTTTCTCCGTGCGTGCCCGCGCCAGCCAGGTTGTCCGCATAAAGCCATTTAAAACCGATCGCAAAGAAGGGGCCGACGGTTTGCGAGGTGGTGGCCGGAAGATTCATTTTATTTCTCCCAGGGAGTTGCCAAGCGGCCGTTGAGAATAATGTCGAACTTGAAGCCCAAGGATTGGTCCGGCTCCGTGGTTTCCCAGTCGAATTGCGAGATGAGGCGATTGCGGGCGGTTGCATCAGCGGTGGAGTTGAAGATGGGATCGAAGGGCAGCAGAGGATCGCCGGGAAAATACATTTGAGTGACCAGGCGGGTGGCAAAGGCGGGGCCAAAGACGGAAAAGTGGATGTGAGCGGGACGCCAGGCGTTGTGATGATTTTTCCATGGATATGCGCCGGGGCGAATAGAGATGAAGCGATAGTTGCCTTGGGCGTCGGTGAGCGCGTGACCGCTGCCGGCGAAATTGGGATCCAGCGGAGCATTGTGCTGGTCCACTTTGTGAAGGTAGCGACCGGCTGCATTGGCCTGCCAGATTTCGACGAGCGCGTTGGGCAGCGGGCGGGCGTCTTCATCCAATACTCGGCCACTGACGATGATGCGTTCGCCAAGGGGTTCGCCGCGGCGCTGGCGAGTGAGATCGAAAGCTTTGATGTCGAGCCGGGAAGGACCAAACGACGGTCCAGTGATTTCCGAAAGAGTATGCGGGAGAAAGACTAGAGGCTGAGAGGGGGCGCGCTTGAGGGAGGAAGCGTAAGGCGGATGAAGATAGTCGGGCTGGGTGCCCGGAAGCGGCCGACGATACCCCGCGAGAGGCGGCATGAATGGGACCTCCATGAAAAGTGATGAATCCAAGATACCGCGAAAATGGCAGAAATGCGGAAAGGCGAGAGGAATCTGGAAAAGGAGGAGAGGGGGTCAACGGGACGCACAGGTTGTGATCCTTCGGAGGGGCCGGGGAGCGCCTCGAAGGATCACAAATAACACGTTGAAGATTGTGCGAATCAGAGCGACTGCGACGCTAGCACTAATCTGGCGGAGCCCAGGACGCGCGCTCCAGCAATTACTTTGCCTGGAGGGTTTCGATGTAGCGAATCAGGTTCGAGATGCGCATCTGCACAATGGCGTCGTCTCTACTACTGACCGAAGAGAACAGGGGGCCCCAGACGGGCATATCGTTCGAACCGTGTGCGCCAGCGACGCCAGTTCTGAGTTCGTTACCAACGTGATCCGCGGGAAACTTGCCGTTATTCTTTTTGGCCAACTGGGTGAGATCGGCGGGAGGAACTTTCAGAGCCGATGCTGCCGGGCCGTCTCCCTTGGCGTCTTTGCCGTGGCATGCGGCGCAATAGGAGTTGAACATTTCGACACCGGATGCTGCCGAGGTCATTTGAATGGGTTCTTTTTTTACTTCGGTGGTCTGGGCATGGCTGGCCGCAGCGGCAAATCCGAACAGGGACGCCACCACGAGCGCAGAACGAAGAAACTTAATTACCATTGGCTGCCTCCATTAAGCAGAAGGGGAAATTTGCCCTGGCCAGGCTCAAATGGAAAGCCAGCGGCCGCTGGGACTTATAAGGACAGCATCGCTCTGGCTGGGAAAAACGTCTGTGACGGTTGACCAAAGTTTTCGGTGAAATGGCCAGAAATTCGGCAGAGGAGGTAAGCTGTTGACAGGATTCCTGTTAGGCTCGACCTTAGGGTGGTAAGAATGCGCACATCTTGGCAGAGAAATCGAAGAATGGATGCGAACGGACTATGAGCGAACTGGTGAAGGTTGAGAAAGTGAATGGAGTGGCTGTTCTGGAGGTGAACAATCCTCCGGTGAATGCGTTGAGCGCGGGGGTGCCAGAAGCGATTGGGGCGGCCATTGCTGCGGCTCAGGCGGATGCTGCTGTGCGCGCCATTGTGTTGATGGGGGCAGGCAAAACTTTTATTGCCGGCGCGGACATCAAGCAATTGGAGGAGATGGCGTGGGGCCGCAGGAGAGAGCGCGCCGAGTCTGCACGAACTTTTGCGGCAGATCGAGGATTGCCCGAAGCCCATCGTGATGGCGATTCATGGAACGGCTTTGGGAGGCGGGCTGGAAGTGGCGATGGCAGGGCATTACCGACTGGGTGTGGCGGAGGCGCAATTAGGCCAACCGGAGGTGAATTTGGGAATTATTCCCGGTGCCGAGGGGACGCAAAGATTGCCGCGACTGGTTGGTATCGAGAAGGCGATCGAGATGTGCGTGGGTGGCAAGCCGGTGAAGGCGAAAGACGCGCTGGATGCGGGACTGCTGGATGCTATCGTTGCCGGCGAGTTGAAGGCGGGGGCAATTCAATTTGCTGAAGAAGTGATCAAAAAAGGCGGGCCGCATCCGAAGACTCGCGAGAAGAGAGCGGAACGAAGAACGCCGGGGACGCTGGAGGATGCGGTTAAAGCTGGACGTGAGCTCGCGGCAAAAACGAAGAAGCGGATGATTGCGCCTTTACAGGCGGTCGATGCGATTCAGGCAGCGGCGACATTGTCGTTTGAAGAAGGCTGCGATCGTGAGCGCCAGTTGTTTCAGGAATGCGTGACATCCGACCAGTGCCGGGCGCTGATTCACGCGTTTTTTGCGGAGCGTGCGGCTTCGCGAGTTCCGGGAGTGGGAAAAGAAACGCCCATCGCGCAGGTGGCGCGCGTGGGGATTGTGGGCGCGGGGACGATGGGTGGCGGCATTGCGATGGCGTGCGTGAATGCGGGGATTCCGGTGCTACTGAAGGATTCGGAGCAGGGATCGCTGGACGCAGGTATGGCGGCAATTCGAAAAAATTACGAGGTTTCGGTGCAGCGGGGACGGTTCACAGCGGAAGGTGTTGCCGAACGCATCGCAAAGATTCACCCGCAGTTGGATTATGCAGGTTTTGATTCCGTGGATCTGGTGATCGAAGCGGTGTTCGAAAACATGGAGCTGAAGAAGAGAGTGTTCGCGGACCTGGGGAAGATTGCGAAGCGCGAGGCGATTCTGGCTTCGAATACTTCCACGTTGAGCATTGATGAAATTGCAAGTGTGACTTCGCATCCCGAACAGGTGATTGGGATGCATTTTTTCAGTCCGGCGAATGTGATGCGGCTGCTGGAAATTGTGCGGGGGAAGGACAGCGCGAGTTCCTCGATTGGAGGAGCGCTCGCGGTGGCGAAGCGGCTCTCGAAAGTGGGCGTGGTGGTGGGGAATTGCTCGGGATTTGTGGGCAACCGGATGATGTTTCCGTATATGTACGAAGCGCAATTCCTGGCGGAAGAGGGCGCGACACCGGAGCAAGTGGATGGGGCGTTGACGCGTTTTGGCATGGCGATGGGGATTTTTGCGGTGGACGATATGGCCGGGCTGGATGTTGCTTGGCGAATTCGGAAAGAATTGGGACATTTCACAGAACCGGGCGCGCGGCGGCCGCTGGTGGCGGACCGACTTTGCGAGATGGGGCGTTATGGGCAGAAGTCCGGAAAGGGCTGGTACGTGTATGGCGCGGACCGGAAGCCGCAAGCGGATCCTGAAGTGCTTTCGTTGATTCGGAGCGTGGCGCGCGAAGCGGGAATACCGCAGCGAACGTTTTCCGATGAGGAAATTGTGGAGCGGGCATTGTACGGGTTGATCAATGAGGGGGCGCGAATTCTGGAAGAAGGGTATGCGCTGCGGGCCTCGGACCTGGACGTGGTTTACCTGAATGGATATGGATTTCCAGCGTGGCGGGGCGGGCCTATGTTTTATGGGAGCACGGTGGGATTGGCGAAGGTGTATGAACGGATTTGCGAATTCGAGAAGGAAATGGGGACGCGATGGAGGCCGGCGGGCTTGTTGAAGAGGTTGGCGGAGGAGGGGAAGAGTTTTCGGGAGTTCGATGAGGAGAAGGGGGCTTAGGGCCGACTGGGTGGACGGGTTACAAGGCGTTACGCGGACGAATGGCAGCTTGGAGCTTCGATTGAGATCCTTCGCCTATCCTGGTCGGATAGGCTCAGGATGACAGCGTTTGTAGTCAGTGTTGGATATTGTGGTGGTGTGCGAGGCGATGGGGATGAGGATGGCGGTGGAGACGGCTTGGATTGTGGAGCGGGCGCTGGAGTTGGGATTTGCGCTGTGCGGAGTGGTGCGGCTGGAAAAGTTTGCGGAACATGAAAAATTTGAGGAGTGGCTTGCGAACGGATACGCGGGAGAGATGGCGTATCTGGGGGACAGGCGGAGACGGGAGCCTGATCGGGTGCTGCCCGGCACGGGGAGTGTGATTGTCTGCGCGATGAATTACAACACAGCGCATCCGTATTCGGTGGAGGGAAATGCGGCCGAACTTGCCGGTGATCCGCGGGGTTGGGTGTCGCGTTATGCGTGGGGCCGGGATTATCACGAGGTGATGTGGGAGCGGCTGAATGAACTCCAGGAAAAATTGACGGAAAGATTTCAGGAGACTCATTTTTCGCGAGCGTATGCGGACACCGGGCCGCTTGCGGAACGCATTTTTGCGAAATATGCAGGGCTGGGATGGCTGGGGAAAAATACGCTGCTTTTGAATCAGCAATTGGGGTCGTGGTTTTTCCTGGGTGCGATCGTGACCACGCTGGAACTGGAGCCATCGCTGGCGCCAGGTGAATTGCCCCCGCCGGACCTTTGCGGGAGTTGCCGGCGATGCCTGGATGCGTGCCCTACGGGGCGCTTGTGGAGCCCTATGTGATGGATGCGCGCAGATGCATTTCGTATTTGACGATTGAACTGCGCGGAAGCGTTCCTGAAGAATTTCGAGAGGCGATCGGCAGGAATGTGTACGGATGCGATATTTGCCAGGATGTTTGTCCGCACAACCGAAAAGTGCCGCTGACGGAGGTGGGTGAGTTTGAACCGCGAAGTTGGGCTGACGGAGAGAGTTTGCTGGAGCCTCGTCTGGAATGGCTGGCGGGAATGACAGTCGAGGAGTTTCGCGAGAAGTTTCGCGGAAGCGCGATGAAGCGCACGAAGTGGCGTGGGTTGGTACGAAATGCCTGCATCGCGCTGGGAAATGCCAAAGTGGAAAAAGGATCGGCGGAGCAGAATCGGATCGTGGGACTGTTACAAGAGCTTGTGGCCTCTTCGGAAGCGGCGATCGCGGAATCTGCCCGATGGGCACTTTCGCGCATCACATGATTGACTGGAAGTAGTAAGGCGCGCCCCGAGATTGAGCGGTTGAGGGAGAATAGCGGAGGGGTTATAATTCGCGCGCAGGCTCCTGCGCCCACCCGAGCTGAGAAACTCCAAGAATTACGGAAGGTTTCCGATGCTGGGTGAGTTGTCGGTGTTGGCTGATTCGGGAGGGGTAGCGCTTTTCCCGATCGGCAGCAAGCTGAAATCAGGCCGGATTCGGATTCACATCTCAATTTGAAGGAGAAACCCGTGGCTTTTACAGTGCCGCCTTTGCCGTATTCGAACGATGCACTTGAACCCTACATTGACGCGCGAACGATGGAGATCCATCACGACAAACATCACGGTGCGTACGTAACCAACCTGAACAAGGCGCTGGAAGGCCACGCCGACCTGCAAGCCAAATCTATTGACGATCTGCTGAAGAACCTGGAGGCAGTGCCGGAAAACATCCGCATGGCTGTGCGGAACAACGGAGGCGGCCATTGGAACCACTCGCTCTTCTGGCAATTGATGAAAAAGGGCGGCGGTGGAGAACCGAAGGGAGATCTTGCGGCGGCGATCAACTCGAGTTTTGGGTCGCTGGCGGGCTTCAAGGAAAAGTTCAAGGCGGCCGGGCTTGGGCGATTTGGTTCAGGCTGGGCGTGGCTGATTGTGAAGGATGGGAAATTGGCCGTGGAATCCACGCCGAACCAGGACACGCAGTATTTCACAAGCGGAAAGGCCGTGTTGGGAATTGATGTATGGGAACACGCGTATTACTTGAAGTATCAGAATGTGCGCGGGGATTATATTGATGCGTGGTGGAATGTGGTGAATTGGGACAAGGCGGCGGAGTTGTTCAGCGCGGCGAAATAGGAAGAAGTAATGAAGTAAGGATGTAATGAAGGAAAGAGAAGAGGGAGGGGCGAGCCCCTCCCCTACAAAGTCTGGAGTAGAAATAGAAAAGGCCCGTGCCGGATTTAGCGGTGCGGGCCTTTTTTTATGTATGCCTGACTGGGTTTGGCCGACTAAAGCCTGCCAATGCCCGGATTATCACGCCATCATGCGATGGCGTGCGAGGGGAAGAATTTTCCCTGTGTGAATTGGCCTGCGATAACTTTCGCGGCGTTCCTGAATCGAAGCGACCTGCGGAGCCGGAGCTTCCACAGATTGCGGAATGGAATTCAAGGAGTGACGCGAAGCCTCGCGCATGAGTTCCAGGCGACCACGAACCTTGAACTTGGCGAGCAGGGAAGAGACATGGAATTTGACGGTACGTTCGGAAAGATTGAGTTCGTTGGCGATTTCCTTGTTTGCCAAACTGCGAAGAATGCCATCGAGGACTTCTTCCTCGCGGCGGGTTAGGCGCACGGCGCTCTTTGCGCTGTGGCCGGCTTCCAGGAGTTTTTGGGCCTTTTCTGCCAGTCCGCCCAGGCAATCCGGCTGGGCAGGAACCATTACGAGATAGTCCTTCGGGGATTGACCGCGCACCATGCAATGCATGGCGAGCAGGCCTGCGGCATGGTCAACGGGAAGTTCCCCGCTGGGTCCGGCATCAACATGGAAATGGGCCGTGCCCGAGCTTTTCTCGTAAAAGAGGTAAACGTTGGATGAGGGTGAGTATTTTGGCTGGGTGACCAAATGCGTCGGTACTGATCTGCGGATCAACTTCACGTGCACTCCTCCGATTGTGCCTCGTGGTGGGACCGAAGCTACTCAGTTGGATTTTTGACCTTCGATAACCTCCGGTGGAGGTCGGCCGGAATGACCGAGCAAGCGACAGGGAATTAGGACTGGTTCAGGCCCATATACTCCAGAGAGAAAAAATCCCTCAGAAACCCTCTGGGGTAAAGTAAAGGATCCCCATCATTGACTTGCGAAAGTTACACCTGACCGGGGTAGTGCTGTGCATCCACGGTGCCGGACTGTCATTTATTACAGGGGTTGATTTCTCAATGACTTAGGGTATTGACTGGGGGGATATAAGCGCATAGCGAGGGTAGAAATTGCGCAGGGCCAGAAATTTTTGCCTCAGGGGGGATTTTTCCACAGCCTATGGAGTAAGGATGCGGGTCTGCTCAGGAGAGATGAGTTCGTATTGAATGCCGCGCCAGCGGATGCGGCGACCAATGAGTGAGGAGATGAAATTCACCACGTACAAAAATGGAACAAGAAGCGTTACCAGAATATAAATCCAGGACTGGCCCATGATTTGGCTGCGGGCCGCGGGAAGAGCCTCTGTTGCGCCGATGACGCGGAGCGCACCGCGGATCGCTGACAAAAGCAGCGGAAGCATCCAGAGGGTGATGATTTGCGATGAGGGGCGCGACTCTCCCAACAAACTAAGGGTGACGATGAAGCCAAGAAAAAGAGTGAAGCAAAAAAGAAAATGGGTGGCGAATGCGATGGCCCACATCTGCGGACGGTAGACGCGGGTGATTTTTACCTGACGGTTGGTGAACTCGAGCAGATTGGGGAAATCGGTCTGCACGTAGGAGAGCGTGAGGCATTCGGGAAGGAAAACGATCTGGCGGCCCGTTTTTTCGACGGCGATGGTGAGCGAGTAGTCGTCGCTGAAGGAATATTGCCAAACATCGAGCATGCCGATCTGTTCGAACAGGTTGCGGCGGATGGCGGTGCCGCCACCCCAACAGAAATTCTTGGCATGGCCGCCGAGCATCGTTACTACGGAAGCGTTCCAGGCCGCGAGCAGCGCTGTGGGCAGGCCGTTGTTGTTGGGAATAAACCAGCGCATGGTGGTGGTGGCGCCAATACGGGAATCGGTGAGGGGCGCGACCATGTGGTGCAGCCAGGTTTTGCCGGGCCGGCCGTCGGAGTCGGTGAAGACCAGAACCTCGAATTCCGGGAGGAAGTTGTTCGATACAAACGCGAAGATTGTTGACCTTTTCCGAACAGTTAGTGGGTTTGCCCGCGATGATGATATGCGCCTTGATGCGGGACGATGCCGCGACGCGTTTGACGGTGCTATAGGCGGGATCTTCTTCGGAAGCGAGAACGAAAAAGACTTCGTAATTCTGGTGGTTGAATTCGCAGAGAGAGACCAGATTGCGCTCGAGGCCAGGCTCCATCCCGCGGCACGGGCAAAGGACGGCCGTGCGCGGGGCATAGAAACCGGGATCCGTCTGCAAACGGCGGCGCACGTAAACGAGCCACTGGATACCCTGCCAAAGCAGGAAGAGGCCCGCGGCGATCTGGAGGATCGCCAGAAACTCGAAGAGATTTTCCATGCAAGTTGAGCATAACAAAGAGAAAGTGGGTTGCGAGGGGAATGAGCGGGGGTAGAATCGGACCGGTAAACAGTCGAAATCAAGGAGAAGGCCATGACGGGACGTGTGGAAAGTTCGATGGTGACGTCTGCAAATGAATTGCCGGGCTACCGAGTCGTGAGGAATTTCGGGATTGTGCGGGGGATCACGGTGCGCTCCCGGAGCGTACTGGGGAATCTGGCGGCGGGGATTCAGACGATTGTTGGAGGAAATATATCGGTGCTGACCGAGCTTTGCGAAAAAGCGAGGGAAGAGGCGTACGAGATTCTGCTGCAGCACGCGGCGCAGCACGGAGCGAACGCGATTGTCTGCATGCGCTATGACGCGAATGAGGTGATGCAGGGTGTCACGGAAGTGTTGGCATATGGCACCGCGGTGCAGGTGGAGCGGGTAGGGTAGCAAGTATAGAGATTCGCGTAGCTTTCAGGGGTGGTAGAATTCCGGCTCCATGTTTTGTGCGAGTTGCGGGTCAAAAATTCCGGAGACGGCGCGATTTTGTTCGCGGTGCGGAGCTGCGGTTGCCGTGGATGCGGATGAAACCATCCTGGGTGAGGCCGCATTTTTGGAGACGGGTGAGGAGACTCTGGCACCGGGAGATGCCGCCGCGAACCCGACGCAGCGTGGAGCGATACGAACTGGAGGCGTGACGCCTCGCTCTGGTCGCGCGGGCACATCCGAATCCCACCGTTCTGAGCAGTAGTTCCGATCCAATTGGCGGAGGGCGATTTGCGCCGGGCGCGATCGTCGCGGAGCGTTACCGCATTGTCGCATTGCTGGGCAAAGGCGGAATGGGAGAGGTGTATCGCGCGGAAGATTTGCGGCTGAGCCAGGTGCTGGCGATCAAGTTTCTGCCGGAAGCATTGTCGCAGGATGTTTCGGCACTGGCGCGATTTCATTCGGAAGTGCGAGTGGCCAGGCAGGTTTCCCATCCCAATGTGTGCCGGATGTTTGATATTGGAGATGCGGATGGCTGGCCGTTTTTGACGATGGAATATGTGGACGGCGAGGACCTTTCTTCGCTGGTGCGGCGGATTGGCAGGCTCCCACAAGACAAAGCGATTGAGATCGCACGGCAAATCTGCGCTGGCCTGGCCGCTGCGCACGAGCGGGGCGTGGTGCATCGGGACCTGAAGCCCGCGAACATCATGCTCGATGGCGCGGGAAAGGCGCGGATCACGGATTTTGGACTGGCGGGGATTGCCGCAACGATTCAGGGAGCGGAGATACGCGCGGGGACGCCAGCATATATGGCGCCGGAACAGTTGTCCGGGAAAGAGGTGACAACGAAGAGTGATATCTACTCGCTGGGGCTGGTGATGTACGAATTGTTGACGGGCAGACGCGCGTATGACGCGGCGACATTGCCAGAGTTGATGAAGGCGCGGACCGAAGGGAAGATCACGAATCCCTCGACGCTGGTGAGAGATCTGGATCCGCTGGTGGAGCGGGTGATTTTGCGATGTCTGGAAAGCGATCCGGTAAAGCGGCCAGCTTCGGCATTGCAGGTGGCTGCGGCACTGCCGGGCGGGGATCCTCTCGCGGCGGCGCTGGCGGCCGGAGAGACGCCCTCGCCGGAAATGGTGGCAGCGGCGGGGGAAAAAGAGGGGACGCGGCCGAGTTTGGCGGTGGCGTGTCTGATTGGTGTGTTGCTCTTATTGAGCGCTTGCGCGTATCTGGGATATCGGGAGAGCGGATTGAAATATATCCGATCGGAAAATTCGGGGGACGTGCTGGCGCATCAGGCACGCGAAACGTTGCAGAAACTCGGGTATAGCGCGGAGGGAAACGATTGGGCTTCAGGATTTTCCTACGACGAAGATTATCTGGATTATCTGGATAAGAAGGATAAGCCGGGAAAAAATTGGGCGCGTGTGTTGCAGGAGCGGCCCACGCTGATGAATTTCTGGTTCCGGCAGAGTCCGAAAAAGATGGCGGCACACGGGTACTGGAATGTTTCGATGACGCCGGGCGTGGTGACCTTCGACGATCCGCCGGCGACGTTCTCTGGAATGATTAATTTGAAGCTCGATCCTGCGGGGAGGCTGATCTATTTTCAGGCGATGCCTGCGGAGCGAGAGGAGAAGGCAAACGAGAATAAACCAGTGGTGGACTGGCAGCCGCTGTTCGCCGCGGCCGGATTGAATATAGGGGAATTTCATACTGTGCCGTCAACTTGGAATTCACTGGCCGCGGCAGACGCTCGAGCGGCATGGGACGGAACGTGGCCCGGATCGATGCGACCTCTGCATGTGGAGGCAGCGGCGTTGCGAGGGAAGCCGGTGTTCTTTCAATTGATGGGCGCGTGGACGACGCCGACGAGGATGGCGGCGCCGGAGGAAACGGGATCGGCACGAGCGAGCGTGATTTTCGGGACTTGCTTCGTGCTGCTGCTGGCAAGCGGAGGCATCTGGCTGGCGTATCGGAATTATTCGCGCGGAAAAGGCGACCGGCGCGGAGCCATGCGGATGGCTAAGGCGGTGTTTGCGCTGGAGCTGGTGGTGTTTTTCGCGCGGGCGCAGCTTTCGTTCTCTGGAGGAATGCTTGAGCTGGCGGTGCTGGCGATCAGCACGGGGCTGTTTGTGTCCGGAGCATTGTGGGTGCTCTACATCGCGCTGGAGCCTTATGTGCGAAGCAAATGGCCGCAAACGATTGTTTCGTGGTCGCGATTACTGAGCGGGAAATTGCGGGATCCGATGGTGGGCCGGGATGTTTTGTTCGGAACACTGCTGGGGCTGGCGTGGACGCTGGTGTTTTTCGTGGGCTATCAGTTCGATATTCGCCTGGGCGAGCGGCCACTGTTTCCGCAACTGGATTATCTGGAGGGGATTCGGGCGACGGTTTCCATCTGGCTGGGAAATATTATTGCGGCGCTTGCCGGGTTGCTGATGTTTTTTTTCGTGCTGGTGCTGCTGCGGGTGGCGGTGCGGAACCGGTGGCTGGCGGCGGTGCTCTTCGTAATTATTTTCACAACTCCGAAAATTATTGGAAGCGAGCACCCGCTGATTGATGGTCCGGTGTGGATGATTATTTACGGAATCGCGGCGTTTGCGGTGGTGCGTTTTGGATTGATCGTGCTGGCAATGGCAGGGTTCACCGCGAATGTACTTCTGAATTTGCCCCACACAGTGGATTTTTCAGCGTGGTATACGCCGAACGTGATTGGCGTGCTGCTGAGCTTTGTGGCGATTGCGGTCTGGGGCTTTTATGCGGCGCTTGGAGGACAAAAGGTATTGAAGGACGAGCTGTTTGAGTGAGAAGCGGAATTAATGTCGAAGATTTGCTGGGGAATTTTGAGCCGTGGCGACGACGTGGGAAGCAAGGGATTCGAGGTCGACGAGGGCGCGGCTGGCGGCGAGGCGGGCTTTTTCGAGAAAAGAAGAATCCAGGACGAAGGCGCAGCGGTCGACGAACGGGTGATTGGCGGCTTCAAAGGATTTGCGCGGACGGCGAGCGACATTTGCGCGGGCGATTAGTTCTTCATACATTTTCAAATCGGATTGAAAATCGAGGGCATCTCCGACATTCCAGCGCTGGTGGCGAGTGAGGCCGGCGAGGAATTTCTGGCGGAAGGCGGCGGCGTCTTTGCGGGTCATCGGTTTGGATCCGGCGGAATCGTTATCGGGATTGCCTCGGGTGACGAGCTCCAGGGCGCGGGCGACGACGGTGAGCAGAGCTTCGCGCTGGAGAAGGTTGAGGAGATCTCGATAGAGGCCGGCGTGGACTTGCAGGGAGTGGCGGCCGTGTTCGACGACGTAGGAATCGACGAAGCGGGGGATGCAGCGTTCGCGGAGGACGGCTTCGCAGAGTTGTTGGGCGAGGGTGGCGGCGAAGTCCCCCGATGCGGATTTTGGTTTCGGTGCCATGCGAAGTTTTTATAGTAGCAGTTGTGGAAGGAGTTCCCACATGAGGGAGTCGGCGGATTGAGGGGGCGGTGTCGCACCTCCGGCAGTTAGCGGTTTTTGTTGTGGGAAGGCGCCCGCCTCGGAAGGCGGCCGCTACAAAGGCAGGAAGAGGGCCGGGCGAGCCCGGCCCCTACAATCGTTTGCTCGCAGGTGAGCTTGGTTTTAGTGGACTGCGCTTGGGGAGTCTCCTACGCCGGGCTGGGCGGGCTCGGGTTCGGGGACTACCGGCGCGATGGGGTCTTTCTCCAGTGCGTGCTCGAGGACTTCATCGAGTGTGCGCACGTAGGTGATCTTCAGGTCGCCGAGAATTTCCGGCGGAAGATCGGCGACGGCGTTGGGCTCGTTGTCAGCCGGGAGCAGCACGTGGGTGACGCCCGCGCGTTTGGCACCGAGGACTTTTTCCTTCACGCCACCGATGGGCAGAACAACTCCAGAGAGAGTCATTTCACCGGTCATGGCCAGGCGATTTTTCACCGGGCGGTTGGTCAGCAAGCTGACCAACGAGGTGACCATCGCGGCGCCGGCGGAGGGTCCATCTTTCGGAACCGCGCCGGAAGGCACGTGGATGTGAATGTCCTGCTTGCGGAAGAAGTCCGGGTCAATGCCGTAGCGTTCGGCGTTGGCACGGGTCCAGGTCAGCGCGGCGGTCATGGATTCCTGCATGACTTCGCCGAGATGGCCGGTCATGGTGAACTGCTTGCCACCACGCATGCGGCTGGCTTCGATGAAAACGATGTCGCCGCCGACGGGAGTCCAGACGAGACCGACAGCGACGCCGGGCTTCTTGACGCGCTCGTCGATTTCCCGTTCGGTGCGGAACTTCGGGACGCCCAGGAATTCGCGAACGACCTCCGGAGTGACGATCATCTTTTCGGGCTTGCCTTCTGCCATGCGCCGCGCCTGCTTGCGGACGATGGTGGCGATTTCGCGCTCAAGATTGCGAACGCCGGCTTCACGAGTGAAGCTGTGGATGATTTCCCGCAGCCCCTCTTCCGTGAATTCCAGCTGATCGCCTTCCTTGATGCCGTGCTCGGCGACCTGCTTGGGGATCAGATATTTGCGCGCGATGTGGATCTTCTCTTCGCCGGTGTAACCCGGGAGTTCGATGATCTCCATGCGGTCGCGCAAGGGTTCGGGGATGGGATCCATCCAGTTCGCCGTGGCGATGAAGGTGACCTTCGAAAGATCGAACGGCACATCGAGATAGTGATCGCGGAAGGTGGCGTTCTGCTCCGGATCCAGGACTTCCATTAATGCGGATGAGGGATCACCGCGGAAGTCGCGACCGAGTTTGTCGACTTCGTCGAGCATCATGACGGGGTCGTTGGTTTCGGCGCGCTTGAGGCCTTGAACGATCTGCCCGGGCAGGGCGCCGATGTAGGTGCGGCGGTGGCCGCGGATCTCGGCTTCGTCGTGCATGCCGCCCAAGGCGATGCGGACAAACTTGCGGCCAAGCGCACGAGCGATGGATTTGCCGAGCGAGGTTTTGCCCACGCCTGGAGGGCCAACGAAGCAAAGAATGGGTCCCTTCATGCCGGGCTGAAGTTTCTTGACCGCCAGGTAATCGAGGATGCGCTCTTTGACCTTCTGCAGATCGTAGTGATCCTCGTCCAAGATTTCGTGCGCCTTGGTGATATCAATTTCGGCGCTGCCGGAAGATTTGGACCAGGGAAGCGAGGTCATCCACTCGAGATAGGTGCGCGAAACCATGTACTCCGCGGAGGCGGGAGTCATTTTAGCGAGGCGCTTGAGCTCGCGGTCGCACTCCTTTTTGGCTTCGGGAGACATCGCGGCTTCTTCGACCTTCTTGCGCAGTTCGTCGATTTCAGCCTGGGCGTCGTCAATTTCGCCGAGTTCCTTCTGAATGGCCTTCATTTGTTCGCGAAGCAAATATTCGCGCTGGTTCTGGCTGACCTGCTCCTGAACCTGCTCGTTGATTTTGCTGCGAAGTTCGAGGACCTCGAGTTCCTTGGAGAGTTCGCGAATGAGCATTTCCAGCCGCTTGCGAACGTTGGAAGTTTCGATGAGTTCCTGACGCAGCAGTGTGGAAAGGCTGGGCAGCGTGCCGGCAATGAAGTCGGCGAGGCGGCCGGGATCGTCGATATTGATCGCGGCGTTTTGCAGGTCGTCAGAAAGTTGCGGCGAATGGCTTACGACGTCGCGGAACAGATCCTGAGCGTTGCGCTGCAGGGCCTCGAGTTCGGCATCTTTGTCGCCGGTGAAATCAGGCTCGGAAGCCACAGCGGCGCGGAGGAACGGACGGAGGGTCAGAAGTTCATTGATGCGGATGCGCTGCAAGCCCTCAAGAAAGACAACGACGTTGCCGTTGGGCATCTTGACGGTCTTATGGACTTTGGCGAGCGTGCCGACTTTGTGGAGGTCCGCCGCAGCAGGATCTTCGATCCGCGGATCCAGTTGAGCGACGACGCCCAAAAGCTTTTCGTCGCCGGCGAGCGAGTTCACAAGAGCGAGCGAGCTCTCGCGGCCTACGGTGAGGGGGAGAACGGCGCCTGGGAAAAGGACCGTATCCCGAACCGGCAGGACCGGGAGAGTATCTGGAACGATATGTTTTTTGTCAGCCATGGTATCCCCTAGAAAACAGATGGCAGAAAAAGCCATCGTAGAGCGTTAGATGCAAGAAGGGCGGGAAAGGTGCCCGAAAATGCAAATGTCTACAGCAGGAAATATTAGTCAACAACACTCAGATTCTACCAAATCTCCCAGCCAAAATCAAAAATTGCACTAAGTCTTTCAAAAAGAAATACTTAATTCTAGAACTTACTTCTATTGCTGGAATCTCTATCGGCTGAACTGGCGGAGAGGATAGTGACTCCTGATGAAATCCAGGGCTTCCTGCCGGGTGTGGACGGTCTCGCTGAGCTGAGCTTCCTCAAGCGAGGCGAGCATCTTCTGAAATTCCGGGCCGGGTGTATAGCCCAATTCTTTAAGGTCGTCGCCGGAGAGTAATCGAGGGGGAGAAACCCTTTCGGGGGGTGTCTCGGCGAGGAATTTGCGGACGGCATTGTAGGCGTCCAGATTGCGGTGGCTGGAGAGGCAATCGAGGCGGTGAAGTTCGAGGTGTTCGGAGAAGTGCGGCAGGCGGACGAAGCGCTTGAGGGTGGCGGGGCGCATCTGGGCGACGTCTTTGAACTTCATGTGATTGGCGACGAGGGCTTTGATTTGATCCGTGTCGTCGTTGGAAAAGCGCAGGCGGCGACAGATGTCCCCGGTCATGGAGACGCCGACATCCACGTGGCCGTCGAAGCGGATGCGGTCGCCGGTTTCGGAAGCGGGGCGAAAGGTGGGCGGCTTGCCGACGTCGTGGAGGAGCGTTCCCCAGGCGAGTGTGGGTGAGGATTGGGCGGGGAGATCCTGAAGCATAAGGAGGGTGTGGATCCAGACGTCGCCCTCGGGATGATATTGAGGCGGCTGGGGCACGTTTTTCATGGCGGAGATTTCCGGGAGGATTTGCGGGAGCAGGTCGAGTTCATCGAGAAGTTCGAACGCGCGGCGGGCGGCGCCCTCGGTGAGGAGGCGTGTGAGTTCTTCGCGGATGCGTTCGGCGGAGACGACGTTGATTTCGCGAGCGTGCCGGCGGATGGCTGCCAGTGTGGCGGGTTCGATAGCGTAGCCGAAACGAGCGGCAAAGCGGACGGCACGAAGCATGCGGAGTTTGTCTTCGGCGAAACGCCGTGAGGGATCGCCGATGGCGCGGATGATTCCCGCGTCGAGGTCGGCGCGGCCGCCGACGAAGTCGAGGACTTCACCCGTGTCGTGGCGCATGAGGAGTCCGTTGATGGTGAAATCGCGGCGTTGGACGTCTTCTTGCGGAGTTTGGGAGTAGACGACCTGATCGGGATGGCGACCGTCGGAATAGCCCAGGTCGGAGCGAAAAGTTGCGATTTCTACTTTGAGAGAATTTTCGTAGAGGAGAACGACGCCGAAGTGTGCGCCGACGTCGATGGCTTGCGGGAAGAGGCGAAGGACTTCGGAGGGCGTGGCGTCGGTCGAGACGTCGTAATCGGCGGGCTCGCGATCAAGAAGAATGTCGCGCACGCAACCGCCGACGAGGAAGGCTTGGTGGCCCTGGCGTTGGAGGAGTGTCACAGACCGAGTTGGCGAGATCGCGAGAATTCACGGGATGATTATGCGACAGAAAGCGCGAAGCAATGAAGTAAAGAAGTAATGAGGTAAAGAACAGGCAGGAGCGAAATGTTAAGCAGTGGGCGCAGGGAGAGACGGAAACAAGTGGAGAAAATGAGGAAAGCGGTTAGTTGCAGCGGAGAACGAGGCAGGTGATGTCGTCGGACTGGCGGGTGTTACCGACGAAGTCTTCGACGCTTTTCATCAGGTAGTTTAAGGTTTGTTGGGAATTGAGGGGCGGAAGGTTGCGGATGATGTTGATCCAGCGCGCGTCGGAAAATTCCTGACCGGCGGAGTTAAAGGCTTCGACGACGCCATCGGTGAAGAGGACGAGTGTGTCACCGGGTTGCAGCTGAATTTCGGCGGAAGGGAAGGTGGCATCCGGAGTGATGCCGAGAGGCAGGCCGCCGGATTCGAGGCGCTCCGTGGTGGCGTTGGCTCGGCGGATAACCGGTGCATTGTGGCCCGCGTTGACGTAGGTGAGCAGGCGGGTGGCGGGATCGAATTCGGCGAGAACTGCGGTGGTGAAGCGCTGGCCACCGAGGCTGTGGGCGCAGGCGTAATGGTTCAAGCGTGTGGTCAAAGGCGAGAGAGGCATGCCATCGGAGGCGATGGTGCGGAGACTGGCCTGGAGCGTGGCCATCAGAAGCGCGGCCGGAACACTTTTGCCGGCAACGTCTGCCATGACGAGCATGAGTTTGCCGCCAGTGGAAGCGTCGCCGTTGGGATAGAAGGCGTCATAGTAATCGCCGGCGACGGAATTTTGCGCGCGGGTGTAAAAAGCGACGTCGGCATTTGGTATTTGCGGAGGAGTTGAGGGAACCAGCCACGCCTGAATTTCGCGGGCGATTTCGAGATCGCGCTTCATGGTGATTTTGTCGGCGAGTTCGAGGGAAAGAAGCAGGAGAAAGATGAGGGCGGAGAAGAGTTCCGCTTTAATTTCGACGGAGTTTTTGCCGAACTGGAATTGAAAGCCGGAGAGCACCAGAAAGACGAGGGCGATGAGCACCAGGACGCGGCGCGCGGGCGTGAGTTTGTTCATCATGGCCCAGAAGAGCTGGCGGGCGATGCGGAGGGGGCGCTTCCAGGAGGGGAGTTTATTGACTTCGTCCCAGTCGACGTCTTTGCCGTAGAAACCGTAGCTGGAACGGGCGTCGGCGGTGAATTGAGACCATAGGTCGTCGATGTCGCGGCCTTCACTCACGCGCTGCCAGAAAGCGCCCATGCGGGACCGTGGGACGGAGCGAATCTCGGGTGAAGGCGGCGCCGCGGAACTCATGAAAAAAGTATAGGCGATTGCGGGGTGAAATGCAGCGACGGGGGAAAAGGAAATTTGCGGTGTAGACAGCCTGCGATCACCGCGATTAAATCTAATGGATGCGAGTTTTGATATCAGGGGCAGGAATTGCAGGGCCGACGCTTGGGTATTGGCTGGCGCGGTACGGGATGAAGCCGACCATCATCGAAAGTGCGCCGCGTTTGCGCACGGGCGGCTACATCATCGACTTCTGGGGGGCGGGCTACGAAGTCGCTGAGCGCATGGGCCTTTTGCCGGAAATTCAGGACATAGGATACCGAGTCCGGGAAGTCCGAGTTGTGGGCCCTGACGGAAAACGGATTGCGGGGTTTCCCACTGAGGCATTTTCACGGATGACGGGAGGAAGATTTGCGAGCATCCCGCGAGGAGATCTGGCGGCAGCAATATTTGGAAAAGTCGAAGGGAAAGTAGAAGCGATATTCGGGGAAAGCATTGCACGGATCGAGCAATCGGCAAAAGGGGTCAATGTTGGATTCGCGAGCGGCGGCGTTCGAGAATTCGATATTGTTGTCGGAGCGGACGGACTTCATTCCAAGGTCCGGGAGCTGGTTTTTGGCGAGGAAAATCGATTCGAAAAATATCTGGGTTACAAAGTCGCGGCCTTTGCGGTGCAGGGATACAGGCCAAGAGATGAGCTTGTCTACGTAATGTATACGGAATTAAACCGGCAGCTGGCGCGGTTTGCGATGCGTGATGATCGAACAATGTTTTTGTTCACATTTGCGGATGAGGATGCAGAAGGGGCCGGAAACGTTGCGGCTCAAAAAAACTTGTTGAGAAAACGATTTGCAGAAAGCGGGTGGGAATCCGCGCGGATTCTGGAAGCAATGGACGCCAGTGAGGATCTTTATTTCGACCGGGTGAGCCAGATTCGGATGGATCCCCGAGAGGGATTGTGGACACGAGGGAGAGCTACGCTGATTGGAGATGCGGCTTTTTGCGTATCACTTCTGGCGGGCCAGGGTACGGCACTGGCCATGGTCGCGGCGTACATTCTTGCGGGTGAGTTGCACTCTGCTGGCGGCGATTATGCAAGAGCGTTCCGACGCTACCAGGAATTGTTCGGGCCTTTCGTCTTTAAGAAACAGACGGCGGCGTTGCGATTTGCGGGTGCGTTTGCGCCGCGCTCGAAGTTGGCACTGTTCCTGCGAAACCGGATCTTCCAGTTGATGGCAATTCCGTGGTTTGCGGATCTGGTCGTAGGCCGGGACCTTTCCGACCGGATTGCGCTTCCAGACTACAAGTAAAAATACAGCACACCATCCGACATTGAACGGCCGAGGAGAAGGATTCCTTGCGGCTCAAGAGCAATCTCACCAACGAACCGCGCTCCTATATCCATGCGCGCGTGAGACGAGAAGTAAGGGGTTACTGATCGTCGTCGCGGCGGAGGGAGGCGCCGAATTGGACGGAGGTGAAGCCGAATTTATCGCGGAGATGATCGGCGGCCTTGGTTAGCTTTTCGAGTTTTTCGCGGCGATCGGCTTGGAGGAGATCGAGTTGCTGGCCGCCATGCGAGAGCGAGGAAAGGGCGACGCCGAGGAGGCGGACTTTGCGTTTGGGATCGCGATGGTGGCGGAAGAGATCGAGGAAGACGGCGAAGATGTCAGTATCGAGTTGGGTGGGTTCGGGAAGGGTTTTGGAGCGGGTGTAAGTGTCGAAGCCTGCGTAGCGGATGGTAAGGGTGAGAGTGCGCGCGGAGAGGCCGGCTTCGCGAAGGCGCTTGCAGGCTTTTTGGGAGAGGTGACTGAGCATAGTTTCCATTTCGGCGAGGTCGGAGGTGTCTTCGCCGAAGGTGTGATTGTGGGAGATGGATTTGGGTTCGGCGTCGATGAGGAATTCATAGGCATCGCCGCCGCGCGCTTTGCGGAAGAGCGCGGTGCCCCACTGGCCAAAGATTTTTTCGAGTTTTTCCTGGGAGTGGGAGGCGAGTTGTTCGACGGTTTCGATGCCGAGGGCGCGAAGGGCGCGTTCCGTAACTTCGCCGATGCCAGGAATTTTGCGGATAGGGAGCGGAGCGAGGAAGCGGGCTTCCATGCCGGGTGCGACCCAGACCAGGCCGCGGGGTTTGCCTTGATCCGAGGCGACTTTGGCGGTGAGGCGTGTGGCCGCGAGGCCGCCGGAGCAGGGAAGACCAGTTTGCTGCGTGATGGTGCGGAGGAGTTTGTCGGTCGCGGCGAGGGGTGGGCCGTGGAGGCGTTCGGTGCCGGCGAGATCGAGGTAGGCTTCGTCGATGGAGACCATTTCGACGATGGGGGAAAATTGGGCGAGGATGGAGGCCACGCGATCGCTCCATTCAGAATATTTTTCGTGGTGGCCATCGAGGAAGACGGCATGGGGGCAGAGGCGGCCGGCGGTGCGGAGGGGCATGGCGGAGTGGATGCCGAACTTGCGGGCTTCGTAGCTGGCGGCGGAGACAACGCCGCGCTGGTCGGGGCGGCCGCCAACTACAACGGGCTTGCCGCGAAGGTCGGGTCGGTCGAGTAGTTCGACGGAGACGAAGAAAGCGTCCATGTCCACGTGGAGGATGGAGGAGTGGAGAGGGGCTTCGGCGGCGTCCGGTGGGTGCGCGTCATGTTTGGCACGGAAGCGGGCGAAGTCGGGCACGGGACTAGCGTAACTTGCCGGGATGAGGTGTTCAACGAGATGTTGTTCCCTGCAAGGATTAAGGAGATTGACGACTGCTGGGTGGTGCAAGCACTAATGAATGGACGTCGGGGCTAAAATCAGATAATCTGATAATCAGATTTATGAAGAAAAGAAAGATAACGGTAACCGAAGCTGCGCGCAATTTCGCCGATTGCGTGAACCGTGCCCATTATCAAAAGATTTCGTTTGTGCTGGTGAAGAACGGTAAGGCGATGGCGCAACTCACGCCGGTCGAAGAGAAGGTGTGTTTTGGCCGCGACGCGGCGGTTGCGTTAGCCAAGGTGCGCCTAACTCCCGATGAAATTAAAGCGTGGCGGCGCGATCTAAAAGCAGGGCGCAAATTCCTGAAACCACCTATCGACAAATGGCAATAATGCTCGACACGGACGTGATTGTTGAATCGGAAAAGGGCAAGTTCGACCTTTCCAAGTGGCTCGCATCGTTTCCCGGAGAAAAAATTGAGATTGCCGCGATCACCGTGGCAGAGCTTCGCCACGGCGTGGAGCGGGCAAGCGGCAGCTATCGGGCAAAGCGAGAGATGTTCGTGAAAACGGTTCTGGATACATTTCCGGCTATTGCCTATACGGAGAGGATTGCGCACGAGCATGCGCGGATTTGGGCGGAACTCGAAGCGACTGGAAAAATGATCGGGTTTTACGATTTAATCATCGGGGCAACCGCGCGGGAGCGCGGAAGCCAACTCGCCACCTTCAATCGGAAGCATTTCGAGCAAATCAGAGGACTGCGTTTGATCGCACCTAGATAGGCGGCGTAGGAAGTCCCGCCCACTCGATCTGAGGTTCGAGAGAACGCCTGTGGGAGCGCTGCTGGTCGATACGCGGGACGTTCTCCACATGCGGACTATTTTCTTCACCACTATTTTCAACAGGAGCGGAGATGACCAGAAAAATATCGGGCGTCATTTTTTTGATCGCGATGATGGCAGTGTCACTTCCTGCCCAGCCGCTGACGCTGAAAAGTGTGGTAACGCCGTCAACAGTGATTGTGAAAGATGGGAAGCCGGTGACGTTCGCGATTCATGGATTTATTGAGTTCAAGTCGCTGGCGGAGGCGTTTGGATATATCGAGGCACAGACGAAACGGTGGAACGGGCCTGGGATGGCGGTGGACACGCACCGGTTGGCGCAGGAGTTGTTGCGGGAGGCGGTGGAGAGCCGGGTGGTGTCCATGGCGGACGAGCGGCCACTGGAGGCGCTGGTGACGCATACGAGCGGCGAGTTGCGCGAGACGATTGCGCAGGTGAAGGAACCGGTGCCGCAGGGATACACGGAAGCGTTTCTGGCGGTGCAGGAAAAATGGAAGCATGCCTGGAACTGCTGGAGTGCTTCGCCGGTGATTGCGGCGAGGGTGCTTTCGAACTGGTATCCGATCGAAGAGGGGATCCAGTTGTACGGGGCGACGTACGATTCGACGGAGCATTTCTGGCAGGCGGTGAAATATCACCCGGATGTGACGGTGGGGGAGCTGCAGGAGCTGACGAAGCAGTTTGAAGCGCGGGACTGGAGCGGGTGGCTGAAGAGACTGGATGAGGATCCGAAGATTTATCTGCCGAATGCCTATGCAGTGGAGTTTCTGCGGGCGAATTTGACGGCGGAGAAGATGCGGCGGTTTCGCGAGGAATTGGGAAAACACGAATTGCAGGCGAACGAGCACGCGCGTAGGGCGCAGCAGCGGGGCGATGCGGCGTTTCCGGTTCAGCGCGTTTGAAGAGAAAGAAGTGTGGGGGGATCTGGCGGACGTGTTTCAGATGGTTTACGTTTTTTCTGCGGCCGACGATCCGATTCGAAAGAGTTTAGAAGAGCATCATTTTGATGGGGTCTATCTGGGAGAGCGGAAGATGGGATTCATCAGCGAGGAGTATCGATCCTTGATGATGGAGATCTGGAAGGTGAAGTATCTGCAGATGACGAGATTTCGCGAGGTGATTGCGGGGATACCGACGGAGATACGGTTGGAGCATTTTTTGAATGACGGGGATTCGCCGGATATTCCGATTCCGGTTTATGTGGGGTATTTGAATCGGATACGGGAGATGGCGATAGCGGGAAAATAGAAAATCGAATTTGGAAAATCGAAATTAGCTGCGGTTGGGCGCTGTTAGCGGGATTGTCTGGAGTGGAATCACTACAAGAGGCTGGCATAAAAGCCAGCGCTACAATGAGCTGTTGAGTTGATTGCTTGGCGGAGGGGTGTGTTTGGCGGAGAGGACACGGGGGATTCCGGCTAAATCGTTGGTGACCAGGAGGTCTGTCCAGTCGGCGGAATCGAGGAGGGGGCGGACGGCGGGGAGGGAGTCGTGGCCGAGTTCGAGGACGAGGAGGCCTCCGGGTTTGAGATGGCGAGCGGCTTCGGGGATGAGTTGGGCGTAGAGTTCGTAGCCTTCTTCGCCACCGAAGAGGGCGGTGGCGGGCTCGTGATCGCGGACTTCGATGGGAAGGGAGTTGGATTCCTTGCGGGCGATGTAGGGAGGGTTGGAGATTATTAGATCGAAGAGAAGTGGTGGTTCGAGGGAAAACAGATTAGAGGATGAAGGGGTGCCAAGCACGGGCACGATGTATCGTGCCCCTACAGACGGAAGGAGATTGGATTCGAGGAAGGTGATGCGATTGGAGAAGCCCAGGCGAGTGGCGTTGCGTTGGGCTACGACGAGGGCTGCGGGAGAAATGTCGGTGGCGAAGATTTGGGCGGCGGGGAGTTCTTTCGCAAGTGCGATGGCGATGCAGCCGGAGCCGGTACCGATGTCCGCGATGGAGAGATTTTCGCCGGTGAGTTTGGGAGGGCGGCCAGCTTTGAGTTCGCGGACAGCGAGGCGATCGAGGGCGACTTCGATCAGATGTTCGGTTTCGGGGCGGGGAATCAGGACGTCGGGAGTGACTTCGAAATCGAGGCCCCAGAATTCCTGGTGGCCGGTGAGATGCTGCGTAGGTTCGCCCGCGGCGCGACGCTGGAGGAGAGCGAAATAGGATTCGGTGGATTGGGCGTCGAGGAGTTCTTCGGGGTGCGCATAGAGCCAAGCGCGGTCGCGGCGAAGAACGTGGAGAAGGAGAAGTTCGGCGGCGAGAGTGTCAGAGGGGACGCGGGCTTCGCGGAGGAGATGGATTCCCTGCTTGAGGGCGGAGCGGATGGTCGAGGGAATTATTCACAGGAGCAGAGTTTAACCCAGGGACGCTGAGAGCGAAGAGGGGCGTGGAGAGGATAACCCAAGAGCACAGGCAGGAGTGCCTGTGCCACAGGATAAGATCACGCTTCGGCTAGTTCTTGTTTCAGGCGTTCGGCTTCGTAGTGCTCGACGAGGCCGTCCACCATGGCGCCGAGCTTGCCGTCCATCACGTCGGTGAGCTGATGGAGAGTAAGGCCGATGCGGTGGTCGGTGACGCGGTTTTGCGGGTAATTGTAGGTGCGGATTTTTTCGGAGCGATCACCGGTTTTGATCTGACCGCGGCGTTCGGCGCCGATGGCGGCTTGCTGCTTTTCGAGTTCCATTTCATAGAGGCGGGAGCGGAGAACGCGCATGGCCTTGGCGCGGTTTTTGATCTGCGATTTTTCGTCCTGCTGGGAGACGACGAGGCCGCTGGGAAGATGCGTGATGCGCACGGCGGAATACGTGGTGTTGACGGACTGGCCGCCGGGACCGGAGGAGCAGAAGGTGTCGATGCGCAGATCCTTGGCTTCGATCTTGATGTCGATTTCGTCGGCTTCGGGAAGCACGGCGACGGTGGCGGCGGAAGTGTGGATGCGGCCCTGCGTTTCGGTTGCCGGGACGCGCTGGACGCGGTGGACGCCGCTTTCGTACTTGAGCTTGGAATAGACTTTTTTCCCTTGAATGGCGGCGACAATTTCCTTTACGCCGCCCATGGAAGCCGGGGCGCTCTCCATGACTTCGACTTTCCAGCCCTGGGATTCGGCGTAGCGCGAATACATGCGGAAGAGATCGCCGGCGAAGATGCCGGCTTCATCGCCACCGGTGCCAGCACGGATTTCCAAGATGATGTTTTTGTCGTCGTTGGGGTCTTTGGGGACGAGGAGAAGCTTTAGTTCGCGTTCGATCTGTTCCTTGCGAACGGTGAGCTGGCGCTCTTCTTCCTGGGCCATGTGGCGCATATCGGCGTCTTCGGATTCGACGATCATCTGGCGGGCACCAGCGAGATCCTTTTCCACTTGCTTGAATTCGCGGTTTTTCCCGACGATTTCCTCGAGGTCGGAGTGCTGCTTGGCGAGCTTCTGGAAGCGCGCGGAGTCGTTGACGATTTCCGGCGTGGAGAGTTGCTGCGACATTTCGTGGTAACGGATTTCGAGCTGGTCGAGTTTGTCGGTAAGTGTGAGAACGGCCATTGGGATTCCTTCTCTCCGTGGGATTTGAGTCACTGGAGAGGAGTGACTGGAAAAGTGATAGGGGATCGGTGAGAAGAGTGGCGGCGCCCGGGAGGGCGCGTAACGAGAGGCTGCTAATGGAAGAAAGCGTACATTTATGGACTTTATTATAGCAGAAAATTGCGGATGGCTTATGGACGGCTAGCGGTGGGCGGCTAACTGCGCCCGCCTCGGAAGGCGGCCGCTACAAGTGCATTGCCCATGATGGGAGGGTGTACTAGGATGCGTTTTGGCGGGGCGGGGAAAGATTGCGAGTGAATGCGATGAGTGAAGCAGTGCGAGCGGCGTTGGAAAATACGGTGGACGGGCTGGCGGAGAGTACTCCAAAGGTCGATGCGGGATTTTTGTGGGATTTCTGGTACCCGGCGCTGCGGAGCGATGAGATTTACGGGAAGAATCTGGCGACGGCGATGTTGCTGGAAGTGCCGCTGGTTATAGGGCGAACGAGCGAGGGGAAGGCCTTCGCAATGCGGGATGCGTGCCCGCACCGGGGGATTCCGCTTTCGTATGGGCATTTTGACGGGAAGAATGTGCAGTGCAGCTATCACGGATGGGAATTCGACGCATGCAGCGGACAGTGCATGGCGATTCCGTCGCTGACCAGCCACGACAAGCTGAAAGTGGAGAGAATTGCGGCGGGACATTATCCGTGCGAAGAACGCGACGGGTACGTGTGGGTGTACATGAACGCGCCGGGAACGCGATTGCCGGAGACGTTGCCGGCCGCGCCCGAGTTAGAGAAGTTTGGCCGCAAGTTACAAGATTACACGGCTGGAGTGCGAACTGCCTTCGCACATCGATCACGGGATCATCGGGTTGATGGACCCGGCGCACGGGCCTTTTGTGCATCAATCGTGGTTCTGGCGAAGCAAGACGAGCATTCACGAAAAGGCGAAGCAGTTTGAGCCGATCCCGAACGGATTTCGAATGAGCCCGCACCAGCCGAGCGCGAACAGCGCGCCCTATAAATTGCTGGCGAAGCTGACCGGGGAGACGGTGACGACGACGATCGATTTTGTGTTACCAAACATTCGCACGGAGATTGACCGGAGCGGGAAGCTTTGGTTTTCGAGCCGGGCGACGGTGACACCGGTGCGGCGGGATTTGTGCCGGATTGATTTCGTCGCGGCTTGGAATCTGCCGGTTCCGGTTTCCATTTTCCGGATCTTCGCGAAGATTTTCTTGCGGCAGGATCAGGAAACGATGATTCAGCAGTCCGAAGGGCTGAAACATAACCCGAAGCTGATGTTGATTGATGACGCGGACCGGCCGGCGAAATGGTATTTCGCGTTGAAGCAGGGATTGCTGGAATCGCGGCGCAGCGGCTTGCCGATGGCACATCCGATGGATGGACCGGTGACGCTGCGCTGGAGAAGTTAGCGAAATGACGTTAACTAAAAATCGCCGGCGACCGGCGCCGAATCGATAAAGAATCGCGGCAAGCTGTTAGCTCATAAAGTAACCGAAATTGGAGATTCCAAAGTTTCTTCTTCAGGGGATATTGGAGAAGTAGAAACACGCAAAGACGCTAAGGCGATGCAGCCGCAACATGCTGGAATGCGGGCATGTCGCACATAGTTTACAAAATCGAAACGGAACGCGAGACCGACGGGCGTTGGATAGCGGCCGGCGACCGGCGCCGAATCGATAAAGAATCGCGGCAAGCTGTTAGCTCATAAAGTAACCGAAATTGGAGATTCCAAAGTTTCTGCTTCAGGGGATATTGGAGAAGTAGAAACACGCAAAGACGCTAAGGCGATGCAGCCGCAACATGCTAGAATGCGGGCATGTCGCACATAGTTTACAAAATCGAAACGGAACGCGAGACCGACGGGCGTTGGATAGCGGAAATTGTTGAGGTGCCGTACTTTCGGAACATGACGGATGAAGATTGAAGGCGATTTTTGCTTATTTGCGGACGGGCCACCGGAAACACCGGTGGACAATTCTGCCCAGGCGCTTCATTGCGTGTTCTCGGCAGACGTATCGAACAGGAGAAAGAACCTAGCGATGACAGTAGATCGAAATCCACCGAACCGGAGCCCCCTCGGTGGATCGATCCGCACCAGCGCAAAAGCTTCCGTAAGGTCTTCCGCGCGCTGTCTTCGAAGGTAACGTATATTCCATCAAAACGCAGCGATAATCATCACACGAATAGTGGTTTCGCCGTTGCGAGTGGGGATATCATCTGGTCTTTCTGAAATACCGGAGGCGGAAATCGGACCAAGAGTCGGAGGAGCGAAAGACAAAACCCTTTGCTGAGTGGGAATCGGAACCTGCCGGACGAACTATGCAGGGCCCGTAGGAATCGGTGAGAAGGATTTGGACGGTGATGCGCACCACCTCGGGATTTTTTTGGTGATCGAGCTGGGCTTGCTGCGCACTGTAGATGCCGACTTGCTGGCTGGAATTCAGCGCGGTGAGGACATAGGGGGTGAGAAAACTTACGGATTGGACGTAGGGGCCGGTCTCCGGTGGCTGCAGGTAGAGAACGTACTTATCGAGAAGTTCGGCGAGTGAGCCGTCGCGGCGCTGGCCGAGAAAGTAGGCTTCGCGGACACCGGTGTTGGAAAGAGGCGAATCGAATGCGATCGAGGGGATTGGAAAAATTAGCGTAGACACGGCGAACAGAACAGAGAGGCGAGAACGAGTTGGGATCAAGGCGGCCTCCGAGCTTATCCATAGACGAGGGAAAGAAAGAGATAGTGTCAGATACGGCGGGGAGTGTTGGGAAAGTCGAGCCAGACTTTGACGCCGCAGAAGTGGGAGCCTTCGGTGCAGATGGGCGTGGTGATGCCGGCGCGGAGATGGCACGGCGGACCAATGTGGCGAGAGAGTTGCGGGTGGACTTCGCGGAGCTGGGCAATTTCATCCATTGAGGCGTTATAGATTTCTTCCTGGGCGTTGAAGCAGGTGCGCATGGTCCATTTGTGGAGGAGATGGAGAAGCGAGCCGGTTTCGACGAGGCGGATGGATTTTGCGTTGGGGAGAAGATAGAGAGCGATCTCAGGAGGTACGCCGCGATCGAGAAGTTGATTTTTGGCGGCCCAGGCGTCTTGCATAGCGCGAAGATAGAGTTCCCTGGCGCGGGGATTTTCGTTCAGAAGCATGGGAGCGATGAAGTCCGGTTCGCGAGTGTCGGCGAGGGTGAGCAGTGGACGGGAACCGGGGACCATGCGATGACGCTGGTCCTGACTGTCCGCTGTGTGACTGATTTTCTTGGCGAAGGTGTAGTTGGCGTGCTGTAAGGCGCGCATCATCGGGGCGTGGACGCCAATGTTGAGGGTCTCGAGGCGATAGAGATTGCGAGCCGGGTTGAGCAAGCGATCGATGGCTTCGGAGTCGGGGCAGGCGGATTCCGAGAGGCCAAGGACGGCACGACAGGAATTGGCCATGACCCGAGGTGCGTTGGGCGAATAGTCGATGAGGCGCGAGGTTTTGCCGCCGAGTTGGGCGTCGAATTCGCGGGCGAAGTTGCCCGCTTCCAGTTTAGAGGCTGCAACATCCTTCCACTCCGGCAGCTCTTCAAGAGGAGCGGTGCCGAAGCGATCGAAAAATTGGGGATCGAGCTGGCGAACTTGCGCCACCATTTCGCCGATGATGGCGCGGGCTTCGCTGGGCGTGTCCGAGGCGGAGCACATGCGCCAGAGGCGGTGAAGGACGATACCGGAGACGGTGTGCACCATGGTGGTGAAAGCGGCGACCGGCAAGACGTAGCGGGCGATTTCGATGGAGCGTTTTTCGGCGGATCGTTCGATTTTCTGAATGCGTTTGGGATGGGACATCGGGCCGATGTGCCAGATGTCGCTGAGGATGGTGCGGGCGTCGGCAACGAGGAGCGCGGAAAGCTCTCGATAGTAGGCCCAGGCCTGGGCAACGGCGCTCTCATAAATTTGGCGCGAGGTTTCGTCGAAGAAAAGAGAAACCGGAGGAATGTAGGCTTGGGCACGGTCGAGGCGAACGTAGCGCTGGCTTTGCTGCTCGGAATTGTAAAAAGGATGCGCGTGGAGGAAGGACCAGACGAACTGGCGGCTGATGTTTTCGAGGCCGAATTCGAAATGGGCATGCTGGAAAACGGTGTGATGGCCGCTGTAAAAGGTGGCGGCACCGATGTTGAGGCGCTGCTTGTCTGTGATTTCGTCGGGAGTGATAAGGTGCGAGGAATAGCAGGTGCGCGCGGCGGCGATGGCGGAATCGAAGGGATGGAGAAACGCATTGCGCAGGGTGACACGGGGAGCGCCCGTTTCCACCAAGCCGGCGTCCGGTGCGCCATCAAACATGCGAGATTGCGTAGCCACGTTGGAAGAAGATTCTACACGGAGAGTTGGAGGCGAACAAAAGGATAGAAAGAAAAAGCGGGCCGGTTGAAGGCCGGCCCGCAAAGAATTACTTTGTGAGGCTCCAAATTACTTTTTGCCAGCTGCGGCAGGAATGTTGGCGTACTTCTTCTGGAAGCGCTCAACGCGGCCCGCAGTGTCAACCAGCTTCTGCTTGCCGGTGAAGAACGGGTGGCAACTGGAGCAGATTTCGACTCGGAGCATATCGCCCTTGATGGTCGAACGGGTCGGGAAAGTGCTCCCGCAGGCACAGTGAACTGTTACGGCATGGTAGTCAGGGTGAATACCGGTTTTCATGGATCTCCAATCTGTTGTGGCCGGTCTGCACGGCGAAGCTCCGAGGAGGGGCTTCAGCCGCGTCGCTAGGTCACAAGACAATCGTTGATTATACGCGAAGGGCGGCAAGATTCAAAATAGCAGCTGGACGATGTTCGGGTTAAGTGGAAGGGACGACGGCGGTGGCCTCGTTGGAGTGGGTACTTTCCTGGCCGGCAGCGTCCACGGCGGTAACGACGTAATAGTAGGTAGTTCCGTCAGCGACGGTATCGTCCGAGAACGAGAGATTGCCGATTACAGAGGTGAGTGCGGAGAAACCCGAGCCGGATACTGTACTGCGATAGACGCGATAGCCGCTCACCGGACTGGAGCTAGGCCCCCAGGAGAGGGCGACAGTGTGTTGTACGGGAGCAGGCGGGGGTGGAGGAGGGGCTGGAGGTCGGAGGCGTTGGAATAGGGGCGTGGGAGTGGGGGAGAGGCGGGGAGGGTTGGAGGTCGGAGTCGGGTTGAGCGCAATCCATCGCCGAGAGACTGGAATTTCGGCAGGTGAGGCGATATTGGCACTCAGGATCGTGACGGTACCGGCAGCTGCTCCGGCGGTCTGCGGTCGAAACCAGACCTGGAACGTCACTGCCTGATTGGGCGAGAGAGAAAAGCCCGGGGAAAGATCGGAGTAACCAAAACCGGCACCTGCGACGGTGACACCGCTGACTGTCATATTGATATCACCCGTGTTCTTCAGGGTAACGTTCTGCGTGCCGGTGGACTTCAGCTTCATGTTCCCGAAACTGATCGAAGCGGGCGAGACCTGCAGGGCAGCGAAGGCTTTCTCAGCAACTCCCGCGAGAGAGACGGCTGCGGGGACGGTCGCGTCACTTGTGGAGATCTGGATGGAGGCGGAAAGGCTGCCAGAGGATGTGGGCACGAAGGAAACTTTGTACGCTACCTTTTGGGAAGGAAGAATGGAACGGGGCACTGAAGGTCCCGTGAGTGTAAATTGCTGGCTCTTCAGCGCGAGCGAGGTGACGGTGAGAGGAGCGGTTCCGGTATTGATGAGGTAAAGAGTTTGTGTGGCGGACTTGCCGACAATCACGGTGTTGAAATTAAGGCTGGTGGTTGAGAGCGAGAGGGCTCCCTCCGGAGGCGGCAGGTGCGGGCCAGCGCTTGCGCAGCCTGTGAGAAGCCAGGAAAGGCCCAACAAAAACGCGACCGTGTGGAGGCTGCGAATATAAATCGAGTTTGAGTGCGGCGGGAACACTCTTGCTAAGAACCCCCTGAGATTCTGAAATTTGAAAATACTGTCTAAGGAGCAGTTGCGGCAACCTGTCCCGAGTACAGTTCTGGGACAGGATTCACCAGATTGGAACCTGTACGAACGAACAGGCAGGGGAAGGAAAGCGACGCGAAAGAGGGTAAACGTGGAATTATTCGATTTTTCCCGCGAAAACTATGTCTCCATGGGCCACCGAAGCCGCTAGCAGGGATCAGGAGACGAAATGGCAGCCGAAGCGGAACGAGCCATCGGAAGTGCGGCGGGACCACACGGGGCGCAGATAGACTCGGACGGGAGGAAGAATTGGGACGTGCAGGATGGCAAGGATGCTCTCGGCGAGTTCTTCGGGCTGTTCGAATTCCAGAGCAACGCCGCCGAAACCGAGATCAATGACCCGGGCGCGCCGGGCGCCTTGATCTCCGATGATGGCGTAGGCGTTCGTGCCAGACATGGAGACTCGCTCCGCTTTGCGTTGAACTGTGTAACTGGATGGAGAAGGCGGCGAGGGAGTCCGTTCAGACAAAGCACCAGCGGCCGCTGAGGAAGCTGCCGCGAAATCAGTGGAGACGGTTTCAGGATTCCGTGCCGAGAAGATGGAAATTGGCGGAGGTGGGGCCGCAACTGGAGGTTCGGCGATTGGAATCGCCGGGCGCGATGCTTCCGCAGCGGCTCGCGCGTGATTGGCGTGCTTGAACCGGTAGAGGCGTTCATCGGCGACGTGGATCAACTGATCGGCTTGGTCGCCATCCTGGGGAAATGTCGCGACGCCGTGGTCCATGGTGACGGCGAAAGCCAGTTGGATCGGGCGGAGAGTCTCCGCGAAGACCGATTCGATGCGCCGGCTCAGGGCGATGGCCTGAGCGGCATCGGTCTGCGGGAGCAACACGGCAAATTCATCGCCACCAATGCGGAAAGCGGAGTCAGAGGTGCGTAGAGCCTTTTGCAGCGTGGTCGCCGCAGCGCGGAGGACTTCGTCGCCGCGTGGGTGGCCGTACTTGTCGTTCACTTCCTTGAACCGGTGAAGATCAAGAATCACGATGCCAAGTGGCAGGCCGTAGCGGCGAGCGCGATTGAGTTCCTTCTCGAAAGATTCTGCGAATAACCTGCGATTATACAAGCCCGTGAGGGGATCGGTGACTGCATTGAGCTTAATTTTTTTCAGTTCATCGTATTCGAGAATCACAGGAACACGAACCAAGCCAGCGGTGGAAAGCACATCCATCAAGCTGGTTTTAAGTGAAGCGGGGCGTCCGAGCGCGTCGCTAAATTCACGGCGACGAGTGAGCATTTCATCCCAGAGCTGAAGGCACTGGTTTTCACGTAAATCCAGATGAGTGGTCGCGCGAAAGTAGCGCTGCAGGAATTGCGCGCGAGCGGAGGGTTCGAGGCCTTCGAGCGTATCGGACAGAAGCTCGAGATAGGCATCTTCCAAAGGCAATCTCGGGGCCTGAGGGGCACCGGGGCTGGGCATAGCCGGGTTTTTTCCTACAATTCTGCCTTTCCCCGCGGGGTTTGGGGCAAGCACAATAAGAGAGCTAGGAGATCAGGGAGCAAGTCGGCTGCCAATCAAGAGCTAGCCGGCGGAAAAACCTAACTGCCCTCATCGGCTCTCCATTGGAGCCTATCCTATTACAAAAATGGAGGATATGCGAGCCAAAGAGAAATTTGAGAAAAGGCGAAAAAGGCGTTATAGGAGTTTGGGGGATGGAGAAAGTTGGAGCGGCGAGCAGACTACTCAAGAGAGCGGAAAAACTCCAACCCGAATAGGCGTTGGTCCCCTAATGTCTCCAAGCGCTTAACTCTGGCCTGAATGGGGGGAGTTTCACTGGGAATCAGGCTCGAAGAGGCGGGCGACGGGGCTGGAATGGTCAGAAGTACGGTCTGATCGGGCCGCAGGATGTGCGTAGAGGTGATACAAGCACCGGTGGCGCTGATGTTCAGGGTTCTGGTCAATTCGATGAATTCCGTGCCAGAGGCATCGGAAGCCCGGAGGAATACGGGAACTTGGAGGCGAATTCGAGGGGAACGGCGTGCCCGCTGCGAATCCACGAGAACGCCCTCCTTCAATTGGTCAACGCGCAGGTCCATAAGATCGAGTGTTAGTACTCGAGAACTAGTACAGCTACTAGCAGGTTGTGTGCCAGTGCAGAGGTGGTGGAATCCGGAGTAACTCTTCATTTTACTTGGAATTAGAGAAGGTAAATTATGGAACGAGGGGTGGTAGAGGAGTAGTTGGGCCGGTTTGAGCAGCCCTTTTCCCGAAATGTGCAAATGGAACGCTTTTACCATTGACAGGGTGGGGCGCCTTTGAAAGGATGAATCGGCCACGGGAAAAAATTTACCACTCTGTTTGGGAGCCAACTTAGATATATGGGAAGCGGTCTCACAACGACCACCGGTAAGTCTGCGCAAAGTGGAACTCATTTTCCCGTAGATAGTGTGCGTGCTCTGCTCGACACGGTGGACAAGGCGATGGTGGTCGCCAGCCGTGATGGGCGCGTGCTGATAGTGAATGCACGCGGGAAGAAGTGCCTCGAAGAACATGGGAAGACGGATGTGGAGTCCATCAACATTTTTGAGGATCTATTGAACGTTTCCCAGCGAGAAATTTCGAAGCGTATCGAGAGCGGAGAGAATGAGATTGAGTTGACTGGAAGGAACGGCACAAAGACCGTGCAGGCTCGTGTGCGATGGATTCCAGAATCGGACTGGGTGTCGATCCAGTTTGCAAATGAGCCGGGCAATGAGGAAGGAATCGGCAGCTTGCAGCCGACGGTGCAGGAACTTTTGCAAGAGCGCGAGATTACCTACCGGAATTTGCTGGCTGCCTATCTGAAGCTGCAGGAAGTGAACCGTCAGAAGACGGTGTTTCTGGCGTCTGCCGCGCATGAATTGAAGACGCCGCTGGCGGTGATCAAGGGATACTACGACCTGTTGCTTTCCAGTTCGCTGGGAAGGCTTACAGACAAACAGAGGGATATTCTCGAAGAATCTAAAGAAAGCTGCGAACGACTGGTGCGTCTGGTGTCGATGTTCCTCAATTACTCGGCACTGGAGAGTGGCAAGCTTGTATTGCAGTTGCGTGAAAACGATTTGCGCGATTGTCTTGAGGAGATGGCGGGCCGCTGGTCGGAAGCTTTTAAGCGAAAAGGAGTGAAACTTGAGGCGCAGCTGGATCCTTCGATTCCAACTTTCAAGTTTGACTATCAAAAAGTGCAGCAGGCGGCGGCGAACCTGCTGGACAACGCGCTGAAACATACGCCCACGGGGGGAACGGTAACTATGCGGGCGAAGCCGCATTTCTGGGAAAGGCGCGTGGCGGAAGTGGCGCCGGTGGAAGAACGGCGGCGATTCCGTTTGCCGCGGCCGAACAGCGTGGAAGTGAGTGTGACGGATTCGGGTGCAGGCATTGCACCGGAACACCACCAGGAGATTTTTGAGGATTTCGTGCGCGTGGATCGAAATACGTCGGGGATGGGATTGGGTTTGGCCATCGCGAAGCGACTGATTCAGGCGCATCGGGGCAAGATTTGGGTGGAAAGCGAATCGATGCGGGGAAGTACCTTCGCGTTTCTGTTGCCAATGGATCAAAGCTAAGAGCTGGGCAGTTCGGGAAAAAGGGGAAAGCAAATGGCTGTGAAAGAAAAAATTCTGGTCGTGGATGACGAGCCGAGCATTCGGAAATATTTGCAAACGTTGCTCGAGGTGGAAGGATTTGAGGTTGAGGCGCTGAGTTGCGGGAAAGATGCGATCAAGCGCGTCAGCGGAGGAGAGCGGCCCGATTTCATCATTCTGGACGTGCTGATGCCGGAGATGGGCGGCCTGGAAACGCTGCAGGAATTGATGCACCTGGATCGCAGCCTGAACGTGATCATGCTTTCCTGCTCGAATGAAGTGGGGACGGTGGTGGAAGCGATCCGATTGGGCGCACACGATTACCTGACGAAACCATTTGAGAAGTCGGAACTGGAAGCGGCGATGCTGAAGTCCCGGCAGAAGAAGGAACTCACCCAGGAGAACAAGGCGCTGCGGGATTACTGCGACCAGGTGACCGAGGATTTGAGTTTTCTTGCGGCGAGCCCGCAAATGGTGCGAATCCGGCAGCAGATTCTTCAGATCGCGCCGGTGGACGTGCCAGTGTTTGTGTGCGGAGAGAGCGGCGTCGGCAAGGAAGTGGTCGCGCGGATGATTCATCTCCGGTCCAAACGGCGCAATCAGGCGTTCATTAAAGTGAATTGCGCCGCACTGCCGGGCGAACTGCTGGAATCGGAACTTTTCGGATTCGAACAGGGCGCGTTCACGGGCGCGGTTCGCGCAAAGCCCGGGAAGTTTGAACTGGCGAATAAAGGAACGATTTTCCTGGACGAAATCGCGGAAATGTCCACGCACCTGCAAGCGAAACTGCTGCACGTTCTGCAGGATCACCAGTATTCACGGCTGGGCGGAAGGCATCTGGTGGAAACGGATGTACGCGTTCTGGCGGCGACAAACGTGGACGTGCATGAAGCAATGAAAACGGGGAAATTTCGCGAGGATCTGTATTACCGATTGAACGTGCTTTCGATCAATGTGCCACCACTGCGGGAAAGAACGTCAGAGATTCCGCTGCTGTTCAAGCACTTCCTGGGAAAATACAGCGAGAAATTCGGGAAGACGCCGCAAACACCTTCGAAACACCTGCTGGATGCGGCGCTCAACTATCCCTGGCCAGGGAATTTGCGCGAACTGGAGAATTTCGTCAAGCGGTATGTGATTTTGGAAGATGACGAAGGGAGCTTGCGCGAGTTGGTGGAAATGTCCGCAACCCGACAGCGAACCTCGCCCCGCGACGATATGCCAGTCGTACGAGAACAAGGGCTGAAGGCGCTGGTACGAGGTCTTAAAGACGAAGCCGAGATGGAAGCAATTGCGGATGCGCTGGAAAAGACGCGCTGGTGCCGGAAGGACGCGGCGAAAATGCTGGGAATCAGCTATAAAGCACTGCTCTATAAGATGAGGCAGTTCAACCTGGATACTCCCAGAACGCGTCGTACTTCTCCGGCGGGCAGCGGAAACGAGCGGGCCGGCCCCCGCCACAGTTGGCGCGAAACAGGAAGTATAATCCGGGTCTAGTACGAGGTTATTTGCCCCCTGCGTTTAATCGAAAAAGAGAACTTGCGAGTTCGTGGGAACCAATGTATCGTGCGCATCGAGATAATCCGTTCGTTCCAAACGCGTAATTTGAATTAATCCGAGATGGAGTTTCAGACTGGACACCAGCATTCCACGACGCTCCTGACGTGTAGGCAATCTCGAACTCCGAAGCACGAGAGAACCCTTCCAGCGAGTCATTTCGCGGTGAGTGTCCGTCTTGAAACACGACAATCCGGTTCGCACGCGATCCGCTGTGGAAGTTGGCAGCCGGGAACTCTCGAAGTTATGGAGAAGCTGTTTCTCGCTCAATAGATTTTGCATAAAGCCAAGGTTGGATGGCTCCGCAGGGCGAGCCATAGATGGAGTTGAGGATGTCCCTAATGACGGAACGCCGGCTGGCCCGACGTTATGATTTGACGCTGCCGGTGAGCATTCGCTCGGCGGTCGAGAAACTGGTACTGCGCCAGGATGGAAAGACTCGTGATATTTCCACCAAAGGACTGTACTTCGTTGTGGAACGAGACCTGGAGAACGGAAGTGAACTGGATTTAACTTTGACACTTCCAGGCGAAATTACTCATGGCTCGGATGTTTTTGTCAGGGCGCAAGGAAAAGTGATACGCGTGGAACGGCGGCTGGAAGAAGGGGAAACGCGAATGGGCGTGGCGGCCGTGATCGAGCGATACGACATTATTCGGGGCGAAGTGGCGCGAACCTAGCTGGCACGCTGGGCCAGGGCAACTGGTTAACCGGATAGGGTTATAGAGCGGGGAAAAGTGATCCACCCCTGGAGCGGCAGAGATTGGTTCCCCTTCCGGCGTTTATAAGGCATTCGCCTGAGATTAGCTTTTAGAGAACTGTTTGACTTGCTCCGCGCCATCTTGATAAAGCAGTTGCTCAAGTTCTGCGCGGCAATCGGCTTCCAACTCTGAGATCCCCACGAGAATCTTTCCGTTTGTGACTTCCGGGTCATATAGACGCTTTCTATAGTTGGGCAGCCCCGTCGCGACCACGAAGGCCACAATCGTAGTCACAATCGCTCCCAACATCATCAACTCATACATGATGATTCCCGTAGGCCACATGGCTACGATGGGCATGCCACCGGTTGGCAGGGGATAGCTGCGTTGGGTAAAGGCAGAGAGTGCATACCCTACTGCTGCCCCTATAATTGCGCCAAGGGGGGCGAGCCACGCCATCGGCGACCGCTCTTCCTCCCAACCGAATCCCTCTTCCTCTAACGGCTCGGACGACATGATGACAATTGCTTTCGGATTGAGGTTAAGGCGCGAGCAGGCTGTGCGTAGAGCCATCAGCGCTCGCCGCGCGGAGCCGGTATCGGGAAACAGTCCATAGATAGCATTCATAAATCCGTCCACTCTCAGTTGCTGGTTGAGGGCAAGCTATTATCCAAACGTACCCCCGCGGGTTTTACCTTCGCGTTCGCTGTCTCCGCTACTGGACTTGCGTGTTGCCCGCCTTTTAATTCCCAGATCGAAATGATCGGGACAAATTTTGCGAAGAGAACGTAGAGGAGAATCATCCCCATAAGAGTTCCGACCGTAATCGAGATTTCTACCCAGGTCGGATGATAACTTCCCCAGTCATAGGGCAAATACTTGTGCTCCAAGGGCGGGACAACAATCAGGAACCGCTCTAGCCACATTCCGACAACGATGGTGGAGGAAGCGATCACTGTTCCGGCGATGGTTCGCAGCTTCTTGATGGCAAGTATCGGAAAGGGAATCAGGAAATTGCAGCAGATCATGGTCCAGAAGAGCACAGCAAATCTCCCCCGCTGAATGGACCAGAACGCCGCCATCTCCGCGGGTTGATTGCCGTACCACACAGTGAGGCGTTCCGCAAAAATGAAGTAGATCCACAACAGGCTCATGACCAGGAGCAACTTGCCAAGGTTGCTGAAGTGAACTGGTTTGAGGTACTCCTCCAGGTGCATCGCCTTGCGCACAAGCGCCATCACAATAATCAACGCGGCTATCCCGCTGAAAATGGCGCCGGCCACAAAGTAGGGTCCGAATACCGTGGAATGCCACATGGGCACCGGCGCCATGGCGAAGTCCCACGACACAATCGTATGCACGGAAATGGCAACCGGGAGGATCGTTACCGCCATGATACGCATTGCTACTTCCAGCCGGTGCCATTCTCGAGGCGTTCCGCGCCAGCCGAGTGCCAGCACTGTGTAAACGCGCTTCCGAAAGCCAGTCGCTCGATCCCGCACCATCGCCCAATCCGGGATAATGGGGAGCAAAAGGAAAGTCAGGCTGCCCGTGAGATACGTGGTGATGGCAAAAAAATCCCAGACCAGGGGTGAGCGGAAATTCGGCCAAATGCCACGTTCGCTTGGATAAGGTATCAGCCAGAAAAACAGCCACGAACGCCCTAAATGAATGATTGGATACTGCGCGCCGATGGCCAGCGCGAAGACCGTTATCGCTTCCGCGCATCGCGTCACCGGCCGCCGCCACCCTGCGTTCACCAGGCGGAGGATCGCGGATATCAGCGTGCCCGCGTGACTAATTCCGATCCAGAAAACAAAATTCGTGATGTAGAAGCCCCAGAAAACCGGGCGCGTAATTCCAGCTACGCCCATTCCCTCGGACATCTGGTACACATACACAAGCATGCCGGGGAGCCCGATCACCACAAGGGCGATGACAAGGGCGTAGTAACGGCGTGAGGTATGGAACACTGGCAACAGCAAATCCTTCCGGATTTTTTCTGCGTCGATATCCATCAAATTGGCCTGCGCGGCGTCATTCGTTGCCATGCGAAGACTCTCTTTCGAGATAGATAACCTTCGGCAGAGTCCCAACCTCAGCCAGAAGCGTTGTGGCGCGAACCGAGCGCGACATCCGCGATACTTGACTGTTCGGATCGTTCAGATCTCCAAAAATCATCGCTGTCGTTGGGCAGGACTGCACACACGCTGGCTTAATCTCTCCATCCTGCAAATCGCGGTTCTCCGCCTTGGCCTTGATTTCTCCTGCGAGGATGCGCTGATTGCAGAATGTGCATTTTTCCATCACTCCGGCCTCGCGGAGTGAAACATCCGGGTTCAGTTGCAGGTGCAGCGGCTTATCCCACGCTGGATTGAACCAATTGAAATATCTCGCAGTGTACGGACAGGCGTTGGCGCAATAACGCGTGCCGATGCACCGGTTGTAAACCTGCACGTTCAAGCCTTCGGGATTGTGATAACTGGCATACGTGGGACACACGGGTTCACACGGGGCCGCATCGCACTGCTGGCAGAGAACGGGCTGAAATCTCGCTCGAATATCAGGAAATTCTCCCTCCCAATATCGTTCCACATGAATCCAATGCATCGTTCGGCCCCGGGCGGCTTCATCGGCACTTACTGTCGCGATGTTGTTTTCGGCGTGACATGCCGCCACGCACGCTTCGCAGCCGGTGCAACGATCTAGGTCAATCACCATTCCCCATCTATGCGCCATTTGCCTTCCTTTTGATGGCCACTCGCAAAAGTTCCGTCTTCACCGGCTTATCTTTTCCTGGCTCCACTGGGTGGGGCCGCCCGACAGTAGAATCAACTCGCCTTTTCCTACTCGAGTGATATTCACCCGTGTTCCCGCCCACGCCAGCGCACCCGTCGTGGGTTCCACCTGTGGTGCCAGCAGCTTGATCGGGTTCGCTCCGCGGCCGCTGGCGTAGCGTCCGTATTCTTCATGTCCTTGTCCCACGGGTATAGCGATCACGTCAGGAGCGATTCCCGGGGACAAAAGTGCCGGAGCACGGACTTTCCCATGAGGGGATGCTACCTCCACGAGGTCGCCCTGTTCGATCTGCAGCGAAGCTGCGGCGCGCGGATTTATTTCCACCCACGTACCCCACATTCCCGTCGACAATACCTCCGGAAGCTCCTGCATCCAGGGCAGATTCGCATGCCGCCCATCGTGGAACTGTTGCGTGGCATAGGGGAGGAGATGGAAGGGATACGCGGCCAGGGCTCCGGCAAATTGTGCCTCCTCGTTTTTCACCGGATCGACGGAACTTGTGCCGGCTTTTGCCGCCGAACTTCTCTCCGAGCTCCACCAACCGCCCTGCTCTTGAATTTTGTTCCAGAATTCATCGCCATCTTTTGCCTTGATCGAGCCGGGATAATGAGCCAAAGGCGCAAGTGTCGCCCGCAACATTTCTTCGTAATTCTTCCATGGCAGGGCCTGGCTCGCCCGGCCGCCCAGACGGTTGGCTAGGTCGAGCAGCACATCCGGCATCGCACGCGTGTCATGAAGCGGCCGCATCGCCGGCGGCGCAACATTGACTACGGATTGTGTTGTTCCCGATTCAGGAGCACCATCCACCCAAGATTCCAGAGACGAGTTGTCCGGAAGAATCAGATCGGCGAGGCGGCTCGTCTCGTTGAGAAAATTCCCGAAACTCACAATGAACGGAACCTTTTCAAACGCTTCTTTTATCTGCCATCCAACGGGCGTAGCGAAGACAGGATTCGCCTCGTGCAAAAAGAGGACTTCGACGGGCCGTGGCTGGCCTGAGAGGATTTGTTGCGCGAGCGCGCGGACTGGGGTGGCGTCGCTGCCCCCGAATCTTCCCCGAGTCACCGGGGATGCGGGGAACGGCGCTGCCGGGGTGAACTGAATTCCGCCCGGTCTCCCGACGCCTCCCAGGAGCGCGCTGAGAGCGTTCACCGCAAGTGCAGTGAACAAGCCGTTTGTCTGGGCCAGCGGCGCGCCGCCCACCAGAGCCACTGCGGGCGGTTGGGCAGCCATCTCGCGCGCCAATCTCGTGAGCGTCTCCGGAGGGACCCCTGTCTTCCACGCGATGGCCTCAGGTGAGTAGGCCAACAGGCCTTCGTGCCAACCGTAAATCCGTGTCCCCGCGACACCTGCTTCCGCCGCATGCCTCAGCTTCTCCTTAAGAATGATGTGGGCGAGCCCCAGAGCCAGCAGGCCTTCGGTACCTGGGTGCACTGCAACCCACTCGTCTGCATTCGCTCCCGTCTGTGAGACGCGGCTCTCCACCTGGACAAATTTCCCGCGTATGCCTGAACGATTCTGCCGCATTTTGCCGTAGCCTACGCTTTGCGCCACGGGTGAATTCCATGTGCCCAGGAAGTCAGCGCCAAAGGAGATCACGTAACCGGAATGCGCCAGGTCCACGGTCGGCAATTGCTCATGGCCAAAACTCAACAGGTTCGCCCTGCGCAGCACCTCGTCGTCAAATAGCTCGAACTTTACCCAATTTGCTGCTCCAATTCCGGATACAAAACGCTCAATCAATTCTCCTAGCTGGCCGCCGAGTGGGCTGCTCAAGAAGACAAGCGATTGAGTTCCCCGTTGGGACATCAAGGGTTGGAGACGCGCTACTAGCTCTTGGATCGCTTCGTCCCAGCTCACCCTGGTGAATTGCCCTGTTCCTCGCTGCCCTGTGCGCTTGAGAGGATGTTGGAGACGGTCGGGGTTATAAGTCACCTGAAGGCCCGCCTCACCTCGTGCGCACAATTTTCCCTGGCTCACCGGGTGTTCCGGGTTACCTGCGAGTTTCTTGGCCAACCCCATCTTGATAAGCCCGAACTGGCCGTTTCGGAAAACTTCAGCCTCGCCTTCCATCACGCGCACTTGGATTCCGCAGCCTGCAGAGCACATCGTACAAACGCTTGGCTTCCAGACTGCCACCCCTGGCACAAGATCTTCTTCGGGTACGAACCGGATGAATTGCGCTCCTCGGTCGCTACAACCCTCGACGGCAAAGGCGGCGCCGGTCAAGGCGGAAAGACTCAGGAATGTCCGGCGTTCCATAGTTGAAAGGCCCCTCTAATCCCTCTGGTGCAGACTCCCGAAGCAGGCATGCCGCTTTGCTTGCTAATAGTGGCAGGTCGTGCAATCCGCCGACGCACCCTTCGCCCTGTGGCAGCTAATACAGAAATTCATGTTGAGATTTTTTGAACGTACCGCCACGGTCTGCAGAGCCATATCCCCGTGGCACTCCTGGCAATCCACTCCCGCGCGAATATGGGGTGCGTGCTGGAATCGAACGTGTTCGGAAGGATAGAACCAGTACACCGGCCTCCAGGGTACGTCTTGCTCTTTGTCCGCGTAAGCGGTGAGCTTCTTGATTTCAGGTTTGTCCTTGGCGACTTCTTGGTGGCACGCCATACAGAAGGTCACGCTGGGAATTCCGGCGTCCGGCCCTTCTGTTACCCCCGTATGACAGCTTACGCATTGCATTCCGTTTTGAAGATGCAGCCGATGCGTAAATGCGATCGGTTGCACGGGTGTCGGTTGCAGTTGAAAGTATTCTCTGAGGGACTCGAGGAATCGCTGACGCCCCGGTTTGAATATGGGTGAGGACCCAGTGGACATGGGTACCACAGGGGTTTCGGCTTCGGGAACGGAGCTGGAGAGCGCCGCTACCGACCTTCCGCGGATCCCCAAACAAAAGAATGCAACCACTCCGAGAGCGACTGGCAGAAGTAACCCAAGCCATTTGATCCCGCCGCGGCGAACCTTCGAACTCCCAACTTCGGCGCCGTCTCCGTTATTTTCTGTGGTCTTCCATCGGGATATTTGCATATTTATCCGCGGTTTGAGCGCGACTCGCGTTTACAGTTACTTCTTGGCTTCTGGCTGCTTCTTCCCAAATTCCCGAACGTACGCGATCACATCATTGATTTGAGCTTTATCGAGACTCGCTCCAAACGGGGGCATGTTCTTTTTGCCCTTATCAATTTGGACGTAGAAATCGGCATCGGTTTTTTTTTGGACATCCGACGAACGAAGGTCGGCAGCCCTTAAGGCTTTTCCGAAATTGGTATTCCCACTACCGTCTTCGCCGTGACATTTTTTGCATTTTTCCAGGAATATTGTCTTGCCGTTCGCTGCATTTCCGGTCTGCGCAGTGACTGGATAGGCGGCACCAAACGCGAATACAAAGAATAGGACCCCGCCGACTTGGTGCCATTTCCTCGCGATCGAGTTTCGGTTCATCTTCCCTCCTCGACGCTCTCGGAGTTTGTAATGTGCTACTTCTGCTGGACACTAGGTCTGTTTGAAGCCTGCGGCTGTGACGAATGTCACGTTCCGCCGTGACCGCCATCACGCGGTTAGTCGTGCTTAGCTTGGGGTTCTGCCTTTTTTCACCTGAGTACGGGCAAGGATTCCCGGGAGGGACCAACATGGCGAATGTCGCATCAGAAGCACACCAGTTCCGGTAATTCACACCGACTCTACAAGCCAATAGCGATGCACCCTACTGGGAAACAAGAGAAAGTGATTCTCGAATCGTTTCGAGTAATCTTTTGCCAATATCGTTGCAAGCCTGAAGTGAAATCGCTCGCCCCTGATGGAACTCTCTTCATTGGAACAGCTCAAAGATTACTTAAACGAGCGAAGATCATCGCGGGCCAGTTAATTCCCGTGGGTATTTGTTCTGTACCATCAAACCATGGGTTGCATCAGTCACAAGGTCTGACAGAAACCCGCTTACGAGTCGCCCACATAAGAGCCAAGAGTTTAGGTTGTTCGGCTGTAAAATCGCCGAAAGCAATTAATTTAGGTGTTTGCGGCGGATCCGTTTAGGCTCAATCCGAAATGGAACCACGGCAGTCTAGTTTCAGCGGGGAGCACTACACGTGTAACACTTTTCCCCGCCCTATGACCATACCCGGCAACTGATTACCCTCTTGGGAAACCTTCATTTTTCCGTTGCAATCCGGCTATGGCGAGCCTAGGATGAGGTCAAATCTGATCCCCCGGAGGGTCCCATGAAGGTTGCGGATCTGATCGGGTCTCGCAAAGAAGTGTATTCCATCCCAGAATCCTCGAGCGTTCTGGAAGCCGCGAAATACCTGCGTGAAAAGCAGGTGCGTTCGGTGGGCATTCTAGATGCGGCAGGAACGCTAGTGGGAGTTGTGTCGCAAAGTGACGTCTCCGACAAAGTCGCGGCGGAAAATAAATGCCCCGCGTGGATGAAAGCGTCGGAGATCATGACCACGGAACTGTTGACAGTTACGCCAGAAGTGACTTTTGATTTATGCCTTCGGCTGATGGAACAAAACGGTGTCTACCACCTGTTGATCCTTGGAGAAGGTAAGAAATATCTAGGCATGTTGTCGGTTAGCGATCTTTTGAAGGTCATGGTTTCCGACGAAAAGGCCCGGGCGGATTTGCTGGAATCGTATGTATTTCCCAATCGCTAACAGCTGAAGAGGACGAGGGCGTAAGTAGCAGGATGGCTAGGAAGAGAACATCCCTTCCTCCTAGTGTGCTGTGAATTTCCTGTTTAGGGGAAATAGGCCAATCGGTTCAAATGGGGTAGTACTAAAACTCACCTTTGCCTTGTTTCCGTAATCAATTGAAAATAAGCAGGTTAATATTAATTAGGTCATTCTGGGCCCGGCGATTTAGCTCCGAAATTTGGTGGCCCAAGTGCATTTAGATTGGCCTGAGTGCTATGACGGGCGAAAACTCCAACAAGCTTGCGGCGGTAGGAAGGCCGGGAGCCCTGCTGCCAGAAGAGGTGATTTTCGGATGCTCGCCTACGATGGCAGATATCCGGACCCGTGCATTGCGCATATCCAGGACCGACGTGCCCATTTTGGTTTGCGGAGAAGGGGGCACCGGCAAAGAAGTGCTGGCGAGGTGGATTCATCGAAATTCCGAGTACGGGGATGGCGAATTCGTAAAGGTAAATTGCGCGGCGATTCCAGGATCCCTGCTCGAAAGCGAGTTGTTCGGATACGAGAAGGGCGCGTTTACCGGGGCGAATAACATCAAGCCTGGACGCGTGGAGTCCGCACACCGCGGCACTCTTTTTCTGGATGAGATTGCCGATCTTGACCTGAATTTGCAAAGCAAACTCTTGCATTTTCTTCAGGACGGAACTTTTTCCAGAATTGGCGATCATTCCGAGAGAAAAGTGGATGCCCGCCTGATTTGCGCGACGAATCGGAATCTTGATCAGGAGAGACAGGCAGGACGTTTTCGCGACGATCTTTTTTATCGCATTCATGTTTTTCGGCTGACGACGCCCCCTTTGCGAGATCGCCGAGACGATATTCCGGTGTTGGCAGAATATTTCCGCAAACAATATGAAAAACAGTTTGAGATGAAGGCGGAGGCATTCCCGCCGGAGCTGCTTGAGTATCTGAAGAATCTGTCCTGGGCGGGAAATATCCGGGAACTGTCGAACGGGGTTGCGCGGTATGTGCTGCTTGGGCCAGACGCGGCGATTTACCAGGATCTCGCGACACGGCGAGCGAAGAGTTCCGGATTTTCGAATGGAAACGGCGTTGGTCACGGGATGCTGAAGCGCATGTCCAAGGATGCCATCAAAGAAATGGAAAAAACGGTGATCCTGGAGACATTGCGGGCAAACCAGTGGAACCGCAGAAGAACCGCGCAGGCGTTGAAGATCAGCTATCGAGCACTGATCTATAAAATTCGTGACGCGGGATTGGTTTCACGACGCGCCGCACTGCAGAAGGCTCAGACAGCTGGGCCATTGATCATTGGCGGAAATTGAGCCCCTTGCGCCTTGAATTTGAACTCCCGCTGAAACTCCCTAACGAACATCTGAAGCTACGTCCGGAAGAAAAGAAAAAATCAGGGACATGGATGTATTCTGTTATGGTGCGCTTGTCGCTATCGAAAACGGGCGGCGACTGCGGGCCGGATAACCAGAAAAACCCACCGCGCCGCACCTAAGGGAATCAATGCGGATTCATCGGACGGAACTTGAGGGAGTTCTCGTGCTGGAGCCCGAGGTTTATTCAGACATTCGGGGATCTTTTCTCGAGACCTACAACGAAAAAACCTATGCGGCGGCGGGGATAACCGAACATTTTGTACAGGACAATCAGTCCCACTCAAAGCGCGGGGTTCTCCGAGGTTTGCACTACCAGCTTGGAAACCCGCAAGGGAAACTGATTCGCGTACTTCAAGGCGAAATTTATGACGTGGCCGTTGATATCCGGCCAGCTTCGAACACCTTCGGAAAGTGGGCGGCGATTCATCTGAAGGCAGCGGAGCACAAGACGATCTGGATTCCTAAGGGTTTCGCGCACGGATTTTATACGCTGTCGGATTCAGCGGAAGTGGCATACAAGGTGACGGAATTCTACGCCCCGAAACAGAGAGGACACTCTCTCTGGAACGACCCGGAACTGGCGATTCGGTGGCCACTTCGCGGGGAATTGATCGTCTCCGATAAAGATAGAGCCGGGCATTCCTTGAGAGAAATAAGGAATAAAGGCGAAACGAATTAAGACCTCACAAGAGAGAATGCGAGAAACTCTGGACACTACTATCGTTCGACGATCTGGTTTTGATCTCGCAATAAGAATCGAGATCAAATGAAAGTTAGCACAGGGGGCGCCCAAAGGCGTCCCCTGTGCTTTCGGAGGCGAATCGATACAAGGAGTGGCGAGAGAAGGAAATACTGCTGCGATGGTATTTGGTGACGGAAGGAGTAGCTTCGAGTGTGGGGGAAGGTGGAGTATTAGTCTGAGAACCGAAGTCGAACGTTCAACGTGATGCCAAATAAAAGGGAAGAACGTACTACCTAGTAGTACGCCAAGATTCTTCTTAAAGCCCTCTTCGAAGGATCTTGATCGAGCGCTTGATGCCGTAAGAGGCGCCCCGCCAATTGATCATGTCACCCCGCCTTAATCGTCGCCAAATGGTTATGAGCAAGCCACCATGGCGCATCCATTCGCGTTTGCGGGCCTGAATCGGGGCGACTTTTTCGTTCAGCCAGGGGAAGGTCCGGTGTTCTTTCAATGGCTTCGGCGTGACACCAAAGGTCATGATGTACGTAAATCGCGGAACGCTGGAAGTGTTTGGCGCGGCGTGATGCAACGTGCGATGGTGGTGCACGGTGCAGCCACCGATCGGCAACGCGCAGGTGACAGCTGACGAGGGATCGAATTCCGCCGCAGCCTCGAGAGCTTGCGACGTGGGATCATTGTTCGCGGAATGATGATCGAGCACGGGCCTCTGGTGAGATTTGGGAATAAACTGCAGACAACCGCCCTCGGCCGCGACATCTTGAAGCGCGACCCAGACGGTCAGCTCCCGATATTCAAAATTGGGGTCGCGGAAGGCTTCGTCCTGATGCCAGGGAGTTGCCGCGCCTACGCGAGGCTCTTTCAGGATTGTCAGGTCGAAGAAGCAACGAGTCTCATCACCGAGCAGTTGCTTGGCAAGCTTCAGGGCGTTGTGAAAGCATTGGGTTTTATGGAGTTTGGGGAGGTAGTTGACCGGATTAAGGATTTGCGGTGAACTCATTTTATCGCTGTGCTCAGCTCCTGCGACGAGGTCTGCGAACGCGCCCTCTTTCTCACCAGCTCTTTTTTCGAAGAGTTCCTTCAGGGCGGCGCGCATCTGCTGGGCTTCCTCGGGGGTGGTGAGCCGATCGAGACGCAGATAGCCGTTCTCATTGAAGAATCGGATCTGCTCGCTGTCTAGGAGAAATGGATCTTCGTCCGGACTTCGAGCGGGTCGAACTACATTTGATTCAAACATCAGTTTTCTCGTTCCGTCTTTCCGTCGATGCATCGTGCTTAGGCCGGGCCCCAAAATGTGCGAACTTCTTCATAACTCTAATTGCTGGGAGTCAGCGAAACGCACGGTTCCTCTGCCAGGGGCACTGCTCCCTGGGCAATCTGATACGCACGGAGCAAGGCGCCGCAATTGTGCTCAGCGGTGAACTTGGACTCATACACGGCTCTCGCCCGGGGCCGCATGGCTCGCAATTCTGCGGGATCATCGAGAGCTCGTTGCAACTTCGCCGCGAGATCTTGCGCATCTCCCGCATTGCAAAGAAAGCCCGTGTGCCCGTCCTGGACGATTTCGGGCATACCGGCTAAGCGCGAGGTGATAACCGGGGTGCCTTTTGAAAAGCTCTCAATCGCTACACGGCCGAAGGGTTCGTACCATTCCGAGGGGAAAACCAGGACGCTTGCGGCACCCATTAGTTCTTTAACCTCGGAGGGACTCTTGTGTCCCAGCCATTGCACGTTGGTCCTACCCTCGCAGAAGGCTTCCACACGCGCCGCTAGGGGGCCCTCACCGACGAGTTTAAGGATTCGGGACGATCTGACACGGTCCCAAGCTGCGAGAAGCGTCTCTACACCTTTTTCCGGGGTCAACCTTCCGACAAACAGGGCGTACCCGCCCTTCCCATCACCAGGGCCCGGGTCGGGGTAGACGAAATTGCTTTTTACGATGATACGTTCCGGTGGTAATCCACCCTCTATGAATTTCTGGCGAGAAAACTCTGTGAGGCAGATGTAGAGATCAATCGCGCTTCGCCAAGTGCCTTTCAGGGAGTGCAGGGCGGTCATGGCTGCGACGGTCGCGCTGCTCAGAGGGCTGTTGCGATAGCAACCGTGGAGGATTCCAGGATATTTGAAGGTTTTGTGAAGGCAGTCTTCGCAGATTTTGCCGTTGCGGTAAAGAATCGTGCTGGGGCAGAGCAGGCGATAATTTCTGAGGCTCTGGACGACTGGAACACCATTCTTTTTCGCAGCGTAGTACACGGATGGAGAAATCAGTGGAAAGAAATTTTGCACGTGCAGGACGGAGAAAGCGCGCTCCTGTAATTTACGATCGACAAGATCATACGAACGCTGGGACCAAATGGATTGAATGCCGACATGAACCGCCGCAATTCCATGGACATTCTCATTTTTCAGATGGATGGTCTCGACGTAATGTCCAGCATCAGTGAGCATACGAACTTCTGAAGCGAAACTTTCATCCTCGCCACCGTGGAACTGGTAGCTGTTGTGGAGCATCAGGATGTTCATAGCGGTGTCCCACCGTCTTCTAATGTCATAGGCTGAGCCTGCGTCGACGGCTGGCGAACTCCACTTACGACTCGGTTGTAGAACTGGAGAGTTTCAAAGCCAATTCGGTCCCAATTGTATTTTTCAGGCATCGGAGTAACCGCCGGCCTTGCGGTGTCCATTGCCCAATCTAGCGCGGACTCGAGCGTCGGGCCGTCGAGCGGTCCAGAAAATGTTCGTACCCAACGATCAGAGAACTCGCCCTTAAGCTCGCCCATTGCACCAAGCAGGGGAACTAGAACTGGACGGTTGCAGGAAAGTGCGAGAAGTGCGGAGCCAGAGTTTAGAACTTCCGGAACGGCAATACTACGAGATTGGCCGAACTGAGATAAGTCGAGACGTCTGTTGCCTTTACAAATTTGAATCTCAAAGCCACACGTTGGTCTAAGGAGGCTTCCCGCTCGAGGTGCTCAGCGAGTTCAGGAGAATTAGGATTGCCAACAATGTAGAGGATCGCGTGCTCGCGGTGCAGCGTTCGAAATGCTCGAATCGAGGAATCGACGTTTTTGTAAGCTCGCACCGCTCCGAAAAACATCAGCACCTTGGCATCTTGCGGAATTCCGAGGGCCGCGCGCGAGTCGCCTGAAGTTTGGGGGTACAGATCCCGGTAATGGCCATGTGGGATCACCTTAGTAGGAACTTGGTTGAGGCGTGGGAATCGTTCGAGAGCCATTTGCAGGCCGATTGCGCTAAGACTGATGGCACCATCCACCCGGGGGATGAATTGGCGCCAGAACCAGGCTTCGAGGCGGGGGTGGCGCGCCTCATGGGAGGCCAGATTGTGGATCGTCCAGACTAGTTTGGTCCCACGGGCTCGCAGGAAGTCGATCGTTGCGAACATTCCCGAGAGTTTGAAGACGGTATGGGCGGTATTAGGAATGCCGAGCAGTGCGTCCGGCCAGTGCGCGTGCCAAACATGGTATCTGCGGAGAAGATTCCCCGGCCAACCGTCAACTTTTACCTCTTGACCGAGGTTCGAGAACACCTGTCCGGTGTAGGGGTTGAGCGACGTTCTAAGTGGCCAGGCTAGAATGCGCATTCGATTTCAGGACAGGAGCAATTCTTCAGCGTGATTCGAAACCGCGTACTCCTCTGAGGCCTCCGAATTTACTTTGGTTCTTGCCTCCACCAGCCAGAATGCATTCGCGGCGTACAAGAGCCAGAATACGGAGTTGCCGGTGAACAAGCTGGAATCGGTGAGCTCCCCAAAGTAAGCAAAAGCCAAGAAAAAAGAGAGGCCATGCTTGTTCGATCGCGTCATCTTCGCGGGCAACCAGAAAAGCCAAGAAGAAATTCCGGAATAGGCCCAAGAGGAAAATGATCAGTCCCACTATTCCCAGACCGAGCATCATTTCGAGGAATCCGTTGTGGGCGTTCATTATGTCCCAATTTAGGACCTGCCGGAGTCGGTCCGACTCTGGAGTAGACCAGAAAGCCGCATAGCCGTGTCCCAGAATCGGCATGGTGAGTATCTCCAACTTGATATGGGCCCACAAGGGAAGCCGCCCAGTAAGATGGGATTGTTTGCCGAGGGCTCTCAATACGACGTCACTGTTTTCGAGAACCCATATGCCGAGGGGAATAATCACAGCTGCGAAAGAAACTCCAATCGCGGTGAGCCTGCCGATGGGCCATCGGAGAATTGGAATGAAGGGGATTGAGGCCAAAATTCCGAAAGCCACGAACGCTGCGGTTACAGATCCAGAAAGTATGAGTAGGGCAACACAAAGGGGAATCGCCAGGAGCGCGAAGAGACGGTTGCGCCGGTCGCCTATAGCAATAAAGGATAAGCAGACTATTCCCAGACACATCATCCTACCCAAAGAGTTCTTTTGAAAAAACACTCCTTGCCAGCCGTCGGCTGTCACCCCAATTTGGGGAGCCGCGATAGCCACGAAGAAGCTTAAGACTGCCGCCACCACGACGCAGACTGCGAGGATGCGAATCTGCTGTCGAGGTTCGAAATGAGTGCCGATGTAAAGCCCAGCGAGAGTTGTTCCTAGCAGACCAATAGAACGGCGAAAGGTATCGCCCGGTTCGACAGACCACAGAGTCGAGGCCAAGGCGAAGATGACCAGTATCGTCATCCATTTCTCCCTCAAAAGCAGGGACAGAATTTCTTGCCGCTCACTGACAAGCAACAGAAGAAGCACCAGGTAGATGAGGCTGTACGTTAGCTGGAGCATGGGGTTGTGGGCGGCAGCAGTTGTGCCTGTGTGCATGGCTTCCTGCCCGGTGAAAATACCTGTGACCGCGCCTGTCGAGAGAAATACGAGCAGGTAGACTGTAATTCGACCGACGAAGGGCTTCACTAAGGTTTCTCCCTTTGCTGCGCAATCTGCTGAATCGTTCCGTGGCGTTCGAGAAGTCTCGACAACTGATTCACAGCTCAATCTCCAAGCATAGAATCAGATAACACGAATTATTGAACCAAGACGGGCTGGACGCCGATGGATATCGAGTCACCGGATATCGCGGAGACCGCTCCTGTGAGTTGGGTAACTTTGGTCACATGCCAATTCTTGGAAAGTCGAAAAGAACGGTCGCCGACTGAATTCCAAACGATGAATTGCAGAGAGTTATCGCGCTTTACTTCGCAGATCCAATTATTGTTTTCCGAGGTAAGACACTTAGGCATCGACGCGCCAACCAGCCACTGTTGAATGGTGGCGTAAGCCTGTCCCGCCGGCCGAAGGGTGGCATTGTCAGGCATGGTGACCTCAAGCGAGGTCCAATTGTGATTGTCCCAGCAGTACCAGTAGAATCGGCTCACGCCCGCAGCCCAGTTCAAGATGTAGGAACGAGCGACGTACGCAGCGGCGAGTCCTTGTGAGGGAAATGGTTTTGGCTCATGCCAGCCGGCCTCAGTATTCCAGAGAGGCTTATTCCCGACCCCATTTTGACTCATGACGTTCTTGACTCTCTGGATTATCGGAACCACTTCCTCTGGCGGCCCGCTCTGGGGAAGATAAAAATGGTAACCGATTGCGTCGACATATTGCCCGCCACCTTTTTTCAAAAAATCATTCAGCCAATCTGGGCCTTTAGCGGTTTCAGGACTCGGGCTCACGACGGTTATCGTGGGGTCGATCGCTTTGAGTATCTGGGAAGCCTCTCGGACCATCTGGATCATGGAATCCATATCGCCAAGCCATGCATGCGGGCGGTCAGGCTCGTTCCAAAGTTCATAAACGTGAATTCTGCCCTTGTACCTTGTCGCGACTGTCCGTACATAATCCTTCCAGTCATTGATGTCTCGAAGGGGACCGGATGAGCCGGGAACCCAATCTGCTTGGGGGTCGGACTTGCTTGATGCCCAAGCGGGAGAATACGCCAAAATTAGATCAATCTCCGCGCCGTGCTTTTGAGCGGAATCGACCAGTGCATCTAAATGATCGAATTGCCACTTTCCCTTTTGAGGCTCGAGGTCGTACCAAAGTGCGTGCCAAACACGCCAGCCTCGGAACGGAACTGCTGGCCAGGAGACTTTGGTGTTTGGGTGAAACAGGATATTCAAGCTGAAAAAATCCGCGGGAATCGGCGATTGGCTCGGGATGAGAGTGGTGTCAGATCCAGCCATGGCGGTAAAACTACAAATAAGTGCGGCGATCGCCAGCAAGGCGAATGAAAAACGGAGATCGGCTTTGAGCATGTTGTTCTTTTGAAATACTTGCTCAAGACCGAGTGGGCTCGGGGACTGGCCAGGGTCTCTTTTCACCGTGCTTCTCGTCGGGGAGAGCGCATTCATGCTTTTGACTTCCGTGCCCGCTGCATACTCAAAGCCCTTCCAGGCGTTGGCCGGCGAAGTTAACTCCCAAACGGGTTTCTTTGGCCATTACGAACATCACTGCAGTGTACATCGCCAGCACGAGGGCGGCGTCACTTGCGAGGCTGGACCACGCGGCCCCTCGCCAGGAGTAGGCGGGGATCGAGCCAGAGATTGAGTCCAACATTAAAGACTGCCACGCCGATTTGTGCCAAAGTGCGAATCCGCTGGTAACCCGCGCCGGTGAGGGCGTCGGCGAGAAAGTAGTGCAGGGCTTTAAAGAAGGGGAGCAGGGCCAGCCAACGGAGCGCTTCCACACTCCCTGAAAATTCACTCCCAAGCACGATCGGAACAATTGGAGCGGCAACGAAAAGGCCGACGAAGATTACCAGCGAATAGCCCATCATCTTCGGAAGGATTTTTTTCGCGTAGGAAAAGCTGACGGCTACTCCCGCCTTGCCGTGGCGGAAGAAATTTGCGTAAGCCGCATTCAGCACGGAGCGCACAGGCGTAAAGGCGACGTCGATCAAGCGGTAGGCGGCGGCGTAGATGCCGGTAGCTTCGAGGGTAGAGAGCCGGGCCAGCATGGTCTTGTCAATGTCGTTGTAGACCGTTTGCGCGCTCTGGCTGGAGGAGAAATAAAAGCCCTGCGTGATTTCATTGGGAATCCGCGCGAGAGCCAATCGTGGTGCGCCCAGTTTGTAAGTGACCAGTGAAATCGCGATTGTAGCGGACACAACCGTGCAGCCGAAATAGAACCAGCCCCAATGGAGCGCTGTGGCGTGGCGCCAATTAAGGAAGACGAGGATCGCTCCGATCAGGCGAAGAACATAGGGCAAAAAGGTGAGGAAGGAGGTGAAACGCAGTTCGTCCATGGCTTGAAACGCCTGTGCACCCATCTCCGCACCTTTGACGCCGAGGATGTCGGCGAGACTGACCAGCAGAATCAGGGTCCATGGAATGGATGCAGGCAGCATGAAATGAGCAACGCTCAAGACCAGGCCAAGCAAGGCCAGCCCAGAGACCACAGAAACCAAGAGCGCGTTACCCCAGTATTCGGCGAACAGTTCACGGTTTCTGGAAACGTTTTGGACCAGAAGATTTCCGGAACCGACGCCGCCAAACGGCGCAACGAGGGCGATCAATGCCACCGTGCCCACGAATGTCCCGTACTCTGTTGGCCCGAGAGCTCGGGCAATGAGGATGAAATAGCCAGCTTGAACAATGACTTTCAGACCGTACCCGAGAAACATCCACACGGAGTTCCGCGCAAGAGTGCTGCTTCTCCGTTGTGCTATCCATTGCTTAGCTCGGCGAATCATCTTGGTTCAGCGATTTCGAATCCTTTATAAAACTAGTGGTGCGAATTGTGAGCATCGAGACTAATCTCCTGCGATGTCGCGAGGCTCCAACTCGTAACGCTTTAATCCCGTGAATTGCAACATGGTGTGGTAGATGAACTCAGAATTATTGAAAAGATACCGCTTCCACAATCGCGAAGGCTCCTGGCAGAGCCGGTGAAGCCACTGAAGACCTGCGGACTTGACCCAGGCAGGTGCGTCCTTGATGCGTGCTGTATGAATGTCAAACGCTGCGCCCACGCCGAGCATGACCTTGCAATTCAGGCTGCCTAAATTCTCGGCCATAAACTGTTCCTGTTTCGGGGTGCTCAAACCGATCCAGAAGAGGTCCGGAGATTTTTGCCTTAGTTCTTCCTGGAGTTCCAGTTTTTCGGCAGGGGAAAGGGGGCGGAATGGGGGCGTACACGTGCCGACAATGCGAATCCCCGGAAACCATCTTTCGAGATTACGATTTCAGTTCTTCGGCAACACCGGGTTTCCCACCGTAGAGATAATGAGTTATTCCAGTTTCGACGGAACGTTGGCAGAGTTTTCGCATCAGGTCGGGACCGAACACGCGGGCCATGCGCTTTTTGCCTTGCCACCGGCCAATCCAAACCGTTGGGACGCCATCCGGCACGACCAGAAAGGCGCGTTTTAGTGCAGCCTTGAATTTCGAGTTGCGTCGGGCTTCCATAACCCCATGCACGCCGGTGACACAAACGTAGCCCTGCGCATTCGCTTTCACGGCGTCCTCGATCAATCCGACGGCCACGTCGAGATTGACGGCATGCACGCCAACGCCGAGCACGTTTGCCCGGCCAACGTCAGGAAACTGCTTTGTGTGTTTGCGTAGGGACACGGCCTGCCTTTTTTAGTTCGCCCTCAATCCACTTGTAGGTGATTTCAAGTCCGGTTTCCAGGGTAATGGATGGTTCCCATCCGAGAACCCGATTGAGGCGCGTGTTGTCGGAGTTTCTCCCGCGGACGCCTTGCGGCTTGTTGCGATCGTGGCGCTTGACCAGTTTCTTGCCGGCAACTTTGGAGACCATATCTACCAGCTGGTTGATGCTTACGAGTTGGTCCGTGCCGAGATTTAGGGCGTCGTGGTGCTCAGAAGCCATGAGCCGAATGAGACCCTCGACACAGTCATCGACATACATGAAGGAACGCGTCTGCTCACCATCGCCCCAGATCTCAATCTCGCCACCATTCACCGCCACCGCCACCTTGCGGGAGATAGCCGCGGGGGCTTTCTCTTTACCTCCATCGTAGGTGCCGAGGGGCCCGTAAACATTGTGAAATCGAACAGAATAGGTTGATAGGCCAAAATCGTGGCGATAATACTTGCCCATTTCTTCCGCGAAAAGCTTCTCCCATCCATAGCCAGGTTCCGGGTCGGCCGGGTAGGCATCTTCTTCCACCAGGGGTTTGACATCCGGCGAAAGTTGTTTGCCCTGGGCGTAAACACACGCCGAGGAGGAGAAGAGAAAACGCTTGATGGCGTTCTGCCGACTGGCCTCAAGCATGTTGACATTGATCAAAATGTTGTTGCGGGAAATATCAGCCAGATTTGCGGTTATGTATCCGATACCACCCATATCCGCCGCGAGGTTGTAAACGCGGTCTACGCCGCCACGAGTGGCGAGCAGGCAATTTTCGTACTTGCGAAGATCCTGAATCTCGAATTCATCGGCCGCCGAATTTTCGTACTCCGGCATCTTGATGTCAACGCCACGAACCCAGTTCCCCTCGGCTTTCAAGCGCCTTACAAGATGATGACCAATAAAACCACCTGCTCCGGTTACCAGAATTCGAAATTTCGTCACTTTAGTCTCCCCATTCATGGAATGAAAATTCTCTTCCCAAACTTAAATTCAATTGCGGTGCAACATATCTTGGTTGTGCTTTCAGTTCGTTGAACAAAGTCGTATCTCAGGCTGCGCCGGAACCCTTTAGGACAGCCGGGATCGTACGAGCCAGGATTTTCAGATCGAGCCAAAGGGACCACTCATCCATGTATTGCAGGTCCAGCTTCATCCACTGCTCAAAGGTGATGGAACTGCGACCATTGACTTGCCATAGGCAGGTAATGCCGGGGCGAACGCTGAATCGCCTACGCTGCCAGTCTTCGTTGAAGCCCGCGTAGTCGCGCACCGGCAGTGGCCGGGGGCCGACGAGGCTCATGTCTCCGCTCAAGACATTGAGGAGTTGTGGCAGTTCATCGATGCTGCTGCGGCGCAGGAATCTGCCGATAGATGTGATGCGCGGATCATTCTTGATTTTGAAGACGGGACCGGAGACTTCGTTGAATTCTTCCAAGCGTCCGATCAAATGTTCCGCGCCTTGCACCATGGTGCGGAATTTGTAGATGCGGAACCGACGCTTGTTGTAGCCGATGCGTTCCTGAAAGAAGAAGATAGGTCCACTGGAATCCAGCTTCAGCAACGCCGCGACAACCAAGAGCAAGGGAGAAAAAAGCAGTAGCAATATCAGTGCCACGACGAAATCGAAGATGCGCTTCGCGAGAACTGGCCAGCCGCGCCATCTGCCCGGATAACAGGTGACGTGCTGATCACCGCTCAGAACATCCGAGCGCGAGCGCGCCGACTTCAAGCCAAAGATGTCGGAATCGAACCGGAGAATAATGCCATGAAGCTCGCACAGGGCAGCGACTTTGGCAGCGTGTTCGTAGAAGGAAGCGAGGGGAAGATAGTTAGCGACTTCGTCGACTACGTTATCGCGGAGGAAATCCGGCAAAGTTGACAGATTGGCAACGAGCGAATGGCCTTCGACTTTGAAGTTATCTATCTCTGTCCAATCTTCATCTACGAAGCCCAGAATTCGATAGCCCAATTCGGGCCGGGCGTTGATGGAACGGGCAAAAGCCATTGCCCGCTGATTTGTGCCCAGGATAAGGAGGAAGCGCAAGTTGTGCCCGCGGAGGCGCACGCCGGAAAGGGCATATCGGAGAAGGAGGCGTCCACAGGCTACCGTGAGGAAACTAAGAGTCCAGAAAAGCAGCATGAATCGAGGCGTCACCATTTTGATGGAGAAGAACGCGGCCACCAGAGCCAGACTGGCGGCGCAAAGAGTCGTGGACTTTAGCGCCTCCAGAAGCACCGCGAGGCGTGTGGAGAGCCTCATGGAGCCGTACATTCCACAGACGTAAAAGATGAAGTGCCACACGAGGATGAGAGCCAAAAAGAGAGCCAGGTTGCCAAGCTTTACGCGGATTGCTAGGAATTCAGAGAGGGTCGGACCGGGACGAGTTGAAACCACCAATATGGTAGCAAAGCCGAAAGAAAGCAGAAGCAATCCGAGGTCGAAGAGCTTCAAGCCAGCTAGCAGCAGGTTTCGTTTAGCTTCCGTTGAGATCGCGGTCATAAGATTTCGGTACCCGGGAATTCCATGTGCTGAAGTCACCGCCAAGCTGCAGCGCGAACAAAAATTCTGCCAAAGCTCGCTTGGTCACTTGTCGGAAGCTTCTGAGCGATGCTGAAAGCAGTAGCTCCGGCGTTCTTAGTCACACATGCTGGGGAAGACTTGGCGTTACGGGCGGGCGAGAGTAACAGTTCAGTACCGCAGAACCGGGCCGGTGGCCGCGAGATGGGAAAGTTGGGCGGGTAGTCATATCCCAAAATCCACGGCCTGTGCTGCATCTGAAACTTGGCTCCGCGACTTCACAATCATCGCGGAGAGTTGACGTTAGGCGGCCTTCTTGGGAACGACCGCCAAGACTGGGATGCCCAGTGTCCTTGTGACCTCGTCGGGAGTACGCAAGGACTGGTCAAGATGCTCGGCAAGGTAACCGGATCCAATTCCAAGTAGAATCGCGCCGAGGAACCCGAGCCCGAGAACCAGCAAGGGGCTATGGGCAGGCAAGGCAGGCACAACTGGTGGAACGGCGATAGCGACGTTGGCGATACCCCTCTTGTCGAGGGCGTCGGAGGTGCGTTCTTCTTGACGCTTGGTCAAATAGAGCAAGTAGTTGGCTTCGGCAGCTTTTGTATCTCGGATCAAAGCAGCTTGTTCTACGGCTTGGCCGTCCAACTGCACCATTTGTGCACGCATTTGACGAATGTTTCCGGTCAGAGTGGCTGCAGTGGCCTGTGAAGATGCCAGATCAGCTTCAGTTTTGGCCATGTCCTGGCGCAAATATTCATAGGTAAGGTCACGGTCGGTGGTGATGTTCAAATATTTTTCCGTCTCGGCCCTCGCGATGGCGGCTTTTGTTTCCGCAATTTCCTGGTCAACCTCCTGAACCAACGGATAAGAGGGATCGTATTTCAGGAGTAATTGGGTCCTTTTCACCTCGGCGGCCAACAGCGCAGTGTTCAAATTTTCCAGCAGCAGATTAGGGGCGAGTTGGGCCTCTGCCGCGGTGGCACGGGCTGGCGTGCTCCCCATCTGCTTCTTCAAGTCATCCATGCGCTTCTGGTCCGCAGCGGCAGCTTGCTGAGCCTGGTTGAGCGCTGCTTCAGACAATGCAACCTGTTGGGCCATATCGGTGCGCATAAGATCCGGGGCCGCGACTCCAGCTTTCTGGCTGAACCCCGTCAGGCGGGCTTCAGCTTCACCAAGTGCCTTTCTCGCTTTTTCGGTTTCATCGGCAAAAAAGTCCGAAGAACCCACCGGGCGCAGCAGTTGGAGATGTTTGTCAACGTAAAGCTTGCTGAGATTCTGCAGCACGCATGCCGGTGTTTCTGGCTCACCGAGTCTTCCATAGCTGATGTCGATTACATCCGAGGTCTTCTCGGCTTCCACAGACAACTTTTTCGCAAGGCGGCGCGCAGCATGCTCTTGTTTCATGATCTGTCTACGTGCGGGGTCACTTGGTAAGAAGATATCTGAAGGGGACCAACTCTTGTCCAACCCGCAGGTCTTGGAAACAGATCTCAGCATGTCCTCGCCTTGCAACAGAGCGATCTCCGAGGTGACCTGATCCAATGTCACGCCTTTAGCGGCCACGGTGGCATTCTGGCCAGCGGTCACGGTCGGGTCGGAGCGGTCCTGCTCCACAACAACCTGCATCTTGGCGACGTAATAGTTTGACGCCCAGAGCCAGGCGAGGAGTATCGTGGCAACGAAGACCAGAGAAAAAGTCCAGATTACCGTTCGACGATGGCGGAAGAGCGGTGCCAACATATCCCTCATGGACAACTCCGGTTCTTGTCCGCCGGTGATGTTCTTTTGATTTTGTCTGTTCATATCGCTTTCGCCTCTGATTTCCAGGTTAAGATGGGGAAAATTCGATTAGAAAACATAGCCGGACGGGTTAAGACCGAATCCGAACGAGTAGGGAACGTACTTTCTGATTTTCGTAATGGTTTTTTCGGGGACGAAAACCATGTCGCCAGGACGCATGGAGACATCCTCAGCGACGTTTTTGCCATGCAGAATATCTTTGACTTGTATTTCCTTGGCCTCGACCCATCCGCCATTTCCGCGGTGGTACAGAAACACTTGGGTCTTCGATGTGGGAGCGAATCCGCCGGCGACGGCAATCGCTTCCGTAAGTGTCATGTCGTAACGCAGATCATATTGCCCAGGTTTGCCTACTTGGCCTAAGACAACGAAGTAGGGTCGCTGGAAATCGGTCAGATCGACATCTACAATCGGATCGTGAAGAATCTTCGAGTAAGCTTTCTTCACGGCCTCCACAACCTCTGGCACAGTCATTCCTTCCACATGAATCGAGCCCGCGCTTTGCAACGAAATGAAGCCATCGGGTTGTACTATCACCTTCTGGTTCAGCTCGGGTGAAATCGGGAAGGAGAGAGTCATGACGTCGTCACGACAAATCCGATAGCGCGGGTTTCTCTCGGCCGGCGCCACGTGATCGTCAGCCACGTTCCTTGTCGATGTGGTGGCGCTAGCCGGCACCGCGTGCACTTGCTGCGCGCGCAGCAAGCTCGGGCTGCCATACAAGAGGGCCAATGCAGCAATGCCCAGAATTCGAGTATTGAGTTTCATAATTATTCTCTCCCTTGCAAGTGCATACATTTCTCCCTGCATCACGCACATTTCCAAGATTCAACAACTAAATTGCTTCTATCCGAAACCCAGAAATCCTTACCGACAAAGAACGCTGGATGAGTTCCACCGAAATCACCAAGCTCATATCTTCGTTTTTTGCAATGAGCACGCCCTCAACGCCTGACAAACTGCCGCTGCAGATTCGAACGCGCTCACCCATCTTGAGGAACGGATGTTGGTCGACCACGAGACCACTCTCGCTGACGGACTTGATAGCCTCTATCTGTTGATCCGGAATCGGAACACCTTGGCCACGCACGCCCACAAATCCAGTAATCCCGTTGGTTTGCAGCACGGCAACACGATCGCCAACCATGCCGCTGGTCCTTACGAAAACATATCCCGGGAACAACGGCAGCGAGACATTTTGAAAACGATCACTCCACCGCCGGCGTGTTGAATGCAACGGAAGATAGGCGACAACTCTTTTGGTATGCAATTCCTGGACGATTTTCTTTTCGTGCCGCGGACGAGTCTGAACGGCAAACCAGTGCAGCTCAGGCTGCTCGTATGTATACCCTATGAAGCCTGGTGCAGGGTCCACATTTTGAAATGATGTCGACAAGGCTTCGCCTTTCTGAGTCCCAACCGCAGGTAACTCAGATCTCTGAAACTTGGTGTATCCCGGCAGCCGATGTGATGGCCGCTTAGAAATCTACAAACTACCTCGCACCCGCGCACGCTCTCGCCCGTTTGGGCTTAGAGCAAGTGATAGAGCTTCTCGGGAATCGGGAAGGTGCGCTTGTTCAAAACTGCACCCAAAATCGAAACTCCACTCGAACGGAGCGAGTCGACAGCTCTGGAAGCGGCTTCTCTCCGCGTAACATTAGCTTCCAGTACTACTACCATTCCATCTGTTAGCCGCGCTAGAGCAGTGGCGTCGGCATACTGGCTAAGAGGCGGAACGTCGATCAAAACGTAGTCGAACTCTTTGCGAATTTCCGCCAGCCGCATTTTCATGCGTTCGGAATTCAAGAGTGTGGCGACGTCAGGGGCCGTTGCACCGCAGGAGATCAGCCACAGGTTTTCGGGGTGCAGCTTTTTGGCGAAATCTCGCACGGGACCGTCTTTACGGAGGCAATCGGACAGCCCGAAGTGGTTCTCAACACCGAAGTATTCCGGCAAGGATGGCGATCGAAGATTGGCTTCCACAAGGCAGACGGATCCCGCGGTGCTCGCGGCCAACACCTCCGCCGCGCTAGCACAGACCCGGCTGCAGCCGTTCCCCGGATCCAAACCGGCAAAAATGACCATGTGTGCGGCAGAATCGGTGCCGGTCAGAAAGAGCTTCTGGACCAGGTGCAGCGATTCCTCGCGCGTCAACTTATCGACCCCTATTACGGGCTCGTTCTTCAAGCGTGAATTGGCACCGTTTGAGCCATAGCTCTCCGGGATGCCCGGTTTAAGTTCGGCTTGTTGTAACAATTCAAAGTTTTTGCTCATGGTGCTTTTACCTCTTCTGGAGCTGAATTTGAGTACCTTGAAAAGGCGGGGGATGGCTTGCGAGTTGCCTTTGGAACTTCGGGCAGGCGGAGAATCTGACCCGACTTAATTTTATTCGGATTGCGGAGCTGAGGATTCATCTCTACAATCTGGCGAATCAGTTCGGGACTGTATCCACCATATCGATGCACGGTGATGCGAAACAAGGTCTGGCTTGGCGAGATTCGGACCAACTCACCCAATTCCGGGGGATGTGTTTCGCTCGGCGCCTCGAAGACAGCAACGGGAGCCGCGGAAATAATTACCGGCGCCGAATTTAAGTCTGGGATAGCCGGAGAGGCTAATGCCCCATCTCCGGCGGGCCGGGGCTGGCGAGCCACCGCGGACTTTTCAGCTTCGATCCGACTGTTCAGGGCGGCCGCGGCGGGAGTAAGGGATGTGTTCTGCCCCGCTGAGGCTGGGGAATGCTCGCTTAGAATCCGCTTTGCATAAACACTTGCCTGGGAGACCGGCCAGATCAGCAGTCCCGCGATCCCGGCCAATACCGCCGTGCGGCGCAGTCGATTGACTTTCTTAGATCGGTTGATTTGAATCAGTTCGTTCCGTACTTCACGCAGAGGCATAAGACGGGCGGGGGGTTCCTGCGAAGGAACTGTGCAGGTACGCGCCCGGTCAATGAGCTTCCCCATATCCAGGTCGTTTAGCACTTCCAAAACAACTTTCTCGTCAATCTCCTTCTGCTTCATCGCGCAGCCCAGCGACATGGCGTTGAAGCAGAGATTGTTGATTGTTCGTGGGACACCTTCGGAGTGGCGAGCGATCAAAGTAATCGCTTTGTCTGTAAAGAGAGCTGAATTCCGGTCGTATCCCGCGACCGCAAGGCGGTGGTTGATGTACTGGCGCGTCTGCGGAGCGTCGAATGAGTCTAGCCGGGCGACAATCGAAATTCGTTGTCGGAGTTGCACCAGGTTGGGGGACGAGAGCTTCTCGGCTAGCTGCGGCTGGCCGGAGAGAATGACGTGCATAAGTTTTTCTCGGGTGGTCTCAAAATTTGAGAGCATGCGGACAATTTCGAGTACCGGCTCGGTGAGGTTTTGAGCCTCATCAATCACCACGACCAGACGCCGTCCCTCGTTTGCTTCCCGGAGGAGGAATTCGTTAAGTTTGGAATTCATGCGGAGGAAATCTCTTCCGTCATCCTCAATTCCTAGATCACTGAGCAAGGCGCGCAAGAGGCCACGCGGGCCGCACTGGGATTGAAAAAGAAATACGGTCCGGTGTGTGCTCTTCAATTTACGCAAGAGGTCGAACAGGATCGTGGTCTTGCCCATTCCCGGTCTGGCGACCAATGCTGTAAAGCCGCGATTTACGCTAACCCCATACATCACTGAGGCCATGGCCTCGCGGTGAGTGGGGCTTAAATAGAAGTACCGAGGGTCAGGAGTTACCCCGAATGGCTGGTCCGCGAGTTTGTAGTGTTCCAAGATCATGTTTCTGAGACAATCCGAAGCGAAGTAGTTTGCCAATCCCAAAATGGTCCGCAAATCTCTATTCGTAGTTTGCGGTCGTGAGGAAATTGTGCGATTTCGACCCACGCGCGACGCGTTCCGGAGTTGTATGAGTGCTGATTCATGATCAAATTGCTCCCACCAATTTCTCCGCAAGACTGAATCTACAGTGCATCGCTCAACGAGACGTCTCGAAAGTATATTGCAGCAATTCGAGCGTGCTCATTAAAAGTTCGGCCTACCTGAATCAGAGGAGTGGATACTATCTAAGTCGAAGCGGGAAAGGAATACCCTACTCGTAGACCTAACGTTATAGCCTACCCAGTACTAACCGAATCATCCAAAAAGCTGGGTGACAGCAGCTCCCGGCGATCAAGGCTCTTCCAGCAAGCCGACGGGTAGATATGCCTGGAGATTTTCACGCACGGTTTGGCCGATGGACACGCTTGGGAAAGAACGATGACACCGTCAACCCTGAGCGATCAGCCGTCCGGCGAACGACTTTCGGACGCCAATTTTAGGAAGAGGCGTCTCGAGATAGATCACGTTATGCGATATGCGCAAAGCACGGCATAGCAAGATTCTGGTAATCGGAAGTTTCACGTAGTATATTCATTCTAATATAGTTACTAATGATGTGTGTTTTCCCAGGCCCCCAACTCTTTGTGTACGGATTTTACGCCATGTCGGATCCAGCGGACGTCGCCTATATATCATAATAAATAAGGTGACGGAGTTCTGTGCTCCTCGAGAAGAGCGCACGCTGCTTTGGAGCGATCCGGAACTGGCGATCCCATGGTCACTACAAGGGGAACCGATCGTGTCGGAGAAGGACCGGGCAGGTCGTCCTTTCCGAGACATCGCACAGTGGGCTCGTCTAAAATAAGGTTGCTAGATCGAGGAAGCCTGGCAGGAGCTTCAAGTCTGGTGAAGATTTGTCCAATCGTATACCTGATTAGCCAGCCCGCCTGAAACTTGCTCCCCAGCTAATCACGAGTCCTAGGGAGTAATGGCTGGGCATCTTGCACCAGGATTGACGGAGGGAGTAACGCCAGCCATTAAGCACACGCCGACAAAATCAACCTAACACGCTATGAATGAATGATTTATGCAAGGGACTCGAAAGGGCCTCACCAATTTGTGTTCTACGATGCACCCCGGGGTCAGGTCATAGACACAAGGGCAGGTGGAGGCCTATCCCCCGGACAGGAATGGGAACTGGCCCGAATTTGTTCCTCACGCCAGTAGGCGGGAGCTACCTAGTACTATTACCCTCCAATTGTGATGACGAGCGCGGAGGGGAAGGCCATGCAAACCGGGGGAATCGTTGGGACCAAGATCGAGGGGGCCCGGCGGGGTCGGCCCCGCGTTAAAAACCTTCGAAAGTCACTCCTCCTGGTGGTTGCCTTCTCCTCGGTCGGTTTACTCGCTGGTTGCTCCGGTCTGATTAGCGGAGCCAAGACGGCGATCCAGGAAGCGTTTCAACTGAATCCCACAAGCGTTAGTTTTGGGAAAGTGGGAGTGGGGAAGCAGGCCACGCAGTCGATTTCAATCTCAAACACTGGCACAACCACCGCATCGATTACCCAAGCGACGTTTTCCAATCCGCAGTTCAGTTTACCTGGTGCAACGTTCCCTATGTCCATGGCGACGGGGCAGTCCAGCAACTGGACAGTAGCGGTTACGCCAACGTCCGCAGGCACGATCACGGGCACGTTAACGGTCCTGGGGAGTGATGGTAGTTCCTCCGCAACTTTGAATCTTTCAGCGACAGCAGTGACGCCGGGCGCGCAGATTTCTTTGAGCAGTTCGGCGGTTCAATTTGGGACGGTGAGTATCGGTTCTACCGGCAATGCAAACCTGGCCATTTCGAACACCGGTGGTTCTGATCTCTCCATATCGGTGATCTCCATAGCGGGCCCGGAATTTGGCTTGACTGGAATCAGTACACCGAAAACGATCAGCGCGGGCCAGTCTGTGCCCGTGGCGCTGACATTTAAGCCTACAGCTGCGGGAGCGTTATCTGGAAGCTTGACCATTACCAGCAACGACCCAACAAATCCGACGATGACGGTTAGCTTGAACGGAACGGGATCCACAGCCGCAGTAGGACAGCTCCAGGACGTTCCCAGTTCACTGAGTTTCGGAAGTGTGTCCGTGGGCAGCAGCGGAACGAAACAAATTACGTTGAGCAATACCGGCAATGCCGCCGTGCAAATCACCAGCATTGCGGCGGCTGGCACCGGCTTCTCAGTGAATGGACTCACGGTGCCGTACACGCTGAACCCATCGGCCACGACAACCTTGAACGTGATTTTCGCACCAACAACGGGCGGAAGTGTCTCGGGAAATATTACAGTGATCAGCGACGCAAACGGGTCGCCTCTCAAGATTCCGGTGAGTGGAACGGGACTGCAAGCGGGTTTGTCCGTTACGCCCTCGAGTTTTGCCTACGGAAGTGTGGTCGACGGACAGACAAAATCACAAACATTTACGATTACGAACACAGGCGGCTCCTCCTTGACGATTTCGCAACTGGCCATCAGCGGAGCGGGCTATAGCCTAAGCGGGTTGACGACCCCGGCGAGCCTGGCGGCGGGTGCCAACACGACATTTAGCGCGGTATTCGCGCCGACAACGGCGGGAAGCTTGGCCGGGACGGTTACGGTTTCCAGCAATGCCGCGAATTCTCCCGCGACGATCTCCTTGAGTGGAACAGGAGTCGCCTCCACAGTCACGCTCTCGGCGAATCCGACTGGGTTGAGTTTTGGAAATGTGGTCGCCGGCAGTTCGAGCACAAAGACGGTGACACTCACCAATAGCGGGAACTCCAGCCTGACAATTTCGAATGTGACGGTCGCCGCAAAAGACGTGACCGAAACCGGGATCACCCTGCCTTTGACGCTAGCAGCGGGGAAGACGCAAACCATGAGCGTGAAATTCAGCCCGACGGCTGCGGAAACCGTAAGTGGTAATATCACGGTGACAAACTCCCAAGGATCCAGCACTGTGGTTTCGGTGAGCGGAACCGGCACACAAGCCGGGATCAATCTCACTCCATCGAGTGCGAGTTTCGGCAATGTCGTGGTGGGCGCAGCCAACTCGCAGACCATTCAAGTGAGCAATCCCGGGAATGCCACGCTGACGATTACCCAAGCGAGCGTGACGGGTTCAGGATTCAGCACCAACGGCTTAAATTTGCCGCTCTCCATTAATCCAGGGCAATCGAGTACGTTCAACGCGCAATTTCAGCCATCGGCAACGGGTTCGGCGAGCGGGAGCATATCGCTTGTGAGCAATGCGGCAGGATCCCCAACGGGTGTGTCCTTGAGCGGAACGGGTATCGCGGCCACAGAGACACTCTCGTTGAGTTCGACGAGCGTGAGCTTCGGCAACGTGGATACTGGTCTTTCTTCGACGCAAACCGAAACCGTCACCAATACGGGCAACGCGAGTATCCAGATTTCGCAGATCAGCATCAGCGGCACAGGTTTCTCGTTGAGCGGAGCCAGTGTGCCCGTGACATTGTCTCCATCGCAGAAATTGACGTTCAGCGTGATCTTTAGCCCAACGACAGCTGGCGGTGCGAGCGGCAGCGTCACGGTCAGCAGCAATGCCGCGGGTTCACCTGCAACGATTGCGTTGACTGGCAGCGGTGTGGCAGCCACACCGCACACGGTCAGCTTGTCTTGGACGGCGAGCACTTCAACCGTCTCCGGGTACAACGTGTACCGGAGCACGACTAGCGGAGGCGGCTATTCGAAGGTGAACGGTGGGTTAGTGGGAGGAGTGAACTACACCGACTCGACTGTGCAAAACGGCGTTACTTACTATTATGTGACCACGGCCGTGGATTCGAGCGGCAACGAGAGCACGTACTCGAACGAAGCGTCAGCCAATATCCCCTAATTCGTCAAAAGGCCATATCAGCTCACTTGGGCTGAATCGGGAGCCTGCTGAGAGATTTCCGGCGCGTTCCTGTGCAGTTTCGCGTAAACCCAAACCAGAATCTGAGCAAGCAGGGCGCCGGTGGAATCAATCAGAACGTCGCGGACTCTTGCCTCGCGGAGGGGCACGAAGGATTGATGCCATTCGTCGAGCCCTGCGTAGCTCACTGCGATCAGCAGCGTCATGGCAGCCCAACGAAGGTTCCAGCCATGACGCTCGGCGCGGATCCCATGAAACACAGCGATGCTGAAGACCCCAAATTCCGTGATATGCGCCAGCTTGCGGATGGCGACGTGGCCCAGGCGCAGTTCACGAGGGGTGGCAAAGGGAAACATCCAATGAAGGATGGGAATGATGATGCGGGCAGTTTGCTCGCCACTGAAATAGTGGGTGGAAAAAGTGGAAATCAGGATGGCGACACAAATTGCGGGAATCCAATATTTGAACCGCGGTGGCATAAAGAATTATCGCTAATCGGGTCAAGTATCCCTAGCGAAGTTTGCCCTTCCCGCGAAGGTCGAGGAGATAATCGTCCAACGCCTTTTGCCAACTCCTGAGGGAAACGCCATAAGCGCCCAAGGCGGCCGGAGAAAGAACGGAGTAGGCAGGGCGCTTGGCGGGGCGGCTAGTTTCGGACGTAGAGATGGGGAAGATCGAGGTTGAACGACCTGCTTTCCGTAAGACTTCGGACGCAAAATCAAACCACGAACAAGCACCCGAATTGGTGATATTCAGGATTCCGCGCGCATCCAGTCGGACCAGTTTGCGAATGGCGCTGGCGAGATCTTTCGTGTAGGTGGGTGAACCGATCTGGTCGTTGACCACTTTGAGTTCGGATTGGGTTTCGGCGGCATAAAGAATTTTCTCGGGAAAGCAGGGGCGTGCGGCACCGAAAAGCCAGGAGGTGCGAGCGATGAGCCAATGCCCTGCGCATTCCTGGATTGTCTGCTCTCCGGCGGCTTTGGAAGCGCCGTAGACGCTCAAGGGACGGATGGGGTCGGTTGGCTCGTAGGGGCGATCGCAAAGCCCGTCGAAGACATAATCTGTGCTCAGGTAAAGGAGCTTTGCTCCGGTCTCGTGGGCCGCAGTGGCAACATTTTTCGTACCATCGCGATTGATCGAGAAAGCGAGTTCAGGCGATTTCTCGCTGCCGTCAACATCCGTAAACGCGGCGGCGAGAATAATCCAATCCGGGCGTTCCCTGAGGAGGAATCGGTGTACCTGGGCGGAATCGCGAATATCCACTTCGCGCGAGGTTGCTGGAATAATCTCGTCTCCAGCCCAATCTTCAAGAAGATCGGTCCCCAACAACCCGCTCGCTCCGATGATCGCGACACGCATGGGTTTCACTGGTTCCTGGACGAGCGACTTCACTTAGTTAACCAAAGGTCTGTGACCGGCGGTCGTAGTGGCGCTCGTAATAGGCGCGGTATTCCCCCGAACGGGCATGATCTAGCCACTGACGGTTTGTCTGGTACCAATGAATGGTTTTTTGAATCCCATCTTCAAAGCTGACTGCGGGAGTCCAACCCAGTTCACGCTGAATTTTCGAGCTGTCGAGAGCGTAGCGGCGGTCGTGGCCCGGGCGATCCTGGACATACTGGATCAGCGATTCGGGTTTGCCGAGAGCCTGCAGGATTGTGCGCACGATTTTTAGATTGGGTTGTGGCGTGCCGGCAGAGACATTATAAAGCGAACCAGGCTTGGCCGTATCAATCGCCAAACGGATAGCGGCACAAAAATCCGTCACATAGAGCCAATCGCGTTCCTGCAAGCCATCTCCGTAAACAGGGATAGGCTTGTCCTGACTTGCATTTGAAATGATCAGCGGGATGAGTTTTTCCGGGAATTGGAACGGGCCGAAATTATTCGTGCAGCGCAAAATAACCGCGGAGAGCCCGTAGGTATTCGCGTACGCCCGAACAAAGTGTTCCGCGGACGCCTTGCTGGCAGCGTACGGGCTGCGTGGGTCAAGTTGCGATTCCTCGGTGAAACTCTGAGATGGAGGAGCGCTGCCATAAACCTCATCGGTGCTGATATGGATGAACCGTAGATTTGGGCACCGGCGCGCCGCTTCCAGGAGGCATTGTGTGCCAAGGATATTGGTGTCGAGGAAGGGAGTCGCGTCCTCGATGCTTCGATCCACGTGGGTTTCCGCGGCGAAGTGGACCGCGACATCGAAATTATTCGCAAAAAGTTTTTCAACTGTCTTGCGGTCGCCGATATCTCCCCGAACAAACTGGTAATGGGGGTTGCACGTGAGGTCGTCCAGGTTTTCCGGATTCCCGGCGTAGGTCAATTTATCGAAATTGACCAATTCGATGTCTGGACGATAGGCGAGCAGGTGATGGATGAAATTAGAGCCGATAAATCCAGCGCCGCCTGTGACTAGAACCTTCACTGAGCTTTCACTCCTTCTGAGCGTTCACTCGCCAACGGCATCAAACGCGCGGCTGCGAATTATTCACAATCTATGGCGGGGCGTGGTGGACTTCCGCGCCCGGGAATTTTGTTTGTGCCGGTTTTCGCGGCAAGATTTGTGGCATGAAGGAGCGATTCAAACGTGCCCGCGTCGGTCCACCAACCCTCAAGGATGTCGTGGGACAAACTGCCCTCCTCGAGATAGAAATTATTGACGTCGGTAATTTCCAGTTCGTGGCGCCAGCTCGGTTTTGTCCGTCCGATTTTCTCGAAGACGGTGGAATCGTAGAAGTAAATCCCTGTAACGGCAAACCGGGATTTCGGGGATTTAGGTTTTTCCTCGATGCGAAGTATCTTGCCCTCTGGACATGACCGGACAACCGAATCGCTCTGGATCAGGCACTTCCTTAAGCATCAGGTGGGCGCCGCTTTCCCGTTTTTCGAAATGTTGTTTCGCATCGATGATGTTGTTCTCGATGATGTTATCGCCAAGGATGACGCAAATCTTTTCGCCTTCCACAAACGGTTCGGCCAGATCGCAGGGCGTCGGCGATGCCGCCTTCGCCTTCCTGGTAGGTGTAATGGATCCGGTGCAGACCAAAATTCTTGCCGTTGGAGAGCAAGGCGCAGGAAATCACCTGAGTTTTGCCCGCCTGTCACGACAATGATGTCCCGAATGCCGGCGTCAACGAGCGTCTGGATCGGATAGTAGATCATCGGACGGTCATACACAGGCAATAAATGCTTGTTAGTGACGCGCGTAAGAGGGTAAAGCCGAGTACCCTTGCCACCTGCCAGGACAACTCCTTTCACAGCGGCCATCCCCCCTTAAAGTAACAATTTCTTCATCGAACTGCCGATTCGTAGCACGGATATGGGCGTCCCAAGGTTGGCGTCTGCTTGATCAGGCGTAACGGATCTCATCTATCGGTTAAGAAATTTATCATCGCTTGAATTTCTAGCCACCATTAATTTCCGAGAGGCTGCGGCGCGCTTGATCCGCAAGTGAAGGTGGAGGATTCAAGCCGATGACCTTCTCGAATTCAGCTTTGGCGCGAGTCGGGTCCTTCAGCCTTTGATAGGTGAGGCCCAGATGGTAACGGTAGGTCGGATTATTCGGAGTGGCTTTCACCGCATCCTCGAACAGCGGGGCCGCCACGGAGTAACCACCATTGTTGTAGTAGGCCCATCCCAACGTGTCGGCCGAATTCGGCAGATTGGGAAGCCCTTTCCGCCCCGTCTGAGCCAGGGTTAACGCAACCGTCGGACTCCCTCCGTGTTCGAGCAGGAGATACGCGAGATTGTTGGAGGCGAGGGCGTTCTGCGGATCCGTGGCCAGGACTTTCTCGTAGGTAGACTGCGCCTCCTGCCAATTGCCCATCTGTTCGTACAATCCGCCGAGAGCCACCTGCAGGCGGAGGTCGCGGGGAGCCAGCTGAATGGCATTCTGATAAAGAGATACCGCCTTCGCCGATTGACCATTCGCTGCTTCCAGTTGGGCCAAAAGAACCATGGCTGCGATGTTATTTTTGTCGAGCTCTAGCGCTTTGCTGGCGGAATCCTGCGCTTGCTGAGGTTGTTTGGCTTGGATTTGCAGTTCCGCGAGCATCAGGAAGAGTCCGGGGTTCGTGGGATTCCGTTTAATTTGCTCTTGAACCAGATTGAGAGCGTCGGCCGGCTTGTTCTTCATTTCATCGACTCGAACCAGCCCTTGAATCGCTTCCATGGAGTTCGGATCACGGTCGAGCGCCTGGTGGAACATACTTTCCGCATCCGGAAGACGATGTTGCGCGAGCCGAAGTTCTCCCATCTTCAGGTAGTACATGGGGCTTTGCGGAGCAATTTTCTGCAGATTCATTAAATCTGCTTCCGCCCCCAGCGCATCGCCTTGGTTCATGCGTGCAGTGGCGTGATACAGATAGCCATCGGCACCCCTTGGTGCGTACTTCTTGAGTTGATTACTCACCTCTTCGAGGTTTTGCCAGTCCCCTCGCTGGGTGGCGCTTTTCGCCAAGGCCAACCAGGCCTCCGCGAGGTTTGGACGGAGCCGAACCGCCTCTCGCCATTCAGTTTCGGCCTGCTGAGGATTTCCTTTTTCAGAGAAGGCAATTCCCAATTGGTAATGCGCGAGTGCGTTCTCTGGTGCGTTCTTTGTCGCGGTCTGCAAGGCCGTGAAGGCCTCGTCGGTTTTGTGTTGCCGGAGCAGAATCTGGCCTTTGAAGGTAAGCGCGTCCACGTCCTGGGGATTTTTCTTGAGGACGCCATCGGTAAGGCGGGCGGCATCGTCAAGACGGTTGTTGAGAATCAATAACTCGATATACGTCTTCTTTACGGAGAGATCGTCGGGATATTTCGTTGAAAGGGATGCGAACTCGTTGAGAGCCTTGTCGATTTGGCCGTGGGCAAGGTAGGTATCCCCCAGCATCCTGTAGGCCGTGGGATTGCCGCTCAACTGGGTTTTGGCATCGCTTAGAACCTGTTCGGATTCAGCGGAGCGCCCTAGCGCAGCATAGAGTCCAGCCAGTGCAGCGCGCGGGGCAGGGTCATTTGGGGCAAGTGAAATTGCGGATTTGAATTGCTGCTCGGCGTCGGTTGGACGCTTCTCCTGAAAATAAAGCGCGCCAAGCATCATGTAGGGTGCGGTGGCCTTGGAATCCAGGCTCTGCGCCTTCAGCAAATTGGCTTCGCCGTCTTTTAAATTCCCGGCGCGGATCTGGAGCTGAGCAAGATTCAGATAAGAAGCGGGACGTTCCGGCGCCAACTTGATGGCTTCGGCGGCCTCCTCCATGGCATCTTTAGTGTTTCCCAAGGCGGAGTCGGAATCGGCTAGAAGCAGTTGCGCTTCGACATTTGTGGGGTTCGATTTAAGAATTATTTGAGCGCGATCTTTGGCTTCTTTCGGGTGTCCGGCGGCAAGTTGTAATTCGCCAAGCTCCAACTGAGCCTGCCAATTATCCGGCTGAAGTTCGACGGTGCGTTGCAGTTCGTTAAATCCCGAGGCCCAACTCTTCATCTTCAGGTGCGTTTGAGCGAGTTTAAAATGCGCCTCAGCCAATCGCGGATCCAGTTGAACGGCACGTCCGTAATAGATCAAAGCGTCGGGATACTTCCCCTGATCGAAACTTTGATTGCCTTTGGCCAGGAATTTCTTCGGATCTCGATTACAACCAGCGAGAAGCAGCACCGCAAGGAGACAGAGGGCAACCGATACCCTCGGGGTTGGGGGAGGAGCGCCGGAGGGGGACCGATTGGGATCAGCAGACGTGGTCATGGCAATTGGAAAGTGCAATTCTGCGCCCTCCTGCCACTTCTGACAAGTTGAATCCTTATGTTGGCTAATTCCTATGTTATCTGTGGATTGAATAGGATTATTGGAGATCCTGCCCAATGAGACGAACATGGTTGAGTTAGACTTTAATAAGATAGGTCCTCCGTGGAGGAAACCGAGGGACAATTGGGATATTTTTTTTCCACTTCCCCAGGCGGGCAGGATCGCAGCAGACATCCGGAATAGCATCCGCTTCTGAAGCAGCCTGTAAACGATTGATATTGCGAAGGTTGTTTCAATGTGGGAAAATCCATTGTGGCGTAAGACGAGGGCTTCATGGAAGCACTCGTGCATCTTCTTCTGTTCGGAGTAGTTTATGTCGAGGCTCGCTCCAGAAGGACTCGAGATAGTAACTTCGGGTCGAGGTAGCTAGAAATGATCAGGAACGGGGAAATCGCCATTGCCGATGTGAAGCGGATCCTGCGCCGCTACTGGTGGATACCAACGTTCATGACCCTAACGCTCGGTGCCCTCGGACTCACCGCGTCGCTTGTGCTTCCGAAGAAGTATACGTCGTCGACCCTTGTGTTGGTCGAACAGCCCACAGTCCCGAAAGATCTGATCAGGCCTGTCATCACCGATGATCTTAACCAACGAATGGCATCGATGAAGGCACAGATTTTAAGCCGTTCCAGGCTGGAAATGATCATCAACTAAATTCAATTTGTATCCCCAACAGCGCGCCACGACGCACATGGAAGACCTGGTTGAGAAGCTGAAGAGCGCGGTTACGGTGGATCTGATTCAACCGATGGCAGGAGCGACGGATCATGAGCCACCAGGATTCAATGTCGGGGTTACGTTTGACAACCCGCAGTTGGCACAACAGATTTGCCAGGAAATTACCTCCGCGTTCATGGAGCAGAACGCTACTTTACGGATCACGAATTCGAACAAGGTATCGCAATTCCTGACGCAGCAACTCGATGATGCCAAGACCAAGCTGGACGAGCAGGATAGGAAGCTTGCGGAGTTTAAGGCGCAACATCTGGTTTCGATGCCCGAACAGGAGCAGACGAACCTTACGTTATTGGGCGGAATGAACTCTCAGCTGGATGCCACGACGCAGGCTCTGACTAGGGCGCAAGAGGACAAATCGCTGAACGAGACATTGCTGGCGCAACAGGAAGCGAACTGGAAAGCTTCACAGGTGGGATTACAGAATCCTGAAACTCAGGACCAGCAATTGGAGGCACTGCAGGAACAACTTTCCGTGCTTCTGGCGAAGTATACTCCCGAACATCCGGACGTTATTAAGCTGAAGGCGCAAATCGAGGATCTGCAGAAGAGGATGGCCGATACGCCCGCCCCCAAGGCCTCACCGGCCGGCACGCAAGCTGCTCTCAGGGAGCCACCTGCCATTCAGCAATTGCGGACCAAAATCAAGCAGGACAATTTCAACATCGCGGACTTAACCAAGCGGCAAGCGCAAATACAGGATCAAGCGCGTTCTGTACAAAGTCGGTTGCAGGCGAGCCCGGCAGTCGAACAACAACTTAAGGAATTGTCGCGAAATTACCAAACGGCCTCTGATATTTACAACGAATTATTGAAGAAGCGAGAGAATTCAGTGATGGCCACGGACTTGGAGCATCAACAGGAAGGGGAGACTTTCCGGGTGGTGGATAGCCCCAGCCTTCCCTCAACGCCGTCTTTCCCTAAAAAGTCGGTGTTCTTGGGTGGTGGATTGGGTGCGGGGCTCGCGTTGTCCTTGGGTATTCTGTATCTGCTCGCACTCAGCGATAAAGCGTTGTACTCCGAACGCGATGTGGAAGTCTGCCTTAAACTGCCAGTCCTTGCAGCCGTTCCGAGTTTCGATGTGCGGGGCCACGCGCACCACCACAAGCCCCAAAATACGCCGAAGTACGACGATGAACTTGTTTCGAAGGCATGAAAATCAAGGCAGGTTTTGAGAAGAGAATATAGATGAGCCGGATCCACGAAGCGCTGAAGAAAGCCGCGGAAGAGCGGAACTCCAAGTCAGGGAATGGGAGTGTCTCGGAGCTGGTAGATCTATCGAGCCGCGAGCTTTCGACGGAAGCGTTGCCAGGCAATGGAACCGCAATCGCGGGTGCGCCCGGGAAGCCGTTGGCTGGCCAGCAAGTGCTTCCTTTTGATGTATTTGCGAAGCGCTGTACTCCGGGTGCCTGGAAAATCGAGCCTTCTGCCAGCGTATTTTCCGCACACATGGATCATCAGGTCGGAGCGGAGAAATTTCGGACGTTGCGCTCGAGGCTCTACCAGATCGCGTCGGCGCAACCTCTCAAGAAAATTCTAGTAACGAGCAGCACTCCGGCAGAAGGGAAGACCTTTGTGACGGCGAACCTGGCGCAATCGTTCATTCGACAGGCTGGCCGGCGAGTCTTGCTGATAGATTCGGATTTGCGTGCTTCACGCCTGCACCTTCATTTCGGCGCCCAGGGAAAGCCGGGATTGTCGGACTATTTGAGTGGCGATTGCGACGACTCTCAGGTTACTCAGGTGGGGGCTGACGGGAATCTCTGCCTGATTCCTGGAGGACGGGAGGTTTCGAATCCCAGCGAGTTGTTGCACAGCGAACGCATGAGGCTATTGCTGGACCGGATGTCGAGCCTGTTCGATTGGATCATTCTGGATTCTCCCCCAGCCTTGGCGGTGCACGACGCAAGTATCCTCGCTGATATGTGTGACGGCGTTTTGTTTGTTGTGCGTGCAGGTTCTACGGATTTCGAACTTGCTGAAAAGGCCGCCGCGGAGTTTCACGAGAAGAATCTGCTCGGAGTGGTTCTGAATCGAGTCGAAAGAAGTGACACTTATGGTGATTATTATTATTCCGGGTATGGATCCCAAAGAGGGGCCGATCCGGAAGTGAAATCATAGGTTCCAGGTTCAGCGGTCCATTTTTGCCGGTTTAGCTTGCGGCCGGCGCCTGCTTCGGTGCCACCTGTTTTACTTTTCCCACGGAATCAACTTCACCCCGACGCAAATACCAAAATACTGGCAAGAGCAGTGCCAGGCCGATCAGGAAAAATACAACGCCACCTTGGCGATGCAGCCTACCATACAGGAACTCAGGATTGACGTAGTTCGCGAGCAGGGTAAGTGTTGCAATCCGTATCCCATTTTTTACCAGCATCATTGCCAGCCCTGCGCAGATAAATACCGCTTTTTTCCAAAAAGCACGAAACGAGAAATGTGCGACCAACAGAGCGAGTATCAGTAGCGCGAGACTCGAACGAATCCCGCTGCACTCCTGCGCAACTTCGATGGACATTTTCGGAAGACGGAAAACGAAACCCTCGCGCAGCACTGGAGCACCGCTTAGATTAAACAGTACTTCGGCGATCGCGGCCGATCCGGCCTGCAGCCAATAAATGATCTTATTCAGGATGGCATCGGGAATCGGAATCGTGAACAGCAGAAACGCCAGAGCAAAGGAAGAAGACTTGGCTCTGGAAATTCCCAGCAACAGGATGAAGCCGGCAATCAGCAAAAGGATGAGAGATACGATGTAAATGGATAAAATGTCTTTTGCGGAACAGGAAGCGCAGATTACCGCAAGCACCAGCGCGATGACAGACGGCAGAAAAAACGCCATCGCCGGGCCAAGCTAAGTCCCTTATCGTCGGGTTCCGGTTTTCGTTCTGTATAAAGTAGCCATGCAGAGATAAAGGGAATCAGCAGAATGTGGGATGCCGTGTCATCATTCCAGGCCAATTGAACCAGGCGCATGATTGGTCTGAAATAGAGAACGAGGCACAGCAGAACCCAAACACCAAAATAGATCCATCGCTTCTGGAAGGGAGAGTGGTGGCACTCAAGAGGCGATCCTTCTCCATCCCGCGATTTTCGATTTGGGATTTTTAGTGGTCATTTGGCAATGGCCGTTTCCCGCGCTCCCCGGCGAATCCGAAAGAGTACCTTGGAGTATACCGCTAGTATTCCAGATATTCGCATCAAAGGGTGATTTTCATTCCGGCCTGTGACGAGCTGGCAAGTGCGGGACGGGGCTCACTGAGCCGCTTAATATCTGTGTTTGAGGGCAATTCGACGCCCGAATTGTAAGCAAGTAAATGTTCCCCTCGAAGGGCCGTCTGATCCGAACCGGGGGCAGCGCAAAAAAGTGATCTCCTTCCCGCTTCAACGTGTTTTCGGATAAAACTTTTATAATCAGTCAGTTAAGTGGTCCAGACGCAACTTTTCCACGGATCTCCCAAACCAGGCGAGACCGGATTTCTGCTCCTCAGCCCCTCCTGGCACCGTTGAAAATCTCGTAACATGCTTATTTTCTATCCTTTAATCGAACATTCATCGGAAGTGGCAAGCGCGCCCGGGAAGCAGTTTGCAACAATAGGGCATTGGTTTTCTCATTCATGAAGTGCCGAGATGGATGGCGTAGCGTCACTCTCCGGAAGTTCAGTGAACATAAATGTATTATAATTGCAGTTATCTTACGGAAATGGCGCTTCTGGAGTTCGTCCCCAGGGTCGCCGGGGCCAACTGGCAGACCAATTGCCCTTAGGAATGCGACGGACCCAAGGGACTGTAACGGCGATAGCCTACCGTGAATCCCGAGGGAACCTAGAACGGACGGCCCCTTGGACAGCTTAAACACTCAGATGGAGTCAGGTTTGGATGGAAAGCTGGCTTGGTATGCCCTGCAGGTTCGCTCCCGGAAAGAGAATTACGTTGCTGCTCATATCCTGGGTCAAGGTTTCGAATGCCTTCTGCCGACTTACAAGAGCATTCGCCAATGGTCTGACCGCAAGAAAGAGCTGGAACAGCCCCTCTTCCCAGGCTACCTGTTTTGCCGCTTTGATTTTCAGGCTCGCCGCCCGCTGATTACGATCCCTGGGGTATTGCAGATTTTGGGAAATGGCCGAGTCGGGATTCCGGTGTCAGACGACGAGATCAGTGCCCTTCGTTTGGCGGTTACCTCCGGGATGCCCAAACAGCCGTGGCCATACCTGGAAGTTGGGCAGCGGGTTCGTGTGAACTACGGAACTTTGACGGGCCTTGAGGGCATTTTGGTCAACGTGAAAGGGAACCACCGCGTGATCCTTTCCGTGACGCTGTTGCAGAGGTCCGTGGCGATGGAAGTGGATACGGCGTGGTTGTCGCCAGTTTCCGAAAGTAAGCGCGGCGCGGTCGGCCAAGGAATTCTCCGCCCAGTTCAAGCAGCAATCGGTAGCTAAAGACCCAGAAAGTGGCGAGTGGAGAAAGACGCATGAGTCCTATGGATGTGGAATTGCCGCAAACGATGACGAAAACGAAACTCGAAGTGCGAGCGCACTTGTCTGTGCCCAATATGGGCAACAGTCCCTCTCGCGTTTTGCTGAATGAAGATGCCTTCGTCTCGATGCTTTATCTGGAACGCCGCCGCGCAGAGCGCTCTCAGAAGCGATTTGTTTTGGTGCTCGTCGATGTGCAGAAGGCTCTTTCGAATGGGCACAAGGATCGCATGGTCCCTGCTCTCTCGAAGGCTTTGGCCGAGAGCACCCGGGAAACCGACATCATGGGTTGGTACCTTGAAAACAACTTGATGGGCATCATTGGTACAGAGCTCGGTGAGGCCACAAACGACGTCATTCAGGATTGCTTTCTGTCAAAACTGCGGAAGGTATTCGGGAGCAATCTGGGTTCAAAAAACAGTTCGGGAATTTCTGTGTCGTTCCACTTTTTCCCGGAAGAAGAACGGAAAGACCAGAACGATCATTCCGCAAATATTGCGCTCTATCCGGAAATGCAAAAGCGGGAAGAAAGCAAAAAAATCTCTCTCGCCGTAAAGCGTTGCATTGACATCGTTGGCAGCAGTCTGGCGTTAATCTGCGGCGCACCGATTTTTGGCGCTATCGCGCTGGCCATCAAGGTCACCTCGAAAGGGCCGGTTCTGTTTAAGCAGGAGCGTTTAGGGCATTACGGAAAACCATTTGTGGTTCTCAAGTTTCGTTCCATGCGTACAAATTGCGACGCGCAAATCCACGAGAAATACGTTCACCAATTTATCGCTGGCCGCGTGGAAGACAATTCGAACGAGAACAAAAAGCCAGTATTCAAGATCCAGGAAGATCCCAGAATCACTTCAATCGGAAAATTTCTTCGCAAGACCAGCCTGGATGAGCTGCCTCAATTTTGGAATGTGCTCCGCGGAGATATGTCGCTTGTTGGTCCACGGCCGCCGATCGCATATGAATACAAGGCCTACGAAGTGTGGCATCGCCGGCGCGTCCTTGAAATCAAGCCTGGCATTACCGGATTGTGGCAGGTCGAAGGCCGCAGCCGGACTCGATTTGACGACATGGTCCGCTTGGATCTGAAGTACGCCCGCGCGTGGTCTGTTTGGCTAGACCTAAAAATTCTTGCCCAGACCCCTGGGGCGGTGATCCAGGGGGAGGGTGCGCACTAAGATTCTCTTGCTAGGCAACCGCCATTTTCCTTTCAGCGAAGGCATTCGTCGCCCCCACCCCGCGGAAAGACGAAAAGCCTCTGATGTACCCGTGAAGATCAATGACGTCATCGGTCTTCCACTGCCGCTCCACAGCGCAATGTAGTCGAGTAGAGGAATTCTCAAGGAGTGCCACTATGCGTATCGGTGTGATTGGTTACGGTTATTGGGGTCCGAATATCGTTCGGAATTTTCACAGTCTGGACGACACCGAAGTAGCCCTGGTCGCCGACCGCAATCCGAAGTGCGAGAGCGACTCAAGAAGACGTTCCCTTCCATCGGATTTACGACAGACGAAAACGAAATTTTGAATTCCCCAACAATTGATGTCGTGGCCGTAGTCACTCCCGTGTGGACCCATTACGAGCTGGCGAAGCAGGCGCTCGAGAACGGAAAGCATATATTCGTCGAAAAACCGTTTACGTACAGCGCTGTGCAAGCGGAGGAGCTCATCGAACTAGCTGACCGCAAGAACCTGAAGATCATGGTTGACCACACGTTCTTGTTCACGGGGGCGGTAAAGAAAATCAAGGATCTTCTTGAAAAAAAAGAACTTGGTGATCTTTACTACTACGATGCCTTGCGCGTGAACCTGGGACTCTTTCAGCACGACGTCAATGTGATCTGGGATTTGGCCCCTCATGATCTGAGCATTATGGATTACGTGATTGCCGACAAGCCGGAAGCCGTTGTGGCCACCGGCGAGAGGCACTTAAACGGCGTCGAAGACGTCGCTTTCATCACCGTTTACTATCCCAAAGCGCGTTATTGCGCACGTGAATGTGAATTGGCTTTCACCGGTCAAAGTGCGCACAACTCTCATCGGCGGTGAGAAAAAGATGCTGGTTTGGAATGACCTGGAAGCCGATGAAAAAATCCGGATTTACGACAAGGGCGTCAGCATGTCGACAAATCCCGCGAATCTGCACCAATTGTTCGTCAGCTACCGCTCGGGAGATATGTGGGCGCCCCAGGTCGAGCAGGTGGAGGCGCTTCGCGCGGAAACATCGTATTTCGTGAAATGCATTGAGGAGAATAAGAATCCGTTTAACGACGGCGCGGCGGGCCTTCGAGTTGTGCGCATACTCGAAGCGGCTAATCGCTCGATTCAAAACCGGGGAGAGGCGGTAACTCTGTGAGTGAGTACGTTTGCATTGCGCCATCGGTGAAGCTCGGGAAGGACGTGAAGTTCTCCAGCTTTATCAATCTTTACGGCTGTGAAATCGGCGACGAGACAAAAATTGGGGCTTTCGTCGAAATTCAGAAGAATTCGCGCGTCGGCCGGCGATGCAAGATTTCGAGTCATTCTTTCATCTGCGAAGGCGTAGAGATTGAAGACAACGTGTTTATCGGCCATAGCGTTACTTTTATTAACGACACGTATCCCCGTGCGACCGCGGCTGGCGGTGGCCTGCAGACCGAAGCCGACTGGAAGGTCGAAAAAACCCGCATCTGCAAGGGCGCTTCGATCGGGTCGGGATCCACAATTCTTTGCAATATCACTGTCGGAGAGAATGCCATCGTGGGAGCCGGCAGCGTGGTGACGAAAGATGTGCCCGCAAATGCGATCGTTGCGGGAAATCCAGCAAAGTTTTTACGCTTTGTTACCGAGGAGAAAAAGTAGAACATGTCAAATCCGACAAAAGTGCCGTTTCTTGATTTGGTCACCCCACACCAGGAGCTGGAATCCGAACTGCTGGCGGTAGTGAAAAAGGCATTTAGCAACGCCGGCTTCATTGGCGGGCCCATGGTCGAGGGCTTCGAGCGCGAATTCGCGGCGTTCTGCGATGCCAAGCATTGTGTGGGCGTGAATAGCGGCACCGATGCGCTCCGTTTTGCATTCATGGCCGCGGATGTGCAGCCCGGTGACATCATCGTCACCGTTCCGAACACCTTCATCGCCACCACAGAGGCGATTTCCCAGGCGGGGGCAAAAATTGCTTTCGTGGACGTCAATGAACAGACCTACACGATGGATCCCGAGAAACTCCGCGAATATCTGGAGACGCGCTGTGACTTTGACAGTAAGAACGGCAAATTGATCGATCGCGCGTCGAAGCATCGCGTCGTCGGCATCGTGCCTGTTCACCTGTACGGGCAGATGGCCGATATGGATCCGATCCTTGAGCTGGCCCGGAAGTACAACCTGTTTGTTGTGGAAGATGCCTGCCAGGCGCACGGCGCCCAGTACTTCTCCAAGAAAGAAAATGCCTGGAAGCGCGCCGGCTCGATGGGGATTGCGGCGGCCTTCAGCTTTTATCCCGGGAAAAATCTGGGAGCTTGCGGTGAAGGCGGCGCCATCACCACCAATGATGAAGCCATGGCGAAACGAATGAAGATGATTCGCGATCACGGCCAGGCCAAGAAGTATTACCACGACATCGAGGGCTACAACGGTCGGCTGGACTCCATTCAGGCCGGCTGGCTATCAGTGAAATTGCCGCATCTGGCCAAGTGGAATGATTCGCGGCGCAAACTTGCGCATCGCTATCATGAAATGTTTGCGGACATGAAGGATTCGTTGATTCTCCCAGTCGAAGCCTCTTGGACAAAGGGTGTCTATCACCTCTATGTCGTTCGCGTGCAGGATCGGGAAGCGTTCCAGGCGCGTCTGGCGGAGGCTGGAATCGGCACCGGCATTCACTACCCCATTCCCCTCCATCAGCAGAAGGCCTATGAAAACCTTGGATATAAGACGGGTGATTTTCCGGTGACGGAACGCCTGGCCGGGGAGATTGTTTCCTTGCCGATGTTCCCGCAACTCTCCAATTCCCAGCAAGACGAAGTCGTCTCCGCGGTAAGAGAATTCGTCGGATCAAAGGTCGCGGCGATTCGTTAACGGATTCAGAACTGTTCTGAACTTTGTAATTTGCGCCGGCACTGCCGAAACTCTTCACTTGTTTCCAGTGCCGGCGCTTTTAGTCCCAGTGCCACGCCTCACCAACTCCAAATCTGGCTGATCGGCACGCAGCCATTCTTCTAATAGCCCGAACTTCAGGCTCTCGCTAGTCCTCTCACGTACAAAAAATCCATGATTCTGCGCGCATTTCAACTGCCTCGGATCGACCGTTTGGCCACGCTTTATGTTTGCCATCCGATCGCCAAACTCTCCGGATGGAGCGAGAAGTATTGCGTGCCCGTTTTGACGTATCACAGCATTTCGGAAAATCTTTTTGGAAAAGTACATCCCTACCATCACATCAATACACCCGTCTCGATTTTTTCGCTTCAAATGAGGTGGCTGCGGCAGGCCGGCTACCGGACGATCAGCCTGTGCGAATTGATGAATGGATTTGAAACCACGCAGGATTTGTCCAAGACCGTAGTGCTTACTTTCGACGATGGCTATCAGGATTTCTACACCGACGCATTTCCAATACTCAAACAGTGCGGATTTACGGCGACCGTGTTTCTGGCCACAGACCGGATTCGGGATGAGTCTGTTCGTGTGGAAGGCGCGGATTATCTTACCTGGAATGAAGTGCGTGAACTGCAGACCGAAGGAATGACGTTCGGTTCACATTCCGTGACGCATGCGGATCTCCGTTCACTCGGGCCGGAGCAAATAGATTACGAACTGGGTTATTCCAAGGAATCGATCGAACAGCGAATTGGAGCGCAGGTCGAATCCTTTTCGTATCCATTCGCCCTGCCGGAAGAGGATGGCGATTTTATCCGGTATCTGGCCGACACGCTGGAAAACATGGGTTATTCGAATGGGGTCTGTTCCGCGATCGGTAGAGCCAAGCCGAAGGATACGCGTTTCTTCCTTCCGCGACTTTCCATCAATTCTTGGGACGATCTGGAACTGCTGAAGGCAAAAGTCGAGGGGGGATACGACTGGCTGCATTGGCCGCAGTGGTTTTACAAATTTGCTCATCACAATGTGGCCCTTATGACCGGTCGCTCCTTGGATCAGGTGGGAACTCGCTAACCTTGTATGCAGCGCCCCCTGCGGTCCCGATCATGGAGAATTGCCAGAGTCCTTCTGGCAGGGAGCAATGGTACAAATGGTGGTAAGGTTTTTCCACTTAAAGGTTTTGGACCACCAGGACCGCCAAGCCCGAGAATTCAGGAACTTGCGCACCGTCCAAGTTATTGATAGTAAATAGATTAACAAGTTGTTGCGCCCGTAAGAGTTTACTAAAGTCTCAGTTTGGCCGTCTGATTGCCACTGATTAGCTCGTGCGCTAGTACTTTGAATTCCTGTAAGCTATTGATTGTAAGCAGGTTCGTGATATCTGGTAGGCAAGTCAGGATTCACTTTCGTGAGTCGAATGGCGATAGCCTATCGCAGGTCGGTTTCTCAGCCGCCTTCCGTAAAATCGCTCCCATCACAGGTAGGTCATTCGAATGTCAAAAACAGCACTCGTCACGGGCTCTGAAGGATTCATCGGCTCCCACATGGTCCGATTTCTTCAAGGCCTTGGTTGGAATGTAATTGGCACCTACGAATTCGAAAAAGGCGTTCCATTTCCTAAATTGCCGAATTTGCAGTTCGCACAGTGTGATCTACGCAATGGGCAGCGTGTGACACAAGTCGTGGCCCGGTACCAACCCACACATATTTTTCATTTGGGCGCGCAAAGCTTGCCGACCGTGTCATGGGCGGATCCAGTAAGAACGTTCGAATCAAACATAATGGGATCATTGTACTTATTCGAGGCGTTGCGCCATATGAAGAAGCCACCGGTAATCGTCTCCGCCTGCTCCAGCGCTGAATACGGAAATGTACCGGCCTCGGCGATTCCGGTAAAAGAAACGCAGCCTTTGAAACCCTTGCATCCCTACGGGATCAGCAAAGTGTGTTTGGATTTGCTGGCGCGAGAATACTTTCTTGATTATAAAATTCCGGCCGTAAACATTCGACTGTTCAACACTACGGGACCCGGTAAAACTAACGATGCACCTTCGGACTTCGTCCGTCAGATCGTGCGTATCAAGAAAGGGCTGCAGGCACCGGTGATCGAGGTCGGCAATCTTAAACCGCGCCGCGCTTTTCTTGATGTCGAGGATACTGTTCGCGGATTTTATCTTGCCGCAATGAAAGGGAAGCGCGGCGAGACCTATAACCTGTGTGCAAGTGGGACGCGTCATATCCACGAACTTCTGCACACCGCCATTCGCTTGTCCGGTATCAAACCCGAAATTCGGCCTGTTGCCCGGCTGATGCGCCCTTCGGACGAAAAAATCATCTTTGGGAGCACCCAAAAAATCCGTAAAGATACAGGATGGAAGCCCCGGAATACCCTCGAGCAGACATTAAGTTCGATGATCGACTACTGGCAAGCGAATCTATAGGACGAACTTCCGTTTCAAACGCAACGCAAAACAGAGTTGTTGACCTTCAATGAACGCCCAAGAAAATCCAGCATCAGCATCGGAAAATCTTTCGGAAGAGACACCCGTGCTGCTATTGGTTGGTGGCATGGGAACGCGCTTGCGGTCAGTGCTTTCGGGTAAGCCAAAACCGCTCGCTCCTATCGGGGAAATTTCCTTCCTCGAGTTGCTTGTGATGCAGTTGCGCGCGCATGGGTTTCCGCAACCTGGTGATGTGCACAGGTTTCGAAGCCGGCCAGATTCACGAAGAGTTCGGCGATGGCCACAAATGGAACGTGAACATCAGCTATTCTGAGGAAAATCAGCCCCTTGGGGACCGCTGGTGCAATTAAGTTGGCTGAGCCTTTTCTTCAGCAATCGCCGAACTTCGTGGTGATGAATGGAGATTCGTTTTTGGAGCTCGATCTTCGGCAGATGACGCAGTATCACAGCCAGCATGATGGCTTGGCAACGATTGCAGTGCGCCGGGTCCCCGACGCTGCGAGATATGGCACTGTGCAGGTCGATGCGGAAAGCAGGATCACTCGTTTCAGTGAGAAGCTGGGGATATGCAACGCCTGGACTGATTAACGGTGGTGTCTACGTCTTCAAACAAGCAGTCTTGAATCACATTCCTGACGGACCGGTCAGCCTGGAAAAAGAGGTTCTGCCTAGATTGGTGAGCCAAGGTATCTTCGCACTCGAACAAAATGGAATGTTTATAGACATAGGTACACCCGAGGATTACGCGCGTGCCCAGAACATTTACGAATCTCTCTCTCGGGCGGCACTCTCCAATTCCTCCGGCGATTTGCTGACACGATTGCCGCACTGAACTGAGTTCACGGAACGACCGGCAATTGCGGATTGCTCTACACTTGCGAAAATAGCTGTCATCTCACCGGCGCTTTAAAATTAGTTGGTGAAATTCCTAAGTTTGCAGAGTTCTGAAAGGGAATACTAAAGCATGATTATCACGCGTACTCCCCTCCGCATCTCTTTTTTCGGCGGTGGCACCGATTATCCGGTATGGTATCGCGAGCATGGCGGCGCGGTACTCTCCACGACTATTGACAAGAGCTGCTATATTACCTGCCGCCATTTGCCGCCATTTTTCGAATACCACAGCCGCATTTCTTATTCCAGAGTTGAAAATGTGAACCGCAACGGTGCGATTGAGCACCCGGCGGTCCGCGGGTGTTTGCAATTTCTTGGCGTGGAGGAGGGGATTGAGATCCACCACGTTGCAGACCTGCCCGCCCGAACTGGTTTGGGCACAAGTTCCGCATTCACCGTGGGCTTTTTGCTCGCTCTCTATGCGCTCCGGGAGCAGATGCGCGACAAACATTCGCTTGCACTCGATGCCCTCCATGTCGAACAGGAGGTTGTGAAAGAAGCAGTCGGCTCGCAGGACCAAATCAGCGCCGCATATGGCGGCCTTAACCGCATCAATTTCCACACCGATGGCAGTTTCGATGTTAAGCAGGTTATTGCTCCGGCTGCCAGGCTGGCAGACTTACAGCAACATTGCGCCCTGTTCTTCACCGGTTTTTCGCGGACAGCGTCCGAAATCGCCAAGGAGCAGATCAAGGTGACGCCCCAGAAAAAACGGGAACTCGAAACGATGGGTCAAATGGTGGATGAGGCGGAAGCCATCATCGCCAATCCGAATCGTTCACTGGATGAATTCGGCCAGCTTTTGAATGAATCCTGGCAAATCAAAAGGACTCTCACAAAAAACATCACCAACAACAGCCTTGATGAAATTTACGAAGCGGGCCGCGGCGCGGGGGCGCTCGGAGGTAAATTATTGGGCGCCGGTGGCGGTGGGTTCATGCTTTTCTTTGTTCCCCCCGAGCGTAGAAAAGAGCTTCGCCTGCGCCTCCAGAATCTTCTGTGCGTTCCGTTCTCCTTCTCCAATCGCGGAAGTCACGTTGTGGTCCACGAGCCGGAACAGGTCTACGACAAATCACTGACTATGGAACGCTCCGAAGTCTACTCGCAGCGCGGGGAGCGCGAAGGAGACTGAGTATGACGAAAGTTCGAACGGAAGAGGCGACGCAAGTGGAAACGGAAGTGCGCGCTGGACACGATGAATCGCGGTCCACTCTGCCGTCCTACGCGCTCGTTACGCCTTCACGGAATGAAGAGAAGCTTATCGCCAAAACGATTGAGTCAGTGATTCTGCAGACTGTCCGGCCGCTGAAGTGGATAATTGTCAACGACGGTTCCACCGATTCGACAGGCGCGATCGCTGAGAGTTACGCGCGCGAACACGATTGGATTGAAGTGGTAAACCGCCCGGTCCGGAAAGAGCGCAACTTCGCTGCCAAGGTGCACGCCTTCAACGCCGGCCAAGAGCGTTTACAAGGCCTGAACTACCAGATCATTGCTAATCTCGATTCGGATGTTGTGTTGGATAACGATCATTTCGAATTTCTTCTTCGGAAGTTCCAGGAAAATCCCCGGCTTGGCGTCGCAGGCACCGTCTTTCGCGAAGAGGGCGGTTACAACTCTGGCACGGATAGCTTTGAAGGGCAGACCTATGTTTCTGGACAATGCCAGGTCTTCAGACGCGACTGCTTTCAAGACATCGGGGGATACTTCGCGAACAAGGCCGGCGGCATCGATTGGATTGCTGTCGAAACTGCACGCATGAAAGGATGGAAGACTCGCTCCTTCCGGGAGAAATCTTTCTTTCATCACCGTCCACTGGGAACGGCAGACCGCGGCGTGCTCGCCGCCTCATTTTCTTACGGCAAAAAGGATTACTTTCTTGGCGGGCATCCACTCTGGGAATTGTTTCGCGTCACTTACCGGATGACCAAGAAACCCTACATTCTGGACGGCCTCGCTCTGGGAGCGGGCTATGCACTATCAGCCGTGCGCAGGCTTGAACGCCCCGTTTCGAATGAGCTTTGGTCCTTCCACCGCCGAGAGCAGATGAAGAAATTAAGGACTGTTCTGAAGCGGGTTCTGACGGGGAAGCCCATCGACAAGTTTACGTTGCTCTCCGAATAGGCGATTCGGCTGCTCAGGCACACCGAATCATCGGCCGGCAGAGCTAACGATTCCTGATAAAGCGAAATTGGCAAGAGGCTAAGCAATCTGTATGTGCGGAATTTGCGGACAATTCAATTTCAAAAGCATGGCTCCGGTCAATAAAACGGATATCCAAGCCATGACCCGTTCGCTCATCCACCGCGGTCCCGATGATGAAGGCTATTTCATCGACGGCCCGCTTGGCTTCGGATTCCGGCGGCTTTCCATTATTGACCTTGCCGGCGGCCACCAGCCCATGTCTGATCCCGAGGAGTCGGTCTGGGTGGTCTTCAATGGCGAAATCTATAATTTCCACGAACTCAAACGGGAGCTTCAAAGTCACGGCCACATTTTTCGCACGAACTCCGACACCGAAGTCATTATTGAAGGTTACAAGCAGTGGGGCGATGAAGTCCTCAATCGGCTGAACGGCATGTTCGGTTTCGCGATCTGGGATGCGCGCCGGAAACGCTTGCTGGTCGCGCGCGATCCATTCGGAATCAAGCTCATTTATTACCGCATTGACGGCAACGCCGTTTATTTTGGCTCCGAAATGCGCCCCATCCGCGCCCTTATGCCCGGCAGAACGGAGATTGATCCCACTTCGCTCAATCTATTTCTCCGGCATCGTTTTACGCCTTCGCCCTACACGATCGTCAAGGGCGTGCACAAACTTGCGCCTGGAACCAAGCTGACCGTCGAAAATGGCATCTGCGAAGTCAGCCGCTGGTACCAATTCAAACCGGAGCCGTTCCAGCCGCCCAAGTCCCCCGCGCAGGCAAAGGACGAACTGCTCTCGCTCTATAAAGATGCCATCAAGCGTCAGCTCATCAGCGACGTGCCCGTAGGCCTGCTTCTGAGCGGTGGCATCGATTCAGGTTTGCTGCTGGCATTGATGAATCTGAACGGCAGTTCCTGGCCCACTTATACGGTTGGCTATGGCTCCTCGTTCGCCGACGACGAGCTCACCGACGCGGCCGAAACCGCTCGTGTCCTTGGATCGAATCACACGAGCGTCAACATCACCCAATCCATTTTTGAGGAAGCCTTGCCAAGAATCGTGGCCGCTCTTGAAGAGCCCGTCGCGACATCTTCAATCGTGCCCATGTACTTCGTTTGCCAGCGTGCTCGCCAGGACGTTAAGGTCGCGCTTGTGGGGCAAGGGCCGGACGAATTGTTCGGCGGCTATCGTCGCCACCTTGGCGTACGTTACAGCGCGGTCTGGTCCACTCTGCCGGGTTGGGTAAGGGGACCGATCTCCTCGACAATTGAGGCGCTGCCAAGGAACGAGACCCTCAAGCGCGGCATCCACTCGCTGGCGACTCCTGATCGCATGCGTAGATACCAAAATGTACTTTCCCTCCTCCCCGGAGATCAGGTGGAAGGCCTCTTTCAAGACGGTCTTTTGCCTGCCGATGCCGGTGACACCATCCTCAATTGCTGGCAGGACATGAATGCCCTGATGCAGGACACGGACGAACTCGGCGGACTCCAGTTCCTCGAACTACGGTCCACACTTCCCGATGAACTCCTCATGTACGCCGACAAACTGTCAATGGCACACAGCCTTGAGCTGCGGGTTCCCTTCGTCGACAAAGAAATCGTCGAATATGTCGAGCGTCTCCCGGCGAGCCTCAAGGTACGAAATGGATCGCGGAAATGGCTGCATCGTGAGGTTTGCCGGACGTTTCTTCCCGAATCCATCGTGAAAAGGCCCAAGCGAGGGTTCGCCAATAACGTCGTCGATGACTGGTTCTTCGGGGCCATCAATAACAAAATGGCAGATACTTTGCTCGATGAAGAGTCCAGGATCTATCAGTTCCTTCGCCCCCAACTGGTCCGGCAATTGTTCGAGCAGCATGCCTCCAAGCGCCACGACAATCACAAGATTCTTTTTAGCCTGGTCGTCTTCGAAGAGTGGTTGCGCGCGAATGAAGCGCCGGTAGCCAGCCTCGCAGACTGACTCCACCACCATCGTCAGGGATACTTGGATGGCAATCGCGACTCAACGCAAATGATCCGTCAGGTCTCCGAATCGAGCGATTCTTTGATTAATTCGAAACACGATCCAATTCTGCCTAGAACTTTGATTCAGTCGTTGCACGAACTCCTTCTAATTTCAGGACCCAAGAACTTATGACAGCTAAGAAAAGTGGTGTGACCTTCAGCAATCGAGAATTCGTCGTCGAGGGAACTATTTGTCGCGTCGCCCATCTCGATGCGGATGACTATAAGTTTATCGATGACCCCGACGCGGCGATCTCCGTAATTCGCAAAGCCGGCGTGCGTGCCGACCTCTTTACATTTCTGCAACGCTTGCCAGACACCGCCGTTAAGTATCCTTATCCTCTCGAAATGGACAATTTGGCTGTTCTGTCGATTTCCACTTACGAGAATTGGTGGACCAAGCAGATCGGTTTCAAGGCGCGGAACAAGGCCAAGCAGGCGGAAAAGAAAGGCGTCGTCGTCCGGGAAGCCGCATTCGACGACGATCTCGTCCGCGGCATCTGGGAGATCTATAACGAAACTCCTGTCCGTCAGGATCGCCGCTTTCCTCACTACGGAAAGAGTCTTGAAACGGTGCGCAACATGAGCGCGACGTACCTCGACTCAAGCGTCTTCATCGGCGCTTATGACGCCGGAAAACTGATTGGCTTTATCAAGCTCGTTATCGACGACACTCGAACTCAGGCCGGCATGATGCACATCATCTCGTCCTTGGAGTCGCGCGATAAAGCTCCCACCAACGCCCTCGTCGCCCACGCGGTACGTTCTTGTGCCGAGAGGCAGATTTCTAATTTGGTGTATTCCAAGTTCGCTTACGGCAAAAAGGCCCAGAGCAGCCTTAGCGATTTCAAGGAACGAAACGCATTCCAGCCGGTTGACGTTCCGCGCTATTACGTCCCGCTTTCAGCCTGGGGCAAAGCCGCATTCTCGATGGGCTTGCACCACCGTCTTGCGGACCGCCTGCCGGAATCCTTTATGTCGAAACTGCGTGATCTGCGCAGCGCCTGGTTGCAACGCAAATTTCAACTGAAAGCAGAATCGCTCTAGGAGATCGCACTTGCCGGGAATTGTCGGACTTGTTACCAAGCGTCCTCGGGCGGACGCAGAGCAGGAATTGCTCTCGATGCTGCAAACGATTCGTCACGAATCGTTTTACGCGTGTGGCACGTGGATTGACGAAGCGCAGGGGGTTTATGTCGGTTGGGTCGTCCCAAAAGGCTCTTTCGCGGACAACATGCCGCTGCAAAACGAGAACAAGGAAGTTACGCTCTGCTTCTCTGGCGAGGACTACCCGGAGCCGGGAACAATCAATTCCCTCAAGTCGCGTGGTCACGACGTCTGTGCCGAGGGATCCTCTTATCTAGTTCATCGCTACGAAGAAGAACCGGATTTCCCGAAGCAGCTAAACGGGCGGTTTCATGGACTCGTTTCTGACAGAGCGCGCGGGAATTCCATCCTGTTCAATGACCGGTACGGCCTCCAGCGCCTCTACTACCACGAAGCCCCTGATACATTTTATTTCGCCGCTGAGGCGAAAGCCATTCTTAAAAGTCCGCCCGCAGCTGCGGAAAATTGATCCGCGGAGCCTGGGAGAATTCATCGTATGCGGCTGCGTGCTCGAGAACCGAAGTCTCTTCCCTAGTCTGCACGTTCTGCCACCTGGTTCGGCGTGGGAGTTTCGCGATGGACAGCTCCAGAAAAAGGCCACCTATTTCGAGCCTCGCGAATGGGAAGAAGAGACTCCGTATAAGCCGGAGGAATATTACTCCCAGCTTCGCGACGTATTTGTCCGGAATCTTCCGCGCTATTTCGGTGGTGAGGAACGTATCGGGGTCTCCCTCACAGGTGGTCTTGACACCCGCATCATCATGGCCTGGCGCAAAGCCAAGCCGAACTCGCTCCCGTGTTATACCTACGGAAGCATGTATCGCGACAACCAGGACGTCATTCTGGCGCGTCGCGTGGCCGAAATCTGCGGCCAGCAACACCAAGTCATTACCACCGGCACGGAATTCCTGAACAATTTCTCCCACTATGCGGAGCGCACCATCTATCTGACCGATGCGTGCGTGGACTTGGGCCGATCCCCGGATCTATATGTCAGTGAAAAAGTTCGGGAAATCGCCCCCGTGCGAATTGTTGGTACCTATGGCAGCGAGATGCTGCTTCACGCGGTGATGTTCAAAGCAGAGCAACCTGCCGCCGGATTGTTTCAGGGCGATCTGGAACCCAAACTTCAGGTGGCCAAGGCGACCTACGATAAAAACCTCCAGGTCCATCCCATGACCTTTGTGGCGTTCCGCCAGTCGCCCTGGCATCATTACGGAGTTCTGGGCCTGGAGCAGACGCAACTCGCCGTGCGATCACCGTATCTCGACAATGACCTCGTCAAAACTATTTACAAAGCTCCTGGCGCGGTTGCCTTCAACGAACAAGGTAGACTCCGGCTCATTCAGGAAGGCAATCCCGAACTAGCCAAGTTGCGGACGGATCGCGGCATCGGCGGCCTGAACAGCGCCCTCACACAAGGCGTCCTGGAATTTTTGTTCAAGGCGGAATACGCCTATGACTACGGCATGCCGCAATGGGTCGCGCAAATCGACCACTTGTTTGCCCCACTGCACCTCGAACGTCTCTGGATAGGCCGGCACAAGGTGTTTCATTTCCGGATCTGGTACCGCGACCAGCTCGCGAATTATGTCCGCGAAATGTTGTTGGATCCACGCTCGCTCTCACGTCCTTATGTAAACGCGGATATGGTCCGGCGAATAGTGCAAGGCCACATTAAAGGCAATCACAACTACACCACGGAAATTCATCGACTCCTCACACTGGAACTGACCCACCGGCTCTTCCTGGATTCGAACTAGGATTTCTAACGCGGAGCGGGGCCCGGGAGGCCCGGAGAATCGCATGACTCTACAAGTCGGAACAGAGCCCCAGGCACCTGTTAGTACGCTGCCAACGGCTCCCGTGCAAAACGAGAAGGTTCTCCCCGCAGTTCTGCGCTTTGTCGAATGGCTCTCTCACTATGGCGAGACTTCGTACGACTTCCAGACATATTATGCGAGTGACATCGCAAGGAGCGCCAAAGCCCTTTATTACAAGAATCGCCTCCTGGGGACTCTCGCAGTCTCGCCAATGGTTTTCTCCGAAGCGTTTCTGCCGTCAGCCAGAAAAGTTTTCTGGAAACGCCAGCGATTCCCAATCGCTGATGCGCACTATGCCATGGGGTTTGCGCTTCTTGCGCAATATTCGGGCGACAAACGCCACTATGAGAAGGCGGTTCACTTCCTGGAGGTCCTTAAGGATACGCGGTGCCCGGGCTATAGCCACTCTTGCTGGGGATATCCGTTCAACTGGGAAACCATCCGCGGCACGATTTGGGCGGGAACGCCTCTCATCACCACCGTGCCTTATGTTTATGAGGCATTCAAACAGGTTTGGGAAATTGACCAGTCCGAAGAATGGCGAGAGATCATGCGTTCGACTGCGGAACACGCCCTGCTCGACTACAAGGATTTCCCGACTTCCGAGAAGGCTTCGACGTGCTCTTATACCCCGGATCCCGAGCAATCCGTTGCCGTTGTAAACGCCAATGCCTACCGAGCATTTCTCCTGACAAGCGCGGCGCGCGATTTTTCCGACGAAAAATACTGGAATGTGGCGGAACGGAACCTCCAATTTGTCCTTGAAGCACAAAACGAAGACGGGTCCTGGTATTACGCAAAAGATGGGAAGCGCACCTTCATCGACCATTTTCATACCTGTTTCGTCATGAAAGCACTGGCGAAGATCGAACTACTAACGGGGCACCCCGGCTGTACCGAAGCGATCAAGCGCGGCGTTGGCTACTACACGGCGAATTTGTTCGACGAAGCGGGCCTTCCGAAACCCTTCTCCAGCCGCCCCCGCTTAACGGTCTATCGTCGCGAACTCTACGATTACGCGGAGGCCATCAATCTGGCTGTTCTGCTACAAGGGCGTTTCCCCAAATTGGACAATCTTCTGTCCAGCGTCATAAACGATATCGTTACCGTGTGGCAAAAGCCCGACGGTTCTTTCCGCAGTCGCCGTCTCCTGATGGGTTGGGACAATACGCCCATGCATCGTTGGGCCCTTGCGCAATTGTTCCGCAGCCTGTGTTTTCTCATGGCTCGAAACACGTCGAATTCCGCCTCCCCGGCGCGGGCTTAGTTTCAGAAAACTGTTCACAATTTCACGCTTTTGTCTTCTAAGGCCTGGGCATTTTGGACGCAGAAATAGGCCTCATCGATAAGGAGCACATCTTGAGAGTCAGCATATTCGGTCTCGGTTATGTAGGTGCCGTTTGCGCGGGGTGCCTCGCGAAAGAAGGGCATGAAATCGTCGGCGTCGACCCGGTGCCCACAAAAGTGGACCTGATCAACTCCGGGAAATCTCCGATTATTGAGGCAGACATCGAGGAAATCATTGACGCCGCGGTGAAGAGCGGTCGCCTGCGCGCCATCACCGACTCAGTTCAGGCTATTCGAGAGACGGACATTTCGTTTGTCTGCGTGGGCACGCCGAGTCAAATAAACGGCAATCTTGATTTGACGCATGTCCGGCATGTCTGCGAGCAGATCGGCAGTGCGCTCAAGGACAAGGCGGCGCGGCACACCGTGGTGATTCGCAGCACGATTCTGCCCGGCACTATGCGCCGGATGGTTATCCCCGTGTTGGAAGAGACCTCGGGTAAGAAGGCGGGCAAGGATTTCGGACTTTGCAACAATCCGGAATTTCTTCGCGAAGGCACGGCCGTAATGGACTTCGCCCAGCCTCCGAAAACCGTCATCGGGGAAGTGGACGCGGCCAGTGGCGACGTGGTGGCTGGTCTTTATTCGAAACTCAACGCCCCAATGATCAGAACTGACGTCGAAACGGCCGAAATGGTCAAGTACATCGACAACAGTTGGCACGCGCTCAAGATCGGTTTTGCCAATGAAATCGGCAATCTCTGCAAATCCTTCTCAATCGACGCCCACAAGGCGATGGATATTTTCTGCCAGGACAAGAAACTCAATATCTCAACCGCCTACCTCAAGCCGGGATTTGCATTTGGCGGTTCTTGCCTTCCAAAAGACCTTCGCGCTCTGGCGTATTCGGCGAAGTTGCACGACCTGGAACTCCCGATTCTGAACGCAATACTTCCGAGCAACGAACTCCAGGTTTCTCGCGGCCTGCAGTTGATTATGGAGAAAGGCCGGAAGCGCATCGGAATCCTGGGCTTCAGCTTTAAGGAAGGTACTGACGACCTGCGGGAAAGCCCGATGATAGAAATCATCGAACGCTTGGTGGGTAAGGGTTACGACATCCGCATTTACGACAAAAATGTGCAGGTCGCGCGATTGGTCGGCGCAAATCGCGATTTCATCCTCAACCGCATCCCTCATATTTCCCGACTTATGGTCGACGATATCAACGCCGTTCTTCAACACGCGGAAACGATTGTAATCGGCAATAAAGCCGCCGAGTTCACATCCATTTCAGAAAGACTGCAACCTGGGCAGTCGCTTGTCGATTTCGTCCGCATTTCAACTTCCAGAAGCAATAATGGCGCCTACAGCGGCATCTGCTGGTAATACCGTTGAGCCGGAAAGGCTAGCGGGCAACGCCGCTAGCCAGGCCGTAGTCACGGATAACTCCGCGAACGGGTCTGAGTCGATGAATCCCATTGCCCAAAAAAAACGTGTTCTGATCATTGTTGAGAACCAAACGGTCCCCTTCGATCCTCGCGTTTGGAGAGAAGCGTGCTCCCTTCATGAGCACGGATATGAAGTGACCGTGTTATGTCCCCGGCGAAAGGGCTTTACAAAAGGGCACGAAATTCTCGATGGGGTCCGCATCTACCGGCATCCTTCGCCGGCGGAGGGAAGTACGCCGTGGGGATATTTGTGGGAATACGGGTGGGCGCTGCTGTGGGAGTTTGCCTATGCCCTGTGGATCTATCTGCGGCACGGATTTGACGTCATCGAAGGCTGCAATCCGCCGGACAATATTTTTCTGGTTGCATTGCCATTCAAACTTCTCGGCGTGAAGTACATTTTTGACCATCACGACGCGAACCCTGAGCTGTACGTTTCAAAATATGGAAGGCAGGGCGGCCTCTACAAAATCCTGGTTATGCTCGAGAGACTTACCTACCGGTTCAGCGATGTAGTCATGGTGACGAACATGAGCTACCGGGACCTTGCCGTGAAGCGCGGCAACTTGGATCCGCAAAATGTGTTCGTGGTGCGTAACGGGCCCAGAAAAGACAAATTCAAACCGGTTCCACCCAATCCCGCTCGGAAGAATGGAAGGAAGTACTTAGTCGGCTACGTCGGTAACATGAGCGTGCAGGACGGCCTGGATATTTTGTTGGATGTGGCCGAACACATCAAGAAATCCGGCAGACTCGACATCTTCTTCACCTGCGTCGGTGGCGGCACCGAACTGAACAAGTTGAAAAAGATGGTGGAAGAGCGCGGATTGCACGATACCCTCTATTTCACCGGCAGAGTCTCCGATCAGGAATTGTTGGAAGTCCTCTCAACCGCCGACGTCTGCGTGAACCCCGACCGGCCGAGCGAGATGAATGATATTTCCACCATGATCAAAATCATGGAATACATGGCCCTCGGCAAGCCCATCGTTCAATTCGAGTCCAAAGGAAGGGAAGTTCAGCGCCCAGGAAGCTTCCCTGTACGCCTCGAAAGAAGAAGGCGTCGCGGATTTTGCCGCCAAGATCGTTTGGCTCCTTGACCGGCCGGAGGAAAGAAAGAGAATGGGAGAATTGGGAAGAAAGAGAATCGACGAGCAACTGGCATGGGACTATTCCG